>NZ_JAHLCL010000005.1:0-669421 GCF_029268935.1 Burkholderia semiarida | reverse complement strand
CGAGTGGGCTACTGCTGGCAGAACAGCAGGTCTTGTCCGGTTGCTATTGGCAAGACAGTTGTGATAGCGACTTTCAGGTCGCACCTGTATGAATGTACAGTATAGTATCCGTCGAACTCGACCGGCGCGGGCATCGCCCGTGCGACATCCGCCGCGGCGCGGCGGCACAGTGAATTCCGGCTAACTCATCCAGACGGGCAGGCAAATTGTCATCCAGCAATCTGATCCGCATTCGCGGAGCACGTCAGCACAACCTCAAGAATCTCGATCTCGACCTGCGCACCGGCGAAATGACGGTCGTCACCGGCCCGTCCGGCTCCGGCAAGTCGAGTCTCGTGTTCGACACGCTGTACGCGGAAGGCCAGCGGCGCTACGTCGAGACCTTCAGTGCCTACGCGCGGCAGTTCCTCGACCGGATGGATCGCCCGCAGGTCGAGCGCGTCGACGGCGTGCCGCCCGCGATCGCGATCGACCAGACCAACCCGGTCCGCAGTTCGCGCTCGACCGTCGGCACGATGACCGAGCTGAACGACCACCTGAAGCTGCTGTACGCGCGCGCGGCCGAGCTGTTCGACCGCAAGACCGCGCGGCAGGTACGGCACGACACGCCGGAGACGATCTACGCGGAGCTCGTCGCGCGCACGCAGGCCGACGATCCGCGCGTGGTCGTCACGTTCCCGGTCGAATTGCCGGAAGCGGTGTCCGACGAGGAAATCGCGCAGTGGCTGTCGGCGAGCGGCTACACGCGCGTGCAGGCGCAGCGCGAAGTCGCGTCGCCCACCGGGCCGCGCAAGATGCTCGACGTGGTGGCCGACCGCTTCCGCGTGCAGCAGGCCGACAAGGTGCGGGTGGTCGAGGCGATCGAGGCATCGCTGAAGCGCGGCGGCGGCCGCGTGAACGTGTACGTGCTGGCGGCGGACGCGGAAAACGCGACGGCCGAGCCGCAGGTGTGGCGCTTCTCCACCGGGCTCCACGATCCCGATAGCGACCTGCGTTACGCGGAGCCGCAAGCGGCGCTGTTCTCGTTCAACTCGGCATACGGCGCGTGCGAAACCTGCCGCGGCTTCGGTCGCGTGATCGGCGTCGATCTCGGGCTCGTGATTCCCGATGCGCGCAAGACGCTGCGCGGCGGCGCGATCAAGCCGATGCAGACGCCCGCGTGGAAAGAGTGCCAGGACGACCTCATGCGCTACGCGGCGAAGGCCGGCATCCGGCGCGACGTGCCGTGGTCCGAGCTGACGGACGCCGAGCGCGACTGGGTCGTCAACGGTTCGCCGGACTGGAACGGCAAGTGGCAGAGCCAGTGGTACGGCGTGAAGCGCTTCTTCGGCTACCTCGAATCGAAAGCGTACAAGATGCACATCCGCGTGCTGCTGTCGAAATACCGCAGCTATACGCCGTGCGACGTGTGCGGTGGCGCGCGCCTGAAGACGGAATCGCTGCAATGGCGGCTCGGCTCGAAGGAGAATGCCGACGCCGTGCTCGCGCCGGCCGACCGCTTCATGCCGCGCGGCGTCGAATGGAGCCGCGCGCAGCTCGAAGCGCTGCCCGGCCTGACGGTGCACGATCTGATGCTGCTGCCGATCGAGCGCATCCGGCGCTTCTTCGACGAAATCGTGCTGCCGAGCGCGCTGCTCGACGACGCATTGAAGCTGCTGCTCGCCGAAGTGCGCACGCGCCTGAAATACCTGTGCGACGTCGGACTCGGCTACCTGACGCTCGACCGGCAGAGCCGCACGCTGTCGGGCGGCGAGGTGCAGCGGATCAATCTGACCACCGCGCTCGGCACGTCGCTCACGAAAACCCTGTTCGTGCTCGACGAGCCGAGCATCGGGCTGCATCCGCGCGATCTCACGCGGATCGTCGAGGCGATGCAGCGGTTGCGCGACGCGGGCAACACGCTGGTCGTCGTCGAGCACGATCCGTCGGTGATGCTCGCGGCCGATCGATTGATCGACATGGGGCCGGGCCCGGGCGAGCGCGGCGGCACGATCGTGTACGACGGCACGCCGTCCGACATCCGTTCCGCGCACACGCTGACGGGCGAGTATCTCGGTGGCCGCAAGCAGGTCGCGCATGCGTCGAACTGGGCGCGCCGCGCGGTCGACGCGAACACGCCGCGCATCGTGCTCGAAGGCGCGACCGAGCACAACCTGCGCGACGTCACGGTCGAAATTCCGCTGCAGCGGCTCGTGTGCGTGACGGGTGTGTCCGGCTCCGGCAAATCCACGCTGCTGCAGGACGTGCTGTATCCGGCGATGGCGCGGCACCACGGCAAGGCGACCGAATCGCCGGGTGCGTACCGCAGCCTGACGGGCGCCGACCAGGTCGGCGACGTCGTGTTCGTCGACCAGTCGCCGATCGGCAAGACCACGCGCTCGAACCCGGCGAGCTACGTCGGCGCGTTCGACGAAATCCGCAAGCTGTTCGCGAAGGCGCCGCTCGCGTTGCAGCGCGGCTACGGCGCGGGCACGTTCAGCTTCAACTCGGGCGACGGCCGTTGCCCGACCTGCGGCGGCTCGGGTTTCGAGCACATCGAGATGCAGTTCCTGAGCGACGTCTACCTGCGCTGCCCGGATTGCGACGGCAGCCGCTACCGTGCCGAAATCCTCGAAGTGCGAATCGAGCGCGACGGCCGCGCGCTGAACATCGCCGACGTGCTCGACCTGACCGTCAGCGAAGCGGCCGCGTTCTTCGCGACCGATGCCGAGGTGCTGCGCGTGCTGCAGCCGATCGTCGACGTCGGCCTGGAATACGTGAAGCTCGGCCAGCCGGTGCCGACGCTGTCGGGCGGCGAGGCGCAGCGCCTGAAGCTCGCCGGCTTCCTCGCCGAGTCGGCGGCGGCGGCGGGCGGGCGGCGGGTCGCGACGGAAGAGGCGCGCATCGCACGCGCGAAACTGTTCATGTTCGACGAGCCGACCACCGGGCTGCACTTCGACGACATCGCAAAACTGATGCAGGCATTCGGCAAGCTGCTCGCGGCCGGCCATTCGCTGATCGTGATCGAGCACAACCTCGACGTGATCCGCGCGGCCGACTGGCTGATCGATCTCGGCCCGGAAGGCGGCGACGGCGGCGGCCTCGTGCTGTGCGCGGGCACGCCGGACGACGTGAAGGCCTGCGCCGAATCGCATACCGGCGTGGCGCTGCTGCAGTACGACCGCGCGATGGATGTCGGCGCGGTGCATACCGGCGCGGTGCATGCCGACGAAGGCAAGCCGTTGCAGGCCGTGCTGAACGCGGCGCGCGCGCGCCGGGCGATCGAAGGCGAGGACGTCGTGCGCATCGTCAATGCGCGCGAGCACAACCTGAAGGCGCTCGACGTCGACATCCCGCACGGCAAGTTCAACGTGATCACCGGCGTGTCGGGTTCCGGCAAGTCGACGCTCGCGTTCGACATCCTGTTCCACGAGGGCCAGCGTCGCTACCTCGAATCGCTGAACGCGTATGCGCGCTCGATCGTGCAGCCGGCCGGCCGCCCCGAGGTCGATGCCGTGTACGGCATTCCGCCGACCGTCGCGATCGAGCAGCGGCTGTCGCGCGGCGGGCGCAAGAGCACGGTCGCGACCACGTCCGAGGTGTGGCATTTCCTGCGGCTGCTGTACGTGAAGCTCGGGCTGCAACACTGCATCCATGACGGCACGCCGGTCACGTCGCAATCCGTCGAATCGATCGCCGCGCAACTGCTGCGCGACCATCGCGGCGAACACGTCGGGTTGCTCGCGCCGCTCGTCGTCAATCGCAAGGGCGTGTATACGGATCTCGCGAAGTGGGCGAAGGCGCGCGGCAGCACGCATCTGCGCGTCGACGGCGAGTTCGTCACGGTCGACCCGTGGCCGAAGCTCGACCGCTTCCGCGAGCACACGATCGAATTGCCGGTGGCCGATATCGTCGTGTCGCCGGACAACGAAGCCGAGTTGCGGCGCAGGCTCGACGAGACGCTCGAGCTCGGCAAGGGCGTGATGCACCTGCTCGCGCCGCTCGACGGGCTGCACGATGCGATGCGCAACGATCGTTCGACCGCCCGGGTCGGCGCGGTCAAGGTGCTGTCGGTCAAGCGTGCGTGCCCGGTATGCGGCACGAGCTATCCGGAGCTCGACCCGCGGATGTTCTCGTACAACAGCAAGCACGGCTGGTGCACGACCTGCGTCGGCACCGGCGTCACGCTCACGCGCGAACAGCGCGCCGCATACGACGACACGGTGCTCGCCGGCGACGATCGCGGCCGCGAGCAAACCTTGCCGTCGGACGAGCAGGAACCGGAAGGCGTCGGCAACGAACCGTGCCCCGATTGCCACGGCACGCGGCTGAACCCGTCCGCGCGCGCGGTCACGTTCGACGCGCATCCGATCGTCGAGGTCGCGCAATGGACGGTATCGGACACGCGCCGCTGGATCGACGCGCTGGAACTCACCGGGCGCGATGCGCAGATCGCGCGCGACATCGTCAGCGAGATCGGCAGCCGCCTCGCGTTTCTCGAGGAAGTCGGGCTCGGCTACTTGAGCCTCGATCGTGCGGCGCCGAGCCTGTCGGGCGGCGAAGCGCAGCGCATCCGGCTCGCCGCGCAGCTCGGCAGCAACCTGCAGGGCGTCTGCTACGTGCTCGACGAGCCGACGATCGGCCTGCATCCGCGCGACAACCAGATCCTGCTCGACGCATTGCGCAAGCTCGGCGACAAGGGCAATACGCTGGTCGTCGTCGAGCATGACGAGGACACGATCCGCCGCGCGGATCACATCATCGACATCGGCCCGGGCGCGGGCAAGCGCGGCGGCACGCTGGTCGCCGAGGGCGCGGTCGCCGATCTGGCCGCGCAGCCGGATTCGGTCACGGGCCGATTGCTCGCGCAGCCGATGACGCACCCGCTGCAGCCGCGCCGCGGCGTGAGCCTGCCGGGCAAGAAGGGCGGCGAGGCCGTGCCGGAAGCCTGGCTGACCGTGCATGGCGCGACGCTGCACAACCTGCGCGACGTCACGGTCGGCATTCCGCTCGCGCGGCTCGTCGCAGTGACGGGCGTCAGCGGCTCGGGCAAGTCGACGCTCGCGCGCGACGTGCTGATGACGAACCTGCTGGACGCGGTCGGCCGCTCGGTGCTGTCGTCGCCGGCCACGCGGCGTGCGCGCAAGGCGGCGCAACAGGACGCACCGGCCACGAACCGCCGTTCGAGCGTGCTCGCGCGCAGCGCACCGCGGCCGTCGCTGAACGTCACGCATGCATGGCAGGGCTGCGAGTTGCTGAGCGGCTGGGAGCAGATCGATCGCGTGCTCGAGGTCGACCAGACGCCGATCGGCAAGACGCCGCGCTCGTGCCCGGCCACTTATATCGGCGTGTGGGACACGATCCGCAAGCTGTTCGCCGATACGCTCGAAGCGCGCGCACGCGGCTATACGGCGTCGCGTTTCTCGTTCAACACCGGCGACGGGCGCTGCCCGGCCTGCGAAGGGCAAGGCGTGCGCACGATCGGCATGAGCTTCCTGCCCGACGTGAAGGTGCCGTGCGACGTGTGCCACGGGCAGCGCTTCAATCCGGAAACGCTCGCCGTCACGTGGCGCGGCCGGAACATCGGCGACGTGTTGACGATGGAGATCGACGAGGCGGTCGAATTCTTCGCGCCGATCTCGAACATCGCGCATCCGCTGCAGTTGATGAAGGACGTCGGGCTCGGCTACCTGACGCTCGGCCAGCCGTCGCCGACGCTGTCCGGCGGCGAGGCGCAGCGCATCAAGCTCGTCACCGAGCTGACGAAGGTGCGCGACGACATCACGCGGCGCGGCCAGAAGGCGCCGCACACGCTGTACGTGCTCGACGAGCCGACGGTCGGCCTGCACATGGCCGACGTCGCGAAGCTGATTCGCGTGCTGCACCGGCTCGTCGATGCGGGGCATAGCGTCGTCGTGATCGAGCACGATCTCGACGTGATCGCGGAAGCCGACTGGATCATCGATCTCGGGCCGGAAGGCGGCGTGGGCGGCGGCACGATCGTCGCGGCGGCACCGCCGGAAGCGCTCGCGAAGGTGAGTGCGAGCCATACGGGGCGGGCATTGAAGCCCGTACTGGCGCGAACGGCATCGCCCGACGGCGAAACCGAGCGGCAAGGCGAAGCGCGCGTCGGTTAGACGCGGTGCTTGTCGCAAGCGGCCCCGGTGTCAGGCGAGATACCGGGGCCGCTTGCCCATGCGCCCATGCGATCGGCCTGCCGCCGCGCTCATTCGCCCTTGATGCCGATCGTCTCGATGATGGTTTCCAGTTGCGGGCTCATCGGCAGGTTGAGACTCAGGCCCGACGGAAGCGGGCGCAGGAACCAGCGCTTGTACTGGCGTGCGATCTCGCCGTCGGCGGCCAGTTCCACGAAGGTGTTCTTCACGACCTGCGCGAGCTGCGGATCGTCCTTGCGGAACATGATGCCGTACGGGTCGTACGACAGGTAATCGCCCACCACGTCGTACTGGCCGCCCTTGCCCGCATTCTCGGCAATCAGGCCGTACAGCAGCACGTCGTCCGTCGCGAACGCGTCGGCGCCGCCGTTCGCGACGAGCGCGAAGCCTTGCGCATGGTCCGGTACCACCTGCAGCTGGATCCCGAGCCTGAACCGCTGGTCCAGGTCGCGCAACGCTTTCTCGTTGGTCGTGCCGGCCGTCACCGCGACTTTCTTGCCCGCGAGATCGCGGAACGAGCGGATCGGCGCGCCGCGCTTCACCATCACCTTCGTGCCGGCCACGAAGATGATCGGCGAGAACGCCACGCGCTTCTGGCGCTCGAGGTTGCTCGTCGTGGAGCCGCATTCGAGATCGACCTGGCCGTTGACCACCGCGTCGATGCGGTTGTCCGACGTGACGGGCACCCAGCGGATCGTCAGGCTCTTGTTGACCGCATCCTCGATCGACGACACGAGCGCCTTGCACAGCTCGATCGAATAGCCGATCGGCTGGCGGCGCGCATTCAGGTACGAGAACGGTATCGACGCGTCGCGATAGCCGAGCGCGATCGTGCCGGTGCCGCGCACCTTCGCGAGCGTACCGGTCAGTTGCGCCGGCGCGAACGGCTCGACGCGCGGCGGCGGGGAGGGCAGATCGTCCGCGCGCGCGGACGCGCTGGCGGCGAGCAGGCTCGCGAGCGCGAGCGCAAGCCGGAATCGCTGCATCTTCATCGGCGGGCCTCCGTCAGACTTCCGTCGGATGTGCGATCGTCGCTTCCTGTTCCGCTTCGATGCGCGCCGCGTTGGCCTCGGCTTCCGCCTCCGACATCAGTTGTCCTTCCCATTTCGCGACTACCGCGCTCGCGATCGAGTTGCCGACCGCGTTCGTGGCCGAGCGGCCCATGTCGAGGAACGTGTCGACGCCGAGGATCAGCAGTAGCCCGGCTTCCGGCAGCCCGAACTGGTGCAGCGTCGCGGCGATCACGACGAGCGACGCGCGCGGCACGCCGGCCATTCCCTTCGACGTGAGCATCAGCACGAGCAGCATCGTGATCTGCGTGCCGAGCGACAGATGGACGTTGTACGCCTGCGCGATGAACAGCGACGCGAACGTGCAGTACATCATCGAGCCGTCGAGGTTGAACGAATAACCCATCGGCATCACGAAGCTCGAGATCTTGCGCTTCACGCCGAAGCGGTCGAGCGCATCGAGGATCTTCGGATACGCGGCTTCGGAGCTCGCCGTCGCGAACGACAGCATGAACGCTTCCTTGATCAGCACCAGCAGCTTGAACACGCGCGGGCCGAGAAACAGCAACCCGGCGCAGACGAGCAATGCCCAGAGCAGGAACAGGCTCAGATAGAAATCGCCCATGAACACCGCGAACTTCAGCAGCACCGACAGCCCGTTCACCGCGACGGTCGCGGCCATCGCGGCCAATACGGCGAGCGGCGCGAGCTTCATCACGTAGCCGGTGATTTTCAGCATCACGTGCGACAGTTGATCGATCGCGGCCACGAGGATCTTGCCGCGTTCGCCGAGCGCGGCGAGCGCCACGCCGAAGAACATCGAGAACACGACGATCTGCAGGATTTCGTTGTTCGCCATCGCCTCGGCGATCGACTTCGGCACCATGTGGCCGACGAAATCCTTCAACGTGAACTTGGAGGTCGCGAGGTTCGCCGATGCGCCGATGTCCGGCAGCGGCAGGCCGAGGTTGTCGCCGGGCCGCAGCAGGTTCGCCATCAGCAGCCCGAGCAGCAGCGAGACCAGCGACGCGGTGATGAACCAGCCGAACGCTTTCGCGAACACGCGCCCGACCGAGGCCGCGTCGCCCATGTGCGCGATGCCGACGACCAGCGTCGAGAACACCAGCGGCCCGATCACCATCTTGATCAGCCGCAGGAACACGTCGGAGACGAGCGAGATGTAGCCGGCGATTTCGGTCGCGGCCTTTTTGTCGGGAAAGCTCGTGAAGACCATGTAGCCGATTGCGATGCCTGCCAGCATCGCGATCAGGATCCAGACGGCTGCAGCATTCTTTTTTCGCATCGAGAGCCTCCCATGCACCGGTTTCGCAATCGGGGATGGAAGGACGATACAGGACCAGAATGACGATGAACAGTGCAACCGGGTCCGGGTTTGCGCTAGCGCGGGGACGAGGCCGATCGGGCTCGGCGATTGCGCCGGTGGCGCTTCGTGCCCGAAGCCGGCGCGATCCGCAACGGGTTGGTGCGGAGCAGCACATTGCCCCATTCGGCGGTCGCGGGGTCGCGACGTCCGGCGCCGCTTCGCCATTTGCGCGTGTCCTGTGCCCGGCGATGCTGCGTTGCCGCGATTCCGTACGCGTCATGCGCGCGAGGACCGAGCCGGCGCGTGCTGAAATCGCATGCCCGAGCCGCGAGCCGGACGGCCTCGGCGGTCAACGGGTGGGCGCGTTCGGCATGTCGCTGCGCGGCTGTCGATCAGCCAGCCGGCGCGACCGATGCGCCCGTGATGCCGTGCCGGCGCAGCGAATCGGCGACGAAGCCCGACGCCTTCATCTCCTCGACGAACGCGTTCAGCACCGCGGCCGCCGCGTCACCGCGGCTCTTCGGCACGCCCATCGCCTGCCGGATCACCATGAAGCGCTCGTCGAGCAGGCGCAGGCCCGGCGTTTTCGCGGCGTCGGCTTCGAGCTGCTGCTTCACGCCGGCCGCCACTTCCAGCTTTTGCTCGACGAACGTCGACACGACCGCTTGCGACGTCGGCGCGCGCACGATCCGCGCGGCTTTCAGTTCGCGGGTGAGGAACAGGTCGTATGCGCTCCCGTTGCCGACGGCCACGCGGTTGTGCGGCTGGTCGACGTCCGCATGGGTGCGGATCGGCGACGCGTCGGGCACGAGATAGAAACCTTCGATCAGCACGTACGGTGCGGTGAACGCAACGGTTTCGCCGCGCAGCGGATCGATCGCGAAGAAGCCGAAATCGGCGCGCTCGTCGGTCAGCGCCTGCACCGATTTGCCGGCGGCGTCGAACACCACGAGTTCCAGATCGGCCGACAGGCGCTCGGCGAATGCACGGGCGAGGTCGATCGAGACGCCGAACGGTTCGCCCGTTGCCGGGTCGCGGTTCGCGAGGATCGGGTTGCCGAGGTTGATCGATGCGCGGAGCTTGCCGGTGGGGGTGAAGGCGGAGACGACAGCAGGAGCGATGGGCATGAGCAGACTCGCGGGAGGCTTGGGGTCGGTCGGGTGACGGGTGCGCGACAGCGCGTCGATGCCGAGCTTATCATCGGGACGCCCGATGTAGCACGCCGCGGGCGTGGCCGCGTCGAAACGCCGAGCCGGCACGCGACTTTTTTAATCGGTCGCGCCCCGATATGTCGGCACGAACGCGAACCGCGTTCGCATGTCACTGACGCATCGACCCCTGCCTGTCGGTCGCCGTTGCCGGATTGCATGTCGTCCCGTCAACGGGGATCAAGGTCAGACATGCTCGCGAAGGTAACGGATGCACGCCATGCGGAGGCCCGCCCGATCCGTCGAGGCGTCCGGAGAAGCGGGCGCCGGCGCCGGTTCGGCATGCGCGAGCGATTGCGCGAGTGCGGCGCTGTCGGCCGGGCCGGCCGATTTCGCGATCTGAAGCGAAGCGTGGCCTATCCAGACGCGATCGCGCCACTCGCATTTCGCACGATGGATGACCAGCCACGCCTGCAGCGATTCGGCGAGTTGGAACGGCGAAAGCCACGCGCGCGTCTGCCTGCGGGTGACGAGTTGCATGACAACGAGGAAGTAGAGCAGATCGACGTACTGGGTCCGGCCGCGCATGGTCCTTTTTGGGGTTGTCGGTGCTGGCGAGTGCGCCGGTGTCGGATTACTGCCGAACGGCGAGCGCCTTCTCGATCGCGGCAATCAGCTTGAACGCATCGCTACGCCCGATCAGAAGCCCGCGGCTGGTGTACTCGCACCCGAATGCGTAGAAGCTCGGCAGCAGTGTCACCATGTCGTTCTGCTGATCGAAGTCGACTTCGCATTTCGTCAGCGGGAAGAACGGAGGCGCCTCGGCCGGCATGTCGTACACGATGTCCTCCTAGTACATTTTTCGGGGCGGCAACATGCGCTTGGCCCGCAGGCGCTGCCTGGCAACGGCGCTGGCCTTCTTGCGCTTGCGCTCCGTCGTGGGCTTCTCGTAGCCGGTGCGGGCGCGCAATTCGCGAATCAGCCCGGTTTTCTCGATGCCGCGCCGGAATCGCCGCAGCGCGACATCGATCGGTTCGTTGAGCTTCAGCGTAATTGTCGTCATGTAGATCCTGTCGGGAAAGGCTGGAACGGAAAGCTAGCCGAGCCGCGTCATGACGGCGCTGGCTATCTCGTCGGATTCGAATTCCGAATATCCTGCTCCGATCGAGAGCGCACGTACCGCCATGAACATGTGCAGCTCGGGTTGGTGGCACATCGCTGAATCGGCGATTCTGGCGGGAACGACGGTGTCGATCCGGGTGACTTCATGCCGTTCGATCAAGCCGAGCAGTTCGTCGATGATCATTTCGTCCTCCAAAATACCGAAAAATTGCGTTGTGCCGACGAGCGCGCGTCAGCGCGCGCTGGAAAAGAAGCCCTGTTTGTCCCGATTGTCGTCGATGATGTTCTCGGCAAAGCGCACCGACGCACGACGTGCGTCGCCGGCATTGTCGAATGGGGAGATGTCGTGCAATCGGAAGGTCTGGCTCTGCGTCAGCGTATCGGTGGTGCCGCGCAGGCAAATCTTGACGGCCGCGTCGAACCCGGCGTCGTAGTTGTGCGGGCAGCCATGCGGCGCGGCCACGTGAGGGTAAATCAGCGGATAAATCTCGAATCCACGATAGACGTGCATGCTCATGACGAACTCCTGGCGTTCGGCCACGGCGAGTCGCATGGGCGAACACGTTCGGCCAGTATTCCCATTGCAGGGCGGGCCGGTGGGTGAAGGGGACAACGTTGCAGCGCGAAGGAGGGGCGATGCAGCAAGCGGGCGGGTGGAGGGGCGAACGTCGGAGGGCGGCCGATCGTTCGGATGAGTCCATCATACGCGCATCCTTCGTCGAACGTCCAATTTATTCCGGATTGGCGCACGCACTTCGTCGAGGACGTCGCCCGGTTTCAGGCGGGTTATTGTGGAGCAGGCGGGCGTTTCTTCGCGGGCGATTTCGTGACCGCGGGCGGTTTGGGCGGCACCCAGTTCAATGCGGTGCCCAGCTTCGGCAAAGTGATGGCCTGGCTGGCACGCGGAGGCGCCTTGTTGCGGCGAGGCTGGTTTCGGGTCATGCGGGTTCTCCTGCTGCACCGCTTGCGCGGTTCGGTAAGCATGACGTGCGCCGCTCTCTCGCGCGCGGTCGGCCGTGCGGCGCGGCGAGTGAGGGTCGGGTGTCGGCATACGCACGGGCCGACGGCCGGATGCGAAGCGGATGAGCGTGCCTGCGTCGAGTCGCGTTGACTGCGACGGAGGGCGCAGCACGTGAAGCGGCAGCGATGTGCCGCTTCGCGAACAGGGGCTGACGGTTCAGCGATTACAGCGGGGTGATGTTCGACGCCTGCAGCCCTTTGGGGCCCGTCTTCGTTTCGAAGCTGACCTTCTGGCCTTCCGCGAGGGTCTTGAAGCCATCGCCGCGGATCTCCGAGAAGTGGGCGAACAGATCGTCGCTGCCGTTGTCGGGGGTGATGAAGCCGAAGCCCTTGCTGTCGTTGAACCACTTGACGGTACCGGTATCCATGTTGGATCTCCTGAAAATGAACGAGCGCATATGCCTCGTATGGACGAGGAAAAGGAATCAAGGAGGGAGAGGACAACGAATACCGCAGGCTGCGGTCGATGATGAGCAGCAATCGCGCTTCTTGAATACTTCCGCGGCCGACAGTACGCGTCGGCACGAAACGTGTCAAGCGCTATCGGCAGGGGCGGAACGCGTGACGCCTGGGTCGCGATCGGTCCCTTGCCGGCACGCCTGTCGCCCGTGCGATACGTCGTCCCGGCGACGACGTCAGAGGGTCGTCAGCAAATGCAACTGACGTTCGGTCTCGTTTCCCGCGACCAACGAAAAGAACCCGGTCTCGCGACGCTCGACTATCGTGAGCCCCTCGCTGTCGGAGAAGACGTTCCAGGCGATGCCGTCGACATGTGCGATCGCTCCACGCGTTCGCGCGAATGCCAGCAAGAGCCGACTCGCCTGGCGGCGGAGCACCTGACGATCCGAATTCAGCACATAAGGGGGGCAGCCCGCACGCAGGACGAGATAGTGAGGAATGACGCTGGGATCAATTTTCATGGGGCGGTTTCATGTGCGGGCCTGCGTTTGCCGTTCAGTTGCAGTCTGCGCGGTGTCGGGGAAAAGCGTTCGGTCGCTCGACGGCAGCCTGCCGTGGCGTGCTTTCAGTTTATGCGCAGAACCGCCCGATTCGCAGGATATCGTCACGATGTGCCGCGGCGTCGACCGCATATCGGGCCCGCATCGGGTTGCGCGGCCGGCGACGAGGCGGCCCGGGCGCGGTTGACGGTCGTTGTTTTTACCTTCCTGTTCCACGCGTCGAGCATGGCTGCGTGCCGTCGAAATGGTGTAGCGATATCTACCGAATTGCAGTGTTCGTGACGGCCACTTATGCTGCCGTCATGAATGCCGTCCCGACTTCCTGGCTCCTGTTGATCGTCAGTCTGCCGACCTCCGGCGCGACTGCCCGCATGCGCATCTGGCGTACCGTCAAGGCGCTCGGCTGTGGTGCACTGCGGGACGGCGCCTATCTGTTGCCTGCGCATGCCGAGCAGGCGGCGCAACTGCGTGAGCTCGCCGACGAGGCGCGCAACGGCGAAGGGCAGGCGTGGTTGCTGGATGTCCGGGCGGACGATCCTGCCGACGAAGACGCGTACCAGTCGCTGTTCGATCGCGCGGGCGATTACGCAGGCTGGCTCGCCGAGCTTTCGGCGGCCCGCAGCACGCTGCCCGATCTGGCGGTCGCCGAGCTCAACCGCCTGCAACGCCGCCATGCTCGCAACTACGAGGCGATTCGAAGCATCGATTTCTTTCCCGGCGAAACTTCGCTGCGCGCGCAGGCGCAATGGCGGGATTTCACCGCCGCGGTCGAAGCGTTGCGCTCGCCCGGCGAGCCGCATGCCGCGCAGCGCGGCATTCCGCGTCGCGACCGTGCGCAGTATCAGGGCAGGTTGTGGGCGACGCGCCGTCACCTGTGGGTCGATCGCGTCGCCAGCGCGTGGCTGATTCAGCGTTTCATCGATCCTCATGCCCGCTTCGTGTGGCTGGACAACCTCGCCGATTGCCCGGCCGACGCGCTCGGCTTCGACTTCGACGGCGCGCCGTTCACGCATGTGGGCGATCGCGTGTCGTTCGAGGTGCTGGTCGCCAGCTTCGGGCTGGGCGACAACGACGGACTCGCCCGGCTGGGCGCCATGGTGCATGCGCTGGATGTGGGCGGCGCCACCGTGCCGGAAGCCGGCGGATTCGAGGCCATTCTCGCCGGCGCCCGAAAGCGCGTCGCCGACGATGACGCATTGCTGACGGAGATCGGCACCGTACTCGATTCGTTGTACGTGCATTTCCGCGGCAACCGCCAACCCTGACCATGCTGCTCGCGCCAACATGAATACACACCGGGACCGCCCGGCCTATACGCTGTGGCAAATGATCGGGTACTTCGCGCGGCTCGGCGCGACGGGGTTCGGCGGGCCGGTCGCGCTCGCGGGCTACATGCATCGGGATCTCGTGGATACGCGCCGATGGATCGCGGACGCGGACTACAAGGAAGGCCTGGCGCTCGCGCAACTCGCCCCCGGCCCGCTCGCCGCGCAACTGGCGATCTATCTCGGCTACGTGCATTACCGCATCGTCGGCGCCACGATGGTCGGGATCGCGTTCGTGCTGCCGTCGTTTGTGATGGTGGTGCTGCTCGGCTACGCGTACACGCGATTCGGCGGCCTGACGTGGATGCAGTCGGTGTTCTACGGCGTCGGCGCGGCGGTGATCGGCATCATCGCGATCAGCGCGCGCAAGCTGACCGCGAAAAGCATCGGCCGCGACACGCTGCTGTGGGCGATCTATCTCGCGCTGGTGGCCGTGACGGTGATCACCGAATCGGAAGTGGCGTGGCTGTTTCTCGCGGCGGGTGTGCTCGTCTGGCTCACGCGCGCGCCGCCCCGGTGGTTACGCCAGCGGCGCGTCGATGCGGTCGTGGCGTGGCCCGTTTCCGCCACGGGCGCATGGCTCGGTATCGTCGACTGGCCGCAGCTCGTGCAACTGGCCGTCTTCTTCGCGAAGGCCGGCGCGTTCGTGTTCGGCTCGGGGCTCGCGATCGTGCCGTTCCTTTATGGGGGCGTGGTCACCGAGCACCATTGGCTCAGCGAGAAGCAGTTCGTCGACGCCGTGGCGGTCGCGATGATCACGCCGGGCCCGGTCGTCATCACGGTCGGCTTCATCGGCTATCTGGTGGCGGGGTTGCCCGGCGCGTGCGTGGCGGCGGCGGGTACGTTCCTGCCGTGCTATCTGTTCACGGTATTGCCGGCCCCGTACTTCAAGAAATACGGCAGGCTGCCGGCGATCCTGGCGTTCGTCGACGGCGTGACGGCCGCGGCCGTCGGCGCGATCACGGGGTCGGTGATCGTGCTGGCCCGACGCTCGATCGTCGACGTGCCGACCGCATTGGTGGCGCTCGCGACGATCGTGCTGCTGGTCAGGTTCAAGAAGCTGTCGGAGCCGATGGTCGTCGGCGGAGCCGCCGTGATGGGCCTGATCGTGTATCCGCTGTTGCATCGCTGACCGTGGAGGC
Organism: Burkholderia semiarida; assembly: GCF_029268935.1. Classification (NCBI taxonomy): domain Bacteria; kingdom Pseudomonadati; phylum Pseudomonadota; class Betaproteobacteria; order Burkholderiales; family Burkholderiaceae; genus Burkholderia; species Burkholderia semiarida. The sequence goes on along the minus strand of NZ_JAHLCL010000005.1, from coordinate 654,216 downwards.
CGCCATGCAATGGATTACTCGCCAACGTCCGAAAATCGACCGGATAGCGTGTCCCTGGCTCATTGCCCGTTTTATCGACGAGACGCCCGAATTTCTCTATGTTGCGCCGGGCGATGTGCTGCGCATCGCCGGCGAGACCGGCGCGATCCCGTACGACATTCCCGGCGTGGAATTGACGCACGTCGGCGAGCAATGCAGCTTCGACGCGTTTCTCGACAAGTACGGTCTGGCCGACGATCAGGCGTTGCAGCACATGGCCTGCATCATCCGCGGCGCGGATACGTCGCGGCTCGACCTGACGCCGCAGTCGGGCGGGCTTCATGCGATTTCGCTCGGACTGTCGGACATGTTTCCCGACGATCACGCGATGCTGGAACACGGTCTCGTCATGTACGACGCGCTGTATGCGTGGTGCGGGCATTGTCAGGCCGAAGGCCATGCGTGGCCGCCGAAGATGGCGGAGTGACGCGGCGGGGAACGGGGATTCGCCGAGCCGTCGGGCATGGGCGCCGGCTGGCTCGATGGATGAAAAAAAGCCCGCGGCTGCCGCGGGCTTTACATCAACAATTGCCTTTCTTGGCCTGTCCCGGCGGACAGAATCCATTCCCCGGCCCGCCTTGCGGCGCGACCACGACCGGTGCGCCAGGAACATAGGCGACGCACCCGCCGAGCGCGCCCACCATGCTCGCCGCTACGAGCAACGCGATCATCCCTTTTTTCACTTCGTTCTCCCGTTGGAAGGAAAGGGCCGTTCGGCCCTTTCGATGATGCCGTCAGCGCGTCAGAAGCTGAAGTTGACGTTGGACTGACTGGTCGTTGCGTTGACGTTTGCCGATTGGGTCGCCCCCGATGCCGCGTCGGCCTCGATCGTGTATTGGCCTGCGGCGGCCGGCGCCGCGGCCAGCGCGACCGGCAGCGAACCCGAGTAGGTGCCGACGATCGGCGCGGCAGTGGGCACGGACAGCGAATAGGCGCCGGTGTCCATGTTCGCGTTGATCGACGTGATCTCGTACGCGTTCGCATCGATCGTCTGCAGCGCGCGCACGAAGGCGTTCGCGCTGGTCGTGACCGTACCGCTGACGGTGCTCATCGTCGACGCAGGCAGCGTGATCGGTGCGGTCGACGCCGACACCGCCGTGGTCGTGTTCACCACCACCGGCACCGAGCGGACGATACCCGACGCGAAGTTGTTCTTCACGATCACGACGTCGTAGTTGCCCTGCGTCGAGCTCTGGATCAGCGGCGACAGCACGAACTTCCCGGAACTGTCGGCCACCGTGCCGCGAACGACCTTGCCGCCCTGTTCGGCATAGACGGTCGAGCCGGCTTCGGCCGATGCGACGTAACCGGCGATCGCGCCGCTCACGACGGTCGGGATCGCGGTGACGACCGGCTTCAGCGCATACGAGCCGTTGCCGCGCTGGACGATCGACTTGCACGCATTGAAGTCGAGCACGAGATCGACGAGCGTGTTGGGCTGGACCGTGAACGGCTGGATGATCTTGTAGCCGCTTTGCGTCGCGCTCGGCGTGGCGAGCGCCTGTTCCGAGCCGCCGGTCGGGACGACCGAGTTCGCGAGGTTGTTGCCTTGATTCTGCGCGAGCACCAGCCGGACTTGCTGATACTGGCCGGCGGGCAGCGCGGTCTGGCCCAGATCGGCGAGCACGCCGTTGGTCAGCGACAGCAGGTCGATCTTCTGCGGCGTCGCGAGGGAAACGGTCGACCAGCCGGCATCGTTGTCGGAGGCATTCGCGTTGGCGTTGACGCGGACCTGCGAGACGGTGACGTACACATGGTCGAAGCCGCAGGAAGGCGCGTCCGTCATCGCGACGTGCAGCGTACCGGTTTGCGTGCCGCCGCCGTCGTCGCCGCCGCCGCAACCAGCGAGTACGAACGGCACGAAGGCGGCGCACAGGGCGCTCTTGATGATGGTGTTCATATGTCACCCCCAGATGGGATCGTTATTGTGGGTGACGGAAGAATAGCCGGACGGCAACTCACTATCTGGGCATCTTTGAAACGAACGGTAACTTTTTGTTCGGCCGGTCAATTTTTACCGGAATTGACCTCGCATCGGCGCGCGCCGGGCGGGTGGCGACGGCGATTGATTCGTACGGAGCGGCAGCAAGCATCTTTTGTCAGACGTTAGCGCTGCCTTTGGCGCAGAGTATTTGTGGCGGTCCGGCATCAGCCCGGCCCGTCGCTCGCGGCCGCGAGCAGCGGCACGACCAGATCGCTGATCGGCGTCGGAATGCCGTGCGTTCGTCCGTATCGCTGCACGACGCCATTGCGGCAGTCCCATTCGAGCGGGCGGTTGCCCTGCCGGTCGGCCAGAATGGACGTTCCCAAATCGGGCGGAAAGCCGTGGAATCCATCGATGATCTCCTGCGGCACTTCATCGCCCAGCTTCGCGCCCTCCGCACGCGCGACCGCGAGACATTCCCGCAGGTAGGCGAGCGACAGTTCGGTGATGTCGCTTCGCGAGAACATGCCGGCGCGGCGACCGGTCAGCACCATGAGCCCCGCCACCGCGTTCTGCAAAAGCTTTCGCCACGCGAGCGAGACGAAATCCTCCGCCACCTCGGGCGAGCAGCGCGTGCCGCGCAACGCCGAGGCCACCACGTTGCCGGCCGGCGTATCGGGCAGGGTGAGCCGGGGCCTGCCGCGCAGCCACACCGACTCGCCCGATTCGCGTTGCGCGGGAAACCAGACGACCGATGGCACGACCGCGGCGCCGGCCGCATACGGTGCGAACGCGGCCTGTTGCTCGACGCCGTTTTGCAGCACGCAGACGACGGTATTCGCGTCGCATAGCGCGGAGACCCACGGCGCCGCGCTCGCTATCTGCGTCGACTTGACCGCAATGAACACGAGATCGAACCGGCCCTCGACCGCTTGCGGATCGGTCAGCACGGGCCCGGGCACGACGATTTCGCCGCCGTCGAAGCGCAACTTCAATTGCGCGTGCGCCGAGCGGCCGCAGATCACCGGCGTGCGGCCGGCTTCATGAAGGGCCGCGGCGACGGTCGTTCCGATTGCGCCCGGACCGACGAGGGCGACGGTCGGGTAGTCAGGTTTCGTCATGGTGTTCATCCTGTCGAGTCGTCCGCCAGATGCGGGCGCAGCGCGAGGGCGAGCGGAAAAATCGCGAGGGCCGTCAACGCGGTCGCATAGGTGGCGCCGTGCACGCCGATCCAGTCGCCCAGGAAGCCGTAGAGCACGGGCGACAGCGCGCCCGACGCGATCGTCCCGGTATAGAAGATCGCGAACGCGCGCTCGGTGCGTTCGGGCGCGGACATCTCCGGCACGGTCCCGTACAGCACCGACGAAGTGCCGTTGAGCATCATACCCAGAATGGGCAGCAGCACCATGGTCGGCGCCAACGGGAGATACATCACCGCGATGATGCACGCCGCTGTCCCGCCCTCCGTGAGCAGCACCGTCCTGACCATGCCCATGCGCGCGCCGAGCCAGCCGCACATGAATTTGCCGGCCGCGCCGCCGATGAAAACGAGCGCAAGGGCCGTGCCCAGCAGTTGCGGCGAGACGCCCTTGGCCTTGAGCAGGAACGGCAGAAAGGTAAGCAGTCCCATGCGTACGGCCGTATCGAGCACGCCGATCGAAAACAGCGCGGAGAATCCGCTTCGCCCGGTGCCGCTGCGTTGAGTGGACGCCTGGCCTTTGACCGTCATGTTGGCGGCGGCGCGTGGCACGGCCGGAAACCAGAGCGCGATGACGGCGGCCACGACACCGCCCAATCCGGCGACGATCCATAGCGCATGACGCCACGGCATCATCGTCACGAGCAGCGAAATGGCGGCCGGCAGCGCGGATTTCCCCAGATCGCCGGAAAAGTTGTAGATGCTCAGCGGGCCTCTCGCGTCGCGCCCATAGACGCGAGAGACGGCGCCCGACGCGATCGGATGCTGCGTGCTGGAGCCGCCGCCCGAAATCGCGAGCGCGACGCCCAAGCCGAGCAGGCCGCCCGACATGCCCGCGATCGCATAGCCGAGCGCGGCGAGCAGCGTGCCGATTGCGAGGGTCGAGCGGCTGCCCAGGCGTTGCGCGAGGCGCCCGGCCGACAATTGCAGCGTCGCCATCGTGCCGGCATAGACGCCGCGCAGGATGGCGAGGGCCGCGAAGTCGAGCCCGAATTCCGACTGCCACACGGGAAGCAGCGCGTAGATCATGTCCGTATAGCCGTCGTGCATGGCATGCGCAATGCACGATAGCCACAGCACGCGCCGTCGGGGTGGCGCAGTCTCCTGCATCACGGGAGGGGAAAAAACCGGCAGGCGCATCGTCATTCGCTCCGTGCGAGCGGGGGAGGGGAGCCGCTTGTGGCATCGCTTTCACGCTCGATGCGTCGATTTTATGGCCGACGCGACAGCCATTTCAATTGAGCTAAAATCGCGTCAGTTGGGAGAAAAAGTCACGTCATGAACGAAAGCCGGGATGCCGCGAAGCCCCGGGGCGAGTTGCCCCCGCTCAATGCGCTGCGCGCCTTCGATGCGGTCGCGCGGCACGGCAGCTTCGCGGCTGCCGCGGCGGAACTGCACGTGACCCACTGGGCCGTGGGCAAGCAGATCAGGTTGCTGGAGGACTGGTTCGGGCTGCCGCTGTTCGACCGTCGTCCGCGCGGCGTCGTGCTGACCGACGAAGGGGCCGCGTTGCTGAACGACGTCAGCCACGCGTTCGAGCGCCTCGGTACCGCGGTGGGGCGGCTGCGCCACAACCCGTTCACGCACCGGATATCAGGCGTCGTGCGGGTGAACGTGCCGATGAGCTTCGCGCTTTGCTGGCTGCTGCCGCGGCTCGCCGATTTTCATTCGCGGTACCCCGACATCGACGTGAGGGTGTCGACGACGTCGCGCAAGCTGCGCTATGTCGCCGACGCGTTCGATATCGGTGTCCGCTCCGGTCCCGAGCAGGGCGCGGGCGTCGTGTCGCGCTCGTTGATGCCTGATTTGCGCGTGCCGGCCTGCAATCCCGCCTTGCTGCGGCAGCACCCGATCCAGAGCGTGGCCGACCTGCGCCATCACGTCCTGCTGCATTCGGCCACGACACGCTCCGCGTGGTCGCACTGGTTGAAGGAAGCGGGCGCTTCCGATCTGCGAGCCGCACGCCATGTCGAATTCGATCACGTGAATCTTCAGTTGGGCGCGGCCATCGAGGGGCTCGGCGTGGCGCTGGCCTCGCTGCCGCTGATCGGCCGCGATCTCGCCGAGGGGCGCCTCGTGTGTCCCATCGCGGCGCCGGTATGGCGTGCCGACGACTACATGCTGGTGACGAACGCCGATCGCGCCGACGATGCCGCCGTGTCCGCGTTCGAGGAATGGATGGAGCGCATGGCGAGTCAGGAGGGCGGCTAGGTCCGCCGGTCAGGCCGGGCGGCACGACGCCGGGGTCGTGCCGCCACTGCGCCGGTGTTGCCGGTCGGCGATCAGAAGCCGTGGAACATGCCGATGTTGACCTGAACCTGGTTGCCGCCCGACGAGGTGTTGCCGAAGTCGGCGGCCGAGGCCTGCGCGCCCTTCGCATGCACGTAGGCGCCCATCGCGTACAGCGCGGTACTCTTCGACAGCGAGTACGTTGCCCCCAGCGACACCTGGTTGATCGAGGCCATCGTGCGACCTTCGGCGGCTTGCGCGGGCGTGGCCGCGGAACCGTAGACATACGTGTAGCCGGTCGCGAGCGACAGCGCCGGCGTGACCCGGTACTGCAGCAGCGCGCCGAGCACGTTGAAGTGGATCGACGGCTGGCCATCGTTGCCCTTGTACTGGGCGTTCGAGTAGCGCAGGCCAGCCGTGTACGGCCCCACCTCGTATTGCGCGGCCACTTGCGCGATGCCCGCGCTCTTGAACGCATTGCCACCGTTGTAGCCCGAACTCGGATAGCCCAGCGCGCCGCCGAAACTCGGTTGTGCCGTTGCGTTCAGCCAGCCGTTCTCGCCCTGGTTGACCGCACGAAAGTAGCCGCCGGCGACCGTCAGGCCGCCTTGCGCGTAGGTCGCGGCCGCCGACCACGACTGACCCGAGCCCGTTGCGCCGGCCACGCCGCCGAACGAGTACGCGGCTTCGGCCTGGAAGCCGTGGATGATCGGCGAAATGTACTTCACCGCGTTGTTCTGGTTCGTCGTGTTGTCGTTGTTGTCGACGTCGCCCGGGGTCGAGAAGGTCGACGCCGAAATGGCGTCGCCCGTCAGGACCTGGACCATTTCCGTCACGGCGTCGAGCTGGCGCCCCAAGCGCAAGGCGCCGTACTGATTGGACGCGAGGCCCACGTAAGCCTGGCGGTTGAACAGCGAACGCGTGTTACCGATGGGCCCCTGGCCGCCTATGCCGCCCGTCCCAATACTGAAACCGTTCTCGATCTTGAATACCGCCTGGAGGCCGCCGCCGAGATCCTCCTGCCCCCTGAGGCCCCACTTGTTCGAACCGGCGGCACCGCCATCGAGGCCGTACCTGCTGTGGCCATTGATGTTCGACGTGTAGCCGATACCGGCATCGAGCATGCCATACAGGGTGACCGACGACTGTGCCATTGCTGCCGACGATGCTGCGAAGGCGGCAACGGCGATAACGCTGATGTTGATCTTCTTGTTTTTCATCTGCATTTCACTGTGAGGAGAAGTTTCGGGACGGATTGAAACGGCTTGTGTCGCATTCGAATGCAGATGACGACGCACGGCCTGTGCGTCGTTCCGGTCGCGCCGGCCGGCGTCGTATATTCGCTCGGTCCGATCGGCATGCCACATTCGACCATTTCGTTATCCTTACAATTTGATGCGGGGAACGCGACGCTGCTCGACCTATCCTGCACCCCCGATCAGAACGATCGCGGCGCCCCAACCTGAACGAAAGCGACTTCCTTGCTTTCGTTGCCGCTCCAGCTATCCTGTGTCGTCGCGCTTTGCAGGCGGAAAGACCATATCAGGAACATAAATTCCCGTCAAAATTAGTTTGATATAAGTTAATCTCGTTTGATAACGTCGCGCCTTACGGAGTTTCCCTGATAGGAACCGGGGTCCACGGAGGTGTATCGAGGTGCGCGCCGTCGCGCCGCCGAATGTCGACAACGGCAAGCGAAGGCGGAGAACGGAGGTGAACGCGATATTCGGTTGCGGGCCGCCACGACGATCAGCCATCAGGAAGGAAAGTACCGGTCGCCAGGGTCATTCTGGATAACCGTTCCATTTTCTCCGCGATTGCAATAATCGAAATGGAGAAGGCGATCGTTGAATATCTGTCCGGGCCGGCCGGCGCCGGACACTGACGCCGACCGAGATCGAACGTCAGCCGCGGACGAAACTCAGCGCTCGATCCGGCGCTGCATTAGATAAAATTTCATGTCGTCGCGCCCGCGCATTGAAATCGGAATCGGATCGCGATCGAAGCCGAGGATTTCATAGAACCGATATGCCGATTCGCGCGCCGTGCACCAGAGCAGAATGCCGCGTTGTTCGCGCACATGGCGAATGGACAGATTGACCAGCAGGCGTCCGAATCCCAGGCCGCGTACCGACGGATGGACGGCCATGCCGCGCAGGCGCCACGCGTCGGCGTCCGAAATGCCGGCGTGTCCTTCCTTGCAAACCGATGCGACGGCGACGATGGCGTCGTGGTCGCGAACGGCAAAGTGCATGGTAGTGGGGGCGAGGTCGCCATGCAGGGCGCTTCCCTCCTCGTCTCCCGCCATCAGGATTGCGGCTCTGAGGGGATAGGTTTCTTCCGCACGGACGGCACAGATGGTAAAGCGCACATCTTGTGAAATCATATAATTATCGGCTCTCTTCGTGACGCGGATTTTCTTCCGTTTCTCTTTCGGTATACCCACTCGCAAAATTAGCAGTTGCCGTGCGTTATGAGTAAGGGTAATTTCCTATCCGCGACTTCTTTTCAATCATACGCTAACTGCGATCACAGATGACGTCGAAAGTCTCGACAGATGCAGAGCTCGCCTACGACGAGATCCGATCGAGGATCTTTGACGGCCGGCTTGCGCCTGGACAGAAAGTATCTCATCGAGGCCTGTCGGATGAACTGGGTTTCGGCCAAATGCCGGTGCGCAGCGCATTGCATTTGCTCGAGTCCGAAGGGCTGGTCGTCGTCATCGAAAAGAGCGGCACCTATGTCGCTTCGCCGACCACGAGCGATCTCCGCGAAATTTTTGAAATGCGGCTGGCGCTGGAGAGTACCGCGGCGTTTCTTGCAGCGAGGTCGGGCGCAACGGCAGGGCTGCGCGAGGCCGCGGTAAAAATGCAGGAACTGGTTGAGCGGGACGTCTCGGACATCATGCTCGAGCAACGTATCGGCTGGGTGTTTCATCAAGAGTTGTTCGCTGCCGCACGGAACGTCCGGATCTCGTCGGCGTATGGTCTGTTGCGGGCCCAGACCCTGGCCCTGAACGAACTCCCGCGCGGCGACGCCGAAACCGTTCGGCGCGGCACGATCGAGCACCTGCACATCTTTCACGCAATCGAAGCGAACGACGGCGAGCTTGCGCGTCAGCATATGTGGAATCACATCGTCGACGGTACGCCGGCACGGATCAAACTGTTAAAGGCACGGCATGAACACGAAAAATAAAGGGCTTTCCCTCCCGATGCAGATGCTTGGCGGACTCGTCCTGGGCGCCGCGTGCGGCGTGTTTGCGCCGGGCTTTGCCGCGAAGCTCGGCTTTCTGAGCGCGATGTTCGGCCACGCGATCAAGATGGTCGTCATGCCGCTGATCTTCCTGTCGGTCACGGTCGGGGTCTTTCGGGCCGGCAGACTTCGCGAGCGGCTCGGAAAGGTCGCCCTGTCCAGTATCGGCTTCTTCGTATTGATGACGGGCCTGGCCGCGTCGCTCGGCCTGCTGCTCAACCTTGCATTTCGACCGGGCCTCGGTGCGAGCATGACGCAATCCGGATCGATGCCCGCGGCGCTCGCGTCGAGCATCGACTGGACGAAATTTCTCGTCGATCTGATTCCCGCAAACATCGTCGCTGCGCTCGCGGCGGGAAATTCGCTGCCGGTGCTCGTCTTCGGCGTCATTTTCGGTGCGGCATTGGCGGCGGCCCCCGAGCGCGCCGAGCCTGCGATCGCCGTGTTCGAGGCGCTGCTGTCGGGACTGTTCAAGATGGTCCAGTGGGTGATCGCATGGTCGCCGCTCGCGATCTTCGCCGCGATCGCGCAGTTGTTGTCAGCCAAGGGCTTTGCGGGCGCGCACTCGCTTATCGAGCTTCTGGGCGTCGCCTATCTCGGCATGGCGATTCTCGCGGTTGTACTCACGGCCGTCATTCGCGTCGCCGGTCAGTCGCCTCTGGCCGTGCTCAGGAAGGTGAAGGAACCGCTGATCCTCGGCTTCACGACGCGCTCTTCCGAAATTACCTATCCGCTGCATCTGAAGAAACTCGTTGAACTGGGCGTTCCGTACGGCGTGGCGTCGACGATCTTGCCTCTCGCCTATATTTTCAACCGCGACGGCGCGGTGCTCTACACGGCTCTTGCGGTCGGCTATCTGGCCGACGCCTATCACCTTGCGTGGTCCTGGCCGCTCGCGATCACGATTCTGATCTTGACGATCATCACCATCGACGGCGCAGCCAACGTGCCGTCCGGGGCGATCGTCGCCATCACCATCGTTCTGACGTCGATCGGGTTGCCGGCCGATGCGGTGCTGCTGCTCCTGGGCGTCGACGCGTTTTTCGACATGGGGAGAACCGCCCTCAACGTCTACGGGAGCACGGCGGCAGCCGCTGTTGCGGTGAGACTTTCCGGTTCCGACAGTATCGCCGCCGAACCCGTCACGGGTCAGGCGAGCGTGTAGGCGCTTCGGAAGCGACGGACGCCGCGCGTGGCGATGTTGAGCCCCGCCGATTACCAGGCGCTGGCGCACGTCCGTTCGAGCATTCAGGCAGGGCGAAGGGAACAGGTTGGATGGACGTGCGTTCCGATCAAGCTTCAGTGGGTGGAACGACGTATTTTTTGCCGGAGAAACAGGATGATTGGTTCAGAGTCCGCTGATTTTTTCATGCTGCGCCTGGGTACGCCGCATCCGTCGTGGATGTTCACCGATGACAGCAACATGCTTGGCATCGGCGATTGCGACGGGGTGATGAGCGCCATGTTCGAGCTGGATCGCAACCAGGTCGCACGGATCAGAAAACTGGGCCGATCGGTGGAGAGGATTCGGTGCACGTGCGAGCGCGCTGGCCGGGAGCTGCACTTTTATCTCCATGGCAGGCAGGTATCCCAAGGCGTATGGGTCGGGGTCGCGTCGGCCGATCCCGACTATCTTCCGACCGACGAGATGATCGCCACATGGGAAGTACCGACGCCCGACGATGCGTTCAGGTTCGCGGGCGTGAGCGCAAACCGGGACGCATCGGTTAGCCCGGCCTGAACTGCGATCACAGATTATTGCGCGGGTTCGAGCGGGCAACGCTCCGACCGGCCTGATCGATCTCTTGACCTGCCCGCCCGTCACACCGCGCGCGCCGTTCAATGCATGTGGTTCTGGCACACACCAACCTCGGATCGCCAGGACCTTTTTGCTGGCCGGTTCACCGGCCAGCGCTTTTTATTCCATTGAGCCGATTGCATCGGTTCGTTTGCTTCGCGCTCACCGACCAGAGGGTGACGTGCCGCGCCGAAGCCCGCGTCGAACGAAGACGCCCAGGCTCGGTTGGCCTCGTTCGTCGGTGAAGCGCGAGATATCGGCGAAGGATTTCCGGCCACGCGAGCGCGACGCATCGAGGCGCCCGGGCGACGTCGTGCGTCCTCGATGCCCCGGTGGCGCGGTGGCGCCAGACCGGGCGCTTGCTTCTCCGTGCATCCCGCCAGCCAAAGACAATGTCCCTGACCTTCGTCCCCGTCACGCACGCCGACGCCGACACGCTCGTCGCGATCCGCATCGCCGCGATGCGCGACAGCCTCGAGCGCATCGGCCGTTTCGATCCGCAGCGTGCGCGCGACCGGTTTCTCGCGTCGTTCGACCCCGCGCAATGCCGTTTCATCGAAGCCGGCCATTTGCGTGCGGGCTTCTACACGCTTCGCCCGATGGCGGACCACTGGTTGCTCGACCACCTGTACATCCTGCCCGCGCATCAGCGCAAGGGCATCGGCGCCGCCGTGCTGCGCCGGATCCTCGCCGAAGCCGACGAACACCGGATGCCCGTTCGCGTCGGCGCATTGCGCGGCAGCGACTCGAACCGCTTCTACGAACGGCACGGTTTCGTGCGAACCGCCGAAGCGCAATGGGACATCTACTACCGGCGCGGACCGGGCACGGCGGCGACGTCGCGTTCGCGCGATGCATGCCGGTTGAAATCGACGCGCACGTATTAGCGTTTCCCCCGATGTGGAAAACGCGGAGCCGGCCGATGTTGCAGAGAGGGCGTAAATAATTGATCCGAGGCCGATTATGACGACATCTGCAACAAACGGCGTGAATGCCGTGTCGCCCGAAACGTCCGACACCGCGGCGCCATCCGGCGAAGCGGCGTCGATCCTGCTGGTCGACGACGAACCGAACGTGTTGTCCGCGCTCAGGCGCGTATTCCGGCCCACCGGCTACGACATCGTGACCGCCGACAGCGGCGAGGCCGCGCTCGACATCCTCGCGTCGACCGACATCGACCTGATCGTGTCCGACATGCGGATGCCGCACATGAGCGGCGCGGAATTCCTGGCGCGCGCGCGGGCGCTGTACCCGGACACGATGCGCATTTTGCTGACCGGCTATGCGGAGATCGCGTCGGTCGTGCAGGCCGTCAACGAAGGCGGCGTCTATCGCTACCTGAACAAGCCGTGGGACGATCACGACCTGCTGCTGACCATTGAGCAGGCGCTGGAGCAGCGCCGTCTGCGTCGCGAAGCGGCGCGGCTGGCGGCGCTGACGGAGGCGCAGAACGAAGCGCTGCGCCGATTCAATACGGACCTCGAAACGCAGGTTCGCGCGCGCACCGAGGAGCTCGGCCAAACGGTGATGTTCCTCGAAGCGGCGCAAGGCGACCTGAAAAGCAGCTTCACGGCGATGGTTCAGGTGTGCGCGAGCATGATCGAGCTGCGCTGCGGGGCCGCGAGCGGGCATGCGATGCGCGTCGGCGAGATCGCGCGGCGGCTCGCGCTGGCCGCCGGAATGAGCGAACTGCACGCGCAGGACGTCTATTTCGCGGGGCTGTTGCACGGCATCGGCAAGCTGTCGCTGCCGGACGAATTGCTGCACAAGCCGCTCGCGAAGATGACCACGGACGAGCACCGCGTGTTCCAGGAGCATCCGTTGCGGGCGCAGATGGTGCTGACGCCGGTCGCCCAGTTGCACAAGGTCGCGTCGATCGTGCTGCACCAGTACGAGCGCTTCAACGGCCGCGGCACGCCGGACGGGCTGGTCGGCGACGCGATCCCGATCGGGTCGCGGATCGTCGCGATCGCGCGCGATTTCGAAGGCCTGCGCCACGGCGAAATCGGCGCACCGCATTCGATCGAGCAGGCGATCGACGTGTTGCGCTCGCAGGCGAGCGTGCGGTACGACCCGCAACTGGTTGCCGACTTCATCGAGTTGATGCGGGATCCGGCGAGTCTCGGCATTGCGGCGTCCGTCGCGGAAATCCGGTCGGCTCAACTGCGCGAAGGGATGGAGCTCGCCGACGATTTGCGCACGCATCGCGGCGTGTTGTTGATGACGAAGGGAAGCGTGATGTCCGCGCACCAGATCGAGCTTGTGCGCCGCTTCGAGACGCGGGAGGGCACGCCGTTCGACATTCTCGTGCTGGCGCGTCCGGCCGGCCAGACGCACGCTCCCAACGCAGGCGCGCCGCCGGCCTGACATCGAACGTCGGCCTGACGGCCGCGGGGCGCGCGACCGCCCGCGCCGCGGCGATGCATTCAACCCGTTCCGGGCGTCCGATCATGCATGGCATCTACAATCTTCCGCTCGTCCTGCTGTCGCTCGCGATCGCGACGCTGGCCTCCTATACGACGCTCGATCTCGCCGCGTTCATTTCGCTGCTCGACAATCCGAAGCTCAAGCGCGCATGGCTCGGCGGCGGGGCCGCGGCGATGGGCACCGGAATCTGGTCGATGCATTTCGTCGGCATGCTCGCGTTTTCGCTGCCGGTGCCGCTCGGCTACGCATGGCAGGAAACCGGCGCCTCGCTGGCGATCGCGGTGCTCGTGTCGTACTTCGCGCTGAACGTCGTCACGCGCGCGCGGCTGGGCTGGCGGCGGCTGTGCGCGGGCGGCGTGCTGATGGGCGGCGGGATCGCCGGCATGCACTACACGGGGATGGCCGCGATGCACATGCAGCCCGGCATTCGCTACGACGCCGCGCTGTTCGCCGCGTCGATCGGAATCGCGGTGATCGCGTCGACGGCCGCGCTGTGGATCGCGCAGGCGTTGCGCATGCGGCAGGCGCATTACGCGACCGCGCAACGCATCGGCGCGGCCGTCATCATGGGCGTCGCGATTACCGGCATGCACTACACGGCGATGGCGGCCGCGCACTTCGCGCCGGATGCGCGGTGCGGCGCCGCGAACGGCGTCGACGCGCCGTGGCTCGCGACGACCGTCGCGTTGTTTACGATGGCGACGCTGGTCGTCACGCTGCTGGTGTGCCGTTTCGATGCGCGCACAACTTTCCTGCGCGGGATGACCGATACGCTCGAACGGCTCGTGCGGTTGCGAACCGGCGAACTCGAACGCGCGCTGCACAGCTACGAGCAGACGACGCAGATGCTGCAACGCACGCGCGAGAACATGGCGACCGAGATCGACGAACGCAAGGCCGCGCACGCGCTGCTCGAACAGGAGAAGGACGAACAGCGGCGCCTGCTGCATGCGCTCGAGGAAACGCACGAACAGTTGCTGCAATCGGAGAAGCTCGCGTCGATCGGTCAGCTCGCGGCCGGTGTCGCACACGAGATCAACAATCCGATCGGCTTCGTCAGCGCGAACCTCAACACGTTGAAGACGTGGGTGCGCAGCCTGCTCGACGTCGTCGCCGCGCATGAAGCCGCGCTGCCGCAACTCGATCCGGCCACCCGCGACGCGCTGACGGCCGTGCACCGTGCCGCGGATCTCGACTACGTCCGCGGCGAGATCGTGCCGCTGATCGACGAGTCGATCGACGGCGCATTGCGCGTGCGTCGCATCGTGCAGGACTTGCGCGATTTCTCGCGCCCGGCCAGCGACGAATGGAGCGTGGTCGATCTGCATGCGGGCCTCGAGAGCACGCTCAACGTCGTCCACAACGAGCTGAAGTACAAGGCCGACATCGTGCGCGATTACGGCGATCTCCCGCACGTCGAATGCCTGCCGTCGCAGTTGAACCAGGTTTTCATGAACCTGCTGGTCAACGCGGCGCAGGCGATTGCCGAGCGCGGCGTGATCACGATCCGCACGTCGAGCGACGGCGATCAGGTGTCGATCGAGATCAGCGATACCGGTGCGGGCATGACGCCCGACGTCGTCCGGCGGATCTTCGATCCGTTCTTCACCACGAAGCCGGTCGGGCAGGGCACGGGGCTCGGGTTGTCGGTCTCGCACGGCATCGTCGAGCGTCACCGCGGCACCATCGAGGTGACGAGCGAGCCGGGGCGCGGCACGACCTTCCGGATACGGTTGCCGGTTCGGCGCGCCGGCGACCGCGCGGGCGCGGCCGCGCTGGAGCAGCGGGCGTGACGACGTGATGGCCGGCGGCGCGGGTGTCGTGCGTCACGCCAGTCGTTTGCGGCGCTGACGACGGAAGAATTGCCAGAACATCGCCGTCGCGTCCGGCCCCTTGGCGGAATGGAACGGCTCGCCGGGATCTCCGCCGCTCCAGGCATGCGGCAGCCCGCGCACGATGCACACCCGGACGATCAACCGTCCACCCTTCAGATAATCGATAAAGTCCGCATCGCCCTGCGCGTAGCTGCGTTGCTCGCCGACGCGGATCGCACCATGTTCGTCGACGAGCCGGTTGAGCCGCGCGAACGCGATGCCGAGCTGCGTTGCGTTCCGGTCGGTCACGACCGTATCGAGCGCGCCGTGCACGACGAGCGCCGGCATGCCGGGATAGGAGGCGACGTCGGCGCACACGTCGAGCGCGTGGATCGGATCGTCGCGGATGCCGCGACGCATCAGGCTCATCGCGGCCATCGTCGACGACGGCGGCGCGATGGCCGGGCCGGAATGCAGTCCGACGGCCGCGAAGCGGTCGGGATACCGTAGCGCCAGCGCCGCGGCGAGCCCGGCGCCGGCGGACAGGCCGGCCACGTAGATTCGGTCGCGATCGAAGCCGTGGCGTTTCACGATCGCGTCGACGAGCGATGCGACGGCCGCGGCTTCGGACTGCGTCGCGTCGCCGTGCCAGTGCCAGCAGCGATGAGCATGGGCCGTCTTGGCCTGCTCGGGAAACAGCACGGCGAAACCGGACCGCTCGGCGAGACGGCAGATGCGCGTGCCCGCGGCGAACGATTCGGCCGTCTGCTTGCAGCCGTGCAGCATGACGACGGCCGGCATGTCCACTGTGCTGGCAGGTGCCGCGGGGAGGTACAGCGCATACGCAAGATGATTCACGAGCCGGCCGGCGCTCGGGCCGGCGGAATGAAACGAGCGGAGCCAGGTGCCGGCCGGCCGGGCCGACGGAGCGCGGACGGCGGGCACGATGCCCGTCCGTTTGGCGGCAGGGGCGGCGACGGTCGGCTTGCCGGTTCGTTGAACGACCTTCCTGGCGGCCTTTTTTGCGGCCGGCCGCGGCTTGCCGGCCCGTTTCTTCGGACGCGCGCCGGCCGCAGCGGAAAACAGTTCAAGATGCCGCAACCAGATGCTGGATTTTTTCCTGGGCATGTGCAATCTCGTAGCGGCGGCCGGATCCGCCGCAGGGTGAAAGTCGAATGGGGGCGGGGAGCAAGGTTCGTGCTGCGCCGCCCTGCAAAACGGGGTTGACGCGTGTCCGTTATCGGCGATGCCGGGTTGATCGAAGTACGCCGCTGGTGCGACTCGACTGGTACGCACGTTGCAGTGGGCTTCCCCTTTCCCGTCCCGGCTGGCGATTCCCCGTGGAGGCGAAGATCGAATCGCCCGCCGGGCTTCACGTGATATCGTGCGGTTCGACAGCAGCATCCACCGTTCATTCCATTGTGAGGGGCGACATGCGCCTAGCTGACTTCATCATACGAAACATGGAGCCGATACTGGTCCAGTGGGAGGCGTTTGCCGCCACGCTGTTACCGGCTGCGCGGCACATGAACTCGCATGGGCTGCGCGATCACGCGCGCGAGATCCTGACCGCCGTAGCCCAGGACATCGCCGTTCCGCAAACGCGGGAGGCACAACACGAAAAATCCTTGGGGCGCGCGGCCGAGCCGGCGAATGCCGCGGAGACGGCCGCGCAGACGCATGCCGTGCTGCGTGCGCGGCGCGGCTTCAACATCAACCAGTTGGTGGCCGAGTATCGCGCACTGCGCGCCAGCGTGCTGCGCTTGTGGATCGACGCATGTCAGCCGAGCCCGCCTCATCTGGACGACATGATTCGCTTCAATGAGGCGATCGATCAGGCGGTGGCGGAATCGGTCGCCTTTTTTACCGAACAGGTCGAGCAGTCGCGTAACTTGCTGCTGGGTATGCTGGGCCACGACATGCGCACGCCGTTGCAGACGATTCAGGTCACGGCGTCGTATCTCTCCGCACTCAATGCGGGCGAGGAAGTGTCCGAGGCTGCCGGCCGGTTGATCAGGAGCGGCGGTCGCATGCAGGGCCTTCTCGACGATCTTTGCGATTTCAACCGGACGCAGCTCGGACTCGGCATCAACGTCGTTCCTCGCCATGTCGATCTCGCACACGTGCTCGCCAATGTGGTGGACGAACTGCGGGCGGGGCACCCTGATCGCGATATCGACGTCGATATACGTGGCGACCTCCGCGGCGATTGGGACGATCAGCGAATGCAGCAGTTGCTGAGCAATCTGGTGGGCAATGCCGTGAAGTACGGAACGCCCGGGACGCCGGTGCGGGTGACGGCCGCGGCGAACGATTCGGAAGTGTTCGTCGAGGTCGGCAATCGCGGGCCGGTGATCGATCGGCTCACGCTGGACCGTATCTTCGATCCGCTGCAGCGTGGCGAGGACCGTCCGGACAGGAAGCGTGACGATGGCGGCCTGGGGCTCGGTTTGTTCATCGCCAACGAAATCGCGAAGGCGCATCGCGGCTGGATCGATGCGCGGTCCGACCGGACGGAAACGGTATTCACGGTGCGGTTGCCGAGAGGCGGGTGAAGTGGGGGAGCTGGGGAGACGCGGCTTCAGGCGGCTCGCCATCCAGCTTGCGGCCGGCGGTGGCGACAGGCCGTCACCGGCCAGTTTCAGACGCTCGTTGTTGGGCGAGCCTAGACTTTCAAGCGGCTGGTCCTCCTCAACAAGGGGCCGCTCCGCCTGAGCGGCTGGAGAGGGACAGCAAATCACCGTCCAGGTTGCATATCCGGTTCGCCTCGGTTCAGGAGCGAAACCTATTTCAAATGTAGTCCCAAGGGCTCCGCAGCTAAGCGCGTTATCGTCGGTTCGTTGAAATGACTCCAAGGCGGATCTTGGGAGATATGCCAGCCAAAGACGATTACTCTCCTCAGAAAAAGCGAAAATTCGGGCAAAATTCAAGCTTCCGAAACTGAGCGATGGCACCTTTCCATGTTCGATCCATATATGTCTGTTATCGCTTCGTTGCTGAAAGCTTGGCAACGGGGGGGAGCAAAGTCGCGTGCAGCGATGACGTTGGCAGTGCTCTTGGGTTTTGCTGCAGGAGTCATCGGCGCGCTCGGGCAAGACTCGACTATCGATCCAAAAGTTGCCACACCTATCGCGGTAGGCGCCGCCATTGTCGCGTTCATAACTCTTCTTGTGGTGTTAGCGTACGAGAGCGTTGCGGAACAGCTGGCCCGTGAGCAGCAGATTGAAAGCGTCGAGGAGCGGATTAGAGAGCATCCCGAGAAACCCCAGTTCGCTTGGGATTTAGCCCGCACAAAGCTCGAAAACTATCTGGATCGGAACTTGGCCCAAGTACGTTCGATCTATTGGCTGACACTTTTGGTTACGTTATGCGGTTTTGGCTTTGTGATGTATGGTCTGTTTCAAGCGTCGAAGTATCCCGACAAACTCCCGGTTTCCGTCATCGCATCTGCATCCGGAGTCTTGATTAGCTTTATCGGTGGTTCCTTCCTGCTTATCTATCGCTCGATACTGGCTCAGTCCAAAGAATATGTAACTGTGCTTGAGCGCATTAACGCCGTAGGGATGGCCGTACAGGTGATCGCCAGTATTCCGGATGCCAACGGGGACCTCAAGCACGGTACCACCGCGGAACTGGCGAAGCAGCTGTTGGGACTTTACGCGACCCGACGAAACGATGCAGAAGGCGAAGAAAGAAAATAGCGATTATTGACGTCGCGCCGTCGCCTACGGCCGTTCGTTAGCAGAGAGCGGCCATTGACGTGGCTCCACGTTCAACGGCGGCTAAGGGTCGCAAACAGCCATTCGCCTCTCGCCGCAACGGTCATTCAGCGTCGCCGCCATTCAGCCGGACACACGGCGACAAGCCAGGCAGCCAGACAATTAGCACTCCAGTCCGCAACCTGCGACCACCGGCATAGCCCACCGGCGCGTCGCACCGCGTCGCCGCGCGCGCCGGCAAGCCTCCCGCCATCAATGCGCGTCGATGAACCGCGAATCGATATACGCGTCGACGTCCTGCGACTGCTTGTACACCGCATTACGCACATTGAACGCATTCGCGTTGCGCGTCGAGCCGTAGATCGAATCGAGCCCGTCGCCCTTGCGGAACGCACGCTTCGCGGCCGCCTCGTCGAGCAGATGCGTGCCCTTCAGCAGCGGAAGGTATTGCGCCGGCGCGAGCCCGACGCGCGCCGACATGATCTTGACCGCATCGGCTTGCGTCTTCGGATCGTTGATGTACGCGACGCAGCGATACCAGACCTTGACCACCTTTGCCCAGTCGGCCCGGCGCGCGGCGAGGCTCGCCGGCGCGACGGTGATCGCATCGTAGATCAGCCCCGGCGCGTCCGCCGACGTGAAGATCGCCCGCGCGCCCGGCGCGCGCTTCAACGCCTCGCCGGCATTCGGTTGCCATGCGGCCACCGCCGCGATGTCGGCCGACGACCCGAGCACCTGCGGCAGCTCGTTGGTTTTCGCATTCACGAGCGTGACGTCGCTGTCCTTGAGCCCGTGCTTCTGCAGCGCGGTTTCGAGCAGAAGATGGTCGACCAGGCCGAGCTCGACGCCGATCTTCTTCCCCTTCAGCGCCTCGACGGTGCGCAGCGGCGGCTTCGCGACGATCATGTCGTTGCCGGCCGAATAGTCGGTCAGCAGGATCATCACGTTCTTCGCGCCGGACGCGCCCGTCACGAGCGCATCGCCGTTGGTCGCCGCGACCGCGTCCAGCTTGCCCGCGGAAAACGCGTCGAGCGACGCCGAATAATCGAACCATTCGAAATCGACGTCGACGCCGGCCTCCTTGAACCAGCCCTTGTCGAGCGCGACCTGGAACGCGACCCAGCCGGGCCAGTCGCTGTAGCCGATCTTCAGCGGTGCGGCAGCCTGTGCGGCGGGCGCCGCCCATAGCGCGGCAGCCGCGGCGGCGGCGCCCAGTGCGTGACGGATGAAACGGAAGGACGACAGGCGGCGGAACGCCGAGGCGGGACGGGTCATCGTTGTTCTCCAGGAGACCGGGATCGGGATCGTCGATACGGACCGTGCGCGAGCACACGTTCCGGCTGCGTGACCGGTTCCTGCGGATGTGCAACGAACGGGGCGGCCACGGAGAGGCGCGACGGCCGTTGCCATCGCCAATCTCCCGGGCTTTTGTCCCGCCGTGTAGCACGCGTGCACCCGCTCTTGCGATCGGATGAACCCGCGCCGGGCTGCTCTCGGACCAGACGTTCGATGAACCGGAACCCTAGCATCCCTAAGATGCGACGCCGCCGCACCTCTCGGCGTCATGCCGAGCGAGAAGCGTGCCAACGGCGCGGGGCAACGCGATTCAACGGCGGCGCATGGTGCGCTGAAGTTCGATGAAGCGGGCGGCGAACAGCGCGTGCAGTACGCGCCGGAGCAGGTCGAGCTTGTTCATGAAGGATCGGGGATGAGGTGGCGGTGCATGGATTCAGCAATGCCCATGCCATTGCGGATCGGCCGGTGTGCGAGCGCGCGACGCGCACTGCGCCGGTGCGCGGTTGCGTGTGCATGGTGCGCCGCGCGCCCGCCGCGAGGGCAAGCGAACGCGTCCGCCATTCGCATGCCGTGCGGCATCGCGCCGCCGGGCCGTGTCGTGCGGCGATCGGGCGACGGCTGGCACGCAACTCGCTTGTTCGATGCCCGAGAGGTGCGAAGCAATTTGCATCATCTTCAGGATCGCTAGGGTTCCGGTCGCGCGGCGTGCGCCGCGCGATGCCTGGTCCGAGAGCAATCCGGTCTTGCCTTCGCCTCGATACGAGGAAACGGCGAGGCTCCACGGAGGGATAAAAGCCCGGGAGGTCGCGATGTCGTTCGGTCGCCCTCTCACGCCTTTTGTCCAACCGACCCACGGAGCCGCCATGTCGCCGAGCCCCCAAGCCGTCCTCGCCCCACCGTCGCACGTCGCGTGGGAAACGCTGATTCCCGCCGGAACACACTGGTCCGGCATTCTGCGGCGCGGTCTCGCGCTGCGCATCGTCGATGTCGACGGCGGCGCGAACCTGTCCGCCGTCTTTCATCGTCAGGAAGATTTGCTCGAGCGCTACAACATGGCCGACACGCTGAAGGCGCAGCACACCGCGCATCTCACGCGCGGCCATGCGCTGTACACGGACATGGGGCGCGTGATCGCGTCGATCACCGCCGATACGCTCGGCTGGCACGATCCGCTCGGCGGCGTCGGCGATGCGCGGCTGTTCGCGCACAAGTACGGCACGTCGTCGTATCAGGCCAATCGCAACGCGATGATCCGCAACGGCCGCGACAGCCTCGTGCTCGAGCTCGCGAAATACGGGCTATCGGCACGCGACCTCGCCGCGAACGTCAACTTCTTCAGCAAGCTGAGCACGTACGACGACGGCGCGCTCGAATTCGTCGCCGGACATTCGCCGCCCGGCAGCGCGTTCGACCTGCGCTTCGAGATGAATACGCTCGCGGCGTTCTCGACCGCGCCGCATCCGCTCGACCCGCGTCCGGACTACGCGCCGAAAGCGGTGAAGCTGATCGCGTACCGCGCGTATCCGGCCGACGGCGCGGCGCCCGACGACGACCCGTGCCGGCGCGCGTGCGCGGAGAACACGCGCGGCTTCGCCAACACCGACCGTCTGTTCGCGTAAGGAGCGAGAGCATGCCGATCATCGAAAGCCGTCTCGACCCGCGCGACGCGATCCACGACATCACGCTGAACGCGGGCGACCCGTGGCTGCACGACCTGAAGTGCGGGCAGACCTTGCGCATTCTCGACCTGGAAGGCAACCAGGCCGTCGACACGCTGTTCTACCGCACCGACGCTCCCGAGGAACGCTACAGCGCGCAGGACACGATCCGCGCGCAGCGAAACCTGTACCTGAGCGCGGGCAGCGTGCTCGTGTCGAGCCATGGCAATCCGATGGCGACGATCGTCGCCGACACGTGCGGCCGTCACGACACGCTCGGCGGCGCATGCGCGGCCGAGAGCAACACGGTGCGCTATGCGCTCGACAAGCGCTACATGCACAACTGCCGCGACAGCTTCCTCAACGCGATCGCGCACTGCACGTGCGGCGCCGGGGCGCGGCTCACGAAGCGCGATCTCGTGGGCAACGTCAACTTCTTCATGAACGTGCCCGTCACGCCGCTCGGCGGGCTCACGTTCGAGGACGGCATCTCCGCGCCGGGCAAATACGTCGAGATGCGCGCGGAGATGGACGTCACGGTGCTGATCTCGAACTGCCCGCAACTGAACAATCCGTGCAACGGCTACAACCCGACGCCCGTGCGCCTCATCGTGTGGGAGGCGCAATGACCTGCCCCCACGCTCACTATTGTTCGCTGCCCCCCAAGGGGGCGGTTGCCTTCCTTGGGGCGGCCCGGCGGGAGGCAACATGAGATTCGCCAAAGTCCTCGTCGCGAATCGCGGCGAAATTGCCTGCCGCGTGATCCGCACGCTGAAGCGTCTCGGCGTCGCATCGGTCGCGATCTATTCGGATGCCGATCGCGACGCGCGCCACGTGGCGCTCGCCGACGAAGCCGTGCGGGTCGGGCCCGCGCCGGCGGCCGACAGCTATCTGAACGTCGCGGCCATCCTCGCCGCCGCGCGCGAGACCGGCGCGCAGGCCGTGCACCCCGGTTACGGCTTCCTGTCCGAGCACGCGGGCTTTGCCGACGCGTGCGAAGCGGCGGGCCTGCGCTTCATCGGGCCGCGCGGCGATCACATGCGCGCGTTCGGCCTCAAGCACACCGCGCGCGAACTCGCGGCCGCGCACGGCGTCGCGCTGCTGCCCGGCACCGGCCTGCTCGACGACGTCACGACGGCGCTCGCCGAAGCCGACGCGATCGGCTATCCGGTGATGCTCAAGAGCACCGCGGGCGGCGGCGGCATCGGCATGTCGCTGTGTCGCGATGCTGCGCAGCTCGGCGCGGCTTTCGAATCCGTCGTGCGGCTCGGCGCCGCGAATTTCGCACATGCGGGCGTCTATCTCGAGAAGTTCGTCGAACACGCGCGGCACATCGAAGCGCAGATCTTCGGCGACGGCCGCGGCGGCGCGATCGCGCTCGGCGAACGCGATTGCTCGGTGCAGCGCCGCAACCAGAAGGTGATCGAGGAAACGCCCGCGCCCGACCTGACCGACGCCGAGCGCGACGCGCTGCACGCGAGCGCGGTGCGGCTCGCGCGCGCGGTGGGCTACGCGTCGGCCGGCACGGTCGAATTCGTGTTCGACGCGTCCGCGCGGCGGTTCTATTTCCTCGAGGTGAACACGCGGCTGCAAGTCGAACATTGCGTGACCGAGGAAGTGACGGGCGTCGATCTCGTGGAATGGATGATCCTGCAGGCCGAAGGCGACCTGCCGCCGCTCGACACGCTTGCCGTCGCGCCGCGCGGCGCGAGCATCCAGGTGCGGCTCTATGCGGAGGATCCGAACAAGCAGTTCCAGCCGAGCGCCGGGCTGCTTACGCACGTGTCGTTTCCGGAGAACGTGCGGGTCGACGGCTGGATCGAGGCAGGCACGGAGATCAGCGCGCATTACGATCCGTTGCTCGCGAAGCTGATCGTGCGCGGCGACACGCGGCGCGATGCGCTGGCGGCGCTGCGTGCCGCACTCGACCGTACCGAGCTGTACGGGATCGAGACCAATCTCGACTACCTGCGCGCCGTCGTCGGCTCCGACACGTTCGCGCGCGGTGCGCCGACCACTGCCTTCCTGTCGCGCTTCGCGTTTGCGCCGCACACGATCGACGTGCTCGACGGCGGCGTGCAGACCACTGTGCAGCAGGCGCCCGGGCGGGTCGGCTACTGGAGCGTCGGCGTGCCGCCGTCGGGGCCGATGGACGATCGCGCGTTCGATCTCGCGAACGCGCTACTCGGCAACGCGCGCGACGCGGCCGGGCTGGAATTCACGATGGTCGGCGCGACGCTGCGCTTCAATACCGCGACGCTGTTCGTGCTCGGCGGTGCGCCGCTCGCGGCCACGCTCGACGGCGAAGCGGTGTCGTTCTGGCAGGTCGTGCGCGCACGGGCGGGTGCCGTGCTCAAGCTGGGCGGCGTGACGGGCGCGGGCGTGCGCGCGTGTCTCGCCGTCAAGGGTGGGCTGCAGGTACCCGACTATCTCGGCAGCAAGGCGACCTTCACGCTCGGCCAGTTCGGCGGCCATGCCGGCCGCGCGCTGCGCAAGGGCGACGTGCTGCATCTGCACGCGGACGCCGGGCGCGGCGACGCCGGCGCGACGCTGGCCGCGGCCGACGTTCCCGAGCTGACCCATGCATGGACGCTCGGCGTGCTCGACGGTCCGCATGGCGCGCCGGATTTCTTCACGCCGGACGACGTCGCGATGCTCTACGGCACGCAGTGGACCGTCCATTACAACTCCAGCCGCACCGGCGTGCGGCTGATCGGCCCGAAGCCGCAATGGGCGCGTGCGGACGGCGGCGAGGCGGGGCTGCATCCGTCGAACATCCACGACAACGCGTATGCGATCGGTGCCGTCGATTTCACCGGCGACATGCCGGTGATTCTCGGCCCGGACGGCCCGAGCCTCGGCGGCTTCGTGTGTCCGGTGACGGTCGTGCGCGACGAGCTGTGGAAGCTCGGGCAGTTGCGGCCGGGCGACACCGTGCGGTTCGTGCGCGCGGGCGTGTCGGCCGGGATATCGGCCGGGAAGCCGGCTGCCGCGATCGTGGATGCGACGCGTGACGTGGCAACGGCTGCATCCGGCGCATCCGACGATTGCGTGCTGCACCGCGACCCGTCCGCGGGCGGCGGCATCGGCGTCGTCTACCGGCGCTCGGGCGATCGCAACGTGCTCGTCGAATACGGGCCGCTCATGCTCGACCTGAACCTGCGCTTTCGCGTGCACGCGCTGATGGGCTGGCTCGACGCGCACCGGTTGCCCGGCATGCTCGACCTGACGCCGGGCATCCGCTCGCTGCAGGTGCAGTTCGACGCGCGGACGCTGCCGCTCGATGCGCTGCTCGCGCATCTGCAGGCGGCCGAGCGCGAGTTGGCCGACGTGGCCGACATGCGCGTGCCGAACCGCATCGTCCATCTGCCGCTTTCATGGGACGACCCGTCGACACGCGTCGCGATCGAACGCTACATGCAGTCGGTGCGGCCCGATGCGCCGTGGTGCCCGAGCAATATCGAGTTCATCCGGCGCATCAACGGCCTCGCGAGCATCGACGACGTGAAGCGCATCGTGTTCGACGCGCGCTATCTGGTGATGGGGCTCGGCGACGTCTACCTCGGTGCGCCCGTCGCGACGCCGATCGATCCGCGGCACCGGCTCGTGACGACGAAATACAACCCCGCGCGCACCTGGACGCCGGAGAACGCGGTCGGCATCGGCGGCGCGTATCTGTGCGTGTACGGGATGGAAGGGCCGGGCGGCTATCAGTTCGTCGGCCGCACCGTGCAGATGTGGAACCGCCACCGCACCACGCGGGAATTCGAAGCCGGCAAGCCGTGGCTGCTGCGCTTCTTCGACGAGATCCGCTTCTACGAAGTCAGCGAAACCGAGCTGAGTGCGCTGCGTGCGGATTTCATCGCGGGCCGCGCGACGCTGAAGATCGAGGAATCGGTGTTCGATCTGCGCGCCTACAACCGCTTCCTGAACGACGAGGCGGATTCGATCGCCGCGTTCAAGGCGACGCAGCAGGCCGCGTTCGACGCGGAGCGCGAGCGGTGGCGCGCGGCCGGCCATGCGGAATACGTCGGCGACGCGGAGCACGGCGACCCGCAAGCGGACCGGGTGGCGGCCGCGCTCGACGACACGCAGCGGGCGATCGCCGCGGACGTGTCGGGCAGCGTGTGGAAAGTGCTGGTGGAAGCCGGCGAGCGCGTGACCGAAGGGCAGGTCGTCGCGATCGTCGAGTCGATGAAGATGGAGGTGGCGGTGACGGCAACGGAAGACGGCACGATCGAAACGATCGATTGCGCGCCTGGCGCGGCGGTGGTGGCCGGCCAGCGGCTGATGGTGATGAAGGCGGGCGCCGCCGAGGAGGTCGCATGAGTACGACGGAACGCTCGATCCTGCCCGGGCTGCACTCGATTGCCGCGCTGCGCGCACGCTACGCGGCGGGCGGCCTGACGCCGCATGCGCTCGTCGACGCGATCGCCGCGCACTTCGACGCGGGCGACCCGCACCATGCGTGGATCCGGCCGCTGACGCGCGACGAGATGATGCCGTATGCCGACGCACTGGCCGGGCGCGACATCGCGTCGTTGCCGCTCTACGGCGTGCCGTTCGCGGTCAAGGACAACATCGACGTCGCCGGCATCCCGACGACGGCGGGCTGCCCCGCCTACGCATATACGCCCGAACGCAGCGCGCCCGTGGTCGAGCGGCTGATCGCGGCCGGCGCGATTCCCGTCGGCAAGACGAATCTCGACCAGTTCGCGACCGGGCTCTCGGGGCAGCGCTCGCCATACGGCGCGTGCCGCAATGCGCTCGACCCGCGCTACGCGTCGGGTGGCTCGAGTTCCGGCTCGGCCGTGGCCGTCGCGCTCGGCGTCGCGACGTTCTCGCTCGGCACCGACACGGCGGGCTCCGGGCGCGTACCCGCCGCATTTCATGGGCTCGTCGGGCTCAAGCCGACCCGGGGCGTGCTCAGCACGCTCGGCGTGGTGCCGGCCTGCCGGTCGCTCGATTGCGTGTCGGTGTTCGCCCGCTCGGCGGACGACGCGCGCACCGTGTTCGCCGCCGCGCATGGCGTGACGGAAGGCGATCCTTACGGGCGCGCCTGGCAGCCGCTGCTGGGCGCGGACGGCTTGCGCGCGCAGCCGGCGCGGCCGCTCGCGCAATTGCGTTTCGGTACGCCACGTGCCGATCAGCTCGAATTCTTCGGCGACGCATCGTATCGCGCGGCATGGGGTGCGGCGCTGGAACGGCTGCGCGCGACCGGCGCGCGGATCGTCGAGATCGACTTCGGCCCATTCCTGGCCGCCGCGCGGCTGCTGTACGAAGGCCCGTGGGTCGCCGAGCGGCTCGCCGCGATCGGCCCGTTCGCCGCGCGCGAGCCCGATGCGCTGCATCCGGTGATTCGCGAGATCCTCGGCGGCGCGTCGCGCTTCAGCGCCGCCGATGCGTTCGCCGCATTCGACCGGCTTGCGGCGCTGCGCGTCGATGCGGCCCGCGCGTGGGACGGCCTCGACGCGATCGTGATGCCGACCTCGGCGACGACCGCGACCGTCGATGCGCTCGAAGCCGATCCGATCGCGATCAATTCACGCTTTGGCTATTACACGAACTTCGTGAACCTGCTCGACCTGTCGGCGATCGCGGTGCCGGCAGGCACGTGCGCGACCGGGCCGCATGCGGGCTTGCCGTTCGGCATCACGTTCGTCGGTCGCGCGCACGACGATGCGCGGCTGCTCGATCTCGCGCAGGCATGGGGCGACGGCGTGGCGGCGGGCGGCGACGTACGGCCGCCTGCGGCCGCGATGCCGCCGGGCGTCGCATCGGCGGGTGTCGTGCGGGTGGCCGTCGTCGGCGCGCATCTGCGCGGCGAACCGTTGAATGGGCAGCTCACGCAGCGCGGCGCGCGCTTCGTCGCCGCGACCACGACCGCGCCGGCCTATCGTCTCTATGCGCTGTCCGCCGACGCAAGCGGCGGCGTCGCCAAACCGGGGCTCGTGCGCGTGCCGGACGGCGGCGCGCCGATCGCGGTCGAAATCTGGGAGATGCCGGTCGACGCGTACGGCAGCTTCGTCGCCGGTATTGCGGCGCCGCTCGGCATCGGCACGTTGACGCTCGCCGACGGTTCGCCCGTGCAGGGCTTCCTGTGCGAGAACGTGGCGCTCGACGAAGCGCAGGACATCACGCGGTTCGGCGGCTGGCGGGCGTACCGCGCGCAGGCCGCGAGCGACGCACGGCAATGACCGCACGGTCGCGCGATGCCGCGGCATTCGCGCGACCGGCACCCGAAACGATACGGAGATTCCGATGACAACGACCCGCAACACGACCGGCTGGCTCGCCGTGCGGCGCGAGCTGACGACGCGCGGCAAATGGACGCTCGGGCTGGCGTCCTTCCTGCTGCCGTTCGCCGTCTGGTGCCTGATCAGCTATGTCCCGTTCGTCTGGCATCCGCAAATGCGCATCACGAATCCGGGCAGCGTCGACTATTTCCAGGCCGGCATGCAGATCGATCGCGACGTGTTCGACGACGAGCTCGCGCATGCGCGTGCGGCGCACGCAGCCGTGCCCGAGGGCGAGCGCGCGAATCCGGTCTACCTGCCGGCGCCGCACCAGGTATTGCGCGCGTTCTACACGGCGTTCACGACACCGCCCGCGTCGCGCGACGGCGTGTGGCTGCACGAAAGCCTGTGGCACAGCATCCGCATCATCTTCTGGGGCTTCGTGATTTCGTCGGCGATCGGCGTGCCGCTCGGCATCGTCTGCGGCACCTTCAGTGCGCTCGCGCGGCTGCAGGAGCCGTTCCTGGAGTTCTTCCGCTACCTGCCGGCGCCCGCGTTCGGCGCGCTGATGGTCGCGATCCTGGGCATCTACGACGCGCCGAAGATCGCGATCATCGTGATCGGCACGCTGTTCCAACAGGTGCTGATCATCGCGAACACCACGCGCAAGCTCGAATACGGGCTGTTCGAGGCCGCGATGACGCTCGGCACGAAGAAACTGAAGCTGCTGACGCACGTCGTGATTCCGGGCGTGCTGCCCGATCTGTATCGCGATCAGCGGATCCTGCTCGGCTGGGCGTGGACTTACCTGATCGTCGCCGAGCTCGTCGGCACGAGTTCGGGCATCACGTGGTACATCAGCCAGCAGGCGCGTTACCAGCATTTCGACAACGTGTATGCGGCGATCCTGATGATCGGGATCATCGGCCTCGGCACCGATATCGTGCTCGCGCTGCTCGGCGGCCGGCTCTTTCCGTGGGACCGCACGCTGAAAGCGTGAGCGCCGCCCGCACGTATCCATCGACCGATTTCAGCAGAGGGCATCATGCAGAACCCGCAAGCCGTCCCCGATTACCTGATTCAATCCGACGCGGTGCGCGAGCGCTTCGCGCGACTGAAGGCCCGCGACGTGATACTCGACGTGCGGCACATCGGCAAGCGTTTCACGACACCGCAGGGCGAGTGTGTCGCGCTCGACGACATCAGTTTCCGCACGCATCGGCGCGAGTTCGTGTGCGTGATCGGCCCGTCCGGTTGCGGCAAATCGACGTTGATCCGGATCCTCGCCGGGCTCGACGCGCAGACGAGCGGCGACGTGCTGCTGGACGGCAAACCGGTGGACGGGCCGGGCGCCGATCGCGGGATGGTGTTCCAGGGCTATACGCTGTTTCCGTGGCTCACGGTGAAGAAGAACGTGATGTTCGGCCTGCGAATGAACGGCAGCAGCAGCGGCGTGGCCGAGCGCGAGGCGCTGCAGTGGCTCGATCTCGTCGGGTTGACGCGTTTTGCGGACGTGTATCCGCACCAGTTGTCGGGCGGGATGAAGCAGCGCGTGGCGATTGCCCGTGCGCTCGCGAACCGTCCGCGCATCCTGCTGATGGACGAACCGTTCGGCGCGCTGGACGCCCAGACGCGGGCGAGGATGCAGACGCACCTGCTCGACATCTGGCGCAACATCGACGTGACGATCCTGTTCATCACGCACGACCTCGACGAGGCGATCTTTCTGGCCGACCGGATCCTGGTGCTGAAGGCGAACCCCGGCGGCGTGCAGGAACTGATCGAGGTGCCGGTGCCGCGGCCGCGCGATTACTCGCAGGTCAATACGCCCGAGTTCATCGCGACGAAGGCGCGGCTCGAAGCGCTGATTCATCCGAAGGAGGCCGCGACGGCCGAAGACGACGGCATCAAGCCGCACATGATCCGGATGACGGACGTGGCGGACAACGTCGAATAGCGTGGAGCCAGTTCATTCTGGAACGCCTGACGGTCTCGCCAAAATAATGTCGTCAATTTGCTTACACCCGAATTAATTTTGTCCGCTCTTCGTGGATCTCGACTTCCCACGGTAAGCTGATGAACTCCTGATCGATTCTTCGGCCTGCAGGACAATGCGATGAAGGTAACCATTGCGTACATCGAGGAACCGCCGTTCGGCTGGACCGAAGCGGACGGCACCGCCATGGGTGCCGATCTGGAGCTCGCGGCGACGATCCTGCGACAGATCGGCGTTACCCGGATCGAGTATTGCCCGACGACGTTCAGCGAATTGCTACCCGGCGTCGCATCGGGTCACTGGGACATGAACGTGCCGCTGTTCGTGACGCCGCAGCGCGCCGATACCGTCGCGTTCAGCGTGCCGGTGTGGGGCATCGAGGACGGCTTTCTGGTGCGTCCCGGCAACCCGAAAGCGCTCACGAGCTATGCGTCGATCGCCGAACGTCCCGATGCGCGCCTCGGCATCATTGCCGGACAGGTCCAGCAGGATTCCGCGATGGCGTCAGGCGTGAGTCGGCGGCAAATCGTCGTGTTCGAACAGCAAGCCGACGCGATCGCGGCCGTTCTCTCCGGCGTGATCGACGCCTATGCGAGCACGGCGCTGGGGAATCGAATCGTTGCGAGCCGGATAGGCAGCGCGATGATCGAGGCCGTCGCGCACGAGCCGGGCGTCAACGGCGCACGGCGAGCGCCTCCGCTCGGCGCGTTTTCATTCAACCGGGAAAACCGGCGTCTTCTCGACACGTTTGATCGGCAACTTCGTGCCTATCTCGGCTCGCCGGACCATCGCGCCCGCATGGCGAGATTCGGACTGACCGCGCGCGAGATCGATCCTGCCCTCGCGCAGACAGTGTAGCTGGCGCTCGCCGGCGGGCCGCCGCGCGCTCGCGAGCCGGCGCCGGAGCACTAGCGCGTGCCGACGCCCCCGTGCATGCTCGACAGTTCGACCAGAAAATCCAGGAACGCGCGGGTCTTGGCCGGCACGTGATGCCGGGACGGGTAGTACGCGTATAACGGATACCGCTCGTCCGCCCATTCGGGAAAGAGATTGATCAACCGGCCGTCGGCGATCAGCGGCTCGGCACCGAGCAGCAGCATCTGCGCGATGCCGGAACCGGCGACGCATGCGTTGAGCAGGGCGCCTGGATCGTTGACCGTGAGGCGTCCGCGGGTGTCGACCACGATGCGTTTGCGCTTGCGATGGAATTCCCACGCGAACGGCTTGCCTGTTTCCGGGTTCCGAAATTCGAGGCAGCGGTGGTTGCGGTTTTCGAGGTCCTCGGGTTTTTCCGGCCGCCCCCGGCGCGCGATGTACGCGGGCGCCGCGACCGTCACGACGCCGGTATCGAGCAGCTTTCTCGCGATCAGGCTGGATGCCCGCGGTTCGCCGAATCGCACGGCGAGGTCGAAGCCGTCCATGACGAGGTCGCCCAGGCTGTCTCGCGCCATGAGTTCGATTTCGAGTTCGGGATGGGCGTCCATGAACGCATCGAGCCGTTGCCCGAGAATGGCGCGATAGACGACGGGATCCAGATTGATGCGCAGCTTGCCGCGCACCGCGGACGCGCCACCCGCGGCCGCCGCGGCGGCTTCCTCCAGCCCGGCGAGATGGGGCATGACCTGCTCGTAAAAGCGGCGGCCCTCTTCGGTCAGCGACACCGACCGCGTCGTGCGGTTGAACAGCCGGATATTCAATTTTCTTTCCAGCCGCGCAATCGCTCGACTGACGCCCGGCGGCGTCATGCCTATCACGTCGGCGGCGGCCGCGAACGTCCCGGCATCGACCACGGCGGCGAACACGCTGATGCCGCCGGACAGTTTCTCGCTACTGGATCTCATGGTTGCTCGAATGAATACGGTTGGCGGATCGCGAGCGACCCGCGGAAGGCCGGCACGCCCACGCCGCATGATGCCCATTGCCGGGCGTGCGCATCGATCATGCCGAATTGATGACGCGTTGTCACTAATATGATGCCATCCATGTCGTTTTGTTTCGGCCGGCGTTTGTCCACAATGCGACCCACGCATTCACACATGGAGAACGAGCAATGTATGCAATCACTGGAATCACCGGCAAGGTCGGCGGCGCGCTGGCCCGTGAGCTGCTGGCCTCGGGTCGGCCCGTGCGCGCGGTCGTGCGCGATGCGACGCGGGCCGCGGCGTGGGCGGCGCGCGGGTGCGAGATGGCGACCGCTTTCATGGAAGACGCTTCGTCGCTCGCCGCCGCGTTCGCCGGCGCGACGGGCGTTTTCATCCTGCTGCCGCCGGTGTTCGATCCGGCGCCCGGGTTTCCCGAAGCGCGGAAGGTGATCGAAGCCGTGTCCGCCGCGCTGCTGAAGGCGCGCCCCGAAAGGGTCGTGTGCCTGTCGACGATCGGCGCGCAGGCTGATGAGCCCAATCTGCTCACGCAACTCACGCTGATGGAGCAGACGCTGCGCGAGCTGCCGATGCCGGTGACGTTCCTGCGGCCCGGCTGGTTCATGGAGAACGCCGCGTGGGATGTCGCGTCCGCGCGCGACGATGGCGTCGTCGCCAGCTACCTGCAGCCGCTCGACAAGCCCGTGCCGATGGTCGCCACCGCGGACGTCGGCCGCGTGGCGGCGGACCTGCTCCAGCAGACGTGGCGCGGGGTGCGTGTCGTCGAGCTCGAAGGGCCGCGCCGGGTGAGCCCCGACGATCTTGCACAGGCCTTCGCTCGCGTTTTGGGTCGGGACGTGCGCGCGGAGGCCGTCGACAGGCGAACGTGGGAAGCGCTGTTTCGCGCGCAGGGCATGCAGCACCCGCTCCCGCGCATGCGCATGCTGGACGGTTTCAACGAAGGCTGGCTCGATTTCGAAAGTGATCCTGACGAAATCCTGCGTGGCCGCGTCGCGCTGGACACGGTGCTGGGCGAACTGGTGTCGCGTACGGTCTGACGCATCGGATGGCCGGCGAGACGGGCGGGGTTGCGGTTCGCCGAACGCCTCGGCCCGGACGCCACGTCGTCGCGATCATGTGCGACACGGGCGTGAAGTATCTGAAGTCGTTCGCGCAGACGGTCGGCCGACGGCCTTCTCTGGGGGCCGTAGCGGTCGATCGGTCGAACCTGATCAAGTCCTTGAAGATCAGGTATCCCCAGCGTTTTCCGCGCGCGTCACGTTGGCCATCGCCAGACTGGATTGCCCAGATGTTCGGCTATGTAGTCGGACAATGCCGTCACCTTCGCGGGGCGCGCCCGTGCCGACGGCGTAACGAAATAAAGCCCACCCTTCGTCAGCGACCAGTCGGTGAGAATGGCTTCGAGACGGCCATCGGCCAGATAGTCGTAGGCGATGAACTCCGGCAGCTCGGCGATCGCGAGACCATCGAGCAGCGTCGGCAACAGCGCATCGGCGTTGGTGACGCGTAGCGGGCCCGTCGGCATGACCGACTCCTCGTCGCCCGCGTCGTTCGTGAAACGCCAGACGGCACTACGCGCACGATAGGCGTACGAGAGGCAGGGGCGATCCGCGAGTTCGCGCGGATGCGCGGGTTTTCCTTCGCGACGCAAATATTCCGGCGACGCCACCACGAATTGCGTGACTGCGCACAACCGCCGCGCGACCAGCGACGAATCCGGCAGCGCGGCGATACGCAATGCGGCGTCGAATCCATCGGCGATCAGATCGACCGACGCATCCGATAAATGCAGGTCGATCGACACTTCCGGATACGCGCGAAAGAAGCCCGGCAGCAATGGCGCGACCCAGCGCAGCCCGAACGACATCGGCACGGTCAGGCGCACCAGCCCGCGGGGCTGCACCGACATTTCGCGCGCCGAGCTTTCCGCCTCCTCGGCCTGGCGATAGATCTCGCCGGCTTTCTCGCTGATCGTCCGGCCGAACTCGGTCAGCGAGAGCTGGCGCGACGTCCGATTGAACAACCGCGCGCCGAGCCGGTCTTCCAGGCGGGCCACGCCGCGCGAGACGGTGGCGACCGACACCCCGGTCGCGCGCGCCGCAGCCGCAAACGACCCGTGCTCGGCCACCTTCGCGAACATCGCGAGCCCTTCGAAGTCGGGTAGGTACGCCATTGCGCCTCATCCTTGCATTTATGCAACGTTTGATTGCGATCAATTCTATTTCGAAAAGATCAGGCCGTCGATATTCTCCTCACATCGCACTACGCGACACCTGACGCAAACACCACTGATCAACGAAAGGAGCAATACCATGGCACGCAAGCTCGACAACAAGATCGCACTCGTCACCGGCGCCACCAGCGGCATCGGCCTCGCCACCGCCCAGCGCTTCGCGGCTGACGGCGCGCACGTCTATCTCACGGGCCGCCGCCAGGCCGAGCTCGATGCCGCCGTGGAAGGGATTCGCGCAGCCGGCGGCCACGCGACCGGCGTGCGTTCCGATTCCACGAAACTCGGCGAACTCGACGCGCTGTATGCGCAAATCAAGGAAGAGCACGGGCGCCTGGACGTGTTGTTCGTGAACGCCGGCGGCGGTTCGATGCTGCCGCTCGGCAGCATCACCGAGGCGCATTACGACGAAACGTTCGATCGCAACGTAAAGGGCGTGCTGTTCACCGTGCAGAAGGCGCTGCCGCTGCTTGCCGAGGGTGCATCGGTGATTCTGACCGGCTCGACGGCGGGCAGCGCGGGTACCGCTGCGTTCAGCGTGTATTCGGCTTCGAAGGCGGCGGTGCGCGCGTTTGCGCGCAGCTGGATTCTCGACCTCAAGGAGCGCCGCATTCGTGTGAACACGATCAGCCCCGGCGCGACCCGCACGCCCGGCCTGCTTGATCTTGCCGGTGACGATGCGGCTCAGCGGCAGGGGTTGGCCGATTATCTGGCGGCCCAGATTCCGATGGGACGCCTCGGCGAGCCGGGCGAGATCGCGAGCGCGGCGCTGTTCCTCGCTTCAGACGATGCGAGCTTCGTGAACGGCATCGAATTGTTCGTCGATGGCGGGCAGCAACAGATCTGAGCGTGGCTGATCGACGCGACGTCGGGCAGGCGTTCGCGTCGCTTCGCCCGCCGACTGCCCGAAGCAACTCATCGACCATCCACCGCGCGTGCCGGAGCCGTTGCCGCGCCCAACTTCGCGCCACCGATTTTCGGCAACCACGCAAACGCGATCGTGACCAGCGTGACGCCGACGACGAGCATCGGCACCACCATCGGCCACGCGCCCGACTGATAGCGCGGATCGGTGAAAACCGCCGCCGTCTGTCCCACGCTGAAAGCGAAGAACATCATGATGAAGCCGGACCAGGATACCGCGCGGCCGGCAAGATGAGGCAGGCCGCTCACCGCCCCTGCCTGCCCGCATGGCTGATGGATCCCGTGGCCGAGACAATACACGCCGTGCCCGACGAGCAGCGGCCAGATGCTGCCGGGAAGCAGCACACACCCCAACGCCTGGATCACCGCGCCGGAAAGACTCAGCGTCGCGCCCTGGCGCACCGTTCGGAGCATGCTTTGACGTCGGAGCAACTGGCGGCAGCCGTAGGTGCTCAGGACATAGACGAGCGTCCCGCTCGCCGGTATCCAGCCGTATCGCTGGGGCGAGATGCCGAGATACCGGATGTAGACCGTCGGAGACAGCAGCAGAAAACAGAACATGCCGGTGTACGTCGACGCGGCCAGCAGCGTCCATACCCTGAACGGGGCATCGCTGAATATCTCGCGCACGTCCCCGGTCGAATTCCGGCGCGGCGCGATACTGGCGGCGCTCTCCTCGAAGCCGTACCAGCACATGACGAGCAAGCCGAACGCATACAGGCTCATCCCCGCGAGTACCCATCGCCAGCCGGCGTGCTGCGTGACATACGCACCGACAATCGGGGCAAGGAACGCCATCATCCCCATTCCCATGAAACCGCGCGCCATCACGTACGGGCCGTCGCCCGCCGAGTACCGGTCGCGTACCGCCGCACGGGCGCATACCAGGATCGCGGCCATCGCAAAGCCCTGCATCGCACGTGCGGCCACCAGCATCGGGGCGGTTGATGCGAGCGCCGCCGCCAGTGCGGTCAGCGCATAGAGCGCCAGGCCGGTCAGCAAGACGGGGCGGCGGCCGAACCGGTCGGAAAGACTGCCCATCGGCAATTGTCCGATACCGAATATCAACGCGAAAACCGTGAGGCTGACGCTGGCCGAGCCCAGCGTTGCAGCGATTTCCGGTAGCGCCGGCAGGTAACTGTCGGTCGCCACCGGCTGGGCCGCCAGCAGCAGCGGCAACATGAGCGCGAAGTTCAGGCGAGCGGGGCGCGTGGTGTCCGGCATGACGGTGTTCGGCAGGGTATCGGGTGAGCGGTGAAGGCAGCGGCAAGGCAAGGGCGCCCGGCGTGTGAGCACTGCGGCGGCAAGCTGAAAAAATGCGGGGTGGAAGCGGTGCCGAACACGCCGGCGCATCGATCGCCGGCTGGCCGCGCAATGATGCTGGCATGGGCTTGCGTGCGACGCGCAACCGATCGTATTCGGCAATTGCCGACCGGTTGCGCGTTCGCTCGCCGCAGGTCGTTCACCGGGGAGGCGCCGGGCCTGCCGTCTCGCGCCTGCCGAGGCTGTCGCGATCGATGCCGTCGCGCATCGGGATCGCCTGCATGCCGATCCCATTGCCGGTTCAGTCGAACGGCACGGCCAGCCGATCGATCACCGCGCTGGTCTCGGGGCGCACGCCGCGCCACCATGCGAACGCTTCGGCCGCCTGTTCGACCAGCATGCCGACGCCGTCCGCGATCCCGTGCACGCCGGCGTTTTTCGCGAGCCGGAGGAACGGCGTGAGACGCTTGCCATAGGCGAGTTCGTAGGCGGTTCCCTTCGGACTGAACACGCTCGGCGGGACAGGCGGCAGGTCGCCGGTCAGGCTGGCCGACGTCGCATTGACGACCAGGTCGAAACGTCCCATCCGCGCGAGGTCCGCGTAGCTGCCGGCAACCAGCGGGCCTCGCCCGGCGACCTGCGCGGCCAGTGCGCGCGCCTTGTCGACGTCGCGATTCGCGATCACGAGTTCCGCCGGGCCGGCTTCGAGGAACGGCAACAGCGCGCCGCGCGCCGCGCCGCCGGCACCGAGCACCAGCACGCGCTTGCCGGCCATCGGCAGATTGAGGTTCGCTTCGATATCGCGAACCAGCCCGATTCCGTCGAAGTTGTCCGCCAGGATGCGGCCGCCGTCGAACTTCAGCGCATTGGCCGCGCCCGCGAGCCGCGCACGCTCGCTGCGTTCGTCCGACATCGCGAACGCGTCGAGCTTGAACGGCGCGGTGACGTTGATACCTTTGCCGCCGCCCTCGAAAAACGCACGTACCGCGGCAGCAAAGGCGCCTGCCGGCTCGAGCGGGCCCTCGATCGCCGTATAGCGGAGGTCCTGCCGCGTCGCTTGCGCGAAGAGGCCGTGAATCAGCGGAGATTTCGTGTGTCCGATCGGATTGCCGATCACCGCGTATTGGTCGGTCATGATTGGCTCGCTTTCGAATAGAGGACGCCGTCGGCCTGCATCGCGTCGATTTCGGCCGCATCGAACCCGAGGGAACGCGCGACTTCCGCGTTGTGCTGCCCGAGATCGGGCGCGACGTCGCGAATCGTCGTATCGCAATCGGAGAACCGGAACGGCAAGTTGGGCAGGCGCAGCGTCCCGTAGCGTGGATGCTGTTGCTCGACGACCATGCCTCGGGCCTGGATCTGCGGATCGTTCAACACCTCGTCGATGCGCTGCACCTTCGCGCAGGGCACGTCGATGCCGTCCAGCAGGTCCAGTACCGACGCGACGGAACGCGCGGCCACCCACGGCTCGACCACCGACAGGATTTCCGCGCGGTGCGCGTTGCGCCCGGTGCTGTCGTGAAACCGCGTGTCGGCGCCGAAATCCGCGGGGCCGCCGTGCGCCGCGATCAACTCGGCGAAGCGCTTCCACGCATCATCCACCTGCGCGGCGATCACGAGATCGCCGTCCGCGGCGCGGAACACGCCGTAGAGTGTCGACGTCGGCATGTCGTGCCCGGTCTGCTCGGGCAGCACGCCTTTCAGCGTGTAGCACTGCACCGCATACTCGTGCATCGACACCAGCGTGTCGTACAGCGCCATGTCGACGTGTTGCCCGCGGCCGCTCTTCACGCGCCCCAGCAGCGCGGCGTTGATCGCCGCGACCGCATGAATGCCGGTGTACATGTCCCCGAGCGAAATGCGCAGCAGCGGCGGGCGCTCGCCCGGCGTGCCGACCATCTGCATGATCCCGCTCTTCGCTTCGGCGATCAGCCCGAAGCCCGCGCGATGCGCATCGGGGCCGGTGTGACCGTACGCCGAAATCGAGCAGTAGACGAGGCCCGGATTGCGCGCCGACAGTTCGGCATAGCCGAGCCCGAGCTTGTCCAGCGCACCCGGACGATAGTTCTCGATGAAGACGTCGGCGGAGTCGCACAGCCGCTGCATGAACGCCTTGCCGCGCGCGTCCTTCATGTTCACGCTCACGCCGCGCTTGCCCATGTTGAGCTGCAGGAAGTAGCCGCTTTGCTGGTCGTCGAGCACGGTTGCGTGCTGTCGCCCGGCGTCGCCGGTGCCGGGACGCTCGACCTTGATGACTTCGGCGCCGAGCGCCGCGAGACAGCGCCCGACATACGGGCCGGCGAGGAAATGGCTGTAGTCGACGACGCGAATGCCTTCGAGGGGACGGGCCTGCATCACGGTGCCTCCGGACGGCGCGGCACCATCAGACGATGTTCGCCGCGTTGAACGACCTGCCCGTCCTGATTGATCAGCTCCGACGGCAGCACGACGATGCCCCAGTCCGGGCGGCTCTTGCTGGCCCGCATCGAGCCGACGCGGAACGTCACGTGCAGCACGTCGCCGACCTTGATCGGCAGCAGGAAATCCCAGGTCCAGCCGAGCGACATGCCCGGCAGGAAGCGATAGTCGCTCTGCGTTTTCAGGCCGTCGGCGATGGATAGCCCGAACAGCCCGTGCGCGACGAGGCAGCCGAAATGGCTCGCGTTCGCGTATGCCTCGTCCACGTGAACGGGCGTATGGTCGCCGGTGAGGTCGGCATACGCGAGAATGCGCTCCTTGGTCACCCGGTAGGTCGGGCTCGTGCACGTGTCGCCCTCGCGCGCGTCGTCCCAGTATTTTTCGACGATCGTCATGGTCATGCCTCCGCGCGCGGGTTGATCGCCAGCGCCTGCGCGACGCAGCAAGCCGGCCGGGCCTGAATCAGCTCGACGGCGAGCCCGTCGGGCAGGCGAATCCAGTTGCGCCCCTGCGGCATCTCGGTCACGTCGAACCGCCGCGCCGCGGCCAGCGCGGCCTCCAGGTCCTCGCACATCACGCCGAGATGGGCGAGCCGGCCTTCCGGGCCGTCATGTTCCGGCGCGTGGATGAACTGCAGGCCGCCGAGCGTCCAGTACTGCCGCGGTGCGTCGAGCGTGCCGTCCACTTCGCGCAGCGTCATGCCGAGGACTTCCTCGAAGAAACGGATGTGCCAGCGGATGTCCTTCACCCAGATCGCAACGTGTTCGAGATAGGCTTTCGTGGCGCTCATGCGGCTGCCTCCTCGCGTTGGCGATCGGCCATCGCGCGCTCCAGCCCCTTGATGCAGGCGACGAGCGTGGCATTGACCGGGGTCGGCACGCCGTGGCGCTGCCCGGCGCGCACGACCGAACCGTTGATGAAATCGATCTCGGTGATCGAGCCTTTCTCCAGACTTTGCAGCATCGAGGTCTTGAAGGCTGCCGGCAGCCCCTCGGCGGCGAGCGTCCACGCTTGTTCGGGATCGGTCATCGACAGCCTGACGCCGGCCGCCTGCGCCGCCGCAATGGCCTCGGCCACGGCCGCGAGCGACGTCGCCTTGAGCAGCGGCTCGTCGTAAAGCTGCCCGTAGGTGAGGCCGGTGAGGCCGGTCAGCGCGCCGGTCGCGACATTCACCAGCAGCTTGTCCCACATCGTGCCGACGATGTTGTCGCTGATCGTCGTCGCGAGGCCGGCGGTATCGAACGCGGCGGCGATCGCCTGCACGCGCGGCGTGATGCGTCCGTCGAGTTCACCGATGTAGGTGTGCTTGCCGATCACGCCGGATTCGATATGGCCCGGCCCGCGCAGCACGCCGCCGACGTAGGTCTTGCCCGCGAGCACGCGTTCGCGGCCGACGGCGTCGCTCAGGATGTCCTCGTGCCCGAGGCCGTTCTGCAGCGACAGCACGACGGTATCGGGCCCCACCAGCGACTGCGCGCCGCGGATGGCGGCATCGGTGTGAAACGACTTGACCAGGACCACCACCAGGTCGGCCACACCGACTTCGGCGGCCTGCGTCGTCGCATGGACGCGTACCAGGCGCGTGCCGCGGGCGTCGTCGACCCGCAGGCCGTCGCGACGCATCGCGTCGACGTGCGCGGGCGAACGGTCGATCAACCAGGTCTCGTGACCGCCTTCGGTGAGGGTGGCGCCGATCGCACAGCCCAGCGCGCCAGCACCCAGAATCGCAATTTTCAATGGTGTCTCCTTGACGTATGGCCTCACGATAGGAGCCGCCGCTCATGTCGACAATGCAATGGATACAATAGCGTCATTGCGATGGACAATAATGCGACGATGCCCGCCGATCTGCCGGACCTGAAGCTGCTTCAGCTATTCGATCTCCTGTACGACGTGCGCAGCGTCACGCGCGTCGCCGAGCAGCTCGGCCAGAGCCAGCCGACCGTCAGCATCTGGCTCGGGCACTTGCGCGAACACCTGCACGATCCGCTCTTCATCCGCACGCCCGGCGGCATGGCGCCGACACCGCAAGCCGACGCGCTGATCGGGCCATGCCGGGAAATCCTCGAATCGCTGCGACGCTTCACGGCGTGGGAGATCGCATTCGATCCGGCGACCGCGCAGCGACGCTTTCGCATCTGCATGACCGACGCGAGCCACGTGACGCTGCTGCCGCGGCTGCTGGCCCATGTCCGCGCGCAGGCGCCGGGCGTCCGGCTGGAAGCCGCACGGATCGACGGCAATACGGAGCGGGCGCTCGAATCCGGCGAAGCCGATCTCGCGATCGGCTACGTGCCGTGGCTTGGCGGTGGTATTTACCAGCAGAAGCTGTATGACCAGGACTGGATTTGTCTGGTGAACCGGCATCACCCGCGGATTCGCGGCCGGCTTGGGGTAAAGCAGTATCGTTCGGAGGGGCATGTCGCCATTACGGCGGGAACGGGGGCGCAACTGCTCGAACAGGCGCTGCGGCAGGCGCGCATCGAGCGGGACGTGGTGCTGGAATTGCCGGGCTTTCTGGGGTTGGGGGCGATCGTGCAGACGACCGACCTGATCACGACGCTACCGCGTCATATCGGCGAGACGCTGGCACAGGCCAACGATCTGGCGGTTCATGCGTGCCCGATTCCCGTCGAAGGCTTCGCGGTACGGCAGCACTGGCACGCGCGCTATCACCACGAGGCCGGCAACCGGTGGCT
The DNA here is from genome assembly GCF_029268935.1 of Burkholderia semiarida. Classification (NCBI taxonomy): domain Bacteria; kingdom Pseudomonadati; phylum Pseudomonadota; class Betaproteobacteria; order Burkholderiales; family Burkholderiaceae; genus Burkholderia; species Burkholderia semiarida. Next base: position 613,213 of record NZ_JAHLCL010000005.1, on the reverse strand, counting down.
GCGCGGCGTCGTGATTCGACTGTTCGGTGCTTCGCATTGATCCGCGGCTTCGGCGTCGCGAGGGAGGCCGGTCGTTCAGACCACCGGCAAATGAAAACGCCGTGGCGATCGTCGATGTCGCCGTGACGGCGCCTGCGGCGGCGCCGGGCTTTCCGGCGGCTATCGGCGCGGCCATCCGAGCGCCTGCGCCTGGTCGAGCGAGGATCGCACGACGAGGCGATGGAAAGGCGCGATGACGCCGAGATAAACCCGGCCCAACGGACGATTGTAGAAAACGAGGGTGGTGAGCGTCAGTCGCCGGGGCAGGCCATCGGATGCGGGCTGCACGAGCACCGACACACGGAAATCGAGATGCGCGTCGTCCTCGCCCAGAATGATTTCGTCGTCGTGTCGTTCGAACACGCGAAAAATGCTGATTCGGTCGCCGTTCGCGGCTTTCAAATCGGCCGTTCCTTTCAGGCCGAACGGCCACACGATCAGGTCCCGGATGCGTAGCAGCGGCGCGATCCACTTGGGTTGCCCGGTAAAGATGTGTCGGGCGAGAGACGCCGCGTCGTTGCAGGCGGTGGCCGGCAAGGCCACCGAAAATGCGTCGGCGAAATCCGCCGAGCCGTATGAGCGGCTCAGCCTCGAGCGCGCCGGGAGGCCGACCTGTTCGGTTTTCTTCGAATGCGTCTGCATGCCAGTTTCCCCACCGTTCACGTTGCCCGGTTACCGCTGCGCCATTCGAGCGAACGCAGTCGACAGCATTCGCGGTATCTCGGCAACGGGCGATGCCCCGTGATCGGCGGAAGTCACGGACGACTCGTCACGGGAACATCGGGCCGGATCACGCGTCGGCAGCGCCCCACCTTTGGCCGCTGACCTCCGCCAGCGCGTCGAATACGGCCGGCGAGCGCTCCAGGCGGGCGATCGTACGGGCACCTTCGAGCGCGGCGACCAGCGCGGCCGCGGCTGACGATGCGCGTGCGGAAGCGAAACCGCACCCGCGGAAATGCGCCGCAATGACCTCGGTCGAATCGGCAAACCCACGCGCGACCCGCTGGGTGAGTTCGGCGTCGAGCGCGGGCAGTTCGTTCGCCAGGTTTTGCATCAGGCACCCGTACTGGAAATCGGTGGCGACCATTTCGGCGGCAAATGTGCTGAGGATCCGGCGAACAAAATTCAGCGCATGACCGGTCGTCTCAGCCGAGATGTTCCGCAAGACGGCAATTCGATTCGTGACGTAATGATCGATGGCTTCCTCCGCGAGTTGCGCCTTGCCGCGTGGGAAGTGGAAGTAGAACGATCCTTTGGGGGCGCCGCTTTCTTCGAGGATCTGGGTCAGTCCGGTCGCGGTGTAGCCCTGGATGCGAAACAGCCGTTCCGCCGTGGCAATCGCGCGAGCGCGAGCGTCAGTCTTGCGTGTCATGCGGCAAACGTACCACGTTTCGCTTGACCGGGCTATGGCGATCGCCATACTATGGTGATCACCATATTCCGGAGCGCCACGATGCCCGTCGACAACAGCAAGCCATCGGCGCCGCGACGAGCCGTCCTCGCGATGGGCGCGGCCGGCCTGGTTGCCGCGTGGCTTCGGCCTGCCCGCGCAAACCCGACAGGAGAAAGCGATTTGGCCATGCCGACCTACGCCGCAGGAACGCTTCCCAACGGGGTGCGCTCGCGCATGATTCACGGGGTGAACGGCCTCGATGTCCATATTCTCGAAGCCGGTCATGAAAGCGCCGGCCGGCCGCTCGCGTTGCTTCTGCACGGTTTTCCGGATCTGGCCTACGGCTGGCGGCATCTGATGCCCATCCTGGCCGACGCGGGATACCACGTCGTCGCACCCGACCAGCGGGGGTATGGACGCACCACCGGCTGGGCGAACGACTATGACGCCCCGCTCGGGCCCTTCGGCCTCCTCAACATGGCGCGCGACGCCCTCGGACTGGTTTCGGCGTTGGGGTATCGGCATACGTCGATGCTGGCAGGACACGACCTCGGCTCGCCCGTGGCCGCGTATTGTGCGCTGGCGCGGCCTGACGTCTTTCCGTCGGTGGTGCTGATGAGCGCACCGTTCCCCGGCCCGCCCGCGCTTCCGTTCGACACCGCGCGAAACGCGACATCGTCGGCTCGCCCGAACAGTGAAAGCGGGAAGCTGGCTGCGGCGCTTGCCGCGCTCGATCCGCCGAGAGCGTATTACCAGCAATACCTGAGCACACGGAACGCCAACCGGGACATGTGGCATCCACCCCAAGGTTTGTCCGCGTTTCTTCGTGCATTTTTCCATGTGAAGAGCGCCGACTGGCCGGGGAACAAGCCGCATCCGCTCAAGGCGCTCACCGCCGCGGAGCTTGCGCAAATGCCCACGTATTACGTGATGGATCTCGGCAAGACGATGCCCGAAACCGTCGCGCCATTCCAGCCGTCCGCCGCGGAAGCCCTTGCCTGCAAGTGGCTGACCGACGCGGAACTGGGCGTGTACACGGCGGAGTACGGCCGCACCGGGTTTCAGGGTGCGCTTCAGGCTTATCGTGTGCTGTCGGATCCCGACCTGAACGCGGAGTTGCGCCTGTTTTCGGGCAGAACGATCGACGTTCCGTCGCTCTTCATTGGCGGCAAGCGCGATTGGGGCACCTATTCGGCGCCGGGCGCGCTCGATCTGATGCGAACGAAGGCGGCGACGAGCATGCGCGGCATCGAACTGATCGACGGCGCAGGTCACTGGATCCAGCAGGAGCAACCGGAGAAACTCGGCGAACGCCTGCTCGCGTTCGCGAAGGAGTGAAGCAGGCGGGCGGTGCTGGTTCAGGGCTGACGGCAGCCTCCGGCTGCCTTCGATTGGGGCGTCGCGCTCCGATGAGTCGAGCCGCATGCGCGCGACGATCGAAGCACGCTCTGGACCGAGAACGTTCCTCGTCCAATCTTATGGACTGCTTCGGATCTCGTCATGGCGACTCGGGGTCGGAGCGCTTCTCTTTCGACGCTGGCCCATGCGCGAGGCGACGTAGTGCATCTCCCGGTCTCGTCCTCCAAGCGACTATCCGGTACACAGTTACAAGATAACGATTGACGTGGCGGTTGCTGGCCGTTAGTGTATGCACCGAAGTCCAAGAAGTCCGATTGCTGTTCATCAATTGCTCGCTCCTCCCGGCGGTATTCGTTGTCCTCTCCCTCCTTGACGCTTCAAGCGCTCTTCAACAGAGCAAATTTTCGTATTTTTTTCTCAAGGAATCTTCATGGATACCGGTATCGTCAAGTGGTTCAACGACAGCAAAGGCTTTGGCTTCATTACTCCGGACAACGGCGGTGACGACCTGTTCGCGCACTTCTCCGAAATCCGCGCCGACGGCTTCAAGACGCTGGCTGAAAACCAAAAAGTGAGCTTCGAAACGAAGCAAGGCCCGAAGGGTCTGCAAGCGGCCAACATCAAGCCGCTGTAAAGTTTGAAGGGCCCGGCCTTCCGCGACGGACGCCGGGTCGCAGCGACATCCCCACGGAGCTTCGTCTCCTCAAGTTGGCGCGATTGCCTGCAACTGCATCGATTGGGTTAGCAGCTTGCCAAGCGCCACACGTCTCGTTGCACTTCATTCCCCTCCGGCCGCAACGCCTTATTTCCGCTTTCCGACTGCGTCAGATTCGGTCCGCAATGGCTTTGGAATCGGCGTACCCGTGTGCCGGTCGCACGGCCCGCACGCACTCGAACATCATTAAAATTAAAATGCACGACAAACGAATTCAACAATACAACGGCTATGCCGTCCAACCCTCGACGCATCGCTTGCCCGACGGGAGCTTTTCATCCAACCTGCTGCTCGAACGCGTCGACAGCATGCACGACGAAGGCCGCTACCAGTTCTATTCGCTCGATTACTTCGCGAGCGAGGCACAGGCGCTCGCGCATTCGGCACGCTGGGCACGCCACTGGGTCGATACGCGCGGCTAAGGGCAACGCCCGGCAGACGCGAGCGGCGGCGCGATCCGATTCGAGCAGCATCGCCTCGGCGCTATTGCCTCGCGGGCCGGTGTGGATGAACGCTCGCGGTGGGCGAGAACGGAAACGCACATCGGATCGAAATCGCGAGGTGCCGATGCAATACGGCGCCTTTCGCGATCGGCCGCAGCCGGATCAGATCCCGTGGACCGTTTCGGCGCCGAACCGGTCCACCACGAATTCAGTAAAGCTACGAAGCTTCGGTGATTGCTGCCTCTCTTGCAGATACAGCAGATTCATCGACCTTTCGGGGGCGGCGAAGTCCGGCATGATCTCGATGAGGCGCTTGTCGCGAATGTCCTCGCGTATCAACATGGAAGGAAGCATCGCGATACCCAGCCCTCTCAATGCCGCCCGGCGCAACGCTTCCGCATTGTCGATTTTCAGTCTGCTGTCCACGGCGACGCTCATCGGTCCATCCGGACCTTCCAGCATCCATTGAGTTTGTGCCGCGTGCCACGCCGATCGAGGCGGATACGCGTACGTCAGGCAGTGATGTTCGCCAAGCGCGTTCGGCGTGGTGGGCGCGCCATGTGCGTGAACGTAAGCGGGCGACGCGCACAGCACCAGCCGATAGGACGCCAACGGACGCGCCACGACATCGGGGTTGGCGATCGCGCCGATGCGAATGGCTGCCTCGAAACCTTCGTCGAACAGATCGGCGAGCGAGTCGGTGGCGACGATATCGAGCTTGATCTCCGGGTAGCGCTGGTAATAGTCCGCGAGCGCGGGAATCAGGCACTCGTTCGTAAACACGACGGGCGCGGTCACGCGCAAACGCCCGCGTGGCTGCTGGAGATGATCGAGCGCGAGCCGTTCCGTGTCGTCGACCAGACCGAGGATTTCGACGCATCGCTCGTAGTAAGCGTGGCCGAACGCGCTGACTTTCTGCTTGCGGGTCGTGCGGTGAACGAGGACCGCGCCGAGCCGGGTTTCCAAGGCCTGTAGGTAATTGCCGACCATGGTCGGCGACAGACCGGACGCTTGCGCGGCCGCTGTCAGGCTACCCGTTTCCACGATGCGGACGAATACGGCCATCGCCTTGAGGAGATCCATTGCGCAATGGTACTGGATTCTGTTTCAAGGTGATGCGCGTTTATCGGCCATCGCTTTGGAAATACATTGCGACATGCAAGCGAAAGGAGGGCAGAAATGCTGTACGAACTCACGACGTTGTCGTGTCCGCTGCTGGACCAGGATACGGTGTCCCACCGTGCGCATCGGTGGGTATCGAATGCCGACGCGCAAGGAAGACTGCTTGGCGCGTGGCGCACGGAAATTGGCGAGCTATCGCGGATCGTCGTGCTGCGCGGCTTCGGGACGAGGGATGAATTGCAGCATGAACGCGATCGGGCATTGCATGCCGAGCGACCTTTCGGGATTGAAAGCGCATCCGTTCGATTGGACATGGAAAGCTATGCGCTGTTTCCTTTTCTGCCCGACATCGAACCGGGCGCATTGGGCGGCTTCTACGAGATTCGCCGCTACTGGCTGAAAGCCGGCGGAATTGCGCCGACCCTTTCCGCGTGGGAACGTGCGGTGGGCCCGGCCAAAGCCTATACGTCGCATCTCGTTTGCAACATGTATGCGCTCGATGGGCCGCCGCGCATCACGCACATCTGGGGATTCCCGAGTCTGGAAGCACGCATGGCGTTGCGAAAGCAACACTATGCAGCGGGCCTGTGGCCGCCGGCAGGGGGGCCGGAGCAGATCGAAAGGGCGACGTCGACGATCGGCCTGCCGGAGGCGTGGTCGCCGTTGCGTTGAAGGCGCCGTGGGTGCCAGATGCGGTAAGCAATGCAAAGCGATATCCACGGAGACGGCATCGAGAAGCCATGTTGCGACGCGCCGGACGAAACGCCGCAACGGAAACCGCTTCAACTCGTCCTTTCACATCTCTTCCTTGATCACGCCCGTCATCGCGATGACGTTCATGCGTTGCGCTCGCAAACATGCGTTGCACCGCCCGCGCTGGATGTCGCGTGTTTTCAGTGCGCCAAATCGGTCATCGGCCCGTTCAACATTTACGCATCGAGAAATCGCTCGACCATGACCACGACCATGCGTCCGGCGAAATTTTCGGCGGGATGCCAGAATGTCGTCCTGGTCTATCATTCACGATTTGCCACGCGCGGTCGGTCACAGTGCGCGATCAGCGAGTACCTCGATATCAGGTCGCTGTTCAAGCCGTTGACCAAGAGTGGCGGCGAACCGCAACCGACAGTCGGCACACCATCACCGAAATGAGCGATTTGAAACACGCAGTCTCTCTCGAGACCCCGAATGGCCCCGATTCCTCCCGTCGCCGCTCGCTGATCGCCGCTTGCGGCGCACACGCCGTGCACGACGGGTTGACCGACGTCATTTACGTGCTGCTGCCGATCTGGCAGGCGCAGTTCGCGATCAATTACGCGCAGATCGGCTTGTTGCGCGGGCTCTATTCCGGCGTGATGGCGGGTTTTCAGTTGCTCGCCAGCCGGGCAGCGCGGCGCTGGGGCCGGGAGCGCTTGCTGGTGGCCGGGACGGCCCTCGCGGGCATGGCCTACCTGATCGCGGGGCAGGCCGGCGGGCTGACGGTACTATTGATCGCGCTGGTACTGGGCGGACTGGGCGCCAGCACGCAGCATCCGCTCGCATCGTCGATGGTCACCGATTCCTACGAGGCGGGCGGAGGCGTGAAGGAGGCGCTGGCTCAATACAACTTCTCCGGCGACATCGGCAAGACGCTGATACCCGGCCTGATCGGCCTGCTGTTGACGGTCGTGACGTGGCGAACCGGCGCCACGCTGATCGGCGTGCTGGGCGTGGTTTCAGCGGGCCTGCTGTGGTGGCTGATTCCGTCGAGCGACTCGTCGCGGGCGGCGCGCGACAAGACGCCGAAAACGCCCGCGGGCAGCGGTTCGGCCGGCGGCTTGCACGCGCTGCTCGCGACCGGCACCCTCGACAGCGCCGTGCGGATGGGCTTTCTGACGTTCCTGCCGTTCCTCCTCAAAAGCAAAGGGGCCGGCACTGCCGGTATCGGTCTCGCGCTGACGTTGCTGTTCGTGGGCGGCGCGTTCGGCAAGCTGTTCTGCGGCTATCTGGGCGCGCGCATCGGGATGATGAAGACGGTGTGGCTCACGGAGTCCGCCACGTCGCTGTTGATCGTGCTCGCCGTGTTCTCGCCGCTCTTCGCGATGATGGCGATGCTCCCGCTGCTTGGATTGGCGCTGAACGGAACATCGTCCGTGCTCTACGGTGTCGTGCCGGAGCTGGCCGGCGTCGGCAAGCGCGAGCAGGCGTTCGCGTTGTTCTATACGGGCACGATCGGCGGCGGCGCGCTGTCGCCGGTTCTGTTCGGCCGTCTGGGCGACGTCGCGGGCGTCCCGACCGCGCTGCTGGCGCTGGCCTCGGTCCTGCTGCTGACACTGCCGTTATCGTGGTACGTGCAGAAGGGCCTGGAAGCATAGCGCCTGTCCTAGCCGGCTGCGACCGACCTCGCGAACTCGATGAACTGCTCGACGCAGGTTGACGAAAACGGTTCGGACCACGTGACGACCAATTCGAGAACATGCGGCGTCGCCAGCGGCACGTAAGCGACACCCGAGCGTTGCAACGTCGACGTGAAGCTGGGCACGATGGCGACGCCGCGTTCCGCTGCCACCAGCGACACCAGCGTCGTGATCTGCGACGCGGTAGGCCCGATCCGCGGCGCAACGCCCTCGCGGGCGCACAGATCGTCGAGCGCCGCGTTCAGCGCGGAACCGTAGCCCGCGGGGAACGTGACGAAGTTCTCGTTGACGAGTTCACGGAACTCGATCGTCGCCTTGCCCGCGTATCGACTCTGGGCCGGAACCGCGGCGACGAGCGGCTCGATCGACACGACGAGGGACCCGATGCGCGCTTCCGACGTCTTTGCCGCGGCCCAACCGAATCCGACGTCCAGCGTGCCGGCGGCGATCTGCTGGCGTTGACTCGCGGTCGATACTTCCCGAAACGCCAACTCGACTTCCGGCATGCTGCGGCTCGCATGGCGGATGATGTCCGAAAACGCGTCGGACATCGGAATGGAGCTCGCATAGCCGATCACGACACGGCCGACCATGCCTTGCGCCATCTTGCGCGCCGTTGCCTCCGCCTCGTCGACGGCATGAATGACGCTCCTCGCGTGTTCGAGAAACAGCGCGCCTGCCGGCGTGAGCTGGACCGCGCGCGTCGATCGTTCGAACAGCCGGATACCGAGGTCGGTTTCCAGCGCGGCGATATGGCGCGTCAAAGGCGGCTGGGCAATACGCAAACGCAACGCCGCGCGTCCGAAGTGCAATTCGTCGGCGACGGTCACGAAATAGCGGAGGCGGCGTAGGTCGAGCATTTTTGTCGTTTCGGTATCAATGGCCACGAAAACAGTATTGGCGCGCGTGTCGCCCACTCGTCAGACTGTCACACAAACCAGACAGGGCGTCACCAGTGGGCAACAGAACCATTCGATCCGCATTTTTCCTGTGCGGGTTTGCGGCTTTTCTCAATCTTTATTCGACTCAGGGCATTCTGCACGAACTTGCCGCGGCATTTGACGTGAGCCCGGAACAAGCCGGCCAGGGCGTCAGCGCCACCACCTTGGCGGTCGCCATTATCGCTCCGTTCGTCGGCGCGCTGGCCGCCCGCTTCGATCGCCGAACGGTCATTTCGTGCGCCGCCGTCGCGTGTGCGCTTCCCGTTCTCTGGTCTGCGCACGCGGCGAGCTTTTCATCGTTCCTCGCCGCCCGCTTTGCCGCGGGCGTGCTGATGCCGTTCATCTTCGCGATCTCGATCGCGTGCATCGGCGAGGTCTTCAGCCACGACGCGGCGACGGAGGTCAGTGCGCTCTTCGTCGCCGGCACGACACTCGGCGGATTCGCCGGGCGTTTCGTGACGAATAGCCTGACGTCCGCGTTCGGCTGGCGCCACGCGCTCGACGTCATCGCGTTCCTGTGTCTGGCAACGGGCCTCGCGATCCATGCCTGCCTGCCGGCGGCCGGCGCCGCGCGTCCGGACGACGAAGGTGCGTCGGCATCTCGCTGGACGCTCTTGACGCGCGGCCCGCTGCTCGCGTCGTTCCTGGTCGGCGCATGCGTGCTTGCATCGCAGGTCGCGACGTTCACCTTCGTCGGACTGCGGCTGGCCCGTGCGCCATTTGGCTTCGATACGGTCGAGATCGGCGCGATCTATGCGGTATTTCTCGTCGCGGTCGTCGTCACGCCGCTCGCGGGCCGCGTCGCGGCGCAACGCGGCCCGCGCGATCTCGCCCTTGCGGCGACCGGGCTCGCGATCGTCGGTGCATTGCTGACGGTGTCGAGCAGCGTCATCGCGATCCTGATCGGGCTCGCGCTCAGTTCCACCGCGGTGTTCGTCGAGCAGGCGTCGGCCAACGCGTTCATCTCGCGGGTGGCGCGGGGTGCAAGATCGACGGCGATCGGCATTTACCTTTCCTTCTATTACTTCGGCGGGAGTCTCGGCTCGGTCCTGCCCGTTCCCGCGTGGAATCGCTGGGGCTGGGTGGGCTGCGTCGCATTCGTCGTCGGTGCACAGGCGCTCGCAGGCGCGCTCGTGTTTTTCTTCTGGCGCGGGATGCCTCCCGCCAGCGCAGGCAGACCGCGCTCACCCGAAGTGCGGCTGACCCGGTAGTTCGCTTCAAATCACATCTAGAACCGGAGAGAAAAGGATGGAAACGTTTCAATCGCAAGCGGGGTTGCTCGATATCGTCACGCCTGTGCTTAACGGGATGAAAGGCGGCGTCCTGAAGGAGGCGCTCGTTGCGGCCTTCTCGGCCGAGGAGGAGGCGCTTCGGGACATCGAAGGTGCATTCCGCCGGTTGACGGAGCGCGGCTATTCGGCGCCGGCTCTTCGCACCTTTTTCGCCAGCTGGTCGAAGACCAACAATTCCGCGGCGAGCGTCTCCGGCCTTGCAAACCGGATCACGCTGCTGGCGCGCTCCGACGCCGGTTCGGCGGCGTCGAACCAGCTTCATGACGTATGCGCGAGCCTGCAGCGCATCACCGACGAGGATCTCGGCGCGCTGGGCGGCGTGCTCCATGCCGATCTCTTCTATACGATGGCGACGGCTGCGTGCGGTGACGACACGTGGCTGCTGAAGTCCGCTTGCCTTCCGTCCGCGCAGGCATTCAAGGACTGGACGGATCGTCAGCGGCTGAAGGAACGGGATATCCTCCTCGGCCTGCTTACCACGCTGGTTCACGAGGTTTACACGCACGGTGAAGTCGAGTTCATCCACGATCTCTACAAATCCTGGTTCCACACGCACGTCGGCATTCCGGCCGATCGCGTGCGCCACATCGTCGCGTGGGTCACCGTGCATACCGGCGGGACCGAGAGCAATCACTTCGGGCACGCCGTACAGGCGGTCAACGCGTTCGCCGACGCAATGCAGGTAACGATCGACGCATCGGCCGCGACGACGCTGTTCCAGGACTACCTGCGTCGCAAGGCGACCGTCATGCGCGAGTGCGCGCAAGCGCTCGTCTGACGCAGTGCGGGGTCGGCCCAGGTGCCGACCTGCCGGATTCAGTTCGCACAACTGATTACCGAGGCGAAGCCCACGACCGGCTCGCCTTGCCGTGGCTCCATTTCATTGGTTTTCGCCTACGACGACATGAATACACGCGACATCCCGCAAATCGAGTTGCCGTTGTCGGACCGTGCGCGCAGCGTTACCGCACCGGGCACGTCGAGCATGCGCAGCAAAGCAAACGCATTGAAGGACCGTGGCGTCAAGGTCATCAATTTCGCTGCCGGAGAACTTTCTTTCGATGCATGCCCGCCCATGAAGGCGGGCGCGATCGATGCGGTGGAAAGCAGGCGCAATCGTTATACGCCGCCGATCGGATTGCCACAACTCCGAGAAAAGCTCGCGGAAAGCGTGAGCCGGCGATGCGGGGCGATGTTCACGGCAGACGAGATCGCCGTCACGGCGGGCGCGAAGCAGGCGCTCTTCAATGCGTCGATGGTCCTGCTGAACCCCGGTGACGAAGTGATCGTTCCGACTCCCTATTGGGAGACCTTTCCGACCCAGATCCGGCTCGCCGGTGCGACGGCCGTCTGCGTCGACACGCAGGCCGATCAGTACCGACTGACCTGGCGTTCGGTCGAGGGCGCGCTGACGGACAGAACCCGAATGATCGTGATCAACACGCCCAACAACCCGACGGGAACGGTCTATCAGCGCGAGCAGTTGCTTGGAATCGCAAAGCTCGCGTTCGACCGCCAAATCTGGGTGGTGTTCGACGAGTGCTATCGGCATCTCGTCAGGCATCCGCACGAGCATCACAACATCCTGTCGCTTTTCGAGCCGCTCAGGCGACAGACGGTCCTCGTCGACTCGTTTTCGAAAAGCCAGGCCGTGACTGGCTGGCGCGTCGGCTACGCGTGTGCGCCGGCGCACGTGATAGCCGCGATGCACAATCTGCAGGGGCATACGACGTCGAATCCCAGTAGCCTGTCGCAGTACGCGGCGCTGAGCACGATCACGTCCGGTTCCGACGCATTCATCGCGGAGATCAACCGGTTCCTCGAGCAGCAACTGACCACGGCACGCACGTTTCTGGACCGGATCGCGGGCGTCGCCTATGCCCCGCCGGAAGGCGCGTTCTACCTGTTCGTCGATGTCTCGGAAAAGTTGGGCCGCCATTACCGCGGGCAGCGGATCCGCGACGTCGACCATCTCGCCGAACTGCTATTGACGGAAGCGCACGTCGCTGTCGTTCCGGGCGCCGGCTGCGGCGATTCAAACTGCATCCGGATCTCCTATGCAATCGAACATGAAGAATTGATCGAGGGCCTGCTTCGCCTCGGCCGGTTCGTGGCGGAGATCGACGTCGATTGAACCCGACGGTTGGCGCCGCCACACGGCCCGATCGGCTTGTCGAGTAGCGCCGACATTGGGGGCGCCGATCGTGCAAGCCTCATCACGATCGACACATTCATCAATCGAGGAGGAAGACATGGAGCATTCGACGCACGCTTTCATCGATTACGTCAACGACGCACTGATCGACGTGGAGGACAGGCGGCTCGTCGACGCGCTGCTGACCGGCTTCGAAAATAATCGCGACAGGTTGCGCGAATACCGGAAGACCTATGAAGGCATCACGTCGGGAAAATGGACCACCGACTCGCTTTGTACCTTTTTTTGCGGATGGCGCAGCCCGGATGGCGCCGCCCATGCCGTATCGAGCATCATCGTGCGTCTCCTGCAGGAATCAGAGTCGCTCGATGGCGAACGGAACAAGGTGAAGATGCTGACAGCCGCGCGACACTGCGGCGAGATCATCGTCGAGGATATCGGCCTCGGCGAGCTGCACGGACATCCACACCATTCGAAGCTGTATCACCGGATGGCAACCGCCATCTGCGGTTCGGACAACTGGCGCCTGCAGGACCGGTTTCTCGATCCCGTCACGAAGGAATTCTCTGCATGGGTCGGACAGAAGCGCCCGCTCGCACCGGACCTGATCGAGGCCATCGAGATGATGGCGATGACCGAGCTGTTCAATACGGGCGAATACAACCTGATGACGCCGATGTGGAAGAAATGGATCCGCGAGTCCTTCTCGGTCACGGCGACCGAGGTCAACCGGATCGCATCGTTTCTGAGCGTGCATTGCGGAAGCGTCGAAGCGCGGCATTTCAGGCACGCGGCCGACGCGCTGACGCTTTATGCGGAAGCGTCGAACCAGGAGATCAACTATCGCCGTATCGGCATGCTGTCCGACGAGTACGTGATCCGGGCATGCGAGCACCTTGGAAAGATGGCATCGGTGCTCCGCGCGTAACGGGCCAGGGAAACGAGCCGGCGGGCCGCATCCCGGCGCGATAGGCGAGGCCGGAGCGGGAAGCCGCCAGTGCCTGCCGGCGAATGCATTCGCATCCTGCTTCGCCAGATGAATGAGTCCAACGCTCGCCGCGGCGAGCGACTGAATCGAGGTCAACAAACATGCGTATCGAATCGGATTCGATGGGTTCCATCCAGGTCCCGTCGGAAAAATACTGGGGTGCACAAACCGAGCGTTCCATCATGAATTTCCCGATCGGCCAATCCCGCTTCAAGTGGGGAAGATCGATCATCCATGCAATGGGCATCCTGAAGAAGGCCGCGGCGCTGGCGAATCTCAAGCTCGGCGAATTGCCGGAGGCGATCGCCATCCCGATCTCGGAGGCGGCGGACGAAGTGATCTCCGGGGCGCTCGACGATCATTTTCCGCTGGTGGTGTTTCAGACGGGCTCGGGCACGCAGTCGAACATGAATGTCAACGAGGTCATCTCCAATCGCGCAATCGAAATGAAGGGCGGGGTGCTCGGCAGCAAGACGCCGATTCATCCGAACGATCACGTCAATCGCGGCCAGTCGTCGAACGACACGTTTCCGACTGCGATGTATATCGCGGTCGTCACGGAACTGTTCGACACGTTGTTTCCGAGCGTGATGGCATTGCGCGATACGTTGCTGGAGAAATCCGAGCGGTATTTCGACGTCGTGAAGGTCGGGCGCACGCACTTGCAGGACGCGACGCCGATCACGTTCGGGCAGGAGATCGGCGGCTGGGTGAAGCAGATCGACTATTCGCTCGCGTCGATTCGGACCAACCTGACTGGGCTGTACGATCTCGCGATCGGCGGCACGGCCGTGGGCACGGGGCTGAACGCGCATCCGCTGTTTGGTGACACGTGCGCGGCCATCATCGGTGAACTCACGGGGCATCCGTTCCGGTCGTCGGCCAACAAGTTCTTTGCGTTGTCCGCGCACGACGCGCTCGTCAGCACGTCCGCGGCGATCCGAACGCTCGCGATGGCACTGCTGAAGATCGCCAACGATGTTCGCTGGCTGGCAAGCGGGCCGCGCTGCGGGATCGGCGAGATTCATATTCCCGAGAACGAGCCAGGCTCGTCGATCATGCCGGGGAAGGTCAATCCGACGCAATGCGAAGCGCTCACGATGGTTTGCACGCAGGTATTCGGCAACGATGCGACCGTCGCATTCGCCGGGAGCCAGGGAAATTTCCAGCTCAACGTGTACAAACCGGTGATGGTCCACAACGTGCTGGAGAGCATCACGCTGCTCGCCGACGCGTGTCGCGCGTTCAACGTGCATTGCGCGGTCGGCATCGAGCCCAATCTGCAGCAGATGGACGAGAACCTCGAAAAGAATCTGATGCTGGTCACCGCGCTCAATCGTCACATTGGCTACGACAACGCAGCGATCGTCGCGAAGACGGCTCACCGCGAAGGGAAATCGCTGAGGGAAGTCGCGAATGCGCTGGGATTCGTCGCACCGGAGGATTTCGACCGATACGTCGTGCCGCTCGACATGACGCGATCCTGAAAGGGTATCGACGAGGGGACCGATCGCTGTTTGCTCTATGTCGAGGCCGGTTCGGACGGGGGCATGATTCACGGCCGCACGAGCCGCGATGCCTCGGCATCGATGGAATCGTCGATCTGGTGCCGGGCACGCGATGAACGCCCACAATCGTTCTGGAGAGGGCCTGGCGCATGCGTCAGGCCATTTCTCCAGTTGAAGGCTTCAAATCAGGAGAGGGAGCTGTCGCCAGCGTCGGCTCCACGACGGCGCCGTGCTCAGCCGTCGAGCCAGCGTCGTCCTCAGCACCGCGTACCGCCGGCAACGCAACCCGCACATAAAGAAATGCGCGCCGTTCGCGATCGGGCAGCACTTGCGGCCCGTAGCTGATCCTTACCGCCCCGTCGTCGATCTCGCCGGCCTGCGCAAAGCGCCACGCACCGGGATCGCTGTCGAGCAGGAATTCGGCGCGCGCATACGCGTGCGGCTCGAACAACTCGGGAATCGTCACCGTTTTTCCGTCGAGCCTGTCGAGCAATGCTTCGACCACGTTGAAGCCGTAGCCGTCGCGCACGATGTCGCAGATGAAGCTGCCCGCGATGCGCGGATTCAGTTCGATCACGTGCGGCACGCCGTCGTGCACGATGCAGTCGAGATGCACGGGCCCCCACGTGAGCCCGGCGGCGGCGGTCGCGCGCGTGCCGACGTCGATCAGCGCGCGCAGCGTGTTGGCGTCGAGATCGAGTTCGGACGTATACCCGCGTTCGAGAAAACCCGCGCCATGCCGCTTGAGCTTGCGCAGTGCGCCGACGTAGCGGCCGTCGAAATACTCGACGCAGTATTCGCTGCCCTCCAGGAATTCCTCGATGACGATCCGCTCGGTCGCAAGCGATCGTGCATCGGCCTGCACGGCGGCGAGCGCATCGAGCTGCGCGCGCACGGCGGCGATGTCCTCGCAGCGGCGCACGCCGTCGCTCGCGGAGCCTTCCGACGGTTTGACGACGACCGGAAAGCGCAACGGGGCGGCGGCCGCCGCGAGCGCCGCCGGCGCGGCCAGCGTACCCGACACGAACTGCGCGGCCGGGATGCCGTGCGCGGCGAGCAACGCCTTCTGGTTCGACTTCGACACCGCGTGCGCGACGTGCCGCGCATCGGGGCCGGGCAGCCCGAGCGCATCGGCAACCCATGCGGCGGTGCGCGCATAGGTGTCGTGCGCGGTCGTCACGCGCAGCGTGTCGAGTTCGTCCGGAAAGCGTGCGCGCAGCCAACCGGCGAGCTGGTCGGCGTCGGGCGCGAGGTTGACCGTCTCGACGCCCGCGGGAAACACGCCGTCGAGACGATGGCCGGGCGCGGTGACGACGGTCACGGCCACCTGGCGCGCGAGGGCGGCGCGCACCAGCGCGACGCTGCTGCCGGTGGCGCGTGCGCCGATCACGATGAGTCGCTTCATGGTGAATCCTTGATCGAGGACGGGAGAGCTAGCGTGCGCGCCGGCGCAGGTGCTGCGCTTCGAGGCGGGGCAGCAGATGCTGAACGACGCGCGGCAACGTATAGATCGGCAACTGCGCGCACGCGAACACGAGCGCCATGGTCGGCGTGGCGGCCAGTCCGAGCGCGGCCCACATCAGCCCGACGTTGCGATTGGCGACGATCAATGCGACGTTCAGGCGCGTGCGGACATCGCCGGGCGTGAGCCCGTACGCGACGATCTGGAAACCGGCGTTGACGGCGAACGCGAGGGCGATCGCCGTCAATGCGCGGTGCGGCGCGTCGATGATCGACTGCTGCATGCCGGCCATCGTGCCGAGCGCGAAGATCAGCAGCGCGACGACGACGATCGCGTCGATCGGCGTCGCATGGCGCGCGAGTCGCGCGCCGGCAAAGCGCCGCACGAGCAGCGCGACGCCCTCGGCGCTGCCGATCAGTAGCGCGAGCCGCAGCGCGAGGCTCGACGGCGAGATCGACACCACGGCGTCGTGACTGAACCAGGCCGTCAGCAGCGGCGCGGTCAGCGGCACGAACACCATCGACGCGAGGGTCGCGACGAGCGCGACACTGGCGTCGAGCGACAGCATCCGCGCGATCGTCGACGTGCCGCTCGATGGCGGCGCGCAGTACGCGATCACCAGCGCGACGACCCAGTCGTACGGCAAACCCGCGAGCCGCGCGGCGACGCCGAGCGCGATCGGGCACGCGATCATCGTCAGCGCGGGCAGCAGTAGCGACACGGCGGGGCGCCGCGCGACCGCGCGCACGGCGCTCGGCTCGACGCGCAGCAGCGTGCCGAGCACGAACAGGAACACGGTAACGGGCATCAGCGGCCGCGCGAGCGCCGCGAGCGGCGGCACCAGCAGCCCGAGGCCGACGCCGCACGCGAGCACGGTCGGGCCGCGCCGCACCAGCGCGGCAATCAGTGCGCGCACGGACGAACCTCGGGCCGGCGGCGAACGGGAGTGAAGCCGAAGCGGGCAGCGAATGGCATGCGGATTCCTCGGAAGGGGCCAGCACGGAATACGCGCTAGGCTAATCCGGATGGTGGGCGAAGTAAAATGATATAAACTGAATCGGTAACAAGAGAAACTGATATGAACATCCCATTGCTCGAAACTTTCCGGGCCGTCGTGCAGGAAGGCAGCGCGTTGCGCGCGGCCGAACGGCTCGGCTGCACGCAGTCGAACGTCACGGCGCGGCTGCGTCAGCTCGAGGAATCGCTCGACGCACCGCTGTTCGACCGCCATGGCAAGCGGCTGGTGCTGAACGATGCCGGGCGCCGGCTGATGCCGTATTGCGACCGCATCCTGCGTCTCGTCGACGAAGCGACGCAGGTGGTGCGCGAAACGCCGGTTGCCCGTAGCTTCCGGCTCGGATCGATGGAAAGCACGGCCGCCACGCGGCTGCCTGCGCTGGCCGCCGCGCTGAAGGAGCGCGACCCGGCGCTCGGCCTCGCGGTGCAGATCGGCAGCGAGCCCGATCTGGCGGATGCGCTGCTGCGCGGCCGGATCGACGCGGCGCTCACCGCACGCGCGGTCGTGCGGCCCGGGCTGCGTTACGAGCCCGCGTTCGCGGAGGACATGGTGCTGGTGAGCGCCGCGACCGTCACGCGCCGGCAACTGCTGGCCGACAACGCGGTGCGCCTGCTCGCGTTTCACGACGGCTGCCCGTACCGCGCGGTCGCGGAGCACTGGCTGAAGGCGCGCGGCGTCGCGATCGAATCGGTGTCGTCGTTCGGCACGTTCGGCGCGATCCTCGGCTGCGTGGCGGCCGGGATGGGCGTCGCGATCCTGCCGAAGCGGATCACGACCGAGCACGTGGCGCGCAAGGAACTGCGCGCGCATGCATTCGACGATCTCGACAGCGTGACGACCTACCTCGTCACGCCCGACGAAACGCCCGCGCTGCCGGAACTCGACGCGTTGCGCGCGGTGCTCGGCCGGCAGGCCGGTGCGCTGCTCGCGCGCTGACACGGGCACGCCGCGACCCTAGACCGGCGCGACCGCGCCTTCGTCCGCGAAGAAATCGGCCTCGATTTCGCGAATCCGCCGGCAATCCTCGAGCAGCCGTTCGAAGGTCGGGCTATACAGGCCGACCGTGCCGAGCGCCGTTTGCAGGTCGGTGGTCACGCGCAGCGTGTCGCCGACCTTGATCCACTGCTTGAGCCCGACGAACGACGGCAGCGCCTGAATCGCCTGCCACGTGAAATCCTGCCGCAGCACGCCGTTGCGCGACGACAGCAGCAGCACGTGACCGCAGTACCCGCGAAAATCCGTCGGCGCGGCGACGTCGCCGAACAGCCGCTCCGGATGCAGCACTGCTTCGACGGTGGCCGATACGTGATTCTCGCCGCTGACCGCGCTCGTCAGCCGCGGATCGAGACTGCCGTGCAGCCGCGCGTTCAGCTCGACGATGGTCGGGCCGTCGGCCGTATCGAACAGCTCGAGGTGGGTCGGCCCGAAGCGCACGTCCAGCGCATCGAGCACGTCGGCCGCGTAGTCGAGCAGCGGTGCGTAGCGCGGGTCGGCATGGTTCAGCACCAGCATCTTGTCGAGCCGCGGCGCGTGCGTGCGGTCGCGATGCACTTCCCACAGGCTGACCACGCGATGGCGGCCTTCGAACGACACCGAATCGACGATGTATTCCTGCCCCTCGGAATAGCTTTGGATCACGATGTCGTCGTTCGGCTGGTTGTACAGCGAACGGGTGTTCAGCACGTCGCGCGCGGCGGCCTCGACCTGCTCGAGCGTTCGGCAGATCTTCACGCCGGCCACGCCCGCGCTGCGCGCCGGCTTCACGACGAGCGGCAGTGTGCGCTGCGCGCGCGCCCAATCGAGCGCTTCATCGACCGACGTGCTGTGGAAGTGCGCCGGCGCGCGCAGCCCGGCCTGGCGAATGCGTTCGTTCATCGCGAACTTGTCGCGTCGCGCGGCGGAGGTGGCGAGCGGGTTGCGATACGGCACGTCGAGCCGCTCGGCCAGCGTGTCGGCCAGCTCGAGCGCCGCGTCGAGGCCATGCAGCACCGCGCCGATCCGCAGGTCGCCCAGTTGCGCGAGCGTCGCGTCGATGTCGCCGCGATGCTGGACCTGCCGGATGTAGTCGGACGGCACGAACTGGTCGCGGTAGATGGCCGGCAGATCGGGGTCGCTGATCACGTGCGCGCAACGGATGCCGTATGCGCGAAACGCAGGGGCCAGGTAGGCGGCGGTCGACGCGCCGTCGACGATCAGGACGGTATCGATGAAGCGATGCTGCATGGATTCCTCTCGCTCGGATGGAAAATCGGTTGAAGGAGTGCGTGCGGCAAGGTGCTCAGGCCCGCGTGCCGGTATCGCGGGCGTCGCGAGGCCAGCGCACGGCCAGCACGACGCAGAGTGCGACGAGCACGGCCGCGACGGCGAACGCGCGCGCCGCGCCGGCCACGATCGCCGCGCCCTGGCCGGCGACCAGCGCGCCGAGCGCCGCGACGCCGATCGCGGCGCCGACCTGACGTGCGGTATTGAGGATCGCGGACGCGGTGGCCGAGCGGCCGGCCTCGACGCTGCCGAGCATCGTCGACGTCAGCGCGGGAATCGCGATGCCGCCGCCGATCGCCATCGCCGCGAGCCCCGGCGCCAGCAGCGCGTACGGCGTGTGCGCGGCGAGCGTCCGCCACAGCCACACGTAGCCGGCGAGCGACACGGCGAGGCCGACGATGACGGTCGCGCGGAATCCGTGGCGGACCGCGAGCCGCGCGCTCGCGATGTTGGCGAGCATGATGATCGTGAGCGGCGCGAGCGCGAGCCCCGATTCGGTTGCCGTGAAGCCGCGCGCGTTCTGGAAATAGAGGCTGAGCGAGAAGATCAGCCCGTAGAACGCCGCATTCGTGATCGCGCCGATCGCGAGCACGCCCGGCACGCGCGCGATCCGGAAGAACGCGAGTTGCAGCATCGGCGCGGCCACGCGCCGTTCGATCGCGATGAACGACGCGCCGAGCGCGACCGACGCGATCAGCGCGCCGGCCGCGTAAGGGTCGCCGATCCCGTGCGCCCCGGCCCGGATGATGCCGCCCGTCAGCAGCCCGAGCACGAGCACCGCGACGAGCTGGCCGACCGGATCGAACAGCCGCGTGCGCGCGGCGGCCGAATCCTGCACGTGGCGCAGCGTGAGCCACAGCCCGAACGCGCAGATCGGCAGGTTGATGAAGAAGATCGCGCGCCAGCCGAGCGAATCGATCAGCAGGCCGCCGAGCGTCGGCCCCGCCGCGCTGATCGCGCCGCCCGTCGCGCTCCACCACGCGACGGCCTTCACGCGTGCGGCGGCATCGTTGGCGCACGCATGCGTGATGAGCGCGAGCGACGTGGGCAGGATCATCGCGGCGCCGACGCCTTGCGCGACCCGCGCGACAACCAGTGCCGCCAGCGACGGCGCGAGCGCGCAGCCGAGCGATGCGAGCAGGAACAGCGCAAGGCCGTACGCGAACAGCCGGCGGCTGCCGAAGCGGTCGGCCAGCGTGCCCGACGTCAGCAGCAGCGCGGCGAACGACAGCGTGTAAGCATCGACGATCCACTGCAGCCCGTGGACGCTCGATCCGAACGCGTGGCCGAGGCTCGGAATCGCGACGTTGACGACGGTCACGTCGAGCTGGACGATCGCGAAGCCGAGGCTCGCGGCCGCGACGGTCGGGAAGATGGCGCGCAGCGACGTGCGCGGCGAACCGGTGGTGGCGGTGGCGGTCAGCGCGCGGTCGACGCGGTCGAGCGCCGGGGCACGGTCGCTCATCGCGGCTCCCGGTGCGTGCGGGACGTGTGGATGGTGCGGGACGGCAGGCGGTATCGATTCATCTGGCAGGTTTCCGTATGGCGCATCAAGGGAGCCGGCTGCCCGTCGGGCGCCAGCCGCGGCGTCGAATCCGACAGAAAACTAGCATCGACCCATTGGCGAATACAAATAATAAGCAACGATTTTTTAACAAGTATTCGTGTTAAGGGTCGGCACAAAACGCGGTGAACCGGTTCCGTCCGCATTGCTGAACTTATATCGATAATTTTTGTTTGCAATCGAATTAATATCATTTCGAAATGCAATGACGGTCTCCTAGTCTTGTCGAGCGCTTCGCCCCGAGGACGGCGGCGCGCGGCGGCGATGCCATGCCGCTCTTCGAACCAGATCTTTATACGAGAGACCTATGACCTATCTCGCAGATGCACGCATCGCCTTGACGGCAGCGGAATCCGCTCACATCCGCACGACGCTCGGCGCGCTGGATTACGACCCGGCCGGCGGCGCAGGCTATATCAGCGCAGTTCGCAAGCTGGCCTACAACGCGTTTCCCGACCGGATCGTCGACGCATTCGACCGGGCGAAGGCGCCGACGGCGGACGCGCACGGCTCGATCGAGATCGACAACCTGCCGATCGACGACGGCGTGACGGGCAGCCCGCGATTCGAGGAAACCGGCCGTTCGTTCAAGGCCGGCGTGCTCAGCGAGAACGTGCTGGTCGCGTTGAGCACGCTCGCCGGCGAGCCGTACTCGATCGCGCACGAAGGGCGCGAGCTGGTGAACAACCTGACGCCGCACAAGGCGACCGCGCGCGACTACACGGGCCTCGGCTCCGAGGTCGAGCTCGACTTCCATATCGAGAACGCCGCGCAGGCGCACATGCCGGAAGGCGACACGTCGCCGTTCGCGCTGCTGCTGCTGGGCGTGCGCAGCGAGGCCGGCGGCGGCCCGTACACGCGGCTCGCCGATGCGCGCCGCGCGCTGCAACTGCTGTCGCCGGACGATATCGCGCAACTCTACGACGAGCACTACATCATCCGCGTGCCGTACCGGTGGCGCGGCGCGACGCCCACGCCGCGCGACAACACCGACCTGAGCGCGGTGCTGTCGGGGCCGCTCGACGCGCCGCGCGTGACGGTCGCGTTCTATCCGGACATGGTGCTGGCCGTCAACCCGCGCGCGCAGGAAGCGCTGGCCAACCTGTATCGCGCGGTGCGCGAGGTGTCGTTCGGCGTGCAGGTGTCACCGGGCAAGCTGGTGCTGATCAACAACCATTTCACGCTGCATTCGCGCGACCGCTTCGATCCGCAGTACGACGAGAACGACCGCGCGTTCCGCTGGGTACAGCGCGTGTTCGTCGCGCGCAGCCTGTGGAATTTCCGTGCGTTCACGCCGCTGCAGGCACGCGTGTTCGACCCGAAGGCGGTGTATGCGGGCGAGTCGGCGCACGCGAGGCCTCCGTCGCCCGTCGTGCAACCGGTGCCGCGGCGTGCGGCCGCGGTCGAACTGGACGCAACGCCTGCGTGACCGAGCCGGCGGGGCAGCGACTGGCTTCGGACGTTGCCGGCCCGCTGCCCGCGCCTGCTTCGCGCATCCCCGAATAAAAACAGGATTCCACAAGACATGAGAAGAAACGCTTTTCCCGTCGCACGCATCGCACGCCTCGCCCGCGTGCTGGCCGCCGCGCTGATCGCCGCGAACGCCGTCGCGGTACACGCCGCGTCGTTCGACTTGAGTCCCGAGCAGCCGGCACGGCAGCGCGGCGCGGTGAATCCGGCGGTCGAGCAGGCGCTGCCGGCCGGCTTCCGGTTCGCCGAGGCGAACACGCTGACGATCGGCATCGCGCCGAACCTGCCGCCGCTCAGCACCTATGCGACCGACGCGCGCACGGTGGTCGGCTTCGATCCCGATCTCGCGCAACTGATCGCGGACAGCATCGGCCGCAAGCTGAAGATCGTGCCGCTCGCGTGGGCCGACTGGCCGCTCGCGCTGCAGTCCGGCAAGGTCGATGCGGTGATCTCGAACGTGACGGTGACCGAGCAGCGCAAGGAGAAGTTCGACTTCTCGACCTACCGGAAGGATCAGCTCGGCTTCTACGTGAAGACCGGCAGCAAGCTTGCCGCGATCCGCGAACCGAAGGATGTCGCGGGGCTGCGCGTCGTGACCGATTCGGGCACGAACCAGGAAAAGATCCTGCTCGAATGGAATCGGCAGAACGTCGCGCGCGGCCTCGCGCCGGTCGAGATCCAGTATTACGCGGATGCGGCCGAGCGCTGGGTCGCGCTGCAGTCGGGCCGGGTCGACACGATCTTCAGCGTGAACTCGATGCTCGCGTACCAGGCGTCGCTGCGCGGCGATGCAAAGCTGATCGGCACCGTGAGCGGCGGCTGGCCGCGCACCGCGGATATCGCGATCACGACCCGCAAGGGCAGCGGCCTCGCCGAGCCGCTGACGCTCGCGATCAATGCGCTGATCGCGAACGGCAGCTACCGGAAGGCGCTCGACCACTGGCGGCTGGATGCCGAGGCGATCGACCGGTCGCAGACCAATCCGCCGGGGCTGCCGCGCACCTGAGTACGGCACGCGGCGGGGCGCACGTGAGCGTCGTCGTAGCCGTCCTCCGCCCCGATTGCGTTGAAGTCGGTATTCACCGGCAACGTGAAACGGCCGTCGCGATCCGGCTACGGTGTGGCGCCGGGCTGTTTCGTGTCCGGCCCGCTGCCGGCGATCTCGATCGTCGTTTCCCAGCGGAAATAGCCCGATACGGCGCCGTCGCGATCGAGCACCGCGAAATCGGCCGTGCACGTGGTGGCGCCCGGGGCCAGCACCTCGCCGCGCCAGAAATGGTCCTTCATCGGCTGGCACGACGGATGCAGCAGGTCGTCGCCGTTCGGCACCGCCGTGGCGGCGTCGCGGATCTCCGCTTCGATCGGCGTGACGATGCCGGCGTCCTTCAGCGCGAACCGGACGAACAGCACGGTCACCTCCGCGCGCAGCGCCAGCGCGGTTTCGCGCAGATGAAGCCGGTCGCCCGGCGACAGGCCGGCAAAGAGCCGGTTGTCGTGGTGGCTGACCTGCCCGGCGTCGCCGGGGCTCAACACGTAGATGTGCCGGTCGTCGATCACGGTGGGCGCGTCGGCGTCCCGGCTCGCATCGGGATAGGCCGCCAGCAGCGTGACGGCGTCGACGATCGCGAGCGCATCGCAACGTACACCAGACATGAGCACGTCCTCCGCAACAAGGGGGCGGGACGGGCGGCCGTCGTGCGGTCGCCCGCGTGCCGCGATCAGTTATGGATCGAGATGAACGGATCCCACGAGAAGCAGCCCTGGCTCTGGCAATTGCGATCGATGATCTGGAACAGGAAATGGTAGGTCACGCGGCCGACCTTCAGGCATTCGGACGACCAGTAGTAGTTCGCGACCTTCTGGCACGTCGGCACTTCGGGCTTGCTGGTGTTCGGCACCGGAATCGACGCCTCCGCGACGCGCGGCGTCGGCGTCGAGATCAGGTCGTTGCCGACGTTGCCGATGAACTTGTAGAACACCACCTGGTTCTCGAAGCCCAGCGACAGGCTCGTTTCGCGCCAGCGGATCAGGTCGCCGACCTGCGCCTTCAGGTCGAGCTCGCCGCCCGCCTGGCCGGAGATGACGTTGTCCTGGTTGGTCACCATATAGACATAGTGCCAGTCGATCAGCGTTGGCGCCGCCGGATTCTTGCTGGGATTCGGATATTTTTTGAGAATGGTTTCGGTATCGAACGAAACGAGCACATCGGTAACGCGTGACATAGAAGCTCCCGTTTGAAGTAATGGGACTTATCGTTGCGCGAATTGCTTCGTGCGGCCACCATCGCCTTGTGCAGCAAGGCTTTTCACCGATATCGACACGTGCGGAAGCGACGGCGAATGCAGATTATCCCGTTTGATTGCTTGTGGAAGCTGTAAAAGTAAACAGGTCGATAAAATGATTTATCGGGTTAATTTTAAAATCGGAATCAATCGATTCGATGCGTGACACAAATATCGCGACATTGAATCTGTTAATTGATTGGCCGATGGTTGGCGGGGCCGGGAAGGGGGCTTACCGATACGTCCAGAGCCGGTGCAGCACGAACGTCGTCGGCGGGATCAGCAGCGCGATCGCGACGACGCTCGTCGCGCGCGACGCATCCAGCGCCTCGGCGGCGCGCGCGAGCAGCAGTGTTTCGACGAACCCGGCGAGCGTGACCGCGAGAAAGCGCGCGGCGTTGCGGGTGCGTACCGTCGACGAGAAGCTCCACAGCGTATTCGCCAGATACGAGAACACGGTGGCGCAGAGGAACGCGACCGCATTCGCGGTCACCGGCGTCGCATCGCGCAGCGCGAACAGCGCTGTCGCGACCAGCGTGTGAATCGCGGTCGAGCAGAGCCCGGACACGCCAAAGCGCACGAGCCGCGTGCGCTCGGCCTGGAGCAGGCCGATCATGGCGCCGGTGCGTTCAGCGCGCGCCGATGCGCGGCCGGGCCGGCTGCACGCGCCGGCGTGCGGGCTGACGGCGTGCATCGCGCGCGACCGGCAGTTCGATCACCTTGCCGTGCGCCTGGTAGCGGCGGCGGATCAGGTAGACGGGCCGTTGCTTCGATTCGTCGTAGATGCGCCCGACGTATTCGCCGACGACGCCGATCCCGATCAGCTCGATGCCGCCGATGAACAGCGTGACCGAGATCAGCGACGCGTAGCCGAGCACCGGATTGCCGAGCAGCAGCGTGCGCAGGATGATGAACGCGCCGTACACGAACGCGAGCGCCGCGATGCCGATGCCGATGTAGGTCCAGCTGCGCAGCGGCACGGTGCTGAAGCTGGTGATGCCTTCGAGCGCGAAATTCCACAGCTTCCAGCCGGAGAATTTCGAGTGCCCGGCGCTGCGCGGATCGCGCTGATATTCGACGATCACGGTCTTGTAGCCGACCCACGCGAACAGCCCTTTCATGAAGCGGTGCCGCTCGGGCAGGTTGCGCAGCGCGTTCACGACCTTGCGGTCCATCAGCCGGAAATCGCCGACGTTCTCCGGCAGCTTCACGTCCGACAGCAGGTTGTGCACGCGATAGTAGATCGCGGCGGCGGTGCGCTTCGCGAACGAATCGCACGCGCGGTTGCTGCGCTTGGCCGCGACGACCTCCGCGCCGTCGCGCCAGTGTTCGATCATCACCGGAATCAGGCTCGGTGGGTCCTGCAGGTCGGCGTCGAGCGGGATCACCGCATCGCCGGCCGCTTCGTCGAGGCCGGCCGTCAGCGCGGCCTCCTTGCCGAAGTTGCGGGTCAGATCGATCACGCGCACGCGCCGCTCGGCCGCGCCGATCCGGACCAGGCGTTCCAGCGTGTCGTCGCGGCTGCCGTCGTTCACGCAGACGATCTCGAAGCGGATCGCGTCGATCGCGCTCAGCAACGGAATCACGACGTCGAAGAAGCGCTCGACGGCTTCGCCTTCGTTGTAGAACGGCACGACCAGCGAGACGAGCGGCGTGTAGATGGATTCCCGCATGATGATTCCCCTTGTGATGTCGCTTTACCTGCCGGCGCCGAGCGACGGGCGGCCGGTGCGGCGCATGCCGTGCGCCGGGCGGTGGTGTGGCCGGAGCGGGTGGGTGAACCCGGTCTCGGTCGAGGTGTCGCGCGCGTCGGGCATCGACGGCACGTCGCGTCTTTCCCGGGCGATCCGGCTGACGAGCAGCGCGAGCGACGCGAGCGTCGCGAGCGGCATGAACTGGAACGACAGGTGCGGCACGATCGCGAGGCCCGCGAGCGGCATCGGCCACAGCAGCATCAGCCATTCGCGGTCGAAGCGCCGCCAGCCGCGCGTCGACGCATAGCGTGCGTACCACGCGATCACGATGCCGTACCACGTCAGGTCGTAGTCGTACAGATAGGGGCTGACGAGCAGGCATGCGCACGCGAGGGTCGCGGCGCGCAGGGCATACGAGCACGCGCCGCGCCACGCGTAGACGACGGCGACCGCGGCAACCGCCGCCGACAGCAGTTGAAGGCCGCGCGCGACGAGCGCGGGCCAGCCGGCCATCGTCGCGAGCGCGAATGCGGTCGGCATGCGAGCGAGCTTCGCGTGACCGGTGCCCACGATCGTGTAGACGTGGGCGATCAGGTGCGCGAACGCGATCCACGGGGCGACGCCGAACGCGAGCGTCGCGAGCAGGGCGCTGACGGCGATCGTCGCGGCCCATGCGGCCAGCGCGCGCCATTGGCCCGCGCACAGCAGCGCGAGCGGGAACAGCACCGCGAGCTGCGGCTTCATCGTCAGCAACCCGAAGCAGATCCCGGCGCAGACGGGGCGGCGTTTCAGCGCGAGCAGGCCGACGGCGGCAAGCGTCGCGGTGAAAAGGCTCGTCTGCCCGACGATCACCGTGAGGAACGCGCCGGGGAACGCGAGCGCGCACAGCCACGCGACGTCGCGCTGCACGGTCGCGCGCATCGCCGCGGCGAACAGCGCGATGCCGATGCCGAGCCACAGCACGAGCGCCAGCGTGTACGGCAGCCAGCCGAGCGGCGCCACGAGCAGCAGCATCGTCGGCGGATAGAGCCACGGCAGCGTGCCGTCCGCGAGCGTCATCGTCGGGACCGCGAGCTTCTGGACCGCGAACAGCGCCGAGTAATGCCACGCGTCGGCGCCGTGCCCGTGCGCGGCGAGCCATGCGGCGCTCCACACCGGCGAGAAATCCTGCGACAGCGGCTCCAGCGCGCCGCCGTGCGACAGGTGCACGCGGATCAGGTAAATGGCGATGAACAGCAGCTCCGTCAGCAGCACGGCGGCCGCATAGAGACGCACGCGATCGCGATTGAGCCAGTGCGGATGGCGGCGCGGGCCGGCGATCGGGAGTTCCGGGTGCAGATCGGCATTCGGGTGCGCGTGACGGGCGAACGACGGCGTCTTCATCGTGCGCTCCGCGACGCGAGCGCCGTGCGGCGCACGACGACGAACAGCACCGCGAGCAGCACGACCGGCCCGATCTGCGGCAGCTTCATCAGCCGGTTCAGCATTTCGAAGATCGGCAGCAGCCACGCGAGCACGAGAATGCCCTGGTCGCCGGGCAGCCAGCCTTCGTCGAGGCCGTGCGCGATCAGGCAGAAGAGCGCGATGCCGAGCCACGTCAGCTCGTAGTTCCACAGGTACGGCGTCGTCAGCAGCGTGGCGACGGCCAGCACCGCGCCGCGCAACCGCATGTCGCGCGTGCGGCGCCATACGTTGACAGCCGCGGCGAGCGCGACGAACGCGACCGCCGCCTGGGCGGCCAGCGCGGCCGCCACCGGCGCGCCCGCGAGCCGCAGCGCGGCGAACGGCGTCGGCGACGCGAGCCAGTACGACGCGAGCATGAAATGCTGCGCGCGTACCGTCGCCATCGCATGACTCAGCCCGTGCAGCGCGGCGGGGCCGGCCAGCGCGACGCCGGCCGCCGCGAACAGCGTCGCGCTGAGCGCCGCCGCCGCGAAGGTGCGCCACGCACGCGTCGCGATCAGCACGAACGGGAACACGACGGCGAGTTGCGGCTTGATCGCGAGCAGCCCGATCAGCACGCCGGCCAGGACCGGCCGCCTGCCGAGCAGATGCAGCGCGAGCGCGGCGAGGCCGGCGGTCAGGATGCTGTTCTGGCCGAACAGCGCGGACATGCACACCGCCGAATACGCGACGACGACGAGCGCCGCGGCGCGCGGCACGGGAAGATGCGCGCGCAGCCCCGACAAGCGCGAGACGGCGAACGCGTAGCATAAAAGACTGCCCGCGAAAAAGAGGAAGTAAGCGGGCAGGAAAGGCACGAGGGCAACCGGCGCGATGAACAGCAGCATCGTCGGCGGATAGAGCCAGGGAAGCGGCCGGTTTTGCAGATACGCACCGAAGTGCGCGAACTCGGCCTGCAGGAATGACGACGTGTCGTAGGCCGCCGCGGCATGGCCTTGCAACACGAGATGCGATGCGGTCCAGAAGACCGAGAAGTCGGTGCCCGGTCGGGCGGTGGCGTTCGACGTGAAGCCGTCGGTCACGACACCCCAGACGATCAGGAGCACGACGAAGAGCATCAGCATGATGCAGCTGTACGGAATGATCCGGTCGGCCGTCAGCCATTGAGCACAGCGTATGGCGCGATCGCGCGTTTCACGATTGGCTGTGTACATGATGCCCCGTCTGTGGTTTGGCCGCGTGGTCTGTCGCGGCCGTTCGATGTTGTCGTGCCTGCGGATCGAATCGCGCTGAATTGGCGTTGTCCGGTGAATTCATTGTTGAAGAAAAAATCGCGTGATGCAAACCGCGCACGGCCGGCCGACATTGAATGTGTTCAGCGATTCGGGTGAAAACCGCCGTTTCTGGTATGAGAAAACGCCGCCGCCGGCATTCGTGTTTCTGGCCTGAAACATTCCGCGATTTTTACCGGCCGGGCATGCCGCGGAACCCGCGACGCCCGGGCGCGCCGCCGCGTTCGGGAAAATCCCGAGAAAATTTTTTCGGACCTTTGTGCAGCGCGATGACGGGGTTTCATGCCGGCTACATGCGCCGGCGCCGCATATATCAAAGTTGAAACATTTCGGCGGCCGGGCGGTTGGCGGGAGGCCGGGTGGATCGCCGAAACCCTTGGTGCGTCTCGATTTCGCCCGGGATGGTCCGCTCTTTGCGTAAGCGTTGGCACGGCAGTCGACGATGTGACGAGCGGGCGGTTCGGGCAACAGGCAGCGGAACCGGCTCGCGAATCACCTGCGGAAAAAGTCGGGCCGGAGCGCGTCGGGGAACACGCAGCTCCCGTTCGATCCACCGCGGCAACCGTCGTCGAACGACCCGAGAGACCCGGTCGCTTCAGGGCAATAAGAAATCGGCATGGCAGTACATGGGGAATAAAAATGAAAGACCACAGCACATCGCGGATCGCAAGCCGCGTTAAAGACACATTGCGGCTTTGCCGGGAATTCATCTCCCGTTCAACCGGATTCCATGCGTCGGACGGCCGTCGTGCCGTTCAGTTCGATCGACCTGCCCGGTT
This sequence comes from Burkholderia semiarida, assembly GCF_029268935.1. Taxonomy (NCBI): domain Bacteria; kingdom Pseudomonadati; phylum Pseudomonadota; class Betaproteobacteria; order Burkholderiales; family Burkholderiaceae; genus Burkholderia; species Burkholderia semiarida. Next base: position 583,635 of record NZ_JAHLCL010000005.1, on the reverse strand, counting down.
CATCCGGCCGGTCGCACCGTACGCGCGTCTCTCATGCTCCGTCTCGCCGATACCCGTTCGCATGGACCGCGGTGGTCCGCCGCGTTTCCGCGACTGATCGTCGGCTTCCGATTTCCAGAGTAGTGCCGGTGGTGCCCACCCCCGACGTCATGACCGACGAAGGGTATTTCATAGCAGTCCGAAAGGAGAACGCTCATGTCAAGAATCATCGAAAAGATCGCGTGGTTCGTCCAGGATCAGGACGGTGTGACGGCCATTGAATACGGCCTGATCGCCGCGCTGATCGCGATCGGCATCGTCGCCGCGCTGGCGACGGTCGGTACGGATCTGAAGACCGTGTTCAGCACGATCGCCGCGGATCTGGACTCGGCGGTAGCAGGCATCTGATGGACGGTACGACGAACGGTTCGCCCGAATCGTCTGGATCGTTCGTCGGCGCCACACGGCATCAACGACATTCCTCGACGTATCGATGCACGGTCGTCCGACCAGCCGGTGCGCGAGGGTTTTGAAAGTCACCACGCAAGGAGAACATCATGTCCAAGTTCATTCAACAAGCCGGCCGTTTCATTCGCGACGAAGACGGCGTGACCGCCATCGAATACGGCCTGATCGCCGCACTGATCGCAGTCGGCATCATCCTCGCGCTGTCGACCATCGGGAAGGATCTGAAGACCGTGTTCAGCACGATCGCGGCCGACCTCGATTCGGCGGTTGCAGGCATCTGATGGAGCGTGCCGTGGACGGCTCGGCTGGTGCAGCGTTCGAGCCGTCCCCGGCGATTCCGTCAACCGGACACCGGAGACCATCATGAAAGCCATCGTGCGTGTCGCCCGTCGCTGGATCGCCGACGAACGAGGTGTGACGTCGATCGAGTATGCGTTGCTCGCGTCGATGTTCGCCATCGCGGTACTGGGCAGCGTCGTCACGCTGAAGGGTTCGCTCGGCGATGCGTACGAGATGATCGCCGCGGCCGTGAGCACCGCCGTGACCACCGCGCTGGCGATGGCTTCCTGATCCACCGATTCGACCCGCGAGGTTCGCCATGTTTCCCGTTGCGCCGCCTTATCCGGTTCCGTTGTGCGTCACGCTGCTCGCGATCGCCGCGGCCAGCACCGACATCGCGACCCGTCGCATTCCGAACCGTCTCGTGCTGCTCGGCCTGGCCGGCGCGCTGGTTGCGCAGTGCCTGTTGCACGGCGTGCCCGCGGGCGTGCTCGGTTGGCTCGCCGGCGCCGCGACCGGCTTCGGCCTGCTGCTGCCGTTCTACCTGCTGCGCGGCATGGCGGCGGGCGACGTGAAGCTGATGCTGGCGATCGGCGCATGGGTCGGCGCGGAAATGACGTTTTACATCGTGCTGGCCACGTTCCTGGCCGGCGGGATCGGCGCCGTCGCCTACGCGCTGCTGCGCGGGCGGATGCGCCGGATGTGGGCGAACGTGCGCACGCTGATCGTGCGGCGCTCGCAAGCGGCGCGCGCCGAGGCCGCCGACGGCCCGGTCGAGATCGCGTCGGTCGGCACGCTGCCGTATGGCGTCGCGATCGCGGCCGGCACGCTGGGCATGCTGTTCGCGTCGTGCGCATAGCGCGGCGGATCCGAAACGAGGACGCAACGATCATGAACACGAACCACACCGAACCGAGACGCGACGCGCAGGTGGCACGCCTGCCCGATCCGCTGCCGTCGCGGGAGGTCCACACGAAGCTGGGCGCGCAATTGCCGCCGGCGCCGCGCTCGCTCGCGGAAACCGGGTTGAGCATGGCGTTCGTCGCCGGCCTCGTGCTGAAGTCGACGCTGGTGCTCGGCCGCCCGTCGTACGGCGACCTGGTCGAGCGGCACTGCCTGCCGCTCGCGGTGCTCGACGACGTCTTTGCATTCCTGGTGCGCGAGCATCTCGTCGAGCTGACCCATCGCGGCGCGACCGATCTCGACGTGACGTTCCGCCTGACCGATGCGGGCCGCGTGCTCGCGCTCGAGGAGCGGGAACGCAGCGGCTACAGCGGTCCCGCGCCGGTCACGCTCGACGCGTATCTCGCGAGCGTGGCCGCGCATTCGGTGCGCAAACTGCACATCGGCCAGAGCGACGTGTGGGCCGCGTTCGAGGGCGTCGTGATCGACACGGCGGTGCTCGATGCGGCGGCCGCCGCGCTGAATGCGGGCCGGCCGCTGCTGATCTACGGCCCGGCCGGCAGCGGCAAGACCTTTCTCGCCGAGCGGCTCGGCTCGCTGATGCACGGCCGCGTGCCGGTGCCGCACGCGATCTGCGCGGCGGGCGAAGTGATCCAGGTCTACGACCCGCTCGTGCACGTCGATGCGCAAGCCGCGTGCGGCGGCCAGTCGGTCGATCGGCGCTGGCGTCTGTGCCGGCGGCCGGTCGTGATGTCGGGCGGCGAGCTGACGCTCGACGAACTCGACCTGCGTCGCGACGAAGCGGCCGGCTTCTACCAGGCGCCGCCGCACATGAAGGCGAACATGGGCATGTACGTCGTCGACGATCTCGGCCGCCAGCGCGTCGAGCCGCGCGACCTGCTCAACCGCTGGCTGCGTCCGCTCGATCGCGGCGTCGATTTCATGACGCTCGAATCCGGCAACCGCTTCGTGATGCCGTTCGACGTATGGCCGGTGTTCTCGAGCAACCTCGCGCCGGAGCAGTTCTGCGACGACGCGTTCATGCGCCGCCTGGGCTCGAAGCTGCACGTTGGCGCGATGTCGATCGACGACTACCGCGCGGTATACGACGCGGCCTGCGCGACGCTCGGGCTCGTCTCGGCGAGCGATGCGTTCGATTTCCTGCTGCATCGGCTGCATCTGCCGACCGGCAAGGCGTTTCTCGCGTGCTTTCCGGCGGACCTGCTGCGCCTCGTGGCCGCCGGCGCGCGTTACCGCGGCGATCCGCCCGAGGTGACGCACGACGCGCTGTACGACGCGTGGGCGAGTTATTTCGGCGCGGCGCCCGAACGGGACGGCGGCCATCCGCCGCCCATCGAGCGCGGAGGCCGTACGTTCGTTACCGGTTGAGCGGTTTCTTTCACGATTCGTCGAGGAGCATTGCCATGAAAAACAGTCGAGCGGTCATGATGCTGGTCGTCGCGATGATCGCGGGTCTTGCCGCGGTCGTATTCGCCTCCCACTGGCTGATGCAGACATCCACGAGCTCGGTCACGTCCGTCGCGGTGGCCACCACCGACCTCAACCTGGGCGAGCCGCTCGGGCCGAACCAGATCCACATGGTGAGCTGGCCGTCGGGCAGCGTGCCCACCGGCGCGTTCACCGATACGAAGGCGCTCGAAGGGCGCGTCGTACGCACCAGCCTTGCGCGCGGCGAGCCGGTGATCGAGTCGAAGCTCGCGCCGGTCGGCACGAAGGGCGGGCTGTCCGCGGTGATCGCCGACGGCAGCCGCGCGATCACGGTGCGCGTGAACGACGTGGTCGGCGTCGCGGGTTTCGCGCTGCCCGGCAACTACGTCGACGTGATCGTCAACACGCAGGAACAGCAAGGCAAGACCGACGGGCAGAGCATCTCGAAGATCGTGCTCGAGCACATCCTCGTGCTCGCCGTCGCGCAGCAGGTCAGCCGCGACGACACGGCGCCGAAGGTGGTCAACGCGGTGACGCTGGAAGTCACGCCCGACCAGGCCGAACGGCTCGACCTCGCACGCAGCGTCGGCACGCTGTCGCTGGTGCTGCGCAACCAGGTCGACCAGAAGACGCTGGCCACCGGCGGCGCGACGAAGATGACGCTGCTCGGCAAGGCGCCCGCACCGGAAGCGCCGCCGGCGCCCGTCCATGCGCGGCCGGTGCGCGTGCACGTCGCGTCGCATGCGGCACCGGAAGTCCGGCGCGACTGCGTCGGTGTGCTGTCGGGCGTGAAGGGTAGCGTCGAATGTTTCTGAAGCAGATCGAACCAGCCAGATAAACAAACCGGCCGCCGGCAACGCGCGACGGCCTTGGAAGTCGATAACCGGCACGGCGCCGGTCTCTCGGGGGATCAGACGAAATGAAGATCAAACCGCAACGCACAGGTACCGGCCCACTGCGCACACGCGTCGCACGGGGCACGATGATGGCCGCGATCCTCTGTTCGGGATGGCTGACCGTATATGGCGCACTCGCCCAGGAAGGCATCGAATCGGCGGTGCTGACCAAGGGCGGCGCCAGCGCGCCGGCCGCGGTCGGCAAGGGGCCGATGCAGATGACGATCAGCATGTCGCCGGCGCCGGCCGCCGCGCCCGCCGCATCGGCGGGGCCGCTGCGCGGGCCGAACTGCGTCGGCGCCGTGCGCGAATCGACCAGCGTCGCGGTGCCGCTCGGCAAGTCGCTGCTGGTGCCGATGCCGGAGCCGGTCCGCAACCGGACGATCGGCAATCCGGCCGTCGCGCAGGCGACGATGGTGTCGCCGCAGACGCTGTACATCCTCGGGCTCGCGGTCGGCACGACCAACATGATCGTGCAGGGCAGGAGCGGTGCGTGCCGCGTGATCGACGTCGCGGTCGGCGCGGACGCAGGCGGCCTGCAGGCGTCGCTGCTGCAACTGATGCCGAACGAGCGCGACATTCACGTGTCGACGGCGGCCGGCACGATCGTGCTCGCCGGCACCGTGTCGAGCTCGCAGGCCGCGCAGCAGGCGGTGCAGATCGCCCACGCATACGGCGACAGCGCGGGCGATGCAGCGGGCGGCGGCAAGCAGGGCGGCGGCGTGCTCAACATGCTGAACGTCACGTCGCCGCAGCAGGTGATGCTCGAGGTGAAGGTGGCCGAGGTGTCGAAGACGCTGATCAACCAGATGGGCAGCGCGTTCAACATCCAGGGCGGGTTCGGTTCGTGGAGCGGCGCGCTGGTCAGCAACCTGCTCGCCGGTGTCGCGAGCGGCGCCATCTTCAACAAGGCGAACAACAAGCCGTTCAGCATCGCGGCCGACGCGCAGAACACCGACAACCTCGTCAAGATCCTCGCGGAGCCGAACCTCGTGACGATCAGCGGCCAGGAAGCGACGTTCCTCGCGGGCGGCAAGATCTTCATCCCGATCCCGCAGAGCAGCGGCAACGGCACGTCGTCGATCACGCTGCAGGAAGAGGAATTCGGCGTCGCGCTGAAGTTCACGCCGACGGTGCTGGCCAACGGCCGGATCAGCCTGAAGGTCGCGCCGGAAGTGTCGGAGCTGTCGCAGACGGGCGTCACGCTGAGCGCGACCAACATCGGCGGCACGTCGATCCTGCCGCTGATCACGACGCGGCGCGCATCGACGACGGTGCAGATGAGCGACGGCGAATCGTTCGCGATCGGCGGGCTGATCAAGGACAACGCGACTGGCGCGCTGAAGGCGATCCCCGGCGTCGGCGAAGTGCCGGTGCTCGGCGCGCTGTTTCGCAGCACGTCGTTCCAGCAGGACCGCACCGAGCTGATCTTCCTGATCACGCCGCACCTGGTGAAGCCGCTGCAGACCGCCGACGTCGCGCTGCCGACCGACAGCTTCTCGAAGCCGAACGAAATCGACGTGTATGCGACCGGCAACATGGAAGGCCGCCGCGGCGTGCGCAAGGCAGGCGCCCAGCCGATGCAGCCCGCGAACGATGCCGCCGCCGCGCCGCAGACACCGGCCCAGGGGCCCGCACCCGCTCCGGCGCCGAAATCGGAAGCCCCGGTCGCGCCGGCCGCGCTGCCCGCGCCGCGCGCGCCGCAAGCCGCCGTGCAGCCGCCGGCGCCGGCCGAGCCGCCGAAAGCGGCGCCGGTCGCGGCCGCCGCGCCGCAGCCCGATGCGGCCACCGCGGCGCGTGTCGCGCGCATCGAAGCCGCCGCCGCGCGCCTCGCGGCAGCCGGCCCCGATACGCCAGCCCAGCCGGCGGGGCGCGCGAAGCACCGGATCGCCGCGGCGCCCAACGCGCAGATTGCGCGCGCCGGCGCGGAACCGCAGTCCACCGATCGTTGAAGCCATCCAAGGGGAAGCTCATGAAATCCGCCTACCTCGTATTCGTGCGCCGCGCGGCGCTCGCCGTCCCGCTCGCGTTCGCGCTTGCCGGCTGCATGTCGTCGACGCCGGTGTGGGACAGCCGCTTCGGCGACTCCGTCCGCACCGTGATGCACGCCCAGATCATCGATCCGCATGCCGGCGAACATCCTTCGTCGGCATCGGGAGTCGACGGCAACGCCGCCGCGGCCGCGCTCGACAACTACGACAAGTCGTTCAAGCAGGCCGTGCCGCCCGCCAACGCATTCGTGATCGGCATCGGCAAGGCCACGCAGTAACGACACCACGCTCAGGGAGAACGCCATGAACCGCGCAGCCCGCTATCCGAAACTCACGCGTCGCAGCCCGCATCGCCAGCGCGGTGCCGTCGCGATCATCGTCGGCCTTTCGCTGGCGGTGATGATCGGGTTCGTCGGGCTCGCGCTGGATCTCGGCAAGCTGTACGTCACGCGCAGCGAACTGCAGAACAGCGCCGATGCCTGCGCGCTGTCGGCTGCGCGCGACCTGACCTCGGCGATCAGCCTGTCGGTGGCCGAAGCCGACGGCATCGCCGCCGGCCATCTGAATTTCGTGTTTTTCCAGAAGAAGTCGGTGCAGATGTCGACGAACGCGAACGTCACGTTCAGCGATTCGCTGACCAACCCGTTCCTGACCAAGAACGCGGTCACGAACCCGGCGAGCATCAAGTACGTGCAGTGCACCGCGACGCTGAGCAACATCGCGCACTGGTTCATCGAGGTGCTGAACGTGCTGCCGGGCACGAAGCTCGCGAATGCGGCGGAAGTGTCGGCGAGCGCGATCGCGACCGTCGGCGGCGGGCAGACGACCTGCGCGATTCCGGTGTTCGTGTGCCGCGGCCCGTCCGACCCGGCCTACAAGGTCGGCGACTGGATTTCGTCGCCGTCGGGGTCGTCGTCGACGTACGGGCCCGGCAACTTCGGCTGGGCGGCGCTCGACGGCTCGGCGAACGAGACGACGCTCGCGAGCGAACTGTCGGGCAATACCTGCAACATCACAAGCCCGCCCGATCTGGCCACCACGGGCATGAAGGCGGCGTCGCAGCGTGCATGGAATACGCGCTTCGGCATCTACACGAACGGCGCGAACGGCTCGAGCGGCCAGCCCGACTTCACCGGCTACGCGTATGTCGGCCCGAATTACGGGCCGCCGGGAACGCCGGGCATCAAGGGTGATGCATACACGCAGTTCGTGGCCGACCGCGCGAGCTTCAAGCCTTACCAGGGCGACGGCGCGCCACCGTCGGGCAGCGGCATCGCCACCAACGGCACGGCGGCGGCGAGCAACTACGCGACCTACGGCAGCGACCGCCGCCTCGCGCTCGCGCCGGAAGGCGACTGTTCGGCGCTGAAGGGCACCAGCGGCAAGGTGCACGTCACGCAATGGGATTGCGTGTTGATGCTCGATCCGCTCCCGTTCAGCGCCGGCAGCGGCGCCGTCGTCGCGCACCTCGAATACCTCGGCTCGTCGGTGTCGGGCAACAACCCGTGCGCGACGCACGGCTTGCCCGGTAGCGGCAGTGCATCGGGCACGCAGGTGCCGATGCTCGTTCAATAGCGGAGAGACGATCATGAAGAAGCCACCGATTCGTCGTTCGCGCACCCGCGGCGTCGTCGCCGTCGAGTTCGCGCTCGTGCTGATGCCGATGATCATGCTCGCGACGGGCGTGGCCGAATTCGGCCGCGCGATCTACCAGTACGAGACGCTGACCAAGGCCACGCGCGATGCGGCACGCTACCTGTCGGTCTGGCTGCCGACCGACAGCGCGTATCCGGTGTCGCAGGCGCAGTGCCTCGTCGTCTACGGCAGCACGACGTGCGGCACGTCGGGCACCGAGCTCGTGCCCGGGCTCACGACGTCGATGGTCACGATCTGCGACGCACAGCGCACGACCGGCTGCAGCGATGCGTCGGACCCGTCGCAGTTCGCGAACCTGCCGACCTACGATTCGAACAACAACGCGCCGAGCGGCACGGCCACGGGCGCGATCAACGTCGTCGAAGTGAAGATCTCGGGCTACCGGTACCAGCCGATCCCTGCGTTCCCCGGGCTGCCGTCGATCACCTTCGGCAACATCGTCACCGTGATGAGGCAGGTGTCATGAATGCGCGCCATTTCCCGCTGTCACGCCGGCGCACGCAGCGCGGCGTCGCGATCGTCGAATTCGCGCTGATCGCGTCGGTGCTGATCATGCTGCTGATCGGCATCTTCGAGTTCGGCCGCGTGCTGTTCTACTGGAATACCGCGAGCGAGGCCGTGCGCCTCGGCGCGCGCACCGCGGTGGTGTGCGACGTGAACGCCGCGGGCGTCGTGAAGCGCGTGCGATCGCTGCTGCCGCTGCTGTCGAACGCGAACGTGTCGGTGAACTACACGCCGTCGAGTTGCGACATCAACACGTGCTCGTTCGTGACGGTGAGCGTCACGAACGTCACCGTCAAGACCATGATCCCGTTCATGAACGTCACGGTGAAAATGCCGCCGTTCACGACGACGCTGCCGCGCGAAAGCCTGAATTCCGCGACGGGCGGCTCCGCCTGCAACTAATCGAAAAGACGAGGCACACGACATGATCAACATCCTCGTAGCTTCCGACGATACCGCGCGGCTTTCGCAGATCGCGCGTCTCGTGGCCGACTGCGGACGCTATCGCACGACGCGCGCCACCGGCCGCCCGTCGCAGATCGAACATCGCACCGACGGGCTCGACGCGTTCGACATCCTGCTGATCGACGGCACGTCGCTCGAGCCGTCCGAGCTGTCGGCGATCGAGCGCATCTGCCGCGCGCATGCGGGCCTGACCTGCATCCTCGTGACGGCCGACGCATCGCCGCACGTGCTGCTCGATGCGATGCGGGCGGGCGCGCGCGACGTGCTGCAGTGGCCGCTCGATCCGCAGGCGCTCGGCAACGCACTCGGCCGGGCGGCCGCGCAAAGCACGCCGCGCGATACCGACGACACGCGCATCGTGTCGTTCATGTCGTGCAAGGGCGGGGCCGGCACGAGCTTCGCGGCCGGCAACGTCGCGTTCGAGATCGCCGAGGGCTTCAAGCGCCGCGTGCTGCTGATCGACCTGAACCAGCAGTTCGCCGACGCGGCGTTCCTCGTCAGCGACGAAGCCCCGCCGTCGACGCTGCCGCAGCTGTGCGCGCAGATCGAGCGGCTCGACAGCGCGTTTCTCGACGCGAGCGTCGCGCACGTGACGGACAACTTCCACGTGCTCGCGGGCGCGGGCGACCCGGTCAAGGCTGCCGAGATGCGCGAGGACGCGCTCGAATGGATACTCGGCGTCGCCGCGCCGCGCTACGACTTCGTGATCTTCGACGTCGGCGTCGCCATCAACCCGCTGTCGATGGTCGCGCTCGATCGCAGCGACCAGATCCAGATCGTGCTGCAGCCCGCGATGCCGCACGTGCGCGCCGGCCGCCGGCTGCTGGAGATTCTCGTGTCGCTCGGCTACTCGACCGACCAGATGCGGCTGATCGTGAACCGCACGACGCGAGCGAGCGAGCGCACCCGCACCGCGCTCGAGGAAGTGCTCGGCCTGCACGCGGCCTGCACGATTCCCGACGACGCCGACACCGTGCTCGAAGCGATCAACCAGGGCCATCCGGTGTCGCGGCTCGCGCGCGGCTCGGCGGTCGCGCGTGCGTTGCAGGGCTGCGCGAAGCAACTCGTCGACGGCGGAGTGCGCGCGGGACGCGGCGCGACGCACAGCGAACCGTTGATGTCCCGGCTGTTCGGTCGCAAGGCCACGCCGAAGCTCAAGTCGATGTAATTCTTTCGGGGAACCATCATGTCATTGCGCGAACAGATGTCGTTGCACCGGGCCCAGCCGCTGGCGGCGGGCAGCGAGCCGGCCGGCCCGGCGCATTCGTCGGTGCGCGACGCATACCAGAAGCTGCGCCGCGAAATTCACCTGGCCGTGCTCGAGCGCGTGGAGCTCGAGCGCCTGTCGCGGCTGCATCAGGATCAGGTCCGCATGGAGATCGGCTCGCTGATCGCGCGCATCCTCGACGAGGAGCGGATGCCGGCGAACGACATCGAGCGGCGCCAGCTCGCGATCGACGTGTACGACGAGATGTTCGGCTTCGGCCCGCTCGAGGCGCTGCTGCGCGACCCCGGCATCTCCGACATCCTCGTGAACACCTATCGGCAGGTCTACGTCGAGCGCTGCGGGCAGCTCGAACTGACCGACGTGACGTTCTACGACGACGCGCACCTGATGAAGGTGATCGAGAAGATCGTGTCGCGCGTGGGGCGCCGCATCGACGAATCGAGCCCGATGGTCGATGCGCGGCTGCCGGACGGCTCGCGCGTGAACGCGATCATCCCGCCGTCCGCGATCGACGGGCCGCTGATGTCGATCCGGCGTTTCGCGGTCAACCCGTTGAAGATGGACGACCTGGTGCGCTTCCACAGCCTGACGCCGCCGATGGCCGAGCTGCTCGACGCGCTGTCGCGCGCGAAGGTGAACGTGCTGGTGTCGGGCGGCACGGGCAGCGGCAAGACGACGCTGCTCAACATCCTGTCCGGCTTCATTCCGCGCAACGAGCGGATCGTGACGATCGAGGACGCGGCCGAGCTGCAACTGCAGCAGCCGCACGTGCTGCGGCTCGAAACGCGTCCGCCGAACATCGAGGGCAAGGGCGAGATCACGCAGCGCACGCTGGTGCGCAACGCGCTGCGGATGCGCCCGGACCGGATCATCCTCGGCGAAGTGCGCGGCGCCGAAGCGCTCGACATGCTCAACGCGATGAACACGGGCCACGAAGGCTCGCTCGCGACGATCCACGCGAACACGCCGCGCGACGCGCTGACGCGGCTCGAGAACATGGTCAGCGTGTCGGGCCTGACGCTGCCGCCGAAGACGATGCGTCAGCAGATCGCGTCGGCGATCTCGGTGGTCGTGCAGGCGGCGCGGCTGACCGACGGCAAGCGCAAGATCGTCAGCATCCAGGAGCTGACCGGGATGGAAGGCGACATCATCAACATGCAGGAGATCTTCACGTTCAAGCGCACGGGCGTGGACCGCGACGGCTCGGTGCGCGGCCACTTCTGCGCGACCGGCGTGCGGCCGAAGTTCGTCGAGCGACTGCAGGCGTTCGGCATCAACCTGCCGGATTCGCTGTACGACCCGTCCGTGCGTTACGAAACGGACTGACGACAGGCGCCGTGTGCTGCCGGGGAGGCCTCATGAATGCGATCTTTTACGGTTTTGTGATTCTTACCTTCGTCGCGGTCGTGCTGTCGATCGAAGGCATCTATCAATGGTGGAACGCGCGGCACGGCACCGCCGCGCGCCGGATCGAATCGCGCATTCGCGCGATGTCGGCCGGCGGCAACGTCCAGCAGGAGCGGCTGTCGATCCTGAAGAAGCGGATGCTCGACGAGTCGAAATCGTTCGACCGGCTGCTGCTGCGCATGCCGCGCGTGCACGCGCTCGATCTCGTGATCCAGCAGTCGGGCCTCGACTGGACGCTGCCGAAGCTGATCACGCTCAGCGCGACGTTCGCGGCGTTCGCGTGGTTCGCGGCGAGTTTCGCGCGCTTGCCGCAACTGGCCGCGGTGCCGATCGCGCTCGTCGCCGGCTGGATGCCGATGGCGTACGTGCTGCGCTGCCGCGCGCGACGGATGCGCAAGCTCGAGCGGCAGTTGCCGGACATCTGTGACATGATCGCGCGCGCGCTGCGCTCCGGTCATTCGTTCACGAGCACGCTCGGGATGGTCGGCGACGAGTTTTCCGAGCCGATGGGCGGCGAGTTCCGCGTCACGTTCGACGAGGTCAACTACGGCGTGTCGCTGCACGACGCGCTGATGAACCTCGCGACGCGCGTGCCGGTGCAGGACCTGCGCTACTTCGTGATCGCGGTGCTGATCCAGCGCGAGACGGGCGGCAACCTGGCCGAGCTGCTCGACAGCATCGCCGGGCTGATCCGCGAGCGCTTCAAGCTGTTCGACAAGGTGCGCGTGCTGTCGGCGGAAGGGCGGCTGTCGGCGTGGATTCTCGGGCTCTTGCCGTTCGGCACCGCGGCGGTGATGGCGCTGCTGAACCGCGAATTCCTGTCCGTGCTCTGGGAGGATCCCGCGGGCATCCGGATGGTCGGCACGATGCTGGTGTCGATGCTGTTCGGCCTGTTCTGGATCCGCCGAATCGTGCGCATTCGCGTCTGACGCGCGCCGAATAACGAACCGTTGCGAGGTTGTCATGCAAAACCTGAGCGTGGTCCAGGCCGTGATGCTGGGCGGCTTGTTCATCTTCGTGGCCGGCGGCGTGCTCGTCGCGATGCTGCTGTTCGCGCCGCGCAGCATCCAGCGCCGAATCGAGCAGGCCGGCGGAGCCGGGGCGGGCGCCGTCGCCGGCCCGGGCGACGGCGACGACATGGCGTCGCGCTGGGTCGCGAAGCTGGTCGAGCTGTCCACCCCGATCTCGAAGCTGTCGGTGCCGAAGGAAGGCTGGGAGAGTTCGCCGCTGCGCATCCGGCTGATGAATGCCGGCTGGCGCAACCAGAGCGCGGCCGCATTGTATTTCACCGCGAAGACGGTGCTCGCGCTCGGCCTGCCGTGCGCGGCGCTGCTGGCGCTGATCACGACGTCGCTCGGCGACGAGCGCGCGCTGCTGTCGCTGATCCTCGTCGCGCTCGCCGGCATCGGCTACTACATCCCGAACGTCGTGCTGTCGCAGCGGGTCAAGGTGCGCCAGCAGAAGATCTTCGAGGATTTCCCGGACGCGCTCGACCTGCTGACGGTGTGCGTCGAAGCGGGGCTCGGGCTCGACGCGGCGCTGATGAAGGTGAGCGAGGAACTGCGGTTTCGCAGCGAGGTGGTCGCGAGCGAACTCGATCTGCTGCTGCTCGAGATGCGCTCCGGCTTCACGAAGGAAACGGCGCTGCGCAATCTCGCGCTGCGCACCGGCGTGGAGGACATCGAATCGTTCTGCGCGATGCTGATCCAGGCCGACCGGTTCGGCACGAGCATCAGCGAATCGCTGCGCGTGCTGTCGGACATGCTCCGCACGCGGCGCCGGATGCGCGCGGAGGAACGCGCGGCGAAGATCGCGCTGAAGCTGCTGTTCCCGCTGATCTTCTGCATTTTCCCCGCGCTGATGGTGGTGCTGCTCGGCCCGGCGATGATTCACGTGTATCGCGTGCTGCTGCCCACGTTCGTCGGCATCGCGCAATGAGCGATGCACGGATGCGGCTGCGTTCGCATCGATACAGGCTACGTGTGCCGGCCTCCGGTCCAATCGGCGGCCGGCACCGCGACAGGCTTCATGGAGGCTCCCTCCCCAGGCGGCGCCGCGAGACAGATCGACCATAGCGGCGACAATGCATCCTGGACCCATGGTCGATCATGGAACAAGCCGTAGTCCACCGCCTTCACGGCTGCCCCCTACTGCTAACCGTTTGACACGGCGTGCGCCGGATCGGGGCGGCCGGCGCGCGGTGCGTCACTGAAAATGATGCACGTAGCGCAGTACCATCCGCGTCCCCTGGGGCCGGTTGCGCGCATACGTCTCGAAGTACGCGTTGAACAGCAGGTGATCGTGCGGCGAGAAGCTGACCATCGCCCCCGGCCCGATCGCGAATACCGCTTCCCGCGTGCCCGGCACCTCGTGCCCGTTGGCCTTCATGTCGGTGGTCTGGCGCAACCAGTAGCCGTTGAGGCCCAGCCGCAGGCCGGGCCGCACTTCGTACTCGGTCGCGAAGTTCACGTGGATCGCCTGGCCGGCCTGCGTCGACGTCACGTCGGGCCCGAGTGCCGTGGCCGGCCGATGGTTGGTCGCGTTCCACAGATAGTGCAGCCGCCACGATACGGTCCATTTCGGCGTGAGCCACAGCGTCGCCGCCCAGTACGGATCGAACGACCAGAAATGGCTGCCCGGATTGATCGCGCGCGACGGATCGTACGCGCCGGTCGGCACGATGAACTGGAATTCGACGCGCTGCGCGAAGCGCGGGCCCTGCGCGCCCATCACCGGGTCGAACTGGACGAACGGGCCGATCAGCAGATCGCCGAAGCCGGCGCGCGCATTCAGCGCGACGTTGCCGATGCCGTCGTCGGTCCGCGCGGACGCGATCCACGGCAGGATCACGTCGAGGCCCGGATGCATGCCGGCGAACGTCAGCGGCGACTGATAGACGAGCTGGCTCAAGCCCGCGAACAGGTCGATGTCCTGCTTCGGCAACCCGACCTTGTTGCCCGCATTGTCGTTGACGCGGCCGGCCGTGTAGTACTGCAGGTATTGCGTGCCGTACCAGCCGGCGCCGGCCGGCGGCATGCCGTCGAGGAAACTCGTCATGCCGAGGTTGACGGCCGGCAGGTCGGCCGCAAGGGCCGGCGCGTGGCCGGCGAGACCGACGAGCGCGAAGCCCGCGGCGACGAGCAGGCGAGAGCCGAATTTCATGTTCACCACCTCCTGGATATTATTTGTATGTACTAATCAAAACGCGCGCGAAAGATCGGGGTGATCGGCGATCGCGCGATACTGGCCGGCATGGAACACGAGCGGCGCCTTGCCGAACGCGTCGAATTGCTCGATCTCGCCGATGAAGAGCAAATGATCGCCGCCTTCGTAGTGGCCGACGTTGCGGCACACGAAGCGCGCGCTCGCGCCGTCGAGGCAGGGCACGCCGCCGCTTTCCGACTCCGCGTGCGGCACGCCGTCGAACTTGTCGGCGCTGGGCGTCGCGAAGCGGCGCGACAGGTCGATCTGGTCGTGCGCGAGGATGTTGATCGCGAAATGGGTCGCCGCGACGAAATCCGGGCGGCTCGGCGCGACCTTGCGCAGGCTCCACAGCACGAGCGGCGGATCGAGCGACAGCGACGAGAACGAATTCGCGGTGAGCCCCACCTTGCGCCCGTCGGCCGCGCACGTGGTGATCACGGTGACGCCGGTCGGGAACTGTCCGAACGCGGCGCGCAACTGCATCGGGTCGAGGGCCGGACGGTCGGTAACGGTCGTTTCCATGACGGTTACTCCGCTCGCACGCTGTGTTGCCGGATCAGCGCCGCGCACGCCGACGGCTCGAACCACCACGGCGAGAACCGGCGCGGATCGTCGAAGCCGTCGACGATCACCTTGGCAAGCGACGGCGACTGGCCGGCCGCGCCGAGCAGTTCGAGGATGTGCGGCGGCGGCGGGGTGAGCAGCGAGTTGGTCCAGCGCACGACATGCTGCGCATAGGCCCAGTAGCTTTCGAACGTCTGCTGCATCCAGTCTTCGCCGAACGGCGCGGCGTCGCGCGCGACGATCGCCGCGAAATACGCGTTCGCGCATTTCGCGGCGTTGTTCGAGCCCTGGCCGGTGATCGGATCGTTGACCACCACCGCGTCGGCCATCCCGAACACGGTGCGGCCCGACGGCAGCCGGAAGAACGGCTTGCGTACCGTCGGCGCGAAGCGCCCGGCCAGCGTGCCGTTCGGATCGGTAAGCTCGACGTCGCGGCAGCGCTCGAATTCCCACGGTACGTACTGCTGCAGGAACGACAGGCTCCGGTCCAGATGCTGCTCGGGCGTCTTCACGTCGGCCCAGCAGTCGAGCGGGCCGCCCGGGATGCCTTCGAACACCATGATTTCGCACGGGCCGGTGGTGGTCAGCGCGGGAAACACGAAGTACTCGCCGATGCCCGGCAGCAGGTTGAAGCGCACGCGCGAATACGGCTCGCTCGGCGTCATCCCTTTCACGTAGGTGAGCGCCAGCGCGCGCTGGGGGCGGTCGAACGGGCTGCGCGCATCGTCGCGGCCGAGCAGGTTGACGATGTCGCCCTTGCCCGCCGCGAGCAGCACGAGGTCGTGGCTGCTCGCGAGTTCATCGAGTTCGGGCACGCCGATGTCGCCGATCCGCACGTCCGCGCCGCGGCGGCGGACGCCGTCGAGCCAGTCGGCCATCTTCACGCGCTGGTCGACCGACTGCGCGTAGCGGGTCAGCCGCGACGACCAGTCGATCACCTTGCGGCCGTTGCCGTCCGGGTGCGGCACCGCGATGCCGATGCCTTCGACGGACGGGCACGCTTCCTCCCACGTATTCAGGCCGAGATCGCGCTCGATCTGCAGCGACGTGTGGAACATGCACTGGCTCGACATGACCTTGCCCGAGCGGATCTGCTCCGCGTCGCGGTTGGTCGCGAGCGTGACGTGGTAACCCTGGTCGAGCAGGGCGAAGGCAAGTTGCAGGCCGGACTGGCCGGCGCCGACGATAGCGATGCGTCTCATGGGAGTGTCCTTGGTTGGCCGTGTGGCGGCCGGAATGATTGCGTGAAGGGGCGGCGCGAAGCGGTCATTCCGCGAGCCGCGGAATCGCCGGTACCGCCTGTTCGGGGCCCATCGCGGCATAGCCGCCGTCCACCGCGTAGTCGGCGCCCGTCACGAAGCTCGCGGCGTCGCTGCACAGGAACGTGACGACCTGCGCGACTTCCGACGGATCGCCGACGCGGCCGAGCAGGTGGAACGGCGCGGCGACGCGATCGGTCTTCGCGCGGTCGCCGTGCGTCAGCTCGTCCATCACGCGCGACCAGGTCCAGCCCGGCGACACCGAGTTGACGCGAATGCGATCGGGCGCGAGATCCATCGCCATGCTGCGCGTGAGCTGTCGGATCGCGGCCTTGGAGGTCGGATACAGCCAGCGGCCGGTCTGCGCGCACTGCGCGGAGATCGAGCTGAAGTTGACGATCGCGCCGCCGCCGCGCCGGGCCATGTGCGGATGCACGGCCTTCGCGAGCATCGCCGCCGACACGACGTTGACGTCCATCGCCGCGAGCCAGTCGTTGCGGGTCGCGTGGATGCCGTTGTCGACGTAGCTGCACGCGAGGTTGACGAGCACGTCGATCGCGCCGAACCGTTCGACGATCGTCGCGATCGCGCGCTCGATCGCGCGGTCGTCGGTGATGTCGAGCGCGAGGAACAGCGCCCGTTCGCCGAGCGATGCGGCAACGCGTGCGCCGTTGTCCGCATCGAGATCGAGGATCGCGACGCTCGCACCGGCGCGGCTCAGGTCCTGCGCGACCGCGGCGCCGATCAGCGTGGCGCCGCCGGTGACGAGCGCGACTTTGCCAGCAAGGGCATTCATGGGGTGTCTCCGGGAATCGTGGGGTGAGGATGGGGCCGCGTCAGCGCGCCTTCGTCGACGGTGCGCTGTCGTGCCAGCGGCGCATCAGGCCGTTGGACGGCACGGTTTCGTCGAGCAGCTTGCGGGCCGTGTCGACGCCGGCGACCGGCAGGCCGGACGGGTCGAGCAGGCCGATCTGCACGAGCACGCTCGCCTGATCCCAGTAAATGTGCTCGTGATAGAGCTTGTCGCCGCGAAACTTGACGATCGCGACGAGCGGAATCTCGACGCGCTTGCCGGTCGGCGCGACGCCCGGCAGCATCCAGTCGATCTCGGTGGTGTGCGTGAAGCGGAACAGCAGCTCGTCGACGATCTGGCTCGCGCCGATCGTGCGCGAGATCGGCGTGATCGTCGTGTCGGGCGGGTTCGCATGCACGAAGTGATGCGTGTAGAAGCGCTTGAGCTCGTCGTGGCCGACGCCGCCCGTCAGCGTCGGAATATGGTTGACGTACGGCTCGGCGACCATCGTGGCCATCGTCGCGTCGACGTTGCGCGTGTCGAACTCGTGCTTCAGGTGCGTTTCCCACAGCGCGGACAGGTCGTAGTGCGGGCCGAGCGCGGCGCGGAACGCGGCGATCGCGCGCTGGTGAGCCATGACCGCGGCGGCCTTGTCGAAATGATCGCCGCCGGCGCGGGCGAACGCGTGATCGACGCCGGGGTAGACGTACACTTCGACGCCGTCGCGGCCCGACAGCGCATCCGCGATGCGCTGCTGTGCGTCGGGGGGGCAGAAGCGGTCCTGCGCGGCGATCTGCAATACGAGCCGCCCGCGCAGGTGCGCCGCTTCGTCCAGCGCATGCTCGATGCCCACGCCGTAGTAACTGACCGCCGCGGCCACGCCCGGCAGCCGGCACGCGGCGAGATAGGCGAGCTTGCCGCCGAGGCAGTAGCCGAGCACGCCGGCCTCTCCCGTGCATTCCGGCCGCTGGCGGAGCATGTCCAGCGCGGCGCCGATGTCCTCCACGCCCTTGTTTTCGTCGAATTCGCGATAAAGGGCCATCGCGCGCTCGAAATCGGCCGCCGCGTAACCGAGCTCGATCCCCGGCGACTGGCGCCAGAACAGGTCCGGCACGAGCACGGTATAGCCTTCCTCGGCGTAGTAGTCGGCCACGTCGCGCATCGTCGCGTTCGCGCCGAAAATTTCGTGACAGAGCACGATGCCCGGCCCGGTTCCGCCGGCCGGCGTGCTCAGGTACGCGCGGAACGCGCCGCCGTCCGGCGATGGAACCTCGATGTGACGTCCGTTCATGTGTCCCTCCATGCTGTGGGTTTCGGTGACGGGCCCAGTATTGGCGGACGAAATGCGCGCTTCTATCCGCTTTCTTCGGCCGTTATCCGCGAACTCCGGAAACCTGCGACAGCGGCCGCGGCGGGCCGGCGGGCCTCGGCGGACCGCGGGTATGTGCGGATGCGGACAGCCCGCACAGTTTTCTACGATGCGCGAACGGTCCGCTTCTTGCGTGGCTTGGGCTGGACTTGCGTGTTTCGCGGGACGGACTGTCCGGATACTGCGAGCGCTGTCCGGATCGTGCGACGGATTCCCCGAGATCGGGAATGCGTGCACGGCGCGAGTGCGATCGAGCACGACGGGAGAACTTCGATGGCGCAATTTTCCGAAACCGGCTGGCTGGCCGACGCCGCCTGTTTCAATCACGACACGCTGCTGCTGGAGTCGAACGACGTCGACGAGGTGCGCGCGCGCGTCGCCGACGTGTTCAAGCCGCACCGGCTCACGCCGACCGGCGAATCGCGCGCGCTGCACAGCTGCATGCATCATGCGCGCTGGGGCAACCTGTCGTTGAACCTGCTCGATTACGGCGGCGGCGTCAGCATCGAGCCGGGGCCGCTCGAACATTTCTTCCTGCTGCAGATTCCGCTGCGCGGCCACGCCGAGATCGAATGCGGCGCGACGCGCTTCGTGTCGTCGCCGGGCACCGCGTCGCTGCTTTCTCCGACGCTGCCGCTGAAGATGCGCTGGGGCGATGCGTGCCCGCAGGTCATCCTGCGCATCGAGCGCGAAGTGATGGAGCGCCACGCGCAGCGGCATTTCGGCGACGACCGGCGCGCGAGCGTCGAATTCGAACCGGAATTCGACCTGGCGTCGCCGCAGGGTACCTGTCTCGCGCAATTGCTGCCGGTGCTCGCCGGCGCGATCGCGACGGACGCGCATCCGCTGCGTCATCCGCTCGCGTTCGAGCAGCTCGAATCGACGCTGCTCAACCTGCTGCTGCACGGCCACCCGAACAGCGCGCGCAACGGCACGCGACACGTGCCGACGGCGCTTGCGCCGTTCTACGTGCGGCGCGTGGAAGAATACATTCGCGCGCATCTCGACGAGCCGCTGACGATCGAACGGCTCGCCGAACTCGCGGGCGTCAGCCCGAGCACGCTGTTCGCCGGCTTTCGCCATCGCCACGGGATCACGCCGATGGGCTTCGTGCGACAGTTGCGGCTGCAACATGTGCGCGAGGAACTGCTGGCCGGCGACACGTCGGGGCTCGCGTCGGTCACCGACGTCGCGCTGAAATGGGGCTTCGCGCACCTCGGGCGGTTCGCGATCGAGTACAAGCGGGCGTTCGGCGAATCGCCGTCGGCGACGCTCAGGATGCGGCGCGGGCGGAGTTGAACGCAACGGCGGGAACGATGCCCCGCCGCCGCGCCGGTCGGTGCGGCGGCTGGTCCGGAGGCGCGTGCCGTGCCGCCTAGGTCACCGTTCCTTTCTTCAGTTCGTCGATGCACGGGATGCCCGCGCGCCGTTTCGGCCGCAGGAATTTAGGCACCGTGCTCGCCTGGCCGACGCCTGCGTGGCTTTGATCGGTCCTCGGCTTCGACGCGACCGGCTTGGCCTTGCGCGGCATCCGGCAGCCGCCGGCCGGCAGGTCGCCGTATGGGTCCTCGTCGACGGCGGCCGCAGGGGCCGCCGGCATCGCGGGGGTGGCCGATGCGACCCGCATCGGCGCGAACGGTAACGCATGCAGCCGCTCGCCCGTCAGCACGAACGCACCGTTGGCCACCGCCGGCGCGATCGGCGGCACGCCGGCGTCGCTCAACCCGGTCGGCCGAGCGTCAGACGGCACGAAGAAGACATCGACCGGCGGCGCTTCCTGCATGCGCACGGGCGGATAGTCGGCGAAACCGGCGTTGCGGACGGCGCCATGGTCGACGTCGATCGCAAAGCCCGGCTTCGTCGTGGAGAGGCCGAACAGCGCGCCGCCCTGAATCTGCGCTTGCGCGCCGGTCGGGTTGACGATGCGGCCCGCATACACGCCGGCCGTCACGCGATGCACGCGCGGCTGCTGCGCTTCGATCGACACGTCCGTGACGTATGCGACGACCGAACCGGCCGTTTCGTGCATCGCGACGCCCCACGCGTGCCCGGCCGGCAGCGTGCGCGTGCCGTAGCCGGACTTGTCGACGGCCAGCGCGAGCGCCTGGCGATGGGGCGCGTGCTCGGGGCCGGCCAGCCGCGCCATCCGGTAGGCGACCGGGTCCTGCCGCGCCGCGTGCGCGAGTTCGTCGACCAGCGTTTCCATCACGAACGCAGTATGCGTATGGCCGCCCGAACGCCATGATTGGACCGGCACGTCGGCGTCGGTCTGATGGACCGATACCTGCATCGGGAAGCCGTACGGGTTGTTCGCGACGCCTTCGGTCAGGCCGGGATCGGTGCCATGCTCGAGCATCGTCGTGCGCTCGAGCGGCGAGCCCTTCAGCACCGACTGGCCGACGACGACGTGCTGCCAGTCGCGCACGGCGCCGCTGCCGTCCACGCCGATGTCGACGCGATGCAGCACCATCGGGCGGTAGTAGCCGCCGCGCAAATCGTCCTCGCGCGTCCAGATCGTCTTGACCGGGCCGAGATGGCCGGCCGCGAGATACGCGGCGGACACGCGGGCGGCTTCGACCACGTAGTCCGACGTGGGGGTCGAGCGCCGGCCGTAGTCGCCGCCCGACGTCATCGTGAAGATCTGGACTTTCTCCGGCGCGACGCCGAGCGCTTTCGCGACCGCGGCGCGATCGGCCGTTTGCAGCGACGAGCCGCCCCAGATCTTGATCCCGCACGCGCAGTTCGCCGGCCCGACGTCGACCGTGCAGCTGAGCGGCTCCATCGCCGCGTGGGCGAGATACGGAAATTCGTAATCCTTCGCGATTCGCGTGGCCGCCGGCGGCGCGCCGCCGGCGTCGGCCGTGCGCACCAGGGTTCCCGGCGTGCCGGCGAGCTGTTTGTACGCCTGCATCTGTTCGGCGGACGTGACGGTCGAGCCAGCGTCCTTCCACGTGATCTTCAGCGCATCGCGGCCGAGCTTGGCCGGCCAGTAGCCGTTCGCGATGACGGCCACGCCGGTGCCGCCGCGATCGGTCTGGATCTCGACGACCTCGACCACGCCCTTGACGGCTCGGGCCGCCGCCGCGTCGTAGCTCGCGACCTGCCCGCCGAAGCGCGGCGGGCGCGCGACCAGGGCCACCTTCATGTCCGGCAGGCGCCAGTCCATCCCGTACTTGAGCGTGCCGTCGAGCATCGGGCGTGCGTCGATGCGCGGTGTCGGCTTGCCGATGAGGCGAAACTGGTCCGGCGACTTCAACGGCACCCGCCGCGGTACCGGCATCGCCATCGCGGCGGGCGCGAGCTCGCCATAGGTCGCGCGGTAGCTGCCGGACGTGACGACGCCATTCGCGGTCCGGCACGTGGCCGGATCGACGTTCCAGCGTTGCGCGGCCGCGGCGACGAGCATCGCGCGGGCGGATGCGCCGAGTTCGCGATATTGCGTGAACGAGTGATTGACCGACGTCGAGCCGGCCGTCATCTGGATGCCCGTTACAGGGTCCTTGTACGGCTCGCCAGCGGGCGCGAGCACGGTGCGCACGTTGCGCCAGTCGGCATCGAGTTCGTCGGCCAGCGCCATCGGCAGCGCGGTGCTGACGCCCTGGCCGGACTCGGTGCGGTTGACGGCAACGGTCACGGTGTTGTCCGGCGCGATGATCAGGAATGCTTGAGGTGGTGAAAACTGCGGGGCTTTGCCCGCTTCGGCCGTGGCCCGGGTCGGCGCGATGCCCAGCGCCAGGCAGCCGCTTGCCGCCATCGTGAGCTTCAGGAAGCCGCGCCGGCCGAGTTTCGGAGAACCTGTTCCGGCGGCCGGCGAAGCGTCGGAGTGGGGGGTGTCGGTGCTCGCCGGGCGCCCGGCAGTGCGAGTACGCATGGTCAATGTCTCCCGGCAGGCTCAGGCAAGCGCGCCGGCCGCATCGTGAATCGCGGCGCGGATGCGCTGGTAGGTCGCGCAACGGCACAGGTTGCCGGCCATCGCGCGGTCGATGTCGGCATCGGTCGGCGCCTTGTTGCTCCGCAGCAGGCCGGCCGCACTCATCATCTGGCCGCTCTGGCAGTAGCCGCATTGCGCGACGTCGTGCCGGATCCACGCGTCGAGGACCGCCTTGCCGACCGCATCGTCGGCGAGATGTTCGGATGTCGTGATGCGCGCGCTGCCCACCGCCGACAGCGCCAGCGTGCAGCTTCGAGCGGGGCGGCCGTCGACGTGAACGGTGCAGGCGCCGCAGTCGCCGGTGCCGCATCCGAACTTGGTGCCGGTCAGCCCGAGATTGTCGCGCAGCACCCAGAGCACCGGTGTCGACGGATCGGCATCGATCTCGGCCGGCCGGTCGTTGATGTTCAACGTCACCATCGTGAAGTTCTCCCTTGGACACCTCGTTATCGTTCGAGAAACCAAACCGCTGCGCGGCGGATGTGAATTCATTAAAGCAGATTGGCGAATAAATCAGTGTCCCTGAAACTGGTTTTTTTCCTTTCTTAATAATTTCCCTGCTTCGGTTAAAGCGTGAAATTAACATCCATCATACGAATCGATGAATATTCGAGAAAGATTGTTGAGTTTTGACAAAAATATGTTTATCGCGTGGAAAACGTTTGCGGGTCGTGTCTATATTTGTCTCGAGATCACACCGGGAGGCTTATGGACCGGATATTGGGCGCCAGAAAACCTGTACGCGAATCATTCGCAATAGGGTTGATTCGGCGTCCGGTTATTCAGTGTTCGTTTACGACGACAGAAGGGGTTGATGGAAATGGAGCACAGCGCGTTCGTCGTTTGATCTGTACAGGTACAGATGCCATGCGTGCGGATTCACGAGTCAGCGTGTGCTTTACCTCCGTGAAGCAGGAGTCTCCAATAACTGAAAAAATTACCGGGCAGGGGTCAAAAGTAAAAGATGCCGATTAAATAATACTGGTTGATTAATTCCTGATTGTTTTTAATTCGGCCATCCGCATCGGACTGATGGCGGGGCGGCGTTTTTCCAAAAAACATCGAATGGCGTATTCCGGTATTTGCCTCCGGCATTTTGAATGCGTGGACGGAATACCCGCTGTCGTCGATTCTCTTATGGGAAGGTGTGATTATGCGTATGCGCATGGGATCGAACAAAAAGCGCGCGGAAGCACGTCCGAAGCTCCTCGTTCCGACCGGCGTGCTGGTCGCGCTGGTCGGCGCCGGGATCGTCCCCGTCGACGCGCTGGCGGCCTGCACCGGAACCACGACCGTCAGTTGCAGCGGAGCCAGCACGTCCTATTCGAACGGCGCGAACAATCTCAACCTGACCGTCGAGCCCGGCGCGACCGTCTCCGTGGTGCCGTTGATCGGCGGCACCGCGCTGTCGCTGACGGGCAGCGGCGTCACGCTGACCAACAACGGCAGAATCGACCCCGCATTGTCCGGCTTGAGCCTCGTGTCGAACGGCACGGTGGTCGGCAATATCGCGTCGGCGAGCACGGTCAACGTCACGAACGCCAGCTCGGGCGTGATGATGGGCTCGACGAGCTCGCTGCTCAACGGCCCGGCGTTGACGGTGTACAACGGCATCGGCGGTACGACGAACATCACGAATGCCGGCACGATCGGCACGACCGGCCTGCTGGGCTTCAGCGCGGGGCCCACCGCGCAGGTCGTCACCACGTCGGGCGGAGCGCAGGCCAACTTCACCAACGCGAGCGGCGGCACGATCAACGGTTCGGTGGTGCTCGCGCCCAGCGGGACGGCGGGCGCCGGCAACACGTTCACCAACGCCGGCACCGTGACGGGCAACGTGTCGCTCGGCGCGTCCGCCGGCACGTCGAACACGTTCAATGCGCTGACCGGATCGTCGGTCGGGCTGGGCGTCGATGCCGGGCTGGGCGGCAACAATACGCTGAACCTGCAACTGAACACCGCGACCGGGAGCCCCGCGAGCGGCGCCATCGCGGTCGATACGTACGGCAATTTCACGCATCTCGCGGTTCAGGGCGGCACGTGGAACATCACCGGCGCGTCGAGTGCGGCCGACGCGTCGCTGGCCGGCGGCACCGCGATCATCAACAACAGCGCGGGGCTGGGCGTGGGGACGATCGTCGCCGGCGGCGGCACGCTGGAGGCCGGCGCGGCCGGCCTCAACCTCCTCAACGACGTGACGCTCGGCGCGGGCTTGACGGTGGACGGCGCGACCGGGCTCGCGCTGTCGGGTACGATCGCCGGCGGCGGCGCGCTGAACGCGAGCGGCACCGGCACGCTCGCGCTGAACGGCGCCAATTCGTTCACGGGAGGAACGAATCTGACGGGCGGCGGCGGGCTCGTCGTCGGCACCGGCACGGCGCTCGGCACGGGCGCGCTGAACGTGAGCGGCGCGGGCGGCACGCTCGGCACCAGCGTCGGCGGCACGTTGCTCGGCAATGCGGTGAATATCGATACCGGCGTGACGCTGGGCCTGACCGGTTCGGCCAACCTCGGCCTCGGCGGCACGATCGCCGGCAACGGCAGTCTCGCGCAAAGTGGCACGGGGACGACGACGCTGCTCGGCGTGAACACGTTTTCGGGCGGCACGGCGCTGAGCGGTGGCGGACTGATCGCCGGCAATGGCGCGGCGCTCGGCAGCGGCGCGCTGCATGTGACGGGGGCGGGCGGCGCGCTGGCGACGAATGTCGGCGGCACGCTGCTCGGCAATGCAGTCAATCTCGATGCAGGCGCCACGCTTGGCCTGAACGGCGCGGCCGATCTGAGCCTCGGCGGTGCGATCGGCGGGAACGGCGGCCTCGCGCAAAGCGGCACGGGCGTGACGACGCTGCTCGGCGTGAACACGTTTACGGGCGGCACGGCGCTGAGCGGCGGCGGGTTGATCGCCGGCAATGGCGCGGCGCTCGGCACGGGGGCATTGAACGTGTCCGGCGCGGGCGGCACGCTCGCGACGAGCGTCGGCGGCACGCTGCTCGGCAATGCAGTCAACCTCGGCGCGGGCGCGACGCTCGGCCTGAACGGCGCAGCCGATCTGAGCCTGGGCGGCGCGATCGGCGGGAACGGCAGCCTGGCGCAAACCGGCGCCGGCACCACGACGCTGCTCGGCGCGAACACGTTTTCAGGCGGCACGGCGCTGAGCGGCGGCGGATTGATCGCCGGCAACGGCGCGGCATTGGGCACGGGCGCACTGAACGTGGTCGGCACGGGCGGCACGCTCGCGACGAACGTCGGCGGCACCGTGCTGGGCAATGCAGTCAACCTCGGCGCGGGCGCGACGCTCGGCCTGAACGGCGCAGCCGATCTCGGCCTGAGCGGCGCGATCTCGGGCGCGGGCGGCCTGGCGCTCGGCGGTACCGGCGCGACGACGCTGTCCGGCGCGAACACGTTCACGGGCGGCGCGAGCCTGACGGGCGGCGGCAGCCTGATCGTCGGCGGCGGCACGGCGCTCGGCGTAGGCGGCGCGTTGAACGTGAGCGGCCTCGGCGGTTCGCTGAGCGCGGATCTGGCCGCCGGCGCGGCGCTTGCGAACGGCATCAACCTGAACGGCGCATCGTTGACGCTGAACGGTGCGAACGACCTCGGCCTGAGCGGCGCGATCGGCGGCACCGGCGGCCTCGTGCTGAGCGGCACGGGCACGACGACGCTGTCGGGCGCGAACACCTTCGGCGGCGGCACGACCCTGAGCGCCGGCACGCTGCTCGCCGGCAGCAATACGGCGCTGGGCGCCGGCGCGCTGAACGTCACGGGCACGGGTGGCGCGTTGGGCGCGAGCGTGAGCGGCACCACATTGGGCAACGCGGTCAACCTCGGCACGGGCGCGACGCTCGCGTTGACCGGCGCGAACGATCTCGGCCTGAGCGGCACGATCGCCGGTAACGGCGGTCTCGCACACATCGGCTCGGGCATCACGACGCTGCTCGGCGCGAACACGTTCACGGGCGGCACGACGCTGAGCGGCGGCGGCATCCTTGCCGGCAACGGCAGCGCACTCGGCACGGGCGCGCTGAACGTGACGGGCGCGGGCGGCTCGCTCGGTACGACCGTCGGCGGCACGGTGCTCGGCAACGCGATTCAGCTCGGCGCGGGTGCGGCGCTGACGGTTGGCGGTGCGAACGATCTCGGGCTGAGCGGGATCATTTCCGGTACCGGCGGCCTGTCCGTGAACGGACCGGGCACGACGACACTCACCGCGGCCGAGACGTTCACTGGCGGCACCACGATCGGCGGCGGCACGCTGGCGATCGGCGCGGGTGGCAGTCTCGCCGCGTCGAGCCCCGTGAACCTGACGGGTGCGAGCGCGCAGTTCAGCATCGCCGGCGCGACCACGCCGCAGTCGATCGGCACGCTGTCGGGCGTCGCGGGTTCGGCGATCGATCTCGGCGCGAACAACCTGACGCTGGCCGGCAGCGGCAGCGGCGTCTTCGCCGGCAACATCGGCGGGGCGGGCGGGCTGACGCTTTCCGGCACCGGCTCGCAGGCGCTCACCGGCAACAACACGTATGCGGGCGGCACGGCGCTGACGGGCGGCAGCCTGCTCGTCGGCAGCGGCGCGGCGCTCGGCCTCGGCGCACTCGATGTCGACGGTTCGGCTTCGCTCGGCGCGAGCGTGCCGGGCGTGACGATCGGCAACGCGATCAATCTCGGTACCGGCGTCACACTGGGGCTGAACGGTGCGAACGATCTCGGCCTGAGCGGCACGATCGCCGGCAACGGCAGCCTTGCGCAAACCGGCTCGGGCACGACGACGCTCGGCGGCACGAACACGTACACGGGCGGCACGACGTTGAGCGCCGGCGGGCTGATCGCCGGCAACGGCAGCGCGCTCGGCACCGGTGCGCTGAACGTGAGCGGCGCGGGCGGGACGCTCGCGACGAACGTCGCCGGCACCGTGCTGGGCAATGCGGTGAACCTCGGCGCTGGCGCGGCGCTGGGGCTGAACGGCGCGGCCGACCTGAGCCTCGGCGGCGTGCTGTCGGGCGCCGGCAGTCTTGCGCAAACCGGCACCGGCACGACGACGCTGCTTGGTGCGAACACCTTCACGGGCGGCACGACGCTGAGCGGCGGCGGGCTCATCGCGGGCAACGGCAGCGCACTCGGCACCGGCGCGCTGAACGTGACGGGCGCGGGCGGCACGCTCGGCACGAGCGCGGGCGGCACCGTGCTCGGCAATGCGGTGAATCTGGGCGCGGGCGCGACGCTGACGGTTGGCGGTGCGAACAATCTGGGCCTCGGCGGCGCGATCTCGGGCGGCGGCAATCTGTCGGTGAACGGCCCGTCGATCACGACGCTGACCGGCGCCGGCACGTACACCGGCAACACGACGATCGGCAACGGCAGCACGCTGGCGGTCGGTGCGGGCGGCAGCCTGTCGGGCGCCAGCCTGTTCGATCTGGCCGGCACGGGGGCGACGCTCGACCTGAGCGCGGCCACGTCGCCGCAGACGACGGGCGGGCTGGTCGGCACGGCCGGCGCGGCGGTGAATCTCGGCGGCAATACGCTGACGCTCGGCGGCGCCGGTAACGGCACGTTCGGCGGCACGATCGGCGGTGCGGGCGGGCTGACGCTGTCCGGCACCGGCACGGAGACGCTGACCGGCGCGAACACTTACACGGGCGGCACGACGATCAACGGCGGCACGCTGGCGATCGGCGCGGGCGGCAGCCTCGCGGCAGGCGGCGCAGTGAATCTGGGCGGAGCCGGTGCAACGTTCGACCTGAGCGGTGCAGCGCTGCCGCAGACGATCGGCGCGCTGTCGGGCGTGGCCGGTTCGACGGTGAATCTCGGCGGCAACGGCCTGACGCTCGGCGGCGCCGGCAGCGGCACGTTCGGCGGCACGCTCGCGGGCGCGGGCGGCAGCCTGACGCTGGCGGGCACGGGCACCGAAACGCTGACCGGGGCCAACACGTATACGGGCGGCACGAACCTGACCGGCGGCGGCACGCTGGTCGCCGGCAGCGGAGCGGCGCTCGGTACCGGCGCGTTGAACGTCGCCGGCGCGGGCGGCACGCTGGCCGCGAGCGTTGCCGGCACGACGCTGAACAACGCAGTGACTCTCGGCACGGGCTCGGCGCTGACGCTCGGCGGCACGAACGATCTGGGCCTCGGCGGCATCATCGCAGGCGGCGGCAGCCTCGCGCAAACCGGCAGCGGAACGACCGCGCTCACCGGCGCGAACACCTACACGGGCGGCACGACGCTGAGCGCCGGCGGCCTGTCGGTCGGCGACAACCTGGCGCTCGGCACGGGCGCACTCAGCGTCACCGGCAGCGGCGGCACACTCAACGCGAGCACGGCGAACCTGCTGCTGGCGAACGCCGTCGATCTGGGCGCCGGCTCTGCGCTGAATCTCGGCGGCGCGTTCGACTTCGGCTTGAGCGGCATGATTTCCGGCGCAGGCGGCGTGGTGCAGTCCGGCTCGGGCACGACCACGCTCGGCGGCGCGAACACCTATGGCGGCGGGACGACGTTGAGCAGCGGCGGGCTGAGCGTCGGCAGCAATACGGCGCTCGGTTCCGGCGCATTGAACGTGACCGGCAACGGCACGCTGAACGCGAGCGTGAGCGGCACGACGCTCGGCAACGCGGTCACGCTCGGCGCGGGCGCGACGCTCGGGCTGAACGGCGCGAACGATCTCGGGCTGAGCGGCACGATTTCCGGCAGCGGCGGCCTCGCGCAGACCGGCGCGGGCACCACGACGCTCACCGGCACGAACACCTATGACGGCGGCACCACGTTGAGCGGCGGCGGGCTCATCGCCGGCAACGGCAGCGCGCTCGGCACGGGCGCGCTGAACGTCACCGGCGCGGGCGGCTCGCTCGGCACGAACACGGCAGGCACGACGCTCGGCAATGCGGTGAATCTCGGCGCGGGATCGACGCTGACCGTTGGCGGTGCGAACGATCTCGGGCTGGGCGGCGGGATCTCGGGCAGCGGCGGCCTGTCGGTCAGCGGCCCGTCGACGACCACGCTCACGGGCGTGAACACCTATACCGGCAACACGACGATCGGCGGCGGCAGCACGCTGGCGGTCGGTGCGGGCGGCAGCCTGTCGTCGGGCAGCGCGCTCGATCTCGCCGGCACGGGCGCGACGCTCGACATCAGCGCGGCGACCACGCCGCAAACGAGCGGCATGCTGTCCGGCGTAACGGGCACGAACGTGAACCTCGGCGGCAACACGCTGACGCTGGCCGGCACCGGCAACGGCACCTATGCGGGCACGATCGGCGGCACCGGCGGGCTGACGATGTCGGGCGCCGGCACCGAAACGCTGACCGGCACCAACACGTACACCGGCGCGACGACGATCAACAGCGGCACGCTGGCGATCGGCGCGGGCGGCAGCCTGTCGGCGAGCAGCCCGGTGAACCTGGCCGGTGCGGGTGCGACCTTCGACGTCAGCGGTGCGACCACGCCGCAGACGACGGGCACGCTGTCGGGCGTGGCGGGTTCGACCGTGAACCTCGGCGGCAACAACCTGACGCTCGGCGGCACGGGCAACGGCACGTACGGCGGCACGATCGCCGGCGCGGGCGGCAGCCTCACGCTGTCGGGCAGCGGCACCGAAACGCTGACCGGCAACAACACGTACACGGGCGGCACGAACCTGACCGGCGGCGGCACGCTGATCGCGGGCGGCGGTTCGGCGCTCGGAACGGGCGCGCTGAACACGAGCGGCGCGGGCGGCACGCTCGGCACGAGCGTCGCAGGCACGACGCTGACCAATGCGATCAATCTCGGTTCGGGCTCGACGCTGACGGTCGGCGGGGCGAACAACCTCGGGCTCGGCGGTGCGATCGGCGGCAGCGGCAATCTCGCCGTGACTGGTCCGTCGACGACGACGCTCACCGGCGCCGGCACGTACACCGGCAACACGACGATCGGCGGCGGCAGCACGCTCGCGGTCGGCGCGGGCGGCAACCTGTCGTCGGGCAGCGCGATCGATCTCGCCGGCGCGGGCTCGACGCTGGACGTGAGCGCGGCCACGTCGCCGCAGACGACCGGTACGCTGTCCGGCGCAGCGGGTTCGGCGGTGAATCTCGGCGGCAATACGCTGACGCTCGGCGGTTCGGGCAACGGTACGTTCGGCGGAACGGTCGGTGGCACGGGCGGGTTGACGCTGTCGGGCACCGGCACCGAAACGCTGACCGGCAACAACACGTACACGGGCGCGACGACGATCAACAGCGGCACGCTCGCGATCGGCGCGGGCGGCAGCCTGTCGGGCAGCAGCCCGGTGAACCTGGCCGGTGCGGGCGCGACGTTCGACGTGAGCGGCGCGACCACGCCGCAGACGACGGGCTCGCTGTCGGGCGTGGCCGGCTCGACGGTGAACCTTGGCGGCAACAACCTGACGCTCGGCGGCACGGGCAACGGCACGTACGGCGGCACGATCGCCGGCGCGGGCGGCAGCCTCACGCTGTCGGGCAGCGGCACCGAAACGCTGACCGGCAACAACACGTACACGGGCGGCACGACTCTCGCCGGCGGCGGCACGCTGATCGCGGGCAGCGGTTCCGCGCTCGGCACGGGGGCGCTCAACACGAGCGGCGCAGGCGGTACGCTGGCCGCGAGCACGCCCGGGACGACGCTTGCCAACGCGGTGAATCTCGGCAGCGGCTCGACGCTGACGGTGGGCGGCGCGAACGATCTCGGCCTCGGCGGCGCGATCGGCGGCAGCGGCAACCTCGCGGTGAATGGTCCGTCGACGACGACGCTGTCGGGCGCGAACACCTACACCGGCAGCACGACGATCGGCGGCGGCAGCACACTCGCGGTCGGCGCGGGCGGCAGCCTGTCGGCTGGCAGTGCGATCGACCTCGCCGGCACCGGCGCCACGCTCGACCTGAGCGCCGCCACTTCGGCGCAGACGACCGGCGCGTTGTCGGGCGGCACGGGCACGAACGTCAACCTGGGCGGTAACACGCTGACGCTCGGCGGCGCAGGCAGCGGCACCTATGCGGGCGTGATCGGCGGCACGGGCGGCCTGACGTTGTCGGGCACCGGCACCGAAACGCTGACCGGCACCAACACGTACACGGGCGCGACGACGATCAACAGCGGCACGCTCGCGATCGGCGGCAACGGCAGCCTGTCGTCGAGCAGCCCGGTCAGCCTGACGACGGCCGGCGCGACGCTCGACCTGAGCGGCGCCGCGTCGCCGCAATCGACGGGCGCGATCTCGGGCGTGGCGGGTTCGACCGTGAACCTGGGCAACAACAACCTGACGCTCGGCGGGTCGGCCAGCGGCACGTACGCGGGCAACATCGCCGGCACGGGCGGCGTGACGATGTCGGGCACCGGCACGGAGACGTTGACGGGCAGCAATACGTACACGGGCGCCACCACGATCAACAGCGGCACGCTGGCGATCGGCGCGGGCGGCAGCCTGTCGGGAACGACACCCGTGAGCCTGACGGGTGCGGGCGCAACCTTCGACCTGAGCGGCGCGACGACGCCGCAGACGACGGGCACGCTGTCGGGCGTGGCCGGCTCGACGGTGAATCTCGGCGGCAACAGCCTGACGCTCGGCGGCACGGGCAGCGGCACGTATGACGGCACGATCGCCGGTGCAGGCGGCAGCCTGACGCTGGCTGGCACGGGCACCGAAACGTTGAATGGCGCCAACACGTACACGGGTGGCACAAGCCTGACCGGTGGCGGCACGTTGATCGCGGGCAACGGCTCGGCGCTCGGCACGGGTACGCTGAACACGAGCGGCGCGGGCGGCACGCTCGGCACCAGCGTGGCCGGCACGACGCTGACCAACGCGGTGAACCTTGGCGCGGGGTCGACGCTGACTATTGGCGGTGCGAACGACCTGGGCCTGGGCGGCGCGATTTCCGGCAGCGGCAACCTCGCGGTGAATGGTCCGTCGACGACGACGCTTACTGGCGCCAACGCGTACACCGGCAACACGACGATCGGCAACGGCAGCACGCTGGCGGTCGGCGCGGGCGGCAGCCTGTCGGGCGGCAGCGCGGTCGATCTGGCCGGTGCGGGCGCGACGCTCGATCTGAGCGCGGCCACGACGCCGCAGGCGACGGGTGCGTTGTCGGGCGTGTCGGGTTCGACCGTGAACCTCGGCGGCAATGCGCTGACGCTCGGCGGTTCCGGCAGCGGCACGTACGGCGGCACGATCGCGGGCGCGGGCAGCCTCACGCTGGCGGGCACGGGCACCGAAACGCTGACCGGCACGAACACGTACACGGGCGGCACGAGTCTGACCGGCGGCGGCACGCTGCTGGCCGGCAACGGCTCGGCGCTCGGCACCGGTGCGGTGACGACGAGTGGCGCGGGCGGCTCGCTGGGCACGAGCGTGGCCGGCACGACGCTGACCAACGCGATCGATCTCGGCGCGGGTTCGACGCTGACGGTCGGCGGCGCGAACAACCTCGGCCTTGGCGGCGCGATCTCGGGCAGCGGCAATCTCGCGGTGAACGGCCCGTCGACGACGACGCTCACCGGCGCCGGCACGTACACCGGCAACACGACGATCGGCAACGGCAGCACGCTGGCCGTCGGCGCGGGCGGCAGCCTGTCGGCGGGCAGCGCGCTCGATCTCGCGGGCACGGGGGCCACGCTGGACCTGAGTGCCGCGACGACGCCGCAGACGACGGGTGCGCTGTCGGGTGTGTCGGGTTCGACCGTGAATCTGGGCAGCAACACGCTGACGCTGGCCGGTTCCGGTAACGGCACGTATGGCGGCACCGTGGCCGGCACGGGCGGTTTGACGCTGTCGGGCAGCGGCACGCAAACGCTGACGGGCACCAACACGTACACCGGGGCGACGACAATCAACAGCGGCACGCTCGCGATCGGCGCGGGCGGCAGTCTGTCCGGCAGCAGCCCGCTGACGCTGACCGGTGCGGGCGCAACGTTCGACGTCAGCGGTGCGACCACGCCGCAAACGACGACCGCGCTGTCGGGCGTCGCGGGTTCGACGGTGAACCTCGGCGGCAACAACCTGACGCTCGGCGGGGCGGGCAGCGGCACGTTCGGCGGCACGATCGCCGGCGCGGGCGGCAGCCTCACGTTGTCGGGTACGGGCAGCGAAACGCTCACGGGCGCCAACACCTACACGGGCGGCACGAACCTGACGGGTGGCGGCACGCTGATCGCGGGCAGCAACACGGCGCTCGGCACGGGCGCGCTGAACACCGGCGGCGCGGGCGGCACGCTGGCCGCCGGCACGCCGGGCACGACGCTGACCAATGCGGTGAACCTCGGGACGGGGTCGACGCTGACGGTGGGCGGCACCCATAGCCTCGGCCTGAGCGGCCCGATCTCCGGCAGCGGCACGCTCGCGCTCGGCGGCCCCGCGACGACGACGCTTTCCGGCGCCAACACCTACACCGGCGGCACCAGCGTCACGGGCGGCGGCACGCTGGTGGCCGGAACGTCGACCGCACTCGGCAGCGGCACGCTGACTGTGGGCGGCAACGGCGGCACGCTCGGGACCAGCGTGCCCGGCACGACGCTCGCCAATGCCGTGAATCTCGGCACGGGTTCGACGCTGACGGTGGGCGGCGCGAACAACCTCGGCCTGAGCGGGCCGATTTCGGGCGGCGGCAACCTGGCGGTGAGCGGCCCGTCGACGACGACCCTCAGCGGCGCGAACGCGTACACGGGCGGCACGACGATCGGCAACGGCAGCACGCTCGCGGTCGGCGGCAGCGGCAGCCTGTCGGCCGGCAGCGCGCTGACGCTGGCCGGCAACGGCGCGACGCTCGACGTCGGCGCGGCCACGACGCCGCAGACGACGAGCGCGCTGTCGGGCGCGGCAGGTTCGACCGTGAATCTCGGTGGCAATACGCTGACCGTGGCGGGTCCGACGGGTGGCACCTTCGGCGGCACGATCGCGGGCACCGGCGGCTTCGCGGTGCAGGGCGGCGGCACGCAGACGCTGACCGGCGCGAACACGTACACCGGCGGCACGACGATCGGCAGCGGCAGCGCGCTCGCGCTCGCCGGCGCAGGCAGTCTCGCGCCGACGAGCCCGGTGATTCTCGCGGGCAGCGGTGCGACGCTGAACCTGGCGGCTGCGGCCGCGCCGCAGGCGATCGGCACGTTGTCGGGTACGACCGGCTCGAACGTGAATCTCGGCAGCACACCGCTGACGGTCAACACCGCCGGCACCAGCACGTTCGCCGGCACGCTGTCGGGTACCGGCCCGCTGACGCTGGCCGGCACGGGCGCGCAGGTGCTGAGCGGCACGAACACGCTGTCGGGGCCGACCGCCGTGACGGGCGGCACGCTCGCCGTCACCGGTTCGCTGGCCAACTCGCCGGTGACGGTCGGCAACGGCGCGACCGTCACCGGGACGGGCACGATCGGCGGCCTGGTCGTATCGGGCGGCGGCACCGCATCGGTCCTCCAGCTCGGGCAGCCGCTGAAGGTCGCGGGCAACGCGACCTTCCAGCCCGGCTCGACGCTGCAGGTCGGCGCCACGCCGCAACAGAGCGGCGGCCTCGACGTGACCGGCTCCGCCGCGCTCAACGGTGGGTCGGTACAGGTCGTCGCGGCGACCGGGCAATACCAGCCGGGCAAGCTCTACACCATCGTGAATGCCGGCGCGGGCGTGCAAGGGCAGTTCAGCGCGGTGAACTCGACGTATGCGTTCCTCACGCCGACGCTCACGTACAACCCGGCGCAGGTGCTGATGTCGCTGGCGCCGAACGGCACGCCGTTCTCGTCGGTCGCGACGACGCCCGACGGGCAAGCGGTGGCGGGCGCGGTCGGCACGCTCGGCGCCGGCAACCCGCTGTTCGATACGGTGCTGACGTCGGATGCGCCGACCGCGAACCGCGCGTTCACGCAACTGGCCGGCGATCTGTATCCGAGTACGCGAAGCGTGCTGCTGTCGGATAGCCGCTACGTGCGCGACGCGGTGCTCGATCGTGCACGGCTCGGTTCGCAGCCGGGCGGGGCGCTCTGCGGATGCGAGGCGCCGGTGTCGGCGGACGATCACGCGGCGGCGCTCGACCGGCGCATGGCCGCGGAGAACGGCTGCACGCCGGCCAAGTCGTACAAGCCCGCGGTGTGGGGCCGACTGTACGGCTCGCATAGCCGGTTCGACGGCGACGGCGTCGCTTCGATCGATCGCAACCTGTACGGCTTCATCGTCGGTACGGATGCGGAAGTCAGCAGCCACTGGCGCGTCGGTATCGCGGGCGGCGCGTCGCGCAGCCAGCTCAATACCGACCAGAACGAGTCGGCGAAGGTCAACGGCGGGACGATCGCGCTGTACGCCAGCGGCCGATACGACGCGTGGAACGTGCGCGGCGGCGTGTCGCAGTCGTGGTACCGCGTGCATAGCGCGCGCAATCCGTCGTTCGGCAGCTTCGCCGATCACGATACCGCGAGCTACGACGCGAGCGCGACGCAGGTGTTCACCGAGATCGGCTACTCGACGGCGATTCGCAACGTCGCGCTCGAACCGTTCGTCGGGCTCGCGTATGCGAGCCTGCACACCGGCGGCTTCAAGGAGAACGGCGGCGCGGCGGCGCTGCAGGGCGATTCCGACACGACGGGCCTCGGCTTCTCGACGCTCGGCGTGCGGGCGTCGACGGACGTCGCGGTCACGACGAAGGGCAAGATCACGACCTTCGGCACGATTGGCTGGCGGCATGCGTTCGGCAACACGCAGCCGGGTTCGACGCTGTCGTTCGCGAGCGGCGGCGCACCGTTCAGCGTGGTCGGCGTGCCGATCGCGCGCGATGCGGCCGTGCTCGAGGTCGGTGTCGATGCGGCCGTGACGAAGAACCTGTCGATCGGCCTGTCGTATAGCGGCCAGCTCGGCGGCAACATCAGCGATCACGCGCTGTACGGCAATCTGCTGTGGAAGTTCTAAAGGGAGGGCGGCGGCCGCTTGCGATGAAGTCGTCGTGAGCGGCCGATCGTTTGTCGATGGTTCGATGAGGGTGGGTTTTCAGATTCGCATTACAGAAGTTTCGTGATGCGAATCACTTTTCAAGAAGTACGTCACGTGGTGTCTGGTATCCCGTTGTATCAGCCTGTTTTAACTTGTTTCAACGCCTTGCCGTATCGGGCAATCCGCGAACGATTCGCGCCGCCTTCGGGCGACGGGGTCCATGCGTCATCGCTCGAGCTGTTCCGCGGTTTTCCAACCGAAATGAGGTTATTCATGAAAACGAAAACGAATGTGAAACTGACAGGCATCGCCTTGTCGGTCGCGGCTTTGTTCAGCCTGGCCGCCACGGCGTCTCAGGCGGGGGTGCTGGCTTCTCCGCTGGGAAGTGTCAGCAAATCCGACGGCCTCATCGTCGGAGGCGGATTGCCCGCGCCCGGGGAACTCGTCGGTACCGTGACGGGATGGGGGAACGGAGTGGTGACGGTCGGCAACCCGAATGCAGGCGGTATCTCGATCGGGCTGGCGGGGACCGGGACGGGAAGCGCGACCATCGATATCGGTAGCGGATTGCTCGAGCCGGTCGCCGGGGTGGCCGGTACGGTGACGGGGGCGTTGGGCGGTGTCGGTAATCCGACCGGTGGGCTTGGTGGTGTGGTTGGCACGGTAACCGGCGCACTGGGCGGCATCGGTGGCGGCGGGACCGGTGGTCTCGGCGGCATTGTCGGCACGGTGGGCAACGCGGCAAGCGGCGCAGTCGGTACGGTGACGGGCGCCTTGGGTGGTGTCGGTAATCCGACCGGTGGGCTTGGTGGCGTAGTTGGCACGGTTGGCGGCGTCATCGGAACGGTAGCGAACACGGCAACAGGTGCAGTCGGAACGCTGACTGGCGCACTGGGTGGTGTCGGCGGTGGCGGGGCCGGCGGTCTCGGCGGCGTTGTCGGAACGGTGGGCAATGCGGCAAGCGGCGCAATCGGTACGGTGACGGGTGCCTTGGGTGGTGTCGGTAATCCGACCGGTGGGCTTGGTGGCGTCGTTGGTACGGTAACCGGCGCACTGGGTGGCATCGGTGGTGGCAATCCGACGGGCGGGCTTGGCGGCGTCATCGGAACGGTAGCGAACACGGCAACAGGTGCAGTCGGAACGCTGACTGGCGCACTGGGTGGTGTCGGCGGTGGCGGGGCCAGCGGTCTCGGCGGCGTTGTCGGAACGGTGGGCAATGCGGCAAGCGGCGCAGTCGGTACGGTGACGGGCGCCTTGGGTGGTGTTGGCAATCCGACCGGTGGTCTCGGTGGCGTTGTTGGCACGGTAGCGAACACGGCAACGGGTGCAGTCGGAACGCTGACTGGTGCCCTGGGCGGTGCCGGCGGCGCGACCGGTGGCCTCGGTGGTCTCGGCGGCGTCGTTGGCACGGTCGGCAACACGGCAACCGGTGCAGTCGGAACGTTGGCCGGCGCAGTGGGCGGTGTCGGCGGCGGCGCGACCGGTGGCCTCGGTGGTCTCGGCGGCGTTGTTGGCACGGTAGCGAACACGGCAACCGGTGCAGTCGGAACGTTGGCCGGCGCAGTGGGCGGTGTCGGCGGCGGCGCGACCGGTGGCCTCGGTGGTGTCGGCGGCGTCGTTGGCACGGTCGGCAACACGGCAACCGGCGCAGTGGGAACGTTGGCTGGCGCAGTGGGCGGTGCCGGCGGCGCGACCAGCGGTCTCGGCAGCATCGTGGGCACGGTCGCCAATGCCGGCACTGGCGTCGTCAACGCCGTCACCGGTGTCGCAGGCAACGGCGGCGCGCTGATCACGCCGATCACGAGCATTGTCGGCAATCTCGGCGGCTCGCTGCCGATCGGCGCAGCCACCGGTGCAATCGGCGCAACGTCCGGCGCGATAACCGGCATCGCCGGCAGCGGCACGGCGGCCATCACACCGATCGCCTCGACCGTCACGTCGCTGATCGGATCCGCCACCGGCGGCGCCGGCAACGTCGTCGGCTCGGGAACCGGCGTCCTCTCCGGCGCAACCGGTGCGACGGGATCGCTCGCGACGGTCACCACCGGCCTGGCAGGCTCGCTCGCGCACACCGTGACCGGCACCGCCGGCGCGGTCGCCGGAACGCTTCCGGCACTCAGTGTCGCGCTCAACGGCGGCACGGCAGCCGGTGCGGTCGGCGGGGTGACGAACGCCGCCGGGGCGCTCATCTCCGGCGGTGCGACGATCGCCAACGCGGCGGTGCAATCGGTCGGTTCGGCCGTCGGTTCGGTGGCCGGCATCGTTCCCGCGCTGGCGGTTTCGCTGAACGGCAATTCCGCGCAAGGGGGTGGTAGCGCGTCGGGCGGTCTGCTGGCGCCCGTGACGTCGCTCGTCAGTTCGCTCACCGTCCCGGTGATCAAGAAGTAGTCGACGTCGATACCGCGGCCGCCGCATGCTCGGGCGGCCGCGAATCTTCACGCGTCACGCGCGTCGCCCACGACCCCGGCGGAACGACGAATCGTCTCGAATCGCGCGGCGCCGTCTCGGTGACGCGTCCTTTTGTGTTTCGGGGAACTGCGGCATCGGATGCGGCCATCCCGCACTTCCCGATCTCTTCCCGTCCGCATCGGTTTGCCGCGCATCGAAGGTCGCGATGTGCCGCTTTCCGCCGTCGTCGTCGAATGAGAGAACGGAACCCGCGCGACCGACGCCACGTCGTTCATTCCCGACGCATACGCCGCATGCACAAGCGCGTGCGTATCGAACCGTCAGTCCGGCGCCGTCCCGGTCGATTCGCGCACGACGAGCTCGGGCGCGCCGATCGTATGCACGGCCACGGCCGGCTCGATTCCGTCGATCATGTCGAGCGTCAGCGCGATCGCCCGCGCGGCGATCTGCGCGGTCGGGAACCGCACCGTGGTCAGCGCGGGACGGAACTGGTGGGCGAGCTGGATATCGGTCATGCCGACGACCGACAGATCGGCCGGCACGCGCAGGCCGAGATCGGCGGCGGCCTGCATCGCGCCGATCGCCATCAGGTCGTTGGTCGCGAACAGCGCGGTGAGGCCAGGCTGCTCCCGCAGCAACGCGGCGGCCGCTTCGTAGCCGCCTTCGATCGAGTCGTGCGCCGATACGGTCGTCAGCGCATTCGCGGGGTGGCCGCGTGCCGCGAGTTCGTCGGCGAAACCGCGCAGCCGCACCGACTGCGGACCGCCCGACCCCTTGCCGACGAGCGCGCCGAACGCCCGATGTCGCAGCCCGGACAGATGCGCGGCCGCCAGCGCGCCCGCCGCCGCGAAATCGACGGTCACGCACGGCAGCGTACGCGACGCATGCACGTGTTCCCACATGCACAGCACGATCGATGCGCCGTGGCGCGCGATGTCGGCGAGTTCGGCTTCGGCGAGATCGGTGTTCATCACGATCGCACCGGCCGCGAGCGTCCCCGCGATCCGCTCGAGGTAGTTGCGGGTGATCGCCGGATCGTCGTCGGTATTGGACACGAGCAGGTAATGGCCGCGCTTGCGCGCCTCGCGCTCGGCTGCCAGCACGAATTCCGGATAGAACGGGTTCGTGATGTTCGACAGCATCAGCGCGAGCGTCGACGTGCGGCCCTCGGCGAGCGCGCGCGCGGTCAGGTTCGGCCGGTAGCCGAGTTCGCGGATCGCCGCCATCACGCGTTCGACGGTCGCCGGCTTCACCTTCTGCGGATTGCGCAGCACGTTCGAGACGGTCGCCGCCGTGACGTTCGCGCGCTGCGCGACTTGCGCGAGCGTCACCATACGCGGCCTCCGATCGGCCGGCTGGCGTGATGCAGCGGAAGTGAAGCGGGAGAGTGTCTGCTCATATTCTGGGAGTGCGTCCCACAAGTTGCACGGGGACAGCCGATACGCTAATTTCTCGATACATCAGAGGAAGGAGACGACATGGTACGGCGAAGCGGGCGAATCGCGCCATTAAAATTTAAGCGTTTAAATTTTCCGATCCGATGCGTGTGACGGACGACTGGAGAGCGCGATGACCGCCATTTCAATGAAGGACGTCTCGAAGCGCTACGGCGACCATGCGCCGGTGCTGCGCGACGTGAACCTCGAGATCGCGTCGCACGAATTCTGCGTGTTTCTCGGTCCGTCGGGCTGCGGAAAATCCACGCTGTTGCGGATGATCGCCGGGCTCGAGGACGTGACAGAGGGCGAGCTGCGGATCGGCGGCGCGCGGATGAACGACACGCCGCCCGCGGAGCGCGGCGTCGCGATGGTGTTCCAGAGCTATGCGCTGTTTCCGCACATGACCGTGTTCGACAACATCGGTTTCGGGTTGCGGATCGCCGGCACGCCGAAGGACGAGATCCGCCGCCGCGTGACCGAGGCCGCGCGTGTGCTGCAGCTCGAAGCGCTGCTCGATCGCAAGCCGAAGGCGTTGTCCGGCGGGCAGCGGCAGCGCGTCGCGATCGGCCGTGCGATCGTGCGCGAACCGCGCGTGTTTCTGTTCGACGAGCCGCTGTCGAATCTCGACGCGACGCTGCGCGGCCAGACGCGGGTCGAAATCGCGCGGCTGCACGCGCGCTTCACGCAATCGAGTTCGGTCTACGTCACGCACGACCAGATCGAGGCGATGACGCTGGCCGACCGGATCGTGCTGCTGCATGCGGGCGACGACGTCGCGCGCTTCGGCAGCATCGCGCAGGCCGGTGCACCGCTCGAGCTGTATCACCGGCCGGCCAACCGCTTCGTCGCGGGCTTCATCGGCTCGCCGCGGATGAACTTCCTGCCGGCCGTCGTCGAGGCGGGCGAGGTGCACGGCTGCCGGCTGACGCTGGAAGGCACCGGCGAAACGCTGACGCTGCGCGATCGCGCGTTGCCGCGCCACGTCGGCCGCGGTGCGCGCGTGACGCTCGGGATTCGTCCCGAGCACCTGCTGCTCGCCGCGTCCGGCGATGCCGGCTTGCCGTCGATCGTGCGCGACATCGCGCTCGTCGAGCAGCTCGGCGAAGCCGCATACGTGCATCTCGACCAGCCCGACGGTGTGCCGCTACTCGCGAAATTGCCGGGGCAGGCCGCGTTGCGGCGCGGCGAACGGCATGCGTTTCTCGTGCCGCCGTCGAGTTGCCATCTGTTCGACGAAGCCGGCATCGCGTTGCCGGCCATTCACGCCGAAGCGGCGTTCGCGTAGCGGCGCCATGCCGACCGGCCGCGTGCGACGCGGCATTCAACACACCAATATCAGGAGACAACGATGAGACTTCGTGCGAGCCGACTGCTGCTTGCCCTGACGACTGCCGCGGCGTGCGCCGCGGGCGCAGCCGACGCGGGCACGCTGAAAGTGAACGTTGCCGCGCGCGGCAACCAGCGCGCGACGTGGCAGGCCGCGTTCGACCAGTTCCGCAAGGCGAATCCGGATATCGACCTGAAGGTCAGCTACGTCGGCGAGGAGGCGTACAAGGTGCAGATGTCCGGCTGGCTCGCGACCGATCCGCCGGACGTGCTGAGCTGGAACAACGGCGAGCGGCTCGCGTATTTCGCGAAGCGTGGGCTGATCGAGGATTTGAGCGCGGACTGGCAGAAGAACGGCTGGAACGACACGTATGCGTCCGTCAAGCAGTCGTCGACCTACGGCGGCAAGCTCTACAGTTTGCCGCTCGGCTATGACGCGTACGGGCTGTTCTATCGCAAGGACCTGTTCGAGAAGGCCGGCATTCACGGCGAGCCGGCCGACTGGCCGCAGTTTCTCGACGCGTGCCGCAAGCTGAAGGCGGCCGGCATCGCGCCGATCGCGGTGGCCGCGCGCGATGCATGGACGCTCGCCGCGTGGTTCGACTACCTCGACCTGCGGATCAACGGCTATGCGTTCCACCAGAAGCTGATGGCCGGCGACGTCGCCTATACCGATCCGCGCGTGCGGGCCGTGTACGCAGCATGGAAGAAGCTGATCGACGACAAGTATTTCATCGACAACGCATTGTCCTACGACGTCGATTCGCTGAGCCCGCTGATCGTCAACGGTCAGGCCGCGATGACGCTGATGGGCACCTGGTATTCGGCAGGACTGCTGAGCGCGACGCGCAACCCGATCAGCTTCTTCCGCTTTCCGGTGATCGACGCGTCGGTGCCGCTTGCCGAGGACGGCCCGGTCAACGTGCTGATCGTGCCGGCGAAAGCGCACAACAAGGCCGATGCGCGACGCTTCCTCGCGTTCATGGGGCAGCCGGCGGTCAGCGGCGAGTTCGCGAAGGGGATGGGGCAACTGCCGTCGAACAACAAGGCGCCGGAGCCGCAGGACCCGATCTCGAAGATCGGATTCCATACGCTCGCGACGACGCCGGGCGGCATCGCGCAGTTCTACGATCGCGACATGACGAAGGAAATGGCGGACGAGGGGATGAAGGCGATGCAGCAGTTCCTGTCCGATCCGACGCAGCTCGATGCGATCCTGCAGCGCCTCGAGCAGACGCGCAAGCGCATCTACCGGAAGTAATGCGCCGCGCGGCCGGGCCGGCGAGGATGTCGGCCCGGTGCTGCGTCGTCACCGTCACGTTCGTTTCATCGAAGGTCATCTCATGTCAATCAGCCTGTCCGAAAGCGCCGCGCGCCGCGATGCCGGCCCACGGCGGCCTGCGCGCGCGTCGCTCGCGCGGCGGCGCAATCGCGCGGCCCTGTGGTTCGTGCTGCCGGGTTTCGCGCTCTTCACCGTGTTCGTGCTGTACCCGATCGTCAGCAGCATCTGGCTGAGCTTTCATCAGTGGGACGGGATGACGCCGATGACGTTCGCCGGACTCGACAACTATCGCGAGCTGCTGCAGTCCGATACGTTCACCGTCGCGCTGAAGAACAACGTGTTGTGGCTCGCGCTGTTCCTCGCCGCGCCGCCGCTCGGCCTCGCGCTCGCGCTGTACCTGAACCAGAACGTGTTCGGCATCCGGCTCGTGAAGTCGCTGTTCTTCGCGCCGTTCGTGCTGCCGGGCGTCGTCGTTGGCCTCGTGTTCTCGTGGTTCTACGACCCGACGTTCGGGCTGCTGAAGCTGATCGTCGGGCACGGGATCCCGGTGCTCGGCGATCCGCGCTATGCGACCTACGGCGTGATCGTCGCCGCGCTGTGGCCGCAGATCCCGTTCTGCATGATCCTGTACCTGACCGGGCTCACCGGCATCAACGGCGAGATCGTCGAAGCGGCGCGGATGGAAGGCGCGCGCGGCTTCACGCTGCTGTGGCACGTGATCCTGCCGCAACTGCGGCCCGCGACGTTCATGGCGGTCGTGCTGACCGTGATCGGCGCGCTGCGCAGCTTCGACCTGATCTCGGTGATGACGGGCGGCGGCCCGTTCGACAGCTCGACCGTGCTCGCGTACTTCATGGTCGACCAGGCGATCAAGTACTACCGCGAAGGCTATTCGGCCGCGATCGCCGTCGTGCTGTTCGCGATCATGCTCGTCTATATCGTGTGGCAGCTGCGCAAGCTGGTGCGCGTCGAATCGTAAGGATCGCAAATGTATCCGATGCCCGTGTCCCGCTGGGGACGTCCCGCCCGCCTGCTGTACCGGCTGTCGCTGCCGTGTGCGCTCGTGCTGTGGCTCGTGCCGCTGCTCGCGGTGCTCGTCACGTCG
Organism: Burkholderia semiarida; assembly: GCF_029268935.1. NCBI lineage: Bacteria > Pseudomonadati > Pseudomonadota > Betaproteobacteria > Burkholderiales > Burkholderiaceae > Burkholderia > Burkholderia semiarida. The sequence goes on along the minus strand of NZ_JAHLCL010000005.1, from coordinate 539,841 downwards.
ATCCGCTCGACCGACGAGATCATGGCCGGTCATTACTGGAGCTGGCCGAGGCAGTTCGCGCTCGTCGACAACTACGGCGCCGCGCTCACGCAGACGCCGATGCTCCACTACTTCTCGAACAGCCTCCTGATCACGGTGCCGTCGGTCGCCGCGTCGATCCTGCTCGCGTCGCTCGCCGGGCACGCGCTCGCGAACTACCGGTTCCGCGGCAATCTCGTGCTGCTCGGGCTGTTCGTCGCCGGCAACTTCGTGCCGATCCAGATCCTGATGATCCCGGTGCGGCAGATCATGCTCGCCGTCGGCCTGTACAACACCGTATGGGCGCTCGTGCTGTTCCACACCGCGTTCCAGACCGGCTTCTGCACGCTGTTCCTGCGCAACTTCATCCGCGAGCTGCCGTTCGAGCTGATCGAGGCCGCGCGCGTCGAGGGCGCGTCCGAGTGGGCGATCTACTGGCGCGTCGTGCTGCCGCTCGTGCGGCCCGCGCTCGCGGCGCTCGCGATCCTCGTGTTCACGTTCGTGTGGAACGACTACTTCTGGGCACTGTGCCTCACGCAAGGCGACGACGCGGCGCCGATCACCGTCGGCGTCGCCGCGCTGAAAGGGCAGTGGACGACCGCCTGGAACATCGTGTCGGCAGGCTCCGTGCTCGCCGCGCTACCGTCGGTGCTGATGTTCTTCGCGATGCAGAAGCACTTCGTCGCAGGGCTCACGTTCGGCGCGACCAAGGGCTGACCCGTCCATCCTCTTTCTCCAAGGAATCCACGATGCACCTCGGCGTTTGCTACTACCCCGAACACTGGCCGCGCGAACAATGGGATCGCGATGCGCGGCGCATGGCCGAACTGGGCCTGACGCGCGTGCGGATCGCCGAATTCGCGTGGAGCCGGATGGAGCCGGAGCCCGGCCGCTACGACTGGGCATGGCTCGACGACGCGATCGACACGCTCGCACGCCAGCAGTTGAAGATCGTACTCGGCACGCCGACCGCCGCGCCGCCGAAGTGGCTCGTCGATCGTCATCCGGAGATTCTGCCGGTGGGTGTCGATGGCGCGGTGTGGCAGTTCGGCTCGCGTCGCCATTACGACATCGCGAGCCCCGTGTATCGCGAGCACTGCGTGCGCATCGCCGACGCGATGGCGCGGCGCTACGGCGCGCATCCGGCGGTGATCGCGTGGCAGACCGACAACGAACTCGGCTGTCACAACACGTTGCCGAGCTATACACAGGCGGCACTCCAGGGTTTCCGCACGTGGCTCGCCACGCGTCATGGCGATATCGACGCGCTGAACCGCGCGTGGGGCAACGTGTTCTGGAGCATGGAATATCGCGGCTTCGACGAGATCGAACTGCCGCGTCATACGCCGACCGACGCGAATCCCGCCCACCTGCTCGACTTCCGGCGCTATCAGTCCGACGAGGTCGCGCGGTTTCATGCCGCGCAGGTCGACGCGATCCGTCCGCACGCGCCGGGTCGCGACGTGCTGCATAACTTCATGGGTTTTTTCGCCGAGTTCGATCATTACGCGTTCGCACGCGGTGGCCTCGACGTCGCCGCGTGGGACAGCTATCCGGTGCCGCGCACCGAAGTGCTGCCGCTCGATGAAGCGGACAAGCAACGCTGGGCCCGCACCGGGCATCCGGACGTATCGGCGTTCTCGCACGACCTGTATCGCGGGGTCGGCAACGGCCGGATGTGGGTGATGGAGCAGCAGGCAGGGCCCGTCAACTGGGGGCCTTACAACCCGGTGCCGCACGCGGGCGCGGTGCGGCTGTGGACGTGGGAAGCGTTTGCGCACCGCGCGGAGCTCGTGTCGTATTTCCGGTGGCGGCAGTATCCGCATGCGCAGGAGCAACTGCATTCGGGACTCAACGCGCCGGACGACCGGCTGTCGCCGGGCGGTCACGAAGTGGCGCGCGTCGCACGCGAGATCGCCGCGCTGGATCCCGCGCTCGTCGCCGGCGAGCGTGACACGGCCCGCGTCGCGCTGCTGTTCGACTACGAGGCCGACTGGATGATCCGGATCCAGCCGCACGGCGCCGATTTCGACTATCAACAGCACGTGTTCGACTGGTATCGCGCGCTGCGCGAGCTGGGCCTCGACGTCGATATCGTCGCGGCTGGCGCCGACGTGTCGCGTTATGCGTTCGTCGTCGCGCCGACGCTGCCGGTCGTCACGGATCGCATCGTCGAGCAGGCCGCGAGCGGACACGCCCACTGGCTGTTCGGGCCGCGCACGGGTTCGCGCACCGCGGAATTCGCGATCGCGCCGGGTCTCGCACCCGGCAAGCTGCGCAACGTGCTACCGGTTCGGATTGGCCAGGTCGAGTCGCTGCGGCCGTCGCTCGCGCCGCGTGTGTCGTTCGACGGCGTCGATGGTCATGCGCTGAAATGGCGCGATCACGTCGATATGGACGCGGCGCCGGGCGTCGACGTACTGGCCGCATGCGACGACGGTGTGCCGGCGCTCGTGCGGCGCGCTCACGTGACGATGGCGACTGCCTGTTTCGATCGGACGCTGTTGCGCGCGATCGTTGCCCGCTGCGCACGCGATGCGGGGTTGCAAGCGTACGCGCTGCCGGACGGTGTGCGGTTGCGTCGACGCGGGCGCGTCACGTTCGCGTTCAACTACGGTGACACGCCATGCATGCTGCCCGCGCCGGGCGGTGCGCGCTTCGTGCTCGGCAGCCGCGACCTCGGCGCGGTCGACGTGGCCGCCTGGGTCGAGCCGGACTGACGCGATGCAGTCGTTGCGGTCGCCGCGGTTGCATTTCGCGCGCCTTGCGGGAATCGCGTACTTCGTGCCGCTTTCCGCGGCGGCGCTGATGCTCGGCGTCGCGATGTCGTTCACCGCGCCGTACCTGTCGCTGTTCGGCGTCGAGGCGGCGGGGATGTCGCCGTTTCTGGCCGGCGTCTTCCTGACGATGATCGCGGCGAGCGGCGTCGTCGCGAGCACGTGGGCCGGACGCTGGTCCGACCGTCGCGACCGGCACCGGCCGCTGCTCGTGGTGTCGCTCGCGGCTGCCGCGCTCGGCTTTGCGCTGCTGTGCGTGCTGCGCGCGCATGGGCCGGTGATCGCCGCCGGCACGATCCTGCTCGGCGCGGGCGCCGTGTCGCTGTCGCAGATCTTCTCGTTCGCACGCGCGGTGCTGCCCGTCGCCGACGATGCACAGCGCGAGCTTGCATCGGCCGCGCTGCGCACGATGCTGTCGATCGCGTGGGTGTTCGGTCCCGCGCTCGGTGCGCTGATGCTCGCGCAGACGGGTTTTACCGGACTCTTTCTTGCGGCTTCCGCGGGCTTCGTCGCATGCGCGGCGATCGTCGCACGGATTCCGGAGCCGGCGCGGCGGCCCGCGGCCGTGCACGTGCGGGCAATGGATCGCGCCGGGCCACCGCGTGACGATGCGCGTGCGGCGATGGCCGTCGCGCCGCGCGCCAGCGTGCTGCGCACCCTCGTCGCGCTCACGCTGATCGGGCTCGCGGCGAACGCGACGATGATCGTGCTGCCGCTCTATATCGTGCGCGCGCTCGGCGGCACGCCGGCGAACGTGTCGGCCGCGCTCGGGCTGGCCGCGCTGCTCGAGATTCCGATGATGCTGTGGCTCGGCATGCGCTCGACGCGCCTCGACAAGGCGCGCTGGCTGACCGCGTGCGCGCTCGTGCATGCCGCATATTTCATCGGGCTCGCGGCGGTGACGCGCGCGAACCTGATCCTGCCGCTGCAACTGCTGAGCGCATGCGTGGTCGCGATCACGTCGTGTCTCGGGATGACGCGCGTGTGCGACCTGATGCCCACGCGCCCCGGCACCGCGACCGCGATGTTCTTCAGCACGGCGCGGGTCGGCTCGATCGCATCGGGGGTGCTGTCGGGCGCGTGCGTCGATCTGTTTGGCTATCGCGCGACGTTCGCCGGATGCTGCGGGCTCGCGCTCGTGGCGTGCGCGCTGCTCGCCGTGGATGCGTACGGCGAGCGGGGCGGCGCCGACGGTGAGAGCGGTACGGGCAGTGCGCGCCGCGGCTTCGATTCACCGCACTGACGCGGCATGCGCCGGTGCGGTGAAGCAGCGATGCCGTGACGCGTCAGCGCTGCCGGAATGCGTCGAGCGACGGCAGTGCGTGACCGTGGAAATCGAACAGCGTGTTGTTGTCCCATTGGTCGCCCGCACCGAGCTTCCAGCCGACACCCGGCGTCGGAATCCATTCCGGCTCCCACCAGAATACGCCCTTACCGCGATTGCCCGGCACGCCCTTCACGATATCGACGACCGCCGCGAGGAATTGCGCCTGGCCGGCCGGCGACGGCGGGAAGGTCGTCGACCCGGTGTTCGTCATCGCATTCGGCTCCGAATCGCCGTCGCTCGTGGTCCACGGATAGGCGGTCTCCACGACGATCAGTTCCTTGTCGTAACGCACCGCGAGATCGTTCGCGTTGTTGCGCAGATCGTCGAGCGCGCCTTGCCATTGCGGGTAGTACGACAGGCCGATCACGTCGAACGCGACGCCGCGCTGCGTCGCGCTGTCGAACCACCAGCGGCTCTTGCCGTTGTCGCCGCCGCTGTCGATGTGCAGCATCACCTTGATGCGGGGATCGACGGCCTTCACCGCGTCGTGGCCGGTTTTCAGCAACTGCGCGAGGTTGTCCCACTGGTCGTAGCGGCCGAGCGGCCACAGCATGCCGCCCGTGATCTCGTTGCCGATCTGCACCCACTCCGGGCGCACGCCGGCGCGTTGCAGCCGGCGCAGCACGTCGGTCGTGTACGCCGAGAGCAGCGCGCAGGTTTCGGTCAGGCTCTTGCCGGCCCATGCATGCGGCGGATACTGCTTGCCGGGGTCGGCCCACCAGTCGCTGTAGTGGAAGTCGATCAGGATGCGCATGCCGAGCGCGGCTGCGCGCTGCGCGAGCGCAACGGCGTGCGCGGCATTGTTGTAGCCCGCTGCAGCGCTCTGGTTCGCGGGGAAGAAATCCGGATTGCCGGGATCGTTCCAGACCTTGATCCGGATCGAGTCGACGCCGTGCGCGCGGAGAATCTTCAGGCAGTCGCGCGGCGCGCCGCCGCGGTCGAAGAAGGCCGCGCCATGCGCTTCGAGTTCCGGCAACGTCGAGATGTCGGCCCCCATCGCGAATGGGCTCGCCGCCGCACGGCGCGGGGCGGGTTGTGCGAAGGCGGGCAGCGGGCCAGCCAGGTCGAGGCACGCAAGCGCCGCGCTCGACATGCTCCAGCGCAGCATCGATCGTCTGTTCATCGTCATCCTCCGTGTGATGGACCCCGCCGGACGCGGGGTCGGCTTCTGGGTGTTTAAGCGCTTAAATTTTGACCCGCGATACGAGGTCGAATGGAGCGTAGCGCACCTGTCGCCGCCGATGCAAAGAACGCACGCGTTGCCTACTATCTGGCGCGCGCCGTCGCGCACCGCGCCTCATCGCACCGCGGCCCGACGCATGGAACGCTTGGCGCGGACGCGGCCGTCGGCGTGCATCCGGCACCGCACCGCGGTCAGCGTGGTCACCGCGATCAGCGAGCGCGTGGCATGCGCGCCGCGCTACGACCGGTCGCGATTCCGGGCGCGCGTCGCGCCCGTGATGACCGCGATGCCGAACAGGATGACGGCCACGATCTCGATGACGTACTGCGCGACATGCAGCGTCATCAAACCCCAGGCGACGCCGCCGATGAAAATGATCCATCCCACCAGATAGATAAGCAGGGTCATCGCTTTTCTCCTTGCAGTGTTGGCCCATGGCGCCGGTTACCGGTCATGCAAGATTTACCGGGCGCACACGGCGGGCGCGATGAAGGGCGCGAGCCGGGAGAGCCGGAGCATATTGCGCGCCTGCCCGCGCGGTGCCCGGACGGCATGCCCGATGCCCGCGGCGCGCCGAGCATTTCATTCGGTTACCGCATCATGCGCATGCAGCCCGAGCCGCGCCATCAGCCGCCCGGCATCGAACGGCGCCTGCGTTTTCGTGTCGTTGTCGAAATAACAGTACACGTCGCGCGTCTGCGCACGCGGCGGTTGCAGCGCCGGTGCGGCGAGGCGCGCATCGTCGGGCTGCGTGCCCCGGCTCCACGCTTCGATTCTGCGCGCCCATCGTTCGAGCGCCGAATCGGCGTATTCGCCCGAATACTTCGTTTCGGTGCCGTGCAGCCGGATGTAGACGAACCGCGCGCTCAGATCCTCGAACTGCGGCCACGCCTCGGTCGAATCCGACACGACGAGCGCGACCTTGTGGCGACGCAGCAGCTTCACGAATGCCGGGTCCACGAAGCTGTCGTGGCGGACTTCCACCGCATGACGCAACGGCCGCTTGCGGTCGATCCGCAAATACGGCTCGCGCACCCGCCCGTCGTGCCGGCCGGCGAGTGCGAGCGCGGCCTCCGTGTCGGGCGGCAGCAGGCTCAGGAAGCGCTCCATGTGCGCCGGGTCGAACCGCAGCGACGGCGGGAACTGCCACAGCAGCGGCCCGAGTTTCTCCTTCAGCGCGAACAAGCCCTGAGCGAAAAAATTCGCGCACGCGATCGTGGCCGTTTCGTCGCGAAAGCGGAGCATGTGCGTCAGATAGCGCGATCCTTTCACGCTGAAAACGAATCCGGGCGGCGTATCGGCATACCAGCGCCGCCAACTGTCGGGCGCTTGCAGGCTGTAGTGCGTGCCGTTGATCTCGATCGTCTGCATCCGGCCCGACGCGTACCGCAGCTCGGCCGCCTGCTTCAGGTCGTCCGGATAGAACGTGCCCCGCCAGCCTGCGTAGCGCCAGCCCGAAATGCCGATGTGAATTTTGCCGGATGTGCGTGTCACGTCGATGCCCGGCTGCGCCGGGGTGCCTGATGCGATCGCGGCGATGCGCAAGATGCGTGCCGCGGCGCGCATCTTCTGCGCGACGGGCATGGGTTGTTCCGCCGGCGGCCGGTGCGGCGGGCCACCTGCGTGAACCGGCGACCGCGATGACGCCGCCGCCCGCATGATCGACAATGCGCCACTTTGAACCTGCGGGCAGTGCCGACCGGATTATTTTTTAAAGACCGCGTCACGTTCGGCCGGTATGATCGCTGCGCTCGCGAACGACGCAATCGGCCCGTGCTTGCCGGGCCACGCGGCAGCGTCATCGCGAGCACGACAATCACGACATCATCGGGCGGCCCTCCGGCGACATACGGTCCGCCGATCCGGCAGAACGGGCCAACCCAGCACGACGGAGTATCGACACGATGTGGACGGAGACAGGAGCGCGGCGGCGCGCGCGGGCGATCGCGGCCGGCGGGGCATTGTGCGTGGCCGCCGCGGGCGGCGCGCACGCGCAGGCATCGGCGCCGGGCGCGGCGGCCGTGCTGCCGGCCATCGACGTGCGAGGGCCGACGGACGCTTCGTCCGTCGGGCTCGTCGGGCGGCGCACCGCCACCGGCACGAAGACCGACACGCCGATCGACGAGATTCCGCAAACGATCAACCTCGTGACCGCGCAACAGATCGACATGACCGGCGCGGCCGACCTGAACCAGGCGTTGCGCTACGTGTCGGGTTTCGCGACGTTCGGCGCCGACAGCCGCACCGACTGGTATGCGGCATTGCGCGGCTTCACGCCGACGCTGTACGTCGACGGGCTGCCGGCGCCGGACACGGCCGTGATCGCGAACTGGCGGGTCGATCCGTACACGATCGATTCGATCGCGGTGCTGCGCGGGCCGACGTCGGTGCTGTACGGCGCGGGCGAGCCGGGCGCGATCGTCGACGCGCACACGAAGCTGGCCAACGGCGAGCGCGTGCGCGAAGCCGGCGTGCAGATCGGCAACGATGCGCGCAAGCAGGCCATGCTCGACGTCGGCGACAGGCTCGACCCGGACGGCAAGTATGCGTACCGGTTCGTCGGCGTCGCGCGCGACGGCAATGCGGTGACCGGCCCGAACGGCGACCGGCGCGTCGCGCTCGCGCCGTCGTTCCGGTGGCGGCCGAACGCCGACACGTCGCTGACGTTCTCCGCGACGTTCCTGCAGGATAGCGGCGACATCTCGTCGAACTTCCTGCCCGCGTCGGGCACGGTGCTGCCGAACCCGAACGGCCGCCTGTCGCAGGACCTCTACATGGGCGACCCGTCGTTCAACGACTATCGCAAGAAGCAATGGTCGCTCGGCTACGCGCTGGAACACCGCGTGAACGCGATCTGGACGCTGCATCAGGACGTGCGCTGGTCGCATCTGTCGCTCGACGACGCGACGGTGTTCGGCAACGGCCTCGCGCCGCGCAGCACGACGAACATGATGCGTTTCGCGGGGCTGTTCCAGCTCAACTACAGCCGGCTCGACGTCGACAATCACGCGCAGGCGCGCTTCGGCACGGGGCCGCTCGAACACACGCTGCTGTTCGGCGTGCAATTCGACCGGCAGACGACGACCAACAGCGTATGGCTCGCGCTCGCCCCGTCGCTCGACCTGTATCACCCCGTCTATCGGCCCGTGACGGCCGCGATCTTCGCCGGGCCGACGTCGCTCGGCCACGTCGATCAGTACACGGCGATGAACTCGGTTGGCGTGTACGCGCAGGACCAGATCCGCTGGCGGCGCTGGACGCTGACGCTCGGCGGCCGCGAGGATTTCGTGAATGCGCGCTTCGACGACCGCACCGCCGGCACGCATGCCCAGCAGGACGTCAGCGCGTTTTCCGGGCGCGTCGGGCTCACCTATCGCGGCGACGCCGGGTTGTCGCCGTACGTCAGCTATTCGACGTCGTTCGATCCGGTCATCGGCGTGCGGATGTTCGGCGGCGGCCTGCCGAAGCCGACGCGCGGCGCGCAGACCGAGGCCGGGCTGCGCTGGGAGCCGTCCGGCTGGAACCTGATGCTGAATGCGGCCGTGTATCAGATCGACCAGACCAACGTCGTGACGCCGACGCCGGCGACTCTCGACCCGACCGCCACGACGTCGGTGCAGACCGGCAAGGTGCGCTCGCGCGGCATCGAGCTGAGCGCGGTCGGCAAGGTGACGCGCGAGCTGTCGATCGTCGCGTCGTATGCGTATCAGGACGTCAAGAACGTGCAGGCGAACGACGCGTCGCTGAACCACTGGCCGGTGTCCGTGCCGCTGCCGCGGCAGATGGCGTCGATGTGGGCCGACTGGACCTGGCGCACGGGCGCGCTGGCGGGCCTCGGCGTCGGCGGCGGCGTGCGCTACCAGAGCGCGTCGGCCGGCGCACCCGACAATTCGCTGACGGTGCCGAGCGCGACGCTTTACGACCTCGCGATCCATTACGACCTGCCGCGCTGGCGTTTCGCGGTGAACGTCGCGAACCTGTTCGACCGGCGCTACGTGAGCGGCTGTCAGTCGTATGCCGTATGCGTGTTCGGCAACGAGCGGACCGTGCTGGCCAGCGCGAAATACAACTGGTAGGCGTGAGCGTGCCGCATCGGGCCTACGCGCGGCGTTGCGGCTGCCGGGTAGCGGCGCGCGCGCCCGTATCGCGCTGGCGCCGCCATTCCGTTGGCGTGATGCCGAACCGTTCGCGGAACGCGGTCGCGAAATTGGCCGGCGTGGAAAAGCCGATTTCCTTCGCGATGCTGGCGATGCTGAGCGTGGTCGAATCCAGCAGATCCTGCGCGATGCGCAGCCGTTCGTAGCGCAGATATTCGAACACCGTCTGGCCGAGATTGTCGCGAAACGCGCGCGACAGGCGCTTCTCGTGCGTGCCGACCGCGCGCGCCAGTTCCTCCACCGTCGGCGGATCGTTCAGCCGGCGCGACAGGTGGCGAATGGCCGCGCGCACGATGATGTCGTCGTCCTTGCCGCCGGCGAACGGGTTTTCCGCCGGTTCCGGGTCGGCCGGCCGTTCGCGTCGCGTCCGCGAGAGCTGCACGCGAATCCGCGCGATCACCTCCGCTGGCTCGAACGGCTTCACCACGTAGTCGACGCCACCGATCTCGAGCCCCTCGAGCCGCTCGTGCAATGCGCCGGCCACGGTCAGGAAGATGACGGGGATCGCGCACGTCAGCGGATCGGCGGCCAGCAGGCGGCACGCGGTGAAGCCGTCCATGCGCGGCATGCGCACGTCCATCAGGATCAGGTCGGGCCTCAGCGCCTGCGCGCGCTGGCACGCCTGCGCGCCATCGAATGCGATGCTGATTCGGCATCCCGTGCTGCGCAGGATGTCGGTCAGCAACCGGAGCTGGTCGGGTTGATCGTCGACGATCAGGATATGCGCGTCGCTCAATGCGGAGATCGATGAAGGCATCGTGCACCTGTGGTGAAAAGGCGGTTGGCTGCGTTTCCGCGGGTGGCCTGCCCGGTGCGGAGGAAACGTCGGAGCCCGCTCTGTGGCGATGCATCCGTCGCATCGCACGCTCGCATCGATTCCGGCACGGGCGGACCCGCGCGGCACGCAACCGTTCGACGTATCGCGCGGCGTTCGTCGTCTGGATCGCCGAGCCGGTCGGGACGCGAGGGATTGCCGTGCTCGCGTCGAGAATGGCCGCGGCTGCCGGAATCGGTGCGAGCGGAATTGTAGGAGCATATTTCGAATCCGGCCAGCCATGGCGGCGCCATTCTCGCAATTCCTCCTTTTCGATTATCGAAAATGGCGGTTTTCGACAGGAAACATGAAGCGTCGATGCGCGTCGCGCCTCGTGGTTTACGCGTATTTTTCGTCGCGAATGCGCAGCTGCGGCCGGCTTGTCGATTGTCTATTTCAGAAAAAACATCATTTGAATCCGCTTGGGCAAAGTATTTATCCGCTCGATAAAAGATCTGGATTAATTGCATCGTCGCGAAATCGTTTGCGGAATGAGCGTATTTAGTCTAACTCATTGAATATTTTGAATTTTACAATCTATAAAGAATGCCGCCTTTAATAATTCAGGCACGTGTCTCATAATTCGTCCGAACTTTGAATGACGGGTGGAGCAGGGCAGCGCAAGCGGTGACGGACGTTGCCCGACCCGGGGGGCTGCGCATCGATTGATGACGGTCCAGGCAAGTGCTCGCCGCACGGCAATGAAACTCCGGTTTCCGGAGATGAAATAAAAGAAGCGGGGTAGGTCGCGGTCGGCGCGGCAAAAAAATCGGAGATGTCACGACGGCGGATTGAATCTCGGGATTCAGTCGGGGAAAAAGCTCGTCCACAAGAATCAATATGTATTCCTGATGAAGTTGTCGAATTAACGGAACGGAGCATCGATCCGGCGTCATGCCCGGGGCCCTCGAACGCCCCGCCGAAACGGGTGCTCGATACGCGTCGTGTCGACATGGCCAGCCCGGCGGCGGAATCCGTTTCAGAACCGAAGTCGCAATCGAAGTCGAAGCTGTCAATAAAAGTAAGTAGTCCGTATTCAAACCAGACGCTACACAACGGAGCAGAAGACCATGAAGAGGAAGCAGATTTCGGCGCTCGCCGCCGCGATGTTCACCGGCGCGGGTGTGCTGATTGCCGGCGCCGCCCACGCGGACAATTTCGTCGACCGCGGCAACCCGGACAACGCGCTGAACGGCCAGTGCATCGACGGCACCAACCCGCTGTGCGTGGCGACGAAGAACGGCAGCTACGTGGCCGTCAGCACCACCAACGTGACGCAAGGCACCAACGCGAAGGCCGGCGCCAGCGGCATCGCGATCGGCGACCAGTCGAACGCGGGCAGCAAGGGCAGCAGCGGCAGCGGCGGCGCGATCGCGATCGGGGTCGGCTCGCAGGCGCTGGCGAACTCGGCCACCGCGATCGGCACGGTGGCGGTGGCACAAGGCAATACGTCGCTGGCGGTCGGCCGCCAGTCGGCGGCGGTCGGCGATTTCTCGATGGCGCTCGGCAACGTCGCCGATGCGCACGGCACGAGCTCGATCGCGCTCGGTCACTCGGCGCTCGCGAGCGGCGACCGCTCGGTCGCGATCGGCGGTGCGAATCCGACGTCGAGCGACGGCGTATCGGCCGGCGCATCGTACGACGCGGCCACGCAGACGCGCGCCGGCGGCACGCAGTCGGTGGCGATCGGCGCCGGCGCGCAGACGAACGACAACAACCAGGTGGCGATCGGCTCGGGCAGCATCGGCGCGAACAACGGCGGCACGCCGGTGTTCGGCGGCACGGCCGCGCCGGTCGGCGGCGCGGTCTCGTTCGGCGCGCTCGGCAGCGAACGCCAGCTCAAGAACGTCGCGGCGGGCGCGGCCGATACCGACGCCGTCAACGTCCAGCAACTGAAGAACGTGAACAGTACGCTGAGCACGGGCATCGGCAACGTCGACGCACGCGTGACGTCGGTCGGCAATGCGCTGTCGACCACGATCTCCAACGTCGACCAGCGCGTGACCAGCGTCGGCAACAGCTTGAGCACGAGCATCGTCACGGCGACGCAGAACGTCGTCAAATACACCGACGACTCGCATGCGGCGATCGCGCTCGACGGCGCCACCGGCACGACGATCGGCGGCGTGGCTGCCGGCGTCGCCGATACCGATGCGGTCAACGTCGGGCAGTTGAAGGGCGGCATCGAGCCGCTGCAGACGTCTCTTTCGACCGCGACGTCGAACATCACGAACCTGCAGAACAGCGTGACCGGCATCAACGGATCGCTGAGCACGGCGGCCTCGAACATCGCCGGCCTGCAGGCGGCCGATACTCGCAACGTGAAGTACGACGGCGCGAGCGGCTTCGACTCAGTGACGTTCGCCGGCCGCGACGGCACCACGCTGCGCAACGTCGCGGACGGCAAGGACGCGCACGATGCGGTGAACGTCGGCCAGTTGAACGGCGGCCTCGCGTCGCTGAGCACGAGCGTGACGAACAACCTGAGCACGACGCTCGGCAACCTGAGCACGTCGATCGCGAGCCAGATCGGCAACGCGACGAAGAACGCGGTGCAGTACGACGACGATGCGCACGGCGGCGTCACGCTCGGCGGCACGGGTGCAACGGCGCCGGTCGGCCTGCACAACGTGGCGGACGGCGTGGCCGCGAACGATGCGGTGAACGTGGGCCAGCTCGGCAAGGCGACCGACGCACTGAACCAGTCGATCACGGCGGTCGGCAACCAGGTGACGACGAATACCGGCAACATCGCGGCGCTCCAGCAGGACGCGCTGCAGTGGAACCCGGCGCTCGGCGCGTACGATGCGAGCCACGGCGGCCACGGCCCGCAACTGATCAGCAACGTCGCGGCCGGCAAGAGCGGCACCGATGCCGTCAACGTCGATCAGTTGACCGCGGCGATTCACGACGGGACGAGCCAGCTCGACGCGCTGGCGGTGAAGTACGACGATGCGAGCAAGCAGCAGGTGTCGCTCGGCGCGGGCAACGGCGGCAGCCCGGTGCGCGTGACCAACGTCGCACAAGGCAACGTGGCGGCCGGCAGCACCGATGCGGTGAACGGCGCGCAACTGCGTCGCACGACCGACGGCGTGGCGGCCGCGCTCGGCGGCGGCGCGACGGCGAACGCGGACGGCTCGATCGGCGCACCGGACTACAGGATCGGCGGCAACGCGTTCAACAACGTCGGCGACGCGCTGACGAACCTCGACGGCCGTGTCGGCAGCAACACGACGACGCTCGCGAATCACGAAACGCGCCTCGGCAATGCCGAAACGAACATCGCGGGCAACACGGCCGCGATCGCCGGGCTGCAACAGGATGCACTGCAATTCGACCCGACGCTCGGCGCGTTCAACGCCGCGCGCGGCGGTGCGCCGACGAAGCTGACGAACGTGGCCGACGGCAACCTCGCAGCAGGCAGCACGGACGCGGTCAACGGCGGCCAGTTGTCGGGCGTGAAGACCGCGCTCGAACAGCAGATCACGAACGTGTCGAACCAGACTGGCGAAGCGGTGAAGAACGTCGTCAAGTACGACGTCGACCCGAGCGGCAACCGGCTGAATTCGGTGTCGCTCGTCGGCGGCGACACCACGTCGGCGGTCGTGCTGAAGAACGTCGCGGCAGGCACGAGCGATACCGACGCGGTGAACGTGAAGCAGTTGAAGGACGTGCAGTCGAACCTGAACCAGCTCGGCGCGCTCGCGGTGCAGTACGACGACAGCTCGAAGAGCACGATCACGCTCGGCGGCGCGGGCGGCACGCGCATCACGAACGTGCAGGCCGGGACGCTCGGCGCGACCAGCACCGACGCGGTGAACGGCTCGCAGCTCTACGCGACCAACCAGCAGGTGGCGAAGAACACCACCGACATCTCGAACCTGCAAGGAAGCGTGACCAACATCGCGAACGGCAAGGCCGGCCTCGTGCAGCAGCAGGATCCGAACGGCGCGATCACGGTCGGCAAGGACGCGGGCGGCACGAGCGTGAACTTCTCGGGCACGGCGGGCGACCGCGTGCTGACCGGTGTCGCGGCGGGCGTGAACGACAACGACGCGGTCAACGTAGGCCAGTTCAACAACGCGCTGAAGAACGTGGCGGCCAACGACCGAATCCGCGCGGTCGCGACCGATGCGAATACCACGTGGATCGCACGTGCCGACGCGGGCGCGATCGGCTCGACGGCGACGGCAACCGGCAAGAACGCGGTGGCGGTCGGCCAGGGTTCGGTCGCCGATCGCGACAACTCGTTCTCGGTCGGCGCGAAGGGCAGCGAGCGCCAGATCACGAACGTCGCGGCCGGCACGGCGCCGACCGATGCGGTGAACGTGCAGCAACTGAACGACAATCTCGCGACGGCGTCGACGCAGGCGAAGGGGTATACCGACCAGCGCATCGGGCAGGTGTACAACGCGTTCAACGACCTGAAGAAGGACATGTACGGCGGCGTCGCATCGGCGATGGCGGTGGCCGGCTTGCCGCAGCCGACCGGCGCGGGGCGCTCGATGGTGTCGGCGGCGACGTCGAACTATCACGGCCAGCAGGGCTTCGCGGCCGGCTACTCGTACGTGACGGAGAGCAACCGCTGGGTCGTCAAGGCATCGGTGACGGGCAACACGCGGTCGGACTTCGGCGCGGTGGTCGGCGCGGGTTATCAGTTCTGATGCAGCTTGCATCGCGTTGAGCGATGCGCGGTGCCGGGCAACGCATGCGACGCCCGGCATCCGCTGTCGATCCGCGGCCCGGGATTCGTTCGCGAATCCCGGGCCGTCGTCGTTCGTCGTCGCCGGCCGATCGCGCATTTCGCACCGACGATGCCGTCGCGAATGCGAGCAGCGCCTTCCGCCGTGCTCGTCGCCATCCCGTAACGCCCGGCCCCGCAAGGGTTTGCACGCGCCCGCGGCGGAACGTCCAATGCGAGTTGTGGAATGCGAGCTTGCGCTCGTATTCTGAAGTCCTCGGGCGGCACGGCATGGGGCCTGCGCCCATCATCGCATCGGAGCACGCGACAATGACCGACACCACACAGACGATGAAGCTCAACCACCTGAGCTTTCCCTCCGCCGACACGCTGGCGACGGCCCGATTCTTCGAGCGATACCTCGGCTTCACGATCGCGGGAAGCTGGGACAAATCCTGGATCCTCAAGCGCCCGGGCTTCGACGTCGTGATCGATCACGTCGGCGACGGCGTGCCCGCGTGGCCGACCAATTTCCACGTCGGCTTCGAGCTGCCGAGCCTCGATGCCGTGCAAGCGCTGTTCGCGCGCTTCAAGGAAGAGGGCGTCGCGATGGAGACCGACGTCTTCAACAACGGGCGCGGCTCGCGCTTTTTTTGCCGCGCGCCGGGCGGCGTGATGTTCGAACTGAACACGCGCGCGGATGCGGCGCCGGAATATCAGGGCACCTTCGACGACTGACGCGACGCGGTTGCGGCCGCGCATGGGCGTGACCACGGGCAGAAGGTGAAGCCGCGCGGTATGCCCGATGCGCGACGGCCGCCACGCGGCCGTCGTCGCTCGTCGCGACGTGTCGCGCCGTCAGCGCGGCTGAAAGCGGATCCATGGCGTCGAGTTGTTGGTCGGATAGACCACCCACCAGTGCGCGTACACGTCGACCCGCAGCTCGTTGGCCAGCGCCTGCGCGAAACCGAAGCGGCCTGCCATCCCCGCGAAGCAGGTGACGAGCTTGATCGGCCTGCCCGACGCCGCGGGAAAGTTCGTATCGGCCGCGCCGTAGCCCTGCGCGCGCAGGAACCGCGCCAGCGTGGACGCGGAGATCGGCCGGTTGATCTGCACGCCGTTGTTGCCCGTCCACTCGACCATCGCGCTGCGCGAGATGCCATGCGTCGCCACGACGTCGACGTCGAGGTTGCCGATCCGGGTGAGATTCTGCGCGAACTGCTGTCGCTGCAGATCGGTGGTGAACGCATCCCACCTGCGTTTCACGCTGGTCGTGACCGGATCGTTCGGCATCAGGATCCGCACCTTCCCCACCAGGCCGCTCTGGCCGGGCTCGCTCGGCAGGCCGGGCGTGTTCGGCGGCGGATAGTTCGGGATTTCGCCGGCGTTCTCCAGCGGCGTCGGGTTGACGCCGAGCGATTCCTTGCCGGTGAAGAACGTGAGGTGCGCGCCCGCCGCCATCAGCCCGGCGCCGCCGCCCGCCACCGCGCCGATCGCGATGTTCAGCGCGGTCGCGCGGCTGAAGAACGGCTGCCCGGTCATGCCTGCCGTCACGCCGGCCCCGGCCGCCCCGCCGGCCACGCCGCCCGCGATGCCGGAGACGAGCGACACCGACAGCGTGGTGGCCACCTTGCCCGCGCTCAAGCCGAGCGCCGCGCGCGCGGTCAGGGCGCCGGCGCCGCCGCCGGCCAGCGCACCGGCCGCGCCCGCCGCCGCGCCGGCCAGCGCGTCGATGCCGAACTGCTTCCAGCTGATCTGGTCGCCGGTGGCCATGCTCATGAGGTCGCCGGCCATCGACCCGACCGCGCCGGCCACCACGCCCACCAGGATCGCCGCGCCGATGCCGGTGCCGAGCAGCACCACGCCGGCCACGCCCACCACCAGCGTGACCAGCGCGCCGACGATGATGCCCCACACGTTCATGCCGCTCGGATCGGTGAAGACGAGCGGGTTGTTGCCGACATAGACGTACGGCGACGGCGTTTCCAGCATCGGATCGACGCTGAGATAACGGCCGTATCCGGGGTGGTAGAAGCGCGCGTTGCAGTCGTAGAAACCGGAATCCGCGTCGTAGTTGTGGCCGGTAAACAGCCGCGGCCACGCAAGCGGCGCGGCCACGAGCACGGTGGGCTGGCCGTATACGTCGTACTGCCACGCGCCGACGGTCTCGCCGCTCGCGTCGAGCAGCACGCGCACGCTGCCGAGATGGTCGAGCAGCCCGAAGTAGAAGCGCCCGTCGTGCCACGCCACCTGGACGTCGAGCGCCGCGATGAAGCGGGTCGGCTCGCTCGCGCCGTTTGCCGTATCGATCACGACTTCGCCGTCGGGCATCGACATCTGGAAGCGCTGCGTGGTCGCGCCGCCGCTCGTGCGGGTCAGCGCCGCGCGATTGCCGTCCGCGTCGCGCAGGATCGACAGCGACACGCCCGGATTGGCGTAGCTGACGGGGCGCCCGGTGCCGGCGTCATAGCCGATCTGCCAGCGCGCCGCACCGGCGCCGTCGCTCGCGCCGACGATCCCGCCCGCATGGTCGTACGCGAACGTGGTGGTGTCTTGCGCGGCCGTGTAGCCGGTCAGTCGGTTGGTGCCGGCCGCATACGTGTAGCCGGCCGAATCGGCGCCGCGCGTGTGCCGCTCGAAGTTGCCGTTCAGGTCGATGTCCCAGCGTTGCGCGTCTGCGCCGGCGCCGAACGCGGTCAACTGGCCGAGCGAATCCATGGTGGTGCAGGCCGGCCCGAGCGACCCGCCGGGTACGTCCGCCGTGACGGTCTGACTCGCGACTTCGCCATTGTAGTAGCCGCCGCCCTGACAGGCGCCGGTGTCGTAGCCGAGCGTTTCCCTGAGCACCGCCCCCGCATCGCTGAGGGTGGGCCAGCCGGGCGGCGTGTACGCGAAGCGCCGGGACAACATCGCCGAACCGTTGCCGTCGGGCAGCAGCCGGGTGAGCGCCGGCTTGCCGTTCGGCTCGTACTCGTGCGCGATCAGCACGGTCGTCGTGCCGCCGGTGTCGGCCGCGACCTCGAGCACGCGGCCGAGCGCATCGTAACGGCGCAGGCTGACGAGCCCCGTGGCCGAATCCGTGCTCGACAGCAGGTTGCCGCCGGCCGACCACGTATTCGCGATGACGCAGTCGCCCGCGGGCATCCCGGCGAATTGCCGGCGCCGCGCGAGCACGCGCCCGGCCCGGTCGTACGCGACCGTCTCGGTCAAGGCGGCCAGCCCGGCGTTGCCCTGGTTGACTTCGACCTTCCAGAGCCGGCCGACGAGATGGTCGTCCTGCGTCGCATCCGAGCCGTCGCCGTCGTAGTGGCGGCGCACGCTCCAGGTGGGCGGCGACGGCGGCCAGTCGGCGTCGTCGGCATGCTGCTGAAGCTGCGTGCGATCCCACGCGACGGCGAAGGTGCCTTCCTCGATCACGCGGCTCAGCGTGTCGTATTTGCGATAGGCGACGTAGCCGCCGTTCAACGCATTGCCGTCGGCGAGGAAGCGCATCAGCCCGGCGCTGCTGTAGACGATCTGCGTGGTGCCGCTGTCGGGGTCGGTCGAGCTGAGCCGATGCCCGGCGAAGTCGTATTCGGCGGTGCTGCTGCCGGCCGGCACGGTTTTCGTGCCGGCGCCGCCCGCCGCGTACGACGCGGGCGGCACCGACGCGACGGTGCGGCCCTGCGCGTCGTGGATCTGGCTCATGCGCCAGTCGAGGCTGTCGTCGGTGGCCGAGTTCTGCACGACGCGGCCGATCAGGTGCTCGGCCGTGTCCGACCAGGTTTGCGTGAGCGCGCCGTTGGGATCGACGTCCACCGTCAGGTGATACTCGCCGAGCGGCAACGGGTACGCGAAGCGCCCCGCATCGGTATTGACGCCGTAGCCGCGCGTCGCGTAATGCGTGTTGCCGGGCCGGATCGCATAGTCGTAGCCGGGCTGGCCGAACGCCACCGGCCGGCCGAGCGGCGCGTTTTCGTACGCGGTGCGCGAGAACGGATAGCCGCCGGCATCGGGGTGCCAGGCGGCCAGCGCGCCCTCGAGCGGCGCGCCTTCCCAGAGGCTGCCACCGGCGCCGCCGTTGGTCACCAGGCCGTCCTGGTAGACGAACAGCGCCTGGGCGCCGGACACCGTGACGCGGCTCGTGAGCGCCTGGATCGCGCTGTTGCCGCGCTCGTCGTACACGCCGGTGTCGAGCACGGCGCTATCGGCCGATTCGAGCTTGAGCGTCTGCAGGCTGCGCGCGAGGCCGTCCCGGTACTCGACGCTCAGGCCGACGTCCTCGGCCACGGCCAGCGCCGAGAAGCTGCCGGGCGCCGTCATGCCGAGCTGCAGGCCGAACGGGGCGGCGACCGCGGCGTTCGCATATTCGAACACCTTGCGCCCGTCGGCGAAGAACAGCACGCGGCCCGTCACGG
This sequence comes from Burkholderia semiarida, assembly GCF_029268935.1. Classification (NCBI taxonomy): domain Bacteria; kingdom Pseudomonadati; phylum Pseudomonadota; class Betaproteobacteria; order Burkholderiales; family Burkholderiaceae; genus Burkholderia; species Burkholderia semiarida. Next base: position 520,487 of record NZ_JAHLCL010000005.1, on the reverse strand, counting down.
CCACCAGCAGCCATTCCCGTGCGGCCGGCGCGCCGCTGTCGGATTGCAGCAGCACCGCGTTCGCGCCGTCGAGCCGCCACAGACGCCAGCCCTGCGCCTGGCTGAAGCCGACGAACCACGTGCCGGTGCCGAGCACCGCGTCGCCGAGCGTGGCGCGATCGACCACCACGCGCGCGGCGATGCTCGTCGCCGCGAAGCCGGTGCGTTCGAGCCGCGCGCCAAGCGGCCCGCCGGCCTCGCCGTGATAGCTGAGCAGGCCGCCGCCCGCGGTCCAGTCGGCCGCATTGCCCGACGCGGCCGTGTAGAACGCCAGCGCGCCGTTGCAGAAGCCGTCGTACACGCCGGTCCCCTGGCCGGTGACGTTGATCGCCGCGTTCGGCGTGGCGCGCGGAAACGGGGCGGCCGGGCCGATCGTCGTGTCCTGCGCGGCGAACCAGGTCATGCTGATCAGGCTCGGATTGTCCCAGGGGCCGACCGTCACGGACGGCTCGGCGAACGGGTTGTAAAGCGTGCGCGAGCGCACGCCGTTCGGCGCGGTGGTGCCGAGCGTGCGCAGCCGTGCGCCGTCGTACGCGATCGACTGGAACTGGCAGTCGAGCGGCGTGAAGAACACGTCGTCGAGCCGCAGCCACGCCGCGCCGCCCGCCGGCAGTTCCGCCTGAATGCCGAGCGTGACGGCGGCGTTCGCGCCGAGGCCCAGCGACGACGGATCGACGGTCCATTGCTGCGGTTGCCACTGGCCGGCGGTGGGCGCGAGGCGCCGGCTCACCTGCGCGCCGCCCGGCGCGGTGAGCGTCAGCGTCACGGCGAAGTCGCGCGCGGTCGCGCCGGGCGGGCTCTTGAACCAGAGGCCGAACAACTGCCGCGCGCGGCCGTCGGTCAACGTCACGGCGCGGGTGAGCGTCGCCGACGCGGTGATCTGCAGGCACGCGGTGCCGCTGGCCGCGTCGTCGCGATAGACGGCCGCGCCGGCCGGCAGGCTCCAGGTCGGCCGCTGGTAATCCTCGAAACTGTCGTACGCATTGCCGCTGGCCGAATTGACGAAGCCCGCGATCCGAAAACGCCCCGCGTCGTCGAACAGCGAAGCCATCGGCCGGCCGGTGACGTCGTGCGACAGCAGCACGTTGCCTTCGCCGTCGCGGGTGTCGATACGCTCTTCCAGCAGCCAGCCCGCGCCGGGCTGACCGCCGTTCCACGCGGCGAACGGCGGCGCATCCGCGTCGACCGCGACCCAGCTGTCGGCTTCCGCCAGATAGGTGGTGCCGTCGTCGCGGGCCCAACTGCGGAAGGTCTGCGCCTTCGCGGCCTGCAACAGCCAGCCGCCGTCCGCCTGCACCCGCGTCGACGCACTGGCCACCGGCGCGAGAATGTGCGCGCTCCACATCGCCGGGTAGACCTCGAAACCGAACAGCGACGTGCGCTGCGTGACGTTGAGCTCGCCCCGGCTGTCGTAGTAGGCGGTCTGCACCGTGGCCGGATAGCCCGAGGCCGCGTTGTACGCATAGCTCATGGTGCGCTCGACGCCCTGCAGGCTCTCGATCGACGTCGCGATCTGCGGCACGGCGTCGTAGAGATTGCGCAGCGCGGTGCCGTTCGCGTCGCTCGCGACCTGGTCGGTGTAGGTCCAGTCGCTGGTGGTGGACGACAGCAGCGTGCCGTCGCGGTCGTACACCGAGGTCGACAACAGCAGGCCGGCCGCGAGCGAATACGCGTCGTCGACGGGCGCGGCCGTACCGCATGCGCCGGCGCGGACGCGGCAATCGTCCGGCAACTGCAGCGTGCGCGCGGGCAGGCCGTTGTAGAAATGGCTCGTGGTCCAGCCGTAGCGCTGCGCCTGCGGCGTCTCGCACGCCTGGTATTCGGACACCGTCGAGAATTGCACGATGCTGCCCGACGGATCGGTGTTGGCCGACACGTCCGCGTACGCATAGCAGCGCAGCATCGTGTCGTAGCCGCTGTCCATCGCCAGCGCGGTCACGACGAAGGCCGCGAGCGGCGCATGCAGCGAGTGATTCGCATAGCGGTGCAGCGTGACGTGGGTCGATGCGTCGATCTCGTTGCCCGACGGGAAGGTCACGAAGCCCGACGGAATCGCCGGCAGCTTGCCCGAGATGGCCGTCTCGTACTGCAGCGTGCTGTTGAGCAGGCGGAACATCTGCTGCCCGGGGAACCGCTCGACCACCGGCTCGCCCTGCGCGTCCCGCAGCAGCCCGCCGTTGCTGAAGAAGCGCACCTGCGTGTCGAGCGGCGCGCCGTCGGCGTCGAGCGTCATGAACGCGAGGAAATCCGGCGCCTGGTTGATGACGGTCGTGCTGTCGAAGCGATCGACGGTGATTTCGCCCAGCCGGAATCCGGCGATCGGGTTCCACGCGGGCCAGACCGAACGGCCGTAGAGGTCGCGGTTCTGCGACAGGAATTCGCCGGCCAGCGTCGGGAAGCCCTGCGTCTGGCGATCCGCGGGCGCCGGATCCTCGTCCTGCAGCACCTGGGTGACCCAGGGCGTGTCGGCATCGGGATCGAAACTGTCGAGCGCGGAGTAGAGCGCCGACGTCGTGTTCTCCGTCTTCAGCACGCCGAGCGGGTCCCACGCGTACCAGTAGAACTGGCGGTTCGCGTCGCTGCCGGGCGGGTACTGGATGCCCGCGAAGTGGTAGGACCAGCTCACGCCGTCGAACACCAGCACGTTCGGGCCCGAGCCGATCAGACTGTTGCCGGTGATCACGGGGCCGAGCGTCTGCATGAACGCGGGCGACAGGTTCGTGAAGCCCGGGCCGTCGAATACGTCGGGCAGCGGGCGCAACGCGAGGTTGCCGTAGTCGTCGTCCCACGCGGGCACCGCCAGGCGGTAGTCGAAGGCCTTCACCACGCCGCCCGACGACGCATAGCGGTCGATCCACGCGGCTGCCGCGAAGCCCTGGCCCATCGACAGCTGGAAATACGACGTGGCGCCGACGGCCGGAATCGTGATCGCGTCGGTGTCCAGCGTGCTGCCGAGCCGCCACGCGAGCGTCGCCGCATCGCGGACCATCAGGCTGAACCGGCCGCGTGCCGTGTCCGCGTCATAGCAGAACACCAGATAGTGATTCGTGGCCGCCGCCACGTACGATTGCGTATTGATGCTGCCGGACGGGCAGCACGTGCCGCTCGCGAGCGCGGGGGCGACGTCCCAGCCGCGCGTCTGCCAGTTCAGCGCGTAGCGGTCGACGCGGCGATCGTCGTTGTCGATCACGACGAAGAAGTCGGCGCCGTTGGCGATTCGCAACTGGCTGCTGGCGTAGCGGTACGGCGTGGGCGCGCCGGGCTCGCCCGCGAAACGCCAGTCCGCGTTCGCGACCGGCCGGCGCGACGCGAGATAGAGCGTCGATTGCGTGTCGTCGAGGCTCGCCAGCATGAGCACGAAGCTGTCGGCGCTGGTCGTGGCCACCGTCCGGTCGAGATCGAGCGCGCCGTCGAAGCGCTGCCAGTCCGTCCAGGCCGGAATCCAGCGGCCCAGCCACGTGTAGACGTTCGCCAGCAGCGCGTTCTCGCTGGCCTCGTACCACGCGACGACCACGTAGTCGGCGCCGTACCAGATGCGCGGCGCGCCCGGCCGGCTCGCGCCGAACGGATTGTCGACGGTGAGGTTGCGCGAGCCCGGATCGACGTTCTCGTCCGCGCCCACGTCGATCTCGGCGTACGTGTAGCGCAGCACGCCGCCGGTGGGCAGCGTCATCGACGTCATCGCGCCCGGGTTCGGCGCGCCGCCGGCATCGAAGTTGTAGTCGAACGCGATGCCGGGGCGGGCCGCGCCGCCGCTGAACGTGTCCGTCACGCTCTTCAGATAGCGTTTGTAGCAGGCGCCGGTGGCGAGCGGATTGGCGGCGTCGCGCGGCGCGAGAAGGGTCAGGTCGTACCAGTCGAAATCGAGGCGCGTCTGCTGCGCGCCCGAGCCGTCGATCACGTCGACGTGGTCGAGATAGCGCGTCTCGTAACGGTCCTGCCACGCGTTCGGCTTGTCGCCCGGCACCTGGGTCGGGTCGCCGTGCGCGGCCAGGTATTCCTTCGGCGCGTCGAGCGAGCGGGTGTCGTAGGTCATCGGCTGCCACGCGAACCGGCACGACCAGCCGAGATCGTTTTCCATGCTCGCGATCTGGCATTCGCGCGTGTAGGTCAACGTGCCGTCGCCGACCGCCTGCTCGATCGTGCTGTACGAAAATTCGATCCAGTGCCCGAGCGTGTTGCGCAACTGCGCGAGATTCCACGCCACCGCATAGCGCTGCTGGTTTTCCGCGCGGCGGCTCGGGCCGACCCAGTTGCCCCAGCGGATGCCCCACTGGATCAGGTTGCGCGCGGCGGCGGCCGCATCGGAGCCGCCGTAGGTGGCGACCGTGCCGTCCGGGCGGACGACTTCCCAACTGTCCCAGGCCGGGTAGTGCGTGATCTGCCAGAACTGGTAGGGCGCCGTTTCATAGGACTGGCCGTCGGTGGTCACGGCGATCGTGCCGTCCGCTTGCCGGCGCAGCAGATGCGAGCGGCGCAGCGGCGCATCGTCGAGGCGCCACTCGCCGGGGCGGCCGGTGGGCGAGACACGCGCGTCGCCCGACGGGCGCCAGCCGTGTCGCTCCAGCGCGGACGCGAGTGCCGCCGGCACGCGGTCGCTCGCGAACGGCGCCGCGCTCGCGGCGTCGTCGAACGCGTCGGCGGCCAGCGTGCCGCGGCCCCACGCCGTGGGGATCGGCACGAGCTGCATCGCCTGGCCCTGGCTCATCAGGTAGTACTGCACGTCGAGCGGGCTGCCCGTGCCCTGCGTTTCCGCGACGATGCGCTCGAGCGGCATGCTCCAGCCCACGCCGAGCGCGCCGCTCGGGTTCGTGAGGTTCCATTGCGAGACCTGGTCGGCGACGTTGCTCTGGTACAGCAGGGTCAGGTCGAACGCCAGCCCGCCACGCGCCGGCAGCGTCAGCAGCTTGAGCGGGAAGGCGAGATTGCCGCGGAACAGGTTCACGGCGGAACCGAAGCTGCCGGCGTCGAACTGGAGCACGCCCAGGGCGGGAATGTCGGCCTGCTGGCTGGCGCTGGTGGACATGGCGACTCCTCGAGAAAATGGTCCCCGGCCCGAACGCCGGGCGGAGGACCACGAAAGGCCCGACCGCAAACCGGGCAATGGAAACGACGCCGCCGCTCACCGCGGCGGCGCGGCGGCGAACGCCGCTTATTGCGCCCAGGCAATCACCGACGCGATCAGCGAGCAACTGCTCGGATTGAGCTCGTTGCTGCTGTTGTCGATCAACTGGAGCGAGCCCGTGATGGTCACCGTCGGCGAATTGTTCTGCGTCTGCACCTGCACGCTCGCGCCTACCGTGCGCAGGTGGTGGTCGGTGTTGCCGAACGAGACCGAGTAGCTGGCCACCGACGCGCCGGCCGCAATCACGTTGGTCGGGAAACTGTAGGTGGCCTGGGCCGTGATGACGCCCGAATCGGACGGCTTGGCGTCGCTCAGGGGAATCGAGATGTTCTGCACGTAGACGGACGGCATGAAAGACTCCTGTCGATCGGTAAGGTGGGGAAGACACGCTGCGCGCCGGATGACGCGCACGGGCCGTGCGACTGCCGATTGCCAACTGCCGCGGCGCGGCGGCCCGTCCCGCGCGCGGAACGCGGTTCAGGGCAGGGTGACGCCGTGAGAATCGTTCTCGCCGGTCACGCCCGACTGCGATTCGCTGTTGCGGGTCCAGAAGATGTACAGGTACTTGCGCTCGCCCGGGGCCGGATCGCCCCATTGGTTGCTGGCCGTGAATACGCGCTGGCCGTTCTGGTAGGCCGCCGCCACCTGGCTCGTGACATCGATGGTCGAGTTGTAGACCCCGTAACCGGCACTTTCGATCGTCGTGGTACTCATTTTTATTCCTTCATCAATATATGAAATATCGAAGCGACAGATTTAAGAAAATCCCGAATTGATAATACATCGCCGGTGAAATTCGGGATCCACCGGATTTTTAAAATGGATATTCCGCGAACATGCCGTCTCGCATTGAATCCCGACGCATGAGCGATGCGATTCGGGTGGGCGACGCGCGTCACGGCACCGCCCCGGTTCTGTCGGAAAACCGGCGGCAGGCCTGCGGGGTCGGATGGCTGAATGGCGGGAATCAACCGCCAGGCGGCGGTTTGGTGGTAGCGGACATGGACGTGGCCCCCGGTCGGATCAAGCCTGTTTTACTTCTCGGTCTTGCATTTCGCCGACGCGTATTGCTGCGCGCCGCTGCAAATGCAACTCTCAGTCCTGTTTTTCGTCGTGCGGTTTTTCGTATTGCATCGATTGCAATGGCAGTAAATACCACGCGATTCGGCATGTCAAGGATGCGTTTATGAAAAGCGTTCGTAACCGGCGGTAATTGAATATGCCCGTTTTTTCCGTGGCTCGGCGGGCGTGGTGTGCGTGCCGTCGCCGGTCGCGCATTCTCGAACGATGACGATGTGAAGCGGGTGCCCGAAGGGCGACGCGGGGGCTGATTCGTGCCGGTGAACGCCGGCGCCTCAATCGAGCGGCGGCACCGCGCCATCTTGCAAGGTCTTGATGAGCCGCGCACGCCGCTTTTCCAGATCGGCGATCTGACGGTCGATCGCTTCGAGGCGTTCGCGCTGAACCTCGGAGATCTGATCGCACGAACGCGCGCCCTCGATCAGCAGCATGCAGTCCGGAAAGCCGCGAATGTCGTCGAGGGTGAAACCGGTCGCGATCATGCGCTGGATCTGTCTGACCTGCGTCACCGCGTTGTCGGGGAACAGGCGGTAGCCGTTGGCCGCGCGCACCGACGCGAGCAGGCCGTGCTCGTCGTAGTGCCGGATCGAGCGCACGCTCGCGCCGGTGAGCTGCGCGAGTTTGCCGATGGTCAGCAGCGGCTGCGGAGGCGGGTTTTTCATGCGGGGCAGGTTAGCACGATTCGCTTGACTCTCACATCAGTGTGAGGGTTGAGACTGTGCGTCCGTTCATGCCTGGAGGAAAAATCGTGACTACCCGAGTGCTGATCCGCTGGCTGCTGGCCGTGGTCTGGTGGGCGACGCCGTTCGCGTCGGCGTACGATGCGGCGGCCGCGCCGCTCAGCTATACCGTGACGTCGACGGACGGCGTGAAGCTGGCCGTCCAGGAAAGCGGCGACCCCGACGGCGTGCCGGTCATCCTGATTCACGGCCTGCTCGGCAGCCGCCTGAACTGGGACGCGCAGGTCGCGAGCCCCGAGCTGCGCGGATTCCGGATCATCACGTACGATCTGCGCGGCCACGGGCTGTCGGACAAGCCGTCCGGCGCGCGGCCGTATCGCGACGGAACCCGCTGGGGCGACGATCTCGCCGCGGTGATCGACGGCGCGCATGCGCGCAAGCCCGTCGTGGTCGGCTGGTCGCTCGGCGGCGTGGTGATCTCGAACTACCTCGCCAGATACGGCGACGGCGCGATCGCGGGGGCCGTGTACGTCGACGGCGTGGTCGAGCTCGCGCCGGGCCAGATCGTCGATCACCCGGACGTGTACCGCGACATGAATGCGCCGGACCTGAAAACGCATCTCGACGGCGAGCGCACGTTCGTCGGTCTGTGCTTCAACCGTCGGCCGGATGCCGCCACGTTCGAGCGGCTGCTCGCCAATGCCGCGATGGCGTCGTGGGACATGCAAAAGGCCATCCCGACGATGTCGGTATTCGCCGCGGCGGGGCTCGGCCACGCGCGCGTGCCGCTGCTCTTCATCTACGGCGGGCGCGATGCACTGGTCGATACGCCCACGACGCTGGCTCGCGCGGCCGAGCTGAATCCGCGCATCGCCAGCAAGGTGTATGCGGAGTCGGGGCACGCGCCGTTCATCGAGGAAGCCGAGCGGTTCAATCGCGATCTGGCCGCGTTCGTGCGGTCGGTGTCCGCGCGATGAAGTCGTGTGCGGTGCGGGCCGGCGATGTCAGTCCGGCGTGGCCGCCGTGTCGCCGGCCGCGCGATCGTGAAAGCGCTGGAACGCATCGAGCAGCCGCGCGCGCAGCGCGGCCAGCGACGGATCGCGCCGATCGCGCGGCCGCGCGATGTCGACGTGGAGTTCGTCGTCGACGCGGTCCGGGTTCGGCGCGAGCATCAGCACGCGATCGCCGAGATACAGCGCCTCGTCGAGATCGTGCGTGACGACGGTCGCGGCCATCCGGCGCCGCTGGACGACATCGAGTAGCAGCGTCTGCAGGCGCATCCGCGTGATCGCGTCGACCGCGCTGAACGGCTCGTCGAGCAGCAGCAGGTCCGGCTCGCCGAACAGCCCGCGCGCGATCACGGCGCGCTGCGCCATTCCGCCCGACAACGTGGCCGGCAGTTGCCGCGCGACGCCGGCCAGACCGACTTCGTCGAGCAAGCGCGCGACGCTCGGGTCGCGTCCGCCCCGCGCACCGGCCGCGAAGCCGACGTTGTCGGCGATCGACAGCCACGGCAGCAGCCGCGGCTCCTGAAAGATCACGCCGACGCGCGCGGACGGCCCGGCGAGCGCGCTGCCGTCGAGCGTCACGCTGCCGCGGAAGTTCGCGTCGAGGCCGGCGACGATCCGCAGCAGCGTGCTCTTGCCGCAACCGCTCGGGCCGACCACGCAGACGATCTCGCGTGGCGCGACCTGCAACGCGATGTCGGCGAGGACCGTGCGATCGCCATACAGCTTGCGGGCGATCCGCCGGTCGAGCAGCGGTGCGGCGAGGCCGGCCGCCGGGCGGCCGGAAGGAGATAGCACGGCCCGCGCAACTTTATGACGCACGCCGATTAATTTATCGGTTTATATCGCTTGGGATTGCCGGGCCTGGAGAACAGAATTTCCGGTGCCGGCAAGCGACGCATTCGACGACGGCCGGAACGCATTCGTTCGACGGCCCGGGCCGCGATGCCCCTGTCGCGGCGGCCGGCATCCTGCAAACTTCGCCGCTCATTCGCCGGCCATCCGGCGACACACTAAGGAATCCGATGAGTTCGATCGACCTGAGCCCCGTTACGCCGGTTTCTTCCCCCATCCGCTCGGCCAGCGACGTCGCGCGCCTGATCAACACGGTCGACAGTTCGGTCAGCCATGCACGGATGATCGTGCTGCTGGCGCTCGGCGGCGTGTTTCTCGACGCGTACGACCTGACGACGCTGTCCTACGGCATCGACGACGTGACGCGCGAATTCGGGCTGACGCCCGCGCTGACCGGGCTCGTCGGGTCGGCGATCATGATCGGCACGATCTTCGGCAGCCTGATCGGCGGCTGGCTGACCGACCGGATCGGCCGCTACCAGGTGTTCATGGCCGACATGCTGTTCTTCGTGGTCGCGGCGATCGCGGCCGGGCTCGCGCCGAACGTCTGGGTGCTGATCGCCGCCCGCTTCGTGATGGGGCTCGGCGTCGGCATCGACCTGCCGGTCGCGATGGCGTTTCTCGCGGAATTCTCGAAGTTCAACGGCCGCGGCAACAAGGCGTCGCGGCTCGCCGCGTGGTGCCCGATGTGGTACGTCGCGTCGTCGGTGTGCTTCCTGCTGATCTTCGGCCTGTACTTCCTGCTGCCGGCCGAGCATGCGGGATGGCTGTGGCGCGCGTCGCTGATCTTCGGTGCGGTGCCGGCGCTCGTCATCATCCTGTTCCGCAACCGCTTCATGAACGAATCCCCGCTGTGGGCCGCGAATCAGGGCGATCTGGCCAACGCCGCGCGCATCCTGCGCCAGTCGTACGGCATTCACGCGCACGAAGCGCAGGACGTGCGACGCGAGCCGAGCCCGCCGCCGGTGCGGATTCGCGTGCTGTTCCGGCGCCCGTATCTCGGGCGCACGATCGTCGCCAGCGTGATGAACCTGTGCATCCCGTTCGAATACACGGCGATCGCGTTCTTCCTGCCGTCGATCCTGTCGCAATTTCTCGGCGCGGGCGTGTTTGAGACGATCGCGGCATCGCTCGCATTGAACGTGCTGTTCGCGTTCACCGGCGGCTTGCTCGGCATGCGTCTCGCATATCGGTATGCGTCGCGTCATGTCGCGATCGCGGGGTTCGCGCTGCAAACGGTCGCGCTCGTCGCGCTTGCGCTCGCAGGCCATCCGCACGGGGCGATCGCGGTCGGTGTCGTGTTGCTGATGCTCGGTACGTGGTTGTTCGCCGAAGGCTTCGGCCCCGGCGCGCAGATGATGATCTATCCGACGCTGTCGTATCCGGCCGCGATCCGCGGCACCGGTGTCGGCTTCGGGCGGTCGCTGTGCGGCATCGGCCAGGCGCTCGCGCTGTTCGTGCTGCCGATCCTGCAAGCCCGCCTCGGCACCGACATGTTCTGGGTCGTCGCGATCAGCGCGGTCACGCCGATCGTGTTCCTGCTGATCGTGAGGTATGAACCGACGGCGCACGACGTCGACGACGAAAGCGCGGCGTAAGCGCTGACCGGGGCGCTCGCCGTTGCCCCGGAAAATACGCACGGCTTCGTCGAACTGCACGAAGCCGTTTGTGGTGAAGCTGAAGCCGGTCGCCGCGCGAATGCGGACAGCCCGGCTTCGACGTTGTTGGACGTGCCGTTAAGCGCTGACCGCTTCGCGCTCGGCCGCGCGCTTGACCTGTTCGATATCGCGAAACCGCGCGGCGGGATGCTCGTCCGGCAACCGCGCCGTGCCGCCGAACAATTTTTCGCGCAGCGTGCCCGGCGCATACGCGGTCGGATACACGCCGCGCCGCTGCAACTCCGGCACGAGATGGCGCACGACATCCTCGAAGGTTTCATGCGCGACCGCATACGCGAGATTGAAGCCGTCCACGTCGGTCGCTGCCACCCATTCCTGCAGGATGTCCGCGACGGTCGCCGCCGACCCGGCGAACACCGGGCCCATGCCGCCGATGCCGCCCCAAGCCGCCAGCGCCTCGATCGTCCACGCGGTGTCGCCGCCCGACAGGTGCTCGACCGCCGACACGATCGCGTTCGTGTCGACGCGCCGGACGGGATCGGTCGGCGCGTACTGGCCGAAGTCGATGCCGGTCCAGCCGGACATGAACACCAGCGAGCCGTCGTACGACACGTAGCGGCGATACTCGTCGAACTTGGCCTGCGCCTTCTCGTCGGTCTCGTCGACGATCACCGTGACGAGGTTGTAGATCAGCACCTTCGCCGGGTCGCGCCCGGCGGCCGCGGCCTGCGCGCGCACGTCGGCCACGTAGCGCGCGAGCTGATCGCGGGTCGGCGCGGCGACGAACACGCATTCGGCGTGCTGCGCGGCGAACGCCTTGCCGGGGCCCGACGCGCCGGCCTGGAACAGCACCGGCGTGCGCTGCGGCGACGGCTCGCACAGGTGATAGCCGGGCACGTCGAAGAAGCGGCCCTTGTGGCCGATCTCGTGCACTTTCTCCGGATGCGTGAACACGCGGCCGTCGCGATCGCGCACCACCGCGCCGTCTTCCCAACTGCCTTCGAACAGCTTGTACAGCACCTCGACGTACTCGGCCGCGACCGCATAGCGGTCGTCGTGCGTGCGCAGCCCGTGATCGCCGACGTTCTTCGCGCCGCTCTCCAGATACGACGTGACGATGTTCCACGCGAGCCGGCCCTTCGTGTGATGGTCCGCGGTCGACAGCCGGCGCGCGAACGTGTACGGGTGCTCGAACGTCGTCGACGCGGTGATGCCGATGCCGAGATGCTCGGTCGCCATCGCGATCGGCGCGGCCAGTTGCAGCGGATCGTTGACCGGGATCTGCGCGGCCTGGTGCAGCGCGTGATAGTTGCTGCCCTTGTACACGTCGTAGTAGCCGATCACGTCCGCGATGAAGATCGCATCGAAGATCCCGCGTTCGAGCACGCGCGCGAGGTCGGTCCAGTAGTCGAGATCCTTGTACTGCCACGAGCGGTCGCGCGGATGCGCCCACAGGCCGGGCGACTGGTGACCGACGCAGTTCATCTCGAACGCGTTGAAGCGGATGGTCTTGCTCATCGCGCGGCTCCGGTTTCCGCACCGGCGCCTGCGCCGTTACCCACGCGCCACACGAACGGCGGCGTGCGGCCGTTGATGATCCAGTCGCCGACGATGCGCGCCTTGTACACGAGCGGGTTGTGCGACGACACCGTGCGGGCGTTGCGCCAGTGGCGATCGAGCGCGGTCGTGCTGCGGGTCGCGGACGCGCCGAGCGCGTCGAACAGGCGCGTCGCCGCGCGCAGCACGAGTTCGGACACGACGAGCTGGCTCTGCGCGGATTCGATTTCGGCCGCGACGTTCGCGGTCTGCTCGGCCGCTTCGTCGCCGCCGAAGCGCGCTTCATAGGCTTGCTGAAGCGGCTGCGCGGCGCGCAGCGCGAGCGCGTCGGCCGCGTACGCCCATGACGCGATCTCGCCGATTACCTGCTGCAACTGCGCATCGTCGCCCGCACGCTGCGCATTGCCGTGGCTGTACACGCGCGTGCGGTTGCGCACGAGCTCGCCCGCGTCGCGCACGATCGCGTGGCCGATCCCGGCCAGCGTCGCGACGTGGAACAACTGGTAGAACGCGGTCTGGTACTTGAAGCGGCGCGCGAAATCGATCACGTTGTCCGGGTCGACCGCCGCATTCTCGAAACGCGTCGTGCCGCTGCCGGTGGTGGTCTGACCGAAGCCGTCCCAGTCGTCGTCGCGGATCACGCCGGGCTGCGCGGTCGCGACGGCGACGATCACGTCGCTGCCGTCGTGCGCGCGCTGCGCGAACACGTCGATCCAGTCGGCGAACAGGCTGCCGGTGCTGTAGAACTTCCGGCCGTTCAGCACGAGCCGGCCGTTCTGCTCCGACACCTTCGTGACGGTCTGGCCGAGCGGCACGTCGCCGGCTTCCGACCACGCATTGCCGACGAGCTGGCCGCTCGCGAAGCGGTCGAACCAGGTCGTGCGCCGCGGCCCGGCCGGCGCATTGAGCCAGTCCTCGACGAACGCGAAGTGCCCGCGCAATGCCTGCGGCAAATTGGAATCGGCGGCGGCGAGCTCGGTCAGCAGCCGGAACAACTGCGGCAGCGATGCGCCGGCGCCGCCGGCGCTCACAGGCAAACGTATCGCGCCGAAGCCGGCCGATTTGAGCCAGCCGATCGCCTCGTGCGGCAATTCGCGGCGGCGATCGCGCTCGGCGGTGCCGGCGGCAATGCGCTCGAAGATCGGCCGGAACCGGCTCGCGAGTGCATCGTAATCGGTACCGGTGGAAAGGTCGGGAACTGCGTGCGATGAAGTCATGCGGATTTCCTCGAAGAGCGTGGCCGTTTGCGCCGGGAGCCCAGTATAGGAAGCGCGACGCGGGCGTTCCAATAACGGATTCTCGGATCGTTATCGTCGCTGCGTATTACCGTCGCCGCGCGACGCGTATCGACGTTCCGGCATCGATTGCGACGTCAAAACGCGCAATCGCCTTCGCCATTCGCGCATCGTTTGTTATCCAAAGGAATATCGTTTCGAGAATCGCTCGGTTTTCCGGCCCGCGCGGCGCTGCTAGATTGAATGCTTTGACCATTCGACAGGAGAGCCCGATGTCAGACACGAGCGCGACGATTCAGGAACGGCCGGCCGATGCACGACCGCAGGCAGCCCGCGTGATCGCCGACGATGCGGAGGCGATCGAGGTCGCGCATGCGCTGGCGCAACGCCTGGCGCAAGGGGCCGCCGAACGCGACCGCGAGCGCCGCCTGCCGCGCGAGGAAATCGAATGGTTCTCGCAGTCGGGGCTGTGGGCGATCACGGTGCCGAAGGCATACGGCGGCGCGGGCGTATCGCATGTGACGCTCACCGAGGTGATCAAGATCGTCGCCGCGGCCGACGCGTCGCTCGGGCAGCTTCCGCAGAATCACTTCGGGCTCGTCGACGTGATCGCGCTCGTCGGCACCGACGCGCAGAAGCGTCATTTCTTCGCCGAAGTGCTGAGCGGCAAGCGGTTCGGCAACGGCTTCTCGGAGAAGGGCACGAAGCACGTGCTCGACCTGAAGACGCGCGTGCGCCGCGACGGCGACGACTATGTCGTCGACGGCACCAAGTTCTACTCGACGGGTGCGCTGTTCGCGCACTACGTGCCGGTGCTCGGGCTCGACGACGCGCGGCAGGCATGGCTTGCGTACGTGCCGCAGCCGACGCCCGGGTTGACCGTGATCGACGACTGGTCGGGCTTCGGCCAGCGCACAACCGCGAGCGGCACGGTCGTGCTCGACGCGGTGCGCGTGCCGGCGTCGCACGTGCTGCCCGCGCAGCGCGTGTCCGACGTGCCGACGCTCAACGGCCCGCTGTCGCAGATCATCCAGGCGGCGATCGACGCGGGTATCGCGAAGGCGGCCATCGACGATACGCTCGCGTTCGTGCGGACCCGCGCGCGGCCGTGGGTCGACAGCGGCGTCGAGCGGGCCGCGGACGACCCGCTGACGATTCGCGAAATCGGCCGGCTGCACATCCAGCTGCATGCGGCCGACGCGTTGCTCGAACGCGCGGCGCGCACGCTCGACGAGATCACGGCAAAGGGCGATGTGACCGAGGACGACGTCGCGCGGGCGTCGGTGGCGGTGGGCGAAGCGAAGGTGCTGACGACCGAGGTCGCGCTGCTCGCGGGCGAGAAGCTGTTCGAGCTGGCCGGCACGCAATCGACGCTCGCCGAGCACAACCTCGACCGCCATTGGCGCAACGCGCGCACGCACACGCTGCACGATCCGGTGCGGTGGAAATATCACCTCGTCGGCAACTACTATCTGAACGGCGCGCGCCCGGCGCGCCATGCGTGGAATTGACACGCGGGCGGCAAGCGGCTCGTCCGGCCGCCGCGCATCGCGCTAGCGGTCGGACGCCAGCAGCGCGCGGGTCAACCCCCGCGCGATGCCGTCGAGCGTGAAGCCCAGTGCGCCGATCACGACGATCACCGCGGTCAGTTCCGCATACGCGAGCCGGTCGCGCGTGTCGAGGATCAGGTAGCCGAGGCCCGCGTTGACGCCGAGCATCTCGGCGGGCACGAGCACGATCCACAGGATGCCGATCGCGAGCCGGATGCCGTTGAGCAGCGGCCCCGCGATGGCGGGCAGCACGATGTGCACCAGCAGCTCGCGGCGGGTGGCCGCGAGGCTTGCGCCGAGCTGCAGCCAGCGCCGGTCGATCTGCGCGACGCCGGCCGCCGTGCTCATCAGCACCGGCCACAACGCGGCGAACCCGAGCAGGAAGTAGATCGCGCGATCGCCGATGCCGAACGACATGACCGCGAGCGGCATCCACGACAGCGGCGACACCATGCGCAGAAACTGGAACGTCGGCGACAGCATCCGCTCGACCCATCGCACGCGGCCGAGCAACAGCCCGAGCGGGACGCCGGCCAGCAGCGCCGCGCCGAGCCCGACGCCGATGCGTCGCAGGCTGACGAGCGCGTGTTCGACGAGATGATCGTCCGCGCACAGCGATCGCAGGCTGGTGAACGCGCTGTCCGGCGCGAACTGCCGGCCGAGCGAGCCGGGCTCGGTCAACACGTGGATCGCGGCCCACCAGACGACGATCGTCGCCACGAGCCCGGCGACGCCGAGCCATCCCGCGGCAACGCGTGCCGGGTAGCGGGAGCCGCCGCTGCGGCGCGTGTCGGGTGCGGCCGAGCGGCGGGTGGCGAGCGCGTCAGACAACGATGATCTCCTCGCGCTGGAACGCGCCCGGCTGACCGAACGCGGTCAGCCCGCCGACCGCGTCGATGCTCTTGCGCACGAACCGGTCGTCGACGAGATCGCGGGCCGCGAATGCCGGGTCCAGCGACGCGAGGAAGGCGCCGTCGCCGTCGACCACCGTGCGTTTCAGCCGTTGAACCAGCGCCTCGGTATAGCTCGGGAACGGATACGGCTGGAAGTCGATCCGCTTCGCGTGCCAGTCGGCATG
Organism: Burkholderia semiarida; assembly: GCF_029268935.1. Classification (NCBI taxonomy): domain Bacteria; kingdom Pseudomonadati; phylum Pseudomonadota; class Betaproteobacteria; order Burkholderiales; family Burkholderiaceae; genus Burkholderia; species Burkholderia semiarida. The sequence goes on along the minus strand of NZ_JAHLCL010000005.1, from coordinate 504,662 downwards.
GCGGATCGCGCCGCTCGCCCGATACGTGTCGGCCAGCGACGCCGACGGCACGAGCACGCGGTCGAGCGACGCGAGCGTATGCGGCGAATAGCGGTGCGTGCCGTCCTTCGACAGCAACTGCGCGGTTTCCTGCGAATGCGCGCGCGCCCACAGCTGCGCCTTCACGATCGCGTTGACGACCTTTTGCGACCACGCGGGGCGCTGCGTCAGATCGTGCTCATGCATGAACACGACGCAGCATGCATGGTTCTTCCAGACATCGCCGGTAAAGCGCAGGATCTTGCCGATCTTCATCAGTTCCGCGGTCGCGTTGAACGGCTCCGCGACGATATACCCGGCGATCTGGCGCGCGGCGAGCGCGGGCAGCATGTCCGACGGCGCCATCACGACGAGGTTGACCTCGTTCGCCGCGGGCGTGCCGCGCCGCTTGAGCACGGGCACGAGCCCTTGCTGACGCAGCAGGTCCTGCAGCACGACGTTGTGAATCGAGTACCAGAACGGAATCGCGACGGTCTTGCCGCCGAGATCGCGCAGCGAATCGATGTCGGGCGCGACCGTGATCCCGGAGCCGTTCACGTGGTTCCAGGCGACCACCTTCGCCGGTGCGCGGCTGCCGTAGCGCGCCCAAAGCGTCATCGGCGACAGCAGATGCACGACGTTGACCTGGCCCGACAGGAATGCCTCGACGAGCTGCGCCCAGCTGCGCAGCAGCTTCGGTTGCTCGACGGTCAGGCCTTCGGACGCGAAATAGCCGTTGTTGTGGGCCACCAGCAACGGGGCCGCGTCGGTGATCGGCAGATAGCCGATCCGGACCGGCGCATCCGGTTCGGCCGCGGCGTGCGCGTTCGCCATCGAGAGCAACGGGGCGGCGCCCGTCGCGGTGAACAGGGCCGCGAGCTTCAGCCATTCGCGGCGCGACATCGGAATCTGGCACATGGATAGGCGGGTCAGGTCAGTCAGTTCAGGGAATGAAGTTCGGACGCGTGCGGGCGCTTCATGCCGGCCTGCAACGCCTTCAGGATGTCGATGCGCATCGTGCCGAGTTCGCTGACGAACGCGTCGCGCGGATGCGGTAAATCGACCCGCCACGCGTCGATGAAGCGCCCTTGCGTGCCGAGCAGCACGATGCGATCGGCCACGAGCAGCGCTTCGTCGATGTCGTGGGTCACGAGCACCGTCGCGCAGCGTGTCGTCGACACGATGTTCACCAGCAACTGCTGCATCGCGGCGCGCGTGACTTCGTCGAGCGCCGAGAACGGCTCGTCGAGCAGCAGCGCGTGCGGCTGACGCGCGAGTGCACGCGCCAGCGCCGCGCGCTGCGCCATCCCGCCCGAGAGCTGGGCCGGGCGCAGCGACGCGGCGGCTTCGAGCCCGACCGCGCGCAGCGCCGCGCGGACGCGCTCGCGTTGCTGATCGCGCGTGAGCCGAGCCTGATGCGCGAAGGCGAGGCCGAACGCGACGTTCTTTTCGGTCGACAGCCACGGCAGCAGGCACGGGTCCTGAAACGCGATCGCGATCCGCGGGTGCGGGCCCCGCAGCGTCGTGCCGTCGAGCGACACGGTGCCGGATTGCGGTTGCTCCAGCCCGGCCAGTGCGCGCAGCAGGCTCGACTTGCCGGTCCCGCTCGGGCCGATCAGCGCGACGATTTCGCCGCGATCGACCGACAGCGACACATCGGCAAGCACGGGAGTGCGCCGCTCGCCGCCGTAGCCGAGCGTCAGATGGCGCGCGTCCAGCAGCGGCGGCGTCATGCGGCGATGCTCCGCGTCCGCGCGGCGAGTTGCGCCTTCAGTTGCACGACGCTCGGCGTGACGATCGGAATGAACGCCGCTTCGCGCCAGCGTCGCTCGAAGCCGAGCCCCGCATCGCGCAGATAGCCGCGGCCGCCGCTCGCCTCGAGTTCGAGGTTCGCGGCCGTGGCCACGTGCGTCGCGAGCGCGATGCGCAGCTCGAACAGGCGGTTCGGGTGCAGGCGCAGGCTGCCGTCGGCGATGCCGGACGACAGTTGCGCGCATGCGGCGGCCAGTCCGGCCGCGCAGGATTCGACTTCGGGGCCGAGAATGCCGCGCGTCGTCTCGGCCGCGCGCCGCGCTTCGGCCAGCGCGCGCCGCGCGAGCCCGATCGACAGCCCGCACTGCAAGCCGAGGAAGGCCGGTCGCACCGCGGGCAGGAACGTTTGCGCATCCGGATGGATCAGCCACGCGGTGTCGCTCGGCACGTCGTCGAGATGCAGCGCGGCGGTGTTGCTGCCGCGCAGCGCGATCAGGTCGAGATCCGTGCTGCGCGTCAGGCCGGGCGCGTCATCGGGAATCGCGACGATCGCGGACGGCCTGCCATCGCCGAACGCAACCGCGGCCGCCACGACGAACCGTTCCGTGCGCAGGTTCGTCACCCACGCCATCCTGCCCGTCAGCCGCCAGTCGTCGGCGCTTTCCGCGTGCGGCGTCGCGTCGATCTGAAGCGACTCGATGCCGGACAGATACTTCATCGCGTTCGACAGGCCGCTCGCGCCCGCGCAACGGCCGTCGAGCAGCGCCGGCAGCCAGCGCTCGCGCAGCGCGGCGTTCGGGCTTTGCAGCAGGTATTCGATGAAGCTGCGCTGGCCCCACAGCACGAAGGCCGCGGTCAGCGAACGTTCGGCCACCGCCGCGATGCCCGCGATGGCGTCCGTGGTCGTCCCGCCCGCGCCGCCGAGGCTCGCCGGCACGCCGGTCCGGAACAGGCCGGCCGCCGCGAGACGCGGCACGACGTCCGCCTTCAGCGCGGCGCTCGTGTCGAGCTGCGTGGCGTTCGCGTCGAGCCAGTCGGCGAGCGACGCGTCGAGTGCGGGCGCCGTCAGGCGGCCTGTGTCCGGGGTTCCCATCGGTATGCGGCCAGTTCGGGGTTGAGTTCGTTGCGCGCCAGGTTGTTCGCGAAGTTGCACAGCGTCGCGAGGCTCACGCCCAGCACCACTTCGAGCGCGTTCGCTTCGGTGAAGCCGGCGGCCAGGAATGCGTCGAGCGCGTCGTCGGTCACGCCGCCGCGCGTCGCGATCACGGCGCGCGTGAAGGCCGCGACCGCGTCGAGCCGCGGATCGGCAACCGGCTCGCCGTCGCGCAGTGCGTCGACGTCGGCGCGATCGACATGGGCTTTCTTCAGCGCGGCGGCGGTGTGTCCGGCCACGCAGAACGCACAGCCGTGGACGGCGGCCGCGGTGATCTGCACGGCTTCGCGCTCGGCGAACGTGAGGCCCGCGCGGCTGTTGATCTCCGCGACGGTCAGATAGGTTTCGAGCGCGACCGGCGCATTCGCGAGCGAGCGCACGAGGTTCGGCAGGAAACCGTTCGCGCGCTGCGATTTTTCTAGGAAAGGCTGGCTGGGTGCGGGCGCGGTTTCGACGGTAGGCAAGGGCAGGCGGCTCACAGGATTCTCCGGAGGGGCAGTGCGATCATTGTCGAGGCGGCGCCCCCGCCGGACAATGCGCGAACATCCGCGATTCCTGTGCGTTCGTCCCGCGTCGTGCGTTTCGACGGCGCGCCGGGCCCGTCGGCTAGTGCAGGCGCGCCGCCGATTGCGACGCGTCGTCGCGCCCGCGCCGCCACGCGCCGGGCTGCATGCCCATCGTGCGCTTGAACGCATGCGCAAAGGCCGACTCCGACTGATAGCCGACGAGTTCGCCCGCACGCGAAATCGGCAGGCCCTGTTCCAGCAGGTCCGCCGCGAGCCGCATCCGCACCAGCGTGACGAACTGCATCGGCGGATGGCCGGACGCTTCGCTGAAGTGCTTGCAGAACGCGGTGCGCGACATGTTCGCGAACGCGGCCATCGAGTCGGTGGTCCACGCGTCGGCGGGCGCGTCGATGATCGCGGCGACGAGCGTGCCGAAGCCGGTCCGCTGCATCAGCGACGCGAGCCCGCTGGCGACGGTATCGTGCCCGGCGGCGTCCCGTACCGCATAGAACAGCAGCAGTTCGACCAGCTTGTCGATCAGCGGGGACGGCGCGTCGACGCCGTGACGGCCTTCGGCGCGAATCAGCTCGAACAGCCCGTGGATGCCGCGATAGGCGTCGTCGCCGCGCCGCACGATCAGGTACTCGGGGAAGAGCGACACGATCGCGCGCGACACGGTGGAGTGGAATTCGATGAAACCGCAGGCAAGGCCGACGCTGCCGTCGACCGACGCGTCGAGCGGCTGCATCGACCCGCGTCGCTCGAGCGGGTGGCTGCCCGCGACCGCGCAGGCCTGCGGGTTGACCGGGCTCGGCGACAGCCCGTGCGGCACGTCGCGCAACAGAAAGACGGCTTCACCGGCGGCAACCGGAATGCTGTCCCGCCCGTCGGCGAAGTGAAGCCATGCCGATCCATGCAGGAGGATGTGGAAGCTCGCCTTCGCACGGCCGGCGGTGGACGCCTGCCAGTCGCCGCAATACTGGCCCACGTGGAAAAGCTGGCTTTTCGGCTCCAGGCTGGACAGCAGCCAATGGACGACCTTGTCTGTTTGCGCGGACATTCCGATGCTGGAGGATGGGTGACGCGCCCATGCTACGGGCTGCGCCGCGCCGCTCAAACCAACGAATCGTAGAAAGCATTTTCCTGCCGTCGCAATGTCACGGGAAGCGGCGCGGCATCGCGATCGGCCGGAATTCGCACGGCGCTACCCGGGCGCCGGCGATGCAGCCCGCCCGCTATGCATGCACCCCCACCCGATACCGCGTGGTCTGTCGATACACGTCGCCCGGATGAACGATCACGTCGTCGCGCAGGCCGTCCATGTTGACCTGATTCGGGAAGCCGCCCGCCTCGACGCACAGCGCCGCGTGCCGCACGCACGGCGTGCCGCCGCTCACGCGCAGGCCGTCGAGATAATTGCCCGTATAGAGCTGCAGGCCGTGCTGATCGGTCGATACGGTCAGCTCGCGGCCGCTTTCCGGATCGTAGATTCGCGCGACGGGCCGGACTTCGCGCGCGCCGTTGCCGACGACGTAGCAGTGATCGAAGCCGCGCGCCCGCGCCAGTTGCGCATGCGGCCAGTCGAGGCGCGCGCCGAGCGGCGCGCTGTGCCGGAAATCGAACGCCGTGCCCGTCACGTCGGCCGTGCCGGTCGGGATCAGCGCGTCGTCCACTTCGAGGAACGCGTCGGCGTCGATGTGCAGCAGATGGCCGCGCACGTCGCTGCCCGCGCGCCCGTTCAGGTTGAAGTAGCTGTGATTCGTCAGGTTCAGCGGCGTCGGCGCGTCGGTCCACCCCGTGTAGTCGATCGTCAGCGTGCCGTCGTCGTCGAGCGTGTAGCGCACCTGCACGCTCACGTTGCCGGGGAATCCCGCGTCGCCTTCCGGCGAATCGAGCCGCAGCGTGAGCCCGCCGCCATCGTCGAGCACGTCCCACCGCGCGCGATGAAAGCCGTTCGCGCCGCCGTGCAGCAGATTGCCGTTCTCGTTGCGGTCGAGCAGGTAGTCGACGCCGTCGAGCGTGAAGCGCGCGCCGGCGATCCGGTTCGCCCAGCGGCCGACCGTCGCGCCGAGATAGGCGCCGGATGCGAGGTATTCGGCCGGCGTATCGTGCGCGAGCACGATATCGGCCAAGCGCCCCGTGCGGTCGGGCGCGAGCCACGACACGACGGTCGCGCCGAGGTCGCTGACGACGACGCGCATTCCATGCGCATTGCGCAGCGTATAGCGCCGCACGGGCTCGCCGTCGGGCAACGTGCCCCACGGCTCGGCGTGCACGCGTGCGACGCCGGGCGTCAGGTATGAGGAATCGGTATCGATATGCATGAGTGGAGGTCGGGTGGGCGGCGGGCGTCAGTTCGTGGCGGCCGCGCGTTCCTGATATTCGCGCGGCGTGCAGCCGAGTTCGCGCCGGAACACCGCGTACATGTATTGCAGCGACGTGAAACCGCAACGGATCGCGACTTCGGCGCTCGACGCCTGCCGGCCGGCAAGCAGCGCCTGCGCGGCTTCGAGCTTGTGGCGCAGGATCTCCTGGTGCACGGTGCGCTGCAGTTCGCGCCGGAAGTGCTCCTCGAGCAGCGAGCGCGACACGCCGACATAGTCGGCGACCTGTTCGGTCTTGATCCCCTGGCACGCGTACTGGCGGATGAAATGCCGCGCGCGCATCACGTGCGGGCTCGCCAGCGGCTGGTGGCGCGTCGATTCGAGCACGTTGATGCCGACCGGCGGCACGAGAATGCGCTGCCCGGGAAAGCGTGCGCCGCGCAGCATCCGGTGCAGCAGATGCGCGGCGGTGCGGCCCATTTCCTCGGTGCCCTGGATGACCGACGACAGCGGAATGCGCGTCAGCGTGCGCGTGAGCGGATCGTTGTCGATGCCGATGATCGCGACCTGTTCCGGCACCGCGATGCCGGCGATCAGGCAGGCCTGCAACAGATGCCGCGCGCGTGCATCGGTCACCGCGATCACGCCGACGGGCTTCGGCAGCGCATGCAGCCAGCCGATCAGTTGCTCGATCGCGTGATTCCAGCCCGACGCGCTCGTCGACAGCCCGCGATAGATCGGCGCGTCGAGCCCGTCCGCGTGCGCGAGCCGGTCGAACGCGATCTCGCGCTGCTGCGCCCAGCGGTTCTCCTGCGCGACCGGCAGGCTGTACATCGCGAAGTGCGCGAGTCCCGCGCCGATCAGGTGCGTATAGGCGAGCGACACGAGCTTCGCGTTGTCCGTCGCAATATATGGGACATCGTCCGGGTATTGCGCCGGGTCCTCGTACGACGAGCCGATCGCGACGATCGGCAGCGGCGAGCCGGCGAGCGCGTCGGCGACGGCCGGATCGTCGAAGTCGGCGATGATGCCGTCGCCGTCGAAACGCTCGATGCCGGTGAGCCGGCAGCGGAAATCGTCTTCGAGGAACAGGTCCCACACGACGCGCGTCGTGTGCAGGTACTGGCCGATGCCGCTGATGATCTCGCGGTCGTAGACCTTGTTCGCGTTGAACAGCAGCGCGATGCGGTGCGGTGTCTGGGCGGAAGGGGCGCGTGTCATCTCGGTGTCGGGGCGCGCGCCTTGCGGGCGCGGTGCCATTGTCTCCGGGGCGCGCCCGGGACGGCGGCGCGCGGGTTGGTGTACGGCGATTGTAGGACGGAACGCGCGCCGCACGCAGCGGCTGGCAAGAAACATCAAGCGTGCTGCGCAATTTCGCAATTGCCGGGCGGCAGGCGCGGGGGCACGATCCAGCCAACCGAATTCGGCCGCGTGCGTCGTCGCGATGCACGTTGCGCCGCAACAAGAACCTGCACGGAGACGCCATGTCGTATTTCGAACACATTCCCGCGATTCGCTACGAAGGCCCGCGGTCGGACAACCCGCTCGCCTATCACCACTACGACCCCGAGCGGCGCGTGCTGGGCAAGACGCTCGCCGAGCATCTGCGGATCGCGGTCTGCTATTGGCACACGTTCGTGTGGCCGGGCCACGACATCTTCGGGCAGGCCGCGTTCCAGCGGCCGTGGCAGCAGCCCGGCGACGCGCTCGAGCGCGCGCGGCAGAAGGCCGATGCGGCGTTCGAGTTCTTCACGAAGCTTGGCACGCCGTTCTATACGTTCCACGATACCGACGTCGCGCCGGAAGGTGACAGCCTGCGCGAATACGCGGCCAATTTCGCGCGCATGGTCGACTATCTCGGCGAGCGCCAGCAGGCGAGCGGCGTGCGGCTGCTGTGGGGCACCGCGAACCTGTTCTCGCACCCGCGCTTCGCGGCCGGCGCCGCGACGAACCCGAACCCCGACGTGTTCGCGTGGGCCGCGACCCAGGTGTGCCATGCGCTCGACGCGACCCACCGGCTCGGCGGCGAAAACTACGTGCTGTGGGGCGGCCGCGAAGGCTACGAAACGCTGCTCAATACCGACCTGAAGCGCGAACGCGAGCAGTTCGCGCGCTTTTTGTCGATGGTCGTCGAGCACAAGCACCGGATCGGCTTCAAGGGCGCGCTGCTGATCGAGCCGAAGCCGCAGGAGCCGACCAAGCACCAGTACGACTACGACGTCGCGACCGTGCACGGCTTCCTCGTGCAGTACGGATTGCAGAACGAGATCCGCGTGAACATCGAGGCGAATCACGCGACGCTCGCGGGCCATTCGTTCCATCACGAGATCGCGAACGCATTCGCGCTCGGCGTGTTCGGCAGCGTCGACGCGAACCGCGGCGATCCGCAGAACGGCTGGGACACCGACCAGTTCCCGAACAGCGTCGAGGAACTGACGCTCGCGTTCTACGAGATCCTGCGCCACGGCGGCTTCACGACCGGCGGGATGAACTTCGACTCGAAGGTGCGGCGCCAGAGCATCGACCCGGAAGACCTGTTCTACGGTCACGTCGGCGCGATCGACGTGCTCGCGCTCGCGCTCGAACGCGCGGCGGTGCTGGTCGAGAACGACCGGCTCGACGCGCTGCGCCGGCAGCGCTACGCGCAGTGGGACGACGCGTTCGGCCGCAAGATCCTGTCGGGCGGCTATACGCTGGAGTCGCTCGCGGCCGACGCGCTCGCGCGCGGCGTCGACCCGCGGCACGTGAGCGGCGCGCAGGAGCGGCTCGAGAACATCGTGAACCAGGCGATCTACGGGCTGCGCTGACGCCATGTACATCGGACTCGATCTCGGCACGTCCGGCGTGAAGGCGGTGCTGCTCGACCGCGACGGCGCGGTGCGCGCGAGCGCGAACCGCCCGCTGACGGTGAGCCGGCCGCAGCCGCGCTGGTCCGAACAGGCGCCGCGCGACTGGTGGGACGCCGCATGCGGCGCGCTCGCCGCGCTCGTGGCGGATGCACGCGCGGCCGGCATCGACCCGCGCGACATCCACGCACTCGGGTTGACCGGTCAGATGCACGGCGCGACGCTGCTCGATGCGCATGGCGACGTGCTGCGCCCCGCGATCTTGTGGAACGACGGCCGGGCGGACGCCGAGTGCGAGGAGCTCGAACGGCTCGCGCCCGCGCTGCGCACGGTGGCCGGCAACGTCGCGATGCCGGGCTTCACGGCGCCCAAGCTGCTGTGGGTGCGTCGGCACGAACCCGACGTGTTCGCGCGCATCGCCTACGTGCTGCTGCCGAAGGATTATCTGCGTTACCGGCTGACCGGCGCGTTCGCGACCGATCCGTCGGATGCCGCCGGCACGCTGTGGCTCGACGTCGCGAAGCGCGACTACGACGACACGCTGCTCGCTGCGTGCGGGCTGTCGCGCACGCAGATGCCGGCCGTGTTCGAGGGCAACGCGGTGACCGGCACGCTGCTGCCGGCCGTCGCGCGCGCGCTCGGATTGCGCGAGATTCCGGTGGTGGCCGGCGGCGGCGACAACGCGGCCGGCGCGGTGGGCGTCGGGATCGTGCGGCCCGGCGACGCGCTGCTGTCGCTCGGCACGTCGGGCGTGTATTTCGCGGTGTCGGACGGGTTTCGCGCGAATCCCGAATCGGCGGTGCACAGCTTCTGTCATGCGCTGCCCGATACGTGGCACCTGATGTCCGTGATGCTGAACGCGGCCGGCTGCGTCGACTTCACCGCGCAACTGGCCGGTTACGACGGCGTCGCGGCGCTGCTCGACGATGCGCAGACCCACGCACGCGAGAGCCGGCCGTGGTTCCTGCCGTACCTGAGCGGCGAGCGCACGCCGCACAACGACGTGAACGCGAAGGGCGTGTTCTACGGGCTCACGCCCGACACGCGGCGCGCGGATCTCGCGAACGCGACGCTCGAAGGCGTCGGCTTCGCGCTGCTCGACGGCATCGACGCGCTGCATGCGGCCGGGCTCGCGCCCGAGCGCATCACGGTGATCGGCGGCGGCTCGCGCAGCGCGTACTGGACGCAGATGCTCGCCGACCTGAGCGGCCGTGCGCTGACGCTGCGCGCGGGCGGCGAGATCGGGCCGGCGCTGGGCGCCGCGCGCCTCGCCCGTCTCGCGCTCGAACCGGATGCGGCGCTTGCCGACGTGTGCCCGCAGCCGAGCGTCGTCGCGGTGCGCGAGCCCGATGCCGGGCGGCACGCGTGGTATCGCGACGTGCGGCGGCCGACGTTTCGCGCGCTGTACCGTGCGCTCGAACCGGTATTCGCGACGGGCGCTTGACCGGCGGTGCGCCGGCGCGAACCCGCGCGCGGCAGTGACTCGATGCGGGCGGTGCAATCCGGCGGCCGCCCGCGATTCGTGAGGTGGTTCCATAACAAGGAGTGGAGACATGAAATCCGTGACGCGTCGTACCGTACTGAATTCCCTTGCCGGCGCCGCCGCGCTGGCGATGTTCGCGCTGGGCACGCCGCTCGCGCACGCGAGCAAGGACAAGCCCGAGATCGGCTTTTGCATCGACGACTTGCGCGTCGAGCGCTGGTCGCGCGATCGCGACTATTTCGTTGCAGCCGCAACCAAGCTCGGCGCGAAGGTGTCGGTGCAGTCGGCCGATGCGAGCGAGGCGCGGCAGATTTCCCAGATCGAGAACCTGATCTCGCGCGGCGTCGACGTGATCGTGATCGTGCCGTTCAACTCGAAGACGCTCGGCAACGTCGTGGCCGAAGCGCGCAAGGCCGGCATCAAGGTCGTGTCGTACGACCGCCTGATTCTCGACGCGGACGTCGACGCGTATATCTCGTTCGACAACGAGAAGGTCGGCGAGCTGCAGGCGCAGGGCGTGTTCGACGCGAAGCCGAAGGGCAACTACTTCCTGCTGGGCGGCGCGCCGACCGACAACAACGCGAAGATGCTGCGCGAAGGGCAACTGAAGGTGCTGAAGCCGGCGATCGACCGCGGCGACATCAAGGTCGTCGGTCAGCAGTGGGTGCCCGAGTGGAGCGCGTCGACCGCGCTGCGGATCGTCGAGGACGCGCTGACCGCGAACAACAACAAGATCGACGCGATCGTCGCGTCGAACGACGGCACGGCCGGCGGCGCGATTCAGGCGCTCGCCGCGCAGCATCTGGCCGGCAAGGTGCCGGTGTCCGGGCAGGATGCGGATCTGGCCGCGGTCAAGCGCGTGATCGCCGGCACGCAGACGATGACCGTCTACAAGCCGCTGAAGCTGATCGCGAGCGAAGCCGCGAAGCTTGCCGTCGATCTCGCGAAGGGGACGAAGCCCGCGTTCAATGCGCAATACGACAACGGGAAGAAGAAGGTCGATACGGTGCTGCTGCAGCCGACGCTGTTGACCAAGCGCAACGTCGACGTCGTCGTGAAGGACGGCTTCTATACCCAGGCCCAGCTGGCGAGCCAGTAAGCGGGCGACGGACGCGACGCGCGGCCGCCGCGACGGCGGCCGCGTTTACTGCGAGGCAATGAACGAATGACGGAACCCTTGCTGACGATGCGCGGCATCGTCAAGGCCTTCGACGGCGTGAAGGCGCTCGACGGCATCGACCTGAGCGTGCGCCCCGGCGAATGCGTCGGGCTGTGCGGCGAGAACGGCGCCGGCAAGTCGACGCTGATGAAGGTGCTGTCGGGCGTGTACCCGCACGGCACGTGGGACGGCGAGATCCGCTGGGAAGGCGCGCCGCTCGTCGCGTCCGGCGTGCGCGACACCGAGCGCGCGGGCATCGTGATCATCCATCAGGAGCTGATGCTCGTGCCCGAGCTGTCGGTCGCCGAGAACATCTTCCTCGGCAACGAGATCACGCTGCCGGGCGGGCGCATGCACTACGCGGAAATGGTGCGACGCTCGGAAGCGCTGCTGCGCGAGCTGCGGATCGATGCGATCAACGTCGCGCAGCCGGTGATGAACTACGGCGGCGGCCACCAGCAACTGATCGAAATCGCGAAGGCGCTGAACAAGCGCGCGAAGCTGCTGATCCTCGACGAGCCGTCGTCGTCGCTGAGCGCGTCGGAAACGCGCATCCTGCTCGACATCGTGCGGGACCTGAAGCGGCGCGGCGTCGCGTGCGTCTACATCTCGCACAAGCTCGACGAGATCGACGCGGTGTGCGACACCGTGACCGTGATCCGCGACGGCCGCCACGTCGCGACCGAACCGATGCGCGCGCTGACCACCGATCGGATCATCGCGATGATGGTCGGCCGCGAGATCCGCGACCTGTATCCGCGCGAGCCGCACGAGATCGGCGACGTCGTGCTCGACGTGCATCACGTCACCTGCCACGACGTGACGAATCCGCGCCGCAAGCGTGTCGACGACGTGTCGTTCAGCGTGCGGCGCGGCGAGATTCTCGGCGTTGCCGGGCTGGTCGGCGCGGGCCGCACCGAGCTGATGCAGGCGATTTTCGGTGCGTATCCGGGCGACTGCACGGCGAGCGTGCGGATGAACGGCCGGCCGCTCGCGATCCGCTCGCCGGCCGATGCGATCCGTGCGGGTATCGCGATGGTGCCGGAGGACCGCAAGCGCCACGGGATCGTGCCGCAGCTCGGCGTCGGCCACAACATCACGCTGGCGGTGCTGCGCCGGTTCGCCGCGCGCGGCCGGATCGACGCGGCCGCCGAACTCGACGCGATCCGCACCGAGATGCAGCGGCTGTCGGTGCGTGCCGCGCATCCGTTCCTGCCGATCGCGAGCCTGTCCGGCGGCAATCAGCAGAAGGCGGTCCTGGCCAGGATGCTGCTGGCCGACCCGCAGGTATTGATTCTCGACGAGCCGACCCGCGGCGTCGACGTCGGCGCGAAGGCGGAGATCTACCGGCTGATCTTCGCGCTCGCGAAGCGCGGCGTCGCGCTGATCGTCGTGTCGTCGGAGCTGCCGGAAGTGCTCGGGCTCGCCGATCGCGTGCTCGTGATCGGCGAGGGCGAGCTGCGCGGCGATTTCGTCAACGACGGCCTCACGCAGGAACAGATTCTCGGCGCCGCGCTGACGCCCGCGCGGCGTCCGGCCGAACCCATTGCAGCGAGCACGACATGAACACCGAACTTTCGTCTTCCCGGCCCGTGTCGCCGGACACCGATACGCGCGTCGCGCGCGGCCATCCGCTGCGACGCATCTTCGTGCGCTACAAAATCCTTGCGCTGCTGTTCGCGGTGGCCGCGATCTGGGCGTTCTTCTCGGTGCTGACGGACGGCGCGTTCGTCACGCCGCGCAACCTGTCGAACCTGCTGCGGCAGATGTCGATCACCGGCATGCTCGCGTGCGGGATGGTGTTCGTCATCATCGCGGGCGAGATCGACCTGTCGGTCGGCTCGCTGCTCGGGCTGCTCGGCGGCGTCGCCGCGATCCTCGACGTCAACCGCCACTGGCCGGTGGCGGCGACGGTCCCGGCCGTGCTCGCGCTCGGCGTGCTGATCGGGCTCTTCAACGGCTGGTGGTCGACCTATCGGCGCGTGCCGTCGTTCATCGTCGGGCTCGGCGGGATGCTCGCGTTCCGCGGCATCCTGCTCGGCGTCACGGGCGGCTCGACGATCGCGCCGGTGTCGGACGGCTTCGTGTTCATCGGGCAGGGCTATCTGCCGCGCGTGGCGGGGGACGGCCTCGCGATCCTGCTGTTCGCGCTCGCGGCGCTGCTGGTGGTGCGGCAGCGCGGCACGCGGCATCGCTACCGGCTCGCGGTCGCCCCGCTGTGGCAGGACGTCGCGAAGATCGTCGGCGCCGGCGCCGTGCTGTTCGCCTTCGTCGCGACGCTCGACCGCTACGGCGGCATTCCGGTGCCGGTGCTGCTGCTGCTCGCGTTGCTCGGTGTGTTCTCGTGGATCGCGACGCAGACGGTATTCGGCCGGCGCATCTATGCGGTGGGCTCGAACCTGGAGGCCACGCGGCTGTCGGGCGTGGACACCGATCGCGTGAAACTCGCGATCTTCGAGCTGATGGGGCTGATGTGCGCGTTTGCCGGCCTCGTGAACACGGCGCGGCTCGCGGCCGGGTCGCCGTCCGCCGGCACGATGGGCGAACTCGACGCGATCGCCGCGTGCTTCATCGGCGGCACGTCGATGCGCGGCGGATCGGGCACGGTGTACGGCGCGCTGATCGGTGCGCTCGTGATGGCGAGCCTCGACAACGGGATGTCGATGCTCGACGTCGACGCGTACTGGCAGATGATCGTCAAGGGCGCGGTGCTGGTGCTGGCGGTGTGGATCGACGTGGTGTCGCGGTCGAACCGGCGGTGACGGGCCGGCCGGTCGCGTGCCGGAAAAGGGGAGGACCATGGAACGAAACACGATGCGCGTGCCGGATGTTTCCGTGCGGGCGGCCGGGCCGTTCGCGATGCGCATCGACGACCAGTGCGGCCGTCCCCCGCCCGACGTGGCCGACTTCGCGCTGACCGACATCATTCGGCTGGCGCGCATCGTCGAGCGGATCGAGCGGGACGGCGCGTAGAAGCGCGCTGCCGTATCCGCGGGTGCGCGCCGACGGCCGCGCGTGACGTCGATGGTGCGGCCGTTCGGCAGCACGATCGACGCGTTTCTCTCCCTGGCGGCTCGGTTCCACCGCAAACAACCGGATCGGGCGCTCCTCGTTCGAGGCCGATCCGGCGGCTCGCCTCGTACGATGCATGGCGGCCGTGGCGGCTTCACGTCGCATGCAATACGCTATGCTGTCGTCCTCGACCGCCAGCCTGATCCGATGAAGCGTCCGTCGTTTTCCACCCAACTCGTCATGCTCTGGGCACTCGTCGCGGCGCTGTGCGCGACGCTGGTCGCGGTCGTCTGGGTCACGGCGAACTCCGCCGAGAGTCAGCAGGTGGCCAGCGCGAAGGCCGCCGGCGCGTCGGCGTGCGAAGCGGTCGCGTCGCGTTACGGCGCTTCCGCTTCGGCGGGCGCCGAGCCTGCCCCCGAGCTGATGCACGCGATCCTCGACATCGTGCTCTCGCGTGCCGCGGACATGGAGGGCGGGTTCTGGATGCCCGGCGCCGCGCCTGCCGCGAGCGGCTTTCTCGCGTATTCGTTTCCTACTTATCAGGGCAGCGGCGTCAAACGCGACGTTCCGGAAGCGGAAACGCCGCTGATTCTCCGCACGCTGCGAGCCGCGGCCGCGACGCATGCCGCGACCGCGAACGTCGTCGAAGGCGCGCAGGACGCCGTGATCGCGGCGGCGTGTCCGGTGCGCGGCGGATCGGGGCTGTACGTGTGGATGCTGACACGCGCGCGCCCGCCGCTGGGCCGGCACGGGGAATTGCTGGCAACGGGGCTCGCCGCCGTGCTCGCGGTGATTCTCGCGATCGCGGCGGCGCTGGCCGTGGCGCTGCGCCGATGGAAGCGCAATCTCGCACGGATCGAGAGCGGGCTGGGGCCCGACGGTCGCGAGCATCACCTGCCGTACGTCGGCGAACCCGATCTCGACCGCGTCATCGATGCGTTCAACGAGCGGGCGCGGCGCGCCGACCTGCTGCAACGGCAGGCCGCCGAGCTCCGCACGCGCCTCGCGCAGGCCGAACGCTTCGGGATGCTGGGCAAATTGGCCGCGCAGGTCGCGCACGAGATTCGCAATCCGATGGGCGCGATGCGGCTGAAGGCGGAAAACGCGCTGGCCGGCGACAGCCGGCGGCAGCAGGATGCGCTGCGCGTGATCCTCGCGCAGATCGAGCGCATCGATGCGCAGTTGTCGAGCCTGCTCGCGCTGACGCAGCCGGTGCGTCCGCATGCGACGCGTGTCGACGTCGACGCGTGGCTCGCGCAGGTCGTCGACGCGCACCGCGAGCTGGCGCAGCGGCAGGCGATCGACTTGACGCTGTCGCTCGCGGGGCAGGGCGAACGGCTCGCGTGGCCGTCGGACTTTCCCGCCTTCGATCCCGACCAGATGCGGCGCGCGCTCGACAATCTGCTGCTCAACGCGCTGCACCACGCGGGCGCGGGCGGCGCGGTCACGCTCGCGGCCGAACGATATCCGTTCGCCGGGCGCGACTGGTTGCGCATCACCGTGTCGGACAGCGGCCCCGGCGTGCCGGCCGCGCAGCGCGAGCGAATTTTCGAGCCGTTCGTGACCGGGCGCGCGGACGGAACGGGCCTCGGTCTCGCCGTCGTCCGCGAAGTGGCGGCGGCGCACGGCGGGCACGCGCGCCTCGACGAGGGCGCCGCATTCGTGATTGAAATTCCATGGCAAACATCCTCATAGTCGACGACGACGCGGCATTTCGCGACGGCCTCGCCGAAACGCTCGTCGATCTCGGCCATCGGGCCGTCGAGGCCGCATCCGGCCGGGCCGCGCTGAGCGCGCTGCGCGACGGCGGCAACATCGAATGCGTCTTCCTGGATTTCCGCCTGCCGGACCTGGACGGGCTGGCCGTGCTGGCGCAATTGCGCGACGATCCCGCCCTGGCCGCGATGCCGGTCGTCATGCTGACGGCCCACGCGACCAGCGACAACACGATCGAAGCGATGCGGCTCGGCGCATTCGATCATCTGACGAAGCCGATCGGGCGCCGGGACATCGCGCAACTGCTCGAACGCATCGTGTCGGCGAATCAGCCGCCCGCGCTCGCGCCGGTGGAAGGCGGTTTCACGGGCGAACCTTCGGCGGACCGGCCGCGACTGCTCGGCTTGAGCGCCGCGATGCGCGACGTGCAAAAGCAGGTCGGCCGGGCCGCGATGAGCGACGCGACCGTGCTCGTGACCGGCGAGACGGGTACGGGCAAGGAAGTGGCGGCCCGCGTACTGCATGCCGCATCGGCACGGCACGCGGGGCCGTTCGTCGCCGTCAACTGCGCGGCCATTCCGGCCGACCTGCTCGAAAGCGAGTTGTTCGGGCATCGTCGCGGCGCGTTCACGGGCGCGCATGCCGATCGCGCGGGGCGCCTCGTCGAGGCCGACGGCGGGACGCTCTTTCTCGACGAGATCGGCGACATGCCCGCCGCGATGCAGGCCAAGCTGCTCCGCGCGCTGCAGGAGCGCCAGGTGACGCCGCTCGGCGCGGATCGCGCGACGGCGATCGACATTCGCGTCGTGGCCGCGACGCACCGCGACCTCGCCGCGGCCGTCGCGAACGGTACGTTCCGCGAAGATCTCTTCTATCGGCTGAACATCATTCCGCTGCACCTGCCGCCGCTCGCCGATCGCGTGGCCGACATTCTTCCGCTCGCCGCGCATTTCCTGGGTAGCGCGGCTGGCATGCGGCCGTTGCACCTGACGAACGACGCGCAACGGGCGTTGCTCGATCACCGCTGGCCGGGCAATGTCCGCGAACTGCGCAACGTGATGGAGCGCGCGGCCGCGCTCGCTCCCGGGCCGGCCGTCAGTGCGGCCGATCTCGGCCTGCCCGCCGTGCCCGCGCGCCAGCCGGGCGCCGATGCGGTGCCGGCGCACCTGCTCGACATGCCGCTGCCCGATGCGCTGGCGACGGTCGAGCGCGCGGCGATCCTGCGTGCGCTCGAGCGCGCGAACGGCAATCGCGCGGAAGCCGCGAGGCAGCTCGGGATCGGCCGCCAGTCGCTCTACGCGCGCATGGCGAATCTCGGGATCGAGCGCGACGACTAGGGCGTGTTCACGCTAATAACGGGCTTGCGAACGTGCCTTTCCGCCCGCAGTGCAAGGAGTAAGGAGCGCCGTTTGGCCGTGCCAAACAAGCGACGCACGACGCCGCAATGTGGGCGGAAAGGCACGTTCCCCTGTCTGAAAAATGCATTCGTGGGGCTGGCCCCCAGAAGGGCCGATCGCTGCGTCATGCTCCTCGCGAATACGTCGAGTATTCGCTTCGTCGCAATCCTCGCGCTCGGCCCTTCTGGGGGCCAGCGCAAGCCCGTTATTAGCGTGAACACGCCCTAGGCGTCGAGTCGCGCGGTTTCCACTGTCGGAATGGCCGACAGCCGGTGAAGCCACGTGTCGGAAAACCCGACACGTTGGGTGTACGTCGGCGCTCGGCGCACGGCCACGCGGTGCGTCGCGGGTTGGCACGGGTATTGCGGATATCGATGCATCGCAACCCGTCGCCGGAACCCGTCATGAAGCCGTACCCGCCTGTCGTTCGATCGTGGCCGCGAGGCCGCGCCGCCGTTCGCCGTTCGTCTCGCATGCTCTGCGCCGCCGCGTTCGTTGCCGTCGCAACGGTCAGCGTGGCACAGGTGCCGCCGGCACCGCGCGCGCAAGATCCGGCGGGCGCCATGCCGCCTCCACCTCCGCCTCCGTCCGGGCCGCGTGCGCTTTTGCCCGTCGGGCCCGGCAACGACACCGGATCGGATGCGCTGGTTTCCGGCACGCTGTCGCGCCTGACGATCAATCCGGAAGGGACGGTCGACGGCTTCGTGCTGACCGACGGCACGCTCGTCCGTCTGCCGCCGCATCTCGGTTCGCAACTGGCTGCGCTCGTGCGGTCGGGCGAGCGTGTCACGGTGGCCGGCGAACGGCGCTTCGACGATGAAATCCATGCACGCGTGGTCCGCAACGACGGCACCGGCGCGTCGCTGTCCGATCAGCCGCCCGCGCCCGTCGCGCCCGTGCCTGCCATGCTGCGCGGCGTCAACCTCGCGCGCCTGAGCGTGTCCGGCGTCGTGCGCCGCGTGACGCACGCGCCGCGCGGCGAGCCGGACGGCGTGATGCTCGACGGCGGCGCGATCGTCAAGCTGACCGTGCCGGCCGCCCGGCAATTCGGCGCGCTGCTTGCGCCCGGGGAGCGCGTGGCCGCGATCGGCTACGGCACGCGCAACGCATACGGCGAAGCGCTGCAGGCCACGGCGTTCGGCGCGCCGGGCCATGTCGTGAATCTCTATGACGATGTCGCGCGCTGAAACGCGCGGCGCCGTTCCGCAATCCATCGAAAGGAGTCCTGTCATGCACTGGATCGATCCCGCCTGCCTCCCCGAAACGCGCGGCCGCGTCACGCAGTTCCTGCTCGATCCGCACGGAGAAATCGACGGCCTGATCCTGAACGGCGACCTGCAGGTTCACGTGCCGCCGCATCTGGGCCGCGAACTGGTGCGCCATGTCGCGGTCGGCGACCGCATCCGCGTGCGGGGCATCAAGCCGCGTCGCGCGGCGATGATCGCGGCCGTGCAACTGACCGGGCGTGGCGGCGTCGACATCGTCGACGCCGGGCCCGAGCACGCTGTCCCGAAGCCGCCGCGACCGGCTCGACGGCCGATGGAATTCAGCGGAGAAGTCGCGTTCGGGCTGTACGGCCCGAAAGGCGAGTTGAACGGCGCGTTGCTGACGAGCGGCGTCGCGTTGCGGCTGCCGCCGCATGCGGCGCAAGCATTGCACGACTACCTGCAGGCCGGCATCCATGTGCAGGCGTGGGGGCACGGCGTCGTCACGCCGCACGGTGCGACGCTCGACGTGAGCGACATTGCCGAGCTCGTCGATGCGGATGTCGCATGACGGTGCGGCGACCGTGAGACCGGCACGCGCGCTCGAGGCGCTCAACTTCTTCGTGGCCGACGTGCAGGCCGGCATCGGCCCGTTCATCGGCGTCATCCTGCTGTCGCGCGGCTGGGGCGCCGATGCGATCGGCTCGGTCATGACGCTGGCGGGGCTCGCCGCGATGGCCGCGACGCCGCTGGCCGGCGCGCTCGTCGATGCGGTGCGTGCGAAGCGGGCGCTGATCGTCGCGGCGACCGCGGCGACGGCACTCGCGTCGCTGGCGCTGATGTTCGTGCGCGGCTATCCGGCGGTGGCGGTGTCGCAGATCCTGGCGGCGGTCGGCGGCGCGGTGCTGGCGCCCGCGGTCGCGGGCGTGACGCTCGGCATCGTGCGTCGCCAGGGTTTCGATCGGCAGTTCGGGCGCAACCAGATGGCGAACCATGCCGGCAACGTCGCCGGCGCGGCGCTCGCGGGGTGGCTCGGCTGGCATGTCGGATTCGACGCGGTGTTCGGGCTCGTCGCCGTGTTCACGGTCCTTGCGGTTGCGAGCACGTTGGCGATTCCCGGGCACGCAATCGATCATGCTTGCGCACGTGGTCTCGAGCCTGATGGCCGCGCATCGGGAACGGATGCTGCGCATCCGCATGCGTTGGACGCGGCGTCGACGTCGCGCGTCGGCGGCCTGCGCACGCTCGCCGAAAACCGGCCGCTGGTACTGCTCGGCGCGTCGCTCGCGCTGTTTCATCTCGGCAACGCCGCGATGCTGCCGCTCTACGGGATGGGCGTCGTCGTCACGCATCGCAGCAACGCGAGCGCGTTCACCGCGCAGACCATCGTCATCGCGCAGTGCGTGATGATCGCGGCGGCCTGGCTCGCGCCCCGGCTGATTCGCGCGCACGGCTACTGGCGCGTGCTGCTGTTCTCGTACCTCGTGCTGCCGGTGCGCGGGGCGGTCGCCGCCGCGTGGATGAGCGAAGCGGGTGTATGGCCGGTGCAGGCGCTCGACGGCATCGGCGCCGGCCTGCAAAGCGTGGTCGTGCCCGCGCTCGTCGTTCGCCTGCTGCATGGCTCCGGCCGCGTGAACGCCGGGCAGGGCGCCGTCGCGACCGCGCAGGGGATCGGCGCGGCGCTCAGCCCCGTGCTCGGCGGCGTGCTCGCGCAGCACTTCGGCTATCCGGCCGCGTTCGTCGTACTGGGCGCCGTGTCGACGGGCTCGCTCGCGCTGTGGCTCGGTCATGCGCGATCGCTGAGCGGCGCGTGCGGCAAGCCCGCCGATCTATCGGCGACATCATCGTGAAAGCGATTTCGATTTCCATGCCTGTGTCGACTTGCCCATGAATCCTGTTTCGCTTGCCTGGCTGATTTCCGCGCTTGCCACCGCGGGCGTCATCACGCGTCCGTTCGGTTGGCCCGAGGCCACGTGGGCCGTGAGCGGCGCGCTGCTGCTGGTCGCGTTGAACCTGTTGCCCGTCGCTCAGGCGCTGGACGCCGTCGCGAAAGGGGGCGACGTCTACCTGTTCCTGACGGGCATGATGCTGTTGTCCGAGGCGGCCCGTCGCGAAGGGCTGTTCGACTGGGTCGCGACGCACGTCGTCAATCTCGCGCAGGGCTCGCCGCGGCGATTGTTCGCGCTGATCTACGGGGTCGGTGTCGTCACCACCGTGTTTCTGTCGAACGATGCGACCGCCGTCGTGCTGACGCCCGCGGTCCTTGCCGCCGCCCGCCGCGCGAAGGCCGACCCGATGCCGCTGCTGTACAGCTGCGCGCTCGTCGCCAATGCCGCGAGTTTCGTTTTGCCGATTTCGAATCCGGCGAACCTGGTGCTGTACGGCGCGCACATGCCGGCGCTCGGCGTATGGCTCGCGCATTTCGCGGCGCCGTCCGTCGCGTCGATCGCCGGTACGTTCGTGATGCTGAGGATCGTGCAGCGACGGGCGCTTGCCGGCCGCTGTGAATCCGGGCTGCCGGTGCAGCCGCTGACGGGCGGCGGGCGCATCGCGCTCGCGGGCATCGCGGCAACGGCCGTCGCGCTGATGGCGGTGTCGGTCCTCGATCGCCCGCTCGGGTTGCCGACCGCGCTCGCGGGTGTCGTCACGGTCGCATGCGTGGTGATGCGGGATCGCGCGGCGTGCGTGCCGATCGTTCGCGCGATTTCATGGAGCGTGCTGCCGCTCGTCGCGGGGTTGTTCGTCGTCGTCGAGACGCTCGACCGGACCGGCGCGGTGCGCGTACTGGCGGGGCTGCTGCACGCGTTGATGCAAAGCGGAGAGCACATTGCCGCCGCCGCGGCCGGCGTCGCGGTCGCGCTCGTGTCGAACGGGGTCAACAACCTGCCTGCCGGGCTGATCGCGAGCTCGACGATCCAGGCTGCGCACAGCCCGCAAACGGTGATCGATGCGATTCTGATCGGCGTGGATCTCGGCCCGAACCTGTCGATCACCGGATCGCTCGCGACGATCCTGTGGCTGGCGGCGATCCGGCGCGAAGGGTTGCAGGTCGGTTTCCGCGCATTTCTCGCGATCGGCGCGTGCGTGATGCCGCCTGCGTTGCTGCTCGCGCTGGGCGCGCGATTCGTGGTCGGCGGCTGACGCGCGATGCGCGTCGCGTCAGCCGTCCTGGTCGTGCTAGAACGAGTAGGCGAGCGACGCGAACAGGCTGCGCGGCGCGCCCGGCGTGACCCACAGGCTGTTGTACGAGCTGACGTATGTGGTGCGATTGAACAGGTTGTTCAGCACGACCGACGCACGAAGGTGCTTGTTGACCTGAAGATAGCCGTTGAGCTGCACGGTCGCGTAGGCCGGCAGCTCGAAGCCGTCCTGCGTGTTGGCCGTGTTGCCGGCGCGGCGCCCGACGTAGATCACGCCGGCGCCGGCACCCGCCTTGTCCGCGAACGGCAGGGTCGTCTCGTACATCAGCAGTGCGCTGCCGCTCAGCCGCGGTACGTCGACGAGGCGCGAACCGGGCGCGAGCACGGTGTCGCGTGTGACCTCCGCGTCGACGTACGCGAGATTGGCGATGCCGCGCAAGCCGTGACCGAGGTCGCCGCTCCATTCGAATTCGATGCCGCGACTGCGTACTTCGCCGGCCGCGCGCGAGAAGCCGGCATTCGCCGGATCGGCGGTGAGCACGTTGCGCTTGGTGACGTAGAACGCCGCGACGGTCGTGAGCGAGCGCGCGCCCGCCCATTTCGCGCCGGCTTCGTAGCCGCGGCCCTTTTCGGGATCGAACGCGCGGCCGCCGACGTCGGCGCCGTTGTTCGGCCGGAACGAATACGCGGTGTTCGCATACAGCGACAACGCCGGGCTCATTTCATACACGACGCCGAGACGCGGGCTCAGCGCGGTCTGCAACTGGCTCGTCGTCACGCCCTTCAGGCGGTTGTCGATCGACTGGTGGAAGCGATCCCAGCGCAGGCCGGCGAGGATTTTCCAGTGCGGCCCGAACGCGAGCGTGTCCTGCGCGTAGACGCCTTGACCGTCGTCGCGCTCGAGCAGGTTGGTCGCGGTGCGCGGCGTGGGCGCGGGCTGGCCGTAGACCGGATCGAAGATGTCGATCGCATACGGTGCGGCGGCGCTCGGCGTGGAGCGCGTGACGAACTGGTCGTAGTTGAAGCGGTACGCGTCGACGCCCATCACGAGCGTATGGCCGATGCCGCCCGTGCGGAACGCGCCGGTCGTCTCGAGGCGGCCTTGCAGGTCGTTCGAATGAAACGCGACTTGCCGGTAGCGCCGCCACAGCGTGCGGCCGTCCGGCTGCAGCGCGAACGCCTCGGACGAGCGCCCGGACAGGTCTGTGTTGCGTTGCGCGACGCCTGCGTTGATTGACCAGCTTGAATCGATGCGATGCTCGAGCGTGAACTGGTGGCCCGTGTTGCGCACGTCGTAGTCGCCGTCGCGCGGCTCGCCGAGGAAGCGCGACGCGGGGATCACGCCGAGCTGGCCGTTGACCGCCAGCACGCCGCGATCGAGCGGCGCGCGCTGACGCGCACTCTCGAATTCGTAGTGCAGTGTTGTGTCCGCGCCGATGTCCCAGGTGAACGACGGCGAGAACAGGTAGCGTTTGCTTGACACCGTGTCGCGAAAGCTGCCGTTGTTCTCGTTCATCGCGACGAAGCGGTACGCCAGCGATTTCGTGACGGGTCCGGTCGAATCGAGCGTCTGGCGCAATGCGCCGTAGCTGCCGGCCGACACGCCGATGGTGTTCGCGCGGGTGAACTGCGGCTGCTTCGTCGTATAGCTGATGATCCCGCCCGGATCGCCGCGGCCATACAGTGCGGATGCCGGCCCCTTGAGCACTTCCATGCGCTCGAGGTTCACGGTGTCGCGCGGCACGCTCATGCCGCGATTCCACGAAAAGCCGTTGACCAGGTAGTCGGTGCCGGACGTGTTGCCGTCGCCGGCGAAGCCGCGCACCGCGTAGTTGTCCCACAGGCCGCCGAAGTTGTTCTGGCGCGAGACGCCCGCGACCCAGTCGTAAAGATCGTCGCCGCGTGTCGCGGCCACGGTCTGGATCAGCTTCGTATCGACGCTGCTGACCGCGAACGGAATCTCCATCACGTCCGCCTCGCTGCGCGTCGCGCTCGTCGATTCGCGCGTGCGGAACGGCGCCGTCGCGCGTTGCGCGGACACCTCGATGGTCGGCAGCGCCGTTTCCTGCGCGTCGGCGGCGCCCATGCCGGCCGTGCCGACGACGATGGCCATCGGTGCGGCCGCCCAGTTCCTCCTGCTCATACTCCTCCCTTTTGATGTGCTTCGCGTTCGGGCACGGCGGGCGGCCTTGCGCCGACATCTGTGTTCCAAACAGTACATTCGCGCGGCAATTTAATGCAAATGAGAGGCATTTGCAATCGTAATTTTGAGATTGAGTGCGGGAAGCAAAACGGCACGCCCGACGGATGCGATCGATCTGATGTGTCGATTTCGTTAAATTCCGAATTGTGGGAAATAGGTCGTTGGTTGATGGAGGCTGAACAGTTCGCCTGTCTTGTTACTTGCAGAATTGAACGGTGAGATTACGGGTAAACGCGGGCCTCGATGGAGTGCGAAATTGAAACTGGATGGTTTGACAAATCCCGTAATTCGGGATTACAGTAAAAACACTTCAGCCAAACCCGTCGAGCAGCCGCATGAACATTCCAGCGTTGAACAGCGATATCGAAGCAACAAGCGGGGCGAGCGTCGTGCTCACCACGGCGCGTGATGCCGGCGTCGACGTCTGTTTCGCCAATCCCGGCACGACCGAGATGCCGTTCGTCGGTGCGCTCGACACCGTGGCGGGCATGCGCTCGATCCTCGGGCTGTTCGAGGGCGTGTGCACCGGCGCCGCGGACGGCTATGGCCGCATGGTCGGCAAGCCCGCGATGACGCTGCTGCACCTCGGGCCCGGCCACGCCAACGGCATTGCCAACCTGCACAATGCGCGCCGCGCCCGCACGCCGATCCTGAACATCGTCGGCGATCACACGCGCGAGCATCTGAAGTACGACGCGCCGCTGACGTCCGACATCGAATCGCTCGCCCGTCCGGTGTCCGTGTGGTATCGCAGCGTGGCGCGCGACGCGGACCTCGCGACGGATACGGCCGACGCGATTTCGGCCGCGATGGGCGCGCGGCGCGGCGTCGCGACGCTCGTGCTGCCCGTCGATCTCCAGTCGGCCAAGGTGCGCGGCGCTGCGTGGCCCGCCGTCGTGCGCCCGGCCGCGGTGTCGTTCGATGCCGCTCGCGTCGAACAGGTTGCCGATCTGCTGCTCGGCGGCCATCGCGCCGTCCTGCTGATGGGCGCCCGCGCGCTGTCGGCGCGCGGCCAGCGTGCGGCGGCGCGCATCGCGGCGGCAACCGGTGCGACCTGCTTCAGCGAGACGTTTCCCGCGCGGGCGGAGCGCGGCGGCGGCCTGCCGGACATCGACCGCCTGCCGTATTTCCCCGAGCCGGCGCTCGCGGCGCTGGCCGGCCGGCGCGTGGTGCTGGCCGGCGCGCTCGCGCCCGTCACTTACTTCGGCTACGAAGGCATTCCGGGCGAACTCGCGCGGCCGGAGGACATCGTGACGCTGGCGGCGCCGGGCGACGCGGCGGACGACGCGCTGGAGGCGCTGGCCGATCGCATCGGTGCGGCGGCAACGAATGACGATGGCGTGCGCGTCGAGCGCTGGCGCGTGGAGGACGGGCCGCTCACACCGCAGGCCGTCGGCCGCGTGCTCGCGAATGCACTGCCCGACGATGCGATCGTGTCGATCGAGGGCGGCACGTGCGGCTACCCGTTCGTGACCGCGTCGGCACGCGCGCGCCGCCACACCATTCTCACGAACACGGGCGGCGCGATCGGCCAGGGGCTGCCGGTGGCGCTCGGCGCCGCCGTCGCGTGCCCGGCGCGCCGCGTGTTCGCGCTGCAGTCCGACGGCAGTGCGCAGTACACGATCCAGTCGCTGTGGACGATGGCGCGCGAGCGTTTGCCGATCGTGATGCTGATCGCATCGAACCGGCGCTACGGCATCCTGCAGACCGAGCTCGCGCGCAGCGGCCTGCCGGCCGACACGCCGCACGCCAGCCGCCTGACGCTGCTGGACGATCCGCCGATCGACTGGCTCGCGCTGTCGCGCGGCTATGGCGTGCCGGCCCAACGCGTGAGCGACACGCATGCGCTGGTGCAGGCGCTCGACGGCGCGCTCGCGCGCACCGACGGGCCGACGCTCGTCGAAATGCGGTTGTCCTGATCGCGTCACGCGCTCGTTTCCTCAATCCCGACTCTCACCTTTCATCGACATGGATCTGCAACTGCACGGAAAAGCCGCGTTCATCACCGGCGGCAGCATGGGCATCGGCAAGGCCGTCGCGCTCGAACTGGCGCGCGAAGGCGTCAACGTCGCGATCGCCGCGCGACGCATCGAACACCTCGAAGTCGCGGCCGCCGAGATTCGCGCGGCGCTCGCGCCGCTGGGCAGCGCGGCCGGCGCCATCGTGCCCGTCACGGTGGACACGACCGACATGGCGTCGGTCGAAGCGGCGATGGCAGCGAGCGTCGAGCGCTTCGGCCGGCTCGACATCCTGCTGAACGGCGCGGCGCACCCGGGCGGGCTCGTGCGGGCGGAGCTGGAGCATGCCGATCCGCAAGGGTTGCTGCAGGACATCGATATCAAGGTGGTCGGCTACCTGCGTTGCGCGAAGGCGGCCGCGCCGTACATGCGGCGCAACGGCTTCGGCCGGATCGTCAATATCGGCGGCCTGACCGGCCGCGGCAGCAAGCAACTGTCGGGCATGCGCAACGTGGCGATCGTCCACCTGACCAAGACGCTGTCCGACCAGCTCGGCCCGTTCGGCATCACGGTCAACACGATTCACCCGGGCGTCGTCGAAACGCCGCACATCCACGAGCTCTACGAGACGGAGGCGCGCAAGCAGGGGCTCACGGCCGCGGAGGTCGAGGCCAACTACGTGAAGGTCACGCCGATCCGCCGCGTGCTGCAGCCGGAAGAAATGGGGTGGATCGTCGCGTTTCTCGCGTCGCCGAAGTCCGGCTCGATCACCGGCGAATCGATCGGCTGCGACGGCGGGCTCACGCGCGGCATTTTTCTCTGACACGAGGAGCATTTCATGACCGCAACCGTACTGGTCGCCACCGCGGGGCAAGGCATCCTGCGCTCGAACGACGACGGCAAGACCTGGCATCGCCTCGGGCTCGCCGAACCGATCGAGTTCGACGGCATCGTGCGCTCGCTCGCGGTGGATCCCGCGACGCCGTCGCGCGTCTATGCCGGCGCCGATTCGGGGCTGTGCATCAGCGAGGATGGCGGCGCGCACTGGTTTCGGCCGGACAACCTGCTGAACGGGCAGACGGTCTGGTCCATCGCGATCGATCCGGCGAACCCGGCGGTGCTCTATGCCGGCACCGGCGCGCCGTCGCGTGCCGCGCTTTACAAGTCGAGCGACGCGGGCTTGACCTGGGCGAGAACGGCCCCCGAGCTGCCGGAGTTCTGCTCGGGCGTCAACCGTCCGCGGCTGCTGACGATCTGCGTGGATTCGGACGACAGCAGCAACGTCTGGTACGGCGTGGAGGAGGGCGGCGCGTGGCGCAGCCGGGATGCCGGTGCGAGCTGGGCGCGCGTGGACGGCCCCGGCAGCGCGATCCGCAACAGCGACATTCACGCGATCGCCGTGCTGCCCGCCGCGCAAGACCGGCCGAAGACCACGGTGCTGCTGACGGTCAACGCCGTGTACGTGAGCGAGGACGACGGCCGGACCTGGGACGGCAAGCTGTCGCGCGACCGCTTCGACGGGCTGTACTACACGCGCACCGTCGTACAACTGCCGGAGCCGGAAGGCGACCTGCTGATGGCGATCGGCGACGGCACGCCGGGCACCCGCAGCCGAATCTACCGCTCGGCCGATCGCGGCCACGCGTGGCGCGAGATGGACCTGCACACGCCGCCGAACTCCACGTTCTGGGCGTTCGGCGTGCATGCGGCCCGGCCGGCGCTCGTCTATGCGGGCACCAAGTATGGGCACCTGTTCCGTTCGAGCGACGGCGGCCGGAACTGGATCAAGGAATGGCGCGATTTCAGCGAGATCACGGCGGTGGCGTGGACGCCGTTCGAGGCGCCGCTGGCCGCCCACGCGCAGTCGACCCACTGAGCGGAGCGAACGATGACACCGTCCGATATCCGGCAACACGCCGAGCGCGCGAACGCGAGCGGCCTGCCGCTGCCGACGCCGCGCGTGCAGCGCACGCACCTGTCGCTGTTCGTGCGCGACCCCGTCCGTTCGAGCACGTGGTACGCCGAGGTGCTCGGCATGACGGAAACCGCGCGCGGCGAGCAGTGGGTGTTCATGTCGTTCGGCCAGAAGCACCACGACATCGCGCTGATTCGCGCGGCGTCCGATGCGGAGCTCGGCACGATCGGCCTGCAGCACTACGGCCTCGAGATCGCCGGCGGGCTGACCGAATTGCGTCGCCTGTACGGGATGCTGCTTCGCCGCGGCGTGCCGATCGTCAAGATCACCGATCACAAGGTCGGGATCGGCGTGTATTTCACGGACCCCGACGGCAACCGGCTCGAATTCTTCTGCGAGACCGTCACGGACGACGAAGAGGGCAAGCGCGTGCTGCATCGATACAACGCGCCGAGCGATCCGTTCCAGCTCGAACCGTTGTTCGACTGAAGCGCCGCGTCTCAATCCGCATCATCGACGTTTTATAAAGGAATACTGATGAGCAAGACCGCCAATTTCGAAGGCTTTCATATCCGCAAGTGGTACACGCAGATCGAGGATTCGCTCGCGAACGAAACCGGCCAGCTCGCGGATGGCGAGCCGCTGCGCAAGATCGTGATCGCCGCGGCCGTTCACAACCCGTACGCGGGACGATTCAGCGAAAACCTCGACGATCTCGTGCGCCCGTCGCCCGCGCTCGGCAAGGAATTCGCGCGACGCATCGAATCGCTCGCCGCCGGCCGCGCGATCGAGAGCTACGGCAAGGCCTGCCTGGTCGGCTCGGCCGGCGAATACGAACACGGCAACGCGTTCCTCACGTCGATCTTCGCCGAGCCGATCCGGGCGGCGCTGGGCGGCGGGAAAGCGTGGGTGCCGTCGAGCGGCAAGCGCGGCCCGATCAATACGGTGATCGACGTGCCGCTCGCGCACAAGGATGCGCTCTACGTGCGCTCGCACTACGACACGGTGACGTGCCTGTTTCCCGATGCACCCAACGACGACGAAGTGCTGGTGATCTTCGCGTTCGCGACGCGCGGCCGGCTGCATGCGCGGCTCGGCGGCCTGAAGGCGAGCGAGATCGTCGGTCGCGACGGTCTGGTCTGATCGCGCATGCCGGCCGGGGAGCACATGATGAACGCGGCATCCGCCAGGGATGGATGGATCGACAACGATGGATTGCGGCTGCACTACGTGAGCTGGGGGCGTGACGATGCGCCGGCCGTGGTGATGCTGCACGGCTTGCGCAGTTACGCGCATACCTGGGCGAGCGTCGCCGATGCGCTGGTCGACCGCTACCGGGTCGTCGCGCTCGATCAGCGCGGGCGCGGGCTGAGCGACTGGGATCCTCGGCGGGACTACTACGCGGCGGCCTACGTGCGCGATCTCGACGCGCTGGTGCGGGCGCTCGACCTGCGACGGTTCGTGCTGGCCGGGCACTCGATGGGCGGGGCCAACGCGTTCGTCTACGCGGCGGCACGACCGGAGCGGCTCGCCGGTCTCGTGATCGAGGACATGGGCCCCGGTGCGTCGGCCGGATCGCCGGGTTCCGAGCGCATCAAGCGCGAGCTGCGGGACACGCCGGACGCGTTCGCGTCGTGGGACGACGCGCGCGCGTTCTGGCGACGCCAGCGGCCGAACGTCGCGGAATCCGCGCTCGACTCGCGCCTCGCACACTCGCTGAAGGCGGACGCGCGCGGCCGGATCGTATGGCGGCACGACGCGCAAGGGATCGCGGCGGCCCGGCTGGCCGCGACACCGGCGCAACTCGTCCATCTTTGGCCGCTGATCCTCAATCTGCACGTGCCCACGTTGTTGTTGCGCGGCGGAGACTCGGATTTCCTGTCCGCGGACGTGGCGGCCGAAATGGCGGCCGCCAATGCGGAGATCGAACGGATCGACATACCCGGCGCGACGCATTACGTGCACGACGATCGGCCCGATGCATTCAATCACGCGCTGCGCACCTGGCTCGATCGTCTCGACGACGCCGCATGGCGCGCGGGAGGCGCCGGCGAATGAAAGCGAACAACCGGAACCGGACCAAGGTCGCCATCGTCGGCGCGGGGCCGAATGGTGCGGCCATGGCCAACCTGCTCGGCCTGTATGGCGTCGATACGATCGTCGTCGAACGCGAGGCGCGGATCGTCGAGTTCCCGCGTGCGGTCGGCATCGACGACGAGGCGCTGCGGCTGTTTCAGACGGCCGGTCTGGCCGACGAGCTGAGCCGCGACATCATCCAGAACGTGCCGCTGCGCATGTTCAAGGCGAACGGCGAATGTTTCGCCGACATCCGTCCGTCGATACGCGAGTTCGGCTGGTGGCGACGCAACATCTTCATGCAGCACCTGGCCGAGCGTACGCTGCGCGACGCGCTGGCGCGCTATCCGCACGTGTCCCTGCGCACGGGCGAAGAGGTGGTCGGCCTGGAGCAGGACGACGAAGGCGTGACGCTTCAGGTGCGTGCCGCCGACGGGCGGCAATACGAACTCGATGCCGACTACGTGGTGGCGGCCGACGGCGGACGCAGCCCCGTGCGCGAGATGCTCGGCATCAGGCTGGCCGGTACGACGCATCCGATCAAATGGGTCGTGGTCGACGTGAAGAACGCGCAGCTCGACCAGCCGTGTACCGCGCTGAACTGCGACCCGCGACGCCCGAACGTCTGCATCTATCTGCCGTTCAACTACCGACGCTGGGAATTTCTCGTGTTTCCGCACGAGGACGAAGCGGCGATCGCGCAACCGGAGTCGATCCGCGCGCTGATCGAACCGTACGTCGACGACGTCGATCGCATCGAGATCGTGCGTGCGCGCACCTACACGCATCACTCTCGCGTGGCCGAACGTTTCGTCGCCGGACGCGTGGCGCTCATCGGCGACGCCGCCCACCTGAGCCCGCCGTGGATCGGCCAGGGGCTGAACGCGGGGCTGCGCGACGTGGGCAATCTCGCATGGAAGCTCGCGGGGGTCGTGAACGGCACGTTGCACCGGAGCGTGATCTCGACGTACGAATCGGAGCGCCGCGATCACGCGAAGGCGATGATCGATCTCGCGGACACCTTCGGCGCGATGCTGATGCCGACCAGCCGTCTGGTCGCGTTCCTGCGCGACCGGTTCCTCGGGCTCGCGCGCCATGCGCCCGGCCTGAAGGATTACGTGCTGCAGATGCGCTTCAAGCCGATGCCGAGCTATACGCACGGGATCGTGGTCACCGGCGCGTCGGGCGCCGTCGGGCGCATGATCGTCCAGCCCGACGTCGAAACGGCCGACGGCGCCCGTCGCAAGCTCGACGACGTGCTCGGCCCGTGGTTTTCGGTCATCGGCTGGCGATGCGACCCACAGGCGTGCCTGAGCGACGACGATCGCGCGTTCTGGGCCGCGCTGGGCGCGAAATTCGTGCAGATCGTCCGTTCGCGCAGCGGAACGTGCCGCGAGCAGCGCATCGCGAGCGCGCACGGCAGCGAGTGCGTCGAGGACGTCGACAACGCGATGGCCGAATGGTTCGACAGGCACGCGGGGCCGCTCGTCGTCGTCCGTCCGGACCGCTATGTGGCGGCGCAGACGGACGCGGCCGGCATGGCGGGCGTGACCGCGGCATTCCACGCGTTTGCGGCGCGACAACGGGAGAGCGCGCATGTTTGTTGAGCAACGCACGTACACGCTGGTGCCGGGCGGCGTCGCCGAGTATCTGCGGCTGTACGCGGAATGCGGTCGCGCACCGCAGGAGCACGCGCTCGGCACGATGGTCGGGTGTTTCGCGACGGAGATCGGACCGCTGAACCAGCTCGTCTATCTGTGGGCGTTCGATTCGCTGGACGATCGTGCCCGGCGTCGTGCGGTGCTGATGGCCGATCCCGAATTCAGGACGTTTCGCGGCAAGGTCCGGCATCTGCTCGTCCGGCAGGAAAACCAGATCCTCCGACAGGAAATCGGCGGCCTGCTGCGCGCACCGCCATCGGCCGCGTGATGCGATCGTCGCGTTGCCCGGCCCATCGTGCAGTTTCTACCGAGGTATCCGTCTTGATTCCGTTTACGCCCTTGACCTCCCACATAGCACCCGATGTGCGGCGCGATTACGCGTCGCTCCATCTGTATATCGACGGCCGGTTCTTTCAGGCCGACGGCCGGCGCACGCAGCCCGTTCTCGATCCGGGCACCGGCGACGTGCTCGGCGACCTGCCGCATGCGACGCCGGCCGATATCGACGCCGCGGTGCGCGCCGCGCATCGCGCGTTCGCGACGTGGCGCCGCGAGTCGCCGCTCGCGCGCTCGGACATCCTGCGCCGCGCGGCTGCGCTGGTGCGCGAGCGCGCCGACGCGATCGGACGTCACATCACGATGGACCAGGGCAAGCCGCTTCGCGAGGCGATCGCCGAGGTCGTGTCGTCCGCCGAGCAGCTCGAATGGCACGCGGAGGAAGGACGTCGCACGTACGGCCGCGTCGTGCCGTCGCGCTCCCCGGACGTCGCCCAGACGGTGCTGCGCGAACCGATCGGCGTGTGCGCGGCGTTCTCGCCGTGGAATTTCCCGTTCAGCCAGGCGATGCGCAAGATCGCGGCGGCGCTTGCGTCCGGGTGCACGCTGGTGCTGAAAGGGCCGGAGGAATCGCCGAGCGCGATCGTCGCGCTCGCGCGCATCTTCCACGACGCCGGATTACCCGCGGGCTGCCTGAACATCGTCTGGGGCGTGCCGGCCGACGTGTCCAGGCAACTGATCGAGTCGCCGCTCGTGCGCAAGATCTCGTTCACGGGTTCGGTGCCGGTCGGCAAGCAACTGGCGGCGCTTGCCGCGTCGCACATGAAACGCATGACCATGGAACTAGGCGGCCATGCGCCGGTGCTGGTCTGTGCGGACGCCGACGTCGAACGCGCGGCGACGATGCTGGCCGCATACAAGTTTCGCAACGCCGGGCAGGTCTGCGTATCGCCGACGCGTTTTTTCGTGCAGCGCCCGGTGTTCGACCGGTTCGTCGCCGCATATCTCGAGGCGGTCGGCAAGATCCGCGTCGGCTACGGGCTGGAAGAGGCGACCACGATGGGGCCGCTTGCGCATGCGCGACGCGTAGCCGAGATCGACGCGTTCGTCGCCGACGCGAAGGCAAAAGGGGCGGAGATTGCCGCAGGCGGGGCGCGCCTGCCGACGGCGGGGCCGGGGCACTATTTCGCACCGACGGTCGTGCTGGGGCCGGCGCGTGATACGCGGCTGATGAACGAAGAGCCGTTCGGGCCGATCGTCGGGATCGTGCCGTTCGACGCGCTCGACGATGCGCTCGACGAAGCCAACCGCTTGCCGTTCGGCCTCGCGTCGTACGCGTTCACGACGTCGGCGCGCCATGCGCACCGGATCGGCCGTGCGCTCGAAGCCGGCATGGTCAACATCAATCACTTCGGCATGGGGCCGGCGGAGATCCCGTTCGGCGGCGTGAAGGACAGCGGCTTCGGCAGCGAGGGCGGAACGGAGACGTTCGACGGCTACCTGGTCACCAAGTTCATCACGCAGATGAACTGACCGCGCACGTGGGCGTTTCGGATGCGGCATCGTTCGCGATGCGATGCCGCGCGAATGCTCAGGTGGCGTCGCCGATCCGTGCGGTGGCGTCGATCAGGAGCTTGCCGAGTACGTGTTCGTCGAACAGCGCGAAGTGTTCGGCGCGAAAGATCAGCGACAGGCTGCTGTTGACGTCGCCGCTGCTGGCCGTGCGAATCGGTGCGGCGATGCCGACGAACCCGGCGTCGAGCTCGCCGCGCGAGATCCAGTATCCGGCCTCGACGATCTGCTGGCAGGCGCGCCAGAACTGCGTCCAGTCGGCGGCGAACTCGCCCAGCTCGGCGTTGTGCCGTTCGTGCAGGCGCTTCAGCCGCGCGCGCGACATCGCGGCGACGATCACCTTCGACGACGCGCCCTGGAACAACGGCATGATGCGGCCGCGGCCGAAGCCCAACTGCAGATTCTCGGCGCCGGTCTCGTGCATCACGTTGATGATCTGCTCGTCGAACAGCGTCGAGACGAGCGCATCGCCGCCGGTGACCTGAACCAGTTTCTGGATGACGGGTTTCGCGGCGGTGAGCGTCGGGTCCGACTGCCGCATGTTGTAGTCGAGATGGATGATGCGCGGGCCCAGCGTATAGCGGCCGTTGGTGCCGACGAGCAGGCCGACGGACGCCAGTTCCTTCACGTAGCGATAGCACGTGGTGCGCGAAAAGCCCATGTGTTCGGCGATTTCCTCGGCGGTCATCGACGTCGCGGACGAAGAGAAGACGTCGAGGATGGACAGCATTTTGGTGAGGCTCGACATGACGTGATCCGGGATTCAGACGGCTTGCGGCAATGGAACGGGAAGGACGCACGCGCTGCGGGCTGCCGGGGTGCGGCACGGCATGCGCCGCCGCGGGCGACAGGCCGTAGTCTAACTTATGTCGTGCGGGCGGCGACCGGGACCACGGCGGCGAATGGGCGCGGTGCGGGCCGGCCGCGTCGGGGAGGATCGTTTCACCTTGAATGATATGGATTCCTATTTTAATGGAAGAAATCGCACCCGGTCGAGGTTGCTGCCGAGCCGGTCGGATCGCGCGCGCATCGGCCGGGAAGTTTCGATGAGGAGAAGACGATGAAAGGGTGGTTTCGGATGATGGCTTTATGCGGCTGCGGAACCGTCGCACCGACGTTCGCGCAATCGAGCGTGACGCTCTACGGTTCGCTGGACACGGGCGTGACCTATACGAGCGACGTGGCGTCCGCCCCGCATGGCGGGCGTCAGGTCGCGTTGCAGGCCGGCGTGTCGCGCAACGACGTGTGGGGCCTGACGGGCAGGGAGGATCTCGGCGGTGCCGGCTACGCGGTGTTTCGGCTCGAAAGCCAGTTCCAGACGTCAGACGGCGCGCTGACCGTGCCGGGCTCCGCGTTCAGTTCGCAAGCGTACGTCGGGCTCGGTGGCGACTGGGGGACCGTGACGCTCGGGCGGCAGTTCGATTTCGTCGGCGATCTCCTGCCGGCGTTCGCGATCGGTGCGAACACGCCGGCCGGCCTGCTCGCGTGGGGCTTGCCGGCGAACGCATCGGCGGGCGGCGCGCTCGACAACCGTGTATGGGGCGTCCAGGTGAACAACGCGGTGAAGTACGTGAGCCCGTCATTCGGCGGATTGTCGTTCGGCGGCATGTGGGGGTTCGGCAACGTGCCCGGGACGGTCGCGCGCGGCAGCGTGCAAAGCGCGATGCTGTCCTACGCACAGGGCGCGTTCAGTGCCGCCCTCGCTTATTTCGGCCAGCACGACGTGACCGCCGGCGGCAATCTGCGCAATTTCTCGGTCGGGGCCGGCTACAACGTCGGTCCGCTCCGCGTCTTCGGCATGGTGTCGGACGTGCGGATCAGTGCCGCCGCGCCGCTGCGGGCCACCACTTGCGACGCCGGGCTGACCTATGCCGTCACGCCGTCGTTGCAACTGGGCGGCGGGTTCCAGTACCAGCAGCGCGGCGGCGACGTCGGCTCGGCCAATCAGGTCACGTTGAGCGCCGACTATTCGCTGTCGAAACGTACGGGCCTGTACGCGGTATTCGCACGCGGGCACGACGGTGCTTACGGCGCCCAGGTCGAAGCGGCGCTTGGCGGGCCGGCGTCCGGTGCGGCGCAGACGGCGGTTCGGCTCGGCGTGCGGCATCAGTTCTGACGGTTCGGGAAAGCACGGGCTGCCGCGCACGCTGCGAGCCCGTGTGGTCCGCCGGGTTCAGAAGCGATGCATCATCCCGACGCGCAACGCCAGCTGATTGCGGCCCGACGACTGCCCGGCCGTGCCGAGCACGTGTGCGTAGTCGAAGTCGGTGCCGGTATTGCCGGTTGCATGCTGATACGCGCCCTGAATGTACGTCGAGGTCCGCTTGCTGAGATCGTAGTCGAGCATCATCGATAGCTGGTGCCAGCTCGGCGACGCATCGCCCGCCGCCGTCGCGACATGTGCATGCGTGTAGGTATAGGCCGCGCCGAGCCAGACGTCCGGCCGGAAGAAATACTGGCCGTTGACCTCGAAGTTGTCGAATTTCCACGCGTGCTGCGAGCCTGCCGCCGGCTGGTTCGCGAAGTAGAGATTCAATTCCGGGTTGGTCACGTCGACATGCGAATACGCGGCGGACAGCGTCAGCTTGTCGCTGAACTTGTACGATGCGCCGGCATCGATGTTCTGCTGCGAGCGGCCGCTGAAAACCGTATCGTCGCTCGACAACGCGCCGCCCGCGGTTGCGCCGCCATTGTCGGCCTTCAGGTACGCGACGGCAGCGGAAAATGCGCCCGCCTGGTACTGCACGGCGGCGCTGTACACGCGGTTCCGCGCGAAGCCGCCCGCCTGATTCGCGAGCCCGTACAGCACTTCGCCCTTGAAGCCGCCGTACATCGGCGACACGTACTTGATGCTGTTCTGGATGCGGTAGTCCCAGTCGGCGTTGTCGTTGTCGTACGGATGCGCGCCGAAGTCGCCGAGCCAGTTTCCGGTGGCCGTGAAAGGGCTCCATATGTCGAGCGTGGGATCGTACTGGCGGCCGAACGTCAGCGTGCCGAACCGATCGGAATCGAGCCCGACGTAGGCCTGCCTGCCGAACATCCGCGACGTGACCCCGAGCGCACCGGTGCTCGCGTTGAAACCGTTCTCGAGCTGGAACAGCGCTCTCAGCCCGCCGCCGAGGTTCTCGGTCCCTTTCAGGCCCCAGTTGCTGCCGACGGTATCGCCGCTGACCATCTGGTAAGCGTGGCTGCCGCCCGCGTTGCTCGTGAAATTGACGCCCTCGTCGATCAGGCCGTACAGCGTCACCGTGCCTTGCGCATGGGCCGTCAGGCCGAAACCCATGGCGCTCGCGGCCGATACGGCCGCCATTATCTTTTTCATCGTCGATCTCCAGGTGTGGGCGGCCCACGCGGCGCGGTTTCCGACGGCGTGCGACGGCGCCGGACGCGTGCGGCGGGTCCGCTTGTCGTTAGTAAAACGAAATATTTATGGTGAAGAAGATCGGCCCGCCGCGATCGGGCGGACCGGATGCGGAAGCTCACCGGGCGCGAGGTTTCCGCGTGGCGGCGTTACAGCATTCGCCGCAGCACGTCGTTTTCCGGGTTGCGGTCGAAGAATCGGTGCTTCAGCGCGCCGAGCACATGCAGCACGACGAGCGCGAGCAGCGTGTAGGCGAGCGTCCTGTGCAACCACTGAAACGCCTCGAACCAGTGGTCGTTCTTCGGCAGCAGCTCGGGTACGCGGAAAAAGAAGAACGGCACGCCGTCGCTCTGTGTAAACGTGCTCGACATCGAATAACCCATCAGCGGCACGACGATCGCCAGCGCATACAGCAGGTAGTGGCCGATCTTCGCGAGCTTGCGGTCGAGCGTCGGCAGGGTCGAAGGCAGCGGCGGCAACGGCTTCATCGAACGGATTGCCAGTTGCGTGACGACCACCAGCAGCGTGAGCACGCCGAATTCCTTGTGCGTCGGGTAGTACCAGTCGAACTTGGCCGGCAGGTTGTCGTCGAGCCGGACCATCGTCCAGCCGGTCCAGAGCTGCGCGCCGATCAGGATCGCCCTGACCCAGTGCAGCAGTCGAAGCGCGAGCGGGTATTTCTCCACCGTGAATGCAACGGCCCGGTTTTCCATTTGACTTGTCTTCCTTTAAAACGAAACGGGAACAGGCGGGATGCCGATCGTCGACTTCGGCGCCCCGCGGCGATCGTCGTCGAACCGAAGCCGGACGGCGACGCGCACGAACCTTCGACGAAAAGCCCGTGCGCCGGGCCGGTTCGCGCTCAGGCGATCGCCAGCGAATCCGCGCAGCATTCCTGCAGCGCTTCGCGCAGCGTCACCGCGATGAAGTCGGCTTCGTCCTGCCGCAGCGTCAGCGGCGGCGACATCACGACCTTGTTCGCGATCGCGCGGACCAGGACGCCGCGCCGGCGCGCGGCATCTGCCACGCGGGCGGCGAACCCCTTGCCCGGATCGAGCGGCGTGCGGCTGGCCTTGTCGGTCACCAGGTCGAGCGCCAGCATCAGCCCCTTGCCGCGGACGTCGCCGACGGTCTCGAAGTCTGCCTTCAGCGGCAGCAATTGCTCGAGCAGGCGCTGGCCGACCCGCGCCGCATTGCCCGGCAGATCCTCGGCCTCGACGATGTCGAGCACCGCGAGCGACGCGGCGCAGGCGAGCGGATGGCCGCTGTACGTATAGCCGTGCATGACCACGTGCGAGAAGCCCGCCCCATGTTCGATCGCGTCGGCGATCCGCCCGTTGTACAGCGTCGCGCCGAGCGGCACGTAGCCGGCGGAAATGCCCTTGGCGACGCACAGGATGTCGGCGGCGACGCCCCAGCCGCGGCTGCCGAGCAGGCTGCCGGTGCGGCCGAAGCCGGTGACCACCTCGTCCGCGATCAGCAGGATGCCGTTGCGGTCGCATACGGCGCGCACGCGAGCCCAGTAATCGGCCGGCGGGACGATCAGGCCGCCGGCGCCCTGCACGGGTTCGGCGACGAACGCGGCAATGGTCTGCGGGCCGTGGAACGCGATCGTTTCCTCGATCTGCCGGATGCAGTGCTCGACGAGCTGTTGCGGATCGTCGCAATTCCACGGATTGCGATAGAGCCACGGCGTGTCGAGCAGCACGCAGCCGGGCAGCAGCGGGCCGTGATTGTAATGGTAGACGCCGTTGCCGCCAATCGACGTGCCGCCCATGTGCACGCCGTGATAGCCGTTGCGCAGCGACAGGAATTTCGTGCGCGACGGCTCGCCCGCGGCGACCCAGTACTGGCGCGCCATCTTGAGCGCGGTCTCGATCGCGTCGGACCCGCCGCTGCCGAACATGACCCGCTGCATGTCCTCCTGCGCGAACATCGCGCACAGGCGGTCGGCCAGATCGTAGACGCGCGGATGGGCGACGCCGTCGAAGGTCTGGTAGTACGACAGTTCGTCCATCTGCCGGGCGATCGCGCTTTTCACTTCCGGCCGGTTATGCCCGACGTTGACGTTCCACAGGCCGCCCACGCCGTCGAGCATGCGGTGGCCCTCGACGTCGTACACGTAGTTGCCGTCGCCGCGCGCGATGATCACGGTGGGAGTCGTATGCCCGGCGGCCGCCGAGCTCATCGGGTGCCAGAATCGTTTTTGACGCTTTTGATAGTCCATGGTGTCTCTCGTCTCTCTTGCGAAGTGCTTGAACAGGGTTGTGGCGCGGTGCGCGCCGTCGGGTCACAGGGCTGCGGTGACGATCTTTTCCTCGAGGTACGCATCGAGCGCGGCCTTCGACAGGTCGCGCCCGATCCCGCTTTGCTTGGTGCCGCCCCACGGCAGGCGTGCGTCGATCGGGCTCCACGCGTTGATCGCGACCGCGCCGACGTCGAGCCGTTCGGCGACGCGGTGCGCGGTGCCGACGTCCTGCGTCCACACCGAGGCGGACAGACCGAACGGCGTGTCGTTGGCGATGCGAACGGCGTCGTCCTCGGTGTCGAACGGCATGACCATGCCGACCGGGCCGAATACCTCGTCGCGGGCGATCCGCATGCCCGGATGGACGCCGCCCAGAATCGTCGGGCGCATGAAGCACCCGCGCGGCGGCACCTGTTCGTCGCCGGCGAGCATCACCGCCCCTTCGGCGAGCGCGCCGTCGACGAGCGCTCGCACGCGTGCGAGGTGCCGCGGGTTGATGAGCGCGCCCATCTGCACGCCGGGCTCCGATGGCGGACCGACGCGCATCGCCCGGGCCGCGTCGGCAAGCCGTTCTTCGAGCGCCTGGGCGATCGAGCGGTGCGCGAGCACGCGCGAGCCGGCCGCGCACGTCTGCCCCTGGTTCGCGAACATGCCGGCCATCAGCGACGGAATCGCACGGTCGAGATCGGCGTCCGCGAAGACGATCTGCGCGGCCTTGCCGCCGAGTTCCAGCGTGACGCGCTTGAAGGTCCTTGCTGCCACGCCCGCGATCGCGCGGCCGACTTCGGTGCTGCCGGTGAAACTGATCTTGCTCACGAGCGGGTGCGCGACCAGCGCGGCGCCGACTTCCGCGCCCACGCCGTGGACGATGTTGACGACCCCGGCGGGAAGGCCGGCTTCGCAGACGAGTTCGCCGAGCCGGGCGACGGCCAGCGGCGTGTCCTCCGACGGCTTGACGACCACCGGGCAGCCGGCCGCCAGCGCCGGCGCGAGCTTCCACACGGCGATCATCAACGGCGCGTTCCACGGGATGATCAGACCGGCGACGCCCACCGGCGCACGCCGCGTGTAGCTGAGCGTCGGGCGGCCCATGAAGCCGTCGGTCGGAATCGTGCGGCCCTCGAGCTTGTCGGCCCAGCCGGCGAAGTAGCGCAGCGTGTCGATGCACATCGGGAGGTCCATCATGCGCATCTCGGCAAGCGGACGTCCCTGTTCGACGGCCAGCAATTCCGTCAGCGCATCGGCGTCGCGCTCGACCAGGTCCGCCAGCCGAAGCAGCCAGCGGGCGCGGGCCGCGCCGCCCGCGCGCGCCCAGGCGTCGTCTTGCAGCGCCGCGTGCGCGGCGCGCACCGCGCGATCGACGTCCTCGGCGGTCGATGCGGGCACGGCGGCCACGTAGTCGCCGGTCGCCGGCGCCAGTTTGTCGAAGGTGCGGCCGGCCGCTGCGTCGCAATGCCTGCCGTCGATCAGATTCTGAATTTTCATCATGGTGTCCGTGTTTCCAGGGGCGAATCGTCGGGCGGAACGGGGCGGCGGCGGGGGCGGCCGCCGCCGTGCTGCTTCGACGTCGCCTTTACTGTATGTCGATGGAATCGCGCGCCTTGTCCGCTATCGGCAACCGTTGCGGCGCGATCGGGATAGGGAATACCCGTGCCGGCGCGACACGTCGCATGGCGCGTGGGCGGCGGGAAAGCGTCGGGGCGGCGACGGGACGGCGGTGCGGCACCGTCCGGGCGGCGGTTATTGGACGGCGCGTCCGAGTGCGCGGTACAGGTCGGGGTCGCTGCGTTTCAACCGCAGCGCGGCGCGGATGCCGAGCGCGCCGACGGCGGCGAGGAAATACGGAAACATCGCGACGAAGGTCGAATCCGATCCGCTCAGCACCGACAGGTTGCGCACGACCAGCACGAGGCAGGCGCCGAGCGCGATCACGCTGACGAGCGGCGCGATCAGGCGGTGCACGAGGCTGGCGTCCCGATGGTCGCGCGCGAAGAACGCGATCACCGAGGCCGCCACCAGGATCTGCACCGCGATGATGCCGATCGTGGCCAGCGCGCTCATCCACGAGAACACGACCGCGAACGGGTCGAGGCGAAAGGCCGCCGATCCGGCGATGGCCGCGAGCGCGATCAGCGTCTGCACCTTGCCGGCGACGTCCGGGCAACGATGCACGGGGCACGTATGGCCGAGCTTGCGCCACAGCACGCGTTCGCGGCCCATCGCGTAGAAATAGCGCGTGATCGTGTTGTGGAACGACAGGATGGCCGCGAACAGGCTCGTGACGAGCAGGACGTTCATCGCGTCCGTCGCGATGCCGCCGAGCAGTCGACCGCTGACGGCGAACCAGAGGTTGGCCGGATCGCGTGCGGCCTGCGCGGCGATCGCGCGCTCGCCCCAGGCCTCGACGATCGCCCACGACGACAGCGCGTAGAACGCCATGATGAGGATCACGGCCACGTACGTGGCGCGCGGAATCGTGCGCTTCGGGTCGCGCGCCTCCTCGGAGAAGATCGCCGTGGCCTCGAAGCCCATGTACGAGCCGAGCACGAACACGAGCGCGGTGCCGAGCCCGGGCGCGAACACCATTGCCGGGCTGAACGGTTTCGCGCTGAAGCCGCCGGCGCTCGCGCCGTGCGCGATGATCGCGAGATCGAGCAGCATCACGATCGCGATCTCGCCGATCATCAGCATGCCGAGCAGCCGGCCGCTGAACTCGATGCGTCGCGCACCGCAGAAGTGCACGGCGACGACGCATGCGAGCGCGAATGCCCACCACGGCACGTCGACGCCGTAGTGCCGCTGGATGCTGTCGTTCAGGAAGAAGCCGAACATGCAGTAGATCGCGATTTGCACGGCGTTGTACGCGACGATCGCGACGAACGCGCCGCCCACGCCGGCGGGGCGCCCGAGCCCGTTCGCGATGTAGGCATAGAATGCGCCCGCATTGGAGATGTGCCGGCTCATCGCCGCATAGCCGATGCTGAAGATCAGGTACATGACGCCCGCCAGCACGAAGACGCCGGGCACGCCGGGGCCGTTGCCGAGCGAGAACGCCGCGGGCGTCGCGCCGACCATCGCGGTGAGCGGCGCGGCCGCGGCGACGACGAAGAAAACGATGTGTGAAAGTCCGACGGCGTTCTTGCCGAGCCCCGCTTCGGACCGGGGTGACGATTCGTTCATGAGTAGTCCCGCTGGCCGGATCGTCCGTCAGGAATCGACACCGGCATGCCTGATCGATATCCCCGTGCCGCGCGCCGATGCTGACGAGCCGGCAATCGCTGCCGACGTTCATCGACGACACGGGTATGCGCTTGGACGGCCGCTCCATGCGGTGCAGCGGGCATGCGAGCGGAGCCGACGACAAAATTTACGGTGCCGAAAACACGGGCGTTGTCCGTTATCGGCAATCCGCATGCACCACGCGGCAGGGGATTACCCGGATGAGGCGGCGCGTGCGGTGCGCTCAGCTCAGCCGCGGCGTGTGCGACGGCAACTCGTGGAAATGCTGGTGGTAATACGCGGAGAAACGCCCGAAATGGCAAAAGCCGAATTGCGCTGCCGCGTCGCCGATCCGCATCGTCTCGGGCGTCGTCATCAGGAAGCGCCGCACCGCGTTCAGCCGGATCGAGCGGAGGTAGGCGGTCGGCGTGGTGCCGACCACGTTCTGGAAGCTGTATTGCAGCGTGCGGCGGCTGATTCGGAGGTGGTGACAGAGATCGATGACCGTCGGCACGTCGTCGCACTCCAGCGCGATTTCCTGGCTGCGGCGAACGATGTAGCTTTGCGTCGACGCCGACGGCAGCGCACCGGCATCCGGGTCGTCGGGCTGCACGAGGTCGAGCAGGATGCCGACCACACTGTGCGCGAGCACGCGTTCGTCGAACGCATCGCGCGCGGTGAGCGAGTCGCCGTCGAGCGCTTGGCGCAGCACGCGCTCGAGGCCGTCCAGCGCATTGCCGTAGCGTGCGGGCGAGATCGGCAGCACCGGCTGCTTCAGGATGCGGGCGGGCAGGTTCGCGAGTTCGTCCAGTTCGCGATCGGCGGTGAGCGTGCGGTCGATCGTGAAGGCGAGCACCTCGGTGTCGCACGGCAGGTGGGCGACG
Organism: Burkholderia semiarida; assembly: GCF_029268935.1. Classification (NCBI taxonomy): domain Bacteria; kingdom Pseudomonadati; phylum Pseudomonadota; class Betaproteobacteria; order Burkholderiales; family Burkholderiaceae; genus Burkholderia; species Burkholderia semiarida. Next base: position 461,578 of record NZ_JAHLCL010000005.1, on the reverse strand, counting down.
AATTCCTCGCCGCCGCGCAAGGTCAGCAGGCTCGGTCGCTCGACGGTGCGACCCTGGACCACGGGCGCGACCGCGCTGGCGATCGGCAGCGCGAAGCAGAGCCGGCCGCGCGGCGCGAGGCCGTGCTGCATCACGCGCTGGTTGATGCGTTCGCGAAAGACGTGGAAACGCTGGCCGGCGACCTGACGCAGCGTGGTCGTGGCGGTGCCCGGACTGATCTGGTCGTAGTGCTGCGACCAGTTCACGATCGCCTGGGAATGGAGGAACACATCGGAGAAGCACAGTGTTTCAGCGTGCAGGTTCATGGCGTGGCTAACGCATTCCGTCTGAAATTCGATGCCGGCCGAAGCCGGCCCATGTTGCCCGGGCGCGGGCAGCGCGCTCGCGCCATGCGCGCGGGTCGACTGGACTCGCCCGGATGGACGGCTTCCGAAGGCGCCGTGCCACGCGGCTAGTCCCGCCGACGATCATATCCAGAAAAAAACACCGGGTGACGCGATCGAAACCCGATCGGCGCTCGCTTGAAGGATGTTTTTGCAAATCTCATTATAGGGGATTGAATTTATCTTTATGGTGGGGTTTACATAGGGTGCGACGTGAGACCTTGCAGTAAGGGCAAAGCAGCGATTGGATGAGCATTGACCCGGTGCTTTCTTAAAAATCTGACGAATGTGGGTTGGAGGCATGACACGGTTAGCGTCCGAGGCGTTTTCTCGTGTTAACTACCAATGAATCCCGAATTGTGAGATTCGTATAATTCCCTCGCGACGCTTCGCGCAGCCTCTGTGCGCGCAACGCGTGGCGGCGCCACCGACGGCGGCCGCGAGCAACCCACGCGACGGCCGACGCATGTCCACATACCGGGAGCGGTCCATGTCCGAGTCACCCCCTGCCGTCTTGTATCGCCGGATCGCGCTGCGCGTGATTCCGTTTCTGTTCCTCTGCTACGTCGTCAACTTCGTCGATCGCGTCAACATCGGGTTCGCCAAGCTGCAGTTCCTGCAGGACCTCGGCTTGAGCGAAGCCGTATTCGGCTCCGCGACGGCGATCTTCTTCATCAGTTACGCCGCGTTCGAGGTGCCGAGCAATCTGGTGCTCGCGCGCATCGGCGCGAGCCGCACGCTCATGCGAATCATGGTGCTGTGGGGGCTTTGCACGGTGGCGCAGATGTTCGTGACCGGCAGCGTGTCGCTGTACGTGGTGCGCTTTCTGCTCGGCGCCGCCGAGGCCGGCTTCTTTCCGGGCCTGATCCTGTACCTGTCGTACTGGTTTCCGGATACGGTGCGCGCCCGTGTCAACAGCGTGCTGCTGCTCGCGGTGCCGGTCGCCGGCATGATCGGCGGGCCGCTGTCCGGCTGGATCATGGCGCACATGCAGGACGCGATGGGCATGCGCGGATGGCAGTGGCTGTTTCTGATCGAGGGATTGCCGGCCATCGCGCTCGGGCTGGTTGCGCTGCTGATGCTGAGCGACCGGCCGGAACAGGCGGCATGGCTGTCGCCTGCGGATCGGCGGGCGCTGTTGCGCGATCTCGACGCGGATCGGGCCGCGGCAGTGGTCGGCCATGATGGGGCCCGCGTGCTCGACATCGTTCGCAACGGTCGCGTGCTCGGGCTTGCCGCGATCTATTTCTGCGTCTACGTCGGGATGGGGACGGTGACGTTCTGGTCGCCCACGGTGCTGAAGGCGGCCGGGGTGTCGAGCGTCTCCGGAATCGGTTGGTTGTCCGGACTGATTTCCGTATTCACGATGATCGGCAACGTGGCGATCGCATGGAGTTCCGACCGATACGGCGAGCGCCGATGGCATACGGTGGCCTGCATGCTCGTCACCGCGTGCGGTTTGCTGCTTCTGCGCTTCTCGGTCGGCCACGTCTGGATCACCGTGACCTTGCTTGCGATCGCGCAGTTGTGCGCATTCACCGTGCCGATCGTTTTCTGGACGATTCCGGCGGCCCAACTGACCGGCCGCGCGGCGGCGGCGGGCATCGCGGTGATCAGCATGCTCGGTTCGCTCGGCGGCGCGTTCAGTTCGTGGCTGGTCGGTGCCCTGTTCGTGCGTACCGGCGCGCCGTATGCCGGGTTCGGCGTGGTCGCGGGGCTGCTGGTGGTCGGCTCGGTGCTGGTGACGAGCCTAGTGCCGCGCACGCTGCCGCCGCGCCGCACGGCGAGCGATCGGGCAGCGTTGCAGGGCGTTGAATAGCGCGTTGCCGGCGCCCGTGCGCCGGTCAATCCGGCTCCGAATCCGGCTCGGCTTTCAGCCCGCCCTCGATCCACCGCGCTTCGGACGCGCGAAGATGCGCGCGAATGGCCGTCTGGGCCGCGATCGGATCGCCGGCCTGCAGCGCGAGCAGCACGTCCTCGTGCTCGCGCACGGCGGCGGTCCACGTCTGCGGATTTTCCGCGTGGCCGCGCATGGCGGCCGCGATCGGGTCGTGGCGGCTGTCGAACAGCTCGCCGACGAAGCGCGTGAGCACCGAATTGCCGGCGGCTTCCGCGATCAGCATGTGGAATTGCCGGTCGGCCTCGACGGGCGATTTGCCGGCCTCCGCGAGCCGCTTCATGCGCTGAACCGTGCGGCGCAGGCGTTCGAGCATCGCGGCCGTCATCCGTGCGGCGGCCAGCGCTGCCACGCTGCCTTCGACGGCCGCGCGGGCCTGCATCAATTCCGACGGACTGTCGCCGAGCGTGGCCATCGGGCCGACGGCGTCGGCCGCCGTGTCGCGGACATAGACGCCGGAGCCCATCCGGATTTCGATCTGGCCGCCGATTTCCAGCGCGATCAGCGCCTCGCGAAGCGACGGACGCGATACGCCGAGCGTCAGCGCCAACTCGCGCTCCGGCGGCAGCCGCTCGCCGATCGCGAATTCGCCCTGGCGAATCAACGCGACGATCTGGGCCGCGACCGATTGGTAAAGCCGCTTGGGTTCTGTCGATTTCATCCGATCGATTGAGGTCAATGCGCTCTCGGCACAAGCGCGTGTCGCGGAGTCTATCACGCCTGCCTCATTGCCCCATGCAGCGGCTCATTCAGCCGGGTGTCCGGGTTTTTACCATTGGTAAGATCAGATTGAAATAGATAAATTGGCTTGACCAAAACGGGTTCGATTGCTGTAATTCATCCAAATTGGACTGACCAGGCGAAGCCGAGGTCGATCCGCCTCAAGGAGACGCAATGGCAATGCCTCGCAATCTGCCCGGTCAGGCCGCACAGGACGAAGCGGACCGGGAGATCCTGCGCCTGGAAGGGATTCGCAAGCGCTTCCCGGGCGTCGTCGCGCTCGACGGCATTCGCCTCGATCTGCGCCGCGGCGAGGTGCATGCGGTGTGCGGCGAAAACGGCGCGGGCAAATCCACGCTGATGAAGATCATCAGCGGCCAGTACCTGCCTGACGAGGGCGTCGTTTACTATCGCGGCGCGCCGGTGCGGTTTCGTTCGGCCTCCGAAGCGCAGGCGGCCGGCATCGCGATCATTCACCAGGAGCTCAATCTCGTCCCGCACCTGAGCGTCGCGGAGAACCTGTTCCTCGCACGCGAGCCGCGGCGCGGGCCGTTCGTCGACACGAAACGCATGAATGCGGATGCGGCGCGCTGCATCGCGCGAATCGGCCTGAACGTCGCGCCGACCACGAAGGTCGGCGTGCTGTCCATCGCGCAGCAGCAGATGGTCGAGATCGCGAAGGCGTTGTCGCTCGATGCGCGCGTGCTGATCATGGACGAACCCACGTCGTCGTTGACGGAAGCGGAAACGGTGCAGCTCTTTCGCATCATCGAGGAACTGCGCGCCGACGGCGTGGCGATTCTGTATATCTCGCACCGGCTCGACGAAATGGCGCAGATCGTCGATCGTGTGACCGTGCTGCGTGATGGACGCCACATCTCGACGGACGATTTCGCCGACGTGAGCATCGACGACATCGTCGCGCGCATGGTCGGACGCACGCTCGACGACGCGTATCCGTCGCGGCAGTCGGCGCCGACGGACGACGTGCTGCTCGACGTGCGCGACCTGCGCCGCGACGGCGTGTTCGGACCGGTGTCGTTCGCGCTGCGCCGCGGCGAGATCCTGGGTTTCGCGGGATTGATGGGGGCCGGACGCACCGAGATCGCCCGCGCGATCTTCGGCGCGGATCGCCCGGACGGCGGCACGATCGCGCTGCACGGCCGGCCCGTGACGATCCGCTCGCCGCGCGAGGCGATCCGGCACGGCATCGCGTATCTGTCGGAGGACCGCAAGAAGGAGGGGCTCGCGCTGCCGATGCCCGTCGCGGCCAACCTCACGCTCGCGAACGTGCGCGGCATCGCGTCACGCTTCGGATTCCTGCGCTTCGACGACGAGCTCGACGTGGCGCGCCGCTACGTGCAGGACCTCGCGATTCGCACGCCGTCCGTGCATCAGCGTGTGCGCAACCTGTCCGGCGGCAACCAGCAGAAGGTCGTCATCGGCAAATGGCTGTACCGCGGCTCGAAGATTCTGTTCTTCGACGAGCCGACGCGCGGCATCGACGTCGGTGCGAAATTCGCGATCTACGGGCTGATGGACCGGCTCGCCGCCGATGGCGTCGGCGTCGTGCTGATCAGCTCGGAATTGCCCGAACTGCTCGGCATGACCGACCGGATCGCCGTCTTTCACGAAGGTCGAATGACCGCATTGCTCGACACGAAACACACCAGTCAGGAGGAGATCATGCACTACGCGTCGGGGCGTTCCCATGCTTGAAATGACATCCGATCGAAGCCAGGCCGACGAGCGGGCGGCGCGACAGCGGCGGCGCGACCTGATCCAGAAGTTCGCGGCGCTCGGCAGCCTCGTCGTGCTCGTGTTCGCGTTCTCGATATCGAGCGCGGCGTTCTTCTCGGTCGACAACCTGATGACCGTCGGCCTGCAGGTCACGTCCATCGCCTATCTGGGCGTGGCCGCCACCTGCGTGATCATCACGGGCGGCATCGACCTGTCGGTCGGCTCGGTGCTCGCGCTGGCCGGCGTGTGCGCGGCGCTGCTCGTCAAGGCCGGCGTGCCGGTGCCTGCCGCGATGGCGGCCGGCATCCTGGTCGGTGCGCTATGCGGGCTCGTCAACGGCATCTGCGTGACGCGCATGGGCCTGCCGCCGTTCATCGCGACGCTCGGCATGATGCTCGTCGCGCGCGGCATCGCGCTCCAGATCACGGGCGCGCGGCCCGTCTCGGATCTCGGCGACGCGTTCGGCGCGCTCGGCAACGGCGCGCTGCTGCGGATCTCGCGCATCGGCGCGGACGGCTTCCCCGACACGACGTTTCCCGGCATCCCGTATCCGGTCGTGATCATGGTCGTGCTGTTCGTCGTGGTGTCCGTGCTGCTGTCGAGAACGTCGCTCGGCCGTCATATCTACGCGGTCGGATCGAACGCGGAAGCCGCGCGGCTGTCGGGCGTGAACGTGCAGGGCGTGAAGCTGTTCACCTACGTGCTGTCCGGCGCGCTCGCGGGCGTGACCGGCTGCGTGCTGATGTCGCGGCTCGTCACCGGGCAGCCGAACGAGGGCGTGATGTACGAACTCGACGCCATCGCCAGCTCGGTCATCGGCGGCACGTCGCTGATGGGCGGCGTCGGCACGATTTCGGGCACGGCGATCGGCGCGTTCGTGATCGGCGTGCTGCGCAACGGCCTGAACATGAACGGCGTGTCGAGCTTCATCCAGCAGATCATCATCGGCGTCGTGATCCTGGGCACGGTGTGGATCGACCAGTTGCGCAATCGCCGGCCCTGACCGGCGGCAAGCAGTCCCTACCAACGAGAAGCGGAGCGAGACATGAACAAATCCATCCTGCTGGCGGCATCGGCGTGCGTGTTCGCGGCGGCGTGCAACAGCGGCGCGTATGCGGCGGGCGGCGAGATCGCTGTGATCGTCAAGACGGTCAATTCGAACTACTGGCAGAACGTGCAGAAAGGCGCGAAGGCGGCGCTCGACGGCGCCAAGGGCTATACGATGACGTTCCAGGGGCCGGCGGCCGAGTCCGACATCAGCGGGCAGGTCAACATGGTCGACAACGCGGTCACGCGTCATGTGGCGGGCATCGTGCTCGCGCCGTCCGATCCCGATGCGCTCGTGCCCGCGATCAAGAAGGCGTGGGAAGCGCACATTCCCGTCGTGCTGATCGACTCGGCCATCTCGGATGCCGGCAAGCCGTACTACCAGGCGTTCCTGTCGACCGACAACGAGAAGGCCGGCGCGTTGTGCGCGAAGGCGCTGATCGATCGCGTCGGGCAGTCCGGCAAGATCGCGATCATGTCGTACGTGCCGGGCGCGGGGTCCGAGGTCAGCCGCGTCGGCGGGTTCCGCAAGTACATCGAGAGCCATTCGAAGCTGCAGATCGTCGGCCCGTACTACTCGCAATCGCAAATGGCGACCGCGCTGAACCAGACGACCGACGTGCTGTCGGCGAACCCCGACCTGAAGGGCATCTTCGGCGCGAACGAGCCGACCGCGGTCGGCATGGGCCGCGCGCTGAAGCAGTCGGGCAAGGCGGGCAAGGTCGTCGCGATCGGCTTCGACGGCAACGAGGACCTGCAGGGCTTCGTGCGCGACGGCACCGTGCAGGCGATCGCCGTGCAGGGTTCGTGGCAGATGGGGAACCGGGGCGTGCGCACGGCGCTCGACGTGATCGAGCGCAAGCCCGCGCCGAAGCTGATCGATACCGGCGTCGTGATGGTCGACAAGCAGAACCTCGATTCGCAGGCGGCAAAGAATGTCCTGTACTGATCGCCCGTGCCGCTTTCCCGCATCGAGTCGTCACGCATGAACGCGAACGATACGCGCACCTTGCCGCGCAGCGGGCTGACGGTGTCCGCGCTCGGTCTCGGCTGCTCGCAGCTCGGCGGCCTGTATCGGCCGATGTCGGCGGCCGACGCGGCCGCGCTCGTCGACGCCGCGTGGGCGGCCGGCCTGCGCTATTTCGACACCGCGCCGTATTACGGCTACACGCTGTCCGAGCGGCGCGTGGGGGCGGGGCTCGCCCCGCGCGCGCGCGGCGCCTTCACGCTCAGCACGAAGGTCGGGCGGCTGATGCGCGCCGACCCGAGCGTGCGGCCGGGCGATGATGGCTGGGCCGAGCCGCTGCCGTTCCGGCCCGTCTACGACTACAGCTACGACGGCATCCTGCGCTCGTACGAGGACAGCCGGCAACGGCTCGGGCTCGCGCGGATCGACATGCTGTACGTGCACGACATCGGTGCGATGACGCATGGCGATCGTCATGCGCACTACTGGGAACAGTTGACCCGCGGCGGCGGGTTTCGCGCGCTGGAGGCACTGCGCTCGGGCGGCGAGATCGGCGCGTTCGGTCTCGGCGTGAACGAGTGGGAAGTCGCGGCCGACGCGCTGAACGAAGCGGCGCTCGACGCCGTGCTGCTGGCCGGCCGCTACACGCTGCTCGAACAGACGGCGCTCGAACCGCTGCTCGACGCGTGCGCCCGTGACGGGACGGCGATCGTGATCGGCGGCGTGTTCAATTCCGGCGTGCTCGTCGGCAACGGCAAGTTCAACTATGCGGACGCGAGCGCCGACGTGATCGACAAGGCGACGCGCCTGGGCGCGCTGTGCAGGCGCTTCGACGTACCGCTTCCCGCCGCCGCCTTGCAGTTTCCGTTCGGCCATCCGGCCGTCGTGTCGTGCGTGATCGGCGCGCGCAGCGTGGCGCAGTTGAAGCAGAACATCGAATGGCTCGAGCGCCCCGCGCCGACCGAACTGTGGGCTGCGTTGCGCGACGAAGGCTTGATCGACGCGCGCGCGCCGCTTCCGGGATCCCACGCATGACCATGCGCATCGACGCCCATCAGCACTACTGGCGAATCGGCGCGCGGGCCGGCTGCTGGCCGCCGGCCGAGCTCGACGCGATTCACCGGGATTTCGGCCCCGCCGATCTGGCGCCGCTGCTCGACGCCGCGCGTATCGACACCACCGTGCTCGTGCAATCGCTGCCGAGCGAAGCCGACACGCGCTTTCTGCTCGATCTCGCGGCCGACACCCCGACGGTCGGCGCCGTGGTCGGCTGGGTCGACCTGAAGGCCGACGACGCAGCGGCGCGGATCGCGGCATTCGCGGCCGCGCCGAAGGCGCGCGGCTTGCGCCCGATGCTGCAGGATCTGCCCGACGACGCATGGATCGACGATCCGCGGCTGGATCGCGCGGTCGCCGCGATGCTCGAGCACGCGCTGCGTTTCGATGCGCTGGTGATGCCGCGCCATCTCGATGCGCTGCACGCGTTCGCGCGACGCCATCGCGATCTGCCGATCGTGATCGATCACGGTGCGAAGCCGTTCATCGAGCGCGGCGAATTGCAGCCGTGGCTGTCGGCGATGCGCCGGCTCGCGAGCCTGCCGAATCTTCATTGCAAGCTGTCCGGCCTCTGGACGGAGGCCGGCCCGTCTGCCGGCCCGGAGCTGGTGCGGGCGCGCACGCGGCCGTATGTCCACGCACTGGCCGACCTGTTCGGGCCGACGCGCCTGATGTGGGGCAGCGACTGGCCGGTGCTGCGGCTGGCGTCGGCGTGCGGCGGCTACGGCGACTGGCTGGCCGCGTGCGAGGACGATTGCGCGCGGTGGCTCGGCGCCGCGGCGCTGGACGACCTCTTCGGCGGCAATGCATGCCGCTTCTACCGGATCGACACCGCACGCCACGACGAATGAACCCGAACGAAAGGAACCCGACATGCTCAGCGTGATTTGCGAATCCCCCGGCGTGCTGCGCGTGCAGCAGCGCGAACTGCCCGTGCGCGGCAGCGGCGAAGTGCTGTTGCGCGTGCAACGGGTCGGCATCTGCGGCACCGACCTGCACATCTTCACCGGCAACCAGCCTTACCTCGAATATCCGCGCGTGATGGGCCACGAGCTTTCCGCGGTCGTCGTCGAGGCGGAACCGGCGTCGGGGCTCGGCGCCGGCGACGCGGTGTACGTGATGCCGTATCTGTCGTGCGGACACTGCATCGCATGCCGCCACGGCAACACGAACTGCTGCGTGAACATCAAGGTGCTCGGCGTGCATCGCGACGGCGCGCTGGCCGAATACCTGAGCGTACCCGCGCAGTTCGTGCACAAGGCCGACGGCATTTCGCTCGATCAGGCGGCGATGCTGGAATTCCTCGCGATCGGCGCGCATGCGGTGCGCCGAGCGGACGTTCGCGCCGGGCAGCGGGCGCTGGTCGTCGGCGCCGGGCCGATCGGCATGGCCGCGATGATCTTCGCGAAACTGCGCGGCGCCGACGTCACGTGCCTCGACACGCGGGCGGATCGACTGGCGTTCTGCCGGCAGCATCTGGCCGTCGACGCGACGGTGGAGGTGGGCGCGGACGATACGGCGCGTCTCGCGGAATTGACGAACGGCGAGTATTTCGATGCGGTGTTCGACGCGACGGGCAACCTCGATGCGATGAATCGCGGCTTCGAGTTCGTCGCGCACGGCGGCAAATACACGTTGATCTCGATCGTGCGCGGGCACGTCGCGTTTTCGGATCCCGAATTCCACAAGCGGGAGACCACGCTGCTCGCGAGCCGCAATGCGACGGCCGAGGATTTCGCGACGGTGCTCGACGCGATGCGTGCCGGGCGCATTCCCGACCGCGCGCTGAACACGCACCGGATGCGGCTCGAGGACGTGCCGGACGCGCTTCCGCGGCTGCTGGAAGCGGGGCAGACCGTCGTGAAGGCGCTCGTCGAATGCTGAGCGATCGAATCCGGCACGCGGAGTGCACGCGATGACGCCGCCGATCCTGCAGTTCGGCACGAGCCGCTTCCTGCTGGCGCACGTCGACCTGTTCGTCTCCCAGGCGCTGGACGACGGCCACGCGATGGGCGGCATCGGCATCGTGCAGACGACCGGCAATCCGGCCAGCCGCGCGAGAATCGACGCGCTGCGCGCCACCGGTCGCTATCCGGTGCGGATTCGCGGGCGCGAGCACGGCGGTGTCGTCGACGAAATCGTCGAGTGCCACGCCGTGCATCGCGCGTGGGATGCCGAGCGCGACTGGGCGGAGATCCGCCGTGCCGCGATCGAGACGGTGCGCGTGATCGTGTCGAATACCGGCGACGCAGGCTATCGCGCCGATCCGCGCGACGCCGCGGACCTGCTGGCCCGGCCGGAGCACGCACCGCATGGTTTTCCGGCGAAGCTGCTGGCGCTGCTGCATGCGCGCTGGCAGGCGCGGCCCGATGACGGCGTCTCCATCCTGCCGTGCGAACTCGTGACGAACAACGGCGACACGCTGCGCGACATCGTGCTGGGCCTCGCACGCGCGTGGCGGCTGCCCGACGCGTTCGCCGACTATCTGTGCAACCGGTGCGTGTGGGTCAACTCGCTCGTCGACCGCATCGTGTCCGAGCCGCTTCATCCGGTCGGCGCGGTCGCGGAGCCGTACGCGCTGTGGGCGATCGAACGGCGTGCCGGCATGGCGCTGCCGTGCCGGCACGCGCAGATCGTCGTCACCGACGATTTGCGCAGCCACGAGCGCCTGAAGCTGTTCTTCCTCAATCTCGGGCACAGCTGGCTCGCGCAGCAGTGGCTCGAGGCGGGGCGCGACGCGTCGGAGACGGTACTGGACGCGATGAACGACGCGCGGCTACGCGACGGTCTCGAGGCCGTGTGGCGCGATGAAGTCGCACCGGTATTCGTGGCGCTGGGCTTGCGCGAAACGGCCGAACGCTACGTCGACAGCGTGCGCGAGCGTTTTCTCAATCCGTTTCTCGCGCATCGCATCGCCGATATCGCCGTCAATCATCGCGAGAAGGTGGCGCGGCGGATCGAGCCGTTGCTCGCGCTCGTGGATTCGCTGGCGCTGTCGGCCGAACAACCGCGCTTGCGGCAACTCGTCGCCCGCCATGAACCGGCGGCCGGCGCTCCGGCGGCCAGCATCGCAACGACAGGGAGAGATGCATCGTGAAGCCACCGGCAATCGTGATCCTTCACGGCGACGACAACGTCGCCGTCGCACTCGACGCGCTGGCGCCGGACGTGCCGATCGACGTGCGCGGCGCACCGTTGCGGCTGGCGGACGCGGTGCCGGCCGGCCACAAGGTCGCCACCGCGCCGATCGCGCGCGGCGACGCGATCGTCAAATGCGGGCAGCCGATCGGCATTGCGCTGCGCGACATCGCCGCCGGCGAGCACGTGCACGTGCACAACGTCGGGATGCCCGAGCGGCATGCGCACGATGACGGGCCCGCCGGCGACGCGCACGACGTTCCCGCGGATCGCCGCGACACCTTCGACGGATTCGTGCGGCCCGACGGCAGCGTGGGTACCCGCAACTACGTCGGCGTGATCGCGAGCGTCAACTGTTCGGCGAGCGTCTGTCATGCGATCGCCGATGCATACCGGCACGGCGCGCTCGATGCATTCGGCCATGTCGACGGCGTCGTCGCGATCACCCATCAGAGCGGCTGCGGCATGTCGGCGACGGGGGACGGCATCGAACTGCTGCGTCGCACGCTCGTCGGCTATGCGCGCAACCCGAATTTTGCCGGCGTGCTGCTTGTCGGCCTCGGCTGCGAGGTCAACCAGGTCGGGGCGCTCGCGCAACGGCTCGACGCGGCGGCGCCCGGCACGGTGCGCACGCTGGTGATCCAGGACGAGGGCGGCGTGCGCGACACCGTCGCCCGCGGCGTGTCGATCGTGCGGGAGTTGGTGGAGGCGGCCGACGGCGCGCGGCGCAGCACCGTGCCGGCTTCGCGGCTGACGGTCGGCTTGCAATGCGGCGGCTCCGACGGCTACTCGGGCATCACCGCGAATCCGGCGCTCGGCGCGGCCGTCGACCTGCTGGTTCGCAACGGCGGCACCGCGATTCTGTCGGAGACGCCCGAGATTTACGGCGCCGAGCATCTGCTGATTGCGCGGGCGGCGTCGCGCGACGTGGCCGGGCGTCTGCTCGGCAGGTTGCAATGGTGGGAGCGCTACGTCGCCGACAACGGCGGAGAAATGAACAACAACCCGTCGCCCGGCAATCTCGCCGGCGGCATCACGACGATTCTCGAGAAGTCGCTCGGCGCGGTGTCGAAGGGCGGCCGCTCGCCGCTTCGCGCCGTCTACGATTATGCGGAGCCGGTGCGGCAAGCGGGGCTCGTGTTCATGGATACGCCCGGTTACGACCCGGTGTCGGCCACTGGGCAGATCGCCGGCGGCGCGAATCTCGTGTGCTTCACGACGGGCCGCGGTTCGGTGTTCGGCTCGAAGCCGGTGCCGACGATCAAGATCGCGACGACGAGCGGCCTGTTCGAGCGAATGCAATCGGACATGGATTTCGACAGCGGCGGGATCGTCGCCGGTTCGCTCACGGTCGACGAAGCGGGCGCGCGGCTGTTCCGGCTGATGCTCGACGTCGCGTCCGGACGACGATCGCGCAGCGAGGACAACGGCATCGGCGAACGCGAGTTCGTGCCGTGGCTGCGCGGCGCGGTCATGTGACGCAACGTGCGACGGTGCGCCCTCGCACAGCGAAGGAGAAGTCGCGATGGAAACCAGCATGAGCGAGCCGACGATCGGCGAAACCGGTCACGACGGCTCACTGTCCGAACTCGAGAAGGGGTTGCTGGGCGAGGCGCTGCGGTTGCTTGCCGAGACGCGCGCGCGTGCGCTGGAACTGTGTGCCGAGGTCAGCCGGCGGCAGGGCGGCGCCGCGCCGGACGTCCACGATTTCAACCTGCCGACGATCATCGAGCTGCAACGGCGGTTCGCTACACGACCTCGCCCGGACGGCGCGGGCATGGCAGCCTCCGGTCGGTTCGCGTAGCGCAAGCCGAAGCCGCCCGTGGGCGGCGCCGTTGCAGGATCGATCTTCCGTGCCGGTCAGGCGGCCGACAGCGTGATCGACACGCCCGCCGCGGTGTAGACCGGCGTGGCCTTGAACCCGTCGACCGTCACCGTCGCGAACTTCGCGGCGGCCGCCGCGCCGTCGATCAGCGCGATGGTGTCGCCGGCCTTCGGCGTGTAGCCGTTCACGAATTTCACGTGCAGCGTGCCGCCCGCGATGGTGAGCGGGCCGCCCACGCGCAGACGTCCGCCGCCGTTGCCGTCGATGTCGAGTTCGAGCGTCGTGTTGTCGAGCTGCGTGTAGCGGGTGGCGACCGTCACCGGCGCGGCGGCCGCGATCCGCACGCTGCCGCCCGGGCCGACGTACACGTCGCCCTTGCCGAATGCCGTCGCCGACGCGGCCGCCAGCGTGCCGCCGCTCACCTGCGTGCCGCCCGTGTAGCCGTTGTTGCCCGACAGCGTCAGCGTGCCGCTGCCCTGCAGCGTCAGCTTGCCGGCGCCTGAAACGTCGTTGCGCCATACGTCGGCGGCATTGAGCCCGCCCTGCGACGCATCCATCGATACGATCACGTTGCCGTTGAACGCACCGTAACCGTCGGCCGCCGCGAACAGGTTCAAGCGGCCCCAGCCTTCCGCGTCGTCCATCACCGGATAGCCGGACGGCAGCTCGGTGGTCTTCAGCACGACGCGCCGCTGGTCGGGGCTCAGGTACGGGAAGCGCGTCTGCAGCAGGATCTCCGCGCCCTTCGGCACGACCGGCGGCGCGTTCGTCGATTCGATCGCACCGAAGCCGAACGTCATGCGGCGCAGGAACGCGGCCTTGTTCGCCGCGTAGTCGGCAAACCGGTCGGTGGCCGTCGTGCCCGAGTGCGCGAATGCGGAGAACGTCGTGGCGCTCGTTCCCGTCAGTTGTTGCAGCGTCTGATGGGCTTGCGTGTAGGCAGCCTGCGCGTCGCCGGCGTACGCGGTCAGGTTCGCCGCGCTGACGGCCAGCGCGAGCATGCGCCCGCCGATCACGTCGAGCGGCGAATGCATGCCGGCGAGGATCCGGTTCTCGCCGAGCTCGAGGCCGCGGCTGATCATCTCCTGGAAGCGTTCCGGCACGAGCCACGCCATCGTCGTCGCATCGCGCATCGCTTCGGCCGTGTGGCCGCTGATGAAGCCGCCGTCGGTCGCGGGCGTCGCGCTTTCGGCCGGCACGAGCGTCGGCGCGACGACCACGCTCGTGCTCCAGCGGTACGGGCGCGCGTATTTGAAGAAGCGCTTCGACGGTTCGGTCGACGCGTTGTTGCCCATTTCGTTGAGCAGGTCGACGACCTTCCCGAAGCTGGCGTTGCCGCTGCTGCTGCCGACGCCGACGTTGTTGCCGGCATCGTTGTACAGCACGGTCGTCGCATCGGCGGGCACGGTGGTGATGCTGGTCGTCTGCTGGGCGGCGGTGCGCCACGCGGCGGTGAGCGGGCCCATGCCGTCGGTCACGCTGTATCCCTTGCCGCGCCGGTCGTCGTAGTACGCGGCGTCGGCCTGTTGCGGCGTACGGGCGGTCGTCGCGTTGATCACGTACTGCACGTTGGCCGACAGCACCGCGTCGTTCAGGATCGTGCCGCACGGCACGCCGCTGTTCGGCAGCCCGGAGCAGGGCGATGGCGAGATGGCGGGGAACGCGCCGTTCGCCGGCGCGCTCACGCCCGCGTCGACCAGCATCGTCGCCGGTTGCCAGAGATCGAGGAAGCGGCTCAGCACGCGCACTGCGGCGTTGGTCGACAGCGTCGCATAGCGCGCGTCGCCGCGCTGGTTGGTCGCGACGTTGTCGACGAAAGCCGGCGCGCTCGGGATCGGCGCGCTGTCGACGAAGCCGGGGTCGGCGGGCGGCGCCGGAACGGCCGCGGCGATCGTGCCGGTCGACGCGACGTCGTCGCCGCCGCCGCAGGCAGCCAGTACGATCGCACTCGACAATGCCGCGACGTGCAGCGGGAAACGGCTTCGTGACGCAAACATGCAAGACTCCATCCTGATGGTAGAAGATGGAGGATTGTGGTGAGCGATCGTTACGCGGTCGTTACGGAATTGTTTCGTGTCGTACGCAGCGGGCGGAAATTCCCACTATTTGGTTAATTTCCTGTGCTGAACATGACGGACGCCGGAATCCATGCGTCGTCCGTCACCGATACGGGGCGGCGGGCGCGGGCCTACGCGCTCGCCGTGCGCGTCTCCAGCCGGAACAGCGAGACGGCCTCGGCAAGCCGCAGCCCCTGTTCCTCGAGCGACTTCGACGCGGCGGCCGCCTGCTCGACGAGCGCCGCATTCTGCTGCGTGACCTCGTCCATTTGCGTAATGGCCAGATTGACCTGCTCGATGCCGCGGCTCTGCTCGCTCGACGCCGCGGCGATCTCGCCCATGATGTCGGTCACGCGCGAGATCGCGTGCGTGACCTGGCTCATCGTCTCGCCCGCGTTGTTCGCGATCTGCGAGCCGTCCTGGATTTTCCGGACCGATTGCGAGATCAGTTCGCGAATTTCCTTCGCGGCGCTCGACGAACGCTGCGCAAGACTTCTGACTTCGCTGGCCACCACCGCGAAGCCGCGGCCCTGTTCGCCGGCGCGCGCGGCCTCCACGGCCGCGTTGAGCGCGAGAATGTTGGTCTGGAACGCGATCCCTTCGATGATCCCGGTGATCTCGGCGATCTTGGCGGAACTCGCGCTGATGTCCGTCATCGTGTCGACCATCAGGCCGACGGCCGAGCTGCCGCGCTGCGCGACCTCCGATGCGTTGTCGGCCAGGCCGCTCGCCTGCTGCGCGTTGTCGGCGTTCAGGCGCACGGTGGACGTCAGTTGCTCCATGCTCGACGCGGTTTCCTGCAGCGACGCGGCCTGCTGTTCCGTGCGGGACGAAAGGTCCTGGTTGCCGGACGCGATTTCGCCTGCCCCCGTCGCGACGTTGCCCGAGGCGGTACGGACTTCCGAGATCAGCCGGATCAGGTTCGCCTGCATGTCGCGCATGGAGGCCAGCACGCTGCCGGCCGGCGCGGCGCCGGTCGCGGATTCGGCGCCGAGATCGCCGGCGGCGATATGGCGGGCGATATCGCTGAGCGCGGCAGGCTCCGTGCCCAGCGCGCGCAGCAGGCCGCGGGTGATGAAGAGGCCCGAGATCGCGGCCGCGGCCGCGGCGGCGATGCAGATCGCGATCAGCATCAGTCGTCGCGACGTATAGCGGTCATCCGATTCCCTCACCCGTTGGGCGGCCATCGTGCGCGAGAACGTCGCATACGCATCGGTGGCCGCGACGAGCCGGGCCAGCAGCGGTCGGCACTGTTCGTTGATCATCGTGATCGCCTGATCGCGCCGGTTGTTCGCCGCCGCTTCGACGATGGCGCGCGCGACGGGGCCGTACTGCGCCTCGACCGCCCCGATTTGCCGAACCAGTTCGCGGGCCTTGTCGGTCGCGCGGCTGCCGACGCGGACCGCATTCGTCAATTCACCCAGCAGCGCGCCGACTTCGCGGTCGGCCTGCAGGGCGGCTTCCTTCTCGATGTCCGCATCGCGTGGCCCGGACGCCAGGACCTGGTTGCGGGCGGCGATCGCGCGCCGGTCGACCGCGGCGAGAACCTTGTCCGCCAGGGTCGCGCGGGCGTTGATGCCGTTGACATAGTCGTCGAATGCCGCGTTCGCGTTGCCGAGCGACACGATGCCGACGAGCGAGACGAGCACGACCGTGCACGTAAGAAGTCCGAAAGCCATGATCAGCTTCATGCGAACCGTTAATCGTCGATCATTCATAGGAAGAATCCAGGGGTGTTATTAAATAGATTTCCTGATTATCGGAACCCTGGATGAACAGTTTAGGAACGCTGCGCGCGGCAATCGTTTGCGAGTGACCCGTCGTCAAAAAAAATTTCAGACGGCGCCCGGCGTGCGTCACGCCGAGCGGGTGAACGGCTCCGGTTCCGCACGACACACGCGGTTTCTGCCTTCGCGCTTCGCGCGATAGAGCGCCATGTCCGCCTGATGCGACAGCGCGTGCACGGTGGTGGGGCGTGCGCGATGGCCGGTCGCGCAGCCGATGCTGACGGTGAAGGGCGGCACGGTTTTGGTGAACCCGTCGAGCGCGTTGCCTTCGACTTCGCGGCGAATCGCCTCCGCGACCTGCGCCGCGCCGGTTTCGTCCGTATCGGGCAACACCGCGACGAATTCCTCGCCGCCGTAGCGCGCGGCGAGGTCGCCGCGCCGCCGCGTATGCGCGCGGATGCATTCGGCGAGAAAGCGCAGCGCGGTGTCGCCCACCGCGTGGCCGTGCCGGTCGTTGTACTGCTTGAAGTGATCCGCGTCGATGAACAGCAGCGAGAGACTGCCGTCGCCGCCCCGTTGCAGCCGCTCCCATTCGTCGGCCAGCGCGGTATCGAGCGCGCGGCGATTGTGCAGGCCCGTGAGCGGATCGGTCCGCGTGAGATCGGTCAGCAGCGTCTGCTTGCGCAGGTTGTCGCGCAGCGCGAACGCCAGCAGCCAGACCACCGCGCAGAACAGTGTGCTGATCGCGATGGCCGACACGCCGACCGTCCACGACAGGCGTGTAATGCCCGCCAGCACGTCGCGCTCCGCCGGCGCGACGACCGCGATCAGCGGCGTGCCCGGTATCCGCTGGTACGTATACAGGCGCACGATGCCGTCGATGCTCGAACGGGCGGGATAGAAGCCCGATTCGCTGTTCACCATCCGCTTGAACGATTTCGAGCGACGCAGGAGATTCATCTGGCCGTCGTTCAACGACGGGTTCCTCGCGAGGATCGTGCCGTCCGCGCGCACGATCGCGCTGACGCCGTTCGGGCCGACGTCGAGCCGGGACAGGAGCTGCTCGAAGTAAGCGAGATCGATCGCGACGACCACGATCCCGTTGAACGCATGATCGGGCCGCTCGATGCGCCGCGACAGCGCGATCGACTCCTTGCCGCCGCGCGAGCGTGCCCGATAAGGCTGGGACACGTAGAGCCCGACGTTGTCCGCGTCGCGATGAACCTTGAAGTAGTCGCGATCGCTGAAGTCCCAGCGATGGGTCGTGCCGCAGCATCCGTCGATCAACTGGCCGCGCCGGTCGGTCACGCCCATGCCGGTGAGGTACTGGGCCGCGGTGCGCTCGAACAGCAGATCGTGCCGCAACCCGGTGTCCATGCGCTGTACGGCCTGCTTGCCCAGGTCGGCAGCCAGCGCGACCAGCGCGTTGTTCGACGTTTCGACCGTCCGCGCGATCTGGCTCGCGAGCACGGCCGCGACGTTGCGCGACGTCTCGTGCGCATGCTCGATGACTTCGATTCGCGCGGCCCACAGCGTCGCCGCGCTGATCCCGAGCGCCGCGAGCGACATCAGCGTGCCCAACGCGCCGACGACGAGCGGGTGGCGTCCGGCCCAGTCGGCGATTTTCTCGATCGAAGTGAAGGCGGGCATGCTCGCACTCATAGGGGAAGCCGGCTGCCGGGGCGTCGGCTCGGGTCAAATCCGGGTTAACGGCATGGTTAACCGAAAATCGAGGCCGGCGGGCGGCCCCGTCGGCGCGCGCGATCCGCCCACTGCGACGCAAACGTGTGCGACCGAAGCGGCTGGCCGCGTCGCACGCATCGTATCGGCTGCCGGCCGCGAATTTGTCCTTATGGTCGGCCTCCGCGCCGGCCATTCGGCACGACTCAATTTCCTGCCGTCGGTGCCGTTAAATGAATAAGGGTCGGCTCGTTCATCGATCCAGTTCAATCACGCGGTAACGGAGACCGAAGTCATCATGCTGTCATCTATTCGCGCACGGATACTGGCGACGTGTGTCGCCATCGTCGTGACGGCGCTGGCCGTAACGGGAGGACTCGTTTATTACGTCGTCAAGACCCACAACGACGAGGCCATCGACCAGAATCACAAGTCCATCCTGGCCGGCCACGCGCTGGCGATCGACGAGTGGGTGGCGAGCCGGTCGCGCGAAACCCAGGCGCTCGCGGATACGATCGCGATCGGCGAAGGCGATCCGGTGCCGGCGTTGAAGCTGCTCGGCAAGTCGGGCGGCTTCGAGGTGCTGACGCTCGGCCTGCCCGACAAGACGGCGTTCTCGAACGTGCCGCTCGCGCCCGGCTATGACCCGACCGCGCGGCCCTGGTACAAGCAGGCTGTCGGCGCGGGCCATCTGGTCGTGACGGCGCTCTACCGCGATGCGACGAGCGGCAAGCCGGCCGTCGCGTTCGCGGTGCCGGTGGTGCGCGACGGCGTGGTGAAGGGCGTGCTGGCAGCCAGCCTGTTCATGGAAAACGTCAGCTCGATCGTGACCTCCGTTCACCCGACGCCGGCGAGCTTCGCATTTCTGGTGGACAAGGGCGCTCGCGTGATCGCGTCGGCCAAGACCGACCTGATCATGAAGCCGGCCACCGGTCTGTCGCCGGAACTCGATGCCGATCGCCTCGGCGCGCTGCAGACGGCGTCCGCGCCCGTCGCGGTGGACATCGACGGCGCCGCCAAGCTGATGCGTGCCCGGCCGATCGCCGGCACCGACTGGTCGCTGGTGCTCGCGCTCGACAAGGGCGACGTGACGGCCGGCATGCGCGCGGTCGCGACGACCACGCTGCTGGCGATCGTGATCGTCGCCGTCATCGCGGCCGCGCTCGTCGGCGCGATGACGAACGCGGCCTTCAAGCGCATCCTGATGGTGCGCGACGCGCTCACGGACGTATCGAGCGGCAGCGGCGACCTGACGAAGCGGCTGCCGGCCGACGGCGCGGACGAAGCCGCGCAGATCGCGCACGCGTTCAACGCGTTCGCCGAGAAGATCAGTGCGATCCTGCTGCAGATCCGTGCGTTCAGCGCGTCGGTCAATCTGGCGAGCGCCGAGATCGCCCAGGGCAACCAGGATCTGTCGGCCCGCACCGAACACGCGGCGTCGAGCCTGCAGGAAACGGCCGCCGCGCTCGAGGAGATCGCCGGCACGGCCCGCAACTCGGCCGACGCGGCGAGCCAGGTGAACCGTCTGGCGGAATCGGCGTCGGATGTCGCGCTGCGGGGCGGCACGGTCGTGCGCGAAGTCGTCTCGACGATGAACGACATCACGCAGGCGTCGGCAGAGATCGCCAACATCGTCGGCGTGATCGACGGCATCGCGTTCCAGACCAACATCCTCGCGTTGAACGCCGCCGTCGAGGCGGCGCGTGCGAACGAGCACGGCCGCGGCTTCGCGGTCGTCGCCGGGGAAGTGCGTGCGCTCGCGCAGCGCAGCGCGCAGGCCGCACGGGAAATCAAGCAGCTGATCCACTCGTCGGTCGAGAAGATCGAGGGCGGCTCCGGGCTCGTCCAGACAGCCGGTGCGACGATGGACGAAATCGTCGACGGCGTGCGCAACATCACGAGCGTGATCGCCGAGATCAGCGTCGCCGCGAAGGAGCAGAGCACGGGGATCGAGCAGGTGAATCAGGCGGTGTCGCAGCTCGACGACACGACGCAGCAGAACGCGGCGCTCGTCGAGCAATCGGCGGCCGCGGCGACGTCGCTGCGCGAGCAGGCGGCCCGGCTCGCGCAGACGGTCGGCGAGTTCAAGCTGGCGGAGCGGCCAGTGGCGGCTTGACGGTCAGCGTGACGGGGGTGGCGAGCACCGGCTTCACGGGCCGCGCCGCCGGAGCACGGCGACGCCGTCCGCCCCGAGTACACCGAGGCCGGCGTCGACCACGGACGTGTGCAACGCCATCCCATCGTGTCGGCGGGGCTATTCGCCCGCACCGGCAGCGAGCCACACGACCTGATCGCTCCAGGGCTGGTCGCGCGTAAAGCGGAACAGTGTGTCCTTGAGCAGGCGGATCCACGCATCGACCAGTCGTGACGGACGATTTTCGCGCAACGTGCTGATCGACACGGTCGAGCGAATCGCCGGCCGCTCGATCGCGATCGCCTTCAATTCGCCCCTCGCCAGTTCTTCCCGGATCGCGACGTAGGTGAGCAGCGAATAGCCGACGCCCGCGCGGACGAGCTGCTTGGTCAGCGCGACGCTGTCGATCTCGAATTCGACGCGCAGCCGGACGCCGTGCTGAACGGCGGCCTGCCACCGCCGCTGGCCGAACCACGCCGGCCGCTCTTGCGCCTGCCTGCCAACAGCTGCGACGCGCATTGCCATGTGTTCGGGCCGTTCGACCGTTACCCGTTGCCTGACGATCGCAGCTTCGATCCGTCCGCCGCGCCGGAAACGGCGTTGCGGCGCCTGCACGAGCGCCTCGGCTTCTCGCGCGCCGTGATCGTGCAGAGCCAGGGACATGGGTTCGATCACCGCGCGATGCTTGATGCGTTGCGCAATGGAGCCGGGCGTTACAAGGGCGTCGCGCTCGTTCGGCCGGGCGACCCGGACGCGCTTCTTGCGGAGTACGACGCGAACGGGGTGTGCGGCGCACGGTTCAACTTCCTCGCGCATCTCGGCGGCCGTCCGGACCTGGACGCGGTCAGGACGGTCGCCGCCCGCATCCGGCCGCTCGGCTGGCATATGGCGATTCACGTGTCCGGGCAGGACATCGCCGAATTTTCCCCGTTCATCCGTTCGCTCGACATGCCGGTGGTCATCGACCACATGGCGCGGGTCGATATCGACGAAGGAGCGGACAGCCCGTCGGTGCGTGCCCTGTGTGCGTTGCTCGATACCGGAAACGTGTGGGTCAAGCTGTCGGGCGCGGACCGGATGTCCAAAACCGGTGCGCCGTTCGAGGACACGTTGCCCGTCGCGCGCCGCTTCGCCGAGCACGCGCCCGAACGCGTGCTATGGGGCAGCGACTGGCCGCATGTGAACCTGGGCCATCCGATGCCGGACGACGGCGACCTCGTCGACCTGATCGAGCGGATCGTGCCGGACGAGACGCGCCGCATCCGGATGCTGGTCGACAATCCCGCCCATTTCTTCGGATTCAGGTGAACCCATGGCATCGACGCTCTCCATTGCGCACGAGCAGCCGGATGTGACGAACGACGCCGCACTCCAGCGCGCATTGCGCAAGAACCTCGTTCGCCTCGTCCCGCTGCTGGCAATCGGCTACTTCTTCAATTACATCGACCGGACCAACATCGGCTTCGCGGCGCTGACGATGAACAGCGATCTCGGTCTGACCGGCAGCCAGTTCGGCATGGCGGCCGGGCTGTTCTTCATCGGGTACTGCGTGCTCGAGGTGCCGAGCAATCTCGCGCTCTACCGGTTCGGCGCGCGGCGCTGGCTGGCCCGGATCATGATCGGCTGGGGGCTGCTGTCCGCCGCGTGCGCGGTCATCCAGGGGCCGACCAGCTTCTACGTGCTGCGTGTACTGACCGGGGCGGCCGAAGCGGGCTTCTTTCCCGGCGTGCTGTTCTACCTGTCGTGCTGGTTTCCGAAGGCATGGCGCGTACGGGTGCTCGCGTGGTTTCTGGTGGCGATCCCGCTGTCGTCGGTCGTGGGCGGCGTGCTGGCGGCGTTCATCATGCAACTGGACGGAACCGGCGGCCTCAAGGGCTGGCAATGGCTGTTCATCGTCGAAGGGTTGCCTGCGTGCGTGCTCGGCCTGGTGACCCTGCGGCTCTTGCGTGATCGGCCCGAGCAGGCGGAATGGCTGACGCAAGAGGAATCCGCGGCGCTGTCGGACGTGCTTGCCCGCGAATCGGCCGAGTTGCCGCAACGGAACTTCGGCGCGGTGCTTCGCGAGGTGCGGGTGTGGATCATGGTCGGCATTCTCTTCTGCTACTGGATCGGCATCAACGGCATCGCGATCTGGCTGCCGCTGATGCTGAAGGGGCACGGGCTTTCGACGTTCGCGGTCGGGCTGCTGTCGGGTGGTGTGCCGTACCTCGTCGCGGCGGTCGTCATGATCGCGTGGGCGCGGCTGATGGAGCGCCGAGGGCGGCACCTGCTGCATCTCGCGCTGGCGTGCGTCGTCTCCGCAGCGGGCCTGATGTTCGCCGTCGCGTTTTCGTCGCTGCTACCCGCGCTCGTCGGCATGGTGTTCGCGGTGATCGGGCTGAGCGCGGCCCGACCGGCGTTCTACAGCCTGCCGTCACGATATCTGACTGCGTCGGAGCAGGCGAACGGCACGTGACGCGCGTTCTATCGCACATGACATTGCGCGACTGCTTCAAGGGCGGATCATTGACCGCGATATCGTCACCGCGAGCAGCGCGCCGCTCGCGTGGCCTGTCTCGACGCCTCACGCAGCAAGCAGCCCGCGCGCGGCCAGATTCGCATACAGCGCGCGCACGCCGAAGGTCCACGGCGCGATCTCCGTGCAAAGCCGCACGGTGTTGACGAGCGCGCCGAGCGCGGGCGTCGAGATCGTCACGCGGTCGCCGAGGTGATGCGTGAATCCGCCGCCGGGCGCGTCGCGATCCTGGATCGGCGAGAACATCGTGCCGAGGAACAGCATGAAGCCGTCCGGATACTGGTGATGCGCGCCGCAGGTCTGCGCGACGAGGTCGGCCGGGTCGCGGCTGATCTCGCGCATGTGGCTGATGCCGTCGAGCACGAAGCCGTCGTCCGCGCCTTCGACGCGCAGCGACACGCTGCATTCCCGCACGCCATCGAGCGTGAAGCCCTCGTCGAACAGCCGCACGAACGGGCCGATCGCGCACGAACCGTTGTTGTCCTTGCATTTGCCGAGCAGCAGCGCCGAGCGGCCTTCGATGTCGCGCAGGTTCACGTCGTTGCCGAGCGTCGCGCCCACCGGCCTGCCGTCGCTGGCCACGGCCAGCACGATCTCCGGTTCCGGGTTGTTCCACACCGACACGGGCAGCAGCCCGACGTCCGCGCCGAAGCCCACCGCGGACATCGGCTGCGCCTTGGAGAACACCTCGGCGTCCGGGCCGATGCCGACTTCCATGTATTGCGACCACGCGCCGCGGCGCTCGAGTTCCGCCTTCAGGCGCATCGCTGCTTCCGAGCCGGGCACGATCCTCGACAGATCGGTGCCGATGGTCGACGCGATGGTGTCGCGTACCTCCCGCGCCTTGGCCGGATCGCCGCCGGCCTGTTCCTCGATCACGCGCTCGATCAGGCTGACGGCAAAGGTGACGCCGCACGCCTTGACGGCCTGCACGTCGCACGGCGCGAGCAGGTGCGTGGCGCCCGGCGTGCCGTCCAGCGCCGCCTGCAGCAGCGGCTCGACGCGGCCGAGCGATTCGCCGGGGGCGGTGCGCGTGACGGCAACGGCATCGGGGCGGTCGAACAGGTCGGCGGTGGTCGGCGCGCTGCGCGTGATGTCGAACACTTCGCCGCCGCGTACGGCGACGACGCTCGGGCCCGCGTGGGCGCCGTCATCCCGCCAGACGCGGCCGATCAGCAGCGCGTGGGCGAGGTCGTGCGGCAGGCAATCGGAAACGGAAGGAGTACGCATGATCAGCTCGGCAAGATTGGGGGGCGGTGGGTCAGTGCGAATGGCGCGGGTTGCCGCGCTGCTCGATCACCTTCAGGTACAGCGTGGCCGGTTCAAGGCAGCCGCCGGTGGACAACTGGCCGACGAACCGGCGATAGAGTTCCTGCCACGGCGTTTGCGCCTGCGGCACGGTGAAGCTTGCAGTTTCGCGGCGGCGCGCGAGTTCGTCCTCGTCGACGAGCACGTCGACGCTGCGGCGATTCAGGTCCACGCGAATACGGTCGTTCGTGCGCAGCAGCGCGAGGCCGCCGCCCACCGCGGCTTCCGGCGACATGTTCAGGACCGACGGGCTGGCCGACGTGCCGCTCTGGCGCCCGTCGCCCATGCACGGCAGCGACGTCACGCCGCGCTTCACCAGCTCGGCGGGCGGCGCCATGTTCACGACTTCGGAACTGCCCGGGTAGCCGACCGTGCCGCAGCCGCGGATCACCAGGATGCAGCGCTCGTCGATGTTCAGCGCGGGATCGTTGATGCGGGCGTGGTAGTCCTCCGGGCCGTCGAACACGATCGCGCGCGCCTCGAACGTATTCTCGGCGCCCGGCTCGGCCAGGTAGGTGCGGCGGAACGCGTCGCCCACCACCGACATCTTCATGATCGCGCTGTCGAAGAAGTTGCCCGACAGCACCATGAAGCCGGCGCCGTGCTTGAGCGGCGCGTCGGGCGTACGGATCACGTCGCGGTCGGCGTCCTGCGCAGTGTCGGCGATTTCTCCGATCGCGCGGCCCGACACGGTCAGGCAGTCGCGCCGCAGCAGGCCGGCCGCATCGAGCTGGCGCAGCACGGCAGGCACGCCGCCGGCGCGATGGAAGCTCTCGCCGAGGTATTCGCCGGCCGGCATGCAGTTGACGAGCAGCGGCACGGCTTCACCGAAGCGCTGCCAGTCGTCCAGGCTCAGTTCGACGCCCATGTGGCGCGCAATGGCGATCAGGTGCGGCGGGCAATTGGTCGAGGCGCCGAGCGCGGACGCGACGACGATCGCATTCTCGAACGCCGCGCGCGTCATGATCTTCGACGGGCGCAGGTCTTCGCGAACGAGCTCGACCGCGCGCTTGCCGGTTGCGTAAGCCATCTGGCCGCGCTCGCGATAGGCCGCGGGAATGCTCGCGCACCCCGGCAGCGACATGCCCAGCGCCTCGGCGAGGCTGTTCATCGACAGCGCCGTGCCCATGGTGTTGCAATGGCCGATCGACGGCGACGATGCCGTGGTCAGCTGCATGAAGCCTTCGTAGTCGATCTCGCCGGCCGCGAGCAGGTTGCGCGCATGCCAGATCACCGTGCCGGAGCCGACGCGCTTGCCCTCGTGCCAGCCATCGAGCATCGGGCCGCCCGACAGCACGATGGCGGGCAGGTCGACGGTGGCGGCCGCCATCAGGCAGGCCGGCGTGGTCTTGTCGCAGCCGGTCGTCAGCACCACACCGTCCAGCGGAAAACCGTGCAGGACTTCCACCAGCCCGAGGTAGGCGAGGTTGCGGTCGAGCGCGGCGGTGGGCCGGCGGCTTTGCTCGGCCAGCGGATGCACGGGGAACTCCATCGGAATGCCGCCCGCGTCGCGAATGCCGGCCTTGGTGCGCTCGGCGAGCTCGATGTGGTGACGATTGCATGGCGCCAGATCGCTGCCTGTTTGCGCGATACCGATGACAGGGCGGCCCGACTGCAGCTCCTCGCGCGTCAACCCGTAGTTCATGAAGCGCTCGACATAGAGCGCGGTCATGTCTGCATGCGCGGGGTCGTCGAACCATTCCTGGCTGCGCAGACGGCGGGGGGTGTGTGACATGGCAGGCTGTCTCCGAAGGGCCTTCTTGATTTTGCGTGCCGGATGGTACCGGTAACATCGCCTGGATGTTAGCACGGGTTTTTTGCGTCGCGGAAGGGATTTCGTGCGCGCGTCGCGAAGGTATGGGGCAGGGGATCGGTGCGAAGCCGCGCATGCCGCGTGTCGGCACGCGCCCGGCCGTCGGCCGGTCAGGCGCTTTCCCGCGGGATGATCGTGTAGTCGATCCGGATGCTTTTCGACTCGGTCGGCGCGCCGCCGTCGCGCGCCTGCAACGCCGCCAGCAACGCTTCGCCCGTGCGCCGCCCGATGCCGTACGCGTCGACCGACACCGTGGTGATCGTCGGGTGGCAGCATGTCGCCACTTCGAAATTCCCGAAGCCGGCCACGGCGATGTCGGCCGGCACGGCGAGCCCGCGCCGGTGACATTCCATGATCGCGCCGAACGCCGACATGTCGCTCACGCACATCACCGCATCGGTATCCGGCCATCGCTCCAGCAGGGCCGCCATCGCGGGCCCGCCGTGGCTCATCGTGATCGGCGATTCGCCCAGCCGCACGACGCGCGGCTCGCCCAGCCCCAACGCCTTGATCTCCGCCTGGTATCCCTTGAGCCGGTCGAGGCCGCGGCGATCCAGTTCGCTGGCGCCGACCAGAAAGCCGATGCGCCGGTACCCGCGCTCGGCCAGGTGGCGCACCATCGCACGGGCGGCGCGCACGTTCGAGAAGCCTACGGCGGTGTCGATCGGGTGCGTGGGCAGGTCCCACATCTCGACCACGGGAATCGCCGAGCGCTCCAATACCTTGCGCGTCGCATCGGTGTGCTGCGACCCCGTCAGCGCGATGCAGCGCGGCTGGTGCCTCAGCATCGAGCGCACCAGCCGCTCTTCGCGTTCCAGGTCGTAGTCGGTGTCGCCGAGCAGCAACTGAAGGCCATGCGGCTCGAGCGCATCGGTCAGGCCGCGCACGGTATCCGAGAAGTTGGAGCTCGACAGCGACGGCACCAGCACCGCGACGAATTCCGACCGCCCCGACGACAGCGCACCGGCGGCCGCGTCGGCCACGTAGCCGAGCTGGTCGATCGCCTCGCAGACCCGTGCGCGCGTCTCTGCGGCCACGCTGTGGCCGGCGAGCACGCGCGACACCGTCATCTTCGATACGCCGGCAAGGCGCGCTACGTCGGACATGCGGGGCGGCCCGGCGGGCCGGACGGCGGTAGGACTGGGCATCGGAATCGCGGTCGGGAGAAGGCTGGAAAAGCTACATCATACCGGTGCGGCATACCGTGCAGGCCAGCCCACGCGTGCATGTCGCCGCCATGCCCGTACTAGGGAAACCACGCGTTCGGCGGCACTTGTACGTGCGTATCGCCGCGTGCTACCTTCGAATTTGTTACCGGTATCAGCTTGCCGATCGCTCCCGTCGCCTCGTCGGCTTTTTTTTGCCACGGAATGTTATCGGTAACATCAATGCGTCAAACGCACTCGCCGGTACGAAGAAGACCTACACAAACTGGAGACAGACCGATGCCATCCCTAACGCAGGCCGCTGCCGCACCGGCCGCGGCCGATTCGTCCGAGGACGCGCTGTACCGCAAGGTCATGCGGCGCATCCTGCCGTTGCTGCTGCTCTGCTACGTCGTGGCCTACCTGGACCGCGTCAACGTGGGTTTCGCGAAGCTGCAGATGCTCGACGACCTGAGCCTGAGCGACGGCGTCTACGCGCTCGGCGCCAGCATCTTCTTCTGGGGCTATTTCCTGTTCGAGATGCCCAGCAATCTGCTGCTGCACCGCTACGGCGCACGCTTCTGGATCGCGCGGATCATGATCACGTGGGGCATCGTGTCGTCGTCGATGGCCTTCATCGTGCCGCTCGCGCAGTTCTTCCACGTGCAGACGACCACGATGTTCTACACGCTGCGCTTCCTGCTGGGGCTGTGCGAAGCGGGATTTTTCCCGGGCGTCATCCTGTACATGAACTACTGGTTCCCGGCGCGGCGCCAGAGCGTGGCGATGTCGGGTTTCCTGGTCGCGATCCCGCTGAGCCTGACGCTGGGCAGCGTGGTGTCCGGCTGGCTGATGGAGCAGACGCACGGCCTGTCGGGCATGAGCGGCTGGCAATGGATGCTGCTGCTCGAAGGGTTGCCGTCGATCGTGGTGGCGTTCATCGTGCTGGCCTGCCTGGGCGACGGCCCGCAGTCGGCGAAGTGGCTGTCCGCTGACGAAAAGGCGGTGCTGTCGCGCAACCTCGAATCCGAGGCCGTGCACAAGTCGCACAGCATCGGCGCCGCGCTGCGTAGCCCGCGCGTCTGGCTGCTCACCTTCATCCTGCTGACGTTCAATACCGGCTTCTACGGGCTGGCTTTCTGGCTGCCGTCGATCATCCGCGCGTCGGGCGTGCACAGTCCACTGCATATCGGAGTGCTGACGGCCATTCCGTATCTGACGGCCATCTTCGCGATGGTGTGGAACGCATCGCACTCGCGCAAGACCGGCGAACGCCGCCTGCATGCGGCGATTCCCGCGCTGATCGGCGGCGTCTTCCTGATCCTGAGCGCGGCGTTCGCGCAGAACGTGGCGCTATCGATCGTATTGCTGACCATCGCCACCTGCGGCATTCTCGCGCTGATGCCGATCTACTGGACCTTTCCGGGGCAGATTCTGTCCGGCACGGCCGCGGCCGCCGGCATTGCGCTGATCAACTCGGTGGGCAACCTGTCCGGCTTCACGGGGTCGATGATCACCGGCGTCGCCAAGCAAATGACCGGCAACATCAACAACGGTACCTATGCGCTGGGCGCCTGCCTGCTGGTCAGTTGCGTGCTGATCGCGTCGATTCCGCGCGATATTCTGCGGCCGCCGGTGGGGCGGTAGGGCGTTCGCCCGACGTTACGTCCGGCCCGGGTTGGGACATCGCACCGCCCCGGCGCCGGATGCATCACGCAACGTGGATTGTTACGCGCGGTACTTTCGCAAAAAAAACAGGATCTCGTGTGAGATCCCTCGACCGTCACACACGGAATTCCGGATACCTTCCGCCAGGGACGCTCGGTGCACTACGCAGCTTTCTCGTGGGCGCCGTCATGCGCCCTCCAGTGCGAAGCGCACCTTGTTCCCGAGCGTGCGCAAGCGCTCGACCGGTTCGTTCGCGAACACGAAACGGACATACGCGTCGCCGTGCGCAACGCCCCATCCGGTCATGGCCGTTGCACATACACCGTGGTTCAGCAACCGCTCCGACATTCGCGATCCAGTCAGGCCGAAGTCGGAGACGCGCAGCAGCATCGACCAGCCGCCCGCCGGCATGCCGAACGGGAGCCCCGACAGTTCGGCGGCGACCGTATCCCGCCGTCTCTCGAGTTCGCTCACGTAGCCAGGCAGATCGGATGCGGAATGTTCGAGCGCAACCGCCGCAGCCTCCTGGGCAATGCCGACCGGTACCACGACATTGGCGAGCGACACCGCCACGAGGTCGGGAATCAGCCATTCCGGCGCGACGATCCAGCCTACCCGCCAGCCAATCATGCGCAACTCTTTCGACGCCGCGCCGACCGTGACCGTGCGCTCTGCCATGCCGGGCAGGCCCGCGGGATGGATGACCGTGCGTCCATCGAAGAGCAGCCGTTCCATCGCACTGTCGAGGATCAACAGCAGATCGTTCTGCACACACAGGCTCGCGATCAGTTGCCAGTCGGACGCATCGAAGAAACCGCCCGACGGCATTGACGGAGACATCAGCAGCATGGCTCGCGTTTTCGGGCCGATCGCTGCGCGCAGCGCGGCCTGGTCCAGCTTCCATTCGCCGCCCGGCGTGAAGGCGAACGGTACTTGCCGAGGTACGCCGCCCGCAAGGCGGACGCGATTCAGCAGACCCGCGTACGTCGGATCGGTGACGATGACTTCGTCGCCGATCTCGACGGTGGCGAGCAGCGTGTTCAGAATGCCGGAGAGTCCGCCCGCCGACACCACCACCTGGTCGGCCGTGAAGTGCCGCCCCGAAAGCGCCGACACGTGGGCGGCAGCGCTCGCGCGCAGCCGATCCTGACCGACGAATGGCAAATAGGAGTTGGCCGAGTCTCGCTGGATTGCCGCGTGGGTAAAAGCGAGTGCCTCCGCAGTAGGCGGAATGTCGGTATCGAGATTTTCGAGTCGCAGAAGGTCGACGTCGGCATGATCGGCGATCGAACCCATGCGATCGACGCCGATTCCGGCGATGTGCCGCAGACGGGCAGGGCGGTGGTGGCGCATCGGGCCTCCGATTTTGTTACAATTTAATAGATAATATATGCATGGTGGTCGGGATGAATTTCGAAGTCAAGGAGGATCGCTCGCTGGCCGACCGGATCGCTGCCGCATTGGCGGACCGCATCATTTCGGGTGCCATCGCGCCGGGGGAGTGGCTGCGTCAGGATCACATCGCCGCTGAATTCGGCGCGAGCCATGTGCCGGTACGCGAGGCGTTCAGACGGCTGGAAGCGCAGGGGTTGGCCGTGGTGGAACCGCGACGAGGCGTGCGGGCGGCGCCGCTCGAGCCGGCGGACGTACTTGAAATGGCCAAGATGCGCGCTGCCTTCGAGGCGCTGGCGCTGCGCGAGGCGATTCCCGCTCTCGACGCAGGGGCGCTGGAGGAACTCGATGCGATCCTCGATCAGGAGGCGGCGGCGCGTGGCATAGCCGTGCTGGGGACGCTGAATCTGAGGTTTCATCGCGCATTGACCGCGCGGTGCGGGATGCCGCGGCTCATCGACGCGATTGGCGACATGCATCGGGCAAGCTCGCGGCATCTGTATGCGACGTGGCAGCAACTTGAGTGGCAGGATCGCTCGAACGACGAGCATCGGAACATCGTTCGGGCGATACGCGAGGGGGATGTGGACGCAGCGTGTGCAGTTTTGTCCGCGCACATTCTGGCTGCGGGGGATGCGCTGGCTCAGGCGTTGCGGAGCCGGTAGGGATGTGGGTCGAGCCGGGGGCGTCGACCGGTCCATGGTTTTTCTCGCGGTGATTTGGTTCACACTAGCGCGAAAGGTCTACACGCTTTGTGCTCTCCAACGCCGAGCGGCTGCTTCCCGCTGCCGAACTCTGACGGATCGTACACTCCACCACACTAACGACTGATGGAACTCACAGCCGAGCAAGCAAAGGAAGTCGCCCAACGTGCCATCACCAAGACAGTTGGGGAAGGCTGCGACGCGGTTGTTATCGACGAATACACTCAAGAGTTCGATGTTGGCTGGGTCTTCTACTATCAATCATCGCGCTTCCTTGAGTCAGGCGACATGAGAGATCGCCTGGCGGGGAATGCGCCATTATTTGTCAGTCGAGCTGATGGCCAAGCCACCTCCATCAGCTATCACAGGCCAATTGCCGAGTCGATCCGCGCCTACCGCGCATGCGGGGACACTAATGGTTATGAAGAGTCGCAGATTCGACTCATGCGATGGTCTGCCGGGGGGAACAAGGTTCAAGCGATACGGTTGATTCGTCAACATTCGCCCGTAAGTCTTGCGGAGGCAAAGCATGCGGTCGATCAATGTCTCGCCGGGCATGAGGTAGTGGTCGCAGTGAGGGACGTCGCATCGGCCAAGCAACTGGAGATCGACCTTGCCGAGGTCGGTCTCCATGGGGTTGTCATGTTTCGTAGTACCCGCCGATAGTAATCGGTCGACTGATGATCGATTACGCTCGTCCTGCAAGGACTGCGCGTCGCTGCGCCGTGGTCGGCCGCGTTCGGCCACGGGCGGCCAGTCGACAGTGAGATCAAGTATTGAGTCATTCGCTACTGGACGTCTAAAGAACCTCGTTGCAAGGACGATAATCGACATATCACCGCAATCAATTCCCTTTCTACGATGCCATCAATCTTAATGATCCATCCCACAATGCCGGAGCGGCGCGTGAAGCTCGGTTTCAACTGGTCTGCCCTGATATTCGGCATAATCTGGGCATACTCCGAAAGGTTGGTTGTTCAAGGAGGGCGGATGGCCGCTGTCGATGCCGCCTCCGGTCTCCTTTGTTCCTTTGGCCATCCGGCCCTTTTGATTGCGGCTTTGATACTCTTCGTGGCAAAGAACATCTACAGTGCCCGACATGGCAGCGCCTGGGTATGTCAGCGATTGCTGAATCAAGGCTACCGAGCGCTCCAGTAGTCATACATTCGACGCGCGGTGACGAGCCCTGAATTGAAGCTCCGTTCAGGGTGGTCGTAATTGTCCGCTCGGGTCGATCGGTGACGGTCGCGTGTTGCAGGACGGCGGCCGACCGTCGGCCTTTCGACCAGGTTAAGCCGTTCGACATTAGTGCCTGGATCGCCGACAATCGACCGCGCTGTCGCGTGATGGCGAATTAGTCGGGCGCCGAACTTAACCGCCGAGCGGCGATAGCGGTCGAAGCTTTCCGCCCAACAACCCTGGGAGGGCACATGGACGCGTTCAAGTTCGAGCAATATTGTTTCCTCCGCCTCTACGCTATCGACCTCGATACGGCCGTTCACACAATTAAGGTTCTTCGGCGCCACAAGCGAGCCGATGCTCAGTATCCCCTGCTCCGTGACATCGCAGTGACTTATGCACGGCCATTCTCAGGAAACGAAGGGAAAAAAATTAATAGACATCACCTTTCGACCCGACATGTTCCCGCAACAATGAGAGATCTTCACAGCGAACTTCTCCGTCTTCGGAAGGAGCAGTTTGCGCACACCGATCTGAAATTCTATCGCCCCAATATTTCAAAATTTCATGGTGAATTAAAATCGCGGTTTCCAATGTCACTAAAAAGCTACGACTATGAATCTCTTCTCAAGAAGCTCCCGGAGATCGAGTCACTAATTCACGCGGTCGACGACAGCATCCAGGCAGAGATGGCTGCATATGAAGCCAGCGTATAATATTCGTCCCTTGAGTATCTGCGTACTGTATTCACCGATTTTCTTCAGATTCACCTTCAGCCAAACTCTGAACTCAAACACTCATGATCTTATGAGTATTTTTAGGATATTCATCAACGAATCCAAACGACTCGATGACATCGCGAGCATCGCTGGCCAGTTCATACGATGTCGTGCTCAATGGCTGGCGACCTTATTGACTAAGGGAACAACGCAACGGGCCTACTTGAGTTTTCCTATGGTATCGACGCAATGTCGCATAAAGCTGGACCAGACGTTCGTCTGCTTTGTGGAGAATTGCGAGACTGCATCGGGTCGACTATAGCCCACCGCGTCGGGCTGAATCCGCAGCCAATACCGGACATTGGATCGGCGAGACTGAATCGGCGACAATCTATTGAAACCAAGTGAAACATCGACACAGGGGGCGCTGGTGTCCGTCAATGGAAGCGAAACGAAAGGCACATTTCCAACGCTGACAACTTCCCGGCTGTCATTGCGGGAGCTTTTGCCGAGCGACGCGCCGTCGCTGTTCGCGGTACATGGCGACGCTGAGGGTATGCGCTGGTTCGGTACCGATCCGATGACCGAAATAGGAGAGGCCGACAAGTTGATTCAGGTATTTGCCGACTGGCGGCGCAGTGGCTCCGGCGTCCGTTGGGCCATCGAGAGACTTTCGGACGGCCTTTTACTTGGTACGTGTGGCCTCTTCCGATGGAATCGAAATTGGCGAAGCTGCGCCGTTGGCTATGAGCTAGCTACGTTTGCGCGTGGCAAGGGGTACATGAACGAAGCGCTTTCTGCCGCGATCGATTACGGTTTCGACATGATGCAGATAAACCGTATCGAAGCCCAGGTTCACCCTGAGAACGCATCCTCTATACAAGTGCTGGAGACGCTCGGCTTTGTCCGGGAAGGGGATCAGCGTCAAGCCGGGTATTGGCATGGTGCCTATCACGATCTCCTGCGGTTTTCGTTGTTACGTTCCGATTGCGTACGTCGCGGCTAACGCGCGGGTCAAAGCCGTCGGCTTTGCCACATGAGCGACCGCTCCCCGAGCGAACCGGCTGACCGTTCCGGGGCGTTCAGACCCGTTCGCGTCGGCCACGACTGCCGTTCGCAGCTACGTGCAGGTCCTGCTGTGTCGGGGCCTGCACGCGGCTGCGAAATAAGCTCCGTTTTTCACCACTCCGATCATCCGCAGGAGCCCATGCTTTCCACAACGCGTGGCCTCGACCGCAGGCACAGCGATGCCGACCTGTGGAACGACATCTTCCTTTCGACCGCCGGCTCACGACACACTGCGCCGCATCCCCCGCACCTGCAACCAAATCGCGGATATCAGAAAATAAAGCGCACCGACTCCCGCGTATCCCGCGATCTTCACGATCGCGAGCGGCATCGGCGCGTGGCTTTGGATAATGAAGAACACCCCGGCCAGCGCCGATTGCGCACCGCTGAGGATCATCACCCACTGTGCGCCGGCATGCTTCCAGCGCCGCACGGCGGTGCCGAGTTGCAGCGCGCCGGAGAGAATCGCCCACACGCCGAACACCGCGAGTACCGTGGGCAGGCCCGCATTCAACGCGGGAAATACCGCCAGTGTCGTGACGGCGCTGATCGCGACGTTTACCGCCTGCGTGCGGTTTGCCGCCATCCCGCCGCTGCGAGAAAGGTCGACGAAATTGGCGAGCGCATCCCAGGCCGGATAAACGATCAGCAGGACCGCCGCGCCGGCCGCGCTTTGCCGGCCGACGGAAAACGCCAGCGCGACCCAGATCAGCGAGAACACCGCCCTGGAAAAGTAGTACCGTTTCAGCCATGGTTCGTCGGCAGGGGGATGAAATTCGGGGTAGCGGTCAGCCATTTGCACTCCTTCGTACATTGAATCGTCGTTCCGGCCGGCATGCAGGGTTTGCACCACGCAGATGCGGCGCCGACCGGATCTCCAGTGCGCCGAGTATCGCAATCGCCAGGGCCCGCCGCCATCGGTCAGATGTCCGATAGTGAAGTCCGCTGCCGGTTGTTTGCACCGATACGGGCGAACATCGTGCCGGGCTCGCCGCGGCGAGCCGCCGACGTGCGAGCGCATGCACGCCGCCACACCGTCGCGTATGATCGTTTTCCCGCCCTCGCGAATGTCTCCACCTGCCCAATGTCCGACGCCGAAGCCCGTCACGCCCCGCTGCGCATAGTCGACGCCGTACGCGCGCTGGCCTTCATCGGCGATCTCAGCATGGGCCAACCGACCGACCATTCGCCGCGCACCGGCTGGCTGGCCGCCCAGCTCGCGCACGCAGCACGATTCGACGCATCGGTGTGCGACACGGCTCGCGAGGTGGCGCTGTTGCGCTGGTCGGGCTGCACGGCGAACGCGGCGGGCTTCGCGCAGGTATTCGGCGACGACGTCGCGATCCGCGCCGCGATGCTCGAAAGCCGGCCCGGCATGGCCGAAGCGATCGGCGGCGCGGGTGTCGCGCTGATCCCGCTCGCGCAGATTCATTGCGAAGTCTCGGGCGAGGTCGCGCGAATACTCGGTCTGTCCAGCGCAACGGAAACCGCGCTGCGGCACATTTTCGAAACCTGGGACGGCAACGGGCTGCCCGCGCGGCTCGCGCGCGAACAGGTGCCGCCCGCCGTGTCAATCGTCGCGCTGGCGGGCGACCTCGACGTGTTCAGCCGCACGTACGGCATCGAACGGGCCCTCGAATTGATCGGCCAACGCGCGGGGTCATGCTATCCGGCCGTGCTCGTCGAGACGGCTGCGCGCGACGCATCGCGCTGGCTGGCGGCGCTCGAACACATGGCGCCCGCCGACCTGGACGCCGCATTGGCCACGCCGGACATGCAGGGCGCGACGTCCGCCGAATTGATTGCGGACGTCATCGATCTGAAACTGCCGTGGATGACGGGCTTTTCGCGGTCGGTCGCCGCGACGGCGGCCGCCTGTTACGGCCGGCTCTCGTCCGACGAGGCCGCGCGCGAACGCGTGTACCGCGCCGGGCTGATTCATGGCATCGGCAGGGCCGCGGTGCCGAACGACGTGTGGAATCTGCCGACGCGGCTGCCCGCGAGCGCGTGGGAAAAGGTGCGACTCGTGCCGTACTGGACCGAGCGCGCCGGCAGGCAGACCGGCGCGCTCGGCGAAGCCGCGGTGCTTGCGTCCTATGCCTACGAGCGGCAGGACGGTTCGGGCTATTTTCGCGGCGCGCGCGATGCGGCGCTGACGCTGGAAGCGCGTGTGCTGGCGGCGTCGCTCGCGTGGGTCGCGTTGCGCTCGGCGCGTCCGTGGCGCGCGGCGCTGAGCGATGCGGCCGCCGCCGGCCAGTTGCAGGAAGAAGCGGCGTGCGGCCGGCTATGCGGCGAAGTGGTGGCCGCGCTCGTGACGGGCGGCGCGCCCACGCTCCGGCGTGCCGCCACGCGCCCGTCGTCCGCCGGCCCGCGCCTGTCCGCGCGGGAAATCGACGTCCTGCGGGCGATCTCCCGCGGCGCGAGCAACAAGCAGGTCGCGCAGGCGCTCGCGATGAGTCCGAGCACGGTGCGCACCCATGTCGAGAAGGCGTTTCGCAAGCTCGAATGTTCGACACGCGCCGCGGCGACCCTCAAGGCATCGACGCTGGGGCTGCTCTGACGCGATCCGCGATGCGGACGCTTGCGTGTGTTTGCGCGGACAGACGGCCCGGCCGGTGCGGCCTTTGAAGCCCGCTCGTCCGATGGTTTATCCCGCGTGTCGAAAACGGCGGTTGCGCCGTTCAAGTCAGCCAGTCGTTCGCCCGTTTCCGCCGAGTCGTGGCCGTTGCGTCGGTGTCGGCCCAACCGTACCCCAACGCCGCGATCGCGAAGTAGACGGCACCGACGGCTTCGCACGAAAGCAGCGCGCCGGCCAGCGCCGTTCGCGCCCCACATGAGATCGTTCGCGACGGCGCGCCCGCGTGCTTTCCGCGACGCACCGCGATGCCGATCCGAAACAGGCCAGTCACGACGGCGAGCACGCCGAATGCACGGGGCAGGCCGCTCGCCAATTCGACGATGAAGATCTGACGTACCGACATTGCAGTCATCCTCCCGGTCAGTGTATTCGCGTGACGGTTGCCTATCCTGACACCCGGTCGTTCGCGGCGCTATCGGACAAGTGACCGATGGTGCCGGCAGAACCGATGCACGGAAGCGCGCGATCGCCGTTACGGCACCGGCGAGAACACGTCCGCGATGTGCCGATCGGGTTCGATGTCGGTGAACGCATCGATGTCGGCCATGACGTCTGCCGTCCGCGCGGATGCGAACGCGGCGTCCAGCGCGGCTCGATCCGTGAAGCGGCAGATCGCCACGACGATCAGTTCGCTATCCTCACGTGCCGGAAAGAAAGCGTCGACGTATTCGAGCCCGTACGGTTTCCAGGATTTTTCCACGAGTGGAATGTGTTGCTCGACGTAGTAACGTGAATCGAACCGCGTGCCCGCGGCTCGGCGATAGGAAACGACGAAATACATGCGGAACCTCCAGGTCGGACTGCCACAGCGATGAGTGCCGATACGTGCGACGACGGGCGACTACGGCCGTTCGCGTTCGGCGCTGAATGCCGGCCGGGGAGCAGCCCGCATCGACGTGTGCGCGGCGGGCGCGCGTGCGAGCGAGATGCCCAGCGCGGCGCCGACAGCGAGGAAAAACGAGATCGACAGGAGTGCGACGATGAACGCGTGCGCGATGGACGCCGGATCCTGGTGCGTGCCGAGCGTCGCATAAAAAATGCCGCCGATGATCGCCACGCTGAGCGACGTGCTGACCTGCAGCGTCGAACTGGCGATGCCGGCGATCATGCCGGACAGCGCCGGTGCAACGCGCCCGGTTACCATGCGCATCAGCGTCGGAAGCGCGAGGCCCTGTCCGAAACCGATGACGAAGAGAGCGGCGGCGAGCGGCGCGGCAGCGAGCGGCATCCCGACCGGCGTGGCATCGATCAACCCTGCGAGGCCGACGAGCCCGACGATCTCCAGGCTGATGCCGAACGGATTGACGTAAGCGCCGATGACACGTGCACAGAAAGGCGTCGACAACGGGCCGAGCAGGAACCCCACGCCGAACGGCAAGAACACGAGGCCCGCGCTCAGCGCGTCGACGTGCAACGCATTCTGCAGGTACACCGAGAACAGCAGGAAGAACGCGCCGATCGAATACAGCACCAGCGCGATCAGCAACGCGCGGCCCAACCCCGGTGCGCGCAGCGCGGCCGGGTCGAGCAGCGGTGCGCCGCCGCGGCTGCCCAGCCGGCGCTCGTAGCGCCAGAAGCACCACGCGAGGGCCGGCACCGCGAGCAGCGACGCCCATGCCCATACGGGCCAGCCTGCTTCGCGCCCCTCGATCAGCGGCACGATCAGCGCGCCCAGCGTCAGCATCGACAGCGCGGTGCCGCCGAGGTCGAGCTTGCGCGCATGCTGCGCACGCGTTTCCTTCAACAGCGGAATCCCGAACAGGACGACCAGAATCGCCAGCGGCAGGTTGACGAGGAAGATCGTGCGCCAACCCAGATTCAACAGATTCAGCGAGATCAGAATCCCGCCGAGCGCCTGCCCGACCACGGCGGCGAGGCCGAACACCGCGCCGTACAAGCTGAGCGCGAGCGGCTTTTCCGATTCGGGGAAGATCGCCTGGATCGAAGCGAGCGCCTGCGGCGCCATGATCGCGGCCGTCACGCCCTGCAACGCGCGACCGACGATGAGCGTCCACGGCGAATTCGCGAGACCGCACAGCGTCGAGGCGATCGCAAAGCCGATCAACCCGAGAAAAAACACGCGGCCGCGGCCGAACAGGTCGCCCAATCGCCCGCCGGTGATCAGCGTCACCGCGTACAGGCCCGCATACGACGAAATGACGAGTTGCTCGGCCGACGACGAGGCGCCCAGTTCCGCGCGAATCGACGGCAGTGCGACGTTGACGATGAAGAAATCCAGCGGCGGCAGGAACGCGCCGACGAGCAGAACCGAAAACATGGCCCAGCGACGCGGGTCGGGTGATACGGGGTCATTCCGTGACATGGACGGCTCTCCATACGGAACCATTCGGTTCCAAATTGGGTAAAAAAATATCAGTCGAGGATGCGCATCGTGCGGTCGACCAGCGCGAGCATGTCGCTTTCGGCCACGCCGGTTTTCCCCAGCACGCGCATGCCCTCGATCTGGCAGACGAGCAAACGTGCCAGCACCTGTTCGTCCTGCTCGGGGATCTCGCCGCTCGCCTGGCCGCGGACGATCGCGCCCGCATAGAGTTGCTGCAGGCGCCGGAACAGGCGCCCCGTGCGTTCCGCGACATCGGCGTCGCGCGCGGCCAGTTCGGTGGTCATCGCGACGGCGAGACATCCCCGCCGGCCTGCCTCGCCGACGGAGAGCCGCGCATAGCGCAGCAGCGAGTCGCGAATCGCATTCTTCACGGGGCCCGGTTGCGACAGGATGTCCGCGGTCGCCTTGAGCCCGTCGGCCATATACAGATCGAGCGCCGCCAGCAGCAGCGCCTTCTTGTCGCCGAACGCCTTGTACAGGCTGCCGCGCGACAGGCCGGTGCCGGCGATCAGGTCGGGCAGGGACGCGCCTTCATAGCCGCGATCCCAGAAAACGTCCATCGCGTCGCGCGCGGCATCGCCAAGTTCGAATTCGCGGGGACGGCCCACGCCAGCGGGATTTGCCATTGATCGGTTTCGCAAACGATGCGGTGTCTGAAGTTTGATTCATTATATGGACCGATCGATTCCGATGTCAACGTGTGTATGTCGCCGGGCACGGCGATGGCCGCCCTCGCGGGCGGCCCGGATTCATCCGGATCAGTCGAGCCCGCCCTGGCACGGATTCCGGCACGGCCGCCGCCGCCGGTGGGGCGGTAGCGCGTTCGCGCGACGCTACGCTCGGCCGCGGCTGGCACACCGGCTGCTTCGACCACCGATGATCGTCGCACGCGAGGCTCAAACCCGGCTGCCGCGCACCTGTCGCTCGCCACCGAGCCGGTCACGCGCCCGACAGCCCGACGCACACCGGCGGGGCTCGATCGGCCCACGGCGCGGCGCGTTCGAGCTGAGCGGCGAGCGAGAACAGCAGCGACTCCGCGCCGAATGCCCCCGCGAACTGGCTGCCGATCGGCAAACCTTGTTCGTCCCAATAAAGCGGCACCGACATCGCGGGCTGGCCGGTCGCGTTGAACCACGCGGTGAACGGCGAAAACCGATGCGACCGATCGATGACGTCGCTCAGCGATTGCGCGTCGTCCACCGTCGCGAGGGCGGCTGGCGCGAGCGGCGGCATCGCGAGCGTCGGCGTCAGCAACACGTCGTAGCGTTCCATCAACCGGCCGAACGTCCTGCCCAACGCATGGATCCAGTCGACCGCGCTTGCGTATTCGGCGCCGCTCACGTTGCCCTTTTCGCGCAGGATGATGCGGG
The DNA here is from genome assembly GCF_029268935.1 of Burkholderia semiarida. Classification (NCBI taxonomy): domain Bacteria; kingdom Pseudomonadati; phylum Pseudomonadota; class Betaproteobacteria; order Burkholderiales; family Burkholderiaceae; genus Burkholderia; species Burkholderia semiarida. The sequence continues at coordinate 421,344 of NZ_JAHLCL010000005.1, read as the reverse complement.
TGCGCGCCTCGATTTCGTCGCCGCGTACCGGCGCGTTTCGCTGAGCGCCGATCGTGTCGAGCAGCGCGCGCGTTTGCGCGCCGATGATCGTGAACACGTGGCCATAGAATGCGGCCGACTCGACGGGACTGTCGAGCGGTTCGACGTCATGTCCGAGCGAGCGCAGCAACGCGACGGTATGGTCCAGTGCGGCCCGGCATGCCGGATGAAGCGGCCACGGCGGCGCCTGCTCGATCACGGCGATTCTCAGCGGCCGCGGATCGCGCTGCGTGGCCGCGAGAAACGTGTCGGCCTGGTGCGGCGACGCATAGGGCGCGCCGATATCGGCGCCGGCGGTCAGGTCCAGTAGCGCGGCGCTGTCGCGGACCGAGCGCGTGATCGCGTGATTGATGCCCATGCCGGCCCATCCCTCGCCGATCATCGGGCCATTCGGCGTTCGGCCACGCGTGGGCTTCAGCCCGAATACGCCGCAGCAGGACGCGGGCACCCGCAGCGAGCCGCCGCCGTCGTTGCCGTGCGCGAACGGCAGCACGCGGGCGGCGACGAGCGCCGCCGCGGCGCCGCTCGAACCGCCGGCGCTCACGTGCGGATGCCACGGATTGCGCGTGACGCCGAAACGCGCCGACGACGTGCAATACGACGTGCCCAGTTCCGGCGACAACGAGGTTCCCGCGATCGGTATGCCGGCCCGCCGCAGACGGGCCACGAGTTCGCCGTCGAAGTCCGGCCGGTAGTCGCCGAACAAAAACGATCCGTTCGACATCCGCGCGCCGCGCACGGGCATGAACAGGTCCTTGATCAGCGTCGGGACGCCGGCGAGCACGCTTTCGTGCCCGGTGACGGACGACGCGGCCTGTCTCGCCGGGTCGTCGAGTCGTTCCGCCACGGCATTCAGCGCGGGGTCGAGCGTATCGAGACTGGCAAGCACGGCGTCCAGCAATTCGGTCGGCCGTACTTCTTTTGCACGGACGAGCGCCGCGAGGGCGATGCCGTCGTGCGTGGCGATGAGCGTCTGAAAATCTTTCATGGGTCTAGGGTTCGGGAACGGGAAAACGTGAATGGGTCATGCGTCGTCGCGACGGCGAAGCGCCGGCAACAACCACGACAATGCGGCGACGGCCGTGCCCGACGCAATCGCGCACACCGCCGCGCGCAACCCGCCGAATGCCTGCGCACAGCCCAGCACGACGAGCGGGCTGACGAACTGGCCCAGATAGAGCGCGGCCGTGAAACCGCCGAGGCCGCGGCCGCGCATCGCGAGCGACAGCGTGCGCATCAGCGGCAGAATCGCATTGGGCACCAGCATGCCGCCGCCGAAGCCGTGAATTACGACCGCCACGACGATGGCCGGCACCGTATGCGCGCGGGCCAGCAAGAACAGGCCCGCCGCGAGCAGCGCCAGCAGCACGACGTTGACGAAGCGGCGGCCGAGCGCATCGCGCAACCAGGGCCACGCGATCGAACCGGCCAGCGTCGACAGCAGGCCGACGCCCGCGACCGCACCGATCATCGTCGACGAGCGCTGACCGATGTCGACCATCAACTGCGGCATCTGCACCGGCACCACGAACGAACTGACCATGCCGATGCAGATCAGTCCGTAGCCGACCGCGAGCGTCGGCGCGAGCCGGTTGCCGGCCGGCGGCGTGTCGCTGTCGGCCGGTTCGGCGGGCAGGCCGTCGCGCAGCGGTTCCCACAGCACGGTCGCAATCGCCGGCACGAGCAGGATCGGCAACAGGTACAGATAGAACGGATAGCGCCACGCGTGCTCGCCGGCCGCGCCGCCGAGCACGAAGAACACCGTTCCCACGATCCCGATCGTGACGACCTGCCGGTTCACGTAGCGCACCCGTTGTTCGCCATGCCAGTAATCGCCGATCAGCGTCGTGCAGCAGGTCATCACGCACGCTTCCGCCGCGCCGAGCGCGAGCCGGCACACAAGGATCGCGACGAGGCTGTCGAGCCATGCCGGCGCCGCGCCGACGAGCCCATACACGAGCGTCGCGAGCAACAGCAACGTCTTGCGTCCGACGCGATCGGCCAGCCAGCCGGCGAGCGGCGCGCACAGCGCGATCGCGAGCGCGGGGCCGGTCGCGACGAGCGGGACGAGCGCGGCCAGCCGCGGGTCGGCCGGCACGAATTCCGCCGCGAGTTTCGGCAGGATCGGTGCGATCATGACCGCGCCCATCACGGTGAGACTGCTGCCGAGCAGCAGTACGGCGCCCTGGCGGGTACCGGCCTGTCGGGCGGTATGCGTATAGGCGGGCGCGGATTGCGTTGAGGAAAGCGGATTCATCGACGGCTCCCGAATCGGAACATCAGAACGACAGCGCGGCACGCAGCGCGACCTGGTAACCCTGCGCGCGGTTCTGCGCGCCGAATTCCTTGTACGCATGCAGCCAGACCGCGGGCTTGCCCGGCTCGACGTAGCTGATCGCCGGGCCCAGCGCATTCACGCGCGCACGGTTGCCGTCGACGTTCGGGCCGTGGTCGTTGCTCAACTGCCGCTCGATGTAGCCGCCCAACCCCGCCGTGAACGGGCCGATGTGCTGGCCGAGCGCGAATTCCTGGCGGAACCCGGTGCCGCTGCGATAGTTGGTTGCGCGGTTCGTCGTGTTCTGATCGATCTCGATGCTGGTCGAGATTTCGAATCCGCTATCGGTGATGTACGTCGCGCCGATGATGGGCGAGAAGGTCCAGTGGTTGACGCCGGGATTGAAGAGGCGGGTGGCGCGATACGCGCCCGTCGGCGCCTGCACTTGCAGGGCGACGTTGACGAACAGGTTCGGCGAGGTCCATGCGAGGATCAGCGGCTGGAAGTCCGCGTCGCCGATGTTGGTCGGATCGGCCGACATCGCGAGCGTGCCGGCCGGCGTCGGTACGTTCACGTGCCCGTTCAGGTTCAGGAACGGCACGACCGCACCGAAGCCGACGTTCGCGCCGAACAGTTTCGCGTTCGTCATCCGGATGTATGCGAGGCTCCAGGACGCGACCGTCAGCGAGAAGTCGGCGTTGCCGCCGTTGCGGATCGTGCGGGTCGAGTAGTACGCGAAGCGGGTGGCGAGCGTGCCGTTCGGCGTGGGCGGCGGCGTGATGCCCGCGCCGAAATCGAATACGCCGAACGGCGTGATCGGGCCGTCGTTTTCGAGCGCGTGGGCGTGCTGGCAGGCGAGCGTGGCCGCCAACGTGCCGATCGCGACGGCGGTGGTGCGCGTGCGGCAGCGCCGCACGCCGTGCGGACGTCTGAGGATTTCCATCGTGCCGTTCCCCGTACAGTTGAAATGTGTACGGAGTCTAGGAACGTCAAAATCCGGGGCGTTATCCGCTTTTGGTAATTATCGCGGTGGGCGTTTGAGCGTGTCGGACGGCAGTTCGCCGAACAGTTCCCGGTAGTGCGACGCGAACCGGCTCAGGTGCCAGAAGCCCCAGCGGCACGCGACATCGCTGACCGACGCGCTCGCCGGGGAATGTTCGCGCAGTTCGCGGCGCACCGCGTTCAGCCGCAGCACGCGCAGGTACCACGCGGGGTGCGTGCCGAGGATTTCCTCGAAGCAATACTGCAATTTGCGCCGGCTCGCGCCGACTTCGCGGCATACGTCCAGCACGGTCAACGGAACATCGGGCCGCGCCGCGACGAGCTCGCGTACGCGATCGACGACGCGGTGCCGCGCGGACGGCTCGAGCCGGACGGGGCGGCCGGCCGCCTCCATCGCGTGCACGAGTTCGACCAGAATGGCGTCGCGCAGCGACTTGCCTGTGTGCGGCCGCGTGAGCGGGCGCTCCGGCGTATCGGCCGCGTCGAAGCCGGCCATCAGCAACGAGGTCAACACGTGATGGCGCGCGGCGGGCACCCGCAGGATGCGGGTGTCGCCCGACGATACGCGGTCGCCGTCTTCGTCCCGATCGCCGAGCCACGCCAGTCGGTGCAGCGTGTCGTTGGGCACCGTCAACAGCACGACGTCCTGATGGTCCGGCGTGCGCAGTTCCGGCAGCGCGGTGCCGCCGGAGACGAGCAGGGCCTTGTCGCGCAGCGGCGCGCCGCCGCAGAAGCCGGCGCCAGCGGTTTCCAGCGGGATGCTGAACGACGTCCTGCCGGCGCATTGGTTGCCGCGCTTGAGCAGCGCGCGGTTCACGCGTTCGCGCAGCAATTGCATGCCGTCGAAGCGGATTTCGTGCAGCGTGCCGCGGAACGGCCCGGGCGACAACTGATCGAGCCGGATCGACCAGCCGTGCGTGCATTCCGCGTGGGTATCGACATCCTCGCTGGCGAAGCGCCGGATCAACGGCAGCGCGTCAGGCGCGGTGTCGGCAAGGCTTGCGGCGGACGACAGCGGAGCGGAATGCATGGCGAGTGCGGCGGTGGACGAGGCGTCCGCCGACAATGCGCACACAAATTCCGGTTGGCAATGCGTTTTTACCCGGGGCGGCGGGTACGACTCCGCCGGGGACGACGGGGTGACGCGTCGCGCACGCATGATTCGGCATGGCGCTCGCACCGGCCGCCTCGTTGCACCCACACCCGCAAGGACACGCCAACGGGAGCGGAACGCGCGGCGACCCCGGTTCAGTCGAGCCCGCCCTGGCACAGATACTTGATCGACAGATAATCGTCGAGGCCATAGCGCGAGCCTTCGCGGCCATAGCCCGATTCCTTCACGCCGCCGAACGGCGCGGCCTCGCTCGCGAGCGCGCCTTCGTTGATGCCGACGATGCCCGTTTCGAGCCGTGCCGACACGCGCGCGATGCGCCGCACGTCCTGCGTGTAGAAATACGCGGCGAGCCCGAACGGCGTGTCGTTCGCGGCGTCGACCGCTTCGTCCTCGGTATCGAAGCGGAACAGCGCGGCGATCGGGCCGAAGGTTTCCTCGCAGGTGAGCTGCATGTCGGCGGTGGCGTCGGCGAGCACCGTCGGCGCGTAGAAGTTCGCGCCAAGCTCGGTCAGGCGCTTGCCGCCCGTCAGCACGCGCGCGCCGCGTTCGACGGCATCGCCGACGTGGCGGGCGATCTTGTCGACCGCGCGCGCGTTGATCATCGGGCCGATCTGCGCGGCCGGATCGGTCGCCGGCGCGACCTTCAGCGCGGCCACGCGCGCGGCGAGCTTCCGCGCGAACGCATCGTAGACGCCGGCCTGCACGTACACGCGGTTCGGCGATACGCAGGTCTGCCCGCCGTTGCGGAACTTGGCGGCCATCAGCCCGTCCACCGCGGCATCGAGCTCGGCGTCGTCGAACACGATGAACGGCGCATTGCCGCCAAGCTCCAGCGACAGCTTCTTCAACGTCGCCGCCGATTCGCGCGCGAGCAGCTTGCCGACGGGCGTCGAGCCGGTGAACGTGATCTTGCGCACGCGGCCGTCGGCGAGCCAGTCCGCCGCGGCGTCGATGCCGCGTTCGCGCGACGCGGTGATCAGGTTCAGCACGCCGGCCGGCACGCCGGCTTCCTGCGCGAGAAACGCGAGCGCGAGCGCGGTCAGCGGCGTGTCCTCCGCCGGCTTCGCGACCACCGTGCAGCCGGCCGCGAGCGCGGGTGCGATCTTGCGCGCGATCATCGCGAGCGGGAAATTCCACGGCGTGATCGCGGCGACGATGCCGATCGGCTCCTTCACCGCGCTCAACCGCTTGCCGCGCTGCTGCTGCGGGATCAGGTCGCCATACGTGCGGGTCGCTTCCTCGGCGAACCACAGCACGTACGACGCGCCGTACGCGACTTCGCCGCGCGCTTCGGCAAGCGGCTTGCCTTGTTCGCGCGACATCAGCTTCGCGAGATCGTCGGTGTGCGCGACGATCGCCGCATGCCAGGCGCGCAGGATCGCGGCGCGTTCGCGCGCGGGCGTCGCGCGCCATGCGGGCAGCGCGCGTGCCGCTGCATCGGTCGCCGCGCGTGCGTCGGCGGCGCCGCTGTCGGGTGCGTGGGCAACGGTCTCGAGCGTCGCCGGATCGGTGACGTCGAAGCGGCGGCCGTCGTGCGCGTCGCGCCACGTGCCGTCGATCAGGTTGGCGGAGCGCAGGAGTTCGGTACGGGTCAGCGTAAGCGGCATGGCAGGTCCTTGGATGAGGCGGTTCGGTGACGAAGGCGGCACGGCGGGGCGCGACGCCCCCTGCGCGAACAGCGGGCTGTCGCGTTCCGGGGTGACGCGGCCGTGCGTCAGTGACGTTCGCCGAACAGCGATTCGAGCGGATAGTGCCGTTTGACGAACGGCGATTTGATGATCACGTAACTGAAATACTTCTCGATGCCGATGTTCTGCTCGAGCAGGCCTTCGACGATCGTCTGGTAATGGCTCACGCTGCGCGTGATGAACTTCAGCAGATAGTCGTAGCCGCCGCTCGCGAGGTGGCATTCGACGATCTCGTCGACGTTGCGGATCGCCGCGACGAACCGGTCGAAATCCTCGCGCCGGTGGTCGGCCAGCGTGACTTCGGTAAACACGACCTGCACGTCACCGAGTTTCTCGAGCTGGATGTGCGCGCCGTAGCCGCCGATGTAGCCGGCCTTCTCGAGCCGCTTCACGCGGATCAGGCATGGACTGGGCGACAGCCCGACCGCATCGGCCAGTTCGACGTTGGTCATGCGGCCGCGCTTCTGCAACTGGGAGAGGATGCGCAGGTCGATGCGATCCAGCTTGCTGTCCGTCATGTTCACGTGAGTCGGAAAAATGGAATGTCCGGTTACTTTAGAGTCGAACGTTGGCGGCCACAAGCCCGGCTTTCCCTTGGCCGGTCAGGCCGGCTGCGCGTGCGCGGCGTCGAGCGCACGCTGCACGCCCGCGTCGGCCAGCACATCGTCGAGCGTCTTGCGCACGCGTTCGAACAGCAGGTCGAACTCGCCGGCGGTGAAACTCAGCGCCGGCGCGAAGCCGAGCACGCCGTCACCGAACGCGCGGAACACCACGCCGTTCGCGTACGCGGCGGCCGCGATCTTGTCCGGCACGTTCAGCGCCGGGTCGAACCGCGTCTTGTGCGCCTTGTCGGCCACCAGTTCGAGCGCGCCGAGCAAGCCGACCGAGCGTGCGTCGCCCACGAGCGGATGCGCGCGCAGCGCATCGAGCCCGGCCGCGAAGCGCGGCGCCATCGCCTGGCCGTTCGCGAGCAGCCCGCCTTCGTGATAGAGCTTCAGCACCTCGAGGCCGATCGCCGCGCTCACCGGATGCGCGGAATACGTATGGCCGTGCCCGACCACCGGCGAATCGGCGCGATTGCCCGCGATCCCTTCGTAGATTTCGTCGGACATCAGCACCGCGCCCATCGGCGCATAGCCGGCGGTCAGTCCCTTCGCGACGGTCATCAGGTCCGGATCGACCTGTTCGGCCTCGCATGCGAACAGCGGGCCCGTGCGGCCGAAGCCGGTGATCACCTCGTCGGCGACGAACAGGATGCCGAGGCGCCGGCACGCGTCGCGCATCGCCTTCAGCCAGCCGACTGGCGGCACGATCACGCCGCCGGAGCCTTGCACCGGCTCGCAGAAGAACGCGGCGACGTTGTCCGCGCCGAGTTCGGCGACCTTCGCCTCGAGCGCGGCGACCGACGCGGCGATCAGCGCCTGCGGATCGTCGCCGAGCGGATGGCGGTACGGGTAGGGCGACGGAATATGGTGCTGGTCCGCGCGCGGCAGGTCGAAATGACGGTGGAACGCGGGCAGCGCGGTGAGCCCGGCGCCGATCGACGACGAGCCGTGATAGCCGCGTTCCAGCGCGATCATCTGCTTCTTCGACGGGCGGCCGGTCGCGTTGAAATAGTGCGTGATGAAACGGATCGCGGAATCGACCGCGTCCGAGCCGCCGAGCGTGAAGTACACGCGGTTCAGCGACGGCGGCGCCAGCGCGGCGAGCCGCTCGGCGAGCTCGATCGCCGGCTGCGAGCCGAAATGGAAATAACCGGTCGCGTAGGGCAGCTTCGCCAGTTGGTCGGTGGCGGCTTTCACGATGCTGTCGCGGCCGTAGCCGACGTTCACGCACCACAGGCCCGAGAACGCGTCGAGCAGCGTGTGGCCCGCGGCGTCGCGCAGGAATACGCCGTCCGCGGATTCCAGCACGGTGACGCCGCGCGCCTCGTGCGCACGGTAATTGACGACGGGGTGGATCAGGTGTTGACGATCGGCTTCGATCAGCGCGGCTTGGTTCATGGAGGGCAGGACTCTCGTCGGGTGTCAGCGGTGAGTTCATGCTAACGGGCGAGAAATCCGCATGCGTCTTCAATTTGCGGCCCGAAACGTACGCGCGAGGCGTTTGCACGGGGCGCTTCGGCATTTTCTGCTGCGCGCCCGGCGGGCCGGGCGCGCGTCGGGTCAATAGCCGCGCGTGCGATCGACGACGCCGATCATCGGCTGGCCCGCGCGATGGCGGGCGAGGTTCGCGAGCACCGCGTCGACCGCGGTGTCGGGCCGCGTCGCGCTGGCGATGTGCGGCGTGATGCGAATGCGCGGGTGCGTCCAGAACGGATGGCCGGCCGGCAGCGGTTCGGGATCCGTCACGTCGAGGATCGCGCTGTCGAGGCGGCCGCTCGCGAGCGCCGCGAGCAGCGCCGCCGAATCCAGTTGCGGGCCGCGCCCGACTTGCACGAGCGACGCGCCGGCCGGCAGCGCATCGAACACGCGCGCGCCGAGCAGGCCGCGCGTGCTGTCGGTCAGCGGCAGCAGGCAGATCAGGATGTCGGTGCGGGCGAGGAACGCGTCGAGCGCCGCGTCGCCCGCGTAGCAGTCGACGCCGTCGAGCGTGCGCGGGGTGCGGCTCCAGCCGGCGCACGGGAAACCGAAGCGCCGCAGCGTGTCGAGCACGGCCTGGCCGAGCGTGCCGAGCCCGAGCACGCCGACGCGCCGCGACGCGGCCGCGCGCACGGGATGCTCGCGCCACACCTGGTCGCGCTGCTGCGCCGCATAGTCGAACAGGTCGCGATGGATCGTCAGCACGGCCTGCGTCACGTATTCGACCATCCCTTCGACGATGCCCGGCTCGATCATCCGCACGACGGGGATGTGCGAAGGCACGCGCGACAGGTCGAACTGGTCGATGCCGGCGCCGACCGAGAACACGACTTCGAGGTTCGGCAGCAACGCGACGGGATCGTCCGGCGGCTGCCATGCGGCGAGATAGCGGACGGCTTCGGCGTCGCCGAGGTCCGGCCAGATCCGGAACGGCAGATCGGGCGCCTGTTGCGCGAAGCGCGCCGCCCACTGCGCGCCGCGCACCGGGTCGGCCTTGTAGAGAAAGCTCATCGTGCGTCCTGTCAACCGAGCGCCTGGTTCACGATCGCGTACGTGCGCAGCGCCGGGTCACGCGCGGGCGTTGCGCCGCGCGCCATCGCGACGACGGTGTCGACGCGCGGCAGCCCGAGCCCCTGCAGCCAGTCGGACAGCCCGCTGTCGCCCGGCACGTCGAGCCGCACGAACATGCCCTCGTTCAGCGCGAGCCAGTGGCTGATCAGCGCTTGCGCGCGCAGTGCATCGGGTGCGACCACCGGGCCGATCACGTGGCCGCGGCCGAACCGGCGGAACAGCGCGAAGCCGAGCAGCTCGCCGTCGCGGTCGAGCGCGATCCCGTTCGCGGCGTCGAGCAGCGCATCGATCACCGCGCCGCGTTCGTAGCCGGCGGCGCGCGACGCGAGCGCGGCGAGGCGCGGCCCGTCGTTGGTGCCGAGCGGGCGCAGGCGCTCGCCGGGCGGCAGCGAGATCAGCGGAGGCTGGAACGCGGCGCCCTGGTGCTGATCGATCGTATCGATCACGTCGAATCCGAATTTCGCGTACAGCGGCTCGCCCGCCGGCGTCGCATGCAGAAAGATGGTTCGCGTGCCGAGGCTGTCGACCACGCGGGTCATCAACTCGCGCCCGATGCCGCGGCCCTGGCGCTCGGGGGACACGATGACCATGCCGAGCGACGCGTGCGATTCGCCGAAGCGCCAGCCGAGCGCGGTGCCGACGACGCCGGTTTCGTCTTCGGCGACGAAGCCGCCGCCGAGCTGGAACACGAAGCGCCAGTCATCGAGCCGGTGCGGCCACTTGACGGCCTCCGACAGACGATGGGCGGCGGGCAGGTCCGTTTCGGCGAACGGGCGATAGGTAAGCGTGCGGGAAGGATTGAGGTCGGACACGCCGGACTCCGGATGGGTGGAAATGACTCGTTCACTCTGCCAGCGCGGTGGCGGCGCGGATAGGACGATTCGCCTGTTTTCCCGCGCCGACGGGCGCTGGCGCACGATCGACGCAAACCCGCGCGATCGGCGCGCACGAACGCGCGGATCGTGCCGGCGCGGCCGGTCGATCCGACCATTCGTGCTGTGGGAATGCCGCTACGATGAATACACGGCGGCAGTGCCGCCTGCCGAAGGGCCTCACCGGCAGGCGAGCCGGACGCGGTGGCGCGGCGCCCATCGGCCGGCTGCGCGGCGCCCGCCGGATCGCACCGCAGATCGTGCTGCATGTGCCGCGCAACACGCGGCGATTCTGCGTTTTGAGCGGCGCCGAACGACGCGCGAACGACTTTTTGCCCTGATTCAATTTCGTACAACCCAGCCCGCCCCCGGCCCTGCCGGGGCTTCACACCGACAGGACGTCACCATGATCCAGTTTGAACCGAAGTACATCACCTTCGACTGCTACGGCACGCTGACCCATTTCCGGATGGCCGAGACGGCGCGCGAAATCTATGCGGACCGGCTGACGCCGGCCGCGATGGAGGCATTCGTGCGCGCGTTCGCCGCCTATCGGCTCGACGAGGTGCTCGGCGCGTGGAAGCCGTACCGCGACGTCGTCGTCAACGCGGTCCGCCGCACCTGCGCGCGGATCGGCGTGAAGTTCGACGAAGCCGAGGCCGAGCGCTTCTATCTGGCGGTGCCGACGTGGGGCCCGCACCCGGACGTGCCGGCCGGGCTGTCGCGGCTGGCGTCGAAGTACAAGCTCGTGATCCTGTCGAACGCGATGGACGAGCAGATCATGAGCAACGTCGACAAGCTCGGCGCACCGTTCCATGCCGTGTTCACCGCGCAGCAGGCGCAATCGTACAAGCCGCGGATGCAGGGCTTCGAATACATGTTCGACAAGCTCGGCTGCAAGCCGGAGGACGTGCTGCACGTGTCGTCGAGCCTGCGCTACGACCTGATGACGGCCGAGGATCTCGGGATCAAGCACAAGGCGTTCGTGAACCGCGGCCACGAGCCGGGCACGCCGTTCTACAACTATTACGAAGTGTCGGACATCGGCCATCTCGCGACGCAGCTCGGGCTGTAAGCCGCCGGCGCCGGCAGATCCATCGAACGCGCGACGGGACGCGGCCGCGATGCCGCCGAGGCCCGTCGCGTCTCGTCGCGCGTTCGTTCAGCGCACGAAGCGAGGGTAATTACCGATATTGAATCGTTCAAGGCCGGCCCGCCCGGGCCGATATATGTACCGAACGGTTAATATTGCGAGGCCCCGCATGAAGTTGTCCACGAAACTGCTGATGCTCGTCGTCGCGGCGCTGCTCGGCGTCGTTCTGCTCGCCGCGTTGTCGCTGCATACGCTGCGCGACGCGCTGATCGACAGCCGCCGCGAAGAGGTCGTCATTCTGCTGACCAAGGCCGAGCATCTGGTCGATTCGTATCGCGCGATGCAGACGAACGGCACGCTCACGCAGGAGCAGGCGCAGCAGCAGGCCAAGGCCGCATTGTCGGCGCTCAACGCGAATTCGAAGAGCTACTTCTGGGTCACGACGTCCGACGGCGTCAACCTCGTGCACCCGAACGCGAAATTCATCGGCACGCGCGCGAAAGGCAACCGCACGACCAGCGGCCTGACCGACAGCGAGGCGTACCGCGCGGGCATGGCGCAGGCGCATTTCGCGCTCGTCGACGTGCTGGTCAAGCGCAGCCCCGATGCGGACCTGGAGCCGAAACTCCAGGGCGTGGTCGCGATTCCGGACTGGAACTGGTGGATCGGCACGGGATTTTTCTACGACGACATCAATGCGGCGTTTACCCGGCTCGCGATGGTGCTGGGCGCCGTCGCGCTCGTCATCGCCGCGGCGCTCGCGGCCATCGCATGGGGCGTGCTGCGCAGCGTCAGACGTACGCTCGGCGGCGAGCCCGCGCATGCGACGCAGATCGCCGCCCGCATCGCCGCCGGCGAGCTGGACGTGCAGTTCGATACGGCGCACGCCGCGCCCGGCAGCCTGCTCGTCGCGCTCGGCGACATGAAGGCGCGGCTGACCGAGACCATCGCCGAAATCCAGACCACGACCCACTCGATCGCCACCGGCACCGGCGAGATCGCGCAAGGCAACCTGGATCTGTCGCAGCGCACGGAGCAGCAGGCCGCGTCGCTGCAGGAAACGGCCGCGAGCATGGAGCAGATCACGTCCACGGTCAAACAGAATGCCGACAACGCACGCCAGGCGAATGCGCTCGTGGCCCAGGCGAAGGATGCGACCGAACTCGGCGGCGCCGCCGTGCAGGCGGTCGTCGAAACGATGCGGCAGATTTCGGACGGATCGGTACGGATCGCCGACATTACCGTCGTCATCGAAAGCATCGCATTCCAGACCAACATTCTCGCGCTCAACGCCGCGGTGGAAGCCGCGCGGGCCGGCGAGGAGGGGCGCGGGTTCGCCGTCGTCGCATCGGAAGTCCGCTCGCTCGCGCAACGCAGCGCCGCGGCCGCGAAGGACATCAAGGGATTGATCGACGCGTCGGTCGAGCGGGCCGGCAGCGGCAGCCGGCTCGTCGAGACGGCCGGTGAGCGCATGACGGAGATCGTCCGCTCGATCGACCGGGTGGCCGACATCATGGGCGAGATTTCGGCGGCATCGGCCGAGCAAAGCACCGGCATCGAACAGATCGGGCTGGCGGTCGCGCAAATGGACGAAGTCACGCAGCAGAACGCCGCGCTCGTCGAGCAGGCGGCGGCCGCCGCCTCGTCGCTGGACGAGCAGGCCGCGCGCCTGCGGGCCGCCGTATCGGTATTCCGGCTGGCGGCCTGACGATCGTGTGCCGGCCGCCTGAGGACGGTACATTGTTCGCCACGTCGGCGTGAGCCCGCGCGGCGCGTTAGCGCGCCGGTGACGGCCGCGACGCCGCAAAATGCGATCACTTCGCTGCAGCAGCCTCGATCGCGTCCGTGTCCCACTTCCCGCGTCGCGTTGCCTCGACCAGCATGCCCAGGGTCAACGGGTGACGCTTCGGCGGCCGGAGCCGCTTTACGAACAGCCCGATGAGGGACGACAGCAGTTCCTGACCTTCGGGGCCGAAATAGCGCCGGTACGGGAATCCATCGGCGTCGACGTTGAATGTTTTGGCCCAGTTGTCGATAAACTCGACGCCGTCAAGGCCAGTCACGCCGAGATCCTCCTCGAGCCGCGTTTCCGGCTGGAGATTCAGCTTGCCGAACAGCGGCCGGCCAAGCTCCTTGCGAGCAAAGGCTTCAAAACGTTCCCAGGTATCGTCGTTCATGGCTCAGAGTACCCTGTCTTCGGGCTTCACAAGTCGGTTGTAGGTCGTCACGGTGTTGCGCATGATCAGGTAGGCATCGCGTGCCAGGAACACCTCGCCTACGATGGGAATCGTTCTGCCGACCCAAGCACCGAGGCGGTGGGTGAACGAGATCCGTATACCCGACAACCCGACACCCGTGATCATCGGCAAGCGAAACGGCAGCGTCTGGGGAAACAGCTTGCGGGCGGCAAGCGAGGTGACGGAAGTGCCCGGCGTAGCTCCGGCCACCTTGCCAGGGACAGGGACATCACCCTGACCGAGCAGCATTGCCGACGCGGCGGCCAGATCGTCGAGGCCGAGCTGCTTGCGCGTCTCGTCGAACGCTACCAGGGCGAAGACGTCGACAGGACGCAGATTGTGCCAAGTACCGTACGTGTATCGATTTTCGCTCATTCTTTTTTCTCCTGAACCAGCAAGGGCGCTGCTCTCTCAGCGCGTACTCCTAGGGAGGCGCTACTGTACCGCAATGCCTGGAACAGCCTGGCCGGCGCTACCTCTCGGCCCGGCTGTACACGATCAGTTTCAGTTCGCTCCGCACGGCCTCGCGGCCATTCCGGCCGACCGTGTAGCTCAGAACCCAGCCAACGGCTCACGGAATCCCGTATTTCTTGCACCGATCCCCTTGGATTTATCTTGCGCTCCATCAGCCCGGTTTCCGGGCGCTCCGGCCGTCTCCCGGTCACTTTCCGGTCTTCATGCCACGCCGTTCCGATCGCGCGGCATTCTTCTGAACTTTCCTGCGCGACGCACCGTCGCGACCGCCACCGCCGACGCCCGTGCATGCGGCGATCTGCCGCAACGTGCCGCGCATTTCGACCGCGCTCGGCGCGCACACGCCCGTTCGACACAAACGCGTGGTTTGGGTGAGCCAAACGCGCGCCGGATGCCGAATGGGCAATTTTGTCGGCGCAATCTGCGGTGGCTACGGCCTTACGATTTCCTGCATCGACACGGGTTCGGCAACCGCCGCGACACGCCGCCGGGCCAACGGCGACACGTGCGCGCACGCAGCAATTCATGCTGCGCGGGTGGCCCAAAACGGTCGATTCGTATCGTGCGGGCGGCCCGAATCGCGACAAACCGCATTTTGGCGATGCTTAAATGAATTGCATGTGTACGACGTCGCGCCCGCCACCAGCAAGCGGACGTAGCGGGATTGAACAACCACGCTGGACCCTTGGACCCACTTCCCACAGTCAGGAGCAGTTCGGATGAGCGACGATATCGACAATGACGGCAAGGGCGGCTTCACGCGCCGCGACATGATGAAGGTCATGGCGGCGAGCGGCATGATGGCCGTCGGCGGCGGGCTGCTGGTGGATGCGCAGCCGGCGTTCGCCGCGCCCGCGCCGAAGCGCGGCGGCAAGATCCGGGTCGCGAACGAATCCGGCTCGACGGCCGATACGCTCGACCCGGCCAAGGGCTCGACGGGCGCGGACTACACCCGCTTCTTCATGTTCTACAGCGGCCTCACGCAGCTCGACCAGAGCCTGACGCCGCAAATGAATCTCGCCGAATCGCTGCAGACGACCGACGCGAAGACCTGGATCATCAAGCTGCGCAAGGGCGTCACGTTCCACGACGGCAAGCCGGTCGGCCCGGCCGACGTGGTGTTTTCGCTGATGCGCCACAAGAATCCGGCCACCGCGTCGAAGGTCAAGACGCTTGCCGAACAGTTCGCGGATGCGAAGGCGACCGGCCCCGACGAAGTCACGTTGACGCTCGCGAGCGCGAACGCCGATCTGCCGGTGATCCTCGCGACGCCGCAGCTCGTGATCGTCAAGGACGGCACGACCGATTTCTCGACCGGTATCGGCTGCGGCCCGTACAAGCTGAAGTCGTTCAAGCCGGGCGTGTCGACCGTCGGCGTGCGCAACGATAGCTACTTCAAGCCGGGCAAGCCGTATCTCGACGAGATCGAGATGATCGGCATCAGCGACAGCGCCGCGCGCCTGAACGCGCTGCTGTCGGGCGACGTGCATCTGATCAACGCGATCGATCCGCGCTCGACGCAGCGGGTCGCGTCGACGCCGGGCTACGCGCTGAAGGAAACCAAGTCGGGCCTCTACACCGACCTGATCATGCGCAGCGACAACCCGATCGTCGCGAACCCCGATTTCGTCGAAGGGATGAAGTACCTGTTCGATCGCGAGCAGATCCGCTCGGCGGTGTTTCGCGGCTACTCGGTGATCGGCAACGACCAGCCGATTCCGCCGGGGCACCGCTACTTCAACGCGTCGCTGCCACAGCGGCCGCACGATCCGGACAAGGCGAAATTCCTGCTCCGGAAGGCGGGCGCGCTCGGCGCGACGCTGCCGCCGATCTATGCGACGTCCGACGCGAACGGGTCGATCGAAATGGCCGTGCTGCTGCAGCAGGTCGGCCAGAAGATCGGGCTGAACCTGCAGGTCAACCGCGCGTCGCCCGACGGCTACTGGTCGAACCACTGGATGAAGCACCCGCTCACGTTCGGCAACATCAATCCGCGCTCGAGCGCCGACGTGCTGTTCACGCAATTCTTCAAGTCGGATGCGCCGTGGAACGAGTCGGGCTGGAAGAACGCGAAGTTCGACCAGCTGCTGCTCGCCGCGCGCTCGGAAACCGACGACGCGAAGCGCAAGCAGATGTACGGCGACATGCAGGTGATCGTGTCGCAGCAGGGCCGGGTCGGCATTCCGGCGTTCATCAGCTTCCTCGACGGCTACGACAAGCGGCTCGCGGGCCTCGGCTCGATCCCTACCGGGCCGATGATGGGCTTCACGTTCGCCGAGAACGTGTGGTGGAACGCATGACGTTGTGGCTGGCCGCCGTCGCGCGGCCGGTGCGGGCCACCGCGCCGGCCACGCGCGGTTTTTTCGGGAGTGCTGCACCATGAACCGAATCCTCATCGGGCTGATCGGCCGGCGCATCGCGGTCACCGCGCTGACGCTGCTGATCGTGTCCGCGATCATCTTCACGATCACGAACCTGCTGCCGGGCGACGCCGCGCAGGCCGCGCTCGGCCAGTCGGCGACGCCGGAGACGGTCGCCGCGCTGCGCCAGCAGTTCGGTCTCGACATGCCGGCGCACGTACGTTACGCGCACTGGCTCGCGGGGCTCGCGCACGGCGACTTCGGCCGGTCGCTGTCCGGCGACATGCCGGTGTCGGAGCTGATCGGCGGGCGCCTGCCGAAGTCGCTCACGCTGGCGGCGATCACGACCGCCGTGTCGGTGCCGATCGCGCTGCTGCTCGGCATCCTCGCGGCCGTCAAGCGCGAATCGGTGGTCGACCGCGTGATCAGCCTCGGCACGCTGTCGCTCGTCGCGACGCCGGAATTCCTGATCGCGACGGTCGCCGTGCTCGTGTTCGCGGTGAAGCTGCACTGGCTGTCCGCGCTGTCGTACAGCGGCCCGATCGAAAGCCTGCACGATTTCCTGCGTGCGTATGCGATGCCGGTGCTCACGCTGTGCGCGGTCGTGATCGCGCAGATGGCCCGGATGACGCGCGCCGCGGTGATCGAGCAACTGAGCGCGTCGTATGTCGAGATGGCCGTGTTGAAAGGCGCGAGCCCCGCGCGCGTCGTGCTGCGCCATGCGCTGCCGAACGCGATCGGCCCGATCGCCAATGCGATCGCGCTGAGCCTGTCGTATCTGCTCGGCGGCGTGATCGTCGTCGAGACGATCTTCAACTATCCGGGCCTCGCGAGCCTGATGGTCGACGCCGTCAGCAACCGCGATTTCCCGTTGGTCCAGGCGTGCACGCTGATCTTCTGCGTCGCTTACCTGACGCTCGTGCTGTTCGCCGACCTGTGCTCGATCGTGTCGAACCCGCGACTGCGCACCTGAGTGTTTCGTCTTCCTTCCGAGATGCCGCCCATGCAACCGATCGAACCCGTTCAACGCAGCAGCGCGCTGCCGCCATCCGGCGATCCGCCCCTGGGGCGGGGCGGCCTGCCGCCTGCCGCGCCTGCCCCCGACCAGCCGCGCAAGCGCCACGCCGCGCGCATCGCCCTGACGACCGGCGGCCGCGTCGGCCTGTCGATGGCCGGCCTGATGCTGTTCGTCGCGCTGTTCGCGCCGCTGATTGCGCCGCATGACGTCGGCGCGATCGTCACGCCCGACGTGTTCGCGCCGTTCAGCGCGAAGCTGCCGTTCGGCTCCGACTTCCTCGGCCGCGACATGCTGAGCCGGATCCTGTACGGCACGCGGCTGACCGTGCTGCTCGCGCTGGCCGCGGTGCTGCTCGCCGCGGTGACCGGCACGACGCTCGGGCTGCTCGCGACCGTGTCGGGCCGCGCGGTCGACGAGACGATGAGCCGGCTGCTCGACGCGCTCACGTCGATTCCGTCGAAGATGTTCGCGCTGATGTTCGTCGCCGCGTTCGGCTCGTCGCTGCCGCTGCTGATCCTTACCGCCGCGGTCAGCTACATGCCGGGCTCGTACCGGATCGCGCGCGCGCTCGCCGTCAACATCAGCACGCTCGAATTCGTGCAGGTGGCCAGGGCGCGCGGCGAAAGCGCGCTGTACATCGCGTGCGTGGAGATGCTGCCGAACATGATCCACCCGATGCTGGCGGACACCGGCCTGCGCTTCACGTTCGTCGTGCTGCTGCTGAGCGGCCTGAGCTTTCTCGGGCTCGGCGTGCAGCCGCCGTATGCGGACCTCGGCTCGCTCGTGCGCGAGAACATCGCGAGCCTCGGCGACGGCTCGGCCGTCGCGATCATGCCCGCGGTCGCGATCGCGATCCTGACGGTGGGCGTCAACCTGTTGATCGACGGCCTGCCGCATCGCGGCCGCCGCAAGGGCGCGGCCGGTGCCGCCGGAGGACACTGATGCGACACGAATCGAACCCGCTCGTCGAGGTGCGCGGGCTGCGCGTGGTCGGCGGCCGGCCGGGTGGCGAGGAAACGACGATCGTCCACGGCGTCGACTTCGACATCGGGCGCGGCGAGGTGCTCGCGCTGATCGGCGAATCGGGCTCCGGCAAGACAACGATCGCGCTGTCGCTGATGGGCCACGCGCGCGCCGGATGCCGGATCGCCGGCGGCTCGGTCAAGCTCGACGGCACCGACGTGTGCACGCTTTCCGGACCGGCGCTGACCGCGCTGCGCGGCCGCAAGGTCGCGTATATCGCGCAGAGCGCGGCCGCCGCGTTCAACCCGTCGCGCACGATTCTCGATCAGGTGATCGAGAGCGCGCTGATCCACGGGACGATGACGAAGCGCGACGCGCAGGCGAAGGCGATCGAGCTGTTTCGCGCGCTCGCGCTGCCGGAGCCGGAGACGATCGGCAAGCGCTATCCGCACCAGGTATCGGGCGGGCAGTTGCAGCGGCTGATGGCCGCGATGGCGCTGATCACGGATCCGGAGCTGGTGATCCTCGACGAGCCGACCACCGCGCTCGACGTGACCACGCAGATCGACGTGCTGCAGGCGTTCAAGAACGTGATCCGGCGCTACGGGATGAGTGCGGTGTACGTGTCGCACGACCTGGCCGTGGTCGCGCAGATGGCCGACAGGATCGTCGTGCTGAGCGATGGCGTGATCCGCGAGGCGGGCGCGACCGAACAGATCCTGCATGCGCCGGCGCACCCGTACACGCAGAGCCTGATCGCGGCGGTCACGCCGAACGATGCCGGACGCGACGCGCAGGCGCAAGCGCCGGCCGAGCCGGCGCCGCTGCTCGACGTGCGCGGCGCGATCGCCGGCTACGGCGGCCGCGCCGCGAACGGCTGGCCCGCGAAGGTGATCCTGCATGAAGTCGACCTGCGCATCGGGCGCGGGCAGACGGTCGGCGTGATCGGCGAATCGGGTTCCGGCAAGACGACGCTCGCGAAGGTGATCGCGGGCCTCGTGCCGGCGACCGGCGGCGAGATCCTGCTCGACGGCGAGCCGCTTGCGCGCGATATCGGCAAACGGACGAAGGAGCAGCATCGCCGCGTGCAGATCGTGTTCCAGAACGCCGATACCGCGCTCAACCCGGTGCATACCGTCGAGCGCACGCTCGCGCGGCCGCTCGCGTTCTATCACGGGATCAAGGGCGCGCGTGCACGCCAGCGCGTCGCGGAGCTGCTCGAACTCGTGCGGCTGCCGCCGGCGGTCGCGTCGCGGCGTACCGGCGAGCTGTCGGGCGGACAGAAGCAGCGCGTGAACCTCGCGCGCGCGCTCGCGGCCGAGCCCGACCTGATCCTGTGCGACGAGGTCACGTCGGCGCTCGACACCGTCGTCGGCGCCGCGATCATCGATTTGTTGCGCGACCTGCAGGCGAAGCTCGGCGTGTCGTACGTGTTCATCACGCACGACATTGCGAAGGTGCGCGCGATCAGCGACGACATCGTCGTGCTGTATGCGGGCCACCGCGTGGAGACGGGCAGCCGCGACGCGCTGTGCGCGCCGCCTTATCACCCGTATTCGCACTTGCTGGTGTCGTCCGCGCCGGAGCTGCGCGCGGGCTGGCTCGACGATGCGGCCGAGCGTTGCCACCGGCCGCTGGTGTCGATCGGCGAGCGCGAGAACGAGGCCGAGCTGTGTCCGTTCCTGTCGCGCTGCGCGATGCGCGTGGACGGCGTGTGCAACCGGACGGCGCCGTCGCTGCGCACGCTCGGCAACGGCGCGCAGGTGCTGTGCCATCGCAGCGAGGAGGATCTCGCGCGCTTCCAGGCGGAGCCGATTCCCGCGGGTGTCACGCCGGTGCAGCTGTAGTGCGTGGCGCGCCAACCATTCATCGCGCGGTGCGGTGAACGGCCCGCCGCATAGTCTGCCGCGGCGGTCGTGCAAAACGGCAATTTATGCGCGTGCCGCGCGCGAATACGCGGCAACTGCGGTTTTTGACGGTGATTAAATGATTCTCATTGAACGGTCGCCGATCGTTGTTGCCGGAATGCTCGTGAAGGATCCGATGAAACTGGAATCGTACTGGCTGGATACCCGCCCCGCGTTTCGCGACGCAAGCGTTGGCCCTGTCGAGGGGCGGGCCGACGTCGTCGTGATCGGCGGCGGTTTCACCGGCTTGTCGGCAGCGCTCGCGCTCGCGCAGCGCGGCGTCTCGGTGGTCGTGCTCGAAGCCGCGCAGGTCGCCGGCGAAGCGTCCGGCCGCAATGGCGGCCAGTGCAATACGGGCGTCGCGCAGGACTACGCGTCGCTGGCCGCGCGCATCGGCGCCGCGCAGGCGAAGCAGTTTTATCTCGCGTACGAAAGCGCGGTGAAGAGCGTCGAGACGATCGTGACCGAACAGGCGATCGACTGCGATTTCCGGCGCGCCGGCAAGCTGAAGCTCGCCGCGAAACCGCAGCATTTCGCGGGGCTCGCGAAGACGTTCGATGCGTTGCGGCGCGACGTCGATCCGGACATCGAACTGATCGAGCCGTCGCGGATCCGCGATGAAATCGCGTCCGACGGTTTCTACGGCGGGCTCCTGCAGCGCAACGGCGCGCAGATGCACATGGGCAAGTTCGGCGTCGGCCTCGCGCAGGCGGCCGTGCGGGCGGGCGCACGCGTGTACGAGCACGCGGCCGTCACGCAGATCGAGCGGCTCGACGGCGAGCGCCACACGATCACGTGCACGCGCGGCACGATCGTCGCCGACCGCGTGCTGGTCGCGACCGGCGCGTCGCAACATGGGCCGTTCGCGTGGTTCCGGCGGCGCATCGCGCCGGTCGGCAGCTTCATCGTCGTGACCGAGCCGCTGCCCGACGCGCAGTTGAACCGGCTGTTTCCGCACCGTCGCGCGTACGTGACGTCGCGCCAGATCGGCAACTACTTCCGCGTGACGCCCGACAACCGGCTGCTGTTCGGCGGCCGCGCGCGTTTCGCGATGTCGAGCCCGCGCTCCGATGCGAAGAGCGGCGACATCCTGCGCGCCGGCATGGCCGGCTATTTCCCCGAGCTGGCCGGCGTGCGGCTCGACTACTGCTGGGGCGGGCTCGTCGACATCACCGCCGACCGGCTGCCGCGCGCGGGCCAGCATGACGGGCTTTATTACTCGATGGGCTACAGCGGCCACGGCGTGCAGATGTCGGTGCACATGGGCCGTGTGATGGCCGACGTGCTGTATGGCGCGGCCGCCTCGAACCCGTGGCGCGAGCTCGAATGGCCGGCGATACCCGGCCATTTCGGGCACGCGTGGTTCCTGCCGCTCGTCGGCGCGTATTACCGGATGCAGGATTTCCTGCATTGAAGCGAGCGCCCCGGAGAATCCGATATGACAGTGCAATTCATTGGCTCGCCTCGTGTCGCCCGGCCGGTCTCGCCGGCGATCGACGACGTGCTGCGCACGATCGACGCGTCGTTCGCGCAGCCGCTGAACCTGGACACGCTCGCGGCCGTGGCCGGGTTGAGCGTATCGCGTTTCACCGCGCGCTTTCGCAGCGAAACCGGGCTGTCGCCGCACCGGTATCTGTGTCTCGTGCGGGTACGCCGGGCGCAGGACCTGTTGCGCGCCGGTCTCGCGCCGTCGGTCGTCGCGACCGACGTCGGCTTCTTCGACCAGAGCCATCTGTGCCGGCATTTCCGGCGCGTGCTCGGGATCACGCCGCGCGA
The DNA here is from genome assembly GCF_029268935.1 of Burkholderia semiarida. NCBI lineage: Bacteria > Pseudomonadati > Pseudomonadota > Betaproteobacteria > Burkholderiales > Burkholderiaceae > Burkholderia > Burkholderia semiarida. The sequence goes on along the minus strand of NZ_JAHLCL010000005.1, from coordinate 399,374 downwards.
TTACGTGGTCGCCCGAATGGGCGGCGCGCCGATGCGAACGCCATCGGCGCGCCTGCGCAGCGAACGCCGCGATGCGTCGTGTCACGCGGCGTAAGCCCAGGCATGGACGACATGCCCCGCTGAGGATTTTCCGGCAGGAGAGCCGGCGAACGACGATTTCCGATATCGCGTGACGGCGTTGAACCAGACCGCCACGCATTGCACAGGAGCAGAAATGACCGCAGCTTTCGTGTTGCACCGTGCCGACGGCGCACCTTCTTCCACCGCGTTTCGCCGGCAGGCGTTCGGCGCGAACGATCCGTTCGCGTCGCATCGCGAGATCGCGTGGGAAGGCCCCGACGCGATGGCCGCGGGACGCATCGGCTTCGTCGGCGCGCTGGACGTGTCGAGCTTTCCGCACATCGAAACCCTCGTCGTCGTCCAGGGCGAGCTGACGCTCGAAGCGGCCGGGGCCGCGCCGCTGGTGCTCGGCCCGGGGCAAGGCGCCGTCATCGGCGGCGGCACGGCGCTGCGCATCGCCGCGCAATCGCCGGTGCTGCTGACGTTCTGCGCGGCAGCGTGCGAGACACCGACGAAACGCGGCCTCTTCGAGTTGCGCGCCGACGCGGACTTCAAGCCGTCCGCCACGCTGCCGGCCGAGGTGCTGCTGAGCCCCGCGCCGCAATGCCGCAGCGACAACGTGTTCACCGACGACGGCGCCGAATACTGCGCGGGCACGTGGGATTCGACGCCCTATCACCGGATCGTGCGGCCGCATCGCGCGAACGAGTTCATGTTCCTGCTGGACGGCGGCGTACGGTTCGCGGCGCCCGACGGCAGCGTGCTGTCGCTCGGCGCCGGCGATGCGCTGTTCGTGCCGCGCGGCGCGTCGATCGGGTGGGAAAGCAGCGAACGCGTGGCGAAGTTCTACGTGATGCAGAACGTCAAACCCTCCACCGAACGAGACTGAGCATGTCCCCTCCGCTGCGCCATATCGAAACCTTGTCCACGCCGCCGGCCGCGGCCGACGTCGTCGTGATCGGCGGCGGCATCATCGGCGTCTTCACCGCCTACTATCTGGCCCGCCGCGGGCTGTCGGTCGCGCTCGTCGAGAAAGGGCGCATCGGCGCCGAACAATCGAGCCGCAACTGGGGCTGGTGCCGGCAGCAGAACCGCGATGCGCGCGAGTTGCCGATGGCGAGCAAGAGCATCGATCTGTGGGAACGGTTCGCCGCCGAATCCGGAGAAGACACGGGCTTTCATCGCTGCGGGCTGCTGTATCTCAGCAACGACGAGGCCGAGCTGTCCCGCTGGGCCAGTTGGGGCGAATTCGCGAAGACCGCGGGTGTGACCACGTACATGCTCGACAGCAAGCAGGCCGCCGAGCGCGGACGGGCGACCGGGCGGCAGTGGAAGGGCGGCGTGTTCTCGCCGACCGACGGCACGGCCGACCCGGGCAAGGCCGCGCCGGCCGTGGCCGCCGCGCTGATGAAGCTGGGCGGCAGTGTCCATCAGTACTGCGCGGCGCGCGGCATCGAGCTCGAGGGCGGCCGCGTGGCCGGCGTCGTCACCGAGGCCGGCGTCATCAGGACGAGGACGGCCGTGATGGCCGGCGGCGCATGGGCGTCGTCGTTCTGCCGCCAGCTCGGCATCCGGTTTCCGCAGGCGTCGATCCGTCAGTCGATCCTGAGCGTGTCCCCCGTCGAAACGCCGCTGCCGGATGCGATGTACACGTCCGGCGTGTCGGTGACGCGCCGCAGCGACGGACGCTACGCGCTGGCGATCAGCGGTCGCGCGCGCGTGGACCCGACGCCGCAGTTCCTGCGTTTCGCGCCGCAATTCGTGCCGATGTTCGCGAAGCGCTGGCGCAACCTGCTGCCGGGCGGTCTCGAAGGCGTGCGCGGCGGCCATGAAACGTTGAAGCGCTGGCGCCTCGATGCGCCGACGCCGATGGAAGCGGTGCGCATTCTCGACCCGAAGCCCGACATGCCGACGGTCGCCGAAACCTACCGCCGCGCGGCCGAACTGCTGCCGGAACTGCGCGAAGCGACGATCACGCATGCGTGGGCCGGCTTCGTCGACAGCACGCCGGACGGCGTGCCGGGCATCGGCGAAGTGCCGGGCGTGCCGGGGCTGATCCTCGCGGCGGGCTTTTCGGGGCACGGCTTCGGGATCGGGCCGGGCGCCGGGCATCTGATCGCCGATCTCGCATCCGGCGCGCAGCCGTTCGTGGACCCGACGCCGTACCGGCCCGGCCGGTTCAGCGAGTCCGCGTGGGGCAAGGTCGCGGATTTCTAGTACAAGGCCGTCGCGCCGGTCCGGATCGCACGCGCGACCGGGTCGGGGCGGCGAACGTTCGCCGGCTCGTCAGCGCGCGTGTGATGCGATGCGACAGCTTGGGAGTTCCAGATGCGTTTCAGTTCCTACTGGCTCGATACGTCGGAGCCATTCGTGAGCCACACGCCGGCGTTGCCCGGCGGAAGTTGCGACGTGGTGGTGGTGGGCGGCGGCATCACCGGTTCGGCCGCCGCACTGGCGCTGGCCAAAAAAGGCGCGCGCGTGATCGTCTGCGAGGCGGGCACCGTCGGGCAGGCGGCATCGGGACGCAACGGCGGCATGTGCAACAACGGCTTCGCGCAGGATTACGCGTCGCTGTCGCAGCGCATCGGCACGGAGCTCGCCAACCGGCTCTATCTCGCGTTCGACGCGGGCGTCGACACGGTCGAGCGGCTGGTCAGGGAGGAGTCGATCGATTGCGATTTCGTGCGCCGCGGCAAGCTGAAGCTCGCGGCGAAACCCGAGCACTACGACAAGCTCGTGCGCAGCCAGGCGCTGCTCGCGGCGAGCGTGGACCCCGACACGCGCATGGTCACGAAGGCTGAACTCCGCGACGAGATCGGTTCGAACCGTTATCACGGCGGGCTGCTTTTCGGCAAGAGTGCCGGGATGCATGTCGGCCGTTACGTGCGCGGGCTGGCGAGCGCCGCGCAAACCCGCGGCGCGCATATTCTCGAGCACGCGCCGGTGCTCGGCCTGAAGCGGCAAGCAGGCGGCGCCTACGCGGTGCACACGCCGCTCGGCGAGATCCGCGCGCGCCAAGTGCTGCTCGCGAGCGGCATTTCGCAGGTCGGGCCGTTCGGGTGGATTCGCCGCAGGATCGTGCCGGTCGGTGCGTTCATCATCGTCACCGAGCCGTTGCCGAAGGATCTGCTCGACCGGTTGCTGCCGACGCGCCGGATGGTGACCGACACGAAGAACTTCGTCAATTTCTTTCGTGTCACGCCCGACAACCGGATCCTGTTCGGCGGGCGCGCGCGGTTTGCCGCGTCGAACCCGCATTCCGACGCAAAGAGCGGGGCGATCCTGCGGCAGCAGATGGCCGCCGTGTTTCCCGAATTGGCCGACGTGCGCATCGACTACTGCTGGGGCGGGATGGTCGACATGACGGCCAACCGGCTGCCGCGCGCGGGCGAGCGCGACGGCGTTTACTACTCGATGGGCTATAGCGGTCACGGCACGCACATGGCCACGCTGATGGGCACGCTGATGGCGGAGATCATGGACGGACGCGCGGAGCTGAACCCGTGGAAAGGTTTCGACTGGCCCGCGATTCCGGGCCACTTCGGCAAACCGTGGTTCTTGCCGTTCGTCGGCGCGTGGTATCGACTCAAGGACACTCTGCAATGAATTCCCCAGTTGTTCACCTGATGCAAGCCGGCAGGCTCGATCGCTTTTTCATCGACGGCGATTGGGTGCAGCCCGACGGCAGCGATCGGTTCGCGGTCGTCAGCCCGTCGACTGAAGACACGCTGTGCGAGATTCCGCTCGGCAGCGCGCGCGACGCCGACCGCGCGGTGCAGGCCGCGCGCCGCGCGTTCGAACGCTGGTCCGCGACGTCACCGCAGGAACGCGCGGCGCTGCTCGATCGTATCCATGCGTTGATGCTGGCGCGCGCCGAGCTGTTCGCCACGGCGCTCGCGCTGGAGATGGGCGCGCCGATCGGCTACGCACGCGGCGCGCATGTGCCGCTCGCGGCTGAACATATCCGCGTCGCACGCGACAACCTCGCGCGCTACCCGTTCGTCGAGCGGCGTGGGACGACCGCGGTCGCGCGCGAGCCGATCGGCGTGTGCGCGTTGATCACGCCGTGGAACTGGCCGATCTACCAGATCACCGCGAAGGTCGGGCCGGCGCTCGCCGCAGGCTGCACGGTGGTGCTGAAACCGAGCGAGCTGTCGCCGCTCAGCGCGCTGCTGTTCGCGGAAGTGATTGCCGACGCGGGCGTGCCCGCCGGCGTATTCAACCTCGTGAGCGGCAGCGGCGAAACGGTGGGCGCCGCGCTTTCGTCGCATCCGGAAGTCGACATGGTGTCGATCACCGGTTCGACGCGGGCCGGCGTGCTCGTCGCGCAGGCGGCCGCGCCGACCGTCAAGCGCGTCGCGCAGGAGCTGGGCGGCAAGTCGCCGAACCTCGTGTTGCCGGATGCCGATTTGCAGCGTGCGGTGCCGCCGGGCGTCGCCGCCGCGTTCCGGAACATGGGCCAGTCGTGCAGTGCGCCGACCCGCATGATCGTGCCGCGCGACGCGCTCGGCGAGGTCGAGGCGCTGGCCGTCGCGACCGCGCAAACGCTCGTCGTCGGCGATCCGTTCGACGAGGCGACGACGCACGGGCCGCTCGCCAATCGCGCGCAATTCCGACGGGTCGCGCAGATGATCGACGTGGGCATCGACGAACGCGCGAAGCTGATCGCCGGCGGCCCCGGCCGGCCCGCGGGTTTCGACAAGGGCTTCTATGCGCGGCCGACGATTTTCTCCGACGTGCGCACCGACATGGCGATCGCGCAGCAGGAGATCTTCGGGCCGGTCCTCGCGATCCTGCCTTACGACACCGTCGACGAAGCGATCGCCATCGCGAACGACACCGTGTACGGGCTCGGCGCGCACGTGCAGGGCACCGACATGGAGCGGGTGCGTGCGGTGGCCGGACGCATCCGCGCGGGGCAGGTGCATCTGAACTATCCCGCATGGGATCCTCAAGCACCGTTCGGCGGGTACAAGCAGTCGGGCAACGGCCGTGAGTACGGGATCGAAGGGATGGAGGAGTATATGGAAGTCAAGTCGATCGTCGGCTTTTACGATTGATGCAGCCGCTGCGCGCGATTCGCGCCGGCAGTACAGTGGGAAGCCCGCTACATTCCGAAGGTGCCGAAATTGGACAACCCCGTCATCCCCGACACATCGCTGCAAACGCATCACGCGCACTGGGCGAAGCTGCGCCGCGACCTGCATGCGCATCCCGAGTTGCGATTCGAAGAACACCGGACGGCCGACGTCGTCGCCCGCGAGCTCGAGGCGCTCGGCTATGCCGTATCGCGCGGGCTGGGCGGCACGGGCGTGGTCGCGAGCCTGCCCGGTGCGGACCCGCGCCGCGGCATCGTGCTGCGTGCCGATCTGGACGCATTGCCGATCCACGAAGCCAACGACTTCGCGCATGCGTCGTGCACGCACGGGATCATGCACGCGTGCGGCCATGACGGCCATACCGTGATGTTGCTCGGCGCCGCACGCGTGCTGAAGACGTTGCCGCGGTTGCCCGGCACCGTCCATTTCGTGTTTCAGCCGGGCGAAGAGGGCGGCGCGGGCGCGCGCAGGATGATCGACGACGGCCTGTTCGAGCAATACCCGACGGAAGCGGTATTCGGCATGCACAACTGGCCCGGGTTGCCGGCCGGGCATTTCGGGTTGCGCACGGGCCCGATCATGGCCGCGGGCTCGCGCTTCAGGATCACGGTGACGGGCAAGGGCGCGCACGCGGCGCAGCCGCATCTGGGCATCGATCCGGTGCCGCTCGCATGCTCGATGGTGCTGCAGTGTCAGACCATCGCCGCGCGGCACAAGGATCCCGTCGACCCGGCGGTCATTTCCGTGTGCATGTTCCATGCGGGCACGACGGACAACGTGATTCCCGACACCGCCGAGCTGCGCGGCACGATCCGCACGCTGTCGTCGGCATTGCAGCAGAAGCTGCAGCACGATGTCCGGCTCGCGTGCGAAGGGCTCGCGGGCGCCTACGGCGCGCAGGTCGACGTGGAGTTTTTTCAGTACTACCCGGCGACGGTCAACACGCCGGCCGAGACGGCGCTGTGCGAAGCGGTGATTCGCGACACGTTCGGCGACGAACGCCTGTCCGCCAACGTGCCGCCGAACATGACGTCCGAAGACTTCGGCTTCATGCTGGAGGAGCGGCCGGGCGCTTACGTGCTGATCGGCAATGCGCAGGACGGCACGAGCGCACCGGCGCTGCATCATCCGAAATACGACTTCAACGATGACATCATTCCGGCCGGCGTCCGGTACTGGGTCGCGCTGGCGCAGCATTATTTCTCGCGATCGCCGTGATGCGTCGGGGCGGCGTTGACACCGGCTGACTTTGGGTTGATCGGGCGTCAACTCCGGGAGCGGCGTGCTTCCTGATCGTCGTGCACTCATGCCAGCCGGGGAGCGCCGTGCAATTTGTCGCCGCTTCGATGTCATCGCCGTGCATTTATATGATGTGCCGTGTCGCACAACGACACTATTTGAAAGGATTGCTGAATGAGCCACGAACATGAAGTGAAGGAGCACGGCGCGACGTCGGCGCTTCGCTACCGCAGATTCACAGCGGCGGACGTCCCCGCCGCCCATGCTCTTTCCATGGCGCTTCGCTGGCCGTTCCGGGCGGAAGACTGGCAGTTTTCCGCGGAAACGTCGGTCGCGTTCGCGGCCGAGGAAAACGGCGAGGTCATCGGCACGGCGATGTGCTGGAAGTACGGTGCGGATCGCGCGGCGATCGGGCATGTGATCGTCTCCGACGCGCATCAGGGCCGAGGCATCGGCCGCAAACTAATGGAAACGCTGCTCGACGAACTGGGGCCGCGCATCACGTTTCTGCACGCGACGCCGGCCGGTCGGCCGCTCTACGAGAAACTGGGGTTCACCGTGTGCGGGTCGCTGGGCCAATATCAGGGGAACGTCGATCGGCCTGCCGCCGTTGTCGTGCCCGACGGCGAGCGGCTGCGTGCCGGATCGCCGGCCGACTGGCCGCGCCTGGTCGACCTCGCCACGCGTGCGTCCGGCCTTGAGCGCGAGGCGCTGTTGTCCGCATTGCAGAAGCGGGGAGAAAGCGTCGTGCTCGAACGTGACGGCGAGGTCGTCGGGTTTTCGGTGCTGCGGCGCTTCGGTCGCGGTTACGTGATCGGTCCGGTGGTCGCGCCGCGTTCGAGCGACGATGCGCGTGCGAAGGCGCTGATCGGCTATTGGCTGACGAAACGAGACGGTGAATTCGTTCGTATCGATGTGCCTGACGGGAGCAGTTTGCCGGACTGGTTGAGCGAACAGGGACTGAAACAGGTGGATACCTGTTCGAAGATGGTTCGCAACGCGCCGGCCGCGGCGCACGAGGGCGCGGCCGACCCGATCTACGGACTGTACGGGCTCGTCAGTCAGGCGATGTTGTAGGCCATCGGCCGGATAGGCGATCATGGCGGCAGGCGGGAACAACCGATTGTATCGACGCCGCCGCTTCGCTGCCCGACATCCGAATGCCGGGCCATCCGGTACGTGTTCCGCGCCGCTGCGCGATCGCCGTCGCCGGCGGCGGCACGGCGATCGCGGCGAACCGGTCGCGCGCGATGCCGGTTCAACCGCCTGGCGACCGCCTGCACTCCCGCACGGAGCATGAAGGCGCGGCATCGCGTTCAACGCAGCAGCGCGGCCACGAAGTCGCGATACGTCCGCAGCGGGCGGCCGAGGATCGCGGTCAACCGCTCGACGTCGCCGGCCTTCGGCACCATCCCGTCGCTGACGTAGCGTTCGGCCATCAGCCGCATTTCGTATGCCATCCATTTCGGCATGAACTGCGCCAGATTGCGTTCGAACGGTGTCGGATCGTCGCCGCCATAGGCAACGGCGCGGCCCAGCGTGTCCGACCAGATCGATGCCAGTTGTTCGCCCGTCAGCGTGTCGGGCCCGACGAGGTTGATGGTCTCGAGCGGCAGCTTGCCCGGCGCGTCGTTGCGGCGGATCAGCTCGATCGCCGCGACTTCCGCGATGTCGCGCACGTCGACCATCGCGACGCCCTTGCCGCCGATCGGCATCGGGTAGACGCCGTGGCCGACGATCACGTCCTTGACCATCGATTCGTTGTCCATGAAATACGCAGGCCGCAGGATCGTCGCGCTGAAGCCCATTCGCTCGATCATCCGCTCCGCGCCGGACTTCACCGCGAAGTGCGGCACGTTCACGAAGCGGTCGGCGTGGAGCACCGACAGATAGACGACGCGCTCGATACCCGCTTCGCGGGCGAGGTTCAGCGCGATCAGCGCCTGCGTGAATTCGTCGCCCGCCACGCCGTTGAGCAGGAACAGCGTGCGGACGCCGGAGAACGCCGTACGAAGCGCGTCGACGTCGAGCATGTCGCCCTGCACGACGGTCACGGCCGCCGGAAAATCGGCCTTGGCCGGATCGCGCACCAGCACGCGCACGTCGGCGCCGCGATCGACGAGTTGATGGACGACCTGGCGGCCCACGCGGCCGGTGGCGCCGGTAACGAGAATGGTCATGATGTTCGCTCCTGAGATAACGATAGGGTTGACTGCCCACGTAAGTTAAGTGATCCACATGCGATCCGGAAGATGTGATAAATAGACGTATCGTCTCACTGGTGGAACACATGGACCTGCTCGCACTCGCCGATTTCAATCTCGTCGCCCGCCATGGCAGCTTCGGGGAGGCCGCGCGGGTGGCCGATCGCCCGAAAGCGACGCTGTCGCGCCGCGTCGCGGAACTGGAGAACAGTCTGTCGCTGCGTCTGTTCGAGCGCGGCTCGCGCGGCGTGAAACTCACGCAGGAAGGGCGCGCGCTCTACGAGCGGACAGGCGCGCTGCTCGCGGAACTCGCCGACAGCGCGTCGGCCATTGCAGCGGGAAGCGAACGGCCGCGTGGCCGGCTGCGCATCAGCGCGCCGATGGTCTTTTCCCAGTTCGCGATGGGGCGGCTCGTGGCGACGTTCGCGCTGAAATACCCTGACGTCCGGCTGGAGGTGACGACCGAAGACCGGCCCGTCGACATGATCGAGGAGGGCTACGACCTCGTGATCCGCGTGAACCCGGCCGCTGACGAAAGCCTGATCGGGCGCGTGTTCCTGCGCGACCGGCTGGTCGTCGTCGCGCGGCCCGAGCTGGCGCGGCCGAGCGGCGACGTGCCCGCACCGGCCGTGGTTCGCGGCACAAGCGACGGCCCTGCGGCATGGGAGGTCGCGGGCCCGGACGGTACGGCGCGCATACCGGTCGAGCCCGTGGCGCGGCTGTCGTCGCTGAGCATGGTGCGCGATACGGTCCGCCTCGGCCTGGGCGCCGCGTGCCTGCCGGTGTCGCTCGTGAGCCGCGACCTGGCGGCCGGCACACTCGTCAGTTGGGGCGACGTGCCGGGGCCCGATATCGCGCTGTGGGCGTTGTATCCGTCCAGGCGATTGTTGAGCGCGCGCGTTTCCGCGTTTCTCGATCACCTGAAGGAGGCGTTTCCTTCAGGCAAGCCGGAAGAACTGGCTGCGTATATCGAACCCGGGCAGTGAAACGGCCGCGGTCGCGGCAGCGCACGCGCGTCGCGATGTCGTGAGCCGGATGCCGTCGCCCCTTCCGATTCGAACCGGCGCTTTCACGCCGGTTGCGCGACCGGCTCCCCCTGCGCACGGCACACACGATTCCTGCCTTCGCGCTTCGCGCGATAGAGCGCCATGTCCGCTTGATGCGACAGCGCGTGCACGGAAGCGTGCCGCGTGCGCCGCCCGGTCGCACAGCCGATGCTGACGGTAAAGGGCGGCACCGCTTCCGCAAACCCGTCGAGCCGGTTGCGTTCCACCTCGCGGCGAATCGCCTCCGCGACCTGCGCCGCGCCGGTTTCGTCCGTATCGGGCAACACCGCGACGAATTCCTCGCCGCCGTAGCGCGCGGCGAGATCGCCGCGCCGCCGCGTATGCGCGCGGATGCATTTGGCGAGAAAGCGCAGCGCGGTGTCGCCCACTGCGTGGCCGTGCCTGTCGTTGTACTGCTTGAAGTGATCGGCGTCGATGAACAGAATCGACAGGCTGCCGTCGCTGCCCCGTTGCAGGCGTTCCCATTCGTCGGCCAGCGCGGTATCGAGCGCGCGGCGATTGTGCAGGCCCGTGAGCGGATCGGTCCGCGTGAGATCGGTCAGCAGCGTCTGCTTGCGCAGGTTGTCGCGCAGCGCGAACGCCAGCAGCCAGACCACCGCGCAGAACAGCGTGCTGATCACGATGGCCGACACACCGACCGTCCACGATAGACGACGGATGCCGGCCAGCACGTCGTGTTCGGCCGGCGCGACGACCGCGATCAGCGGCGTGCCCGGTATCCGCTGGTACGTATACAAGCGCACGACGCCGTCGATGCTCGAACGCGCGGGATAGAAGCCCGATTCGCTGTTCACCATCCGCTTGAACGATTTCGAGCGACGCAGGAGGTTCATCTGGCCGTCGTTCAACGACGGGTTTCTCGCGAGGATCGTGCCGTCCGCGCGCACGATCGCGCTGACCCCGTTCGGGCCGACGTCGAGCCGGGACAGGAGCTGCTCGAAGTAAGCGAGATCGATGGCGACGACCGCGATCCCGTCGAACGCATGATCCGGCCGCTCGATGCGCCGCGACAGCGCGATGGATTCCTTGCCGTCGCGCGAGCGTGCGCGATAGGGCTGGGACACGTAGAGGCCGACGTTGTCCGCATCGCGATGAACCTTGAAGTAGTCGCGATCGCCGAAGTCCCATTGCCGGGTCGCGCCGCAGCACCCGTCGATCAGCCGGCCGCGCCTGTCGGTCACGCCCATGCCGGTCACGTATTGCGCCGCGGTGCGCTCGAACAGCAGGTCGTGCCGCAACCCCGCGTCCATGCGCTGCACGGCCGGTTGGCCGAGATTGGCAGCCAGCGCGATCAGCGCGTTGTTCGACGTTTCGACCGTCCGCGCGATCTGGCTCGCGAGCACGGCCGCGACGTTGCGCGACGTCTCGTGCGCGTGCACGACGACTTCGCTGCGCGCGGCCCGCAGCGTCACCGCGCTGATCCCGAGCGCCGCGAGCGACATCAGCGTGCCCAGCGCGCCGACGACGAGCGGGTGGCGTCCGGCCCAGTCGGCGATTTTCTCGATCGAAGTGAAGGCGGGCATGCTCGCGTGCGGTTTCCGATGCCGGCTGCAATTGCGCCGGGCAAATCCGGGTTAACGGCACGGGTAACGGAAAATCGAGGCCGACATGGCCGCCGGCGGACGGCCGCGGCATCGCGAGACGCGGCGGCGCCTGCGGCCACTCCCGGAGCGGTGGAGATTCCGGTCGATTGATAACCATATCGCATCAATCATTCCGAAAATCGCACTTATCGTTTCATCAATACCGCGCCAACATGCCGGAAAACGACAATCGACCCGCCCCTCCCGCGTATTCCAGGATTTTCAGGAGACACCCCGATGCATCCCTCGTCCAGCCTTCCGGCCGAACGTTCGAAGGCCGCCGCGATCTTTCGCGTCACGGCCGGCAATTTTCTCGAGCAGTTCGACTTCTTCCTGTTCGGCTTCTACGCCACGCAGATCGCCAACGTCTTCTTTCCCGCGCAAAGCGAATTCGCGTCGTTGATGATGACCTTCGCCGTGTTCGGCGCCGGCTTCCTGATGCGGCCGCTGGGCGCCATCGTGCTGGGCGCGTACATCGACGAGGTCGGCCGCCGCAAGGGCCTGATCGTCACGCTGTCCATCATGGCGAGCGGCACCATCCTGATCGCGTTCGTGCCGGGCTACGCGACGATCGGGCTGCTCGCGCCCGTGCTCGTGCTGATCGGCCGGCTGCTGCAGGGCTTCTCCGCGGGCGCCGAACTCGGCGGCGTATCGGTCTATCTCGCCGAGCTGGCGACGCCGGGCCGCAAGGGCTTCTTCACGAGCTGGCAATCGGCGAGCCAACAGGTGGCGATCGTCGTTGCCGCGGGCCTCGGCTTCGCGCTCAATCAGTGGCTGAGCGTGGCGCAGATCGCCACCTGGGGATGGCGCGTGCCGTTCTTCGTCGGCTGCATGATCGTGCCGTTCATCTTCATGCTGCGCCGCAACCTGGAGGAAACCCGGGAATTCAAGGCGCGCAAGCATCGCCCGGGCATGAAGGAAGTGTTCGGCACGCTGGTCCAGAACTGGGGCGTCGTGATCGCCGGCATGATGCTGGTCGCGATGACCACCACGAGCTTCTACCTGATCACCGTCTATGCACCGACCTTCGGCAAGACGGTGCTGCATCTGAGCACCGCCGACAGCCTGCTCGTGACGCTCTGCGTCGGCGTGTCGAACTTCGTGTGGCTGCCGATCGGCGGGGCGCTGTCCGACCGGATCGGCCGCCGGCCGCTGCTGGTCGGCATGACGATGCTCGCCGTCGTGACCGCCTACCCGGCGCTGTCGTTCCTCGCTCACGCGCCGTCGTTCGCGAACATGCTGCTCGTCCTGCTCTGGCTGTCGTTCATGTACGGCATCTATAACGGTGCGATGGTCGTCGCGCTCACCGAAGTGATGCCGGTGCAGGTGCGCGTCGCGGGCTTCTCGCTCGCGTACAGCCTCGCGACGGCCGTGTTCGGCGGCTTCACGCCGGCCATTTCGACCGGGCTCATTCACATGACGGGCGACAAGGCCGCACCGGGCTACTGGATGAGCTTCGCCGCGGTGTGCGCGCTGCTCGCGACGTTCGCGCTCTATCGTCGCCGCGCGGCGACGTTGACGCCCGCGCATTGATGTCCCGCTCATCCGGAACGTTCACTCATACCCACGAATCCGCACGACCACGACCATGAGAAATCCGCTTCTGAAATTCTGCGCGACCGCGCTCGTCGCCACCGCGGCGGTGGCGGCCAACGTCCACAACGTACAGGCCGCCGAACTGCACGTGATGAGCTCGGGCGGCTTCACCGCCGCCTACAAGGTGCTCGGCCCCCGGTTCGCGTCCACGTCGGGCAACACGCTCGCGACCGCGCTCGGCCCGTCGATGGGCAAGTCGCCCGAAGCGATTCCGAACCGGCTCGCGCGCGGCGAGCCCGCCGACGCCGTGATCATGGTCGGCTACGCGCTGGACGACCTGATCAAGCAAGGCAAGGTCATCCCCGAATCCCGCGTCGAGCTGGCCGATTCGCGCATCGGCATGGTCGTGCGCGACGGCGCGGCGAAACCCGACATCAGCACCGCCGAAGGCCTCAAGCAGGTGCTGCTGCATGCGAAGTCGATCGCCTATTCGGACAGCGCGAGCGGCGTGTACGTCGAGCGCGAGCTGTTCAGGAAGCTCGGCATCGAGGAGCAGGTGAAGTCGAAGGCGAAGATGATTCCGCGGATTCCGGTGGCGTCGGTCGTCGCGAACGGCGACTACGAAATCGGCTTCCAGCAGGTCAGCGAGCTGCTGCCCGTCAAGGGCGCGACCTTCGTCGGCAAGATTCCCGAATCGCTGCAGTCCGTCACGCGCTTCGCCGCAGGCATCCCGGTCGGCGCGCAGCACCCGCGGGAAGCGAAGGCGCTGCTCGACTATCTTGCGTCGCCCGACGTGCAGGCCGACGTGAAAGCGACCGGCCTGGATTCCGTTTCCGCACATTGAGCCCGGTCGACGGCAAGGCTTGGCGTCAGACCGCCTTCCCGTCACCGCCGCCGTTCGCGGCGGCAGCGTCTTCATCGGCCGCGTCCGCCGACGCCGGCCCGGCCACGGCGAGCCGCCGCACCAGCCGCGTACGATCACACGCGCCTTCCCACGACGACACGAAAATCACCGCGCACGCATTGCTGATCACGCTGGTCAGCGCGCGCGCCTCCGACATGAAGCGATCGATGCCGACCAGCAGCGCGACGCCGGCGACGGGCAGGTCGGGCATCACGGCAAGCGTCGCGACCAGCGCCACGAGCCCGCTGCCGGACACGCCGGCCGCTCCCTTGGACGTGAGCAGCATGATCGCGAGCATCGTCGCGATCTGCGGCGCGGAAAGCGGGATGTCGCACGCCTGCGCGATGAACAATGCCGCGAGCGTCAGATAGATCGCGGTACCGTCCAGATTGAACGAATAGCCGGCCGGCAGCACGAGCCCCACCACGCCCTTGTCGCAGCCGAGCGCTTCCAGCTTGACGATCAGGCGCGGCAGGACCGGCTCCGTGGACGAGGTCGCGAGGACGATCAGCAACTCCTCGCGCAGGTAGCGCAGGAGCCGCCACAGCGCGAAGCCGTGCAGCCGCGCGAGCGGCGCGAGCACCAGCGCGACGAACAGCACGCAAGCCACGTAGAAGCACACCATCAGCTTCGCGAGCGAGCCGACCGAGCCGATGCCGAAGCGGCCCACCGTGAACGCCATCGCGCCGAATGCGCCGAGCGGCGCGAGCCGCATGATCATCGCCAGCACGCGAAAGACGACCTGGGCGATGCCGTCGATCAGCGCAAGAACGGGCCGGCCGGCGCGCGGGTGCGCATTCAGCGAGAAACCGAACAACAGCGACAGCAGCAGCACCGGCAACACTTCGCCGGTCGCGAATGCGCCGAGCATCGTGTCCGGAATCACGCCGAGCGCGAACGCCACGAGGCTGCGTGGCTCCGCATGCCTCGCATACGGCGCCAGGATGCTCGCATCCAGATGATGAACGTCGATGTGCATGCCGGCGCCCGGTTGCAGCACGTACGCGGCGGCGAGCCCGAACGCGAGCGCGGCGGCCGTCAACAGATAGAAGAGGGCGAGCGCCCGCACGATCGTGCGGCCGATGGCCCGCCCGTCCGACAACGACGTGATGCCCGACACGATCGTGCAAAAGACGATCGGGGCGATGGTCATCTTCACGAGCGCGACGAACGCGTCGCTGAGCGGCTTGAACATCGCGCCTGCGGCCGGCCACGCGTGACCGATGCCGATGCCGAGCATCATCGCGAGCAGGACCTGCACGTAGAGCGATTTGAACAGCCGGGCCCACCTCACGATGCCGTCTTCCTTCGTTTGCGTGCCGTCGTCGTCATGCCGATGTGCCGTTGCCGGCGGCGCCGCCGCGCTTCGCGTCGACGATCATCCGGTGAAACGCCTCGGCGGCCGGCGTCAGCGAGCGCCCGCGCCGTTTGACGATGCCCACGCGCCGTTTCACCGCCGGCTCGACGAGCGGCACGCTCGTGAGGACAGGGTGGTCATGCCCCGGCATCGCCATCGACGGCACCGCGGCGACGCCGAGCCCCGCCTCGATCAGGCCGAGCAGGGTCGTGACGTGGCGCGCCTCGCACACGCTCGGCTTACGCGGCGCGACGGCCGCCAGCGCCTGGTCGAGCAGCAGGCGGTTACCGGAAGTCTTGTCCACCGACACGTAATCGTGCTCGTAGAGTTCGCTCCAGGTCACGCGCTTCCGGCGCGCGAGCGGGTGGTCGCGACGACAGGCGGCGACGAACCGTTCCTGGAGCAACACCTTGAACTCGATCTCGGCCTCCTGGCTGCCGAGAAAGCTCACGCCGAAATCCGCCTCGCCGCTGATGACGGCGCCCAGCACGTCGTTCGCGCCAGCGTCGAGCAGTTTCACCCGGATGCGCGGAAAGCGCTGATGATAGCGGGCGATGATGGGCGGCAGGAAGTAGTAGGCGACCGACGGCACGCAGGCGATCGTCACATGGCCCAGGCGGCTCGACGACACGTCGCGGATGCCGAGCAGCGCGGCGTCGAGATCGTCGAGCAGTTGTTCCGCGCTCTGCGCGAACACGCGGCCGACGGTGGTGAGCGCGACGCGGCGCGTGGTGCGCTCGAAGAGCCGCACGCCGAGCGCGTCTTCGAGCTTGTCGATCCGGCGGCTCAACGCAGGCTGGGAAAGGTTGACCGCATCGGCGGCCTTGCGGAAACTGCCCGTTTCCACCACCGCGCGAAACGCCTGCAAGTCCGTCAAATCGAAGTTGATGCTCACGGGTGAATCTCCGCCACTCAGGATGCGCAGCATTTTGCATGATTCCGCCGGCATCATGCGTGCGGCGTCGCCCGTGCGGCGGCGATCGCGCGGCGCGGGGTGCCGCCGGGCCGGCCACGATGCCGAGGGCCGCGCCGCGAATCGATCGTTCCGCGCCGCTTCCTGATGTACCGTATCGCTTTTGGCCGGGCAATGCTTCGGCGCGGCGCCGGCCACTCGGGCGAGCCGCTCTCTTCAACGGATTCCAGCATGCGCATTCCACCGCTCAAGGCCATCATCGCGTTCGAAAGCGTCGCCCGGACCAAAAGCGTCAACCGCGCGGCGGAAGAGCTCGGCCTGACCGCGTCCGCCGTGAGCCATCAGCTCAGCAACCTCGAATCGCAGATCGGTCAGCCGCTGTTTCAGCGCGCCGGGCGCGGCCTCGTCCTCACGCCGACCGGCGAGCGCTATCTGGCCGACGTCACCGGCTCGCTGGCCGACCTGAGCCGCGCGACCGAGCGCGCGTCGAGCCGCACGGAAGTCGATATCCTGCGCGTGCATTCGAGCCCGAGCTTCGGGCTGATGTGGCTGCTGCCGCGACTGTCGTCGTTCCAGGAGGCGAACGGCGATATCCAGCTGAACCTCGCGTGCTCATACGAAAACGTGTCGTTCTCGAACGGCTTCTACGACATCGACGTCCGGCACGGCTACGGCAACTGGGACAATCTCGAGGTCCGGACCGTGCGCGGCGAGTTCATCGCGCCGCTCGCGTCGCCGCGCTATCTCGAACGGCATCCGGTGAACGCGCCGGAAGACCTGCTCGCGCATCGTCTGATCTATTCCGAAACGCCGCTGGTCCAGTGGAAACAGTGGTTCGGGCGGACCGGCGTCCCGCTTGCGGCCCAGAAGACCTTCGATTTTTCGTTTGACCGTTCATACATGTCGCTCGAAACCGCCGCGCTCGGCCTCGGCATCGCGCTCGAAAGCCTGATGCTCGCGTCGGTGAAGATCCGCGAAGGGCTGCTGGTGCCGGTCTTCGGCGCGGCCCACGCGGTCGAAGTCGGCGCGCATCATCTCGTGTACCCGCGGCAGAACGCGGAACTGCCGCGCGTGAAGCGCTTCCTTGCCTGGATCGAGCGGGAGGTCGCCGCTCACGAGCGGGCGGATTGAACGACACGTCCGGCGGCGTGCCCCGATATTGCGGTGCAGCACCGGCAGCCGGCCGATATCTGAAATTTTCTCAACTATGGCTGAACGTTTCCGCGTTGATGCGGGTGCCCGGTGAGCCGACACTCCGGACAACACATCAACACAGGAGACAAGCGATGTTGCTCGACAACCAGGCCATCATCGTGACCGGCGCCGCGTCGCCCCGCGGTATCGGCAAGGCCACGGCCCGCGCGCTGGCCGCGCAGGGGGCACGTGTGGCGATCCTCGACCTTCGCCGCGAAGACGCGGAAGCGGCCGCCGCCGAACTCGGCCGCGACCATCTCGGCCTCGCATGCGACGTCACCGACCGCGACGCATGCGTGGCGGCCGCCCACGCGGCGCTGGAGCACTTCGGCCGCATCGACGGCCTCGTGAACAACGCCGGCATCACGCAGCCCGTGCGCACGCTGGATATCTCGGCGCGCGACTTCGATGCGATCGTCGACGTGAACCTGCGCGGCACGCTGTACATGTCGCAAGCGGTGCTGCCCGCGATGAAGGCGCAGCGCGGCGGCAGCATCGTCTGCATGTCGTCGGTCTCCGCGCAACGCGGCGGCGGCATTTTCGGCGGGCCGCACTACAGCGCCGCCAAGGCCGGCGTGCTCGGCCTCGCGAAGGCGATGGCGCGCGAATTCGGCGCCGACCGTATCCGCGTCAATTCGATCGCGCCCGGCCTGATCCAGACCGACATCACCGGCGACAAGCTGACGCCCGACATGCGCGAGGACATCATCAAGGGCATTCCGCTCGGCCGGCTCGGCGATGCCGCCGATGTCGCCAATGCGTGCCTGTTCCTGCTGAGCGACCTGTCGAGCTACCTGACGGGCGTCACGCTCGACGTCAATGGCGGGATGCTGATTCACTGAGAACGGCGCCGCCCGACAAGCGGCGCCGACCATCATGCACCCGGGACAAACCGGGGCCATGGCAGGAGACAGACATGAGAGCAAAGTACCCCGCATCGCCGGTTCAGGGCGAGACGCTGCAACGGGACGACGCGCAGACCTTCGAGACCGCCACATACGCGAAGGTGGCGCGCAGGCTGATCCCGTTCCTGATGTTGTGCTACCTCGGCGCGTATCTCGACCGCGTCAACGTCGGGTTCGCGAAACTGCAGATGCTCAACGACCTGCGTTTCAGCGAGGCCGTCTACGGCATGGGCGCGGGCATCTTCTTCCTCGGCTATTTCATGTTCGAGGTGCCGAGCAACCTGATCCTGCATCGCGTCGGCGCGCGCCGCTGGCTCGCGCGCATCATGCTGACGTGGGCGGTGATCTCGGCGAGCTTCGTGTTCGTCAAGTCGCCCACCGCGTTCTACGCGCTGCGGTTTCTGCTCGGCGTCGCCGAAGCGGGCTTTGCGCCGGGCGTGATCCTGTACCTCACGTACTGGTTCCCGTCCGCGCGGCGCGCGAAGGCGCTGTCGCTGTTCTTCATGGCGATTCCGCTCGCCGGGATCGTCGGCGGGCCGCTGTCGGGCGCGATCATGCATGCGCTGCACAGCGCGATGTCGCTGGCCGGCTGGAAGTGGCTGTTCCTGCTCGAGGCGCTGCCGTCGTTCGTGCTGGGCTTCGCGATCCTGCTGTATCTCGACGACGGCATCGCCGGCGCGACATGGCTGACCGACGCCGAAAAGGCCTTGCTCGCACGCAACGTATCGGCCGACGCCGAGCACACCACTGCCCATGCATCGATCCGTACGTTCGTCGCGGACCGTCGCCTCTGGCTGATGGCGGCGATCTACTTCTGTGTCGTGCTCGGGCAATACGGCCTCACGTTCTGGCTGCCGACGATCATCCGCAAGGCGGGCGTGGCCGATCCGCTGTGGGTCGGCCTGTTGACCGCGATTCCGTATGCCTGCGCAATCGTCGCGCTGCCGCTGATCGGCATCAGCGCGGATCGCCGCCGCGAGCGCCGTTTCCATCTCGCGGTGCCGATGCTGGTCGCGGCGGCGGGCTTCGCGACGTTGCCGATGCTCGGTAGCGTCGGCGCGTCGATCGTATGCCTGAGTATCGCGTCCGCCGGCATCCTCGCGTCGTCGTCGCAGTTCTGGTCGCTGCCCACCGCATTGCTGGGCGGGATGTCGGCGGCAGCCGGCATCGCCGCGGTCAACTGCTTTGCCAACCTCGCGGGTTTCTTCTCGCCGGCGATCGTCGGCTGGCTGAACGACCTGACCGGCAAGTCGACCGCGGGACTCGTGTTCATCGCCATCGCGATCACGGCCGGCGCGCTGCTGGTGTTCCTCGTGCCCCGATCCGTCAACCGCTGATTCGATTCGTATTCCTTCCCACATGGAGATATCGATGGAGACCGAAACCATTCATGAACCGGTCACGCTCGCCGAGCGCGCGTACCGCATCCGAAGAAATGCCGTGCTGATGGGCGAAGTGCAGGGGCAGGGCTATGTCGGCCAGGCGCTCGACATCGCCGACGTGCTGGCCGTCGCGTATTTCGGCGCGATGCGCTATCGCGCCGACGATCCCGAATGGGAAGGGCGCGACCGCTTCCTGCTGTCGAACGGGCACTACGCGATCGCGCTGTACGCGGCGCTGTTCGAAGCCGGCATCCTGCCGGCCGCTGAACTCGAAACCTATGGCAGCGACGACAGTCGCCTGCCGATGTCCGGCATGGCGAGCTACACGCCCGGCATGGAAATGTCCGGCGGCTCGCTCGGGCAGGGGCTGACGATCGCGGTCGGCCGTTGTCTCGGCCTGAAGCGCAACGGCTCGGATGCGTTCGTCTATACGCTGTTCTCGGACGGCGAGCTCGACGAAGGCGCGATCTGGGAAGGGTTGATGTCGGCCGCGCACTGGAAGCTCGACAACCTGATCGCGATCGTCGACGTGAACAACCAGCAGGCCGACGGCCCGTCGACCCAGGTCATGGCGTTCGAGCCGCTGGTCGACAAGCTCGAGGCGTTCGGCTGGTACGTGCAACGCGTGGACGGCAACGACATCGATGCGGTCAAGCGCGCGTTCGACCACGCGCGCCGGCATCACGCGCCGCAGCCGCGCATCATCGTCTGCGACACGAGGATGGGGTGCGGCGTGCCGTTCCTCGAAGCACGCGAGAAAAGCCATTTCATCCGGGTCGATGCGCACGAGTGGCAACTCGCGCTCGATGCACTCGAAGCAGGGAGACACGCATGAGCACCGTCGACAACAAGCCGCGCCTGAAGACCTCGGCGATGATCGCCTCCATCGCGGCGGAAGGGCAGGCGACCCGCGCCGCGCCGTTCGGCCATGCGCTGACCGAACTCGCACGCACGAACGGCAACGTGATCGGCATGACGGCCGATCTCGGCAAGTACACCGACCTGCACGTCTTCGCGAAGGCATTTCCCGAGCGTTACTACCAGATGGGCATGGCGGAGCAATTGCTGATGGGCGCCGCGGCGGGATTTGCGCACGAAGGCGCGCAGCCGTTCGTCACGACCTATGCGGTGTTTGCAACGCGCCGCGCGTACGACTTCATTCATCAGGCGATTGCCGAGGACAATCTCGATGTGAAGCTCGTCTGCGCGCTGCCGGGGCTCACGACCGGCTACGGGCCGAGCCACCAGGCCGCCGAGGATCTCGCGCTGATGCGCGCGATGCCGAACATGACCGTGATCGATCCGTGCGACGCGCTGGACATCGAGCAGATGGTGCCGGCCATCGCCGCGCACAACGGGCCGGTGTATGCCCGTCTGCTGCGCGGCAACGTGCCGGCCGTGCTCGACGAATACGATTACCGTTTCGAACTCGGCAAGGCCAAGCTGCTGCGCGACGGCAACGACGTCCTGATGATCTCGTCCGGCATCATGACGATGCGTGCGCTCGAGGTCGCGAAGGCGCTCGAAGCCGACCGCGTCGACGTCGCCGTGCTGCACGTACCGACAATCAAGCCGCTCGACACGGCGACCATCGTCCGCGAGGCCGGGCGCAAAGGGCGCATGGTCATCGTCGCGGAGAACCATACGGCGATCGGCGGGCTTGGCGAAGCGGTGGCGACCACGCTGCTCGGGGCCGGCGTTACCGTGCCGTTTCGGCAGATCGCCCTGCCGGATGCGTATCTCGCGGCGGGCGCGTTGCCGACGTTGCACGAGCGGTACGGGATCTCGGTCGGCGCGATGCGAGCGACTATCAGGTCGTGGCTCGGATGATCGGCCGACCGTCCTGGCGTCGCGTGCGCCGTTCGCGATCCGAATCGCTGCTTGACCCGGCTTGATTACGTCTGACATACCGGTCCGACACGACGGACCGTCGCTGGATCCACGCGACCGCGAGTTCGAGCGCCTGGTCGCATGCTTCGCGGGTATCGGCGAAGTCGCCGTCGACGCCGAGCGTCCGGGTTTCCCCGTCGCGATCCGTGAGGATCGCCGCCGCCGAGTAGCGGCCCGTCTCCGTGTCGGTCACCACGGCCCGGACCTCATATCCGCCATGTTCGAGCGTCCTGTTGGTATGCATCGGGTGCCTCCTGCAGGAAAATTCGACAGGTGTGACGACGCGCTGGCGCCGCCGCGAAAGCGGGGCGCCAGCACTTCATGCCGCAAGCGCAAGCGCGGGATGCCGGCAAGCGTCGCGGGTCGCGCCGGTCGATGAAACGCGGCCGGCGCGTCCGCTTATGCCGCCGTCACCTGGATGCGCCGCGGCTTCGCTTCTTCGCGCCGCGGGATGCTCAGTTTCAGCACGCCGTCGCGCAGTTGCGCGTCGATGCGCGACACGTCGAAGTCCGGGCTGAGCGTAAAGGCGCGCGAGAAGTGCGGATGCTGCACTTCGCCGTGCTGCAGGCGCAGCCCCGGTGGCGTCGGAATGACGGCCTCCGCTTCGATCGCAAGGCTGCCGTCATGCACGCGGACGTCGAGCTTTTCGCGCGGCACGCCCGGCAAGTCCGCGTACAACGTGATGCCGTGCGTATCCTCGACGATGTCGACGGCTGGCGCAATCCGCGTGCGCGGCGTGTCGCGCCGAGCCGGTTCGCGGCTCGTCACGGCCGTTCCGGTATCGGCCGAACGGGTCGTCAATTCAGTCGTGTTGGTGTCACTCATGATGTCCTCCGTCATGCGTTCGTGACGTTGCGCCGTGTTTTACTGGACCGTAATCGCCCGCGGCTTCGATGCTTCCGACTTGCCGACGGTGATCGTCAGGCAGCCGTTCGTATAGCGGGCCTCGATCTTGTCGGGGTCCGCATGCGGCGGGAGTTCGACCACGCGGCGGAACGCGCCCATGAACCGCTCGTTCGCGTAGACGCGCCGCTCGTCGTCGGCCGTGGCGCCGTCCGGGGGCGTGCGCTCGCCGCTGATCGTCAGCAGCCGGCGATCGACCGAGATGTCGATCTTCGCGGGGTCGAGACCCGGCGCGAACGCGACGATCTCGACCGTATCGTCGGTGCTGCCGATATTGACCGGTGGAAACGCACCGGGCCGCGGGGCGCGCAGGCTGGCCGGAAAACCCGTGAACATGCCGGCCATCTGCCGTTGCAGGCGGTCGAATTCCGCCAGCAGATCGGAGGGGAAGAAGATATCGCTCATGACTCGCTCCTGTTGTACCCCTGCGGGGGATGAACCGGACCACGCGCTCCAGTTCGTCCATCCGCGATGAGGGTCGCTGACTAACAAATCGAAACACGCAGCGCGTAAACCGCGACTGCCTTGAGCGATACCTAAAATAGGATACGCCGACCGAATTTCAAGAGGGGAGTGCACGCGATCCGCACGTAGTCGGTCACGCGGCGCGTGGCCGGCTTGCTGCCGCGCATCGGCGGCTGGTGGAGAGAGCGGGCACGGAGAGGAAGAAGGCGGAATTTGCAACGCATGCGAATAGACGCGGCGGCGTGACTACGCCGTCGCGCCGGTTTCGTGCGCTCAACGCGCCGGGCCCGACGGCGGCTTCACTTCGGAGAGATCGTCCTCGCGAACCTCGGCCTGACGCACCGTGGTACCGTCTTCGCCGGTTTCTGAAATATCGGTTTCGAAGGTCGACTGCCCGTCATCGGGCTTCTGGGCAGGTTTCGCGTCGCCGTCCTGTTTGTCCGGCTGTTGCTGTTGACGTGTCATTTTGCGCTCCTTGTCGCAACGGGGAATGTTGCGCACCTTGCAATGAGCAAGGCGCGGGCCGCGCGCATGCGGATCCCGACTCGAGCGGTACGGCCCCATTCGTTGTCGCCGAAAAGTGACGCCGCTGAGCCAGGGACTGCTGCCGGCGATTACGTCCATCGTGGAGGTCGGGTCGCGCCTGCTCCTTTCCGGCCACGCGGCGCGAGCCGCGCGGCGATCACCGCGGCCCGCCGCCACCGCGCGGGCTATTGCGCCCCCGTCGTCCGCATCCGCTTCGTATTCGGCAACGGCGCGTGCTGCATCGGCCCCTTGACGAGTTCGCTCATCGCGTCGCGGATCCAGCGGTTGGCCGGCTCGTGATGAAAGCGCGGATGCCAGTGCAGATAAAGCTCGTACGTGGGGGCGGCAGTCAGATCGCGATGCTGGCGGGCCTGCGCGCGTGCCGATCCGGACAGTCTCGTCACGACGATCCGTGAACGAATCGCCGTGTACGACATCACGCCGGAGCCACGCTTTACGCGTCTTTCAGCCAGGGCATTTCCACGGGCGACACGACCAGCTGCCGGAATTCGCGTTTCAGATCGAAGATGAATCCGACCAGAATCATCGAGTCGGCGTAAGGAATCGGAAAGACTTGCGGATTTTCCGGCGTACGCAGCGGGCGCTCCGGCGTGTCCGCCGTCGCCGCTGCGTCTTCACGAACGCTTTCCAGGTCGTCTGCCATGGCCGGGCCACCGGCTTTCAGCACGCGGCTACGCAGGTCGCTGAAGGGTTCGATACGGGCGGCGTCTTCGTGGTATTCGGGCACTTCATAAACGAACCAGGACATTGTCGTCTCACATGAGAAGGGGCGCCATTCTAACGCTACGCGAGAATCCAACGAAAATCGAGGCCGCCCGCTTCTCCAGGCATGTCTACGCGCTCTGCGAAGTCGTCGGATCTCAGGCGGATCGCGGCAATGTCACGCTTCGGATAAAGCCTGATGCGCCGCGCGAACAACCGCGTCGACCGTAATGTCGAACTTGTCGTACACATCCTTGATTTTCCCGGACTCGCCAAAGCTGTGCATTCCGACGAACCGGCCTTGCGGACCGATGTACCGCTCCCATCCCAGTTCGACGGCCGCCTCGACCGCGACTCTCGCAGGGGACGTGCCGAGCACGGCCCGTTGATAATCGCGTGGCTGTTCCTCGAAGAGCAGGCGGCACGGCATCGATACAACGGCTGTCGGCACTCCTTCCTGTTGCAGGATGTCGCGCGCCTGGACGGCGAGGTCGACCTCCGAACCTGTCGCGAGCAGCGTGAGTTGGCGCGGCCCGCCATCGGCCTCCCGCAAGACATAGGCGCCCCGCGCCGACTTGTTTTCGTTTCCAGGCTCGTTGCGCAGAAGCGGCACCGGCTGGCGCGACAATGCGAGGAATGCAGCCCGGCGGGGCTGTTCGAGAATCAGCTCCCAACATTCTGCCGTTTCGACTGGATCGGCCGGCCGGTAGACGGCGAGTTGGGGAATGGCCCGAAGGGCGGCAAGGTGTTCGACGGGTTGATGAGTGGGGCCATCTTCTCCGAGACCGATGGAATCGTGCGTCATCACGAAGATGGATCGCACCCGCATCATCGCGCTCAACCGGATCGCCGGACGGCAGTAGTCCGAAAAACACAGGAAGGTGCCACCGTACGGAATGAGGCCTCCATGAAGCGCGATGCCGTTCATGGCCGCGGCCATGCCGTGTTCGCGCACGCCGTAGTGGAGGTATGAACCTTTGAACCGGCCGGGCTCGATCGCGATCTGGTTCTTTGTCCTCGTATTGTTGGACTGCGTCAGATCCGCGGAGCCGCCCAGCAATTCCGGAATCGCGTCGACGAGATGATCGAGCACCACACCGCTGGCCTTGCGGGTGGCCATTGCACTGCCACTGGCAATAAACGCCTGCCGTGCCGCCGCGATCGCCGCCTGCCAGTTATCCGGAAGCTTTCCGGCATTGCGCCGGTCGAATTCGGTGCGTAGCGCCTGCGGCGCCCGGCGGACACGCTCGTCCCAAGCGAGTCTCGTCTTGCGGCCGCGCGCGCCGATCTCCCGCCATGCTTTCAGCAAGTCATCCGGGATTTCAAACGGCGGCGAATGCCAATCGAGGGCTTGGCGTGCGCCCGCGATTTCATCCTCGCCCGGGGCATCGCTATGGGCTTTCTCGGTTCCAGCCTTCGTCGGAAAGCCGAACCCGATGATCGTCTTGCATGCGATCAGGGTCGGCCGGTCAGGCGTTGCGCGGGCGGTCGCGATAGCGTTCCGGATCGCATCCGTGTCGTGACCGTCGATTTCCAGGACGTGCCATCCCGCCGAGTGAAAGCGCTCGATCTCGTTGTCCGAGACCGCGAGCCGGGTGGCGCCGTCGATGGAAATCGAATTGTTGTCCCAAAACGCGATCAGTCTGCCCAACCGTAGGTGGCCGGCCAACGAAATGGCCTCGTGGCTGATGCCTTCCATCAGGCAACCGTCACCGAGAAATACGTATGTGTAGTGATCGACGAGATCGTCGCCGAAGTGCGCATTCATCACGCGCTCGGCCAGCGCCATGCCGACGGATTCCGCGATGCCTTGTCCGAGGGGACCGGTAGTCAGTTCGATTCCGTCGGCGTGCGAGTACTCCGGGTGACCCGGCGTCTTGCTGCCGACTTGCCGGAACCGCTTCAGCTCGTCAATGGTCATGTCGGCATAGCCGGTGAGATAGAGAAGGCTGTAGAGCAGCATCGACGCGTGTCCGTTGGAAAGGATCAACCGGTCGCGATCGATCCAGTGGGGCGCCGATGCATCGAATTGCATGAACTCCTTGAACAGGACCGTCGCGACGTCAGCCAGCCCCATTGGCGCACCAGGATGGCCGCTGTTGGCTTTCTGTACTGCGTCCATGGTGAGGAAGCGGATACAGTTCGCCAGCGCGCGAAGATGGGGGTCTCGTGGGGACGGTATTGCTTTTGCAGCCGTCCTGGAGTTTGCGGTGGGATCGCTCATCGGTTCTCCTGTTTTGGTCGGGAAAGACGAGGCTGCGGTGCAATATGCATACCTTCTCGACGGTGATGGGGTCTCTGGCTGGTTTGGGATTCGACCCTTTTGTCATACCCGGATTCAGATGTCGTAGCGCCAGCTAAATACAGATGTCGCATGTTTCATCGGCTTTCCATCCTTCAGCGTTGAAGTGCCAGGCCTGAAGCAGCAGGGCGCTTACGTTCACCCGCGGGCCTTCGCAGACCGCCGATTCGATTCAGATTGATGTGTTTGTGAAGCGACCTGCAAGATGGCTGCTTCGATATCAGCTTCCGTGAACGCACGCTGTTTCTTGGCACCGGGTAACGATGCCTTGGCTCGTACCGGTAGCCCTCGATTGGCTCGCGACGGGGAACCCGAGATCCGCCGGTTATCACGCTGCGCCTGAACCGCTTCAGCCACCTGCAGTGCGTGACTCAGACGCTTGTGCTCGATGATCGCGCCTTGATCGACCTCTGCCAGCTTGTCGTAAAGGCGACATCGCAATACCTCGCCATCGGTCCGTATTTCGACCCGGCCATCCGGGTACTCCCAGACGTCGATGTAGCGATGAATCAGCTTCCGATTCTCGAGCGTATCGTCCAACAGATACAGCACCCGGTCGTACAGCACCGTCAGCGACTTCGAAACTCGGCGCGTTTCGCGCCAGGTCAGCAATTGGTCCAGATTCTCGTCACCTCGCAGCGGCCGGTGCGCATTGAAGTCGCTGCGCGGTGGCTTGGCGAAGCGCGCGTTATACATGACGATGAAGGAGGGCACATAAGCATTGGCGTCGGCCACCGTGCTGATGCCGCGCAATCGCATCTCCTTGACCAGCCGGTCCTGCAGCGTCAGGTGTGCTCGCTCGACACGTCCCTTGGCCGAGCTGCTGTTCGCGCAGAACGTGTCGATGTTCAATTCATACATGGCCCGGCCAAACTGCGTCACGCTGCTGCCGGTCTTGCCCGCGGTTGCGCTGCGGAACACGCTGTACTTGTCGCTATAGAACGCCACCGGCTTGCCGTAACGCTCCAGATACGCCCGCGTGGCCTCGAAGTAGCTGAAGGTCGATTCGGTCGCCGTAAAGTGCAGATGCATCAACCGGCTCGTCGCGTCGTCGACGTACACCAGCAGCGTGCAGGCCGGCGCCCGTTCCTCGAACCATCGATGATCGCTACCGTCGATCTGGATCAGTTCGCCCAGGCAGGCCCGGCGCGCTCGCGGCTGGTAGACCTTGGGCGGCCGTTGCCGGCGCGGAATCCAGAGCCCAGCGTCTGTCATCAGCCTTCTGACCGTTTCCTTCGACAACTGCAGCCCATGGCACTCCCAGAGCTTCTCGCAGGCCAGCGTCGGCCCAAAATCGGCGTAGCGCTCACGAATCAGGCTCAAGGCGCGATGAGCGAGATCCTCAGGCAACTGATGGTTGCTGGCGTGGCCACGACGCTGCGAAACCAGCCCGACCGGGCCAGCGGCGCGATACCGGGCGACCAGCCGTTCAATCTGCCGTCGACTGATCCCAAGTCGCTCCGCGGCTCGCCAAGGCATCAGACGCTGCTCGATCACGGCTTCCACGACCTTCAGACGATCCAGCTCCCGCATGCTCATGGTGATCAGTCCAGGTTGGCCCACGATGCGCTCCGGCAGTTCGAACCGCCGCCAGCATGCGCCGAAACCCTCGAACTACGACATTTCAACTTTGCCCAGATGCGACATTACTACTTTGCTCTTACACCTTTTAAATTGATAAACAGCATTATGTAAAATTGCAAGAACCATTGATGAATTGTGGAGCTAACTAGCATTCTTGCGACCGGACGCGAGTCCATTCAAAGAAAGCGAGCCCTGACAGAGCTTTCTGCACCTCCGTCGCCCCTAGATTTCAATGTTTTATCTAAGGGGTAGCGTCGAGTAGGAACAACATAGGTTGTCAAGGATCGGCGTGCCGTCTGGGTTTCCAGCCTGTCATCGGCGGGGCCGTCACCAAGAAAACGTCATGAGGAGGACTCTCCGACCGAATGAACTCGGCTGCCCTTTTGTTATTTCGTTGGGCAGTGTCCAAGTCAATGGGAGGATCAGCGCCATCCCAAATACAATCGACTCTCGCTTCGAATCCGGGGTTACGCCAGATTCCACCTTCGATTCGAGCGACAACCACACCATGTTTGGCTGCTTGCTCGCAAACAGCGATTGCCGCTTCTGCCGTGAGTTTCATCACGATACTGCCAGCAAGGGAGAAAAAATCATTCGATGAATCGTATACGCGGTGATGATCGATATTCATTGTGTTCATTTCCATTTGATCCGACCATCGGGAATCCATGTTGGATCATTCTTCCCGCTCACCTGGAGAACTTCTCCGGTTATGTCATTTACTATGACATAACCATCCGGTGACCCATACACAGTCGCCGGGTCATTTCTGGGAATACCATCCGGAGTCTTCGATGCCCCCCGATTGTCCATCGTCGTCCCTGCAGGGCCATCGTCAACGGTCGCCTGAACCTCTTTATCCGTCCACCCGCGCTCGTCGATCTGCCGCGCGATTTTGTCGTCGATAATGAGATTGCGTGACGCTGGTTTCGGCCATCAGATCGCGCGAGAGCCATCGACCCGATACGTCATATTTCCAACAACCTCTATCAGGCGTGTGCAGCACGTTCGAGCACTTCGCGCGCGGCGCGCCCTAATACCTCTTCCGACCATTGATTCACGCTCTCCCCTGCAACGGCCGCCGCGACGCCTACGGCCGCGTGTGTCTCAGGATTGAGTCGCGGCATCAGCTTTCCAGACGCAGGCTTTTGCGGCGATCGCCCCATGCGTGCGCATTCTTCGAGATAGTGGTCGACGGCCGCATGAAAATCCTGCGTCAGCTCGGCGACCGTCTCACCGTGAAAACTGATCTTGTCGTCGACGCCGAGCACGTGCCCGACAAAAATATTGTCGCGGCCGTCGAAATCGACGCGAGCGTAATAGCCCTTGTACGTCATTGCGTTTGTCATGGCTTTATCTGCTATTCGTTGAACCAGTCGCGCGCATCCTCCACCTGATAGCGCTTTGCCTCGTGGATGCGGGCGATGCAGGTATCGGCGCCCCCCGTTCAGCTTGAAGGCGATGCGCGACCCGGCGCTTGCGTGAATGCTGCCGCCCAGCGCGACAGCCAAAGCTTCGATATCCGCGCACACGATGCCGCCGAAGGTTGGCTTCGTATAGATCGCGGTCAGCGTGCGGGCGCGTTTCGTTTTCATGGGTGGGTGATATCAGAAATTGATATCACCAAACGGGCGAATGATAGCAAAATGGGCTATCTCGCCCTGCTTCCCGGCGACGCGATAGCAGGCCGCTGGCGCCGCCGGCCGTTGGGGCGGTCTCGGGTATTCCTGCGAGGCCGCAAGCCCGGCAGGAGGCGGACGTCGGCCGGTCGGGCCGGGTTAGGGGCCGGGGCAGGTGCACAAGCTCCGACCCCGCGCCCGGAAATCGCAGTCCCCTCCCCGCCGGCCTCTCTCTAAATAGGTCGTTTTTGATGCACCGACGGCCAACCGCGCAAACGCCACCAGCGCGGGGTTCCGGGTACTTCATCTGATCACACCTGCCTCGCCCGAATATCACAAAGTTTCGACGTTATCCACCGCAGTGAGCCGCCTCCGATATTCCCGCCGCACCCGACATAATCATTTAAAATTCCTCACCAAATACCGACTTGATTAACGGCAGCGAAATGAAAAATCAATAATAAAGAAAATATCTTGTAATTATAAAAACGACCTCCTAGCATCCCCCTGCTGTTCGCGACATGTCTTGTTTAAAAGTCATCACTTGATGCATTCCTCGAACAAACCCATTCATAACCTGGGGAATTACATGAAGAAACTGTCCCGACTGCTGCCCATCACCGCGATTACCATCGCGAGTCTCAGCGCTTTTGCCCAGGCCGGCGACCCGCCGGCCGCGGTCGACAAGGCGCTGCAACTGATCCAGCAGAACCCGGCCGCCTTCAGTGTGGCTACCGGCGGCACGGCACGCACGTTGAAGTTCGCGGGGCCGCAAGCAACCGCACCGACCGATGGCGATCAGTTCCAGGTACGTGACGTGATCGTCGATCCCGACGGCACCGAGCACGTGCGCTTCGACCGGTTCCATGCGGGCCTGCCCGTGATAGGCGGCGACGTGGTCGTCCACTCGAGCAACGGGCAACTGAAGCAGGCCAGCGTGACCCAGCTCGCACCGATCAATCTCGCCGGCACGATCGGCAAGGTCGGGAACCGCGCCGTGGTGCGCAACGCACCCGACGTAGGCGCGACGCGGGCCAGGCACATCGCGGCCGCGCGCTTCAACTCGGACGTGCGCCGCGTCGACGACCCGGAACTCGTCGTGTTCGCACGCGACGTCACGCCGACGCTGGCCTATGCGGTACGCGTCTACGGCAAGGCGACCGACACGCACGGCGACGCCGTGCTGTACTACGTCGATGCGCGCACCGGCACCGTGCTCGACGCACAGGACCTGATCAAGACCGCCGCCGCGACCGGCACCGGGCGCTCGCTGTACTACGGCAACCTGACGCTCACGACGGACCAGACCGGCACGAACGCGTACCGGATGCTCGACCCGGGCCGCGGCGGCGGTTCCGTCTACGATGGCCGCGGGCTGAGCTCTGACGAAGTCGAACAGGCGACCGACCTGCCGATCTTCACGAGCAGCACGAACGTGTGGGGCAACAATACGACCACCGACCGGCAGACCGTCGCGGCAGACATCGACTACGGGCTCGCGTTGACTTGGGACTACTACAAGACCACGCACAACCGCAACGGCATCTTCAACGACGGCCGCGGCGTGAAAAGCTACGCCCACGTGGTGTTCAATACCGGCAGCGGCACGACCGGCGCGAACGCGGCATGGCTGTCGTCGCGCGTGATGGCATACGGCGACGGCGAGCCGGGCACGCGCCTGCCGAAACCCGTGGTGTCGGTCGACGTTGCCGGGCACGAAATGAGCCACGGCGTGACCGAGGCCACCGCCAACCTGAACTATTCGGGCGACGCGGGCGGCCTGAACGAGGCGACGTCCGACATCTTCGGCACGCTCGTGAAGTTCTACGCGAACAATCCGAACGATCCCGGCAACTACGTGATCGGGGCGCGCGTGGTGAGCGGCGGCCTGCGGAAGATGTACAAGCAGGATCTCGACGGCCGGTCGTACAGTTGCTATCCGTCCGGCGGCTTCTCGTGGTCGAATCCGCGCCACGATCCGCATTTCACGTCGGGTGTCGGCAACCGCTTCTTCTACCTGCTGTCGGAAGGGCCGACGGTGCCGTCCACCGACACCGGCCTGTCGAGGACACAACTGGTCTGCAACGGCGACACGACCTTCAGCGGGTTGGGCCGCGACAAGGCCGGCAAGATCTGGTACCGGACGCTGACCGTGTACCTGAACGCCAACTCGAGCTACCCGAACGCGCGGCGTGCGTCGATCCAGGCGGCGAATGACCTGTACGGCGTGAACTCGGCCGAAAGCGCGACGGTCGCGCGCGCGTGGAGCGCGGTCGGGGTGAACTGACGGCGTGCGGGTGAACGCGTCGATCGCCGGACGGCGCGTGGCGGGCCTTGCTTCGGAGCAAAGCCATTCGGTCATCGTCACGCGGCGCTCGAGTGAATGACGGGAACATGCCAACCGGCCGCCTGTACGCACAGGCGGCCGGTGGCGCCGCGGGTTTCGCATCACCCCGCCGCGACCAGCGGATTGAACGACGTGTCCCACAACGGCGCGACATGGGCCGGCCCGTCCAGCACGCCGATGCGGGCAAACACGTCCGCGACCTGCTGGTGCTGGGCGACCACGTCGGGCGTCACCGGCAGCAGCGCGTAGTCCTCGCTGCGCTGGTCGAACATCGTGACGAGGTCGGCAACCGGCACGCGCGTCTCGCGATTCTGCGCGATGGCGTAGTCGCGGAAATGCCCGTTCGCCCACGCATACGCACGCCGGAACCGCAGCAGCAGATCGCCCGTTGCCGCGCGGCGGCGCGCGTCGTCGAGCGTGCGCGGATTCGCGTACACCGGAAAATTGCCCGACAGATAGCCCTTCCCCGTTTTCAGCACGCGGGCGCCGTAGCGATTGCGCGCGAGCTGGCCGTTGTAGCCATAGATCGCCCACGCGTCGATGTCGCCGCGATCGTACGCGGACAACCCGTCGGTCGGAGACAGGTTGATCGGCTGGATATCGTCGAAGCTCAGGCCGGCTTCGGCCAGTTGTCGATACAGGAAATAGTGCGAGGTCGTCGCGCGCACGTAGCCGACGCGCTTGCCCTTCAGATCGGCGATGCCACGAATCGGCGTGTCCTTGCGCGCGAGCGTGACCTGGTTGTTCAGGTCTTCGCGCACACGCGAGATGAATCTCACATTGGCTTTCTGGCGCGCGGCGAACACGGCGGGAATTTCGCTACCCGAACCGATATCGAGCGCGTCCGCGTTGAGCGCCTCGATATGCAGCACGCCGTTGTTCAGCTCGCGCCAGTCGATCCGGTACGGCGTGTCGCCGAGCCCGGCTGCCTGCAGCAGCGCGCGCCAGCCGCCCTTGTAGGTCGCGACGCGCAACGTCGTGCCGGCCAGATCGGCGTCGGCGGCCGGCGCGGCGAACGCGGCCAATGGATGCGCCGCCACTGCGGCGCCGGCAAGCAGCAGGCGGCGACGTACTGCCGACATTGACGACATCGGATGCTCCTGTCGATCGGATGGAATAGGATGGAAAGCGAAACCGCCGCGTCAATGCAGCGCCGGAAAGCCGTGGCGCTCGGCCAGCAGTTCGAGGATGCGGCGCGCGTCGGTGACGAAGCGCACGTCGCCGAGCGTCTGCGCATCGTCCGGCGCGGGCCGGTCGCGGCCCAGCACGAGCACCGGCAGACCCTGGTGCGCGTCGTCGAGCGCGTCGATCACCGCAGGCCGCGGCCGCTCGAAGCCGACGCGCTTCACGTCGAGGCGCGCCGCGAGATCGGGCGCGCTCGCCAGCAGCCCCTCGATCGGCAGTCCATGCGGACAGACGAAGCGCTGGCCCGGATGCTTCGGATCGGCAAAGCCCGGTTCCAGCAGAAACAGTACATCGCGACTCATGTCAAACGGCTCCTTTGTCGTTGATCGGCCCAATCGGCAAGCGCGCATGCCGAGCGCCTTGCCGCTCACGAGGCATGCTGGCCCGCGGCCGGATGCCAGACTCTACCGTTGCGCCCCGCACGGTCCTACCAACGTTTTGCGAAATCGATATGCGAACGCGCATAGCGCATCGTCCGGTCGCCGCCTAGCGGTCGTTGCGTAAACGCATCGCCGTGCAAACGACGGGTATTGCGCATATCGAATGATTTCATCGATCGATATGACCGCATACGTGCATTTCCGGCGAGCGACGTTCGCGGTCGGCGCGATGCGTTCGCCGCAGCAGGCGCGCCGGACGCGATCGCGGCGCACCTGCCGGGCCGACGGCAGCGCACATTACAAATCGGCCGCGCAGCGAATTACAAACCACGGATCGGCCGTTCATCGGCGCGTCCATCATCAATAGCATCGTGATCCTCACAAACGTACTGATAAAAACAGAGGATGGTCATGATCAAAAAAACGGTGGTACTGGGTTTGGTTTCGATCGGTTCGGTCGGCGCGCATGCGCAGAGTTCGGTGACGTTGTACGGCGTGGTCGATGCCGGCATCGCGTATACGAACAACCAGGGCGGCGCGAGCAACATCCAGCAGACGAGCGGCAAGCTGAGCGGCAGCCGCTGGGGCCTGAAAGGCGCGGAAGATCTCGGCGGCGGCGTGCAGGCGGTCTTCACGCTCGAAAGCGGGTTCCGCCCGAGCGACGGCGGACTCGGCCAGGGCGGGCGCCTGTTCGGCCGCTCCGCGTACGTGGGCCTCGGCAAGAAAGGCCTCGGCACGCTGACGTTCGGCCGTCAGTACGAGCCGATCACCGATCTCGTCGCGCCGTACTCGGGGCCGGGTTTCTGGTCGCCGGCCACGCACGTGGGTGACAACGACAACCTGAACCAGAGCTTCCGGCTGAACAACGCGGTGAAGTTCCGCAGCGACACGATCGCCGGCTTCACGGCCGACCTGCTCTATGCGTTCAGCAACCAGGCCAATGGCGGTGCAGGCACCGGGTTCTCGAACAACAACGCGTGGGGCGCATCGGCGAACTACGTGAACGGGCCGCTGTCGTTCGGCGG
Organism: Burkholderia semiarida; assembly: GCF_029268935.1. Lineage (NCBI taxonomy): Bacteria > Pseudomonadati > Pseudomonadota > Betaproteobacteria > Burkholderiales > Burkholderiaceae > Burkholderia > Burkholderia semiarida. The sequence goes on along the minus strand of NZ_JAHLCL010000005.1, from coordinate 364,983 downwards.
CGGCTATGTGCGGTTCAATCATCCGAATGCGGCGTCGAATACGAGCGGCGCGGTGGGCGGTGCGACCTCGACCACCGGCAACGACTACAGCGGCGCGTTCTTCTACGGGCTGAACGGCGGCGTACTGAAGCAGCAGATCGGCGCGGTGGGCGCGAACTACGCGCTTGGCCGCGCGACGCTCGGCTTCGCGTGGAGCCACACGCAGCTCGACTATCTCGACGGCTCGTCGCGCAAGTTCAACAACTACGACGTGAACGCGCGCTACCAGCTCACGCCGGCGGCCACGCTGATCGGTGTCTATACGTTTACCGACGGGCGCGCGAGCGGCCTGCCGGGCACGAGCGGCCAGACGCTGAAACCGCGCTGGCACCAGTTCACACTCGGGTTCGACTATGCGCTGTCGAAGCGCACCGATATCTACGTGTCGGGCATTTACCAGCTCGCGGCCGGCGATGCGAGCACCTCGACCTCGGGCGGCTATCGCAAGATCGCGGCGATCTCGAACATCGGCAGCGCATCGTCGACGAATCGTCAGCTTGCATTCGTCAGCGGGCTGCGCGTGAAGTTCTGACGGCATGCGCATCGGGCGCGACGCAATCGTCACGATAAGCAAAGCGGGAATCGTTGTTTGCCGCGCCGCGCCCGGTTGCCGAAAATGATCGTTTCCCTGCGCGCGGCTCCCGCGTGCGACACGCGTTCGACCATGACCGATTCCCGTTTCCCTCCCCGTGCGCCGCGCGCCGGCCGACGCGCGGCGCTGCGTCAGCTCGCCGGCGGCTGGGCGGCCGCGATGCTGCCCGCCGGCGGCGCGCTCGCGAGCCCGCCGCTCGATGTGCCGCCGTGGACGCGCGCGCCCGGCGCGCCGCTGCTGTCGCCACCGTACGGCGTGCCGGGTCAGCACGAGCGCGACGTGATCCGTCGCAGCGCCCGCCCCCCTGCGCTACCCGGTTCCGGCTCGTCGATGACGCCGCTCGCCGACCTGTTCGGCGACATCACGCCGAACGGGCTCGTCTACGAGCGTCATCACGCGGGCGTGCCGGACATCGATGCGCAACGCCATCGCGTCGTCGTGCACGGCCTCGTGCGCGAGCCGCGCGTCTTCACGCTCGACGACCTGCTGCGCTTCCCGTCCGAATCGCGGATCCACTTCCTCGAATGCTCGGGCAACACCGGCAGCGAATGGAACGGCCCGAGCGGGTTGCCCGTTCAGTTCACGCACGGGTTGCTGTCGTGCTGCGAATGGACCGGCGTCCGGCTGTCGACGCTGCTCGACGAAACGGGCATCGATCCCGACGCACGCTGGCTGCTCGCCGAAGGCGCGGACGGCGCGGCGATGACGCGCAGCCTGCCGCTCGACCGGATCCTCGAGCGCGCGCTGGTCGTCTATGCGCAGAACGGCGAACGGCTGCGCCCGGAGAACGGCTACCCGGTGCGGCTGATCGTGCCGGGATTCGAAGGCAACACGAACATCAAGTGGCTGCGACGGCTCAAGCTGGTGCGTGCGCCGGAGATGACGCGCGAGGAAACGTCGAAATACACGAACCTGCTGCCCGACGGCTGCGCGCGGCAGTTCGTGTTCGAGATGGACGCGAAGTCGGTGATCACGCGGCCGTCGGCCGGCCATCGGCTCGCCGCGCACGGCTATTACACGATCGGCGGCTACGCGTGGTCGGGCCGCGGCCGGATTCGCGCCGTCGACGTGTCGACCGATGGCGGCCGCACGTGGCGCCCCGCGCGGCTCGCCGGCGACGTACGCGACCGTGCGCTGACGCGCTTCGAGGCCGACTGGGTGTGGCGCGGCGAGCCGGCCGACCTGCAAAGCCGCGCGACCGACGAGACCGGCTACGTACAGCCGACCCGCGACGCGCTCGTCGCCGCGCGCGGCCTGAACTCGCAGTACCACTACAACGGCATCCAGAACTGGCGTGTCGACACGGACGGCGAGGTGCGCAATGCGTAAGCCGCTCGCTTGCCTGCTGGCGGCCTGCACGATGACATCGGGCGCGTTCGGCGCCGGCTTCGGCCTCGGGCAGCCGGTCGATCGCGCGGCGTTCGCCGCGTGGGACATCGACGTCGCGCCGGACGGCAGCGGCCTGCCGCCCGGCGCGGGCACGGTCGTACGCGGCGGCCATGTGTTCGCCGACAAATGCGCGATGTGTCACGGCGCCGGCGGCGAAGGCAGCGTCGGCGATCCGCTCGTCGGCGGCATCGGCTCGCTCGCGAGCGCGAAGCCCAGAAAGACGGTCGGCAGCTACTGGCCCTACGCGACGACGCTGTTCGACTACATTCGCCGGGCGATGCCGTACAACGCGCCGCAATCGCTGAGCGCGGACGACGTCTATGCGGTCACCGCGTACGTTCTCCACCTGAACGGCATCGTGCCCGGCGACGCCCGGCTCGACGCGCGCACGCTGCCGCGCGTGCGGATGCCGAACCGCGACGGCTTCGTGCCCGATCCGAGGCCGGGCAAGCTATGACGCGTCCCGCACCGCTTGCCGCCGCATCGAGCCGCGCACCCGCGTGCGTCGCGCCGCACCTTTCAGCAAGGACCCCGTGATGAGCGATCCCTCCGTCACCGCCCCGCTCGCGCCGTCGCCGTTCGTCGACGTGCGTTCGCCGGCGGATTTCCCCGACAGCCCCGTGTCGCGCACGCTCGCGCAGCCGTTGATGCTCGGGCTGTTCCTGCCGATCCAGACCGGCGGATGGAGCGCATCGACGCTGCCGCGCTCGACCGACTGGACGTTCGACTACAACGCCGATCTCGTGGCGCGCGCCGAAGCGCTCGGCTTCGATCTCGTGTTCGCGCTGTCGCAGTGGCTGCCGAAAGGCGGCTACGGCGGCGTGTTCGACGGTCAGGCGCTCGACTCGTTCATGACGCTCGCCGCGCTGACCGCGCGCACCGAGCGGATCATCCTCGTCGCGACGAGCCACGTGCTGTACGGGCCGTGGCATCCGCTCCATTTCGCGAAGTTCACCGCGACGCTCGACCACATCTCGCGCGGACGCTGGGGCATCAACGTGGTGACCGGCCACCGCGCGATCGAGCACGAGATGTTCGGCTGGAACCGGATCGAACACGACCGGCGCTACGAGATGGCCGCGGAATTCCTCGACGCGGTCCAGCAGTTGTGGGCGCAACCGGACAATTTCAGCTACACGCCCGAACTGTCGAGCTGGCGGCTGGGCGGCGCATTCGTGACGCCGAAGCCGCGCTACGGCCGCCCGCTGCTGATCAACGCAACGGGCTCCGACGCGGGCATCGCGTTCGCCGCGCGCTATTCGGACATCGTGTTCGTCACGAGCCCGGCCGGCCCCGACGCCGAACGCGCGATCGACGCGCTGCCCGCGCACACCGCACGCGTGAAGGCCGCCGCCGCCGCGCGCGGCCGCACGATCCGCACGCTGCTCAATCCGCTCGTGATCTGCCGCGAGACGGCGGCCGAAGCGCGCGCGTACCGCGACGCGATCGTCGCGCATGCGGACGAAGGCAGCTTCCACCGCTTCGACAGCGACGCACACGCGTGGCGCGGCGGTTTCGAGCAGCGTGCGCAGGCCGCCGCACGCGCGATCGGCGGCAACATCTCGATCACCGGCGCGCCCGACGAAGTCGCCGATACCATCGTGCGGCTGCACCGCGCGGGCATCGACGGTATCCAGTTGAGTTTCTACGATTTCAAGCCCGATCTCGACTTCTTCGGCGAGCGTGTGCTGCCGCTGCTGCGCGAGGCCGGCTTGCGGCGTTGAAGCCCGATTTGAAACGCGGCGCGCCGGCACAGCCATAGCCGGCGGTGGCCGTCGTCAGAACACGCGCCCTTCGGTCAGGTGCGTCGTCACGCCGTTCAATTCGTAATCGCCGACCACACGCGCCTTGTGTAGCAGCGGGTTGTGGCTGAAGATCGTGCGCAGGTTGCGCCAGTGGCGATCGAAGTTGTGCGTGCGCGCCGTCGCCGACGCGCCGCCCACTTCGAACAGCCGCTCGGCCGCATGCAGCGCGAGCTTGCTGACGATCAGTTGCGTGCGGGCAGTGGCGAGCGCGCTGTCGAGCACGAGCGCATCCGCATCGGCGGCGCCCGCTTCGATTGCGTCGGCGGAGCGGTCGAGCGCGCGCGCGTTTTCTCGCACGAGCGCATCGATCGCGTGGCTGTGCGCGGACAGCTCGCCGACGATCTGCTGGACGAAATGATCGTCGCGCGCGGTCGGCGCGGGGCTGTGCAGCGCGGGACGGCCGTGCGCGAGCACATAGCGGCGCGCGTCGGCCACCACGTTGCGCACGATGCCCGCGCCCGTCGCGACGAGATGAAGCTGCCGCAGCGCGCCGCAATGACGGCCGACGAGCGTCGATCCGTCGCGCGGGGCCACTTCGTCCGCGAACACCTGCACGTCGTTCAGCAGCAGGCTGCCGCTCGCGGTCATGCGCTGGCCCATGCCGTCCCAATCGTCGAGCACCTGCAGGCCGTCGCGCGCCACGGGAATGATCACGGCGAGCGCGTCCCCCTGCTCGTTCTCCACGTTGATGCGCGCGAAATCGGCGAACGCGGTGCCCGTCGAATAGTATTTGCGGCCCGTCACGCGATGGTGATCGCCGTCGCGGCGCAGCACGGTCGTGTTCTCGCCCGGGCGCGACGTGCCGCGCTCGGTCGACGCGCCGCCGAAGATCGCACCGGCCAGCACGCGCTCGAGCTGCACGTCGTTGAATGCGGTGCGCGGCGACAGCCGCAGCGTCTCGGTCTGGTCGTAGTGGATGCGCAGCGCGTGCGCGAGATTCGAATCGGCGGCCGCCAGCGTCGCGATCGTATCGAACAGGTCGACCAGCGTGCCGCCCAGGCCGCCGCGCGCGACCGGAATCCGCAGCGCGCCCAGCGCCGAGCGCCGGAAGATCGCGAAGCCTTCGAACGGCAACTCGCGACGCGCCTCGCGCTGTGCGGCATCGTGCCCGATCGCGGTCGCGAGATCGGGCAGCGCGGCAAGCGCGTCGCGCAATGCTTCACGCGGATCGACGGCGTCACGGGCAGTCATTCGGCAGGTCCTTGTTTGGGGAGATGGGGAGCGTCGCGGCAACGCGCGACACGGCGTCCGTTACACGGCGTCTGTTACACGCGTCCGTTACACGCGTCCGTTACACGCGTCCGTTACACGCGTCCGTTACACGCGTCCGTTACACGCGTCCGTTACACGCGTCCGCAAAGTATAGAGACGCGCTCACTGCGCGTGAAAAACCGATTTCAGCTTACGTTATGCCCGCGCCGGGATTGATCGCGAACGGACGCGTCAGTGCTGAATGCCCCACCGCCGCACGGTCGCGCGTTCGAGCGTATCGAATACGAGGTTCTCGACCAGCAGCCCGATCACGATGACGGCCGCAAGCCCCGCGAACACGCGGTCCGTATACAGCTCGTTGCGGTTCTGGAAGATGTACCAGCCGAGCCCGCCCTGCCCCGCGCTGGCGCCGAACACGAGCTCGGCCGCGATCAGCGTGCGCCACGCGAATGCCCAGCCGACGCGCAGCCCCGACAGGATCGACGGCAGCGCGGCCGGCACGAGGATCAGCGCGATCTGGCGCAGGCCCGTGAGCCCGTAATTGCGCCCGGCCATTTTCAGCGTGGCGGGCACGCCGGCGAAGCCGGTATACATGCTGAGCGCGAGCGGCCACAGCACCGCGTGCACGAGCACGAACAGCAGACTGCCGGTGCCGAGCCCGAACCACAGCAGCGCGATCGGCAGCAACGCGATGGACGGCAGCGGATTGAACATCGACGTGAGCATCGTCAGCAAATCGCGGCCGATGCGCGTGGATACCGCGAGCGACGTCAGCGCGAACGCGAGCAGGACGCCCAGCGCATAGCCGCGCAGCAGCACGGACATCGAGATGCCGGTCTTGACCAGCAGTTCGCCCGACTCGATGCCTTGCACGAACGCGGCCAGCGTCGCGCCGAAGGTGGGGACGAGCAGATCGTTCGCGACGATGCGCGCGACGATCTCCCATGCGGCGATCAACACGAGCGCGATGACGCCGCGGCGAAACCACGCGGCGCCGGCGACGCGGCGCAGCAACGGCGCCGGCGCCGCGCGCTCGGCATCGGGCGGCGTGTCGAGCGTGCGCGTGTATTCGGCGCGCACGGGCGGCAGCGGCGGCAGGACCGGATCGATCGTATTCATGATGCGGCGTCCTCCGTCGTCGGTGCTTGCGATGTGTCGGTGTCGAACAGCAGGCGGTGGATCCGCGCGACGTTGTCGCGGAAGTCGCCGGTGTCGACGTTCGCGAGCGAATGTTCGTGACTGTTGAGCTCCGCGCGCACGCGGCCCGGATGCGGCGACAGCAGCAGAATCCGGTTGCCCACCACGAGCGCCTCCTCGATCGAGTGCGTGACGAACAGCAGCGTGAAGCGGAATTCGTCCCACAGCCGCAGCAGTTCCTCCTGCATCTTGCGGCGCGTGAGCGCGTCGAGCGCGGCGAACGGTTCGTCCATCAGCAGCACGCGCGGCTGCATCGCCAGCGCCCGCGCGATCGCGACGCGCTGTTTCATGCCGCCCGACAGCGTATGCGGATACGCATCGGAAAACGTGCTCAGCCCGACCTTGTCGAGATAGTGCAGCGCGCGCTCGCGTGCCTCGGCGCGCGACAGCTTCGCGGCGGCGCGCAACGGAAACGCGACGTTCTCGACGACCGTCTTCCACGGCGGCAACTGGTCGAATTCCTGGAACACGACGATGCGGTCGGGGCCCGGCCCGCGCACGGGCCGGCCGTCGAGCGCGATCGAACCCGACACGGGCTCGATGAAGCCGGCGATCGCCTTCAGCAGCGTCGACTTCCCGCATCCCGACGGGCCGAGCAGCACGAAGCGGTCGCTGCCGTATACGTCGAAGCTCACCTGATGCGTCGCGCGAACGATCCGCGTGCCGCTGCGGTATTCGAGGCTGACCTGGTCGATCGCCAGCAGGCGTTCGCTGTGCGTGCCGGCCGGTGCGGCGCTCGCGGCCGGGCGATCGCCGGCACGTGTATCGGGCACGGCGGACGCGGCCGGCGACACGCCGCCACGTGCCGCATACGGCGGCAACCAGGTTCGGGGAGAAGTGGCGTTCACGATCGAATCTCTTGCGGGGAAAGCATCAACATACGGCCGGGCACCGTGCGGACCAACCATCGATTGCGCATATCGAAACCGCGCCGACGCATAAGCGTCGATCGCGGCGCCGCGGCATCGGCGCCGCTCAACTGCCGCCTGCCGTCGCGGGATCGTCGAAGAAATAGTCGCGCCACGACTTCGGCTCGTTGCGGATCGCCCCGGTGCGATGCATGAACTGCGCGAGCGGCAGCGTGTTCTGCGGCGCGGTCTTGAACTGCACCTGCGGATTGCGCAGGATCTTCAACAGCAGCGCGCGGTCGATCTTCGACCCGTTCACGCGAATGTAGGTATCGGCCGCACGCTCGGGGTCGGCCGCGATCTGCCGTGCGGCATCGGCCAGCGCGGCGACGAACGCGCGATACGTCTTCGGGTTGTCGTCGCGGAATTTCTCGGTCGCGTACAGCACCGTCGCGGAGCTCGGGCCGCCGAGCACGTCATACGAATTCAGCACGATGTGCGCGTTCGGGTTGCCGGCGAGCTCCTGCTCCTGGAACGGCGGATTGCCGAAGTGGCCGGTGATCACGTTGCTGTTCGCGAGAATCGCGGCCGTCGCGTCGGGATGCGGAATCGCCTGCGTGAGCGCGTCGAGCTTGTCGAACTGCTTGTCGCTCCACTGCTTCGCCGCTGCGTACTGCAGCACGCGCGACTGCACCGACACGCCAACCGCCGGCACCGCGATGCGGTCCTTCGCGCTCAGATCGGCGATCGTCTTCACGTTCGGGTTGCTGCTCACGAGGTAGTACGGGAAATTGCCGAGCGACGCGACACCCTTCACGTTCTGCCGGCCGCGCGTGCGATCCCACACGGTCAGGAGCGGGCCGACGCCCGCGCCCGCGACATCCACCGCGCCGGACAGCAGCGCGTCGTTCACGGCCGCGCCGCCCGACAGCCGCACCCAGTCGACCTTGATGTCGAGGCCGGCCTTGCGCCCTTCCTTCTCGATCAGTTGCTGGTCGCGCGCGACGTTCAACATCAGGTAGACGACGCCGAACTGCTCGGCGATACGGATGCGGCCCTCCGCGTGCGCGGCTTGCGGGATCACCGCACCCGCGAAGGCGAGCGCGGCGGTGAGCGTGGCCGCCAGCGCGCGGCGCGCCGGCAAGAACGAAAACGACATCGGAACTCCGGTCAGGAACGGGCGGAAATGAAGGACGCGGCGCGCGGCTCAGAAAGGCGCGTCGCCTTCGATCGTCGTGCGGTACAGCTTGCGGCGCAGGTGGTCGGGCGTGCCGGCGGCCAGATGCATCAGCGAACGGTTGTCCCAGAACACCAGATCGTGGTCGCGCCACGCGTGCCGATACAGGTGCTCGGCGCGCACGCTGTGCGCGAACAATTCGTCGAGCAGCGCGCGGCTTTCGTCGTCGGGCAGGCCGACGATGCGCGTCGTGAAATGCTCGCTGACGAACAGCGCCTTGCGGCCGGTTTCCGGATGCGTGCGCACGACCGGATGAACGACTGCCGCGACCTGCGCGATCTGTTCGGGCGACAGGTTGGGACGCCACGGGCTGCGCGCCTGCAGCTCCGCATAGCGCGCGAGATACGTATGCTCGGCGCGCCGCCCTTCGACCGCGCGGCGCAAGTGGGCCGGCAGCGTGTCCCACGCGAGGTGCATGTTCGCGAACAGCGTGTCGCCGCCTTCCGCCGGCAATTCCTGCGCGTGCAGCAGCGAGCCGAGGCTCGGCTTTTCCTTGTACGACAGGTCGGAGTGCCAGAAATGACCGGCGTCGCCGAGCCCGACCGGTTTGCCGTTCTCGACGATGTTCGACACGATCAGCACTTCCGGGTGGCCGGCCAGCGCGAACTGGTGCAGTACGTGAATCTGCAGCGGCCCGAAGCGGCGGCTGAATGCGATGTGCTCGTCCGGCGTGATGCGCTGGTCGCGAAACACCAGCACGTGGTGATCGAGATGCGCGCGATGGATGCGCGCGAAATCGTCGTCGTGGAGCGGTTGCGACAGGTCGACGCCGATCACCTCGGCGCCGAGCGGCGCGTCGAACGGCACGATGTCGAAATGCTGCGCCGCGCCGTCCGGCCGCAAGGCGGGATGCCCGGCGGAAAGCGTTGCGGCGTCGCGGATGGCGGTAGTCGTCACGGCACGGCCCCTGATTCGGTCAAAACGCGAATCTACGAGGCCGTGCCGGCGTGCGTCAACGAAGCGATTCCGATACGTTTATCTGCTGCGGTGATAAAGATCGCTGCTCGCGCATACGGCGCCGCTCGGGGGATCGTGCAGCCGGTGCCGATGGCCGGAGACTCCACCCGGGTTCATCCCGCGTCAGCCTGCGCCGCGAGCCGCGCTACAGCGGCCGCGGCCGATTGCCCGAATCGTCCGGCACGTCGTGCTCGTCGGGCCGCGGCTTGCCGGCCGGATCGCGCACCTCGGTCTGGCGCGGATCGTCGGGCACGACCTTGCGCGCCTGGTCCTCCGGAATCGTGTCGAGTTCGCCGCCACCGGGCGCATGGCCGGGGCGCGCGGTCGATTCGCCACCGGGCGCCGGCTTGCGCCGGTCCGGCGCGTCGGTCGTCTCGCGTGCCGCATCGGGCGACGCGGTGTGCTGTCGTTGAGTGTCCTGCGTCATGACGTTCTCCCTGTCCGGATGCTGACTGCGCCGCGCCACGCGGCGACGGGCGGTGCGGCAGCCTGCAACGCTTCCAGCAAGCGACATGCCGTTATCGGGCTGCCTCGTCGCACGGCCAGCGGATGAATCCGCTGAAGAAATTACAAGCGACGCATCACCCGATGCAGGAACGGCAATACCCGTGGCACGCGCGATGCTCGATAGCGACATGCCGGCTGCGCGCCGGTGCCCTTTCGACACCGAGGAGGACAATCATGATCACGACGCCCGCGACAAACGCGACACCGAACGACGACGATATGACCGACACGCCGGACATTCCAGCGCCGGAGCGCGACGACCGTCACGACGACCTGCCCGACTTGCCGGACCCGACCGAAGTGGGCGAGGACGGTTAGCACGCGTGTCGCCGCGGCGCGCGTTGCCGGTCTGCGCGTCGCGCGAAGCGAAGTGCGCCGCCCGCATCACCTTACTGCTTGTTGCCCGGTTCGCGCGTTCGCTCGCCGTACGTGTCGTTGCCGCCATGCGGGCACGTCGGGATCGGGTGCCCCGCCTGCACGTGCGTCGACCGATTGCATTTCTCGCATCGAAAGTTACCGGTCTTTTCCGCCTTTTCGCCTGCATGCGCCGTCATCGTCGTCCTCCTTCCGGCTCGGCCTTACCCGCGCTTCACCGCGTACGCCGCCTTTCATGCGCGACCTCGCCGGTCGGCACCGCATCGACGTCCTGCAGCGGGTCGCCCGGAATGCGGCGCTTCGCGGACTGATCGACCGGCGAATCGGCCGTCTGCCCGACGCGCCCGTCCGCGCTTCTGCCCTCGGCATCGAGCTGCTGCTCGGCCCGCTGCCAGTATTCGTCGGCCCGGCCGTCCGGCGCGCCATCCGCCTGCCACAGCCGATACGCACGCTCGCGAACCTGCGTTTCCCTGTCTTCGTTCATGTCGTTCTCCGTGTCTGTCATGGCACTTCACCGATCCGGGCGCGCCGGCGCCGACACCGCGCCGAGCGTCGACGACATCGCGCCGTCCGCGGCCGTCGCCAGATCGCCCAGCGCGACGATGCCGACCAGCCGCTTCTGCCGGTCGACCACCGGCACGCGGCGAATCTGCGCATCTTCCATCTTCTTTTGCACCACTGAAATGTCGTCGTCCTCATAACACCAGTTCGCGGGTCCGCTGACGACGCCCTCGATCGACTCGTTCGGCGGCACGCCCATCGACACCGCGCGCACGACGATGTCGCGATCCGTCAGCATCCCGATCAGCCGCGTGCCATCGCAAACGGGCAGCGCGCCGACGTTCAGCTCGCTCATCAGCCGGGCCGCCTCGCGCAGGCTCTGCGTCGGGCCGATGGTCGCGGCGTCGCGTGTCATCACCTCCGATACACATGTCATGTTTCGCTCCTGGGTAAGCCGCCCACGGCGGCCTGCTGCACGAGCATCGCGCGTTCCAGCGGCCGCGCGCGTCAGTTCTCCGTCGAGCAACGGACCGACGTCAGGCCCGCGGATTCGACGATCCGCATCAACTGCTTCAGCATCACGTCGGCGCTGGCCGCTTCGCGCCACTGCACGAACAGTTCTTCCTCGCGCACCGCGCGTGCAGCCGTTTCGCAAAAGCTTTTCGTCCGGCACGTGAATCCCGCCCGGCTCAGCTTCGCGATCAGTTGTTCGCGCGCAACCGAGCCCGGCGGATATTCGATCGTGACCAGCGCGGTCCGGACGCGCCGCAAGCGCTGCTCGACCAGCCGCAGCGGCCAGACGACGAGCAAGGCGAGCACCAGCCCGAGCGCGCCGAGTGACAACTGGCCGCCGCCGACGCACAGCCCGATGACGGTGACGAACCACAGCGTCGCGGCCGTGGTGACGCCGGATACGAGGCCATCGCGATGAAGGATCGCGCCGCCGCCGATGAAGCCCATTCCGGTCAGGATGCCGAGCGGCAGCCGCATCAGGTCCAGCACCGAAAACGCGCCCTCCGGTTTGCCCGCCTGCAGCAGCAGCGCATTGACCTGCAGCATCGACAGACATGCGGCGAGACAGACGAGGATCGTCGTCCGCAGCCCGGCCGTCTTGCCGGATTCGCTGCGATCGAGGCCGATCAGCCCGCCCGCGACGAGCGCCAGCGCGATCCTGACGAGAACGTCGTGCCACTGCAGTACGACCGGCATCGGTTCCATGCGCGCCTCCCGTGCAAATCGTCATGTGTCGGGGCGCGAACGCCGCCGGCGACGCCTGCCCGGCGCAAGGACCGGGCCTGCTTTTCGGGTGCGGCGGCGCCTGTAGTACGTCGGACGGAATTGTAGAAAGGGGGTTCGGCGCGCACCGTGCCACCGTGGCGGAGGTGGTCGGCGCCCGTTCGCGGAATGATCGTGCGTCGCCACGCCGGGCGCAGACGGCGACGAACCGACCCGCCGCCCGCGAACATCCGCCGGGTGCCTTTCCCGGCGTAGCGGGTCGGACGCGCATGCAAAGGCGCCCGGCGCCCCTCGCTCCGTATCCGATCAGATACGCGAACGGCTCTCAACGGCCGTTTCCAGACAATCTGTTCCCGAGCGGGTACGAAATGCCGTCCCCCGGCGTCGGAAGCATCTGTTCGTTCCCGTACGAATACGAATTACCGCCCGACTTGGCGAGTTATGCGATACTGTTCCCGCTCAGATACGAAGCACGGAGAACGTCATGTCGGAGTCCCAGTCCGTCGACACGATCGGCGCGCTCGCCCACCTCATTCGTTCCGCGCGGATCCAGCAGGGGTTCACGCGGGACGAGCTCGCGAACGCGACCGGCCTGTCGCCGAAATTCATCAGTCAGGTGGAAGCCGGCAAGCCGACCGCGCAAATCGGCAAGGTCATGCTGCTGCTGGCCGAGCTCGGCGTGCGCCTGTACGCCGAGTCGTCGGTCGAGATATCCGAAGCCACCGCGCTGAAAGCCGCGCAACGCCGCAGGAGCAGCCATGGCGGCTAGAACGCTGATCGCGTCCGCCAACGGCGTGCGCATGGGCACGCTGACCGACGATAAAGGCATCTGGTCGTTCGCGTACGACCCGCAATGGCTCGCGTCACCCGCCGCGTATCCACTGTCGCCGGCGTTCCCGCTGCGCGCGGGCGTGTTCACCGACACGTCGACCGATCGTCCAGTGCAGTGGTTCTTCGACAACCTGCTGCCCGAGGAAGGCATGCGCACGTCGCTCGCGCGCGAGGCGAAGGTCGATGCGGCCGACGCGTGGGGCCTGCTCGCGTACTTCGGCCGCGAATCGGCCGGCGCGCTGACGCTGCTGGCCGATGGCGAACGCGAAGCGCCCGGCGGCCTGCAGCCGCTGCCGCTCGACGAGCTCGAACGGCGAATCCAGGCGATGCCCGAACGCGCGCTGACGGCTACCGCACCCAAGCGCATGTCGGCGGCCGGAGCGCAGCAGAAGCTGCTGCTGGTGCTGCGCGGCGACGCGCCCGACTACGCGCTGTTCGAGCCGGTCGGCAGCGAACCGTCGATGCACCTCCTCAAACCCGACATGCGTGCTGCCGGCTATCCGCATTCGGCGATCAACGAGTTCTTCTGCATGCGGCTCGCGAAGAAGATGGGGCTCGACGTACCGGACGTGCATTTCCTGCGCGCGCCGTCCGCGTGCTACGTGATCGACCGGTTCGACCGCGATGTCGCGTCCGAACCGGCCGCGCGCGTGCATACGATCGACGCGATGCAGTTGCTCAACTACGACCGCGGTTTCAAATATCAGCGGGCGAACGCACAGGAACTGGCCCGCGCGATCGAGCGCACCAGCACGAGAGCGCTCACGCGCCTGTCGGTGTTCCGCTGGACCGTGTTCAACGTGGTGGTCGGCAATGCCGACGCGCACCTGAAGAACCTGTCGTTCTTCGTCGACGCGCGCGGCTATCGGCTCGCGCCGTTCTACGACATCGTCAGCACGGTCGTGTATCACACGCCGACGCACCGGCCCGACCATCGCGGCGATCACTGGCCGCACTGCGAGCTGACGATGCCGCTCGGACATGCGACGCGGTTCGCCGATATCGACATGGACGCACTGGTCGTGTTCGGCCAGGCGCTCGGGCTCAGGGAGAAAGCGGCCGCCAGCGAACTGCGGCGCTTTCTCGAACCGCTCGATCGTCTCGTCGTGCAGGCGCTCGATGAAGTGCGGCACATCGCGCATCCGGACGCCGGGGAAATGCGATTGCTGAATTCGATCGTCGCGATGCCGATCGCGGAGATGGGGCGCGCGCTGCGGTAGACGTGCGGATAGGCTGCCGCGCGCGGATGTCGTGCCGCCGCCGGATACCCCCGCGGCGCCCGGCCCGGCGAATACCTAGGCGTCAGCGCCGCACGGCAAAGGCATCGACGCCCGTCGCGGCCGCGGACCACGCCCACAGCCGCGCCGCTTCCTCCGGATCGATCGCATGCGGCCGCACGCCTGATTCCTCGTTGCCGCGCGTCACTGTCGCGACGTCGCAATCCTCGCAATAAACACCGCCGAGATCGGCAACGCGCGGCGACGTCGCCGCCCATACCTGGGTTGCCGCACCCTGCTCAGGTGTCTTGAAAGTCGGATCGATCGGCACACCGTGCTCGTCCACCCAACCTTGCGCCATCATTTCCTCGCGCGTCAGATGGCGCTGCAGCGGCGTCGCGATCTTGCCGGGATGCAGCGAATATGCGCGAACGCCGAATGGCGCACCGAGCACGTCGAGCTGCACCGCGAACAAGGCGTTAGCGGTTTTCGACTGTCCGTACGCCAGCCATTTGTCGTAACCGCGCGTGAACGCGATATCGTCCCAACGGATCGGCGACAGCCGGTGCCCGAGCGACGACACCGCGACCACACGTGCGCCGTCGCCGTGCGCGAGCGCAGGCCATAGGCGGTTGACGAGCACGTAGTGACCGAGGTGATTGACGGCCATCTGCGCTTCCCGACCGTCGCCGACGCGGGTCTCGGGGCAGGCCATGATGCCCGCGCTGTTGATGACGATATGTACGTTGCGCCGCGCGTCGACAAACCGGGCCGCGAATGCATCCACGCTCGCGGGGTCCGCGAGATCGAGCGTCGCGATCTCCACGCCGGCGATGTCGCGCGTCGCCTCGCGCGCGGCCGCGACGCTCCGCGCGCCGACGACGACGCGCGCGCCGGCTTGCGCCAGTGCACGCGTGGTTGCGAGCCCGAGACCCGAATGGCCGCCCGTGACGATCGCGGTCTTGCCGCGCAGGTCGAGACCGGCCAGGACGTCGCTCGCCGTCGATGCAGCGTCGAATCCGGAATAAAGGGGGTGCTGCCTGCTCGTCATTGAAAGCTCCAGGAACGGCGTGCGAAGCACGCGGCCGCCCATCGGCCGCGTCACTGCATGAGCCCATTCTCCGGCCGCGCATCCGGACTGTGAATGCAATAGAATCCGGTTTTTCGTCGAGATCGTCCGGGATTGCGCGTGGACCCGCTATCGGAAGTGCTGTCGCTGCTGGAAACGCGCGACTCGTTTTTCACCGGCCTGCGGGCCGGCGGCCCGTGGGCGGTCGACCTTCCCCCGCCCGACGGGATCAAGTTCAACGCGGTGGTCGAAGGCAGTTGCTGGCTGACCGTCGACGGTGCGGGGCCACCCGTCCGGCTGCGCACGGGCGACTGCTTCCTGCTCGCCGCGCCGCGGGCATTTTCGCTGGCGAGCGATCCGTCGGTCGCGCCGGTGCCCGCCGCCGACGTGTACCGACATGTCGACCGCGGTATCGCGCACTATGGCGAACCGGCCGATTGCTTTCTGATCGGCGGCCGCTTCGCCTACGAAGAACGGATGCCGCTGCTGCTCGGCAGCCTGCCGCCCGTGGTGATCGTGAGCGGCGATTCCGAACCGGCGGCGGTACTGCGCTGGTCGCTGCAGCAACTCGCACGGGAGTTCGTCGCGGCGTCGCCGGGCGGCTCGCTGATGGTTCGGCATCTCGGACACATGATGCTCGTGCAGATCCTGCGGCGCTATGTGGACGCCGGCGCGAACGGCGACGTCGGGTGGCTGGCCGGATTCGCGGATCCGCGGGTGAGCGCGGCGCTGGCCGCGATTCACGCGGCGCCCGAGCGACGCTGGACCGTCGACGCGCTGGCGGCCTGCTGCCATGTGTCGCGTTCGACGTTCGCGCTGCATTTCAAGCGGCGGCTCGGGTTCGGCCCGCTCGAATACGTGCTGCGGTGGCGGATACAGCTGGCGATGCACGAACTGCGCCACTCCACGGCGTCGATCTCGGCGATCGCGCAGCGGCTCGGCTACGACTCGGATAGCGCGTTCGGCCATGCGTTCAAACGCATCGTGGGCTGCTCGCCGCGTGCCTATCGTCATGACGTGACGAAGGAATCGGGCAACTAGCGTCGTTACGGCCCTCGTCGGGCACGCGGTGGTCCGAATACGCCAACGCTCTGCACTTGAATTACCACCATCGGGATAAGTATTCTTATCACAATACACCGATTTCATTTACAAACTCGGCCGAGCAGCAATGCGTCGGCGCATCACCCGTTCGTATGCCGCAATTCCCCGTCGATGTGCTGCGGCAACCTCAGCAAATTGAAGATCGGGCACACCGCTTCGACCGCCTGATGCAACGCCCGAATGACCTCCGGCGGCTCCGGCGACACGATGTCCAGCGTATAGCGGATGTTGTGCGGGAATACCGGAACGTGCTCGAACCCCGGCTGCTGCGCGAGCGGATGCTGGTCGCCGGTGACTTCGACTTCGATCGCGTCGATCTTCAGGCCCCGCTCCGCGGCCTGGATCAACGTGATGTGCGTGAGGCAACTGCCGAGCACGCCCAGTTGCAGTTCCGGCGACGCAGGCCCGAGGTTGTATCCCGCGAAATCGGGCGGGCTGTCGCTGATCACCTGGAAGTCGCGAATCCGGATCTCGCGCACGCCGCTGCGACCGAGCGCGCGCACGGTCGCCTTCAGCGGCGTCGCCTTGAGATCGGGATCGTTGCGGGCGGCCTGCTGCTTCGCTCGCCAGGCGTCGCGCTTTTGTACGAGATAGTCGTTCAGGGTCGTCATGGTCGAGTCATGGGTAGGCGGCACGCAGGCGACGGATCGGTTCGTTGCGCGCCAGGGCGATCAGTCGACCGCCGGAATCCACGCGGCCGTCGCCGCATCGCTCGCGCGGAACGCCGGAAACTTCGCGCCGAGTTCGGCCACGGTATGAATGTCGTTCTTCACGAGATCGTCGCGCGTAATCAGCGTCGGCTTGACCGCGATGCGCGCGCCCGGGTTTTGCCCGGCCACCAGCAGCGCCGCCGCTCGCACCGACACCGCGCCGACGACCGCCGGATTGGTCGCGGCCGTCGCGACCCACGCGCTGTTCGGTGCGCGAATGGCCTCGATGTCGGCCGTCGATACGTCCGCGCTGTAGATGCGCAGCTTCGACGACAGCCTGGCCTCGTCGGCCGCGAGCTTCGCGCCGCGCGCGAACTCGTCGTACGGCGCGAATACGACGCGAATGTCGGGATTCGCGCGATACGCGGCCGCCGCCTGGTTCGCGACCGATTGCGCGATCGGATTGTCGACGGTGCCCCAGCGCGCCTTTTCCTTCACCTTCGGGTGCGCACGCTTGAAGTCGCGCCACGCGGCATCGCGCCGGTCGAGCGGCGCGAATCCGGCCACGTACACGTACCCTGCCGCGAACGCGTCGCCGTTGTCCTTCACGGCCTGATCGAGCAGCAGGTTTGCGAGGTCGCGATCGTTCTGCTCGATCTGCGGCACCTTCGGATTGGCGAGATCGACGTCGAACGCAACGACCTTGATGCCTTTGTCCAGCGCACGCTGAACGACGTCCTTCAGCGATTCCGGCAAACCGTGATTGACGATGATCGCGGACACGCCGATGCTGATCGCCTGCTGAATCTGCTCGCGCTGCTCGGCCGCGTCCTGCCGGCCTTCGTAGATGCGCAGATCGACGCCGAGCGCACGTGCCTGCTTCTGCGCGCCGGCTTCGTAGGCCTGGAAAAAATCGCCGGTCGACAGGTAGTTGACGAGCGCGATCTTCACGCCGCCCTTGTCGAATGGCGCCGGCGCGCCCTTGAGCGGGCCGGCGTACGCCGCGGGCACACCCAGCACGAGCGCGACGCCCAGCGCGAGCGCGCCGAGTTTCGGTTCGATGCGTGACTTTCGGCGAAGCAATGAGCGCATGGCGCGTCTGTCTCCATATAGAACGATATCGGTTCAATCTATCAGCGCGACACGCAAACTCAAACCGACCGATTCGGCAATCGATATTACTTTGGATGACAAACGGTCCAGCCTGAAGATTCTTCGAACCCGTCCATGCCTGATCCGAGTCTCGGCGACCTCACCCATCACGCCCGGGCGTCCGCACGGCGACCGATGCCGAAGGTAAACGCGAGGGCCAGCACGAGCAGCACGCCCTTGATGAAATCCTGCATGTAGTACGGTGCGTTCAGCATCGTCAGCCCGTTGAGCAGCACGCCGACGAACACCGCGCCGACGACCGTGCCGAACACGTTGGGCCGCTTCGCGCCCCACACCGCGTAACCGATCAGCGCGGCGGCCACCGCGTCGAGCAGCAGCGAGTGCCCCGCGCTCACGTCGCCGCGGCCGACCCGCGCGGCGATCAGCACGCCGCCCAGCGATGCGATCGCGCCCGACACGACATACGCCGCGACGCGGTAGCGCGCGGCCGGTGCGCCGGCCAGCCGCGCGGCCGTTTCGTTGCCGCCGATCGCATAGATCACGCGCCCCCAGCGCGTCGCTTCCATCGTGATGCAGGCCAGCACCGTCACGGCCGCAAGCACCAGCACCGGCAACGGTACGACGTCGAACACGCGCAGCCGGCCGAGCGCGAGAAACGCGTCGGGGAACACGCCCGTCGCATCCGTGCCGTCGGGCAGCACGGAGCCGGTCGCCAGCGAACGGCCGCCGGTGGGGATCAACTGCAGGCCGGCCAGCAGGAACAGCGTGCCGAGCGTCGCGAGCTGGTCGGGCACGCGCAGCCACGTAATCAGCACGCCGTTGAACAATCCGGCAGCCACGCCGAGCGCGACGCAGGCGATCACGGCCGCCCACGCGCTGCCGTGCCAGACGACCAGCACGTAGCTCGCGGCCATCTGCGCGGTCGCGGCCACGCTGCCGACCGACAGGTCGAAACCGCCGGCCGCGAGCGTGACCGTCACGCCGACGCCGAGCAACGCGACGATCGACACCGCCTGCAGGATGCTGAACAGGTTGTCGAGGTTCAGGAACGCGGGCTCCCTGATCGCGAACACGACCACGAGAGCGGCGAGCACGAGCAGGATGCCGGTTCGTTCGAGCGCATCGCGGATGCGCGCCGGCCCGGCGCGCGACGATCGTTCGACGGATGCGGCATGACGTACATCGGAAGAAGTCACGGGTTTCATGAGCAAGCACCCACGATGGAAGCAGTCGGAGGCAGACCATCGAGCGTCGCGCGATCGAACCGCACGATACGGTCGGCGATCTCGGCGGCTTCCTCGAGATCGCTGACGAACACGATCGTCGCGCGCTCATGCGCATGACGGCGCAGCGTATCGACGATATCGGCGCGCGCGCCCGCATCGATGCCCTGGAACGGTTCGTCGAGCAGCAGCAGCCGCGCCGGTTCGGCGTGCCAGCGCGCGAGCACGACCTTCTGCTGGTTGCCGCCGGACAGGTGCGCGACGCGATCGTCGGGCCCCTCGCAGCGAATGCCGAACCGTGCGATCGCCGCCGCGGCCGCCGTGCGTTCGCGGGCTCGGCGCACCGCGCCGCTCGCGAACCAGCGCGACAGGAACGGAAAGCCGATCGTGCCCGCGATCGACGCGAACGGCACGCTGTCGGGAAACAGCGACGTGCGCCAGCGATCCTCGCCGGCCAGGAATACGCCGGCGCGAATCGCGTCCGCCGGCGAACGTGGCCGCCACGGCCGGCCGTCGAGCGTCATCTCGCCGGCCGCCGCCCGCACCGCGCCGAAGATCGTCCGTGCGAAGCGCGACTTGCCGCCGCCGACCGGGCCCGCGATCGCGACGATCTCGCCGCGCCGGACATCGAGATCGAACGGCGTACTGGTCGGCGTCAGCCGGATCTGCCGCACGCTGAAGCCTGAACCGACCTCGGCCCCGGATCCGGCCAGCCCGGCACGCTCCGGCGCCGCCGCACGCGTACGCGGCAGCGGCCGGCCGATCATCGTTTCCACCGCGGCGTCGAAATCGATCGGCGCGGCCAGATCGGCAACGATCCGGCCGTCGCGGACGATCGCCGCACGATCGGCGATGCGACGCAAATCGCCGAGCCGATGCGATACCAGCAGGATGGCGACGCCGTCGCGGCGCAATGCGTCCATCAGGACGAACAGCCGTTCGGCCTCCGCGGCGGACAAGCTGGCAGTCGGCTCGTCGAGAATCAACAACGACGGCTGCCCGGCCAGCGCGCGCGCCAAGGTCACGCGCTGCTGGTCGGCCAGCGACAGCGAGGCCAGCGGCGCCGCCAGATCGACGTCGAGCCCGACCCGCGCGGCGAGCGATCGCGCCGCGCCACGCCGCGCGGCCGGCGGCACGCGCCACGGCGAGGCCGGATCGCACAGCCGGTCCAGCAGCAGGTTGTCGGCGATCGACAGCGTTGGCACGACGGCATCGGCCACCGACTGGTGCACGGTCGCGACGCCGAGCCGCTTCGCCGCGTGCGGCGAACCCGGCCGATACGGTTCGCCGTGCAGCGTCAGCGTGCCGCCGTCCGCTTGCAGCGCGCCGCTCAGGATCTTGACGAAGGTCGACTTGCCCGCGCCATTCGCGCCCATCAGCGCGACGACTTCTCCGGCGCCGATCGACAGATCGAGCGCCGCCAGCGCGACGGTCGCGTCGAAGCGTTTCGCGATGCCGGCGGCGCTCAGGACGGGCGGCGACGCCGATCGATGCGATCGATCTTCGCGCCGCGGCGCGTCCATGGTTTCGTTCGTCGCGCCATTCATGCCCGAAGATTCCGGTCGGCACGACGCGGTTGCAGCAGGAACAGTACGTCGTCGGTCATGTCATGCAACTCCGCTGAGGGTCGTCCGGCATCGATCGCCTCGTCAGCCCGCTTCCGGCACGGGAAACCGGAATGAAGCACCGTAGGCCGTATCGGGCAGGCGGTCGCTGCCGCTCAGCCGTGAACGGAAGGTGCCGCTCGCCGGCGTCGTGCGGTACAGGCCGCGCTTCTTCAGTTCCGGCACGATCAGTTCGGCGAAATCGTCGAGCGTGCCCGGGCTGATCAGCGGATTGAGCATGTAGCCGCTCGTCGTCGACTGCCGCGCATGCTCGGCGAGCTGGTCCGCGATTTCGTCGGGCGAGCCGACGAGGATCAGGTCGGTGCCGCGCGTGACGCTCGCGAACTTGCGCCGCACGTCGCCGGCGGTGAGCGGCTTGCCGCTGCCGTCCGGCCGCACCACGTAGGACGTCAGCCCTTCCGTGTGCGTCGTCAGCGGCTCGTCGTCCGCATAGCGGTCGATGTCGATGCCGGTGTCGCCCGCATAGCTGACGAGTTGCGCGTGCCGGTGATAGTGCTGCTGCAGCGTGTGATATTTCTCCTTCGCGTCGCTCGACGAGCGCGCCGTCACGATCCGCAGCACCGTCAGCGACTTCACGTCGTCCGCCGCCCGGCCGCGTTCGGCCGCGAGCCGCCGAATCTCGTCGAGGCCCGCACGAATCTCGTGCGGATTCGACTTCGCGACGAACACCACCTCCGCGTGCTTCGCCGCGAACGCGCGCCCGCGCCCCGACCAGCCGGCCTGGATCAGCACGGGCGAGCGCTGCGGCGACGGCGCGCAGACGTGCGGCCCCTGCACGCGGTAATGCGTGCCTTCGTGCGCGATCGGCCGCACGCGGTCGCCACGCGCATAGCGCGGCGCGTGCTTGTCGGCGACGACCGCGTCGTCCGCCCAGCTCCCTTCCCACAGCTTGTACACGACGTCGAGAAATTCCTCGGCGCGCGCGTAGCGTTCGTCATGGCCGATCATCCGGTCGAGCCCGAAGTTGCGCGCCGCGCTCGTCAGGTAGGACGTCACGATGTTCCAGCCGATCCGGCCGTTGCTCAGATGATCGAGCGTGCTGAAGCGGCGCGCGAGCGCGAACGGGTGCTCGTACGTCGTGCTCGCCGTCACGCCGAACGCGAGCCGCTCGGTCTGCGCGACGAGCGCCGGAATCAGCATCATCGGATCGTTCGCGGGCGCCTCGACCGCCCACTGCACCGCGGCGTCGGCCGACCCGCCATAGACGTCGTACAGGCCGAGCACGTCCGCGAAGAACAGCATGTCGAGATCGGCCTGCTCGGCCGTGCGCGCGAGGTTCGACCAGAACGGGAGCGTGTTCGCGCGCAGCCGCTCGTCGGCGGGATGGGTCCACAGGCTCGGCGCGCCGCCGCAGCCGACGCTGGCTTGTTCATACAGGGAAAACAGCAAGGGGCGAGGATCGGACATCGTGGAATTCGTTACCAGGGCAGGAATCAGTTGGGCGCCGCCCACGCGCCCGACGACGCGCGGCGGCGCCGGGCGGGCATGCGTTCGTCGGGTGCGCGCGTCAGGTAGCGATTGACGCGCTGCTCGAGACGGGCGGCAGGAATGGTCAGCAGCGCGACCAGCACGACATAGACGATCGCCGCACCGGCCAGCGGTTCGTACACGCGCAACGTCTCGAAGCGCAGCGTATTGGCCGTGCCCATCACGTCGAACACGGTCACGGTGGACGCGAGGACGGTCGATTTCAGCAGCAGGATCGCCTCTCCGGTGAGCGCGGGCAGCGCAAGCCGCCACGCTCGCGGGCCGACGATGCGGCGCAGCACCTGCACGCGCGTCATCCCGTATGCGTGGCCGGCCTCGATCTCGCCAGCCGGCACGCCGGCGATCGCGCCGCGCAGGATCGTCGCGACATACGCGCTCTCGTTCACGCTCAACGCGACGATCGCGTACCAGAACGCGTCACGCAGCAGCGGCGACGCCCAGCTGTCGCGCATCCACTCGCGCGGGACGATCTGCCCGAATCCGTAGTACAACAGATAGAGCTGGACGAGCAGCGGCGTGCCGCGTATCAGCATGAGCCAGCTGCGCGCGGACCAGCGCAACGGCGTATGGCGTGCGCCGGCGGCGAGCGCGAGCGGCACGCCCAGCAGCACGCTGGCCGCACCCGACACAAGCGTCAGCGCCAGCGTCGTCGGCACCGCGGCGAGCAGCTTCGGCATTACCGTGTCGAGCAGGAAAGGCAGCGAGAAGATCATGTCGTCGCACGCCTCATGCCGCGATTCGCATGCCGCTCGAGCGCCGCGAAGATGCCCGCCGACGTGACGCTCAGCAACAGGAACAGCGCGGCCGTGACCAGATAGAAGAATACGTAGTGCCGCGTCGCGCCGGCCGCGAGCTGGCTCGCCTTCAGCAGATCCGTGAACGAACCGAGCACGCTGATGAACGACGCGTCCTTGGTCGCGTTCAGCCACACGTTGCCGACGCCCGGCAGCGCGAGCCGCGCGGCGGCCGGCAGCCGGATGCGCGCGAACGTCTGCCAGGACGTCATCCCATACGCGTGCGCGGCTTCGATCTGGCCGACCGGCACGTTGACGAGCGCCGCGCGGAAGATGTCGGTGAGATACGCGCCCTGGATGAAGCCGAGCGACAGTGCGGCGACGACGAACGGGTCGAACGCGAAGTCGCCGGGTACGATGCCGCTGCCGCGCAGCGCGTTCTCGATGGCCGGTGCGACCGCGTAGAACGCGAGCAGCAGGCACAGCAGCTCGGGCAGCGCGCGCACGAGCATCGTGTAGAGCCGCGCCAGCCCTACAAGCGCTGAATATCGCGACAGCTTGCCGAGCGCGCCGGCGATGCCGAGCAGCACGCCGGTGCAGAACGATGCGGCCGCGACGCCGAACGTCAGCGCGAACGCACTCGCGAACACGCGGCCATATCCGCCGTCGCCGAAGGCGAGCAGCGCGAGCAGCGAATCGTCCACGGCCATCGGGTCAGCGGCCTTTCTCGATCGTGCCCTTCAGGTTCGGATAGCGGGCGGTGATCACATCCCACGTGCCGTCCTGCTGCAGTTGCGCGATCGCGGTCGACAGCTTGCCGCGCAGCGCATCGCCGTGGCGCACGCCCGCGCCGATGCCGAGGCCCAGCACCGGATCGTCCGTGCACGTGGCCTTGACCTCGAAGTCCTTGCCGTCGCGCGACGCGAGGAACGCCGTGAACAGCCCCTTGCCTTCCTGCACGTAGTCGACGCGACCGGACACCAGATCGGCGAGCGCGTTGTCGAACTTGTCGAACGCCTTGATCTGCGCGTCCTGCTTGAAGCGGGCATCGAGGAACGCCGAGAAGTTGGTGCCGGCCTCGACGCCGATCACGCGGCCCTTGAAGGTCGCGGGCACCGCGCAGTCGACGCGGCGCCGGTCGCTTTTCGCACCGACGAACACCGTCGGCGATTCGTAATACGCACGGCTGAAATCGATCGCTTTCTGCCGTTCGCCGGTGATCGTCATCGACGACCAGATCACGTCGATCTTGCGGTTCTGCAACGCCGGAATCAGGCCGTCCCACGCAATGTCGGTGAGCTCGCAGCGCACGTTCAGCTTCCCGCACGCGGCATCGAGCACGTCGACTTCCCAGCCCTTCCATTTGCCGGCGGCGTCCTTCGAAAAGAACGGCGGGTATGACTCGGCGTCGATACCGACGCGCAACGTCGGCTGGGCCGCATGGGAAACCGGCGCGAGGCCGAGCACGAACAGCGCGGCCGCGGCACGGCGGACCCTGGAACGCATCGAACGATTCATGTGGCGATTATCTGGAATAACGTCGGAACGACCGGCGTTGCAGCCGGCGGAAGGCGAGACTGTAATGCGCGCCGACGCGTGTACCAAATGGTTATTTTTTCGATGGATATCTGATCGCGCGATATGCACGGCACCGCGCGCCGGCCAGCGCCCGCGCATGGTGCGCGGGTCATCCTCTCACGCCGCCGCGGCCTCGCGCCGCAACGCCCGCTGCGGCCGGTCGAGCGCCAGGCCGCGCAGGTCCACGCCGCCGCCCGGCATGTCGACGAGCTTCAGTCCGCCCTGTTCGTCATCGATCCGCTCATGCTTGTCGCGCAACCGCCGCGCGACGTCGGCATCGGATTCGCCGGTCACTGAATGAAACGAGTTCATCACGAGCGGCGGGCGATCGCCGCGACTGGACGCGGCTGCCTGCCGGCGCAACCCGGCGCTGAACGCGCACGCACCAACGACATCGACAAATTCGGCGCGCACGCGCTAACGCCGCTCCGGGTCAGGCAACGCGACGTCGCCCGCTCACGCCGCCCGCCCTGACGCGACGGCGCCTCACCGCCCGATCGGCAACCCCGTCGGCTCGATCCAGCCGAGCTTGTACGCGATCAGCAGCGACAGAAACAGCGTGACCGACAATCCGACGCGCGCGGCGAGCGACCACGCCATCCGCTTGGACTTGCCGCGATCGTGATTCATGAAGTACAGCGCGAAGATCAGGCTCGCGATGATCATCGCGAATGCCACAGATACCAGCAGGGTTTTCATTGCCGTTGCCTTTGAAGATCCGAATCGGCCTGAATCAGTTCGGCCAGTTTTTGGCGCTCGTCGGCGACGCCGCCGACGCCCGACGCCGGCCAGTCCAGCGCGACGCCGTTGCCCAGCGAATCGCGCACGAGCGCCTGGTAGCGCCGGTCGTTGATCGTGCCGTGCGCCATCGTGTCCGAGATCTCGCGCCGGAACGGCAGCGGGAAACTCGCGTACGCACGCGACAGCGCCGCATATTGTCTCGCATCGATCTCTTTCGACGATGGAATGACGGTCCAGACCACCACGGCGACGATGGCCGTGAACGGGATCGCCGTGTAGCGAAGGATGAACTTGATCGGGGTCATGAAGCGGTGGGCAGAAGTGATCGGCGCCGCGCGGCGGCGAAACAGCCGGCCGGCGGCGCCTTCCGTCATTGTACTGAATGCACCATCCGGCCAACAGAGTATGATAATGACATTATCATATCCATCACATGATTCGACAGCCCCGGCATCCGGTGCAAGCGGCGGGCCCGCCGCGCCCTCCGGCACCGGTTTTCCGCCTGTACCCACGAATCCGCGACGATCGAGCGAAGCCCTTATGCCAGCGCAGTACTTTCGAAACCTGACGGGAAAACACCGCAGCGCGACCGCGAACCGCCAGCTCGGGTTTTCGCTCGCGTTCGTCGCCGGCGCGGCCAATGCCGGCGGCTTTCTCGCGGTCAAGCAATACACGTCGCACATGAGCGGCATCGTGTCGGCGATCGCCGATCAGACGGCCCTCGGCGACGTGCGGCTCGCGCTCGCCGGCATCAGTTCGCTGGGGTCGTTCCTGATCGGCGCCGGCTGCTCGGCGATCCTCGTCAACTGGGGCCGCCGCCGCGGGCTGCACAGCCAGTTCATGCTGCCGCTGCTGGTCGAGGCCGCGCTGCTGTTGCTGTTCGGGCTGCTCGGCAGCCACCTCGCGCTGTGGGAAACGTTCTTCGTGCCGGTGACCGTCACGCTGCTGTGCTTCATCATGGGGTTGCAGAACGCGACGATCACGAAGCTCTCCGGCGCGGAAATCCGCACGACGCACATCACCGGCATCGTGACCGACCTCGGCATCGAGCTCGGCAAGCTGTTCTACTGGAACCGCTCGGCCATCGAAGTCGACGCGCACGCGGTAATCGCCAACCGGTCGAAACTGCGGATTCACGCGACGATGCTCTCGTCGTTCTTCGTCGGCGGCCTGGCCGGCGCGATCGGCTTCAAGCACGTGGGCTACGTGTCGACCGTGCCGCTCGCCGCGGTGCTCGTCACGCTCGCCATCGTGCCGGTGATCGACGATCTGCTCGCGCTGGTGCGCAGCAAACGCTGATCGTGCGGCGCTCGCCGCGGTAACGCCGAAAGCGGATCGATTATAATTTTATTAACATATCGACCACCCTCGCCCCGTCATGGAAACAAAAACCGCCCGCCTGACCGTCCTGATCGATCCCGCGAAGAAGGAAGCCTTCGAGATGCTCTGCGCGGAGCAGGACCTTACGCCGTCGCAAGTCGTGCGGCAGTTGATCCGCGACTATCTCGACCGGCACGGCGTCACGTACAAGACCCGCAGCGCGATCGGCAAGCGCGTGAAGTAAGCACGACCCGCCCCCCCTCGGTACGGCTACGCGCCGATCTCCCAACGTTCGTGCGACTGCGCGCGCCAGACCAGCCGCCGCGAATCGATGCCCTCGCCGTGCTTCATGCGTCTCGCGGTGGCGGCCAGCTTCAGTTCACCGGCCTGCGGGCACGCGAGCGCCCGCTCCAGCAGGATACGCAACGACGGCAATCGGCTGCCGTCCTTCCATGCGAATGCAACGAAGTTGTTGTCGTCGCCGCACGGCACCAGCGCATACGACGAACCGAATACCGATCGCAACTGCTCGAGGTGCTGCGGCAACGCCGGATCGTCGTCCATGAAGTTGATCGCGAGCACGCCGGATTCGCTCAGGCGTGCGCGGCACGCATCGAGAAAAGTAGCGCCCGTACAGCGGCCGCGCATGCCGTCGGCGACGAACGCATCGTGCAGGATCACGTCCGTGCGGACGTCCGCCCGCTCCAGATGGTCCGCGCCGTCGGCGCACACCACGGTGAAGCGCGCATCGTCGGCAGGAATCCTGAACGTGTCGCGCAGCGCGATCACGTCGGGATTGATCTCGACCGCATCGATCCTCGTGCCGGGCAGGTGGCGGTAGCAGTACTTCGCGAGCGACCCGCCGCCGAGCCCGAGCATGCAGATGTGTGCGGGCTCGGCCTGCAGCAGCAGGAAGCCCATCATCACGCGCGTATAACCGAGTGCGAGCCGCACCGGATCATGCAGCGACATGAAGCTCTGGGTGCCGAAATGATCGAAGTGCAGCGAGACCGCGTGCTGCGTCTCCAGCACGAACGGCCGGCCGTCGTTCAGCGGCGTCGCCAGGAACCTGACGAACGCGTCGTAGGCAGTGCGATCCTCGGCCATGTGCGGGTAGTCGAATGAAAAAGACAGCGGCTGAAAACGCGGATGCAACGGTCGCCTGACCGTGCGCTCAGACCTTCTTCAAGTAGCACGCCTTCAGCATGAAGCCGCCCATGTCGGTCTTGCAGTCGACTTCGTGATCGCCGCCGACGAGCCGGATGCTCTTGACCTTGGTGCCCATCTTCAGCGTGATCGACGAACCCTTCACGCGCAGGTCCTTGATCAGCACGACCGAATCGCCGTCCGACAGCACGTTGCCGTTCGCGTCCTTGACGACGTCGCCCGCCGGTTCGTCACCGGCCTCGGCGCCGGCGTCGGCCGACCATTCGTGGCCGCAGTCCGCGCACACGGTCAGCGCGCCGTCGGGGTAAGTGTTTTCCATCGCGCATTGCGGGCAGGCAGGGGCATTCATTGCGGCTTCCATTCGGGAGGAGTTCGGGTCGGTCGACGATGCCGGGCGAGCAGGTTGCGCGCCCGGATACGCCGAGACTCGCCCGTCGGCAACGCCGCGGGCCGGCATCGGCGCACACGGCATTATAATGTAATTCACATGATCTGGCCGATGCATTATAATCCCCAACTTTCCGACAATCCGCGAATTTGAATACGCCTTTGCAGCGGATGTCGGCATGTTCGCGCCGAATGGCGCGTACAATGCACCCGGCCGGCACCCGCGCCCCTGCGGGAATTCGTGACATGCCAGCCGCCCGATGTCCGCTACACGTGCGTAACCCTGCATGTCGCGCGCCGCCCCGCCCACTTGTCCGGAGGCTTTCCAGCATCGTGGCAACCGTTGTGTACGTTGAAATCGGCCCCGCATGGAACCGCAATCGCGGCCGCGCCGCGCGCGATGCGACCGTCGACGCGGCACGCCGCTTCGACAGTGACATCCAACTGATCGCGAACGGGCACGGCAGCAATGCAAAAGACAGCGGCGCGATCGCGTCGCTGCAGGTTCACGGCGGCACGTCGGCCCAGGTGCTCGCCACCGGCCCCGACGAGGAAGCGGCGCTGCACGCGCTGCTGCCGTTGTTGCAGGCAAGCTGATGCTTGCACCTCCTCCGTCCGGCCGTGTGCCGCCCACCCCGAAACGCCATTTCCCGAGGAAGCCATGAACGATACGCTCACGTCCAACACCCCCAACCTGTCGGCCTCCGCGATCTGGGCGCTCGAACGCCTCGCCGATGTTCGCTACGGCCGCGATGCGCCGGCGCTCGGCTGGTCGATCGCGCGGGAGCTCGTCAACGCCGGGTTCGTCAGCCATCCTCCGCACGGCCGCTCCGGCGCATCGATCACGGCCGAAGGGCGCTCGTTCCTGAAAAGCCGCAAGTAACGCCATCCGGCACGGGCGCGATCCCGCATTGCGCGCAGCACGCGGGCGTGCCGATGACCACCGTCAGGAAGCAGGCCGACCGCTCGCCGCGGTCGGGGTTCGCTACAGGCGTTCGCTACACGGCGACGAACGGCCGCATTCGTCGAACGCCCCGCGCGATGCGTCCGACCGCGACGTCGTCACGCGAGCCGGTCCATGCGGGCACCGCCGGCCGGCGCCGTCCGCGCGATGCGCCCGCATGCCCCGATGCGGGCGGGGAATTGCGTCCACGTCGCCGTTTACGCGGTATCGTACGAGACCCGAGCGCGGCGCCCTGCGTCGCCGCCCCTTCCTCATGGAACGCCCGATGACATTCAGCGCCGTGCCCCCCGTCTCGTCTCCGCCCGTTCTCGACACGCCCCGTCTGATCCTTGACGGCCACCCGCTCGGCGACTTCGACGCACTCGCCACGATGTGGGCGGAACCGGGCGTCGTCGCGCACATCTTCAACGGCACGCCTTCCACGCCGCGCGACTCGTGGATGCGCATGCTCGCGTATCGCGGGCTGTGGCCGCTGCTTGGCTATGGGTACTGGGCGATTCGCGAAAAGGCGTCGGGGCGTTACGTCGGCGATCTCGGCTTCGCGGATTTCCACCGCAACATCGACCCGCCGATCCGCGGCGTGCCGGAAGCCGGCTGGGCGCTGGCGACGTGGGCGCAAGGCAACGGCTATGCGACCGAGGCGCTCGCGGCCGCGCTCGCATGGCTCGACGCGCAACAGCGGTTCGAGCGCAGCGTGTGTCTGATCGCGCCGACCAACGTCGTGTCGATCCGGGTCGCGGAGAAAGCCGGGTACGGCGAGCCGCGGCGCATCCGCTTCAACGACGCCGATTCATTGCTGTTTTCACGCAAGCGCCGGTAGGCGCGTCGAACCGGCGGCCGAGTCAGTCGGCGACCGGTTCGTAGCGATGCATGAAGAGGCCGTCGTCCATCGGCCAGCAGTTGCCGGATTCGTCGCGCACGATCCAGTCGCCCGGCTTCACCGATCGCCAGCCTTCCGGCGTCGCGATCGCCCACAGGCCGTGACGGCGCTCTACCCGTTCATGGTCGCCCTCGGCGAACCACCGTGTTGCATCGACCTGACTGGCGCGTTCTCTGAATTTCATGCCATCACCAAAGGAAACGGATTTCAGTGTCGCGTGGCCGCGGCGCCGGCATCGAGCGACCGCTGCCGCGCCCTCAGCGCGTTCGTTGCCGTGCGGGCTGCGTGCAGCGCCATCCAGCCCTCCGCGATGAGCGCCTCGAGCGTGCCGCGCGCGACGGTGGAAATCCGGACATCGATCTCCTGCACTTTCATCAGCGCCGACACGACCTCGTCCGGTTGATCGGGTGCAAGCGCAACGATGAACGCCGAACGCGTCTCGGCGGCCCGAACGGCCTCGCTCCAGTCGGCGCGCGCCACCGCCGCTTCGATCGCATGCGTGAGTGCGTCGAGACTCTGGACGACTTGCAACGGCGTCATTTCGCTTCCCCCGTCAGTAATCGATAGCATCCGCCCGACTGCCCATCGGGAGCCGCCGCGGCGGCGACCCGACTCCCGCGCATCCGGTTCCTCACGTGAGCGACATGACTCGACGCTTCGCCGAGACCGATGGTCGATACGATCGCGAAACAGGCGCAATGCGCGACGCGCGGATCAGGTGTGTGGATTGTAGGGAGCGGAACGCGGCGACGTCGGTAATATTTTGTAATGATATGTCGACTAACCTTGCCCGGCCTGGTGTCGGGCGGTGCGGGAACGGTGCGCGGCGTCGAAGTGGCGCAAACGTTTTCGTCTGACGGATGCGCGGGCGCGCATCGTCCCGAGCGCCGCGCCGGCTCTCGCATCGAACCGTTTCAGCCTCACGCGCGGCCTCGCGCCGCTTGCCCCGCGCGTTTCCTCTGATGGCGGCGATTGGCGCGTAGATAAGCTCACCGAACGATTCAGATTTCCCCACATTCCATCGGAATGTTGCGCAGTATCATCCACGTCGCTTCGGCCACGACACGCTCGGACTGGGCCTGACCGCTCGCCACCTTCCCGTTTTGCCCCTTCGTTTAGCGATGCCCATCCGAATCCTGATCGTCGAAGACGACGTCCCGCTGTCCGCGCTGATCGCCGAGTACCTGCGCACGCATCATTACCAGGTGGACACGCTGTGCGACGGCGCCGGCGCGGCAGCGGCGATCGTCGGGAGCCGCCCCGACGTGGTGCTGCTCGACGTCAATCTGCCGGGCAAGGACGGCTTCGAGATCTGCCGCGCGGCGCGCATCCAGTACGACGGCATCGTGATCATGGTGACGGGTCGCGACGAGCCGTTCGACGAATTGCTCGGCCTGGAACTGGGCGCGGACGATTTTCTCCGCAAGCCGCTCGAACCGCGTCTGCTGCTCGCGCGAATCAAGGCGCAGTTGCGGCGCACGCGCGTGCCGGCGGGCGACGCCGTGCAGGCTTCGCCGCAGCGATACGTGTTCGGCAAGTTCTCGATCGACCGGGCCGATCGCCGCGTGCATCTGCCCGACGGCAGCATGCCGCGCCTGACGTCGACGGAATTCGATCTGCTGTGGGCCCTCGTGTGCCGCGCGGGCGAGGTGGTGAGCCGGGAAGACCTGACGCTGCTGCTGCGCGGCATCGCGTTCGACGGCCTCGATCGTTCGATCGACGGCCGCATCTCGAAGCTGCGCCGCAAGCTGCGCGACGACGCGAACGAACCGAAACGGATCAAGACCATCCGCTCCAGGGGCTATCAGTTCAGCAAGCACGCATGGGATTGAAGCCGCGCGCGGGCCGCCGGACGGCGTTGCGCGAGCGCGGCACGCGATGCCCGCCGCGCGCGCGAGGCTACTGCGCGCGCGCCGTGCCGGTATCCTCATTCGCGGCCGGCCCCGCCTGCCAGCCGCCGCCGAGCGCCTTGTACAGCGCGACGAGATCGGTGGTCGTCTGCAACGCGCCCTGCTCGGCCTGCTGCCGGCCCTCCGCCCATTGCCGCTCGGCATCCAGCACGTCGAGGAACGGCGACAGGCCCTTCCGGTAGCGATCGCGCGCGAGGTCCAGCGCGCCCTGTTCGGCCTTCACCGCGTCGTCGAGCGCGGCCGCGCGCGCCTGGTCGGTGCGGTATACGGCCAGCGCATTGTCGACGTCGCGCAGCGCGACGAGCACGGCTTGCCGGTACGCGAGCGCCGCTTCGGCCTGGCGCGCCTGCGACAGCCGCAGGTTCGACATGAGCGCGCCGCCGGAAAAGATCGGCAGCGACACGGCCGGCCCGAACGCGTAGAACAGATGCGACCAGTGCGCGAGCTCGCGCACGTGCGACGCGCGCAGGCCGACCTGCCCCGTCAGCGAAATGTCCGGATAGAACTGCGCGACCGCGACGCCGACGTCGGCGGTGGCCGCATGCAGCTCGGCCTCCGCACGGCGGATGTCGGGGCGCCGGCGCGCGAGCGTCGACGGCAGGCCGACCGGCACGGTCGGCGGCACCGCCGGCAACGCGCGCGGGGCGGCCAGCCAGTCGTCGAGCGCGCCCGGCGCGCCGCCGACCAGATAGGCGAGACCGTTGCGCAGCAGCACGATCTGCTGGTCGAACTGCGGCAGTTGCGCGCGGATCTGCGCGAGCCGCGCGTCGGCGCTGCGCACGTCGAGATCGCTCGCGAGACCGTGCGCGGCCTGCTCGCGCGTCAGGTCGAGCAATTCGCGCTGCGCGCGTTGCAGGTCGTCGGCCAGCGCGCGCTGCGCTTGCGCGCCGCGCAGTTGCAGATAGGTCTGCGCGACTTCGGCCTCGAGCGACAGCAACGCGTCGTCGCGGCTCGCGACCGCGGCACTCGTCTGCGCGCCGGCCGCTTCGACCGAGCGGCGCACGCGGCCGAACAGGTCCAGTTCCCACGATGCGTCGAACCCGGCCTGCCACAGGTTGACCGGCGATTCGAGGGCATCGAGCGCGCCGCGCGCACCTTGCTGCACGCTTGCTCCGGTGCCTGGCCCGAACCGGTCGAGCGGTGAGCCCGGCGCGCCGAGACGATCGACGCGCTGGTCGATGCCCTGCTCCTCGACGATGCCCTTCAGGCCGAGCTGCTCGCGCTGGTAGCTCGCGTTCGCGCGCACGTTCGGCAAGCCCTGCGCGGCGGCCGCGCGCACCTGCGCGCGTGCCTGCGCGATGCGCAGCACGGCCGCCTGCACGTCGAGGTTGTCGTGCGCGGCGCGCTCGACGAGCCGGTCGAGCAGCGGATCGCCGAACGCGCGCCACCAGCGCGGATCGGGATCGGCGTCGATCGTGGGCGACGACCGCGCGGCCACGCCGGATGCGGGAGACGCCGCCTGCCCGTCCGCCTGCATCGCATGCCAGGTGGCCGGGACGTCCGCTTGCGGCGGCTGGTAATCGGGGCCGACGGTGCAGCCGGCGATGATCGTCGTCATCGCGCCGCACACGATGCGGCGAATCAGGCGGTGGCTGCGATTGTCGCGGCGCATGCGCATGTCAATGCCCTCCCGCGCCGCGCGCGGCCTTCGCCGGCGAGAACAGGAACGTCAGCGGAATGCTGAACGCGCAGAACACCGCGAGGATCGCGAACACGTCGATATACGCGAGGATCGTCGCCTGCGAGACGAACGTTTCGTAGAGCCGGCCGGTCGCGGTCTGCAACGCGGCCGGCGGCGGCGCGCCCGTCAGCGCGCCGATCGCGCGCGCGTTCTCCCGCAGCGCATCCTGGAAGTTCTGCGACAGCGTCGACATGTGCGTGGACAGGTGCGCCATGCGCGCCTGCGTGCGCTCGCGGATCAGCGCGGTCGACACCGAGATGCCGATCGAGCCCGCGACGTTGCGGAACATCGTGAACAGCGCGGACGCGTCGTCGTTGAGCCGCCGCGGCACGGTCAGGTACGCGAGCGTCGTGATCGGCACGAACATGAAGCCGATCGCGAGCGACTGCGCGCACCGGATCATCACGAGGTGCTTGTAGTCGATGTCCGGCACCAGCATGCGCGAATAGATCAGCGCGCCGCACAGCAGCACGAAGCCGAACCCGACGAGATAGCGCGTCTGCACGTGCGGCATCAGCCGGCTCACGAGCGGAATCTCGAGCGTGATCAGCAACGCGCCGGGCGACAGCACGAGCCCCGCGAGCGTCGCCGTGTAGCCGAGATGCTGCTGGGCGAGCTGCGGCACGATCACCGCGCTGCCGTACAGCACCGCCGCGAACGTCGCGATCGTCACGCAGCCGAGCGCGAAATTGCGGTCGCGCAGGCACGACAGGTCGACCACCGGTTTCTTCGTGCGCAGCAGCCACAGCGTCGCACCGATCAGCCCGAGCGCGGACAGCACCGCGAAGACGCGGATGAAGGTCGAGCCGAACCAGTCCTCGTCCTCGCCGCGATCGAGCATCACCTGCAGGCAGCCGAGGCCGATCGCGATCAACCCGATGCCGATGTAGTCGATCGAGATCCCGCGCTCGGCGTCGCGCCGCCACGGCGGATCCTCGACGAGCTGCATCACCGCGAGCACGGTCAGCGCGCCGATCGGCACGTTGAGCAGGAACACCCAGCGCCACGAGAAATGGTCGGTGATCCAGCCGCCGAGCGTCGGTCCGAGCACCGGCGCGACGACGATCGCGATCGCCGAGATCGAGAACGCGCGGTTGCGCTGCTCGGGCGGGAACGTATCGAGGATGATCGACTGCTGGTTTGGCTGCAGCCCGCCGCCGAACAGCCCCTGCAGCACTCGGAACACGATCAGTTCGCCGAGGTTGGTCGCGACGCCGCACAGGAACGAGCACACGGTGAACGCGGCGATGCACAGCAGGAAGTAGCGCTTGCGGCCGAGCAGGCGCCCGAGGAAGCCCGAGATCGGCAGCACGATGCCGTTCGCGACGAGGTACGACGTGAGCGTCCAGGTCGCCTCGTCGTAGCTCGCCGACATCGTGCCGGCGATGTGCGGCAGCGCGACGTTGACGATCGTCGTGTCGAGCACCTCCATGAACGCGGCGAGCGTGACGACGATCGCGATGAGCCACGGGTTCGCGGCGGGGCGCCATGCGCCGCCGGACGCGCCGCCGCGGTCGGGCGGCCGGTTCAACGGCGGGCCTCGCGAGGCGGGAACGGCATGCGGGTATCGGGCATCGGATCGCTCCGGTCGACGCCGGCCGCGGCACGGCGGCCGGTCATTTCAGATGGACGGTCGGCTCGACCGACAGGCCGAGACCGAGCGGCGGACGGGTCGGCAGCGGGCCGTCGAGCACGATCTTCACCGGCACGCGCTGCACGATCTTCACGAAGTTGCCGGTCGCGTTCTCGGCCGGGAACGCGGAGAAGCGCGAGCCGCTGCCGAGCTGGATGCTGTCGACGTGGCCATGCAGGTCGAGATCGGGATACGCGTCGACCGACACGTCGACGCGATCGCCGACGCGCATCCGTTCGAGCTGCGACTCCTTGAAATTCGCGGTGATCCACACGCGCGGCGTGACGATCGAGAAGATCGACGTGCCGGCTTGCAGGAACGAGCCCAATTGCACGTTGCGCCGCGTGACCCAGCCGTCGGACGGCGCGCGCATCTCGCAGTACGACAGGTTCAGGTTGGCCGTCTCGAGCTGCGCGCGCGCCTGCAGCACCTGCTGGCGGCGCTCCTCGACGGCCGTCTCGGCCTGCCGGATCTGCTGCGGCACGAGGCTCGCGGTGCGCGCCTGCGCCTGGGCCATCGCGACGTTCGCGTCGGCGGTCGCGCGTTGCGCGTCGGCCGCATCGATCGCCTGCTGGGAAGTTGCGCGCGCATCGACCGCCCGCTGCCGCGCCTGCGCGGCGAGCGCCTGCCGGTACGCGGCTTCCGCCGATTCGATCTGCGCGCGTGCCTGCCGGTACTGGGCCGGATACTGCACACGCGCGATATCGAGCTGCACGCGCGCCGCGTCGAGCTGCGCCTGTGCGAGACCGAGCTGCGCCTGCGCCGCGTCGACCTGCGCGCGGTAGTCGCGCGGATCGATCTCGACGAGCAGGTCGCCGCGCCGTACGAAGCTGTTGTCGTCGACCGCGAGCCGCGTCACGTAGCCGGACACGTGCGGCGCGACCGCGATCGCATTGCCGTCGGTGTACGCATCGTCGGTGCTTTCCTGGTTGCGCGTCGCGAGCCACCAGACGAGCCCGCCGACGAGCAGCACGACCAGCACCGCGCCGAGAATGATCAGCGTTTTCTTACTGGGCCGCTTGCGTTCGCCTTCGCCGTTGTTGCCGTCCCCGTCTCCGTCGCCGCCGGTGCGGCCGCCGCGATCGTCGTGCGGATGGCCGTCGCCGCCACCGCCGCCCGGCGCGTCGGTCGGGTGCTCGCCGTTGCGGCCCGGCGCCGCTCCCGAGCCGCTGCCGCCGCCGGACGGGTCGTCGCCCGCGCGGGCGACGACGGCAGGCCAGCGGGTAGGCAGCGGCGTCGACAGTACGACGCCGGCCACCGCCGGCGCGAACGCGTCCGGCGCGCCGGTGCCGCGCCGTCCGGGTGTCGACGCGCGCCGCAGCGCGACGCAAGATCGCTCACGAACGGACCACGGGCACAGGATCGCATCGGACATGAAACGGGGCTCCAGGCGGCGGCCGCGGGCGCCATTGCCCGCGCCGACCTCAAGCGCGCGATCGAGCAAACAGCGGGCCCGGCAACGCGCGTCGTCCACCCCCGGCATGCGCGATGCGCGACGTGTACGCCTCGACCGCCCCGACAGGACTCGCGAACCATGACACGCTCGACCCCGCTCGACACCGACACACGCGACGAAGATCGCGGCGACAGCACGCCCGGCCCCGAAGGCAAGCGCCGCGGCACTGCCACACCACCGCCGCGCAGCGCGCACGACCCGGCCGAAGGCAAGCCGGCCGCACCGCCAAGCGGAGCGCCGCCGCGTCGCACGCCCTCTGCCGAACGCGGCGACGCGTGATCGACGCGCGTCGCGCCATACCGCCGTCCCGCTCGCGCGAAACGGCCGCAGCGGGCGGCGGCAGAAATGACAAGCCGTTGAAAAATCGCGGACGAAGGCCGGCCAGCGGGCCCGAAACACTCGCACGAGGGCACATGCGACAGCGAAGCGGGAACGCACGTTGCGGCAGGGGGCGCATGGATCTTTCGCCCATCTGCCGCGTGCCCTGCATGACGCTACCCGACCCGTCCGATTTCCCCGTTCGCGCGGTACCGCTCGCGCCGCTGGCGAAGGAACGCGCCACGATCGTCTGCCATCGCAACCGGCGCGTGCTGCTGGTCGCCCGCGGGCGATCGTCGCGCTGGACGCTGCCCGGCGGCGTGA
This sequence comes from Burkholderia semiarida, assembly GCF_029268935.1. NCBI lineage: Bacteria > Pseudomonadati > Pseudomonadota > Betaproteobacteria > Burkholderiales > Burkholderiaceae > Burkholderia > Burkholderia semiarida. The sequence goes on along the minus strand of NZ_JAHLCL010000005.1, from coordinate 327,675 downwards.
TCCGGCGCGGCGAATCGGCGCTCGACGCCGCGCATCGCGAACTTCGCGAGGAAACCGGGCTCACCGGTCTCGAACTCGCGTATTTCTTCTACGTGGACGGCAGCGTGAAGCGTCATCACGTGTTCGTCGCGAGCCTGCCGCGCGGCGCGCACGCTTGCCCGGGCCGGGAAATCGCGCTGTGCCGCTGGGTCGGCATCGACGCGGTGCCGCACTGGCCGGCGAGCGCGCCGACGCAGCGCATCATCCGTCAGTTCGCGGGCCTGTGCGTGGCGAGCGATCCGCGGCCGGGCGCGGTCACGCGTCTTTCGCCGTCTCGCTGAGCCCGGCGACGGGCGGCTGCGGATCGCGCGCAAGCCCTTGCGCGAAGACCTTCAGCCCTTCGAGCAGCGGCGTCAATGCATCCCACAGCGCCTCGTCGTGCAGCAAGCGGTAGACGCCGCGCACGCCGGGCGCGACGTGCGGGTGCTGCGCCGGTTGCCATGCGCCGACGTGATGCAGCGCGTCGGCCGCCGCGAACGCGGCGCGACCGAACTGTTCCGGCGGAATGCGCGAGAGCGCCGTCACGAGCATCGCGAGATTCTGCATGCCGCTCTGCATGCCGGGCCTGTCGAGCGCGTCGACGAACGTGTCGGCCAGCCGCGCGTTCGCGCTGACGACCTCGTTCGCGAAGCGCAGGAAGCCGTGCCGATGCAGGCTGCCGAGCAGATGTTCGAGCGCGTCGTGCGCGCCCGGCTCCGGATGCGCGGACGTCGTGTCGGGAGGCTGGCGTTCGGTCATGGGTGGCTCCGGTTGAGGCGCCAGGCTGCCGTCGTTCCGGCAGCCGTGCGTGCGCCGAATGCATGTCGTACTCGTTCACCGGCCCCCGCCGGGGCGGGCAGCCGCGGCCGCGTCACTGCGAATGACCGTCGGTCGGCGCCTTGTATTCGCTGCGCGCGCCCATCGCGTCCTCGACGCGATGCACGCCATGCAGCGCGGCGACACCGTCGATCAGCGCCTGCCGTTCGGCCTCGTCGACCTGTCCGGTCAGGCACACGTTGCCGCGCTCGACGCTCACGTCGATGTCGCGCGGGCGAGCGACGAGCCGGCCGAGCGCCGCACGCACGCGCTCGGCGACCTGTACGTCGTTCGCGTCGCCCGCGAGCCAGTCGGCCCGCGGCCCGGCGATCGCGCCGCGCGCATGGTCGGCCGCCCGCTTCACCTGCGTATTCGCATAATCGGCCACGTCGTGCCGGCCCGCGGCCGCCTTGTCGCGCAGATACGCGCGGCGGCGCCGGCCGGACGCAGGATCGAGGAAGTACATCGCGGCCGCCCCGCAGGCGACGGCCACCGCAAGATTCAACAACGGATTCGACGGGACTCTGGAGTTCATGGCGGCACCCTGGGCTATACCCGGAACGACCGGGCTTCGTGTCGGCATGCAGCACGTGCCGTTCCCCGCCGCGAGCGGCGCGAACGAGCCGTCGCGCCGCGATGCGGCGCCGGAAACGACAAGCGTTTGAAAAATCATCGGGCCGCGCATCGCTCGATCGCGAGATCAGGATTCGGGCGGCGTGTCGGCCGTTTTCGTGTCGGCCGCTTCCGCCCGTTTTCCGCCCGGCTCGTCGTCGCCGCGCTCGGCCGCGCGCTGCGCCATTTCGACGTAGGTCTGCGCCAACGCGCGCAATTCTTCCTCGGACGCATCCTCGATCCCGATCAGCCGGTCGCTCGCCGCGCGCGTGACGGCGAGCAGTTCGTCGAGCTTCAGGTGCAACGCCACGCTGTCGCGATTCTGGTTGCGCTGCAGCAGGAACACCATCAGAAACGTGATGATCGTGGTGCCGGTATTGATGACGAGCTGCCACGCGTCCGAGTAGTGAAACACCGGCCCGCTCACGAGCCATATCGCAGTGATCGCGACCGCGCTGCCGAATGCGACCGGCGAGCCGGCCCAGGTGGTCACGCGCGACGCAAAACGTTCGAACGCACGGGTAACGGCGTGCCCGGCCGGCCCGGAACCGGCGCCGCGCTTGCACGCCGTGCCGCGACGGTCGCTCGGTGGTTCGTTGAGTTCGCGCATGAATGCCTCCCGGATCGATAGTCTGTTTGAATGTGCGCATGAGCCGCGTCGCCGCCCGCCGCGAACCGCACGCCAGCGGCCGCTCGGGGTTCGGTCCCGCGTGCGCGCCGTCGGGAGAAGCATCGCGCGTGCCCGCCCCGTACGCCCGTGCAGCGCCGGCTTTAGCGCGGTGCGTGCGTGTCCTCGTCGTCCGGGAAATAGCGCGTGTCGGTCAGTTGAGCGATGCCGTCGAGATCCGGAAAGATCGTCGCGATGCTCACGCCGACGCCGGCAAGCTCCTGCCGGATCGACGCGAACCGGGCGCCCGGCACGGCGATGCGCACGAGGCGGCCGGCGAGATCCGCGTCCTCGTCGAGCGGCACGAAGCGCCCGCCGCGCGCGTCATAACGGTGAATCGTGAACCAGCCGTCCTGCGCGGTGATCCTGGGCATGACGTGACGCGGCCGGAACACCTTGGTTCGCGTGACCTCCAGCGGCGCGCGCCGGTCCGCGGCGGTCGCGATGTCTTCGGCGTCGTGCGACAGGCACCACACCACGCCGTCGCCGCCCGATTCGCCCGCGCGCCTGACCGCGAACCACAGCGCGGCCAGCGCGTTGCCGGACCAGTCGAGCAGGCGCGTGCGCATCCCGTGCTGCTGCGCGAGCGCGAGCCAGTCGCATGCCTCGAGGTTCTGCCCGGGTTCGAGATGCGGCAGCGCGCGCCGCGTGAATTCGTCGAGCATCCGCGCTTCGACGTCGGGCGACGCGTGCTGCCGCGCGATGCCCGGCGCGAGCGGCCAGCCGGCATTGCACTGGCCGCGAAAAAGCCGCAGCGCCATCGTCTGCCGCTGCGCGCCGATCATGGTCATGTAGTCGGCGACGCTGTCGATCGAGCGGCCTGTGCTCTCGCGCTTACCGTCCATGCATCGCCCCTCCCGTCGTGCCTGCCCGTACACGCGGCCATCGGCTCGGCGCGCGTCCGACGTCGCCGCTTGCCGGATGCGGAACCACCGGTACGGTCGCCCGCGTATCGCCGTCTCGCATCGCGGTTCACGGCGTGCTGCCGTGCTCCTTCTGCCAGCGCTCCATCAACGCGATCTCGTCGCGCTGCGCGGCGACGATCCGGCTCGCGAGTTGCCGCAGCGTCGGATCCTTGCCGTATTTGAGTTCGACCTGCGCCATGTCGATCGCGCCCTGGTGATGCGGCGCCATGTGCGCGACGAAATCGCGGTCGGCGTCGCCCGTGTACGGCGCGCTTTCCATCGCTTCCATCATTTTTCGGTCGGCGCGCTTGAACGCCTGCGTGGACGTGTCGGGCACGCTGACCGGATTGGCCGGGCGCAACTGTGCGGCCGCGGGCAGCGCCGACGCGCACGCCGCGAGCAGCGCGCTGGCGGCACAACGGCGTATGGATGAACGGTTGAATGCACGCATGAGACGAATCCTCGACAAGAAAGTGAACGGTCCACGTGCGTCATCCCCCTTCCGTTCGCACGCATTGAAACGGCTGAGGCCGCGCGACCCGCGTTACCGCCACCACGCACGCGCGTCGCTGGGCGCGACCAGCGTGCGAATGCGACCATCGTTGCGCTCCGGTCAGCTTGCTCGTTGCTCGCGGATGCCGCGTGCAACCGCCGTGCCCGACGCACGCGGCGCGGCACGTGCCTTGCGCGGCAGCCCCGCATCGGCTCATCCCGAACCAAGGAGAAACGGCATGGCGACAGTGGCGGATTTCATCGTCCAGCGGCTGTACGACTGGGGCGTGCGCCGCATCTACGGCTACCCGGGCGACGGCATCAACGGCTTTTTCGGCGCGCTGAACCGCGCGGACGGCAAGATCGAATTCATCCAGGCGCGCCACGAGGAGATGGCGGCCTTCATGGCGTCCGCGCATGCAAAATTTACAGGCGAGCTCGGCGTATGCGTCGCGACCTCGGGCCCCGGCGCCACGCACCTCGTGACGGGCCTGTACGACGCGCGGCTCGACCACATGCCCGTGCTCGCGATCGTCGGCCAGCAGGCGCGCGCGGCGCTCGGCGGCCACTATCAGCAGGAAGTGGATCTGCCGGCCCTTTACAAGGACGTTGCGGGCGCATTCGTTCAGCTTGCGACGGTACCGGGCCAGGTGCGGCACCTGGTCGACCGCGCGGTGCGCACCGCGCTCGGCGCGCGCACGGTCACCGCGCTCGTGCTGCCGAACGACCTGCAGGAGCTCGACTACGCGCCGCCGAAGCGCGCGCACGGCACCGTGCATTCAGGGGTCGGCTATACGGCGCCGAAAGTCGTCCCGTACGCGGACGACCTGCGGCGCGCGGCCGACGTGCTCAATGCGGGATCGAAAGTCGCGCTGCTGGTCGGCGCCGGCGCGCTGAAGGCGACCGACGAGGTGATCGCGGTGGCCGACCGGCTCGGCGCCGGCGCCGCGAAGGCGCTGCTGGGCAAGGCCGCGCTGCCGGACGACCTGCCGTGGGTCACCGGCTCGATCGGGCTGCTCGGCACGAAGCCCAGCTACGAGCTGATGACCGAATGCGACACGCTGCTGGTCGTCGGCTCCGGTTTTCCGTATTCGGAGTTCCTGCCGAAGGAAGGCCAGGCGCGCGGCGTGCAGATCGACCTGAAGGCCGACATGCTGAGCCTGCGCTATCCGATGGAAGTCAATCTGGTCGGCGACAGCGCCGAGACGCTGCGCGCGCTGCTGCCGCTCCTGAACGAGCGGCGCGACACCGCATGGCGCGACCGGATCGCGAAATGGAACCACGACTGGCGCGAGACGCTCGCCGCCCGCGCGGCCGCGAAGGCCAGCGCGGGCCGCGGTGTGAATCCGCAGCGGGCGTTCACCGAGCTGTCGCCGCGCCTGCCCGACGACGTGATCCTGACGAGCGATTCGGGATCCTGCGCGAACTGGTATGCGCGCGACCTGATGATGCGGCGCGGGATGATGGGATCGCTGTCCGGCGGCCTCGCGTCGATGGGCGCCGCGGTGCCTTACGCGATCGCCGCGAAGTTCGCGCACCCGGTGCGCCCGGTGATCGCGATGGTCGGCGACGGCGCGATGCAGATGAACAACATGGCCGAGCTGATCACGGTCGCGAAGTACTGGCGCCAGTGGCCCGACCCGCGCTGGATCTGCATGGTGCTGAACAACGAGGACCTGAACCAGGTCACGTGGGAGCAGCGCGTGATGGAGGGCGACCCGAAGTTCGACGCGTCGCAGCAGATCCCGAACGTGCCGTACTACCGCTTCGCGACCCTCCTCGGCCTCAAGGGCATCTACGTCGACGATCCGGAACAGCTCGGCGCCGCGTGGGACGAAGCGCTCGCGTCCGACCGACCGGTCGTGCTCGAAGTGAAGAGCGACCCCGAGGTGCCGCCGCTGCCGCCGCACGTGACGCTGCAGCAGGCGAAGCATTTTGCCGAAACGCTGGCGAAAGGCGACCCGCGTGAAGCCAACGTGATCGTCGAGACCGCGCGGCAGGTGCTGTCGGCCGTGCTGCCCGGCAACGGCGAACACGGCGACAAGGCCGACAAAGGCAGCAAGGGAGGGAAAAGCGACTCGTAAGCAAGGCAAAGCGCGGACGGCGCGGCACCTAGCCGATGTCGACGTCGTCCGGCCCGTTGCCCTGCAGCGCGAGCGCCGCGTTCACGAGGCCGACCTGCGCGAGCGTGAACGGAAAATTCCCGCACAGGCGCCGCGCGTGCACATCGTATTCCTCGGACAGCAGCCCAACGTCGTTGCGCAGGCCGAGCAGCCGCTCGAACAGCGCGTGTGCATCGTCGTCGCGTCCCTGCATCGAGTACACCTGCACGAGCCAGAAGCCGGCCGCGAGAAACGCGCCTTCGTCGCCTTCGCAGCCGTCCGCGAAACGCGGCGGCCGATAGCGGAACGGCAAGCCGTCGTCGATCAGTTCGCGCTCGATCGCGGCGACCGTCGCGACCACACGCGAGTCGGACGCGTCGAGCATCCCGGTCAGCGGAATCAGCAACAGGCTGACGTCGATGCCGTCGCCGTCGAAGCGATCGACGAAGCGACCCAACTGCGCGTGATAGCCGTGTTCGAGCACCTCCGCGCGCACCGCGTCGGCCCAGCGCCGCCACGTGTCGAGCGGCGCGTGGTGGCCGAATGCGCGCGCGGAACGGTACGCGCTTTCGACCGCAGCCCATACCATCACCTTCGACGACGTGAACGGGTGCCGGCCGCTGCGCACCTCCCAGATGCCTTCGTCCGGTTGCGGCCAGATCGTCGCGAGATGTTCGAGCAGCCGCCGCTCGAGCATCCACGCGTCGTCGTCGGGCGGCAGCCCGTGCCGGCGCGCCTGGTACAGCGCGCCGAGCACCTCGCCGTACACGTCGAGCTGCAACTGGTCGGCCGCCGCGTTGCCGAAGCGCACCGGCTGCGCGCCTTCGTAACCGGCCAGATGCGCGGCCTCCCACTCGGCCGCGCGCCGGCCGCCGTCGGCCGCATACAGCACCTGCAGTTGAGACGGATGATCGGCGATTGCGCGCACGAGCCAGTCGCGCCAACGCGCGGCTTCGTCGCGATAGCCGCAGCGCACCAGCGCGCGCAGCGTGAAACTCGCATCGCGCAACCAGCAGAACCGGTAGTCCCAGTTGCGCTTGCCGCCGAAGCGCTCGGGCAACGAACTGGTCGGCGCCGCGACGATGCCGCCGGTGCGCAGGCTCGACAGCAGTTTCACCGTGATCAGTGCACGCTCGATCGCGTCGCGATGCGGGCCCTCGGCGGCGTTGCAATCCGACCAGACGCGCCAGAATGCCTGCGTGTCGCGCAGCGATGCGTACGCATCGGGGACGGCCGGCGCCGGGTCGAACGAGCGCGCGTAACTGATGCAGAAATCCACCTGCTCACCCGCCGCAATCCGTCGCGTGCCGACCAGCCGGTCGCTCTGCACGTCGAGCCGCGCATCCGTGTCGAGCCACATCGCATCGCCCCCCGTCATCATTCGCCAGCGCCGGCCGAAATGCCGGCACCATGGCAGCGCGCTGCCATAGTCGAAGCGCACGCCGAGATCGACGTCGACGTCGACTGTCCCGCGCTCGCCCTTCACGCTGCGGATCAGGCATGGATCGGGCGCGTTCCAGCTCATCCAGTCGGTGATCGTGATGCAGCCCGACGAGGTGTCGAACGCCGTTTCGAGCACCGCGGTGCCCGGCAAATAGCGGCGTGTGGCGCGGGCATCGCGCTCGCGCGGCGCGATTCGCAACCGGCCGTTGTCCGTCGTACCGACGAGCGCGGCGAAGCACGGCGGCGAATCGAAGTCCGGCCAGCAGAGCCAGTCGATGCTGCCGTCGCGCGCGACGAGCGCCGCGCTGCGTCCGTCGCCGACGAGCGCGTAATCCTCGATCCGCATCGCGCTCACCGGTTCCATCTGCGCGCGGCGGCAAATGCAGCCGCGAGCACCGCGACGGTCGCGCCGAATGCGAGCGCGCGCGATGCGCCGAGCCCGGCCTCAGCGCCCGTGCGGCGCGCTTCGTCAGTGAACGCGCCGCGCGTCGCATGGCGGCCCGGCACGGGCTCCCACAGGTTCGACGGGCGTGGGCCGGCCGGCGCCGCGCGCTGCTGGCCGCGGATGGCCGTCCACGCGAGATAGCGGTCGAAGCAGCCCGGCGCGAGGCCGTTCGCGACGATCGCCGCGAGCGACGACCAGCCGACCCAGCGCTCGCGGCACGGATGCCGCGCGGCGTGCACGATCGCATCGGCCGCCACTTCCGGCGCATAGACCGGCGCGACCGGACGCGGCGCGTGCGGCAGCACGGATTCGGCCCAGTCGAACTGCGGCGTGTCGATCGCGGGCAGTTGCACCATCGTCACGCGCACGTGACTGTGCGCATGCAGCAGCTCGCAGCGCAGCGCGTCGGTGAAGCCTCGGATCGCGTGTTTCGCGCCGCAGTACGGCGCCTGTAACGGGATCGACCGGTACGCGAGCGCCGAGCCGACCTGCACGATCGTGCCGCGGTTGCGCGGCGCCATCCGCGCGAGTGCGGCCCGTGTGCCGTATACGCAGCCGAGATAGGTGACGGCCGTCACGCGCGCATAGTCTTCCGGCGAGATTGCGTCGAACGGCGCGAACACCGTGACCATGGCGTTGTTGACCCACACGTCGAGCGGCCCAAGTTCGTGTTCGATCCGCTCGACCGCCGCGTCGAGCGCGGCCGCATCGCTGACGTCGACGGCGATCGGCAGCGCCTGGACGCCATACGCGCGTACCTCGCACGCGGTGTCGTGCAGCGCGCGCGGATCGCGAGCGAGCAGCGCGACGTTCGCGCCGAGTCGCGCAAACGCGTGAGCGGTCGCGCGACCGACGCCAGCGCTTGCACCCGTGATCGCGACGGTCTTCACGGTCGATTCCTCTCCTTTCCGATGATCGCCGGCACGCCGTCGAAGCTTTCGCGTCGCGGCGTGCCAGAACGCGATCGGCGCAGCAAACGGCATGCCATCGGCCGCCGGGGTCGTATTAGCTCGGCGTGTACCGTGAGTGGTGGCCCAATTTACAAGTCGGCTGTAACGCCCGGTCGTCGTGTACATCATCCCGCCCTTCCACGGCCGCATGCGTGCGAGCCGCACGCGCATGAAATTTGCTCCGCCGCGAACGGCCGTCGTCATGCCGCCCAACCCGGCAAGGAGTCGCGTTGCCCGTTCCGCCGTTGATGAAAACCCGTCATGTCGCATGGATCGCACCGGTCGCGTGGACGATCGTGCCGATCGTCGCGCGCGCGGCCGCCGCGCCTGCCGAGCCCGGCAATCCGTCCGCCCCGTTGCCGCTCGCGTACGTCGTGCACGCGGCCGGCCCCGCGGCGCAGCCGGTGTTCGTGCTCGGCTGGGCGCTGCTCGCGCTGTGCACGTTCGTCTGCGTCGCGATCGCGGTGCTGCTGCTGATCGCGCTGTTTCGCCGTCGCGCGCAGGCAGGCGCCGGCCACGGCAGCGGGCTGACGATCGTGACCGTGGGCACCGCGATCTCGATCGCGCTGCTGTTCGGCGCGCTCGTCTACATGCTGCGGGTGCTGGGTGCCGTCGCCGCGCCGCCGCGTCCGCCCGCGCTGACGATCGCCGTGACCGCGCAAGACTGGTGGTGGGCCGTGCGTTATCCGGACGATATTGACGGGGCCGGCTTCGTCACGGCGAACGAGATCCATATTCCGGTGGGCAAACCCATCGCAATCGAACTGAAGAGCGCCGACGTGATCCACGCGTTCTGGGTGCCGCAACTCGCCGGCAAGACGCAGACGATACCCGGCCAGACCAATCGCCAATGGCTGCAGGCCGACCGGCCGGGCGTCTATCGCGGGCAGTGCTCGCAATACTGCGGCGCGCAGCACGCGCACATGGCGTTCGAAGTCGTGGCCGAGCCGCCGGCCGCGTTCCGTGCGTGGCTCGCCGCGCAGCGCCAGCCGGCCGCGGCCCCCGCGGCGAGCGCCGAACGCCGCGGCCAGCGCGTGTTCGCCGCGCGCTGCGCGGGCTGCCACGCGGTGCGCGGCACCGACGCGGCGGGCGACGCGGGCCCCGATCTCACGCACGTCGGCACGCGCCGGCTGCTCGCGGCCGGCACGCTCGACAACACACCTGACAACCTGCGCCGCTGGGTCGCGCACGCGCAGCAGATCAAGCCGCAGTCGCTGATGCCGTCGATCGCGCTCGCGCCGCGCGACGCCGACGATCTCGCCGCGTATCTGGCGACGCTGCACTGAACCGAGGATGCCGATGGCCATTGCCCGCGACACGCCGGCCCCGCTCAACCGCGTACCCGATCTCGGCGAAGCGCCGCCCGGTTCCGCGCACGAGCGCGCGCTGGCCGAGCTGTGGGAATCGGAACCCGGCTGGCGCGGCTGGCTCGGCACCGTCGATCACAAGCGCATCGGGCTGCGCTACATCGTCACCGCGTTCGCGTTCCTGCTGCTCGGCGGCGTGGAGGCGCTCGTGATGCGCATCCAGCTCGCACGACCGAACGCGACGCTGCTCACGCCCGCGCAATACGATTCGCTGTTCACGATGCACGGCGTCACGATGATCTTCCTGTACGCGCTGCCGGTGCTGTCCGGCTTCGCGAACTACCTGTGGCCGCTGATGCTCGGCTCGCGCGACATGGCGTTCCCGCGGCTGAACGCGTTCTCGTACTGGTCGTTCCTGTTCGCCGGGTTGTTCCTGTACGCGAGCTTTCCGCTCGGCGCGGTGCCGGACGGCGGCTGGTTCAACTACGTGCCGCTCACGTCGCTCGACTACAGCGCCGGCGCGAACATCGACATCTATGCGCTCGGGATGATCCTGCTCGGCATCTCGACGACCGGCGGCGCCGCGAACTTCGTCGTCACGCTGCTGCGGATGCGCGCGCACGGCATGTCGATCGACCGCGTGCCGATCATCGTGTGGGGCACGCTGACCGCGTCGGTCGCGAACCTGGTGGCGGTGCCGTCGGTGAGCCTCGCGTTCCTGCTGCTGTGGCTCGACCGCAATGCGGGCACGCACTTCTTCGACGTCGCGCATGGCGGCCGGCCGCTGTTGTGGCAGCACCTGTTCTGGATGTTCGCGCATCCGTGGGTGTACGTGGTCGTGCTGCCGGCGATGGGGATCGTATCCGACGCGCTACCGACCTTCTGCCGGCGGCCGCTCGTCGCGTACGAGGCCGTCGCGGTATCGACGGTAGCGACGATGCTGATCGGCTTCGAGGTGTGGGTCCACCACATGTTCGCGACCGGCATCGCGCCGCTCGCGCTCGCGTTCTTCGGCGCCGCGAGCATGCTGATCTCGATCCCGAGCGCAGTCGCGGTGTTCGCGTGGATCGCGACGATCTGGACCGGACGCCCCGTGTTTCGCACGCCGTTCCTGTATTTCGCGGGCTTCGTGCTGATGTTCGTGATCGGCGGCGTGTCGGGCGTGATGACGGCGGCCGTGCCGCTCGACTGGCAGCTCACCGATACGTACTTCGTCGTCGCGCACCTGCATTACGTACTGCTCGGCATCAACGTGTTCCCGGTGCTCGGCGGCGTCGCGTACTGGTTCCCGAAGTTCACCGGGCGGATGATGAACGAGCGGTTCGGCCGCTGGACCTTCTGGGTCGTGCTGATCGGCTTCAACCTCGGCTTCTTCCCGATGCACGTTTCCGGGTTGCTCGGAATGCCGCGCCGCATCTATACGTATCCATCTGGAATGGGCTGGGACACGTCGAACCTGCTGACGACGATCGGCTCGTTCGTGTTCGGGATCGGCATCGTGATGTTCGTCGTCAACGCGCTGGTGAGCGCACGGCGCGGCGTGCGCGCCGGCGACAATCCGTGGGGCGCGGCGGGCCTCGAGTGGTCGGTCGCGTCGCCGACGCCCGTGTACAACTTCGCGGTGCTGCCGCTCGTCGCGTCGCGGCATCCGCTGTGGGAAACGCGCGACGATCCGACGCGCACCAGCCTGCGGATCGGCTACCGGCTCGCACACGGGCGCGAGGCGCTCGCGGTCACGCCGCTCGCCGCGGCGCCGAGCGCGATCCTGAAGATGCCGGACGACAGTTGCGTGCCGTTCGTGCTCGCGCTGCTCGCGACCGCCGTGTTCGCGGCGATGCTCGCGCGCTCGCCAACGCTCGTGTGCGTGGCCGCGGCCGGTTGCGCGGTCGCCATCGCCGTGTGGCTGTGGCCGCGCCGCGCGCTCGGGCAACGTGCTCAACTGCCCGCTCGCGCGAACACGCAGGCACCTGCCGCGGCCGCCGGGGCGCGCCCGGCCGAACCGCCGTCGGCGACGGTGCCGGCCGGCGCGCCGGCCGCCTGCCTCGACCCGCTGCCGATCGGCAGTTGCGGCGAACGCGCGGGCGGCTGGTGGGGTGTGCTCACGCTGATCGTGACCGAGGCCGGGCTGTTCGGCTATCTGCTGTTCTGCTATTTCTACCTGCAGTCGCAATGGTCCGCGCCGTGGCCGCCCGAAGGGATGCCGAAGATCGGGCTCGCGGCCGTCAACACGGTCGTGCTGCTGTCGAGCAGCGTGTTCGTGTGGCTGGCCGAGCGCGCGGTGCGGGCCGAGCGGCAGGCCCGCGCGGTCGCGATGCTCGTCGTCGCGCTGGTGCTCGGCACCGCGTTCGCGCTGGTCCAGCTTCACGAATGGCGCGACCATCCGTATGGCCCGACCGCGCACCTGTACGGCAGCCTCTATTTCACGATCACCGGGTTCCATCTCGCGCACGTCGTGGCCGGCCTCGCGATCCTCGCGCTGCTCGCGGGGTGGACGGCCGCCGGTTTCTTCAGCCGCGAGCGACGCGTCGCGCTGACGGTCGGCGGGCTCTACTGGCACTTCGTCGACATCGTGTGGCTGTTCATCTTCACCGCGCTGTACGTATCGCCGTTCTGGCTGAGGAGCACGGGATGAGCGACGCCCGACGCGCGTGGACCCCGCTGCTCGCGATCGCGGCCGGCCTCGTCGGCGCGCCCGCGCTGTGGTTTGCGCAGATGCTCGTGTCCGAAACGCTCGCGTCCACCGCATGCTATCCGCTCGGCGTCGCGCAGGCCGCGCCGCGCTGGACGCACGTCGGCGTGTGGCTCGCACTGATCGCCGCGGGCGCGTTCGCACTGGCCGCGGCCTGCGCGACGTGGCTCGCGCGGGCGTGGCGGCACCGATATCGACGCGATGCCGATGCGCCCGCCGTGACGCGCGACGACAGTACGCGCTTTCTCGCGCGCTGCGGAATGCTCGCCGCGCTCGGCTTCGTGATCGGTCTCGTGTTCACGGGAATCGTCACGGCTTTCGTGGGGCCTTGCAGTCCATGGCGCTGATCTCGTTCGCTTCGTGCTGCGTGCCCGGTCGCCGTGCGGGTGTCGCGCTCGCGCTGTGTGTCATGCTCGGCGCGTGCGACATGCAGCCCGACGACAACGCAGCGGCAGCCGGCGATACGGGCGGCGGCGCGTCGGCGGCCGAAGCGCCCGAGCCCGCGTCGGGCTGGCGGTTCGTGCGGATTCACGCGTCGGCGGCCGATGCCGGTGCGTCGATGTCCGCTCGTGCGAGAGAGGATCCGCGGCTTTCACGCCAGCGGGAGGCGAGTGTCGCCAATTCGGCAGCGTCCGGCGCTTCCGCCCCGCCGCCGGACTCCGCTTCCGCGTCGACCGCCCGCCGCCCGGTCATTGCCGCGGCGGCGGCGAGCGCCGACGCCGCGACGATCGCGCGCGGCCGCTATCTCGCGCTGGCCGGCGATTGCGCCGCGTGCCACGACGCGGCCGACCATACGCCGTACGCGGGCGGCCAGCCGGTGAATTCGCCGTTCGGGCCGATCTATGCGCCGAACATCACGCCGGACCCGACGCACGGGATCGGCCACTACACGCTGCGCCAGTTCGACGACGCATTGCGGCGCGGCGTGCGCGCGGACGGCAGCCGGCTGTATCCGGCGATGCCGTACCCGTCGCTCGCGCACCTGACCGACGACGACGTGCGCGCGCTGTACGCGTATTTCATGCGCGGCGTCGCGCCGTCCCCGAACGCGGCGAAGCTCACGCAACTGCCGTTTCCGTTCAACCAGCGCTGGGCCCTCGGGCTGTGGAGCCTCGCGTTCGCGAACCGCGACCGGTTCACGCCTCAGCCGTCGCAATCAGCGCAATGGAATCGCGGCGCCTATCTCGTGCAGGGGCTCGGCCATTGCGGCGCATGCCATACGCCGCGCGGGCCGGCCTACAACGAACGCGGCTACGACGAACGCAGCCCCGCGTTCCTGACCGGCGGTATCAACGATCACTGGTTCGCGCCGAACCTGACCGGCGCGGACCCGGACGGCCTCGGCCGCTGGTCGACCGACGACATCGCCGCGTTCCTGCGCAGCGGCCATGCGGCGCGCGGCTCGGTGTTCGGCGCGATGGCGCCGGTCGTCGGCGAAAGCACCGCGTTGCTGACGGAGGACGATCGTCGGGCGATCGCCGTGTACCTCAAATCGTTGCCCGCGCAACCGACCGCCGCGACGAATCCGCTGGGCGTCGGCGTGCCGCGGTTGACGCCCGCCGGCCCGCGCGCGGAAAGCGGCCAGCAAGCGCCCGGGGCCGGTGTGTATGCGGGGTTCTGTGCGCGTTGCCACGGTGCGGACGGCACGGGCGTGCGCGATCACGGGCCGGCGCTCGCGAGCAGTTCGGTCGTGCTGGCCGCCGATCCGACGAGCACGATCCGGATCGTCGTCGAAGGCGCTCGGCCGGCGCCGGGTGAAAACGGCCCCGTGCAGCGGATGCCGGCGATGCGCGGCACGTTGACGAGCGGAGAAATCGCGGCGGTGGTCAGTTACGTGCGCGGCGCGTGGGGGAATCGGGCGGCGCCGGTGTCGGAGCAGGATGTGAGGCGGTTGCGGGGAGCGATCCATCGGTAGCCGCGTGCCGCATGCAGGGCTTCCCGCACGATGCCGACCGGGGCGACACGAATGGGCCGGCGCGACTTCCGGCCCGCCCCTGACGGCATCAGCTGTGAGCCGCCGCGCGTGCGTGCGCGCGCTTGCGAAGAGTCGGCTCAGCCCCGGATGCCGCTTCGGCGGTCTGCGTGATTGGCGCAACGGTCAGATGCAATCCCAACGCGGCGACAACCTTCATGATCGTCGCAAACTCCGCGTTTCCGCCTTCCGACAGCGCACGGTAGAGCGCTTCACGCTTCACGCCGGACTCGCGCGCCAACGCCGTCATGCCACGCGCTTTCGCGACGTTCCCCAACGCGGCCTGGATCAGTCGAGGGTCCCGATCTTCGAATGCCTGCGCCAGGTAGTGACGAATCGCTTCCTCGTCCTTCAGGTACTTCGAGCCATCGAATTCGGCCAGCTCGCTGATTTTCATATTCGCGCGATCATCAGAGGCTCCGGCGCTACCGCTACCGGCTCGCAACGGCCTCGGCCTCCGGCGCCTGCCATCCTCCACCGAGCGCCTTGAACGCCGCGACCGCCGCACGCGCCGATTCGGTTCGCGCCTGCACGCGTTCGTCGGACGCGCGCAGCAAGCTTTCGTCGGCCTGCAACACTTCGATCAGGCTGACGACGCCTTTCTGGTACGCCGCGAACGACGCGGCCCGCGCGCGGCCGAGCGAATCGACGCCGCTGGCCAGCACGGCCGCCTGTTCGTCGCGCTTGACGAGCGCAGAGAACGCATTTTCGACATCCTCGGTGGCGTGCAGCGCCGCGAGCCGATACGCGGCCAGCATTTCGGCTTCCTTTCCTTTGGCGTCGGCAATCTGCGCATTGATCCGGCCGAAGTCGAACAGGCGCCAGCGCAGGCCGAGCACGCCGGCCGCCTGGTTCGCACCGCCGGCAAACAGGTTGCCCGCGCCCATCGTCGTCGCGCTGCCGAGCAATCCGCTCAGCGAAAACTTCGGGTAATACTCGGCAATCGCCACGCCGATGCGCGCGTTCGACGCCGCAAGGCGTCGCTCGGCGACCATCAGGTCGGGCCGCCGCCTGAGCAATTCGCCCGGCGTGCCCGTCGCCGCGATCCGCGGCGCCACCGGCACGTCGCCGCCGTCGAGCAATTCCGCGCGATGCGTGCCGGGCTGCGCACCGAGCATCACGTCGAGCGCATTCATCGCCGTGTCCAGCGCCGCTTCGAGCACCGGCACCGTCGCACGAACCTGCGCGAGCGCACCTTCGGCCTGCCTGACCTGAAGCTCCGCCGCGAGCCCCTTCCCGTACAGCAGATTGATCGTCGACAACAGATCCTGCTCGGTCCGCACCTGATGCCGCGCGACCTTCAACCGGCCCTGCAACCCGCGAATCGTGATGTAGATGTCGGCCGTCTGCGCGGCGACGGCCAGGCGCGTGGCGACCGCCGCCGCTTCGGACGCCTGATAGTCGGCAAGGGCGGCTTGCCGCCCGCGGCGCAGCCCGCCGAACACATCCAGTTCCCAGCTCGCGTTGAAATCGGCTTCGTAGGCGCTCCCGTGACGGTCGAAACCGGGCGTCGAATTCAGAACGCGCCCCAACGGCGTTTCGACCGACTGATAGACGCGCGCGGCCTGGCCCGTCACATTGCCAGACGGCAACAGCGCCGCATTGGCCGCCCCGAGCCCAGCACGCGCTTGCGTGACGCGGGCCGCGGCCTGCGCGAGATCGAGGTTCTGTGCAAGCGCGAGCGTGACGAACCGGGTCAACTGCGGATCGCCGAAGCCCGTCCACCACGTCGCGAGTTCGGCGTCGGCCGCCGCGCGCCGCTGCTCCACGGCGCTCTGGCCCTGGAAGTACTGCGGCATGGCGACGTCCGGCCGCACGTAGTCGGGACCGACGGCGCATCCGGCAGACAGGAGCGCGGCGAGCAGCGCGGCAACGATGGGTTTCGGTAGCATGACGGTTTCAGTCAAGATCAGGCAGTGACTATAATACCAAATAGTCACTCGTTGTCCATCCCTGCCAGCCGCAACCCATGAAAGAAAACACCGCTTCCCCCGCGCCCGCACGCGGCCCGGCCGATCACGACGTGCGCGACCAGATCGTGGCCGCCGCCACCGAGCACTTCAGCCGGTACGGCTACGAGAAGACGACCGTGTCCGACCTCGCGAAGTCCATCGGCTTCTCGAAGGCCTATATCTACAAGTTCTTCGAATCGAAACAGGCGATCGGCGAGATGATCTGCTCGAACTGCCTGCATGAAATCGAGACCGACGTGCGCGCCGCCGTCGCCGAAGCGGAACTGCCCACCGAAAAGCTGCGGCGCATGTTCAAGGTCTCTACCGAAGCGAGCCTGCGGCTGTTCTTCCGCGACCGCAAGCTGTACGACATCGCCGCGTCGGCCGCCACCGGCAACTGGCAGTCGGTGCAGGCCTATGAGGCCCGTGTGCAGAAGCTGCTGCAGGAGGTGCTGCAGGCGGGCAGGCAAAGCGGCGAGTTCGAGCGCAAGACGCCGCTGGACGAAACCGCGACGGCGATCTACCTCGTGATGCGGCCGTACCTGAATCCGCTGCTGCTGCAGTACAACCTCGACACGACCGACGCCGCGCCCGCGCAGTTGTCGAGCCTGGTGCTCCGCAGCCTCGCCCCATGAACCGACATCGTTTGTGACCATTGACTATTTTGGTCACTAGATACACAATGAAAGCCCCGATCACCTCGTCAGTGGGTCTTTCATGGTCCGGCGTCGCCTCGCTCTCCTTGCAGTCGCTTCCGCGCTGCCCCTCGCGCTAGCCGCCTGCAGCGGAAAAGCGCCTTCCGATCCGCGCACGGAAGCGCCGCTCGTGCGTACCGCCATCGTGCACGCAGCCGCGCCCGCATCGCGGTCGTTTACCGGCACCGTCGCCGCCCGCGTGCAGAGCGACCTCGGGTTCCGGGTGTCCGGCAAGGTGCTGGAGCGGCTCGTCGATACCGGGCAAACCGTCCGCCGCGGCCAGCCGCTGATGCGCATCGACCCCGTCGACCTGAAGCTCGCGGCGCGCGCACGCGATGAAGCGGTGGCCGCGGCACGGGCACGAGCGCGGCAGACCGCCGAAGACGAAGCGCGCTACCGCGACCTGCGCGGCACCGGCGCGATATCGGCATCGGCCTATGACCAGGTCAAGGCCGCGGCCGACGCCGCGAAAGCCCAGTTGAGCGCCGCCGAGGCCGACGCCGACGTCGCGCGCAATGCGACCGGCTACGCGGAACTGGTCGCGGACGGCGACGGCGTCGTGATGGAAACGCTCGCGGAGCCCGGCCAGGTCGTCAGCGCCGGCCAGCCGGTCGTGCGGCTCGCGCACGCCGGCAGCCGGGAAGCGGTGATCCAGCTGCCGGAAACGCTGCGCCCCGCGGTCGGATCCATCGCGCAGGCAGAGCTGTTCGGCAGGCCGGGCGCGAGTGTCCCCGCGACGCTGCGCCAGTTGTCCGACACCGCGGATGCGCGAACGCGCACGTTCGAAGCGCGCTACGTGTTGCAGGGCGCGCTGGCCGCCGCACCGCTGGGCGCGACCGTCACGATCCGCATGCCGGACGACGCGCGCGCGGCGCCGCAAGCCGGCCTGCAGGTACCGATCGGCGCGCTGCTGGATGCAGGCAAAGGGCCCGGCGTGTGGGTCGTCGCGGGCGATCCGGCCAAGGTGGGATGGCGGCCCGTCACGGTCGAGCATCTGGACGACGACAGCGCACGCGTGTCCGGCGCACTGAAGCAAGGCGAGCGGGTCGTCGCGCTCGGCGCGCAGTTGCTGCGCGACGGCGAAGCGGTTCGCGTGGCCGCCACGACCGCACACGAAGGAGCACGGCCGTGAGCGAACGCCGCTTCAACCTGTCGGCGCTCGCGGTGCGCGAGCGCGCGATCACGCTGTTCCTGATCTGCCTGATTTCGCTCGCGGGGCTCGTATCGTTCTTCAAGCTGGGGCGCGCGGAAGACCCTGCCTTTACCGTCAAGGTGATGACCATCGTCACCGCATGGCCGGGCGCGACCGCGCAGGAAATGCACGACCAGGTGGCCGAAAAGATCGAAAAGCGATTGCAGGCGTTACGCTGGTACGACCGCACCGAAACCTACACGCGCCCCGGCCTCGCGTTCACGACGCTGACGTTGCTCGACAGCACGCCGCCGTCCGAGGTGCAGGAGCAGTTCTATCAGGCGCGCAAGAAAATCGGCGACGTCGCGAACGATCTGCCGGCCGGCGTGATCGGCCCGCTGGTCAACGACGAATACGCGGACGTCACGTTCGCGCTGTTCGCGCTGAAGGCCAAGGGCGAACCGCAGCGCCTGCTGGTTCGCGATGCGGAGACGCAGCGCCAGCGGCTGCTGCATGTGCCGGGCGTGAAGAAGGTCGACATCATCGGCGAACAGGCGGAGCGCATCTACGTGCAGCTGTCGCACGACCGGCTCGCGACGCTCGGCGTGAGCCCGCAGGACGTATTCGCCGCGCTCAATGGCCAGAACGCACTGACGCCGGCCGGCTCCGTCGAGACGCGCGGGCCGGAGATCTTCATTCGCATGGACGGCGCGTTCGACAAGCTGCAGAAGATTCGCGACACGCCGATCGTCGCGCAGGGCCGCACGTTGAAACTGTCGGACATCGCCACCGTCGAGCGCGGCTACGAAGACCCGTCCACCTTCATGATCCGCAACAACGGCGAACCCGCGCTGCTGCTCGGCGTCGTGATGCGCGACGGCTGGAACGGGCTCGACCTCGGCCGCGCGCTGGACCGGGAAGTCGGCGCGATCAACGCGGAGTTGCCGCTCGGCATGAGCCTGACCAAGGTCACCGACCAGTCCGTGAACATCAGCTCGGCCGTCGACGAGTTCATGGTCAAGTTCTTCGCCGCGCTGCTCGTCGTGATGCTGGTGAGCTTCGTCAGCATGGGCTGGCGCGTCGGCCTCGTCGTCGCCGCGGCCGTGCCGCTGACGCTCGCCGTGGTGTTCGTCGTGATGGCCGCCACCGGCAAGAACTTCGATCGCATCACGCTCGGTTCGCTGATCCTCGCGCTCGGTCTGCTCGTCGACGACGCGATCATCGCGATCGAAATGATGGTCGTGAAAATGGAGGAAGGCTACGACCGTGTGGCCGCGTCGGCTTACGCGTGGAGCCATACGGCCGCGCCGATGCTGGCCGGCACGCTGGTCACCGCGGTCGGCTTCATGCCGAACGGCTTCGCGCGCTCGACCGCCGGCGAATACACGAGCAACATGTTCTGGATCGTCGGGATCGCGCTGATCGCATCGTGGGTCGTCGCCGTCGCGTTCACGCCGTACCTCGGCGTGAAGATGCTGCCGAACCTCAAGAAGTTCGAAGGCGGTCACGATGCGATCTACGACACGCCGCGCTACAACCGTTTCCGACAGGTGCTCACGCGCGTGATTGCGCGTAAATGGCTGGTTGCGGGGTCCGTCGTCGGCCTGTTCGTACTCGCCATTGTCGGCATGGCCGTCGTCAAGAAGCAGTTCTTCCCGATCTCCGATCGCCCCGAGGTCCTCGTCGAGGTGCAGATGCCGTACGGCACGTCGATTTCTCAAACGAGCGCGGCCACGTCGAAGGTCGAAGCGTGGCTCGCGAAGCAGCAGGAAGCGAGGATCGTCACCGCGTACGTCGGCCAGGGCGCGCCGCGCTTTTATCTGGCGATGGGGCCGGAGCTGCCCGATCCGTCGTTCGCGAAGATCGTCGTGCGCACCGACAGCCAGGACGAGCGCGACGCGTTGAAGGCACGCCTGCGGCGGGCGATCGCCGACGGCCTCGCGCCCGATGCGCGCGTGCGCGTGACGCAGCTCGTGTTCGGCCCGTATTCGCCGTTCCCGGTCGCGTATCGGGTCACGGGCCCCGATCCGGACACGCTGCGCGGCATCGCGGCCGACGTCGAGCGCGTGATGGCCGGCAGCCCGATGATGCGCACGGTCAATGCCGACTGGGGCACGCGCGCGCCGGCGCTGCATTTCACGTTGGAGCAGGACCGCCTGCAGGCCGTCGGGTTGACGTCCAGCGCGGTCGCGCAGCAGCTGCAGTTTCTGTTGACCGGGGTGCCCGTCACCGAAGTGCGCGAGGATATCCGGACCGTGCAGGTGGTCGCGCGCTCGGGCGGCGATGCACGGCTCGACCCGGCGCGGCTCGACGACTTCACGCTCGCCGGCGCGAACGGGCAGCGCATTCCGCTGTCGCAGGTCGGCAAGGTCGACGTGCGCATGGAAGAGCCGATCATGCGCTGGCGCGATCGCGTGCCGACGCTCACGGTGCGCGGCGACATCGCCGACGGCCTGCAGCCGCCGGACGTGTCGGCCGCGATCACGAAGCAGCTTCAGCCGATCATCGCCGCGCTGCCGAGCGGCTATCGAATCGAGGAAGCCGGCTCGATCGAGGAATCCGGCAAGGCCACGAAGGCGATGCTGCCGCTGTTCCCGATCATGCTGGCGGTGACGCTGATCATCATCATCTTCCAGGTGCGTTCGATCTCCGCGATGGTGATGGTGTTCCTGACGAGCCCGCTCGGCCTGATCGGCGTGGTGCCGACGCTGATCCTGTTCCGGCAGCCGTTCGGCATCAATGCGCTGGTGGGCCTCATCGCGCTGTCGGGGATCCTGATGCGCAACACGCTGATCCTGATCGGCCAGATTCACCAGAACGAACAGGCGGGGCTGGATCCGTTCCACGCGGTCGTCGAGGCGACCGTGCAGCGGGCACGCCCGGTAGTTCTCACCGCGATGGCGGCCGTGCTCGCGTTCATTCCGCTCACGCATTCGGTGTTCTGGGGCACGCTCGCGTACACGCTGATCGGCGGCACGTTCGCCGGGACGATCCTCACGCTGATGTTCCTGCCGGCGATGTACGCGATCTGGTTCAGGATCCGGCCCGGTCATTCCGCCGCCGCCCGCCACGGCGGCCATGAACTGGCAGCGCCTGCCACGACCGCACTTCAGCCCGCGCTGGATGCGCGCGATTGATATTCCCCATTCCCCGTATCGAAGGAAACAGCCATGTCGAATTCCACCGTTGTCGTCGTGACCGGCGTGTCGTCGGGCATCGGCCGCGTCGCCGCAGAACGATTCGCCAAACGGGGCTGCCGCGTGTTCGGCACCGTGCGCAGCATCGCGCGAACGGCGCCCGTCGCCGGCGTCGAGCTGATCGAGATGGACGTGCGTGACGACGCGTCCGTTCGATCCGGCATCCAGACGATCATCGACCGCGCCGCGCGTATCGACGTGCTCGTGAACAATGCGGGCATGAGCCTGATCGGCGCGGTGGAGGAGACGTCGGTGGACGAAGCCGACGCGTTGTTCGACACCAATGTATTCGGCATCCTGCGTACGACCCGTGCGGTACTTCCGCACATGCGGGCGCAACGGCGCGGCCGGATCGTCAATGTCAGCTCGGTGCTCGGCTTTCTGCCGGCGCCGTACATGGGGCTTTATTCGGCGTCCAAACATGCGGTTGAAGGTTTGACCGAATCGCTCGATCACGAACTGCGCCAGTTCGGCATTCGCGCGACGCTGGTCGAGCCGTCGTTTACGCGGACCAACCTGGACGTCAACGCGCCACAGGCGAGCGCGCCGATCGCCGATTACGACCGCGAGCGCACGCTCGCGGCGCGCGCCGTCCGCGACAGCGTGAAAGCCGCGCCGCACCCCGAGGGCGTGGCCGCCACCGTCGTCGACGCGGCGCTCGGCGCATGGCGGATGCGGCGTACGCCCAACGGCGAGGCGTCGCTGCTGCGCAGGTTGCGGCGCTTCATGCCGGCCGGCCCGGTCGATGCGAGCCTGCGGAAAAAATTCCGGCTCGCGTGACGCGGCCGGCCGCCGAAACGTCCGTGGACGAGGCACCCGCCATGGAAATCGGCATCATCGGAACCGGCTTGCGTACCGGCTGAGGGCGGTAGCCGGAACGCCGGGGCGCCTCGCGATGACGGCTGCCGGGGAGGAAGGCGATGCGAAGCAAGCCGCGACGCCGACACTCACCGCTGCAACACCGCCACCGCCTTGATCTCGACGATATAGCCGGGTGCGCCGCCCAGCATGTGCGCGCCGACCGCCGTCCACGCCGGCTTCGGATGCGCGCGGAGGTAGCGGTCGCGCACCTGCATGAACAGCGGCAGGTCGCGCATGTCGGTGTGGAAGGTCGTGAGATCCACGACGTCGTCGAGCGACGCACCGCCAGCTTCGAGCACGCGCTTCAGGTTCTCGAACGCCTGCACGATCTGTGCTTCACGGCCTTCGACCAGTTGCATCGCCGCGTCGCGGCCGATCTGGCCGGACACGTACAACGTATCGCCCACCTTGACCGCCGGCGCATAGCCGATTTTTTCGTACACGGCTTCCATGCCGGCCGGGACGATCGCTTCGCGTTTTTGCATGAGTGTCTCCGTGGCCGGACTCGCAGCGCCGGCCGATTGTTCGTGTGAGGATCGGTGCGCGCGCCGCTCAACCCGTATCGCCGCCCGCCACCGGCAGCACCGTCCCGGTGATATAGCTCGCTTCATCGGATGCGAGAAACAGAATCGGCGCGATCTGTTCGTCGAGCGTGCCGTAGCGCTTGAAGTACGTCGATTCGGTCACCTGCCGCACCGCTTCCCCCATCCACGCCTGTTCCTGCTCGGTGTCGCCGGCCGCATTGCGCGGCACGCGGCGCGGCGGCGCGCTGGTGCCGCCCGGCGCGGTGGCGACGACGCGGACGTTGTGTTCCGCGTACTCCATCGCGAGCGCCGACGTCAGCGCGTTCACACCGCCCTTCGCGGCCGAATACGGCACGCGGCGAATCCCGCGCGTCGCGTTCGACGAGATGTTGACGATCGTGCCGCCGCCACGCGCGATCAGGTGCGGCAGCACGGCATGGCAGGTATAGAGCGTCGGCATCAGCGAACGGCGGATTTCCGCGTCGATCTGCGCGGGCTCGAACTCGGCGAACGGCCGCATGCGAATCGCGCCGCCGACACCGTTGATCAGGATGTCGATACCGCCGAACGTCTGCACCCCGTATGCAATCGCCGCATGCGCGCCTTCGTACGTTTCGAGATCGGCGACGAAGCCGGCTGTGTCGCCGCCGCCCGCTTCCGCCGCGACCTCGGCCACGAAATCCGCGCGATCGACGAACAGTACCCTGCCGCCCTCGGCCGCCGCCCGCAGCGCGACGCCGCGGCCGATGCCCTGCGCCGCGCCCGTGACGACGACGACCTTGCCGGAGAATCGTTGCATGATCATGCCGCCTTTGCCGTGACGTTGGGGGTGAACTTCTCGTAGTGGAAGCTGGCCGGCTTCACGCCCGCTTCGTCGAAGTACTGGCGCACCGCATCGACCATCGGCGGCGGCCCGCACAGGTAGACGTCGACGTCGCCGTCGTTCAGCGCGTCGGCCGGGATGTGCTGCGTGACCCAACCCTTGCGCGGATGGCTCGACGCGGCGTCCGCGACGACGGTGGCAAAGCTGAAATTCGGCAGCTTCGCCGCAACCGCCTCGATCGCGTCGACCAGCACGAGATCGAGATCGCGCGTCACGCCGTAGACGAGGTGCACCTTCTGCTGCGACCCGCTGCGCGCGAGCACGTCGAGCATCGACAGGAACGGCGCGAGGCCCGTGCCGCCGGCGAGGAACAGCAGCGGCCGCTGCACGTCGCGCAGGTAGAAGCTGCCGAGCGGCCCGTTCAGTTCGAGCGTGTCGCCCGGTTTCGCCGATTCGAGCCACGTGCTCATCACGCCGCCCGGAATCTTCTTGATCAGGAATCCGACCTTCGTATCGCCCGGCGCGGACGAGAACGAATACGAGCGATGCTGGCCGCTGCCCGGCACGCCGATGTTCACGTACTGGCCCGGCAGGAACGCCGGTGCGCTCGCGCCGACATCGAGCTCGAGCACGACGGCCGCATCGTTGTGCTGCTCGACCTTCGTGACCGTCGCGGCGAAGCTGCTCTGCCCGGTCTTGCACGCGACCGACGACGTCGGCACCGCGATCACGCAGTCGCTTTGCGGCACCATCTGGCACGTCAGCACGAGGCCACCGTCCTTTTCGTCCTCGGTGAGCGCATCGTCGATGTAGTCGTCGCCGAGGTCGTAGCGGCCGCTTTCGGCGCGGCACTTGCAGGTGCCGCACACGCCGTCGGAACAATCCATCGGCAGGTTGATCTTCGCGCGGAAAGCCGCATCGAGCACCTTCTCGCCGGCCTTGCAGTCGATGAAGCGGGTTACCCCGTCCTCGAAATTCAATGCAATCTTGTAGCTGGACATCGCGTCACCTCCACTTCCTTTCATGGCAAACAACGGGCGTCAGACGTGATAGACGTCGAGCACCTGCCGGATGTAGTCGTTCTTCAGCACGATCTTCTTGTGCGAGATCAGCAGCGCGTCGCCCGCCTGCCGCAGCGTGACGAACACCGTGCCGAAGAAGTGGTCGGTCACGCGGTAGCGGTGATTCAGCGTATGAAAGTTGTAGCGCACGTCGACCTCGCCGTCGCGTTCGGCCAGCACCTCGACGTTCGTCACGTTGTGGCTGGTGCGCGGTTCGGGCGTCGATGCGCCGCTGCGCTCGGTCTTGATCCGGAACACGCGATCCTCGAGCCCGCCGCGATCCGGGTAGTACATCAGCGAAATCTGGCGCTGCGGATCGTCGGTCGGCCGATCGTCGTCGTCCCACGCAGGCATCCAGTACGTGACGTCCTCCGTGTAGCAGGTCAGCCATGCGTCCCACTCGCGATCGTCGAGCAGACGCGCCTCGCGATACAGCGTCGCGCAAATCGTCCGGTAATCGAAGCTCATGCCGCCACCTCCCCGCGTTCCTTCTTCAGCGCATCGCGCATCACGTGCACCCAGTGTTCGTGCTGGCACACGAACAGCCCTTCGTCCTCGCTGCGCTCGCCCGAAATGCGCGGGTTCAGCCCCATCTTCCTCGCGTTCTCGTCCGGCCCGTCGATCCACAGCGGCGCGCCGCGCGACAGGTCGTTCCACATCGCCGTGATGCCCGCATAGCCGGCCTGGCACGCGCGGAATTCCTCGAGATCGTCGGCCGTGCCCATGCCGGTCACGTTGAAGAAATCCTCGTACTGGCGGATGCGCGTCGTGCGGTCGGCTTCGCTCTCGCCCTTCGGCGCGAAGCAGAAGATGCTGACTTCGGTCTTGTCGACCGCGAGCGGACGCACCACGCGGATCTGCGTGCTGAACTGGTCCATCAGGAACACGTTCGGATACACGCACAGGTTGCGCGTCTGGTTCACGATGAAATCGGCCTGCACGTCGCCGACGCGCGCACGGATCTCGTCGCGGTGCCGGTACACGGGCCGCACTTCCGGGTTCATCGTCTTGGTCCACAGCAGGATGTGGCCGTGGTCGAAGCCGTACACGCCCGCGACCGACTTGCTCCAGCTGTTCGCGTCGACCGCCTTGGTGCCCTCTTCCTTGCGGCGGCCCATCGTCGCCGCATAGTTCCAGTGCACGGTGCTGACGTGATAGCCGTCGCAGCCGTTCTCCATCTGCATCTTCCAGTTGCCTTCGTAGATGTAGGACGAGTTGCCGCGCAGCACTTCGAGACCGTTCGGCGCCTGATCGACGATCTGGTCGATGATCACGCGCGCTTCGCCGAGGTAGTCCTCGAGCGGCAGCACGTCGGCGTTGAGGCTGCCGAACAGGAAGCCGCGATAGTTCGCGAAGCGCGCGACCTTCTTCAGGTCGTGCGAGCCGTGCGTGTTGAACTGCACCGGATACTCGGTCGTCTTCTCGTCCTTCACCTTCAGCAGCTTGCCGGTGTTCGAGAAGGTCCAGCCGTGGAACGGGCACGTGAAGCTGCCCTTGTTGCCGTGCTTGCGGCGGCACAGCATCGCGCCCTTGTGCGCACACGCATTGATCACCGCATGCAGCTCGCCGGTCTTGTCGCGCGTGATGACGATCGGCTGGCGGCCGATCCACGTCGTGTAGTAATCGTTGTTGTCGGGAATCTGGCTTTCGTGCGCCAGATACACCCAGTTCCCCTCGAAGATATGCTTCATCTCGAGCTCGTACAGCGCCGCGTTCGTGAAGATGTCGCGGCGACAGCGGAAAATGCCGGCCTCCTTGTCATCCTGCACGGCGGTTTCCAGCAGGTGATCCAGTTCGTTCGTAGCGTCGATCGTGACGGACATGATGGCTCCTTCCATGCGCGTGCCGCGTCCTGCAAGCACGCTCGCATCGGTATCGGTTGAGTCTCGGGGAACCGGCCGGCAGCGTCGGCGCACGCGCGCCGCCGTGCCGTCGGGCGGGTTATGCCGTGGCGGACGCGCGCAGGCGTTCGACGATCTGGTTGTCCTTGCCCTGTACGAGCGGCGTCAGCACGAAGTCGAATTCGATGTCCTGGTACGCGTCGGCCTTGAGCCCGAGCGCCGTGCCGCCGGTCTTCTGCGTGACGGGCGGAATCAATTCCTCGCGCGTCGCATACGCGAAGTCGTCCCAGATCAGCGGATCGCCGTCGATGTTGAACTGCGTCGTGAGCTTGCGGTGGTCGTCGCTCGTCACGAAGAAGTGCACGTGCGCGGGACGGTTGCCGTGACGGCCGAGACGGTTCAGCAGTTGCTGCGTCGCGCCCTGCGGCGGGCAGCCGTAGCCGACCGGCATCAGCGTGCGGAATTCGTATTTGCCGTCCGCGCCCGTCCTCACCGCGCCGCGCAGGTTGAAGTCGGTCTGCGCGCCGGTCGGATCGAAGTGCGAATAGAAGCCGTGCGAATTCGCATGCCAGCATTCGACCAGCGCGCCGGCCACCGGCTTGCCGTCGAGATCCTTCACCGTGCCGTGGATCACGAGCGGGCCCGCGCCGTCGTCCGCGTCGAGGTCGATCTTCGCGACGCCGTCGCGCACCGGAGCGCCCGCCACGTACAGCGGCCCCTCGATCGTGCGCGGCGTGCCGCCGTCGAGGCCGACCGCCTCGTCCTCGGCGTCCATCCGGATGTCGAGATACTTCTCGAGACCGAGGCCGGCCGCGAGCAGCGCCGCTTCGCCATCCTGACCAAGCTTGTTCAGGTAGTTCACGCCGGCCCACACTTCGTCCGGCGTGATGTCGAGATCGTCGATCGCCTTGAACAGGTCGCCGAGCAGGCGCAGCACGATCTGCTGCGTACGTGCGTCGCCCTTCGAGCCGTTTCCGCCGCTCCCGCTCGCGTTCGATGCGGCCTTCAGCAGATCCTGCACTTCGTTCGTGTCGAAAACCTTGACGCTCATGATGCTGTCTCCATGTGTATTGGGGGATGACGGTCTTTGCCTGACTCGATTACCGCACGACTTTCGTCAGCCCGTCGCGGGTGAAGCGCCTGACCTTGTCCTCGTCGAGCGCGATGCCGAGACCGGGGCCGTCCGGCACGGTCAGTTCGAAGTCGCTGTAGTCCAGCGGTTGCGTCAGGATTTCCTCGGTGATCAACAGCGGACCGAACAGTTCGGTGCCCCACTGCAGGTTCGCGACGCTCGCGAACAGGTGCGCGGACGCCACCGTGCCGAACGCGCCTTCGAGCATCGTGCCGCCGTACAGCTCGATGCCGGCCGCGTCCGCGATCGCCGCGACGCGTTGCGCGGCGAACAGGCCGCCACTCTGTTCGATCTTGATCGCGAACACGTCGGCGCCGTGATGCTTCGCGATCTCGAATGCGCTGTCCGGGCCTTGCAGGATTTCGTCGGCCATCAGCGCGACCGGGAAGCGGCGCATCAGGCGCGCGAGCGCCGCGGCCGACGCCACAGGCTGCTCGACCAGTTCACAGCCCGCATCGGCGAGCGCCGGGATCGCGCGCGCGGCCTGCGTTTCGCTCCACGCCATGTTCACGTCGACGCGCACCGACGCGCGCTCGCCGAGCGCCTGCTTGATCTCGGCCACGTGGCGGATGTCCGTTTCCGGCGCTCTCGCGCCGATCTTCAGCTTGAATACGTTGTGGCGGCGCAGGTCGAGCATGCGTTCGGCTTCGGCGATGTCGGCGGCCGTATCGCCCGACGCGAGCGTCCATGCAACCGGCAGGCGGTCGCGGCGGCGGCCGCCGAGCAGTTCGCTGACCGGCACGCCGAGACGCTTGCCGTGCGCGTCAAGCAGCGCGGTTTCGAGCGCGCTCTTCGCGAAGTGATTGACCTTCGCGAGCTTGCCGACATGCGCCATCAGCGCCTGGACGCGCGTCGCGTCACGGCCGACGATCGCCGGCGCGAGGTACGCGTCGATCGCGAGCTTCATCGCTTCCGGGCTTTCCGGGCCGTAGGCCATTCCGGCGATCGTCGTGCCTTCGCCGATACCGGTCACGCCGTCGCTGCAGAACACCTTCACGAGCATCAGCGTCTGGCCGTGCATCGTGGCCACCGACAGCTTGTGCGGGCGGATCGTCGGCAGATCGACGAGGCGGGTTTCGATGCGTTCGATGGTCGCGGAGGACATGGGGTGCGCTGCGTGGGGGTGGTTCATGGGACGGATTTATACGCGGCGGGGAAACGGGGCGTCCAATACTTTTAGGCGGGATTTTCGATACCTGGCAGGTATTGAAATCGCACTAGCATCGCGAATATTGCGGTGCGCCATACCTGTTTTGGATAGGTATGCTGGCTGGGAGGCTTGCAGGCGCGCGGTCGCGCGGTCGCGCGGGTTCGGGGTGGTGTTTGAGCGGAAGCTTACCGCTACTGCTTTTGGCAGCCGGAAAGCCCGCTGAAACCGGTGGCCTGTCGAGGCGATCAGGGTTTTCCTGATGGGAAAAAGGGTGGGGCTGGTCGCCCGGTCTTCAGCTTCGGTGTCGGTTGCTACGAATGATCGGAAGGAAGTGGGTAGGCGGATATCGACGTTCTTGAACGACCCTCGTCGTCTGTCAGAAGCCGACGGGCGCTATCGCCCAGAAAGCGACCTTCGTTCGCGGCCTAGATGCCACCGTGCGCGGCAATGAACATGGCGACGGCCGACCGGCAATAGGACTCGATTTCGTCGTCGTCCTCTGCGCGCGCCTCATCGAAGCGCGCGACAAGCAGAAGATCGGATCCTTTGAAAAGCGCGGCAAACAAGCGGGCGGACCGGTGAGCATCGGGCACGTTCAGAATCGCTTTCGCGTGCAACTGACGCAACACCGCCTCGATTTGAGCGATGACACGGGCCGGCCCGGCTTCGTAATGGAGCTTGCTCAACGACCTTTGGTTCGTCTTGTCGGCCAAAACCATGGCTTCGACACTGCGGACGTCCGGGCTCAACAGCGTGCGAAGCAGCGATGATCCCACCGCCATGAGCTGATCTTCGACCGAACCGTCGACGCCTTCGGAAAGGGTCTGCGGTGCGAATTGATCGCAACGAGCCACCATGGCCGCGCTGAACAGCGCCTCCTTGTTCTCGAAGTGCCGATAGATGCTGAGCTTGGATATCTTCGCCCGCTGGGCGACCTTGTCCATGGTCGTCGCTTGAAAACCCAATTCCACAAAGAGTTCGGACGCGGCGTCGACTATCGTTTGGCGAAGCGCTTCGTTCGCCGGCCGGCCGCGGCGGCCCGGGTTGTTTTCGGTCACGACAATTCCAGTACTTGACAGTATTCAAATTCCAGCATTACGATACCATGCAGTATCACAAATGTGCAAGCCAATGGGGTCGGCTTCGCGTATCGCTGGACGATATTGCGCATCAGCCCGCCCCCTCCATCCACGACACGGAGCCCATCACCATGAACGACGTCATCATCATCGGCGGCAGCTTTGCCGGCCTCGCCGCCGCCCTGCAGCTCGGTCGGGCCCGCCGCGCGGTCACCGTGCTCGATACCGGCCGGCCGCGCAACCGCTTTGCCGGCCATTCGCATGGCCTGCTCGGCCACGATCACAAGCCGCCGCTGGACATCCTGGTCGAGGCGCGACGGCAACTGGCGCGCTATCCGACGATCACGCTGGTCAATGCCCGGGCGGAGAGCGTGTCCGGCGCGATCGACGATTTCCGTGTCGTCACCGACGATAACGAAAGCCTGACGGCGCGCCGCCTGATCCTGAGCTATGGCGTCGCCGATCAGATGCCCGATGTTCCGGGCTTCGCGGAAAGCTGGGGCACGTCCATCGTACCCTGCCCCTATTGCGACGGCTTTGAAGCCGCCGGCCAGCATTGGGGGCTCGTTTGGTCCGGCCCGCAGTCGCACCAGTCTGTCAGGCTGTTCCGCGACTGGACCGACAAATTGACCGTCTTCGCCGATGGTCACGACATCGCGCCTGAGATCCAGGCCGATCTGGCCCGCCGCAACATCCCTGTCGTCGATGGCCGGATCGTGGAGATCGCCCATCGCAATGGCCATATCACCACCGTCAATCTCGATACCCGCCGCCATGTCGCGGTCGACATCCTGTTCGCCCAGCCGCGCAACAAGCCGTCCGCAAGCCTGCATGAATCGCTGGGCCTCGCCACGGTCGATACGCCCACCGGCATCGTCCTCGAGGTCGACGCGCGCCGCCAAACCAGCATGCCCGGTATCTACGCCGCCGGCGACCTCGCCACGCCATTCTTGCCCTCGGCCACCCAGGCATCGTCGCAGGGCGCGATGGCGGGTATCTTCGCCCAACAATCGATGCTGGTTTGAGCACGCGGATTCCGTTCTCCGGTTGCATCGACACCTTCGAAGCGGCTGGCGTGGATCGGCGAGGTGAAGGACGGATTCGTCCAGTTTGACGGAATGGCAGGAGCGGTTGGTGTGCGTCGCGTTCCGGCGGCAGGCGGCGCCGGTCTCGACGCCTGAGACGATCACGCGCAGGTCTGGCGCCTTGTTGCTGGTGGAGGTGGCCTGGCTCGAGAAAAGCCGAGCATGGGCCTTGGCGCCGCTTTGCGCGCCGAGCCTTCGGATACGGCGCACGTCGCGCCGCACCCGCTCTACCTGCCGCGTCATCAGCCGGCACGCCGCAACAATCCACCCACCGACTGTCCAGTTTCCGTACACCGAATCGCGAACGCTCTCCAAACCATGCGCGCGCCGCGCGTGGGAAGAAACCCGGATAGCCCCGCTTCCCCACACCGGCCTACCCTCGCGCGCACGCCGGTCGACGCCAGGCAACACCCGATCCGGCGATCCGAATTTCCCCAGGAGCGCACATGGATAGCAGCAGGAACCCCGCCCTCTTCGACGCCGACATCTGGCGCGGCAGGATCTTCACCGGACGCTGGCACGCGAGCCCGCATGCGGCCGACGTGATCGAACCGGCGACCGGCAACACGCTCGGCCGCATCGGTCTCGCGGATAGCGCGGCCATCGCCGACGCATCGGCCGCCGCACATCGCGCACAGCCCGCGTGGTTCGCCCTACCCTACGACGAGCGCGCGGCGGTGCTGCGCCGCGCAGCGGCCGTCGCCGAAACACACTTCGACGCGATCGTCGACTGGCTCGTGCGCGAAAGCGGCTCGACCCGCGCGAAGGCGTCATTCGAAACGTCCGTCACGATCAAGGCGCTGCACGAAGCGGCCGGACTGCCGTCGCGCGCGGCCGGCGAAGTGCTGCCGTCGACGGCCGGCCGGCTGTCGCTCGCGCGCCGCCGCCCGCGCGGGGTGGTCGGCGTGATCTCGCCGTTCAACTTCCCGCTGTACCTCGCGATACGCGCGGTCGCGCCGGCGCTCGCGCTCGGCAACGCGGTCGTGCTGAAGCCCGATCCGCGCACCGCCGTGTGCGGCGGCGTCGCGATCGCCCGCGTGTTCGAACTCGCCGGCTTGCCCGAAGGCGTGCTGCACGTGCTGCCCGGCGACGGCGCGGCCGGCGCGGCGCTGGTCGCCGATCCGCACGTCGCGATGATCCAGTTCACGGGTTCCACCGCGGCCGGGCGCAAGGTCGGCGAAGCGGCGGGCCGCCATCTGAAGAAGGTATCGCTCGAACTCGGCGGCAAGAACTCGCTGATCGTGCTCGACGATGCCGACCTCGACCGCGCGGTCGCGAACACCGCGTGGGGCGCGTATCTGCATCAAGGCCAGATCTGCATGGCGACCGGCCGCGTGCTCGTGCAGCGCGCGATTCACGACCGCTTCGTCGCGAAGCTCGTCGAAAAGGCGCAAAGCCTGCGCGTGGGCGACCCGGCCACCGGCGACGTCGGCCTGGGCCCGCTGATCAACGCCGCGCAGCGCGACCATGCGGCGAGCGTGGTCGACGCGGCCCGCCGCGCGGGCGCGCGTGTCGAGACGGGCGGCGGCCATCGCGGCCTGTTCTTCGAGCCGACCGTGCTGAGCGGCGTCGCGCCGGGCAATCCGGCATTCGACGAGGAAATCTTCGGGCCGGTCGCGATCGTCGTGCCGTTCGATACCGACGAGGACGCGATCGCACTCGCCAATCAAACCGAATACGGGCTGTCGATGGCGATCCTGTCGGCCGACGTCGGCCGCGCGCTGCGGATCGGCGAGCGCTTGAACACCGGGCTGCTGCACATCAACGACCAGACGGTCAACGACGAAGCGATCAACCCGTTCGGCGGCGTCGGCGCATCGGGCAATGGCTCGAGCATCGGCGGTGCGGCAAACTGGGAGGAATTCACGCAGTGGCAGTGGCTGACGATCAAGGGCGAAGCGCCGCTGTATCCGATCTGACGAGGAGACCGATCATGTACACCGAACACGATACACGCGCCGTCACCGCGGCCGTCGCGCGCGCGGCCGGCGCACCCTTCTCCATTGAATCCGCCCGCATTCGCTCGCCGCGCGGCGACGAGGTGCTCGTGCGCGTCGTCGCGACCGGCTTGTGCCATACCGACCTGATCGTGCGCGACCAGTACTATCCGGTGCCGCTGCCGGCCGTGCTCGGCCACGAAGGCGCCGGCGTGGTCGAGGCGGTCGGCCCGAACGTGAAGACGCTCGCGGCCGGCGATCACGTCGTGCTGACCTACGGCGCGTGCGGCCACTGCGCGTCGTGCGTCGGCGGTCACGGCGCGTATTGCCGGCAGTTCTTCGCGCTGAATTTCGGTGGCGCCGACTCGGACGGCCAGACGGCCATGCGGGACGAGGCCGGGCAACCGCTGCACGATCACTTCTTCGCGCAGTCGTCGTTCGCGAGCTACGCGCTCGCACGCGAGAACAACGCGATCAAGGTGCCGAAGGAAGCGCCGCTCGAACTGCTCGGCCCGCTCGGCTGCGGAATCCAGACCGGCGCGGGCGCGGTAATCAATTCGCTCGCGGTGCGCCCGGGCAGCAGCTTCGCGAGCTTCGGCGCGGGCGCGGTCGGCATGAGCGCCGTGATGGCCGCGCGCATCGCCGGCGCGACGACGATCATCGCGGTCGACATCGTGCCGTCACGGCTCGCGCTGGCGCTGGAGCTCGGCGCGACGCATGCGATCAACAGCCGGGAAGTGGACGTCGTCGACGCGATCCGCGAGATCACCGACGGCGGCGTCGACTACGCGCTCGAATCGACCGGGCTGCCGGCCGTGCTGTCGCAAGGGATCGACGCACTCGGCTCGCGCGGCACGATGGGCGTGGTCGGCGCGCCGAAGCTGGGCACGAAGGCGGAATTCGACGTGAACAGCCTGCTGCTCGGCGGCCACACGATCCGCGGCATCGTCGAAGGCGACAGCGTGCCGCAGACGTTCATTCCGCAGCTCGTGCAGCTGTATCTGCAAGGTCGGTTTCCGTTCGACCGGCTGGTGAAGTTCTATCCGCTCGACCAGATCAACCAGGCGGCGGAAGACAGCAGCAACGGAAGCACGCTCAAGCCGATCCTGCGGTTGCCGCATTGAGCGGCGATGCGCCGCCGTCCGCGCGGTACATGGCGACCGCCGGGGGCCTCGCACGGCAGCGTAGCCGCCGCGAAAATACCGCGCCGGGGGCGCCGGGCTATATTACGCATTCGCGCGACACGGGGCCTGCACGTCCAGCCCCGACCTTCGACCCCAACTGGAGCGCAGCGTGAATACAGCCCCCGAATCCCCTGCACGGCCGGTCGACCTCCACCGGCTTCGCGCCCGCTTCGCCGCGGGCGAGCCGCTGCCGGAAACGGCGTTGCCGGCCAGCGTCGCGCGCTCGTGGCTGCGTTCGCGCGCGGCCGGGCTGCGGCCGTGGGAAGCCGCCCGCTATGAAATGCAGCGCGAGCGCGACGAATCCCGCGACGACCGGCGGCTCTATCGCTGCGTCGCGCAGGAGATCGAGCCGCTGTGGGCCGCGTTCGGCGGCCGCGAATGGGCGATCATGTGCGTCAACCCACGCGGCACGATCGTGCATGCGCGGCGCAGCCCGCAATGCGACGACCCGCTGCTGACGCCGATCGTCGCCGGCCGCCGGATCGTCGAACCGAACATCGGCACGACCGCGCCGAGCTGCGTGATTCACGACGGCGCCGAGGCCGTCGTCGCGGGCGCGCAGCACTATCTCGACGAGTTCTCGCGGGTGTTCTGTCTCGCGGTGCCGCTCGTCGGTTTCGACGGCGAAGTGATCGGCGCGCTCGATATCACCGGGATCGGCCGGCGCAACGTCGCGCAATTGCACGAGCCGTTCCGGCATGCGTCGCTGTCGGCCGAGCAGCGGCTCTATGCGATGCTGCGCGGCTGCCATCTGCTGCAGGTGCAATTCGATCCGCGCTGGCTCGGCACGCCGCTCGCCGGCGTCATCGCGCTCGACGAAGCGGGCCGCGTGCGTGCGGTGAGCCGCCTGGCGCGCCGGATGCTCGATCTCGCGCCCGAAGGGCCGGTCGCGCCGGTCGGTCACCGGCAACTGTTTCCCGGCGCGACACCCGCGCAGCAGCGTCGCTTGCTGACACCGTCGCGCACGCCGCAGCGGATCGCGCGCGACGATGGCAGCCACGTGTGGGTGCGCACCGTGCGTGCACCGCTCGATCGCGCGACCGCGGCGCGGCACGCCGACGTGCTCGCCGACGCGGAGGACGTGTGCCACGCGGCACCGGCCGGCCGCCCTCACGCCAACGCCAGCCTGCGCGAACAGTCGCTCGATGCGATCCGGCGCGCGCTCGACGAGCATGACGGCAACGTGTCGGCGGCCGCGCGGCAACTCGGCATTTCACGCACGACGCTGTATGCGAAGCTGCGACAGCGCGATGCGGCAGGGATCAGGCACGGCGGGGCGCATTGACCATGCGGGATGAAGTGCGGTGTGGCGATGGCGCTAAGCCACTGCCCGCCGCTCATGCAGCCGCAACGCGAGCCACGCGATCCCGACCGCGAACGCGCCGACCACGCCGCCGAAGGTGCCGATCCACGGCAGCCCGAAGTCGCCCGCGATATGGTTGCCGAGCAGCGCGCCGGCGCCGATCCCGACGTTGTACAGCCCGGAGTAGATCGACACGGCCAGGTCGGTCGCTTCGGGCGCCAGCTTCAGCACCCATGCCTGCATCGCCAGCCCGAAACAGACGATCGCGCCGCCCCACACCAGCGTGTGCACGGACAGCGTGACGATGTTCAGCGCGCACGGGAACAGGATCAGCAGGCAGCCCGACAGCGCGACGATCGACGCCAGCAGGAAATCGTCGGGCCGGTGCGGATAGACGCGATTGAAGCAGACCGCGGCCGGCAGGCCGGCGACGCCGAACAGGATCAGCACGTACGTGATCCGGCTGTTGCTCGCATGGTTGATGCTCTGCACGAACGGTTCGATGTACGTGTACGACGTGAAGTGCGCGGACACGACCAGCACGGTGATCGCGTACAGCGCGACCAGCGCCGGCTTGCGCAGGAACACGCCGATGCTGCTCAGCGACCCGGCGCCCTGGCTCGGCAGCAACGGCAACGTGGCGCGCAGCAACAGCAGCGTGACGCCCGCCGCGCCCGCGATGATCAGGAACGTGATGCGCCAGCCGAACGCCTCGCCGATCACGCGTCCGAGCGGAATGCCGGCCACCATCGCGATCGCCGAGCCCATCGCGATCAGGCTGAGCGCACGGCTCTTGCGGTCGCTCGGCGCGAGCCGCACCGCGAGCGGGATCGAAATCGACCAGAACACCGCATGCGCGCACGCGATGCCGAGCCGGCCGATCATCAGCACCGTGAAATTCCACGCGAAGCCGGTCACGACGTGGCTGCCGACGAACACCAGCAGCGCGACGCTCAATAGCTTGCGGCGCTCGACGTGCCGCGTGACGAAGGTCAGCGGCAGCGACACGACCGCGACGGCCCACGCGTAGATCGTCAGCATCAGGCCGACGGCGGTCGGCTGCATCTGCAGGCTGTCGCCGATCGCGCTCAACAGCGCGACGGGCACGAATTCGGTGGTATTGAAGATGAAGGCGGAGAGTGCCAGGGCCAGAACGCCCCACCACGATTGTTCGGAACTGACGGCGTCGGGGGTTGCCATACGGGGATTCGACGAAGGTTGGGCGCGCGCGGGCGGCCCGCCCGGCGCATCGGCGCGATTGTACCAGCGCTGTTCGACACGCCGCCGCCGGGCGCGGCGCGTGCGGCGCGTGCGGCGCGGGACATGGCGGTGACACGGCCGCGCGCCGATAATGTGACGAACCGGGTTTTACCGACGATTTGCCCGACCACCATCAGGCCAGGAGAGTTACATGCGCATTGAAACGTCATTTCTGTTCGATCTCGACGGCACGCTCGTCGACAGCGTCTATCAGCACGTGCTCGCGTGGAAGGAAGCACTCGATGCCGAAGGCATCGAACTGTCGGTGTGGCGCATCCATCGCAAGATCGGGATGAGCGGCGGCCTGTTCCTGAATCAGCTGCTGCGCGAGACGGCCGGCGACATCGACGCCGAGCGCGTCGAGCGGCTCGCACGGCTGCATGCGGCCGCGTACCAGCGGCTGCGCGCGCAGGTCCGGCCGCTGCCGGGCGCGCGCGAATTGCTGGCCGCGCTGTCGAATGCCGGCATTCGCTGGGCGATCGCGACCAGCGGGCGAATGGAAACCGCGGCGATCAATCTCGAGGCGCTCGGCGTCGATCCGGCGAAGAACGTCGTCGTCACGCGCGATCAGGTGAAGTATGCGAAGCCGGACCCGGACCTGTTCCTGACCGCCGCCGCGAAACTGAACGTGCCGATCGAGCATACGGTGGTGGTCGGCGACAGCATCTGGGACATGCTCGCCGCCGCCCGCTGCCGCGCGCTCGGCGTGGGGCTGCTGTCGGGCGGCTACGGCAGCGACGAGCTGGAGCGGGCGGGCGCGCTGCGCGTGTACGACGATCCGGCCGATCTGCTGTGGCATCTGGACGAGGTCGCCGCGCGGCCGTAGGCGCAGTTAGGTCGCGCCCGGTCCGTTCATGCGTGAACGGCGTTTCAGTCGAGCCGGACGCCGTGTGTCCGCACGGCCTCGTCCGGCCGAGGCAGCCGCGTGCGCGATTCGTTCACGGCGCGGCTGCTTTTTCGATTCATCGAATCGAAACAATCCCCACCGTCATTGACGATTGAGATTTCAATATCTTTATCGGCGCCTGTTTTCCCGTGTTTTTAAAACAGACGGGAAGATTCTTGAAAAATCGAATCGCCTCTCATATAACAAAGACACTTCGTTTCCGGTTCACGGTCGCAGTATCCGAATCGTGAAAATGCGAGTCACATACGGAGCCGAACCGGCCAGCCGGTGCAACCCGCGTCGCTAGGCGTCCCGCACATGATCGGGCCTGCCTCGCGATGCCGCGTCACGGCGCCCTTTCCGCCATTTATCCGGGGATTCTATAAATGCGCACGGATCTTTCACCTTCATAACGTTTCAACGAAAGCATTACATCGTTTTATTCAATCGCACGATCGTACGTATCGGCACGCGCTTTTTTTTCGTTCCGGCGTTTCGTGAATACGTGTGCTGCCGCTCGATCGGCGGGTGTTGTTTTTGTCCAGTTTGACGAAAATAAACGACGCGAGGATTCCGATGAATCAGGTCAGCGAACAGGCGATCGTCGACATGCGGGCAGCGCATCCGGCGCCCGCCCTGCCGATCCGGGTGCTGCACGGCGACACGGTGAGCGATTACGAGCGGAAAGTGCAGACGACCTACGCCGGCAGCCCGGACGACTGGCGCAAGGCGATCGGCGAATATCTGTTGTTCCAGTTCGGCGTCTACGACGATCCGCGCTCCACGCCGCCGATCTCGCTCGACGAGTCGGGCATTCGCTACTTCGAACGCCAGCTTGGCCTCGCCGGCTTCGACGATCCCGTTCCCGCGCGCGTCGAGCGCATTCTCGACATCGGCTGCGGCTGGGGCTACATCCTCAAGTATCTCGCCGGCCGTTTCCCGGGCTGCATCCGCCTCGACGGCGTCAACGTCAGTCGCGAACAGCTCGAGTACTGCGCACGTTTTCATGCGCAGCACGGGCTCGCCGGGCGCATCAACCTGTATCAGTGCAACGCGCAGGACGTCGATCGGCTGCCCGATCCCGGGACGCCGTACGATCTCGTCATCATTCGCGGCGTGATCTCGCATTTCCCGAACGCGCTGTACGAAAAGGCGATGCGCGCGCTGCATGCGCGTGTGCGCGGCGGCGGCTCGGTCGTCATCTCGGACAATCTGTACAACGTCGATCTGAACGAATACCGGTCCGACACGCCGGACGAGGTCGACCGGATCGCGTGCAAGCATCGCAAGACGCCCGACTATTTCAGGCAGGTGCTGATCGACGCCGGGTTCGCGATCCGCGACATGCGCGTGCTGCCGTCGAACATCGACGTCGCGCGCTGGCTGATGGATGCCAAGGCCAACATCGATCGCCATTTTCCGCACCGCGCGCCGGACACGCTGGAAGAATTGCGCGTGCTCGCCGAAAACTGGTCCGTCGCGCTGATCAAGAACAAGGTGTCGACCTACAGCATCGTCGCGGTCAAACCCGACGCGTAACCGGGAGATCCGCATGCAAGCATCCGGAACGCCACGCGCCGCGGCCGCCCCGTCGGGCGCGACGGACACGCTGGTGCTCCCGCTGCCGCGTCTGTCGCTGCCGCTTGCCCGGCACCCTCAGCATCAAGCGATCGAGCAGCAGCTTGCGATCGACGACTACCCGTACATCCTGCGGCACTATCGCAGCGAGGCGGCGGCTCGCCGTTTTCTCGCGCAGCGGATTCCCGCATACGGCAGCCTGTGCTACCCGAACGCGCGGCCCGATCGCGTGTACGCGATCCATCGCATGATGAACGTCACGACGCTGATGGACGATGCCTTCACGCATCTCGCGCGCACCGGCGATCAGGCGGGGCTCGACGCGTTGCACGCTCATTTCCTCGCCGCGGTCGACGGCACGCCGCCGCCGGCCGATGCGCCTGCCGCGCAACTGCTGTACGACACGCTGCGCGCGATGCGCACCGTACTCGACGCGCGTCCGGCGTTCCGGCAGCGGCTCGTCGAATGCATCCGCGAACAGATCCGCACGCAGGCCGACCCGACGGCGACCGACGCGGCGCGCCTGTCGCTCGCCGATTATCTGGCGTTTCGCCGGGTCGAGGGCTTCGGACACTGGATCACGCTGCTCACCGAATATGCGCTCGACGTCGACATGGGGCAGCGCCTCGCGCAATACGCGGCACTGGCCGACGCGCGTAACGCCGCGATCGATTCGGTGCTCCTCGTCAACGACCTGTTTTCGTTTCGCAAGGAACGGTCCGCGCGCGAGCGCTTCAACGCCGTGTGGATCCTGATGCGCGTGGAGGAATTGGGCGTTCAGGCGGCGCTCGACCGGTTGGCCGCGCTCTGCACGGCGAACGAACGCCGCCTGGTCGACGCGCAGCAGGCGGTAACGACAGGCGTGCTGGCAGGCGACGCCGACGCGCACGCGTACGTGACGGAGCTCGGCTACATGAGTGCGGGCAATGCGGAGTTTCACGCGTTCAGCACCCGCTACCACGGCGACGATTTCGGTGGCGGGCGCTTCACAGGGGGCGAAATCGCGATGACGGCGCTCCCGACACTCGACGAAATCGCCGTGCGCGACCGTCGCGATTCGCGCTGGTGAACGGAGACATGCGCATGCATTCATCGATTCATTTCGCGCCCGACCCCGCCGCGGCGGCGCGACCTCGCTACCCGGACGGCTGGTTCGCGCTGGCATACAGCCGCGACGTCAGACCCGGCGCGCTCGTCGTCACGCGCTTCATGGGCGAGGACGTCGTGCTCTATCGAACGGCATCCGGCCTGATTCGTGCGGTCGCGCCGCATTGCCCGCACCTCGGCGCCCATCTCGGGCATGGCGGCGTCGTGCGCGGCGAGGAGATCGTGTGCCCGTTCCATCATCTCGCGTTCGCGCCGGACGGCACTTGCGTGCGGGCCGGGCGCGACGGCAAGCCGCCCGCCGTCGTGCTGCGGCAGCGCCACGTGTGCGAATGGAACGGCGTCGTGCTCGCGTGGCAGGACCGTGCGGGCGCCGCGCCGCGGTGGTCGCTGCCCGAGCTGGACCTCACGGGCTATTCGCGACCGCGCGGCCAGTGCCACACGCTGAACGGCAGCCTGCAGAATCCGGCCGAGAACGGCGTCGACGTCAACCATTTCAGCCCGGTGCACGGGTGGTCGAATCCCGTGCTGGAGCCACCGGAAGCCGACGGCCACCGAATGACGATGCGCTCGACGCTCGTGCTGCTCGGGCAACGGTTGCTGCTGGACATCACGATGCACGGCCTCGGCTGCATGGCCGCGCGCATGGAACTGCCGGACCTCGGGCTGCACGCGCGGGTCGTGCTGTTCCCGACGCAGATCGAACCTGATCGCTGGACGTGCCGTGAATTCGTTGCGCTGCGCGTCGAACGCGCGTCGGCGTGGCCGTCGCCGCTGCGCCGGGTCGTGCACGAGATGCTCGTGAGCGCCGCGTACCGGTTGTGGTTCGTGCCGCAATTCAAGCGCGACCTGCGCATCTGGGACCACCGCGACTACGACGCGCGCCCGACGCTGATGGCCGGCGAGATGCCGATCATGACGTTCCGGCGCTGGGCCGCGCAGTTCTATCCGGAAGCCCGCGGCGACGCGCCCGACGGGCAACATGGGCAACACGGCGCCGTGCCGGCGGCCGTCGCCCACGCCGACCGGGCATTCGCGCGATGAACGCCATGCCGACGCAGGAGCGCGCGATGCATGCAGCCAGCCCCGTCGACGAAGCCGCCCCGCTGCCCTATCCGGACGGATGGTTCGCGCTGTGTTTCAGCCGCGAGCTGAAGCGCGGGGCCGTGCTCACGACGCCTTTCATGGGGCGCGATGTCGTGCTG
This sequence comes from Burkholderia semiarida, assembly GCF_029268935.1. NCBI lineage: Bacteria > Pseudomonadati > Pseudomonadota > Betaproteobacteria > Burkholderiales > Burkholderiaceae > Burkholderia > Burkholderia semiarida. The sequence continues at coordinate 286,268 of NZ_JAHLCL010000005.1, read as the reverse complement.
TACCGGACGGCCTCGGGCGTCGCGTGTGCGGTCGACGCATATTGCCCGCATCAGGGCGCGCATCTCGGCCACGGGGGCACCGTCGACGGCGAGCAGATCGTCTGTCCGTTCCATCACTACGCGTACGGCCCCGACGGCCGGCGCACCACGGCCCGCTGCATGAAGGGTAGCCAGGAACTGGTGCTTCGCACATGGCACGTGCGCGAATGGAACGGCTTCGTGTTCGTGTGGCAGAACGCCGACGGGCTGGCGCCGACGTGGGAGTTGCCCGAAGTGGACATGACCGGCTTCTCGGCGCCGGTCGGCCAGGCATTCACGCTGCGCGGCGTGATGCAGAACCTGCCGGAAAACGGCTACGACCTCGAACATTTCGGCGCGCTGCATCGCTGGAAGGACATGAAACCGCATGCGCCCGTAATCGACGGGCCGCGCATTTCGATGCAGGTGGACATGGCGTGGAAGAACATCAGATGGAGCACGCTGATTGGCGTTCATGGCCTGGGCTGCGTGTCGTCCGACCATGAAATGAAGGCGATCGGCCTCGAAGCGAAGATCTTCGCGTGCGGCGTGCAGATCGCGCCGCTACGCTGGACCTTCCGGGACGGTATTTCGTTCCGCTTTTCGTGGCTGTCGAAGTGGCCCGCCCCGTTACAGCGGATCGTCTACGCCGCGCTCGGCCGGTTGCTGCACCGACTGTGGCTGGTGCCCGTTTTCAAGGAAGACATCATGGTGTGGAACAATCGCGACTACACGGGCTACGGTACGCCGGGTGCCGGTGACGGACCGTACCCGGTGTTTCAGCGCTGGGCGCGGCAGTTCTATCCCGGCGTCGAGCGGCCCGCGGCGCGGCGCCCGGCCGCGCATGCGGACACGGTCGCCGAAAAATAGCCAAGGGAGGAATGTACGCGGCGCGCCCGCCGAACGCACGACCCTACACCGTCCGTCTGACCAGCATCGTCCGGCAGCGAAACAGCCTGATATATTCCCATTGCCATAATTAAGTCTGGGCGAAATATGCAGGTCACCAGAAAAAATCTAATCGCGATCTCGGCCGTTTTGGTCTTGGCGATTCCGTCTCTTATGTTGCGCGAATCATATGGGGGTTGCGAAAACTATACTCAAGCTTTTAACGGGGGAACGAAAGAGTTCGGTGGCGAGCAATACAAAATCGAGCTGTGTGGGGCACCTCGCTCTCTTGGCGACGGCGACGAAATTCGTCTCCGGGTGATAGGCTCGGCAGGAAATGTGCTGGCGGAGAGGTATTTCGCGGTGCGCACGATCAACGATGCAGCTCCTCGGGAACTGGAGTACGGCGACGACACGATTTTCTACTACGACCAATCGAAGTCGTCGCCCTTGCGCTTCATCGCCATGCCGCCTTCCAGGATGGACCGGTTGACGGCCCAAATGCCTTTGCTCCAACGACTGATCTCGGTATTTTCATAAGTCCGGGAGCAAGCATTCAGACGTGGCATATCACACCGTCCGCCTGACCAACATCGTCCGGATCTCCGAAATCGCCTTGGTCGGATTCAGCCCCTTCGGGCACACGTCCGTGCAATTCATGATCGTCCGGCAGCGAAACAGCCGGTACGGATCCTCCAGATCGTCGAGCCGCTCGGCCGTCGCGAGATCGCGCGAATCGGCGATGAACCGGTACGCCTGCAGCAGCCCGGCCGGGCCGACGAACTTGTCCGGGTTCCACCAGTAGCTCGGGCACGACGTCGAACAGCATGCACACAGGATGCATTCATACAGCCCGTCGAGCTGGTCGCGCTCTTCCGGCGACTGCAGCCGCTCCCGCGCGGGCGGCGTCGTGTCGTTGATCAGGTAGGGGCGAATCGAGTGGTACTGATTGAAGAAATCCGTCATGTCGACGATCAGGTCGCGCACCACCGGCAGCCCCGGCAACGGCCGCAGCACGATCTCGCGCGGCAGCGTCTGCATGTTGGTCAGGCACGCGAGACCGTTCTTGCCGTTGATGTTCATCGCGTCCGAGCCGCAGATGCCTTCCCGGCAAGAGCGGCGATACGCGAGCGTCTCGTCGTCGCGCTTCACGCGGCCGAGCACGTCGAGCAGCATGCGGTCGGCCGGGTCCACGTCGATCTCGTAGCGCTGCAGGTACGGCTGCGCGTCCCGATCGGGGTCGTAACGATAGATATGCAGGGTGCGCGGATCGCTCATCGTTTCCTCCCGGCGCCAGCCGGCATGGGTTCTCGGAGTGCTGCGGGATACTGTCGCGGCACGCGGCGCCGCAAGCGCCATGCCGCTCAGTCGTCGTCGACGCGCTTATCGATCAAATAGCGGCCGCGTTCGACGCCTGCCCGCAGCGCCTCGACCTCGGTCAGCCATTCGGGGCCGGCTGCCTCCGGCACCACCAGCTCGACGCGCGCGCCGTTGACGTATACCTGTACCTCGTCGCGCCATGCGCCGCGCTCGTTGGGCCGCGCCCACACGAGAATCTCGTGGCCGCGATACGGGTCCCGAACCTGTGCGTCCTGTTGATGTGCCAAGGTGGCCTCCTGTCTTATCTGCGATGGCGATGCAAAAAATGCGCGCCGCATGCACGCCGCGCACACCCCGGGCCTCGCGCGCACGGACCGTGCCCGGCCGGCACGCTGCTTGCGTCCCTTTTCCGCATCGAAGCGCTACCGGGCCCGCCTCGCGCAGGGCCCGAACGGATGCACATCATGATCGGTCACCTCGAATTGCTTGGACGCCTGCTGCTGGCCGCGCTGCTCGGCAGCGTGATCGGGCTCGAACGCGAGCGTCTGAACTGGGCCGCCGGGCTGCGCACGCACATGCTCGTGTGCGTGGGCTCCGCGCTCGTGATGCTGGTATCGACGTTCGGCTTCGAGGACGTGCGCGGGCAGAACGGCGTCGTGGTCGATCCGTCGCGGGTCGCCGCGCAGGTCGTGTCGGGCATCGGCTTCCTCGGCGCGGGCTCGATCCTGCTGCGCGGCGAAGTGGTGCGCGGGTTGACGACGGCCGCGAGCCTGTGGGCCGTGGCCGGCGTCGGGCTTGCCGCGGGCGGCGGCATGGTCGTTGCGTCGGTCGGCGCGACGGCGATCGTGCTCGTTATCCTCGCAGGCGTGAAGCCGCTCGAGCGCCGTTTCATTGCGCAGCGCCAGCAACGCACGCTGCTGCTGGTGGCCGAGCGCGGCGGCCTGACGCTCAACACGCTGCACGAAGCGCTCGGCCCCGGCCGCGTGCGCGTGAAACGGTTCATCGTCCAGCAGTCGGACGACGATCCGGACACCGACGACATCTCCGTCTCGTTCTCGCGCACGAGCGGGCCGGAATTCGCGGCGATCTGCGAGACGCTGCAAAACATCGCGTGCGTGCGGACCTGTCAACCCGACACCTCGTCAAGGAGTTTCGTGTGACCCAGACCGACCTGCTCTCCTATCTCGTGACGAGCCAGCTCGCCGCGCGCATGCGCACCGGCGCCTGGCTCACGACCAGCCAGCTGGTCGGCGCGTTGCGCGCGTGGCTCGCGTGCCGGCGCGCCGAATGCGACTGGCTCGACCGGATCAGGATCGCATACGCGTCGGCGACGATCGCGCAGGAGATCTACGACATCGCGGTCGTGCACGGCGAACGCGTGCGGCTCGACGCGCATTCGCCGGAACTGCAGGCGCTGCGTGCGCGCTGCGACGCACTGTTGCAGCGGATCGACGGCGACCGGGACGTCGGCGCTCGATGATCGTGCCGGACCGCGTGACCCGCGCCGAGGATCGGCGCATCGACGCCGCGCCGGCGGACGGCCCGCTGCGGCACGGCCTGCTCGAGCGCGGGCGCAACTGCGACGCGATCCGCGGCGCGGACCGCTTCGCGATGCTCGTCGACGGCGACGCGTACTTCTCGACGCTGCGCGCGGCGCTGCTGCGCGCGCGCCATACCGTGTTCATCGTCGGCTGGGACGTGGACAGCCGGATGCGGCTCGCGCCCGCGGGCGCCGGCGACACGCTGCCCGACACGCTCGCCGCCTTCCTGCACGCGCTCGCGTCCGCCCGCCACAACCTGCGCATCTACGTGCTCGCGTGGGACTTCGCGATGATCTACGCGCTGGAGCGCGACTGGCCGCCCGTGTATCGGGCCGGCTGGCGCGCGCATCGCGGCATCCGGTTCCGGCTCGACGACGCACATCCGCGCGGTGCGTCGCATCACCAGAAGCTCGTCGTGATCGACGACCGGCTCGCGTTCGTCGGCGGCCTCGACCTGACGCGCGCCCGCTGGGACACGCCGGCCCATGCGGCCGACGACCCGCGCCGCCGCGACGAGCACGGCATGCCGTACGCGCCGTTCCACGACGTGCACGCGATGTTCGACGGCGACGCGGCCGCCGCGATCGGCGAACAGGCGCGCTCGCGCTGGCTGCAGGCGTGCGGGCGCCCGATCGCGATCCGCGCGCAGCGGCATCTCGAGCGGGCGGCCGACGACGATCCGTGGCCGCCCGATGCGCGCGTCGACGTGCGCGACGTGCGGCTCGGCATCGCGTATACGGCGCCGCGCCACGGCGGCCGCGAGCCGGTGCTGCAGGTGCGCGCGCTCGTCGAGGACACGATCCGCGCCGCGCACCGGCACCTGTATATCGAAAACCAGTACTTCACCGCGGCGGTGGTGCGCGAAGCGTTGTCCGCTCGCCTTGCCGATGCGCACGGGCCGGACGTGACGGTCGTCGCGCCGCGGGTGCAGAGCGGCTGGCTGCAGGAAGCGACGATGGGCGTGCTGCGCGCGCGGCTGCACGCGACGCTCGCGTCGGCCGACCGCTTCGACCGCTACCGGCTGCTGTATCCGCACGTCGACGGGCTCGGCGACGCGTGCGTGAACGTGCACAGCAAGGTCGCGATCGTCGACGACGAATGCATCGTGATCGGCAGCGCGAACCTGAACAACCGCTCGATGCTGCTCGACACCGAATGCTGCATCGCGCTCGTCGCGGCAGGCGATCCACGCATTCGCGCGGCAATCGCCGGCATGCGCGAGCGGCTGCTGGCCGAACATCTCGGCACGACGCCCGCCGCGGTGGCCGACGCGTTCGCGGGCGGGGAGCGGCCGAACGTCGTGCTCGACCGGCTGCGCGCGAAGCCCGGCCGCACGCTGCGCACGCTCGATCCGGCCGTGTCGCCGCAATTCGAGGCGCTCGTGCCGGTCAGCGCGCGGCTCGATCCCGAGCAGCCGATCGAGCCGGACCGGTTCGTGCGCGAATTCGTGCCGCACGAGCAGCACCGCTCGCTCACCGCGCGCTTTTTCGTGCTCGGAGCGATCGTGCTCGCGATCGCCGCGCTCGCGCTCGCGTGGCGCTTCACGCCGCTGGGCGCGCACCTGAACGTCGCGTCGCTGTCGCATGCGGTGGCCGCCATCGCCCGGCTGCCGGCCGCGCCGGCGCTGCTGCTCGCGGCCTACGTGGTCGCGGCGACCTTCGCGGTGCCGATCACGCTGCTGATCGCCGCGACGGGGCTCGTGTTCGGCGCATGGCCAGGCTTCGCGTATGCGGGCGTCGGCTCGATGGCGGCGGCCGCCGCGACCTACGCGCTCGGCCGCTGGCTCGGGCGCGACGCGGTGCGCCGGCTCGCCGGCCCCCGCGCGAACCGGCTGAGCGAGCACATCGGCCGGCGCGGCGTGGTCGCGATGGCCGTGCTGCGGCTGCTGCCGATCGCGCCGTTTACCGTCGTCAACCTCGTCGCCGGCGCGTCGCACATCGGGCTGCGCGACTTCCTGATCGGCACCGCGCTCGGGATGCTGCCCGGCATCGTGCTGACCGTCACGTTCGCGCATCAGTTGACCGCGGCGCTCAGCCATCCCGGCCCTGGCGCGTTCGCGTGGCTCGCGGCGATCGGCCTCGCGCTGGTCGGCGTGTCGATCCTGCTCGTGAGGATATTGCGACGATGGCGCTGAGCAAACACGCGGCCCCGCCGCCGCACGTCGTCACCGCCGACGCGGCGCCTGCCGCCGCGCCGGGCGGGCGCGACCTGCGGATCGCGACCTACAACATCCGCGGCGGCTACGGCGCGTGGCCGGCGCGCTCGGCCGATCGGATCGCGGCGGTGATCGACGAACTCGACGCGGACGTGATCGCGCTGCAGGAGGTGCCGCTCGGCGGCACGCGCGCGCCGGACGTGCTCGCGCATCTGCGCGACGCGACCGGCATGCACGCGGTGGCCGGCCCGACGATCGACACGCCGGAGCGCCGCTACGGCAATGCGGTGCTGTCGCGCTGCCCGATCCGCGCGGCGCGCACGCTCGACCTGTCGTTCCACCCGCGCGAGCCGCGCGGCGCGCTCGACGCCGACATCGAGTGCAGCGTCGGCCCGATCCGCGTGGTGGCGACCCATCTCGGGCTGTCGGCGAGCGAACGAAGCGCGCAGGTGCAGCGGCTGCTCGCGGCGTTCGACACGGGCGCGATGCCGGTGATCCTGCTTGGCGACATCAACGAGTGGTTCGTGCGCGGCCGCGCGCTGCAAGCGCTGGTCACGCGGTTCCGGCGGGCGCCGGCGCCGCGCACGTTCCCGACCGTGTGCCCGGTGTTCTCGCTGGACCGGATCTGGATTCATCCGGGCGAGCTGCTGGTCGACGTGGTCGTACATCGCAGCGCGCGGGCGCGGCACGCATCGGACCACTATCCGCTGGTCGCGCGGATGCGCGCGACGCCCGCGACGGGCACGGCGCTTGCGCGGTGAGCCTTTTCTCGCTCCGACGGAGGCAGCCCATGCGAACCGACGCACTCGACGGAAAGGATCTCGACTACTGGTGCGCACGCGCGTTGTGCGCCGACGATGAAGACACGCTGCGCTTCACGGCCGTCGCGCCGACCGTCGTCGTGACGGCCGCCTGCGACGCGTTCCGGCATCTCGACGCGCCGTTCGCGCCGTCGGCGTCGTGGGCCGACGCCGGTGCGGTGCTCGATCGCGTGGAGGACCTGCGGATCGCGCGTCACGGCGACGACGTCGAATGCGACGCCACCTTCGTCGACGGCCCGTCGACCTGCGGCGCCCACGGCCGCGAGACGCGCGTGGCGCTGCTGCGCGCGTTCGTGCGTGCGCGTTTCGGCGATGACGTGGACGCGCCGCCGTCGTTCCCGCACCGGATCGAACACGGCAAGGTGGTGCGCTATGACCCCGGTGTGCCGATTCCGGATACGGACGATGATCCGGCGACGGGCGACAGCTCGGATATTCGATCCATCCCGCGCATGTAATACAGGTGCGGCCTCGGCGGTCATGTAAAAACGACAGGCCCCTTCAAACCGCCTTCCCGTGCACGCCCTGTTCCGCCGGTAATCGCGCAGCAGGCACACCGATTGCGATGCCGCTGCGTTACCGATCGCCGCCATCCGCCCGCGCCACGCCATGGACTCCACACCGCCGTTCGCTCCACACCTCTACTTCTGCGACGCCCGCCTCGTCGGGCCGCTCGACGCGTGGCCGCAGACCTTCGCGCATATCGCCGGGATGGGCTTCGACCACGTGCTGGTCGGCGCGTTCTGGGCCGCGAGCGTCGCCGGCTTTCCGCGCCACGTGGCCGATTTCCGGCGGCCGGCCCGGTCGTTCGAGACGCGCGCGAGCGCGCTCGAAACCTTCTCGCGGCTCGCGCAACTGGCGAAAGGCCACGGGCTGCGCCTGCTGCTCGAAGTCGTGCCCGATCGCATCGCACGCGAGAACCCGCTGCGCGCCGAGCATCCGGACTGGTACGTCGAGCACACGCACGACGACGCGCTGATCGATCCGCGCGGCACCGCGCACGCGCTGGATATCGCGCATGCGAACGCCGGCGACGAAGCGGTGCGCGACGCGCTGTCGGCATGGTGGTGCGCGCATCTCGCGGCGTTCGCCGACGCGGGCGCGGCCGGCTTCCTGATCGACGCGCCGCATCATCTGCCGGCCGACTGGTGGCCGGGGTGGCGCGCGGCGCTGCGCCGCGCACGCCCGGACGCCGCGGTGCTCGCCGGTGTGCCCGGCCATGCGCGCGATGCGCTCGCGCAGCTCGAAGGCGCCGGGTTCGACGCGGTGTTTTCATCGGTGCGCTGGTGGGACTTGCGCGCGCCGTGGTTCGCGGACGAACACCGGCTGCTGCGTCGGATCGGCGCGCCGATCGCGTTCCCCGATGCGCCGGACGGCCCGCGTCTCGCCGACGACTGGCCCGACGCGTCGGACGACACCGTCGCCCGCGCGTATCGCCGCGCGCTGTGGACGGCCGCGGCCGTCGGCACCGGCTGGCTCGTGCCGATGGGATTCGAGCGCGGCGTGACGGTGCCGCTGATGGCGCGCGACGCGGATGCCGAACGTTACCGCGCCGCATTCGAGCACGCGCGTTTCGACCTGTCGGGCGCGCTCGCCGATGCGAACGCGTGGCGCCGCGCCACCCCGGTCGCGGCGACGCGCGGCGAAATCGTGCAACTGAGCGCGCCGGCCGCGCACGCGACCGCGCTGCTGCGCGGTACGGGCCCGTCGCTCGACCATGACGACGCGGCGTTGCTGATCGCGTTGAATCCCGATCTCGACGCGCCCGCCACGCTCGACCCCGCGACGATCCTGCCCGGCGTGCCGGGCGGCTTCACGCGCGTCGTCACGCAGGCCGGCGCGCACGCGCATCCGCCTGCCGCGCTCGAACCGTTCGCGCTCGCGCCCGGCGCGTATGCGCTGCTGCACGCGTGGCGGGCGCCGCCCGTCACGACACGCCCGGACGCCGCGCGTGAACGCACCGTGCTGTCGGCGGCGCTCGCGGCCGACCGGATCGCGATCGAGCGCGTCGAGCCGTCGGTCGACGGCGGCCGCTTCGCGATCAAGCGCGTGATCGGCGAGCCGCTCGTCGTCGGTGCGTCGATCTTCACCGACGGCCACGCGCATCTGGCGGCCGTGCTTCAGTGGCGCGCCGCCGACGACGATACCTGGCGCGAAGTGCCGTTCAACGCCGAGCCGAACGACCGCTGGCATGCGCGCGTCACGCTCGACCGGCTCGGCCGTCATGAATTCCGCGTGGTCGCGTGGCGCGACGACTGGGCGTCACTCGTCACCGATATCGCAAAGAAGCGCGCGGCCGGCCAGGACGTGACGCTGGAGGTGCGCGAAGCGCAACTGCTGCTCGCGACCGCGCTGAAGCACGCCGAGCCGGTCGATCCGCGCGCGCGCAAGCAGATGGAGCGGCTCGCCGCCGAGCTCAAGGACGCGTCGCCCGACGACCGCCTCGCACTGATCGGCGCGCCCGAACTCGCCGATGCGTACGCGGCGCTGCGCTACCGCCCGTTCGTCACGCACGACGCGACGACCTACCCCGTCGACGTCGAACGCCGCAAGGCGCGCTTCTCGAGCTGGTACGAGATGTTTCCGCGCTCGGCGAGCGACGATCCGCACCGGCACGGCACGTTCGACGACGTGATCGCGCATTTGCCGCGCATCCGCGACATGGGCTTCGACGTGCTGTATTTCCCGCCGATCCACCCGATCGGCATGTCGGCCCGCAAGGGCCGCAACAACAGCCTGACCGCGGGCCCCGACGACGTCGGCAGCCCGTATGCGATCGGCTCGCCCGACGGCGGGCACACGGCCGTGCATCCGCAACTCGGCACGCTCGATTCGTTCCGCGCGCTGGTCGACGCCGCGCGCGGGCACGGGCTCGAGATCGCGCTCGATTTCGCGATCCAGTGCTCGCCCGACCATCCGTGGCTCGCCGCGCATCCGGGCTGGTTCGCGTGGCGGCCCGACGGCTCGCTGCGCTTCGCCGAAAACCCGCCGAAGCGTTACCAGGACATCGTGAACCCCGATTTCTACGCGCCGGACGCGCTGCCCGACCTGTGGCTCGCGCTGCGCGACGCGGTGCTGTTCTGGGTCGACGCGGGCGTGCGGATCTTCCGCGTCGACAACCCGCACACGAAGCCGCTGCCGTTCTGGGCGTGGATGATCGACGACGTGCGCGGCCGGCATCCGGGCGTCGTGTTCCTGTCCGAGGCGTTCACGCGCCCGGGGATGATGTATCGCCTCGCGAAAGTCGGCTTCTCGCAGTCCTACACGTATTTCACGTGGCGCGAATCGAAGCGCGACTTCATCGATTACCTGACCGAGCTGACGGCCGGCCCCGCGCGCGAATTCTTCCGGCCGAACTTCTTCGTCAACACGCCCGACATCAACCCGCGCCACCTGCAGAACGCGCCGCGCTCGCAGTTCGTGATCCGCGCGGCGCTCGCAGCGACGCTGGCCGGCTCGTGGGGCCTGTACTCGGGCTTCGAGCTCGGCGAATCGGCGCCGCTGCCGGACAGCGAGGAATACGCGGATGCGGAGAAATACGAGCTGCGCGCGCGCGACTGGAGCAAGGCCGCGCACATCGGCGCGGAAATCGCGCGGCTGAACCGCGCGCGGCGCGATCACCCGGCGCTGCAGACGCATCTCGGGCTCACGTTCGTCGACGCGGACAACGATTCGGTGCTCGTGTTCATGAAGGCGACCCCCGCGTTCGACAGCGTGGTGGTCGTCGCGATCAGCCTCGACCCGTGGCATCCGCAGGCCGCCAACTTCACGCTCGATGCGGCGCTGTGGCGCGGCCTCGGGCTGGCCGACGGCGAGCCGCTCGATGCGCTCGAACAGGACGCCGCGCACGCGCAGACCTGGCGCGGCCAGCGCCAGTACGTGTCGCTCGATCCGCACGTGCGGCCGTACGCCATCTGGCGGCTCACGCCGCCTCCGGGCGCCGCGCGGGCGGCGACGCCCGCGCCGGACGACGCCCGACCTTCCTCGGGAGCCCACGGATGATGAAACGCGAAGATTCCCTCGACGACGTGCGCCGCGCGCAATTCCCGTCGCTCGCGCCGGCCGGCACGCCGCGCCGGCGCCGCGCGCGCCGCCGCGAACCCGCGCTCTGCGCGGACGATCCGCTGTGGTACAAGGACGCGATCATCTACCAGGTGCACGTGAAGTCGTTCTACGATTCGAACAACGACGGCATCGGCGATTTCCCCGGCCTGATCGCGAAGCTCGACTACATCGCCGAGCTCGGCGTCGACACGATCTGGCTGCTGCCGTTCTATCCGTCGCCGCGACGCGACGACGGCTACGACATCGCCGACTACCGCGACGTGCATCCCGACTACGGCACGCTGGCCGACGTGCGGCGCTTCATCCGCGAAGCGCATGCGCGCGGCATCCGCGTGATCGCCGAGCTGGTGATCAACCACACGTCGGACCAGCATCCGTGGTTCCAGCGCGCACGCCGCGCGAAGCCGGGCTCCACGTATCGCGATTACTACGTGTGGTCCGACACCGATACGAAATACGCGGGCACGCGGATCATCTTTCTGGATACCGAAACGTCGAACTGGACGCACGACCCGGTGGCCGGCCAGTATTACTGGCACCGCTTCTACTCGCACCAGCCCGACTTGAACTTCGACAACCCGGCCGTCGTGCGCGAAGTGATCCAGGTGATGCGCTTCTGGCTCGACCTCGGCATCGACGGGCTGCGGCTCGACGCGGTGCCGTACCTCGTCGAGCGCGAAGGCACCAACAACGAGAACCTGCCGGAGACGCATGCGATCCTGAAGCGGATCCGCGCGACGATTGACGCCGAATACCCGAACCGGATGCTGCTCGCGGAAGCGAACCAGTGGCCGGAAGACGTGCAGGAATATTTCGGCAACGAGGACGAATGCCACATGGCGTTCCACTTCCCGCTGATGCCGCGCATCTACATGTCGATCGCGAGCGAGGACCGCTTCCCGATCCTCGACATCATGCGCCAGACGCCGGCGCTCGCGCCGAGCAACCAGTGGGCCGTGTTCCTGCGCAACCACGACGAGCTGACGCTCGAGATGGTCACCGATTCGGAGCGCGACCTGCTATGGCAGACCTATGCGAGCGACCGGCGCGCGCGGCTGAACCTCGGGATCCGGCGCCGGCTCGCGCCGCTGATGGAGCGCGACCGGCGCCGCATCGAGCTGATCAATTCGCTGCTGCTGTCGATGCCCGGCACGCCGGTGATCTACTACGGCGACGAGCTCGGGATGGGCGACAACATCCACCTCGGCGACCGCGACGGCGTACGCACGCCGATGCAGTGGTCGTCGGACCGCAACGGCGGCTTCTCGCGCGCCGACCCCGAACTGCTGGTGCTGCCGCCGGTGATGGGCTCGCTGTACGGCTATGACGCGATCAACGTCGAGGCGCAGACGCGCGACCCGCATTCGCTGCTGAACTGGACGCGGCGCATCCTCGCGACGCGCCGGGCGTCGCAGGCGTTCGGGCGCGGCACGATCCGCTTCCTGCGCCCGGACAACCGCAAGGTGCTCGCGTATCTGCGCGAGCTGGACGGCCACGAGCCGCTGCTGTGCGTCGCGAACCTGTCGCGCGCATCGCAGGCGGTCGAGCTCGACCTGTCCGAATTCGCGGGCCGCGTGCCGATCGAGATGACGTCCGATTCGCCGTTTCCGCCGATCGGACAGCTCCCGTATCTCCTCACCTTTCCGCCGTACGGATTCCTCTGGTTCGTGCTCACCGAGCACGGCCGCGAGCCGTCGTGGCGGCAGCCGCACGCGGAACCGTTGCCCGAATACGTGACGCTCGTGATGCGGCGCGGCGACACGCGGCCGGACGTCTCGCAGCTGCACACGCTCGCGCACGACGCGCTTGCGTCATGGCTCGCGCGGCGGCGCTGGTTCGCGTCGAAGGACCGCAAGATCGGCGACGCGTGGCTGAACGTCGTCACGCCGATTCCGGACGAGCCGTTCCAGTATGCGGAGGCATGGGTGTCGGCGAGCGACGGCGGCGTCGAACGCTACGTGGTGCCGCTCGCGGCCGCGTGGGGCGGCGAGACGTCCCATCCGCTGTTCGCGCAACTCGCGCTGGCGCGCGTGCGGCGTGGCCATACGGTCGGCTACCTGACCGACGCGTTCGCGCTGCCGGCGTTCGCGCGCGGGATGCTGCGCAAGCTGCGCGACGGCGCGACGGTGCCCACGTCCGACGGCGGCCGGCTCACCTTTCTGCCGGAAGACGCGCTCGCCGGGCTCGATCCGGGCGACGACGCGGAAGTGCGCTGGCTCGCGGCCGAGCAGAGCAACAGCTCGCTCGTGATCGGCGACGCGATCGTGCTGAAGCTGGTGCGCAAGGTCGCGCACGGCGTTCATCCGGAAGCGGAAATGAGCCGGCACCTGACGCGCATCGGCTATGCGAACACCGCGACGCTGGCCGGCGAAGTCGTGCACGTCGATCCGGACGGCACGCCGCATACGGTCGCGATCCTGCAGCGCTACGTCGACAACCAGGGCGATGCGTGGACGCGCTCGTTCGACTTCCTGCGGCGCGCGATCGACGAACTCGCGCTGCCGGCCGCGGACGAAGGAGAGGCGGCCGAAACGGACGAGGAACCCGATGCGCTGCTCGGCTACGCGGCGTTCGCGGGCATCATCGGCACGCGGCTCGGCCAGTTGCACGTCGCGCTCGCGCAGCCGTCCGACGATCCCGCGTTCTCGCCGGAGCGCGCGACGCCCGATCACATCGACGGCTGGTGCATGGACGCGATCGCATCGTTCGAGCGCGCGCTCGACGTGCTGCGCACGCGGCTCGATGCGCTCGATGTGCCCACCCGCGCGTCGGCCGATGCGCTGCTCGCGTCGCGCGACGCGGCCGTGCTGGCGCTCGGCGAGCTCGTGCCGCGCACGCTCGACGCGCAATGCACGCGGATTCACGGCGATTTCCATCTGGGCCAGGTGCTCGACGTGCAGGGCGACGCGCTGCTGATCGACTTCGAAGGCGAACCGGCGCGCCCGCTCGAGCGGCGTCGCGCGAAATCGCATCCGCTGCGCGACGTGGCCGGCCTGCTGCGCTCGCTGTCATACGTCAGCGCGACCGCGCAGTTCGCGATCGAAAAAGCGCCGCCCCAGGCCGCCGGCCGCAAGCGCGCGCTGTTCGACCGCTTCGGGCAGGCCGCCGCCGACCGCTTCGTCGAATGCTATCGCGCGGCCGCGGACCACGCGCCCGCGCGCTTCGTCGATCCGCACTACGCGGACCGCCTGCTCGCGCTGTTTCTGATCGACAAGGCGTCGTACGAGCTGTGCTACGAAGCCGCGAACCGGCCCGACTGGCTGAGCGTGCCGGTCGGCGGGCTCGCGGCGCTGGTCGACCGGCTGCTCGGCGACGGCGTGCTGCCCGACGACGGAGGACACCCATGACCGACACGCTGTTCGAACGCGCCGATATCGACGCGCTGCTCGCCGGCCGCCATCCCGACCCGTTTGCGTGCCTCGGCCCGCACGAACAGGCCGACCGGATCGTCGTACGCGCGCTGCTGCCCGGTGCGGAGCGCGTGCGCGCGCTGTCGCCGGACGGCACCGAGCTCGGCGCGCTCGCCTGCATCGATCGCGCCGGCTGCTTCGCGGGGACGATCGCGCACGACGGCGGCTGGCCGCATTACCTGCTTGCGATCGACTGGCCGAACGCGCACCAGGTCACCGACGACGCGTATGCATTCGGCACGCTGCTCGACGAAGCGGCGCTCGCGCGCTTCTCGGCCGGCGATCCCGATGCCGTGCTCGACTGCCTCGGCGCGACGCCGGCGCGCATCGACGATACCGACGGCGTGCGCTTCGCGGTCTGGGCGCCGAACGCGCAGCGCGTATCGGTGGTCGGCGATTTCAATGCATGGGACGGGCGCCGCCATCCGATGCGGCTGCGGCGGCCGTCGGGCGTATGGGAGCTGTTCGTGCCGGGCATCGGCGCGGGCGAGCGCTACAAGTACGAGCTGCGCGCGGCCGACGGGCGCGTGCTGCCGCACAAGGCCGACCCGTGCGCGCGTGCGACCGAGGCGCCGCCGAGCACGGCATCGGTGGTCGCCGACGTCGCGGCGCTCCACGCGTTCGCATGGCACGACGACGGCTGGATGCACGCGCGGCCGCGCAACGACGACCGCTATCGCGTGCCGTGGTCGATCTACGAGGTCCATCCGGAATCGTGGCAGCGCATCCCCGAACAGATGGACCGCAGCGCGACGTGGGACGAACTCGCCGAGCGGCTGATTCCATACGTGAAGGGGATGGGCTTCACGCACGTCGAGTTCATGCCGATCGCCGAATACCCGTTCGGCGGCTCGTGGGGCTACCAGCCGCTCGCGCAGTTCGCGCCGTCCGCGCGCTTCGGGCCGGTCGAGGGTTTCGCGCGGTTCGTCGATCGCGCGCATGCGGCCGGCATCGGCGTGATCGTCGACTGGGTGCCCGCGCATTTTCCGAACGACGCGCACGGGCTCGCGCAATTCGACGGCAGCGCGCTGTACGAGCATGCCGATCCGCGCGAAGGCATGCATCCCGACTGGAACACGTGCGTGTTCAACGTCGGGCGCACCGAAGTCAGTGCATTCCTCGTCGCGTCGGCGCTCGCATGGGCGCGCCGCTATCACGTCGACGGCATCCGCGTCGACGCGGTCGCGTCGATGCTGTACCGCGACTATTCGCGCAAGGAAGGCGAATGGGTGCCGAACGTGCACGGCGGCCGCGAGAACCTCGAATCGGTCGCGTTCCTGCGCCGGCTGAACGACACGCTGCACGGTGCGTCCGCGCCGGCCGGCGTCGTCACCGTCGCGGAAGAATCCACCGCGTGGCCGGGCGTCACCGCGTCGACCGCCGACGGCGGGCTCGGCTTCGACTTCAAATGGAACATGGGCTGGATGCACGACACGCTCGCGTATCTGCACGAAGACCCGATCCACCGCCGCTATCACCACGACCGGATGACGTTCGGGCTCGTGTATGCATTCTCCGAGCGCTTCGTGCTGCCGCTGTCGCACGACGAGGTCGTGCACGGCAAGGGCTCGCTCGTCGCGAAGATGCCCGGCGACGCGTGGCAGCGGCTCGCGACGCTGCGCGCGTATTTCGGCTTCATGTGGGCGCATCCCGGCAAGAAGCTGCTGTTCATGGGCAGCGAATTCGCGCAATGGTCCGAGTTCGCGCACGATGCGACACCGCATTGGGACTTGCTCGACGCGCCCGCGCATCGCGGCGTGCAGCGGCTGGTGCGGGATCTGAACCGCACGTATGCGGCCGAACCGGCGCTGCATGCGCTCGACTGCCACGCGGCCGGGTTCTCCTGGCTGATCGGCGACGACCGCGACAACAGCGTGTTCGCGTTCGCCCGCCGCGACGATGCGGGGCACCTCGTCGTCGCCGTGTGCAACTTCACGCCCGTGCCGCGCACCGGCTACCGCCTCGGGCTGCCCGCGCCCGGGCACTGGCGCGAACTGATGAACACCGATGCCGCGACATACGGCGGCACCAACGCCGGCAACGACGGCGCCGTGTGGGCCGAAGCCGTGCCGGCCCACGGCGAGGCGTGGTCGGCGACCTTGCGCCTGCCGCCGCTCGCGACGCTGTGGCTTACCCCTGCCTGATCACTCGCTCGCGCCCTCGACACGGAGAACCGCCCCATGCCGACCGCCCTCCCCACCCGTCTCGAATCCGGCCGCAGCTATCCGCTCGGCGCGACCTGGGACGGCCTCGGGACCAATTTCGCGGTGTTTTCCGCGCACGCGCATCGCATTCAGCTGTGCGTGTTCGATCCGACCGGCCGCAAGGAACTCGCGCGCCTCGACCTGCCCGAATGCACCGACGAGGTGTGGCACGGCTATCTGCCCAACGCGCATCCGGGCACCGTGTACGGGTTTCGCGCGGACGGCCCGTACCAGCCGCAGAACGGCCATCGCTTCAATCCGACCAAGCTGCTGCTCGATCCGTACGCACGCAAGCTGGTCGGCCAGTTCCGCTGGTCGGACGCGCTGTTCGGCTATCGCGTGCATTCGAATCGGGCCGATCTGTCGATGGACCGCCGCGATTCGGCGCCCGCGATGCCGAAAGCCGTGGTCGTCGACGAAGCGTTCGACTGGAGCAACGACCGCCGCCCGAACGTGCCGTGGCGCAGCACCGTGATCTACGAGACCCACGTCCGCGGCGCGTCGATGCGCCGCGCCGGGCTGCGCCCGCCGGAGCGCGGCACGTTCGCGTCGCTCGCGCATCCGGCGTTCATCGATCATCTGCTGTCGATCGGCGTGACGACGGTCGAGCTGTTGCCGATTCACGCGTTCCTGCAGCAGCGCGAGCTCGTGAAACGCGGGCTGCGCAACTACTGGGGCTACGACACGGCGGCGTTCTTCGCGCCGGAGCCGTCGTATCTGACGACGCGGCGACTCGACGAAATGCGCATCGCGGTGCGCCAGTTGCACGCGGCCGGCATCGAGGTCGTGCTCGACGTCGTCTACAACCACACGTGCGAAGGCAACCAGCTCGGGCCCACGCTGTCGTGGCGCGGCCTCGACAACGCGAGCTATTACCGGCTGCGGCCCGACGATCCGCGCTACCACGTCGACGAAACCGGGTGCGGCAACACGCTGAACATGTCGCATCCGCGTGTCGTGCAGATGGTGATGGATTCGCTGCGCTACTGGGCCACCGCGTTCAACATCGACGGCTTCCGCTTCGATCTCGGCGTGACGCTCGGCCGCGAGGATCACGGCTTCGAACCCGGCGCGGGGTTCTTCGACGCGCTGCGGCAGGACCCCGTGCTCGCGCAGCGCAAGCTCATCACCGAGCCGTGGGATCTCGGCCCCGGCGGCTATCAGCTCGGCCGCCATCCGCCCGGCTTCGCCGAGTGGAACGACCGGTTTCGCGACACCGTGCGACGCTTCTGGCGCGGCGACGCTGGCCAGCGCCCGGAACTGGCGGCACGCTTGTCGGGCTCGGCCGACCTGTTCAATCACGGGCGGCGCCGCACCTGGGCATCGATCAATTTCATCACCGCGCACGACGGCTTCACGCTCGCCGATCTGGTGTCGTACGCGGGCAAGCACAACGACGCGAACGGCGAGGACAACCGCGACGGCCGCGACGACAACTGCAGCGCGAACTGGGGCGCCGAAGGGCCGACCGACGACGCGGCGATCCGCGACGTGCGCCGGCGCGTCGCGCGCTCGATGCTCGCGACGCTGTTTACCGCGCTCGGCACGCCGATGCTCGTGGCGGGCGACGAATTCGGCCGCACGCAGCAGGGCAACAACAACGCGTATTGCCAGGATAACGAACTGTCCTGGCTCGACTGGGACCTGGCGCACGGCGACGAAGGCGTGGAGATGACCCGCTTCGTGTCGCGGCTCGCCGCGCTGCGGCGCATGTACCCGGTGATGTCGGCGCCGCGCTACCCATCGGGCGACCGCGACGGCGCGCCGGGCATGCGCGAGATCGAATGGTTCGACGAACGCGGCGACGCGCTGACCGTCCCCGCGTGGGAAGACGGCGAACGCCGCGCGCTGACGATGCGGCGCGTCGGCACCGGCCGCACCGGACGCACCGAGGCGTTGCTCGTGATGCTGAACGCATCGGCCGACACCATCACGTTCATGCCGCCCGCGCCCGTACTCGATTACCGGATCCTGCTCGACACCGCGACGCCCGACTCGGGCCCGCGCTCGTGGCCGGAAGCGGGCCTCGACGTCGCCGCGCACGCGGCCGCGATCGCGGTCGCGGCCGTGCCGCCGCCCGATCAGTCTCCTTCCCGAGGATCGCCATGACATCCCGTTCCGCCCGCCCAACCGGCACGCATGCATTCGAATCGTCGTTCGGCGCGACCTGCGTCGATGCCGACCACACGCGTTTCCGGCTGTGGGCGCCCGCGAGCCGCACGGCCGCCGTCGAGCTGCAGGACGAAGGCGGCCGCGCGATTCCGATGACGCCGGCCGGCGACGGCTGGTTCGAGACGGTCGCGCCGTGCGGCCCCGGCACGCTGTACCGCTACCTGCTCGACGACGCGCTCGCGGTGCCCGATCCCGCGTCGCGCTTCCAGCCGTACGACGTGCACGGGCCGAGCCAGATCGTCGATCCAACCGCGTACCGCTGGCGTCACGACGCATGGCGCGGCCGCCCGTGGCACGAGACGGTGCTGTACGAGCTGCATGTCGGCGCCTGCGGCGGCTACGCGGCCGTCGAGCGGCGGCTGCCGACGATCGCCGAACTCGGCGTGACCGCCGTCGAGCTGATGCCCGTCAACGCGTTCCCGGGCGCGCGCAACTGGGGCTACGACGGCGTGCTGCCGTTCGCGCCCGACGCGTCGTACGGGCGGCCCGAGGAGCTGAAGTCGCTGGTCGACACCGCGCACGGGCTCGGGCTGCAGGTGTTCCTCGACGTCGTCTACAACCACTTCGGCCCCGACGGCAACCTGCTGCCGCGCTACGCGCCCGAATTCTTCCGCGCGGACCGGCAGACCGCGTGGGGACCGGCGATCGACTTCTCCCGCCCGCAGACGAGCGCGTTCTTCATCGACAACGCGCTGTACTGGCTCGACGAGTACCGTTTCGACGGGCTGCGCATCGACGCCGCGCACGCGATCGGCGACGACGCATGGCTGCGCGAACTCGCGCGCCGCGTACGCGCGCACGCGGGCGACGCGCGCCACGTGCATCTCGTGCTGGAGAACGAGCGCAATACCGCGAGCCTGCTCGGCCCCGGCGGCTTCGACGCGCAATGGAACGACGACTTCCACAACAGCGCGCACGTGCTGCTGACCGGCGAGCGCGACGGCTACTATCGCGCGTACGCCGACGCGCCGCTGCGCCATTTCGCGCGCACGCTCGGCGAAGGCTTCGCGTATCAGGGCGAACCGTCGCCGCTGCACGACGGTGCCGCGCGCGGCGAGCCGAGCGCGCACCTGCCGCCGACGGCGTTCGTCGTGTTTCTGCAGAACCACGACCAGATCGGCAACCGCGCGTTCGGCGAACGGCTGCGCGCGCTCGCGAACGACGACGCGGTGCGCGCGGCCACCGCGCTGATGCTGCTTGCGCCGTCGATTCCGCTGCTGTTCATGGGCGAGGAAGACGGCAGCACGCAGCCGTTCCAGTTCTTCACCGACTATCGCGGCGCGCTCGCCGACGCGGTGCGCGAAGGCCGGCGCCGCGAATTCGCCGCGTTTCCCGCGTTCGCCGATGCCGCGCATCGCGACGCGATTCCCGATCCGAACGACATCGCGACGTTCGTGCGCTCGTCGTTGCACCATCCGCCCGACGAATCGTGGCCCGACGCGGCCGCGTGGCGGCGCTTCTACCGCAGCGCGCTGGCCGTGCGCGCGGCCCTCGTGACGCCGCACCTGGCCGGCGCGCGGTCGCTCGGCGTCGATCTGCTCGCGGGCGACGGCGACCCGCCCGCGCTCGCCGCGCGCTGGCGCCTCGGCGACGGCAGCACGCTGACGATCGCGCTGAATCTCGGCTCGCACGACGCGACGCTGCCCGCGCTGCCGGTCGGCAAGATCGTGTTCGAGACGCCGCCGCGCGCGCGCGACCGGCTGCCGGGCGGGCACGTGCCGCCCCGCGCGTGCATCGCGTGGCGCGACGGCGCGGTCAACCAGGATGCGCGGCATCACCGCGCGAACGGACGGAGTTCATTATGACGACCGACGTTCCGATCGCGGCGCTCGCCCGTGCGGCCGGGCTGGAGCCCGACTGGACCGACGCGGGCGGCGTCGCGCGGCGCGTGGACGACGACGCGCTCGTCGCGCTCGTCGATGCGCTCGGCTGGCCGTGCGGCACCGCGATCCAGCGGGTCGACAGCGCGGCGGCGCTCGCCGACGCGAACGCGGCGCCGCCGCGTACCGTGACCGGCGACGCCGGCCTGCCGCTGACGCTGCCCGCGACCGTCGCGGCGCCGGGCGCGCGCTTCAGGATCTCGCTCGAAAGCGGCGGGCACGTGGACGGGCGCGTGGGCGGCACGGGCGAACACGGCACGCTGCCGCCGCTCGCGATGGCCGGCTATCACGCGCTCGACGTCGGCGAGCGGCGTATCGGGCTCGCGATCGCACCGCCGCGGGCGCGGTCGTTCGACACGTTCGCGCGCACACGCGACGCGAACAGCCGCTGGGGCATCGCCGCGCAGCTCTACGGCCTGCGCC
Source organism: Burkholderia semiarida (assembly GCF_029268935.1). NCBI lineage: Bacteria > Pseudomonadati > Pseudomonadota > Betaproteobacteria > Burkholderiales > Burkholderiaceae > Burkholderia > Burkholderia semiarida. The sequence goes on along the minus strand of NZ_JAHLCL010000005.1, from coordinate 265,371 downwards.
GCACCGGCGACGACGGCGCGGGCGACTACACGACGCTCGCGCGGCTCGCCGCGCACGCGGCTCGCCACGGCGCGCAGGCCGTGGCGATCAGCCCGACGCACGCCGGCTTTCCGGCCCTCCCCGCGCACGACAGCCCGTATTCGCCGTCGTCGAGGCGCTGGCACAACGTCGCGTATCTCGACTGCGACGCGGTGCCGGGCGCCGATGCCGCGCCGCGCGCATCGGCCGCCGTCGCCGACGCCGACGCCGCACTGATCGACTGGCCCCGCGTGCTGCCGGCGAAGCTGCGCCGTCTGCGTGCATGCTTCGACGCATGGCGAGCGAGCGACGACCCGTCGCGCGACACGTACCAGCGGTTTCGCGCGGCGGGCGGCGCGGCGCTCGACGCGCACGCGCGCTTCGATGCGCTGCAGGCGTTCTGCATCGAGCACGGGATCGGCGCGGATTGGCGGCAATGGCCGGCGCAATGGCGCATGCCGGGATCGGCGGAAGTCGACGCGTTCGCGCACGCGCATGCCGACACGATCGCGTTCCACACCTTCCTGCAATGGTGCGCGTCGCGCGCGCTGGGCGACGCGCAGCACGCGGCGCGCGGCGCGGGCATGGCGACCGGGCTGATCGCCGATCTCGCGGTCGGCTCCGATCGCGCCGGCAGCGACGCGTGGGCGCACGGCACGACGCTGCTGCGCGGCGTGTCGCTCGGCGCGCCGCCCGACCTGTTCAATGCGGCCGGCCAGGCGTGGGGCGTGACGACGTGGACGCCCGCGGCGCTGCGCGCGGACGGCTTCGTGCCGTTCATCGAGCTGCTGCGCGCCGCGTTCGCGCACGCGGGCGGCATCCGCATCGATCACGTGCTCGGCTTCGCGCGGATGTGGATCGTGCCGGACGGCGGCTCGCCGCGCAGCGGCGCGTACCTGCGCTATCCGCTCGACGATCTGGTGCGGCTCGTCGCGCTCGAGGCGGCCCGCCATCGCGCGATCGCGATCGGCGAGGATCTCGGCACCGTGCCGGCCGGATTGCGCGAACGGCTCGGCGCGCAGGGTGTCGCGGGCATGCGCGTGCTGTGGTTCGAGCGCGACGCGAACGGCGCGTTCCGGCCGCCGTCCGCATGGGATCGCGATGCGATCGCGACCACCTCGACGCACGACTTGCCGACCGTGGCCGGCTGGTGGCGCGGCGTCGATCTCGGGTGGCGACGCGTCGCCGCCGACGCCGAAGCCGGTAAACGGCGCGACGACACACCGCCGCGCGACGTGGCCACCCCGGCGCCGGACGATGCGAGCGCGCACGATTCCGACGAGATCGTGCAGCGCATGGCGTTCGGACACGATACCGTGCAGCGCCCCGAGCCGGGCAAGCCGATGCCGCCGCCGGCTTCGCCGCCCGAGCTGCTCGCCGCCCACGCGGAACGCGCCACCGAGCGCGCGGCGCTGTGGCGCGCGCTGCAACAGGCCGGGTGCGCGCCGGCCGGCGCCGCGGTGCCGCCGGCCGACATGCCGCCGGTGAACGCGATCCTCGGCTACGTCGCGAGCAGCCCGTCGCCGCTCGCGCTGCTGCCGCTCGAGGATCTGCTCGCGCTCGACGCGCAGCCGAACCTGCCGGGGCCGCCGTGCGGCCATCCGAACTGGCGGCAGCGTCTGCCGCGCACGGTCGACACGCTGTTCGACACCGACGTGCGCACGCGCATCGCCGCCGTCGTGCATGCGCGCCGTTCGCGGGGGCGCCGCTCATGACGCCGCGCGCGACGCTGCGCCTGCAGTTGCACGCGGGCTTCACGTTCGACGACGCGGCCGCGCACGCCGACTACTTCGCGCGGCTCGGCGTGAGCCACCTGTACCTGTCGCCGGTGTCGACGGCCGAGCGCGGCTCGCTGCACGGCTACGACACCGTCGACTACGGCGCGCTCAGCGCCGAACTCGGCGGCGAAGCCGGCTTCCTGCGGCTCGTCGATGCGCTGCGCGCGCGCGGCCTCGGCATCATCATCGACATCGTGCCGAACCACATGGGCGTCGGCGGGTCGTCGAACGGCTGGTGGAACGACGTGCTCGAATGGGGGCAGGCGAGCCCGTATGCACGCACCTTCGACATCGACTGGCATCCGCCGGACCCGGCGCTCGACGGCAAGGTGCTGCTGCCGTGCCTCGGCGCGCCGTACGGCGATGCGCTCGCGGCCGGCGACATCACGCTGCGCGCCGATCCGGCCGCGGGCCGCTTCTATATCGCGTGCCCCGGGCGGCGGCTGCCCGTGGCCGCCGCCACCTACGCGGAAATCCTGCGCATCGCGAACCGCGCGGACCTGAACGCGCTCGCCGAGCGCTTCGATGCCGCGCCGGCACGCGGCAGCGCGCGGCTGGCCGCCGCCCATGCGGCGCTGCGCGATCATGCGGCCGCGCACGGCCCGCACGCGCTCGACGCGGTATTGCGCGGCGCCGACCCGCGCCGCGCCCGCTCGCGCGCCTGCCTGCACCGATTGCTCGAACGCCAGCACTACCGGCTCGCGTGGTGGCGCACGGCCGCCGACGAGCTGAACTGGCGGCGCTTCTTCGACATCGCGACGCTCGCGGCCGTACGCGTCGAAGACGACGCGGTGTTCGACGCCGTTCATGCGCTGCCGCTGCGCCTCCACGCGGCCGGGCTGGTCGACGGCGTGCGCGTCGATCACGTCGACGGCCTCGCCGATCCGCGCGCGTACTGCCGGCGGCTGCACGCGCGGCTCGCCGCGCAGCGCGACGCGCGGCCCTACATCGTGGTCGAGAAGATCCTCGCGCCCGGCGAGGCGCTGCGCAGCGACTGGGCCGTCGACGGCACGACCGGCTACGACTTCATGAACGACGTCGACGCGCTGCTGCACGACCCGGCCGGCGCCGCGCCGCTCGCCGCGCACTGGGCGGCCGTGTCGGGTTCGGCGCGCACGTTCGCGCAGGAAGCGCTCGACGGCAAGCGGCGCGTGCTGATGCGCCAGCTCGCCGTCGAGCATGCGCGGGTCGCGCGGTTGCTGCACGGGATCGCGCGGGCGTCGCCCGCGACGCGCGACGTGAGCCGGCTCGCGATCCAGCGCGTGCTCGGTGAACTCGCGGTGCGGCTGCCCGTGTACCGGATGTATCCGGCGCCGGGCGAGGAACTCGCCGACGCCGACCGGCGCGTGCTCGCCCACGCGTATGACGGTGCGTATGCGGCCGTCGATCCGACCGACCGGTTCGCGCTCGAGCGCGTGGCCGCGTGGCTCGGCCTGCCGGTCGTGCGCGTGCCGCGCGCGAACGCGGACGCGCTGGTCGCGGCGCGCGTCGCGTTCGCGCAGCTCACCGCGCCGCTGGCCGCGAAGGGTGTCGAGGATACGGCCAACTATCGCTACGGCCGGCTGCTGTCGCGCAACGAGGTCGGCGCCGACGCCGGCGACTTCAGCCTGTCGCGCGGCGCGTTCCATGCGCGCAATCGGCGACGCGCGCGCACCGTGCCGCACGGGCTCGTCGCGACGGCCACGCACGACCACAAGCGCGGCGAGGACGCGCGTGCGCGGCTCGCGGTGCTCAGCGAGGCGCCCGATGCGTGGCGCGCGGCATCGCTCGACTGGTCGGCGCTGAACTTGCCGCATCGCAGCGGCGCGCACCGCGACCTCGCGTGGACGCCCGGGCCGGCCGCCGAGGCGATGCTGTACCAGACGCTCGTCGGCTGCTGGCCGCCCGCGCTCGCACCCGACGATGCGGCCGGCCTCGACGCGCTCGCGACGCGCGTCGTGCAATGGCAGACGAAGGCGCTGCGCGAAGCGAAGCAGCACACCGACTGGCTCGCGCCCGAGCCCGACTACGAGCGCGGCTGCGAGGCATTCGTTCGCGCGATCCTGACGCCGCGCGGCGCCGGGGATTTTCCGCATCGGCTGCATGCGTTCGTCGCGCGGATCGCGCCGGCCGGCGTCGTCAACAGCCTCGCGCAGACGGCGCTGCGGATCGCGTCGCCCGGCGTGCCCGATCTGTATCAAGGCACCGAGTCATGGGATCACTCGCTCGTCGATCCGGACAACCGGCGCGACGTGCCGTTCGCGACGCTGGCGGCCGAAGCGGTCGACGCGCCCGTTGCGTCGTATCTGCCGACATGGCCCGACGCGCGCGTGAAGCGCGCGCTGATCGAGCGGATGCTGGCGCTGCGCGCGCGATGGCCGGCGACGTTCGCGGATGGCGCGTACGTTCCGCTGCGCGTGCGCGGCAAGTTGGCACGGCATGCGGTGGCGTTCGCGCGGTGCGACGATGCGGCGACCGTGGTGGTGGTCGCGACGCGGCTCGCGTGCCGGTTGCTGGGCGAAGCGCCCGGATTGCCGCGCGTGGAACCGGCGCGATGGGGCGACACGGCCGCCGTGCTGCCGCGCGGCGTTGAAGGGCCCTGGACAGACGCGTTGAATGCCGGGGACGCGATCGATGCGCCGGATGGTGTGCTGGCGCTCGATCGCTGTCTGGCCGAGTTGCCTGTGGCGGTGCTCGTCGCGGCGCGGAGTGAAAACTGAAGGCGATGTCCGATTGACGGTAGCCCCGGAGCAGCCCGCGATCGATTTTGTGCAAAACGTGCCGCGAATAATCGATCTTTCAAACGCGTGATCGGCTTTCACCCGAAACGTCCGATCGCAAGCCGGTTTGTTCAGCCGACGATCTGCGTCGGCGACCTTACGACCACTCCTCCGGCGGCGTCTCGCCGCGGTCGTCTTCCCACAGCGGTTTCGCCGCCTCTTCTCCGCGGCTCGGCGTCACCGGCCCGTTTCCGCTTGTGCCGCGGTCACCGCGCTCGGCCCGCCGAGCGCCGTCGCGCGGCGCCGCCTGCGCTCGCACTCGAGCCCGCGTACGTGTCGGCGTCACGGTCCGTTGCCCGTCGCGGCGACGCTCGTCCGTCGAGCCTGCATCGTGGGTCTGTCGTGCATTCGAAGCTGTAGCCATTCCGTTCTCCTGAGTCATCGAAAGAAACCGGTCGCCCGAACGCAGCAATTTCGGTGCCGCCCGCCGGGCAAGCATCTTGCTCCGCTGATTCGACCGAAACCGTTCCGGAGGTGACGATGCCGACGAATCGCAACACGCCGCCCGCCACACGCCGCCGCCTCGGCGGATGGATGGCCACCGAGGAATCCCGCATGGCCGCGTTCCGCGAAAAAATCGCGAACGAAGCCCGTGCGCATGCCGGCGAGCGGCTGCGCACGCCGGCCGTGCAGGACCTCGCACGGCTGTTCGACGATAACGCAGTGCTGCGCATGAGCCTGACCCGCGCGATCGACGAAGCGTGCGAATCGGGATACCGGCTCGGCTACACGTCGATCGGCGAGCTGATGACCGTGCTCGACCATCTGATGACCTACACGCCGCCGTTCAGCGAGGAAAGCCTGATCGTGTGCCCGCTGAACGCGTTCTTCGACTGGCCGATGTGCATGCCGTCGGGCCACGCGGTGTTTCGCGACGCGGCCGTGAACGCGCAGTTGAAGCGGGTGCTGAACGTCTGGTGCGACTTCCTTGGCGGCCCGCACTCGCGCACGCATCTCGACACGTCCGCGCCCGACGGCTGGTTCTGCGACGCAGCACGCAAGCGTCTGGGGCTGTCGCAGTTCCAGTATCGCGAAGACCAGCCGCACTGGGGCTTCGATTCGTGGAACGACTTCTTCACGCGGCGCTTTCGCGATGGCGCGCGGCCCGTCGCGGCCCCGAACGATCCACACGTGATCGTCAGCGCGTGCGAAGCCGCGCCCTATCACGCCGAAACCAACGTGAAGCTGCGCGACACGTTCTGGATCAAGTCGCAGCCGTATTCGCTGCGCGACCTCTTCACGCCCGCGTGGCTGCCGCTCGCCGAGCGCTTCGTCGGCGGCGACGTCTATCAGGCCTACCTCAGCGCGTACAACTATCACCGCTGGCATGCGCCGGTGCGCGGCGTCGTCACGCACGCGTATCGGGTAGACGGCGCCTATTATTCGGTCGCCGAAGCGGAAGGCCCGGACCCGGCCGGGCTCAACGACTCGCAGGGCTACATGACAGCGGTGGCCGCACGCGCGGTGATCGCGATCGCGAGCGACGATCCGGGCATCGGCACCGTGGCGGCCGTTTTCGTCGGGATGGGCGACGTATCGTCGTGCGTGGTCGAGGTCGTGCCGGGGCAGCGCGTCGACAAGGGCGACGAGATCGGTTACTTCCAGTTCGGCGGCTCGACCTACTGCCTGCTGTTCGAGCCCGGCGTGATCGACCGCTTCCTGTACGCGCCGCCATTCGAACGCGAGCCGCCCGTCGTGCAGGTCAATGCGCCGGTCGCGATCGCGCGGTGAGCGCGGTGCGCGACCCTGCGCATCACCCGTCGGTCACATCGTGCAGGGCGATCGCGTGGGCACCCGCGGCGTCATGACGCTGCACGCCTCGCAGCACCGACAGGCCGTCGGCCGTCAGCGCGGGTCGGTGCGCGCCCGACGCGTCGTCGTGCTCCATCACGATCAGGCGTCGTTCGACGAGCGCGACGACGTCGTCGCGATCGATCTGGATCTGTTCCGGCGCGTGATGCGCGAGGAACAGTGCGGCGAATTCGTGGGCAGTCAGCATGCTCGTTTCCCCGGTTGACGGCTGCGCTCGACGACGGCGTCGCCTCGGCATGCGGCGCGTATCGTGCGCCGGCGACGTCAGGGGCATGCAGGGACCGCGCCAACCGCTCTCGTGCCGCCGGTGTCCGCAGGGCGCGCGCACCGCGCGATGTGGCGCCGGACGACGTGTTCGAGCCGCTGCAAAGTTTTCAACGGCGTGTAATGGCAGGCCGCCGGATGCGACCAGCGTCGATCCGTCTGGACAACGTACCGAGCAGATGCTTCGGGAAACGCGTTCGCTTCACGATCTCCGCGAACGAAACAGCCCGGCCCTCGCTGCGCCTGCCGGCGCACGGAAATACCCGCTGTGCAGCACCACGTCATGGTTGCCGCTCGCCAGCACGTCCGCGCATGCGGCTTCGATCCGCGCACGGCCGCGCTCGAACGCATCGCGCAAGTCGGCTTCCAGCGCGGAGCGCGCGCCGAAATGGTCTTCGAGCGCCTCGACGGTGATCGCGCAGTCATGCGGCACGCCACTGACCTCGACGACGAAGCGCATTTGCAGCGCCGCGCCGTCGAACGCGGGCGGTTCGTCGGTCAGCGTGACGGCGCGCGGGGAACCTGTCGGCATCGGCTCACGCCCCCCGCGCCGCGAGACGCTCGACCAGCGCGCCGTTGAACGCGGGCAGGTCGGCCGGCTTGCGGCTCGTGATCAGGTTGCCGTCGCGCACGACTTCCTCGTCCACCCACTTGCCGCCCGCATGACGGATGTCGTCCTGCAGGCTCGGCCAGCTCGTCATCGTCTTGCCGTCGACCAGCCCGGCCGATACCAGCAGCCAGCCGCCGTGACAGATCGCCGCGACCGGCTTGCCGGCGCCCACCGCCGCCGTCACGAATTCGCGCGCGGCGGGCACCATCCGGATCGCGTCGCCGTTGATGACGCCGCCCGGCAACACGACCGCGTCGTAGTCGCCTTCGCGCGCCTCGTCGAACGTGCGATCGACCTTCACGCGCTCGCCCTTGTCGACATGCCTGAAGCCCTGGATCTCGCCACCCTTCTGCGAAATCACGTCCACCTGCGCGCCTTCTGCCGCGAGCGCGCGCTGCGGTTCGACGAGCTCGGCTTCCTCGAAGCCGTCGACCGCGAGAATCGCTACCTTGCAATGATCCAGCCTGCCGCTCATGAATGCCTCCGTGGAAGGTGTGGCACACGTCGTGCCGTGTTCGTCGCGCAGCAATCGGCGTGCCGCGTGCTCAAGGCGCCGCAGGCGGCACGCCGCGGCAACCATGCGCGCTTGTATTGCCCTGCAATCGGGGAACGACCCGCGCGCCGGGGTGCGTATGCCTCTCGTCGTCTCGCCTGCCCCGTTCGTCACGGTCGGGGGTGCAAACTTTTCAACGGGATGTAAGCCGACGCCGTGCGCCCGTTCGATGCGCCGCGATCACTGCAAATGACGCGCGGCGTCGAGCATCGCGTCGGTCAGCTCGACCGTCAGCGTCAGATTCTCGTCGGTATCGGGCAACTGTTCGAGCGTCTGCTGCACGGCGTCATGCAACATCGCATGCACGCGCATCCGCGCGCCGTCGTCGAGGTCCGCATAGCGTTCCATCGTCGAGCATTCGAGCGCGAGCACGACCGAATGCCGCGCCGCCTCGGGCGGCGCCTCGACCGCGTTCGCCCACGCCGCATGGAACATGACCCTGCCCGTTTCGACGTCCACGTGCACCGTCGTGTCGAGATCGTCCATGTCGCCTGCATCGTCGTCGATCTCGTCGTGCTCCAGAAAAATCCGGGAATTCGATTGCATGATGTCCTCCTGCGTGGTGGCGGCGCGCCCGTCCCGGGTAACCGCGCCGCCATCGCGCCGTGCCGGCCGCGCCGGCACGACACCGTCAATAACCGCTGGAACCGCCGCCCGTCCCGCCGGCCCCGCCGCCGCCCGTGCCCGTCGAGCCCGCCGACCCGCCGTTGCCGGCGCCCGTCCCGCTCGTGCCACCCGAGCCGCCCGTGCCGCCGGCCCCACCGGACCCGCCGCCGACGCCGCCGCCGGGGGAGCCGCTGCCGCCCTGGCCGGCACCGTTCGGGCCGCCGCCCGGCTTCACATGGCCGGCCGACCCGCTGTGCGACCGCATCCCGTGCTTCGCGCCATGCCGCTGCGTGCCCGCCGGCGGCGGCGGCGCGGCCGTATTGCCGTTGGTGCCCGGCGTAGACATGTCCATCGACGGATTTGGCGCGCCGGTACCCTCGTCGGAGCGCTGCGAGTTCTGCGCCCATGCGGCCGGTGCAGCCGCGGCGATCGCGACGGCCGCGCAGCCCAGCACGTGGCGCGCGACGAACTTCGATTCGAATACTGACTTCATGGCGTTTTCTCCCTATGGACGATCGCGTGATGGAAATTCCTGCTCCGGTCTTTCAGCAAGGCCCATGCCGCGCCGGCGACGTTCGAGATGCGGCACGCGGTTTGCTCCCCTCCCGCGCACGACTTGTCCGTGACCCATACGGAGCCTCCGCCTTATGCCTTCCGCTTCTGCTTCCGCTTCCCACCCACACGGCAAGCGCCATACGCGCCGCCCCGGCCGCGCACGCGGCGCCGATCCGAACCACCGCCAGCGCTGGTCCGGCGAAGTCACGCAAAAAAGCGATGCGCTCGACATCGAGCCGGACATCTTCAAATCCGACGATCCGGCGGCGATCGCCGCGTCGCTGAAGCACTCGGCCGAACACAGCCGCCGCCGCAAGGCGTCGCCGTTCCAGTCGGCGATGTCGATGCTGAACTTCTACGTGAACCGCGCGGGCCGCAACCTGCCGAAAACGCGCCGTGCAACGCTCGAACGCGCGAAGAGCAAGCTGCGCGAAGCGTTCGGCCGCAAGCCCTGACGGCTGGCGCGTCGCCCGTCTCCCTCCGCTGCGATCACACATGCACGAAACCCTCTGGTACCTGATCATCGGCGCGGTGCTGCTGGGCATGGGCGTCGTGACGTCCGCGTTGCGCCACCTGCCATGCAGCTCGGCCATGATCTACCTGGTGCTCGGCGTCGCGCTCGGCCCGAGCGGCGCCGGCCTGCTGCATCTCGACCTCGAACGCGACGGCCCCCTGCTGCGCGCGATCGTCGAAGTCGCGCTGCTCGTATCGCTGTTCGCGATCGGGCTGCGGCTGCGCGTGCCGCTGTCCGACAAGCTGTGGCTCGTGCCGTGCCGCCTCGGGCTGCTCGCGATGGTCGTCACCGTGCCGCTGCTCGCCGCGTGCACGGTGCTCGCGCTTGGCGTCGGCTGGGGCCCCGCGCTGCTGCTCGCGGCGATCCTCGCACCGACCGATCCCGTGCTCGCGCACGACGTGCAGGTGCACGACCCGGGCGATCGCGACCTGGTGCGCTTCGCGTTGTCCGGCGAAGGCGGGATGAACGACGGCATCGCGCTGCCGTTCGCGCTCGCGGGGCTCGCGCTGTGCGGCGCACCGGGCGCGACGCACGGCATCCCGCCGCTGTCCGGCACGTTCGCGCTGGTCGCGCTGTGGGGCATCGCCGGTGCGACGGCGATCGGCGGCGGGCTCGGCTGGGCCATGACGAAGACGATCGGCTGGCTGCGCACGCGCCACGCGCAGGCGCTCGGCCTCGAAGGCTTCTTCGCGCTCGCGCTGATCGTGCTGTCGTTCGGCGCCGCACAGCTCGCGCACACGTTCGGCTTCATCGCGACGTTCGCGGCCGGCGTCGCGATGCGGCGCGTCGAGCATCGTGCGAGCGGCGACCGTCCGCCGCGCGAAGTGATCGGCCGGATCGATTCGGAAGACGTCGTCGCGACCGAAAAGCATCCGGACAAGGCGCATGCGTTCATGGCCGAATCGGTGCTCGGCTTCACGATCGAGCTCGAACGGATCGCGGAGGCGATCGTGATGACGATGATCGGCAGCGTGCTGTCGACGCTGCCCGGCCCGCTGTTCACGTGGGGCGCCGCCGCACTGGCCACCGTGCTGTTCGTCGCCGTGCGCCCGCTCGCGGTGCTGGTCACGCTCGTCGGGTCGCGGGCGACGCATGCGCAGCGGCGGCTGATGGCGTGGTTCGGCATCCGCGGGATCGGCTCGTTCTACTATCTGCTGTTCGCGCTCGAGCACGGGCCGTCCGAGGCCGTGCGCCCGCTGGCGGCGCCCGTGCTGGCCGTCGTGTCCGCGTCGGTGGTGGCGCACGGGGTCTCCGCGACGCCGCTGATGAACTGGTATTACCGGTTGCAGCAGCGCCGTCGCTGACGGTTCACGTGTCCGCGCCGAGCCGCGCCCGCATCGCCGCGGTGATGCGCTGGCGCGCCTTCGCATAGCCTTCCCACGGGTCACGCTTCAGCGCGTCCAGCCGCACGTGCAACGTGTCGATCGTCCATTGTGCGCCGCCCGTCGTCTGCGGCACCTCGTCCCACTCGAGCGGCACCGACACGCCCATGCCGGGCCGCGCGCGCACCGAATACGCGGCGATCGTGCTCGCGCCGCGCCCGTTGCGCAGGTAGTCGACGAAGATCTTGCCGCGCCGGTGGCGCGGCCCCATCGTCGCGGTGAAACGCTCGGGCAGCGTGCCGGCGACGTGCTGCGCGACCGCGCGCGAAAAATCCTTCACGTCGTCCCAGCCCGCGTGCCGCGTGAGCGGCACGACGACGTGCAGCCCCTTGCCGCCGCTCGTTTTGCAGAACGACACGAGCCCCAGCTCGTCGAGCAGGCCGCGCACCAGTTGCGCGGCGTCGATCATCGTGCGCCACGGCAGCGCCGGATCGGGATCGAGGTCGAACACGATGCGGTCGGGCCGCTCGATGTTCGACGCATGCGCGTTCCACGTGTGCAGTTCGACCGTGCCCATTTGCGCGGCGCCGAGCAGCGCGTCGACGCTGTCGATCGACAGCAACGGCCCGTGGCCGGGGTCGAGCCCTTCGTGCTGCGTGACGAACGGAATCTCGCGGCGCTCCGCGTGTTTCTGGAAAAACAGCTCGCCGGCGATGTCGCCCGGGGCGCGCACGAGCGAGACGGGCCGGCCTTTCAGGTCGGGCAGCAGCCACGGCGCGACCCATTGCCAATACTGCGCGAGATCGATCTTGCGCGTGCCGCTTTGCGGGTCGAGCACGCGCTCGGGATGCGTGATGCGCACGCCGCCGAGCGAGTCTGGCGCAGCCGCGCCGTCTTCGGCGCGCGCGGCCGCGCCGGAACGTGCGGTGCGCTTGCGAGCGGCCGTTTCATGAGCGGCAGGCGATGCGCGCTTGCGTTTGTCGTCGTGCGTGGTTTCGCGTCGATCCATCGTCACCTCCGTTTCCGTGTGTTTCGGCATTTCGCGGACGATCTGCTGCGCCGGCTTGTCGTCGCGCAGCGCGATGAACGCGGCCTGCCGCACGATGCCGTCGCCGGTCCATTCCGCGAATTCGCATTCGGCGACGAGCGTCGGCTCGACCCAGTGCACGCGCGTGCGCGTGCGTTCGCGCGGCGGTGCGTCGAACGGCATCGTGTCGCGCTCGTGCTTGCGCAGGATCGCGGCGAGACGGTCGAGCATGCGCGCGTCGAATCCGGTGCCGACGCGGCCGACGTAGCGCAGCGGCCCCGGCCCGCGCCGCCGCTCGCCGGCCGGCGGCGGTTCGTGCACGCCGAGCAGCAGCGCGCCGAAGCCGTGCCGGCTGCCCGATGGTTCCGTAAAGCCGCCGATCACGAATTCCTGCCGGCGCCGGCATTTGAGCTTGATCCACGCCGGCGAACGGCCGGCGCGATAGCGCGACTCCGCGCGCTTGCCGATCAGCCCTTCGAGGCCCGTGTCGCAGGCGCTCGCGATCAGCGACGCGACGTCCTCGCCGAGATCGGGCGAAAAACGCACGCGCGTCGGATCGCTGTTCGCGAGCAGCGGTTCGAGCAGCGCGCGACGGGCCGTGAGCGGCGCGTCGCGCAGGTCGTATCCGTCGAGATAGGGCAGATCGAACGCGAAGAACGTGATTGCATCCGAGCGGCCCGTGCCGAACGCGTTCTGCAACGCCTGGAAATCGGGCAGGCCGTTTTCGCCGAGCACGACGGCCTCGCCGTCCAGCCACGCGTCGTCGACGTCGAGCGCCGCGAGCGCGTCGCGCTGCGCGCGCAGCTTCGCGGTCCAGTCGCGGCCTTCGCGCGTCATCAGCGTGACGCGCCGGCGCGCGCCCTGGCCTGCAATGCGCGCGAGGATCCGGTAACCGTCGAACTTCAGTTCGTAGCACCAGCCGCCGTGGGTCGGCGGCGCGTCGACCAGCGTCGCGAGTTGCGGCGCGACGCGCTCGGGCAGCGGCGCGCGCACCGCGCCCTCGACTTGCGACGGATCGGTGGGGCGCTGGCTTTCGTTGCCTTCGCGGCTTGCAGGTCGCGCTGCCCGTGAATCGCCGTTCGCGCCGGTCGATCCGCCGCGTCGCGCCGCTCGCTTGCGCGCCGCGCCGTTGGACGCGCCGTCATGCACGCTGCCCGGCCGCTCGCCGACCACGTCGAATTCATCGGCGCTGCGCGCGTCGTCGTCGCGCTCCTTGATCAGCAGCCACTGCTCCTGGCGCCCCTCCTGGCGCCCGCTGCGTACGAGGGCCCAGCCGCCGTGCAGCTTCTCGCCGTCGAGCCGGAACGTCAGCTTGCCCGCCCGATAGCCTTCGCGTGCCTGCGCGACGCCGCCGTCGGGCGTCCACGTGCCCTCGTCCCAGACGACGACCGACCCCGCGCCGTAATGCCCGGCCGGAATCTCGCCTTCGAACGACGCGTATTCGAGCGGATGGTCCTCGACATGCACGGCGAGCCGCTTCACCTGCGGATCGAAGCTCGGCCCCTTCGGCACGGCCCACGATTTCAGCGTGCCGTCGAGCTCGAGCCGGAAATCGTAGTGCAGCCGGCGCGCGTGGTGCTCCTGGATCACGAAGCGCAGCGGGTGGCGGGCGCGCGCGGCGGGCTTCGCCTTCGTGCCCGCTTTCACCTCCGCCTTCGCGCGACGCTTCCCGTGCGCGCCTTCGGGCTCGGGCGTCGCGCCGAAATGGCGCTTGCGGCGATACGGATCGAGCTTGCCGGCCATCGCGTCACCTCGTCGAAATCGGAGTCGGCGTCATCGGCTTCACGCCGCGTGCTTGCGTCGCGCGGCGGTCTTCTTCGCCGCGGGCTCGCTCGCCGCGCCGCGTTTCGCGGTGCCGCGCTTCGCCGCGGTTTTCGTCGTCGTGCCTTTCGACGCGGATTTCGCGGGCGGCTTGCGTCGCGCGCCGCCCCGCGACGATGACGCCTCCTCTTCCGCTTCGTCGCGCTCGTCACGCAGATCCGCCGCGCGCGCGCCGGCGCCACCCTTGAGGCTGCGCTTCAGCAGCTCGGTGAGATCGACCACGTTGGTCGCCGCGCGGCCCGTCTGCGCGGGCCGGTCCTCGATCTCCTCGACCTTGCCCGCGCGCACCTTGCGCTCGACCAGTTCGAGGATGTCGTCGCGAAACGTGTCGTGATATTCATCGGGCGTCCATTTGCCGGACATGTCGTCGATCAGCTTCTTCGCCATCGCGAGTTCGCGCGCGGTGACGCCCGCGCCCTTCGCGTCGTCGGCCGGCACCGACAGCTCGTCGAGCGGCCGCAGTTCCTCCTGCCAGCGCAGCGTATCGAGCGCGAGTATCGGCCCGACCGGGATCAGCGCGCCCAGATGCTGGCGGTCGCGCATCACGACGAGCGCGATGCCGATCTTGCCGCTGTCCTTCAGCGCGTCGCGCAGCAGCGCATAGACCTTCTCGCCCTTGCGGTCCGGCACCAGGTAGTACGGCGTGTCGAGATAGAGGAACGACACGGCGTCCTCGTCGACGAAGGTCAGGATGTCGACGGTCTGCGTCGATTCCGGGTTCGCCGCGCGGATTTCGTCGTCGGTCAGCACGACGTAGCGCTCCTTCTCGTACTCGTAGCCGCGCACGATGTCCTCGCGCGTGACCTCCTTGCCGGTGCGCTTGTTGATCTGCCGATAGCCGATCGGGTCCATCGAGCGCTTGTCAAGCATCCGGAACGACGGCTTCACGGTGCGCGTCGCCGGAAACAGTTGCACGGGCACGTGCACGAGCCCGAAGCTGATCGCGCCTTTCCATATCATCCGCGGTGCCATGCTGTTCCTCCTTGCCCGATGCGCGCCCGCCCGAGGGCAGGCGCGCCGTCCGGTGCGAACCGCCGCCGGCCCTATGCCGGCAGTTCCGCCGCCTGCTGTTCGCGCGCCCACACGCGATGCTGGCCGAGGTGATCCGACAGCGTGGCCAGCACCTTGTCGAGATCGACAGCCTGCCCGACGCACACGCCTTCAGCCGGATCCGGCAAGTGCGCGGCGCTGAGCAATTGCCGCCCCGAGCCGACGGCCGCGATCGGCTTCAGGTGCTTGAACGCCTCGCGCACGAAATGGCGGGCGTCGGCACTGTGCGCGAGATCGCGGCCATCGCCGTCGCCGCCGCACACGAACACCGCGTCGAACATCACCGACGGCATGCCGGCGAGCGTCGCCTCCGGCACGATGCCGCCGATCGGCGCGAGCGTCGGCGCGACGATCGTCGGCACCGCGTGCGCGGCCTGCAACGCGTCGCGCACCTGCTCGACGAGCACCGGGTTCACGCCCGGCGTCGCGATCAGTGCGATCTTGCGCGAGCGGATGCCGGGCTTCGCGCGGCCGATCAGGCTCAGCGCCGGCGAGGGCTGCGGGACGGCCGGCGTGGCGGCCGCCTGCGGCGCGGGCAGCCCGAGCCGTTCGGCGACCTGCGCGGCGAGCCCCGCGTCGAAGCGCGCGATGATTTCGTTGACCACCCGCTCGCGAATGTGCGGCTGCGTCACCTTGCCGAGCTCGAAGCAGTACGCATCGCGAATATGCCGCTGCTCGATCTCGGTCATGCTCTGGTAGAACAGCGCGGCTTGCGAGAAATGGTCGGCGAACGATTCGCTGCGCACGCGCACCTTGTGGCCTTCGAGCGGCTCGGGCACGGTTTCGAACCCGCCGCCGGACGGCGCGGGCGGCGTCTCGCGCGGCCAGCCGCCGCTCGTCGAGTTCGGCTCGTACGACGCCTGCCCGACGTTGATCGTCTGCCGGTGCATCGCGTCGCGCTGGTTGTTCGCGAACGGGCACACCGGCCGGTTGATCGGAATCTCGTGGAAATTCGGGCCGCCGAGCCGGCTCAGTTGCGTATCGGTGTACGAGAACAGCCGCCCCTGCAACAGCGGATCGTTCGTGAAATCGATGCCCGGCACCACGTGGCCCGGGTGAAACGCGACCTGCTCGGTCTCCGCGAAGAAGTTGTCGGGGTTGCGGTTCAGCGTCATCCGGCCGATTGGCCGCACCGGCACGAGCTCTTCCGGCACGAGCTTGGTCGGATCCAGCAGGTCGAAGTCGAATTTGTCGGCATCGGCCGGATCGATCATCTGCACGCCGAGCTCGAACTCCGGATAGTCGCCGCGCTCGATCGCCATCCACAGGTCGCGCCGGTTGAAATCCGGGTCGTGGCCGGCGATGCGCTGCGCCTCGTCCCACAGCAGCGAATACGCGCCGCTCACGGGCCGCCAGTGGAATTTCACGAAACGCTCGACGCCGGCCGCGTTCACGAAGCGGAACGTGTGCACGCCGAAGCCGTCCATCGCGCGATAGCTCGCCGGCAGCGCGCGATCCGACATCAGCCACAGCACCATGTGCGTGGTTTCCGGCACCAGCGACACGAAATCCCAGAACGTGTCGTGCGCGGACGCGCCGGTCGGCATCTCGTTCGGCGCCTCGGGCTTCACCGCATGCACGAAGTCGGGAAACTTGATCGCATCCTGGATGAAGAACACCGGCATGTTGTTGCCGACGAGGTCGTAGTTGCCTTCCTCGGTATAGAACTTCACCGCGAAGCCGCGCACGTCGCGCACGGTGTCGGCCGACCCGCGCGGCCCCTGCACGGTCGAGAAGCGCACGTACACCGGCGTTTCGACGGCCGGGTCCTGCAGGAACACGGCCTTCGTGTAGTCGGCCATCGGCTCGTAGACGCGGAACACGCCGTGCGCGCCCGAGCCGCGCGCGTGCACCACGCGCTCCGGAATGCGCTCATGATCGAAATGCGTGATCTTCTCGCGCATGATGAAGTCTTCGAGCAGCGACGGGCCGCGCGCGCCGCCTCGCAGCGTATTCTGGTTGTCGGCGATCCGCACGCCCTGGTTGGTGCGCAACGCCTCGCCGTCGGGCCGCGCACGATTCGCTTCGAGCTGGCGCGACTTCGCGCTGTCGTGCGGCTGCGTCGGGGGCGTCTTGCCGGCGGATGGGGGATTCGTCATCGTCAGGTATCCTGTTGGTATTCGAATGGGGAGCCGCCATGCACGCCGGCGCGCCGCGGCGCGCGCGTGCGAACGGCGGGGAAAGCCGGCCCGGCGCCCGATGGGCGCCCGCGGGCCGGCGGCGTCAGGGCGCGCGCAGCGCCGCGTCGAATTCGACGGCCGTCACGTCGAGCGCCACGTTGCATTCGATCACGGCATCCTCGACGCGCGGCTTGTGCTCGTCCACCGCGCGCCGCGCGCGGTCGCACAGTTGCGTGCGCACGCGCAGCCGGTCGGCCGTGTCGAGCAGCGCATACCGCTCGATCACGTCCGCATCGAACCGCATGTCGACCGTGCAGCGCCATTCGCGCGCATCCTCGTCGGAGGGCACGCGCACCCACGATACGTGGATCGTCAGCCGGCCCGACGCGTCGTCCTCGTGAACGACGACGGTCGACTGCGACGGAAAGCCGATCGCGAACGCGTGCTCGAGTTCCGCGACGCGCCGCGACCGGTCGGGCGCGACCGTCATCGGCGCACGACCCCCAGCAACAGCGTGACCAGGAAGATCACGACGAAGATGTAGAACAGGATCTTCGCGATCTCGGCCGCGCCGGCGGCAATGCCGCCGAACCCGAACACCGCCGCGATGATCGCGATGACGAAGAAGATGATGGCGTATCGAAGCATGGAACCCTCCTGGATGACAGCGGTCGTCACTAAACGTCGGCGGCGCTCACGCATCGTGCTTGTGTTTCGGTTTGCCGTGCGTGGGCGTGGAAGCCATTTTCTCGAGCTCTTTCTCGCTCATCGACTTGGCCATCGATTTCGACGGCGGCTTCAGATCCTTCATTTTCGTGTCACCGCGCTTGGCCGACAGCGCGGCCCCTGCGGCGCGCTGCTGCGCCTGGGATTTGGCTGGCATGATTGCGCTCCTCTCGTTGGCGCGAGCCGACGCGACGGACGGCGCGCGCGTGGTTGGAACAATGAGGCCGTCACGCGGCGTCGCGGCGCCGCAGGTCGGCCGGCGGAATCTTCATCGCCTGGCGATACTTGGTCACCGTCCGACGCGCAAGAAGAATGCCGCGGCCCGCGAGATTTTCGGCGAGCGCGACGTCGGACAGCGGATCGGTATGCCGCTCGGCCGCGATCATGTCGCGGATCAGCACCTTCGCGGCGGAGGCCGAGCACACGCCCTTGCCGGCCGCCTCGAGCTTGCGCGGGAAGAAATGCTTGAACTCGAACGTGCCGTGCGGCGTGGCCATGTACTTGTTGCCGGTCGCGCGCGAGACGGTCGATTCGTGCAGGTCCAGTTCCTCCGCGATATCGCGCAGCACCAGCGGCTTCATCGCGATCTCGCCGTAGCGGAAGAAATCGCGCTGCCGCGCGACGATGCATTCGCCCACGCGCTGGATCGTGTCGAAGCGCTTCTGCACGTTGCGGATCAGCCAGCGCGCTTCCTGCAATTGCTGGCCGAGCGGCGAATCGCGCTCGCCGCTCGACTGCGCGAACAGCGTCGCGTAGCGCTCGTGCAACCGCGCACGCGGCAGCACGGCCGGATTGATCGTGACGATCCACTCGTCGCGCACCTGACGCACGATCACGTCGGGCACCACGTAGTCGCCGCGCGTGCTGCCGTAGTGATTGCCGGGGCGCGGGTCGAGCCCGCGCACCAGCGCGCAGGCGGCCTGCAGCGTCTGCTGATTGCAGCCGAGGCGCCGCTGGATTTCGGCCGTCTCGCGGCGCGCGAGCCGCTCCAGATGCTCGCGCGCGATCGCTTTCGCTTCCGCGAGCGCCGGCGTGCCGGCCGGAATCGCGTCCAGTTGCAGCACCAGGCATTCGGATAACGAACGAGCGGCGATACCCGGCCGGTCGAGCATCTGCACGAGCCGCAGCGCGACCGCCAGATCCTGCTCCGACAGCAGCCACGCGGGATCGGCGGCGACCAGCAGTTCAGGGAGTTCCTGCCGCAGGTAGCCGTCGTCGTCGAGCGCATCGATCACGAGGCGCGCGGCCTCGCGATCGCGTTTGTTGAGCGGATAGAGCCGCAGCGCATCGTGCAACTGCTGATGCAGCGACGGCTCGGCGGCCATCCATTCGCCGGGCGACAGCCCGTCGGTGTCGTCGCCCTGGCGGCTCGTGCCGCGCGGCGCGGGCGCGGCGGTAAACGGCACCTCGCCGTCCGGCGGGCGGATTTCGTCGCGCTCGGGCGCCGTTTCAGGCGCGGCCGCTTCGGTCGGTTGCTCGGGGGTGGCCGCGGTCTCGTCGTCGCCCGGGCCGTCTTCGAGAAACGGGTTCATGTCGAGCGCCTGACGCAATTCCTGTTGAAATTCGAGCGAGGACAACTGCAGCAGCCGCAGCGACTGCTGAAGCCTCGGCGTGAGTGCGAGATGCTGTCGCATCTGCAGCGCAAGCGAGACGGGCATCAAAAGCCTCCTGACGGTTCGGTTCGGGTATGTCTTCTACCGAACGTCATGCAGCATCCGTGCCAGTCGTGCGAAGCGCGACAGGGCGCGGCTCTCGGAGGTTCGCACCCCGTGTCGCCCCCCGCCCGAGCCTGCTTTTTTACAAGCCCGGGGCAAGTTTGGGGGCACGTATTTCGCTCGGGCAAACGCGGCCCCGCCCTAGGCTGACTGCCCGTCCTCTTTAGCATCGATGCGGTCGCCCTCCGACCGGTCGAGTAAAGCGCTCGACGATCCGGGCAGATGGCGCCGGATGCGCGTGCGGATTCGCCATCGCGTTGCCCCGGCCGCATCGCGGTGCTGCATGCCGTGGCACGGCGCCACGCCGCAACATCCTGTCAGTACTGCATCGGCGGCGGCGTGCCCGGTAGCGGCCGATCGCCCTGCGTGCCGTTCGGGCCGGGCGGCGGTGCGTCGACCGGTTGGCCGACGGTCGCGCCCGGCGGCATCGTGTTGCCCGGCGACGGACGCGTATCGTAGCGCGTGTTCGCGTCCGGCATCGTCGTGGTCGATTGCGCGCCGCGGCCGTCGGGCGGCGCGGGCGGCGCCGCATGCGTGCCGTACGGGCCGCCGACCGGTTGCGTGCATGCGCCCAGCGCGCACGCGGCGGCCACCGCGCACGCGCCCATGCGGATCGTCTGGATCGTGTTCATCGAATCCTCCTCCCATGGTTGCGGGCCGCGCCGTGGCAGCGTGGCTCAGAGCCGGTTGAAATGGAAATCGCCCGCGTACGCGGTCGGTGCGCGGCGCGCCATCATCGTGTCGAATTCGGCCGCGACGCGCGTGAGCGTGCCGCGTTGCCGGCCGACGTCGGCCCGTTCGAGCGCGGTGAATGCGTCGCCGTCGAACGTCACGGTCAGCGACGCCGGATGGCCGTCGACGCGAAAGCCGATATGCAACGCGCCGGCCGGGTGCTCCTCGACATGGAACGGGATCGCGCGCGCCTCGAAATGCCGGCCCAGCGTTTCGGCGATGTCGCGCAGCAGGCCGGGTTTCACGCGGATGCTCATCGCAGGCCCTCCCTTGCCGATGTCGTTCGCGACGCCGCGCTCACCGGCAGCGCCCGCACCGGCGGCTCGCGCGACGGCGGATCGCGTTCCGGCGGCGCATGCCCGGGCGGATCGCCCTCCGGTTGCCGGTACGGCTCGGGCATGTCCGGCGGCACGTCGTCGGGGTCGGGCGGCTCGGGGTCCGGCTCGATGTCGGGAAGCGGCGGTTCGGGCCGTTGCAGCCACTGCGCGGGTTCGTTTTTCATCGGCAATTCCATCGTTGCGGGATTCGGTCGGGATCGGCGCGACAGCCGCATGGCGAGGATTCGCAAACCGCATGCCGTGCGGCCGGGCCGCCCGCACACGGAGATCGCACGGGGACCGCGCGGGAATCGATACGCGGGCGGATACACAGCCGCGCGGTGCGGCGCGAAGCGCCATGCCTTCGCTACACCGTTCGCTGAAAATCTTGCAAGCGCGCCGCTACGCGTCATAGGCGGCCATCACCAGCCACAGCTCGCGGCCGTCGTCGCGCACGCGCGCGGCGAGCGCGTACGGATCCGACGGCTCGCACGCCCGCTGCAGCGCGAAGCGCGCGGGCTCGGTCGCGCCGAACGTCTCGTCGCCGAGCGGCCGCACGTCGGCCTTGCCTTCGAACATCCGGCGCTCGGGCCGGTAGATCAGCGGCTCGCGCTTCCACGTATCGAAATGGCTTTTCACCGAATCGAATCCGCCCCCGCATACGTTGATCTCATAGCGCACGCCTGGTCGTCGTTTCGGAATCATCGTCGTGCCTCCGCTTGATGTGTGCGCAGCAGACACGCCGTCGCGCCTGCGTCGTCATCGTCGTCATGGTCGTCTGCGCCGCTGCGGCAAGTCGCGTGCCGGGGGGCGAACCGGGAACGCCGGTTGCGGCACAGGCGCATCATCGTCACCGATACGGAGCACCGCCATGAAGGATCCGACCCGGCCCGGCCAGAACGCACCGGCGCACGAGCGGCAACCCGATCCGCAACCGCCGCTGAAGGATCAGGACCGCACGCGTACGGGCCATTCCGAACGTCATATCGACAAGCAGCTCGAGGACACGTTTCCGGCGAGCGACGCGCCCGCGACGGGCGGTGTCACGCGCATCGAGCCCGACACGCCGCCCGGCACGCACGACGACGGGCCGTGGCAGGACAAACGCGACCGCGACGACGCGTGACGCGGCGGCGGCGCGCACGGCATGTGCTTTGCTGAACCGCGGCGGCCGCATCGGCCCATTGCTACACGTTGCTACACCCACCCGCAAGGAGAATTGCATGCATCGCGTCCACGAAATCATGTCGCAGGACGTCGTGCGGATCTCGCCGACCGACTCGATCCGTCACGCCGCCCAATTGATGGAGCGCTACGACATCGGCGCGCTGCCCGTGTGCGACAACAACCGGCTGGTGGGGATGGTGACGGACCGCGATCTCGCGGTGCGCGCGATCTCGGCTGGCAAGCCGCCGGAGACGCGAATCCACGAGGTCGCGTCCGGCCCGATCGAATGGTGCTTCGACGACGATTCGCTGGACGAGATCCAGCACTACATGGCCGACGCGCAACTGCGCCGGCTGCCCGTCGTCGATCACGACAAGCGACTGGTCGGCATGCTCTCGCTCGCCGACATCGCGACGCGCACGGCGAGCCCCGAGCGCGACGACGTGGCGAACACGCTCGAAGGCGTGTCGCAACCGAAGCAGACGTGACGAAGCGATTCCCGCTTCGCCCTGCCCACCCCGCGCGACCCGCAGGGCCCGCCCCGGGCACGGTCGCGCCCCACGCAGCCTGGAGGAAACCATGCAGACTTCCAATCAAGGTCAGACCCGCATCATCGGCAAGGGCGCCGCGACGGCGGCCGGCCCCGGCCCCGACGTGATGGCGGCCGATACGCTGGAAGGCGACAAGGTCTATACGACCGACGGCGACGACGTCGGCAAGATCAAGGACATCATGCTCGACGTGCGCTCCGGCCGCATCGCGTATGCGGTGCTGTCGAGCGGCGGCATCCTCGGCATCGGCGACAAGCTGCACGCCATTCCGTGGAGCGCGCTGACGCTCGACACCGAGCGCAAGTGCTTCCTGCTGTCGGTGTCGTCCGAGCGGATCCGCAACGCGCCGGGGTTCGACAAGGACCATTGGCCGGCGATGGCCGATCCGCAATGGGCCGAGCCGCTGCACGAGTTCTACGGCAGCACACCGTACTGGAGTGCCGGCGACGAGCTCGGGCTCACCGACCCGACTGAGGACCTGAACGATCCGCGCGGCCGCCACTGAGCGCGCCACGACGTGGCGCCGGAGCGCCGGCGCCTTTGATGCGACACGCCCCGCTCCGCGCGGGGCGTTTTTTGTCCGCCGCGCCGTGCCGGCAGGTGCCGCACCCCGCGCGCCGCCAGCCTTTTTACAAGGGGCGTGTAACGTCCCCGTCCGGCTTCGCGGCACCGCCGCTTGCCGATTCGAGGTAGCCCAGCAGCCGGTGCGGCGTCAGCGGCTTCGCGCAATGCGCGTCGAAGCCGGCTTCCTTCGCCTGTTCCTGATCCCGCCGCGACGCGAGCCCGCTGCACGCCACCAGCAGCATGTCGGCCGTTTGCGGATCGCCGCGCAGTCGCGCCGCGAGTTGCAGCCCGTCGAGGCCCGGCATCGCGATGTCGAGCACGACCGCGAATGGCTGCCAGTCGCGCGCGACGTCGCACACCGCGAACGGATCGTCGGCAACCCGGCACTCGAAGCCGCGCGCCTCCAGCAGCAGGCGCAGCGCATCGGCCGCTTCGCGATAGTCGTCGACGACCAGCACGCGGCGCGGGCGGCGCGGCACGCTGTCGGGCGCGCGCCACAGCAGCACGTCGTCGGCGGCCGGATCGTCGCCGGGGTCGGGTTGCATCGTGCTTCTCCTGTCGTTGGACCGGTTTGCCAAGCAAGGCGCGCGCCCATATCGACCGAGTGCGGCATGCCGGTTGCTGTCTCTTTCGCATCGCCGACACAGGAGTCTTTCATGCGCACGATGCGGCTTCCCGCGCCCGCTCTGCTTCCCTCCGCCCGTGCGACAGCACGCGCGCCGGCATGTTCCGCGCAACCGCGGCGCGCCGCTTGCCCGGCCCGGGCCCGGGGCGCCGCATGACGCGCAAACCGCCCGCGCGCCCGGCATCCACGCCGCCGCCGACCGACGACGATACGCCGGCCACGCTCGACGCGTGCCGCCGCTGCACGCTGTGGGAACACGCGACGCAGCCGGTGCCGGGCGCCGGGCCCGTCGACGCGCCGATCATGCTGGTCGGCGAGCAGCCGGGCGACCAGGAGGACCGCGCGGGCCTGCCGTTCGTCGGCGCGGCCGGCCGCATGCTCGATCGCGCACTCGACGAAGCCGGGATCGAACGCTCGCACGTCTACCTGACGAATGCGGTCAAGCACTTCAAATGGGAGCCGCGCGGCAAGCGGCGGCTGCACAAGACGCCCGCGCAGCGCGAAGTGGCCGCGTGCCACTACTGGCTCGAGCGCGAGCTCGAAGCCGTACAGCCGCGCGTGGTGGTCGCGCTCGGCGCGACGGCGCTACGCGCGGTGCTGCAGGACAACGACGCGACGCTCGAGCGCACGCGCGCGCCGGTGCGCACCGAGGACGGCCGGCTCGTCGTCGCGACCTATCATCCGTCGTACGTGCTGCGCACGCGCGGCGCCGATTCCCGCGAACACGCCTACCGCACGCTGGTGGACGCATTGCGCACGGCGTCGCGCCTCGCGCGCGAGCGGCGCCACGGCGGCGGGCGCCCGTCGCACGGGGACGCCGGATGAGCGGACTCGACGAAGACGCGCGGCCGGCGGCCGAAGCGCCGCCGCCCGCCGCGAAGCCGTGGTACCGGCGGCTCGGCCCCGGCCTGCTTGCGGGCGCGTCGGACGCCGATCCGAGCAACGTCGCCGTCTACGCGCAGGCCGGCAGCCAGTTCGGTTTCAACATGCTGTGGATGATCATTGTCACGCTGCCGATGATGGTCGCGGTGCAGCTCGCGTCGGCATTCATCGGCCGGCGCAATCGCGAAGGGCTCGTGGCCGGCATCCGCGAGCATTTTTCCGATCGCGTCGCGAAGACGTTGATCGTGATGGTCGTGATCGTCAACGTCGCGAACGTCGGCGCGGATCTCGCGGCGATGGGCGATGCGACGGCGCTCGTCGTCGGCGGCCGCAGCTACTGGTATGCGCCGCTCTACGGGATCGCGTCGCTCGCGTTGCAGGTGCTGCTGTCGTACGAACGCTACGCGCGCTGGCTGAAATGGATGACGCTCGGCCTGATCGCGTACGTGCTCGAACTCGGCTTCGTGCACATCGACTGGGCCGGCCTGCTGCATGCGATCGTGCTGCCGCAGATCGCGTTCACGCATGCGTATGCGACCACCGCGGTCGCCGTGCTCGGCACGACGCTGAGCCCGTACCTGTTCGTGTGGCAAGCCGCGCTCGAAGTCGAGGAAACCACGGCCGAGCAACAGGACGGCGAGCGCAGCACGCGCCGCGAGACCGAGCGGCGCATCACGTTCGACACGTGGACCGGCATGATCGTCACCAACGCGGTGTCGTTCTGCATCATGGTGATCGGCTCGGCCGTCTTCTTCGCGCGCGGCCGGCACGACATCGGCAGCACCGCGCAGGCCGCGGAGGCATTGCGGCCGATCGCCGGCGAAGCCGCGTTTCTCGTATTCGCGTTCGGCATCGTCGGCTGCGGGCTGCTCGCGATTCCCGCGTTCGCGGGCAGCGCTGCCTACGGGTGCGCGGAAGCGTGGCGGTTCCGCGAAGGGCTGAACGAGCCCGTGAAGCGCGCGCCCGCGTTCTACACGGTGCTGGCGCTGTGCGTGATCGTCGGCATCGCGATCTGCTTCGGCCCGATCGACCCGATCCGCGCGTTGTACTGGAGCGCGGTGCTCAACGGCATCGCGGCGGTGCCGATGCTCGTGCTGGTGATGCTGCTGTCGCGCAAGCGCGATGCGGCCGGCCAGCCCGGCAGCGGGCCGGTGTCGAAACTGTTCGGCTGGCTGGCGGTCGTGCTGATGGCGGCGGCGGTGGCCACGATGATCGTCGATCTGCTGACGTGATCGACGGAACGGAGATGAACGAGGTTGCGTGCGCAACCTTCTCGACCAGCAAGCGGGCGGCCGCGCCGCCCGCTTGGCCCGCGATATTACATCATCTTGCCGCGCGAGCGCTCGGCACGCGCCGCATCGGCGGCGGACTCCACTTTCTTCACTTCCTCCGGCGGCGGGAGCACCGCCTTGAAGCCCATCGACTCGATCCACATCTCGCGCGCCCAGCCACGCGTGTGATACAGGTGATGATCCTCGTCGGCCTCGACTTCATCGTGCGCGGCCTTCAACACCTTCGCAGCGTTACTGTCGGGCAGTTGATCTGCCGCGTAGCCGATCAGCTCCCAGTTCAGGTGGTCCTTGGTTTCGGCCAGCACCACGCATTCGGCCGCGACGACCTGCGCGACCGCCGGGTCGGCCTGCTTCTTCGCCTGCTCGATCACCTGCACCAGCGACTTGCCGGTCGCCGCCACCGCGGCGCGCCCCGGCGACTGCGTATCCGGGTCGAGGCCGAGCGTTTCGAATACCTTGCGCAGCACCTCCTGGTGATGCAGCGTCTCCCGATGGTACTTCTCCCATTCCTTGTGCAGGTCCTCGTCGGTCGCGCACTGGAGCGCGGCCTCGTAGATCTGCGCGCCGCCAAGCTCGGTCTCGTATGCCTGGCAGAGCAGTTCGAGGATACCTTCGTGCTTCGATTGCCGTTGGGCCATGACTGCTTCTCCGAAAAAGCGGGCCGCACGTGCGGCCCAGGGGTGGAACCGGGCGCGCGTTATTGCGCGCCCACCTTGCGTGCGACCGTTTCCGCCATGCTCAGGTGATGCTTGAGCGTCGGCAGCGTGGATTTCGCGAACGCGCGCAGTTGCGCGTCCTTGCCGTCGCGCGCTTCGTCTTCGAACAACGCGACCGCCTTCTTGTGCGCATCGGGGCCGGCCGCCGCGAGATAGGCGGTGTCGAAGTCGTGCCCGCGCTTGCCGCGCAGCGCCTCCACGTCGGGGTCCGAGATCGTGTCGACCTGCGGCTTCATGCCCTTGCGCGCGGCGATCTCACTGAGCTTCGCGTTCGCCTTGCCGTGGTCCGCGACCATCCGTTTCGCGAATGCCCGCACGTCGGCCGATTGCGCCTGCTTCAGCGCGAGCTGGCTGGCCTGCACTTCCGCCTTGCCGGCCATCGCGGCCTTGTCGACGAATTCCGCGTCGGCGCCCTTCGGCGCTTTCGCGATGCCGGGGTCGCCCGCGGCGCCCGCGCCCGACGACGGATTGATCACGCCGCCCGGCACATGCGAATTCGACGCGGGCGGCTCGCTCGGCATCTGCGCGCGGGCGAGCGCCGACACCGCGAGCACGCCGGCGGCGAGCGCCGCGATCGTCCAGTTGGGTTGTCTCATGTGCTTTCTCCTGGTACTTGCGTGGAAACGGCCATCAGCCGCCGACGATCGAGCCGCCGTTCGGGTGCAGCGTCTGCCCGGTCATGTAGCTCGCGCCTTCCGACGCGAGCAGCACGTAGCAGCCGATCAGTTCGTCCGGCTGGCCCGGCCGCTTGAGCGGCACGTTCGAGCCGAATTTCTCGACCTGCTCGGGCGTGAACGTCGACGGAATCAGCGGCGTCCAGATCGGCCCCGGCGCGACCGCGTTCACGCGGATGTCGCGCTCGGCCAGCTCGATCGACAGCGAGCGCGTGAACGCGACGATCGCGCCCTTGGTCGCCGAGTAGTCGGGCAGCTTCGGGCTGCCGTGATACGCGGTGACCGACGCCGTATTGACGATGCGGCCGCCTTGCTTCATGTGCGGCAGCGCCGCCTGCGTGCAGAAGAACATGCCGTACACGTTCGTGCGGAACGTGCGTTCGAGCTGCTCCTCGGACACGTCCTCGATGCCCGGCTGCGGATGCTGCTCGCCTGCGTTGTTGACGAGCACGTCGAGCCGGCCGAGCCGCTCGACCGTGCGCGCCACCGCGTCGCGCGCCTGCCGGCGATCGCCGATGTCGCATGCGATCGCCTCGCAACGCCGTCCGGCCTGCTCGATCAGCTTCTTCGTGTGCGCGGCATCGTCGGATTCCTTCAGGTAGACGATCGCGACGTCCGCGCCCTCCTTCGCGAAACCGATCGCCACGGCGCGGCCGATCCCGCTGTCGCCGCCCGTCACCAGCGCGACCTTGCCCGCGAGCTTGCCGCTGCCGACGTAGTCGGCCGCCTCGTCGCGCGGCTTCGGGTGCATGTCGCGCTCGGTGCCCGGCTGATGCGACTGTTTCTGCGGCGGTGGAGTCTGTGCGGTGGTCATGTGTTCCTCCTTGAACGAATGCCGTCGATGCTGCGCAAACGGCGTGCCGCGCGCGGCGCACGCCGGCCCGCGCGCGCCGGCCGGGTTTCGACGGTGTGCTTTGCAAGCGCTTGGAAAAAAGGGCGTATTCAGCGCGGCACGTCGGATGGCGCTTCGTCGGGCCGGCGCACCGGATCGAAATCGCGCCATTCGCCGTTCTGCCAGTCGCCCTCGACGCGCTCGATCGACTTCGCGCCGGTCGCGCGCAGCACGTCTTCGGCGGCCGTCGCGGTGTCGGGCGTCACGCGCGCGGCGAGGATCACGCCGGTTTCGCTCTGCGCGAGCGTGCCCTTGCCTTCGGCCTGCTCGCCGCGCATCCGGCCGAGCGCGCCGCCGAATGCGCCGAGATAGGCGCCGGCCAGCGCGCCGGCAGCCGGCACGAACCAGTAGCGCAGGCCGACCGCATACACGATCAATCCGGCGACGACGCCGATCAGCAGCCCGCGAATCGCGCCGATCATCGCGCCGCGCCCGCCCGGTTTCGCCGCCGTGTCGGCATACACGTCGCCGCCGATCGGGAAGCGCGCGTGCTGGCCGCCGGGGTTCAGGAAGAAGATCGACACGTCGTCGGGCCCGAACGCGCGCTCGTAGAGGTGACGCGCCCCACCTTCCGCTTCATCGAACGTCGTGAAACGGCCTGCGACGATCATCGCCATGGTCGTGCTCCTCGTGATGGGTGCGCCGCGCGCTCGCGCACGCGGCGCGACGGGACGGCACTTACATCAGCCGCCCGAGTTCCTTCGATACCGATGCGGGCGTGTCGTACTCGCGCTCCGGGATCTTGCGCAGCATGTCGAGCACCTCGCGGTCCGCATGCGCGCGTTCCGCGCACTGCACGACGTCGGACTTGCTCGCCGGGTAGTCCATGCCCTTGAGCGCCTTCTGCACGTCGACGGGGCTCGGCGGCTTGCCGTGGCCCGTCTGATGGCCTCCCTTGTCGTGATCCTGCTGCGTGCGCTCGCCTTCGTGCGCACGCGAGTGGCTGTATTCGTGGCCCGTATGTTGTCGGGATGTCATGAAAGCCTCCTTGGAAAATGAACGAAAATCACGCGGACGGACGGCGTGCGCGCGCGAACGCGGCAAACATCAGCGCCGCCGCGCCGAGCGCGACCGCGCCGGCAACCTTCGGCCGCTGCACCACCGTGTTGTACGCACAGCTGCGCAGCACGGGGCCTTCCATGCCTTCGCGCTCGTGCAGCGCATGGCGCGAGTCGTACAGCGCGTTGTCGTCGCGCGGCCGCGCGGGCCGCACCGTGCGCTGGCCGCGCGAGAACAGCGTGGCCGCCACGCGATCGAACAGGCGCGGCGCGTGGTACGCGCTCGCAGACGTGAACTTCGCGGCGCCGCCGACGAACAGCGTGCGGCGCGGATGCGCGGCCGCGAACAGGATCGCGTCGGCCACCAGGTCGGGGTCGTAGATCGGCGGCGGCAGCTTCGCCTCGACGTTCATGTAGTTCTTCGCGTGCATCACGAACATCGTGTCGATCGCGGCCGGCTTGATCAGCGTGACGGAAACCGGCAGGTGGTCGGCCTCCATCTCGAGTCGCAGCGAATCGGTGAAGCCCTTCACCGCGTGCTTCGATGCGACGTACGCGCTTTGCAGCGGCACCGGCGCGTCGGATGCCTCGCTGCCCATGTTGATGATCGCGCCGCCGTGGAAATCGCTCTTGCGCCGGAAATGGTCGGCCGCGACGAGCGAGCCGTGCACGACGCCCCAGTAGTTGGTGTCGAACAGCCGGCGCTGATCCTCGAGCGGCACCTGGGCCGCCGTCCCGAAGATCGACACACCGGCATTGTTGACCCAGGTGTCGAAGCCGCCGTACGTATCGGCCGCCGTCGCGGCCGCGCGCTGCAGATCCTCGATGTTGCCGACGTCGCCGGCGACCTGCACCGCGAGGCCACCGTGCTGGCGGATTTCCTCGCACAGCGTGTTCAGCGCGTCCTCGTTGCGTGCGAACAGCACGAGCTTCGCGCCCCGCCGCGCCGCCTTGCGCGCGGTGACGAGACCGATGCCGCTCGTCGCGCCGGTAATCACGATCGTCTGTTCGCCGACCGGTTTGAGCATGCAGTTCATCGCTGGACTCCTGTGACGGTCGACGCGCGGTTATTTGGGCCGGATGGTCAACTGGTCGCGCACGTCCTGCACGCCGTCGACCTGCTTGACGACGCCGACGGCCTGCGTGCGCTGCTGCTCGTCGGGCACGCTGCCGGTGAGCGTCACGGTGCCGTGCCGGGTCTTCACGTGGATGTCGCCGGCCGACAGGCCGCTCGTGCCGACGAGCTCGGCCTTCGCCTTGGTCGTGATCGTCGCGTCGCGGATTTTCGTGCCGGTGCTCGAACGCGACGACGACGTCGACGACGATGCGGCGCCGTCGTCGCAGGCGGCGACCGCGTTCGGCGCGACGACCATGCACGCGGTGGCCGCGGCGATCGCGACCGCCATGCCGGTGCGCAGCGCGCGTTGACGGCGGATTCGCGGGGAGCGGGCTGGTAGCGGGGATACCTTCATCGTGACCTCCTTTTCGTCAAGCCGGACGCGCCGGCAGGTGAACGGGAGCCGCGCAAGTCGCGTGCCGCGCCGCGTGCGCCGCATGCATGCACGCCAGCGCGATCAGACGCCCTTTCATCCAACGCGTTGTAATTTTTTCGGCACACGGGGAAGCGGTTTTCCCCGCAATGCAGCGGGCATGCCGATTGCCGAGCGACGGGTGACGGCGGCCCGTGTGCGCGGCCCCGATATCGGGAGCAAGACCATGCAAAGAATCGCGTTGATCAGTGAACATGCATCGCCGCTGGGGGTGATCGGCGGCGTCGATGCCGGCGGCCAGAACATCTATGTCGCGAACGTCGCGAAGCAGCTCGCGGAGCGCGGCCTCGACGTCGACGTCTACACGCGCTGCGACAATCCGCACTTGCCGGAAGTCGTGCCGATCGGCCCGCGCATGCGCGTGATCCACGTGCCGGCCGGGCCGCCGACCGACGTGCCCAAGG
Source organism: Burkholderia semiarida (assembly GCF_029268935.1). Taxonomy (NCBI): domain Bacteria; kingdom Pseudomonadati; phylum Pseudomonadota; class Betaproteobacteria; order Burkholderiales; family Burkholderiaceae; genus Burkholderia; species Burkholderia semiarida. Next base: position 234,757 of record NZ_JAHLCL010000005.1, on the reverse strand, counting down.
AGCGGCTGCTGCCGTACATGGGCGCGTTCGCGCAGTACATGATCGCGCGCATGCGGCGCGAGCCCGACCCCGTCGACGTGATGCACGCGAACTTCTTCATGTCCGGCGACGCCGCGCTGCGCGTGAAAAAAGCGCTCGGCATCCCGCTCGTCATGACGTTCCATGCGCTCGGCCGCGTGCGGCGGCTGCACCAGGGCACGGCCGACGGCTTCCCCGACGCGCGCTTCGCGATCGAGGACACGCTCGCGCGCCGCTCGGACCGCCTGATCGCCGAATGCCCGCAGGACGCGCTCGACCTGACGACGCACTATCGCGCCGACACCGCACGTATCGAGATCGTGCCGTGCGGCTTCGACGCGCGGGAATTCCGGCCGGTGCCGCGCGTCGATGCGCGCGCACGCCTGGGTTGGCCGCAGGACGCATTCGTCATACTGCAACTGGGCCGCCTCGTGCCGCGCAAGGGCATCGATACCGTGATCGACGCGCTCGCGCGCATGCCGCGCGATCCGCAACGGCCGACGCACCTGTACGTGGTCGGCGGCAGCCAGCCCACGCCCGACCCCGCGCGCGACCCGGAACTCGCGCGGCTCGCCGCCCTCGCGCACGCACTCGGCATCGCGAACCGCGTGACCTTCGTCGGCCGGCGCGATCGCGACGCGCTGCACCTGTACTACAGCGCGGCCGACGTGTTCGTGACGACGCCGTGGTACGAGCCGTTCGGCATCACGCCGGTCGAGGCGATGGCGTGCGCGACGCCGGTGATCGGCAGCGACGTCGGCGGCATCCGCACGACCGTCGACGACGGCGTTACCGGCTATCTCGTGCCGCCTCGCGACCCGGCCGCGCTCGCCGCGCGCCTCGTGCAACTGCGCGCGCAACCGGACCTGTGCGCGGCGCTCGGCCGCGCCGGCTACCTGCGCGCGCACCGCTTCTACACCTGGCAAGGCGTCGCCGACCGGCTCGTCGACATCTACCGCGACGTCGCCCGCGCGCAGCGCGCCGGCACGTCGGCGGTCACCGGCCGGCGCACGCCGGTCGGCACCACGCAAGGCGTGCTCGCACACCGCAAGGAGAATACGTAATGAAGGGCTACGATCGAAAACGCGTCCTCGTCACCGGCGGCGCCGGCTTTCTCGGTTCGCATCTGTGCGAGCGCCTCGTGACGGAGGGCCACGACGTGCTGTGCGTCGACAATTTCTACACGGGCACGAAGGACAACATCGCGCACCTGCTCGATGCGCCGAACTTCGAGCTGATGCGGCACGACGTGACGTTTCCGCTCTACGTCGAAGTGGACGAGATCTACAACCTCGCATGCCCGGCGTCGCCCGTTCACTACCAGCGCGACCCCGTGCAGACGACGAAGACCAGCGTGCACGGCGCGATCAACCTGCTCGGCCTCGCCAAACGCGTGAAGGCGCGCATCCTGCAGGCATCGACGAGCGAGGTGTACGGGGACCCCGACGTGCATCCGCAGGACGAGCACTATTGCGGCCGCGTCAATCCGACCGGCATCCGCGCGTGCTACGACGAAGGCAAGCGCTGCGCGGAGACGCTGTTCGCGGACTATCACCGCCAGTACGGCGTCGACGTGCGGATCGCGCGGATCTTCAATACGTATGGCCCGCGCATGCATCCGGCCGACGGGCGCGTCGTGTCGAACTTCGTCACGCAGGCGCTCGCGGAACAGCCGTTGACCGTCTACGGCGACGGCAAGCAGACGCGCTCGTTCTGCTACGTGGACGACATGATCGACGCGTTGATCCGGCTGATGGACGAAGCGGGCGACGCGAGCGAGCCGGTCAACCTCGGCAGCGACGTCGAGATCGCGATGATCGACGTCGCGCGGGAAGTCGTGCGGATCGTCGGCGCGACCGTGCCGATCGAGTTCCGACCGCTGCCGGCCGACGATCCGCGCCAGCGGCGGCCGAATCTCGCCGCCGCGCAGAAGCGGCTTGGCTGGCGCGCGACGACGACGCTCGCGAACGGGCTCGCGCACACCGCGCGGTACTTCATTCAACGCCAGGTCACGCACCACACGCCCGGCGATCTCGTGCGCAGCACGCGGATCGCGTCGCATCTGCTCGCGCAGGTCCATACGCAGAACCGGCCGGCACCGACCACCTGACGGGCGGCCGGCCGCCGCTGGACGAAACGCGTCAGCCGTCGCGCTTCGTCACGTGCGCGATCTTGTGGGCCAGTTCGCGCACGTCGACCGGCTTGCACAGGTAGCCGTCGAAGCCCGCCTCCAGCGCGCGGCGTTCGTCGGCGAGGCCCGCGTGCGCGGTGACGGCCAGCACGCGCACGTCGGGCGGCCCGCCGTCGCCGTTCAGCGCGCCGCGCCGCAACGCTTCCAGCAGCCAGAAGCCGTCGCCGTCGGGCATCGCGAGATCGGACAGCACGACGGTCGGGCGCATGTCGGCCGCCATCGCGAGCGCCTCGCGTCCCGACGACGCGATCGCGACGGCCGCGCCGAGCGTGGTCAGCGCGGCCGTGAGGCTCGCGCGCGTGGTCGCGTCGTCGTCGACGATCAGGATGCGCTGCGTATCGAGCGTGAGCGCGTCGCGGCGGCCGCTCGCCTGCACGATGCCCCACGCCATCGCGCCGGCCGGCTGCCACCCGGCCGGCAGCGTCACCGTAAACGTCGTGCCGCGATCGCGGCCCGCGCTCGCGACGGTCACGCGGCCGCCGTGCAGCTCCGCGATGTGCCGCACGATCGACAGGCCGAGACCGAGCCCCCGCCGCGGCGACGCGGGCGAATCGTCCGCGCGGCGGAACATGTCGAACACGTACGGCACGAACTCCGTCGCGATGCCCTGCCCGGTATCGGTGACGGTCAGCACCGCATGCGCATCGTCGCGCGCGAGCCGGACGGTCACGCTACCGCCGGCCGGCGTGAATTTCATCGCATTCGAGATGAGATTCGACAGCATCTGCCGCAACCGCTCGGCGTCGCCCGACACGATGCACGCGGAGGCGTCGCAGTCGAATTCGAGCATGATGCCGGCCGACGACGCCGCGGTCTGGAACGTGCCGACCTGATCGGAGAACAGCCGCACGACGTCGACCGGCGTCGCATCGAGCCGCAGTTTGCCGGTCGCGAGCGACGACGCGTCGAGGATGTCGCCGACCATCCGCGTGAGCGAACGCGCGCTGCGGTCGATCGCGTCGATCGCCTGATGCTGCAACGCGTGGTCGTCGGTGTTGCGCAGCACCTCGATCCACCCGTAGATCACGTTCAGCGGCGTACGCAACTCGTGCGACACCGTGGCCAGCAGTTCGTCCTTCAGACGATTCGACGTGTCGGCCTGGTCGAGCGCATCGCGGGCGCCTTGCAGCGAGCGCTGCGCCCGCAGGTCGCGGCGGCGCTGCGCACCGGTTTCGCGCAGTATCAGCGACAGCGCGACGCAGGCCCGCGCGTCGCCCTGCACCGGGCACGCCGATACCGTCGCCCGAAACCGCCGCCCGTCGCGCCGCACGCACAGCAGTTCGACCGGCCCGACCGGCTCGCGCATCGCGTCGAACGTCTCGGCGAGCGGATTGAGCCGCAGCCAGCGCCGTGCGATCAGCGTGTCGAGCCGGCGGCCGCGCGCGTCGGCCTCGTCGTAGCCGAAGATCCGCCGCGCGGCCGGGTTCCAGCTCGCGATGCGGCCGTCGGCGTCGATCCCGACGATCGCGTCCGGCGACGCCTCGACGACCGCCTGCTGGAGCCGCGATGCGTCCACGCGCGCGCGCTCCGCGCCAGCATCGCGCAACAGCAGCACCGCGCCGTCGAGGTTGCCGTCCGCGTCGCCGATCGGCGACGCGACCGCGACGATCGGCACCGGATCGTGGTCGCCGGCCCGCAGCCAGTGCCGGTCGGACGTCGCCTCGGCCCCGCCGAGCGCGCGATCGAGCGGCGTGGTCTGCACGCGGCGCCCTTCGTGATCGACGATCCGCAATACATCGCGCACCGGCCGCCCGATCGCCTCGTCCGGCTCGCAGCCGACGAGTTCGGCCGCGGCCGCGTTCAGATAGGTGAGCCGCCCCGTCGGATCGGTCGCGATCACGCCGTGCGGCAGCGCGCGAAGCACGGCTTCGAGCCGCCGGCGCGCGGCGGCCTCGCGTCGGCGCGCGCGATCGCTCGTGACGCGCGTGCGATGCAGCATCGACGCGACCGCGCATACCAGCGCCCCGATCAGCATGAACGTGCCGAGCTGCACGAGCCGGTCGGGCAGCGGCGCCGTATAGGCAGCCGGATCGGACAGGAACAGCGTCCACACGAGCAGCCCGCTGACCACCGTCGACACGATGCCGAACAGGAACGACGTCACCCACGCGGCGCCGGCGAGCAGCGGGTAATACAACACGAACGGCAGATTCACGCCGCCGAAGCGGATCGCGAGCGTCTGCAGCACGGTCGCGATCGCGACCAGCATCACGGCCGTCGCGTAATTTCCGGCCTGCGGCCGTGCAATTTCGGTCATCGGACACGCTCCTGCTGGGACAGTCGGCGGCGGCCGGCGCGGATGCCGCCGGCAGGCACGGCGCGTGCTGGCCCGCATGCTGGCCGATTCGCACCGGCGGCCCGGCCGCTCACGATGGAGATCTTCACGCCATGCCCGACCCGACACGCTGGCTCGTCGTCTCGCCGCATCTCGACGATGCCGTCTTCAGTTGCGGGCAACTGCTCGCGCACGCGCCCGGCTCGATCGTCGTGACCGTCTTCGCGGGGATGCCGCCACCCGGCACGCCCGCGCCGCCGTGGGACCGCCGCGCGGGGTTTCGCCACGCCGACGAAGCGATGCGCGCGCGCCGCGACGAAGACCGCCGCGCGCTCGCGCTGCTCGACGCCCGCCCCGTGTGGCTCGACTTCCTCGACGATCAGTACGGCATACCGACTACGTCGACCGCGATCGCGACACGCGTGGCCGCGGCGATCGACGCCCACCCGGGCTTCGGCGTGCTCGCGCCGGCCGGCCTGTTCCACCGCGATCATCTGCAGGTGCACGAAGCCATGCTGCGCCTGCTGCGCGACGACGATGCGTCGCGCGTCTGGCGCTTCTACGAGGACGCGCCCTACCGCCGCATCGACGGGCTGATGGCCGAGCGCGTGGCCGGCTGGCGCGAGCACGGCTGGCTCGCGCATCCGGTCGCCCCGCCGGCCGGCAGCGGGACGGACGGCGCCGCCGCGAAAGCCGCCGCCGTCGACGCCTATGCCAGCCAGGTCACGCTGCTCGAGCCTCATATGCGTGCCGCTCTCCGCGAACCCGAAACGATCTGGCGGCTCGAATGCGACGTCACGTCCGCGTAATGCCCGCGCGCATCGCGCTGCCGCCGCGCGAGCCGCGCGTGACCGCAATCGTGCTGACCTGCCGGCGCGCGGCCGAACTCGCGCGCACGCTCGACCACCTTTCCGCGCTGCCCGACCGGCCGGCGATCGTGGTCGTCGACAACGCGGCGGACGCCGAGACGGCCACGCTGATCCGCGAGCGCTACCCGCATGTCGCGCTCGTGCACGCGCCCGGCAATCTCGGCGCCGCCGGCCGCAATCTCGGCGTCGCCGCGGCCCGCACGCGCCACGTCGCGTTCTGCGACGACGACACGTGGTGGGCGCCCGGCTCGATCGCCGAAGCCGCGAATCTGCTCGACGCGTATCCGCACGTCGCGGCCGTCACCGCACGCGTGCTGGTCGGCCCCGACGAGCGCGAGGACCCGACCTGCCGGCTGATGGCCGACAGCCCGCTCGACGCGCCGGTCGCGCTGCCCGGCCGCCCGATCCTCGGGCTGCTGGCCGGTGCGACCGCATTCCGGCGCGACGCGTTCGTGCGCGCCGGCGGCTACCATCCGCGCTACTTCCTCGGCGGCGAGGAAGCGCTGCTCGCGCTCGATCTGTATCGCGCCGGCCACTGGCTCGTGTATGCACCGGGCCTGACCGTCCATCATCATCCGTCGACGCGGCGCGACCGGACGATGCGCGCGCACACCGCCGCCCGCAACGCGGTGTGGACCGCGTGGCTCAGATGGCCCGCCGCCGCCGCGTGGCTGCATACGGTGCGCATGCTGCCGCTGCTGCGCCGCGAACGTGCGATCGTGCGCACGTTCGCCGGGCTGCCGTGGATCCTGCGCGAACGACGCACGATCCCGCCACGGATCGAACACATGCGCCGTCTGCTCGAGCGCGATACGCGCCGCGAGACCGGAACGGGCACATGAGCGGGAACGTAAACGCGATCGTAGCGGCATCAGGAATCGGGTTTTTCCGCTTCGTCTTCCAGTTGCGCGAGCCGGTTGTAGATCGTCTTCAGGCTGACGTCGAGCACCTCCGCCGCCTGCGCCTTCACGCCGCCGCATTGGGCGATCGTGCCGAGGATCAGCTTGCGGTCGACTTCCTCGAGCGGCGTGCCGAACGGCACCGTCACGCGATCCTCGTGCGAATCGACCATGCTCGACAGCTCGTCCATGATCGGCGGCGGCAGCGTGTCGATCACGTCGGCATCGGTGAAGATGCTCGCGCGCTGCACGAAGTTGCGCAGCTCGCGCACGTTGCCCGGCCATTCGTAGGTCTTCAGCGCTTCGCGCGCGGCCGGCGAGAAGCGCAGGTTGCGGCCGCTCTCCTCGTTGTAGCGCTGCAGGAACGCATCGGCGAGCATCGGGATGTCGTCGCCGCGTTCGCGCAGCGACGGCAGCGGGATCGGGAACACGTTGATCCGGTGAAACAGGTCGGGCCGCAGCTTGCCGTCCGCCATCGCGGCTTCCGGGTCGCGGTTCGTCGCGGCGACGATGCGCACGTCGACGTCGATCTCGCGCGTCGAGCCGAGCCGCGTGACGCGCCCGGTTTCCAGCACGCGCAGCAGCTTGACCTGCGACTCGAGCGGCATCTCGGTGATTTCGTCGAGAAACAGCGTGCCGCCGTCGGCGCGTTCGAAGAAGCCCTTGTGCTGGCGTTCGGCGCCGGTGAAGCTGCCGCGGTCGTGGCCGAACATCTCGCTCTCGACGAGGTTCGCGGCGATCGCGCCGCAATTCACCGCGAGGAACGGCCCGCGGCGGCGCAGGCTCAGGTCGTGCACGGTCTGCGCGGCGAGTTCCTTGCCGGTGCCCGATTCGCCGGTGAGCAGCACCGACGCTTCGGTGCGCGCGACGCGGCCGATCGCATCGTAGACGGCCTGCATCGCGGGCGAGCTGCCGAGCATGCGGCCGAAGCGGCCGAGGCGCTGCAGCTCCGAGCGCAGCTCCGCGATTTCCTCGTGCAGCGCGGTCGTGCGCGGCACGCGCGCGAAGATGCTGTTCAGCCGCTGCATGTTGAGCGGCTTCACCAGATAGTCGCTCGCGCCGCGCCGCAATGCGTCGATCGCGGTTTCGAGGCTCGCGTGGCCGGTGGTCAGCACCATTTCGCAATGCCCGCGCTTGGGCAATGCGTCGAACAGATCCATCCCGTTGCCATCGGGCAGCACGAGGTCGCACAGCACGAGATCGGGGGTATGCGTCGAGACGAGCGTGCGCGCTTCTTCAAGCGTCGCGGCCGTATCGCACGAGAGCTGCTGCGTGCGTGCGAGCGTGGCGAGCATCGTTCGCGTATCGGCGTCGTCTTCGACGATCAGGACGTAAGGCATCGAGGCTCCTTGTAATGCGGGCCGGCGCGTACATCGGCCGGCGCCGCGACACGTGCAGCGCAATGCGCGTCACAGAGCCCACGACGGCATCCTCCACGCTGCACACGAATCGCAGACAAGCTGTCCTGCAATGAAAACGCGTGCTTAGCAGTATAGAAGAACGGTGTCTCGCATTCGTCGCCCATCGAATAAATCTATCCGCCGACGCAAGCCGCATTGCCAGATTCAATGTCGGCGAATCGGCATAAAAGGTATTCTGAGTACCTGAAAGACGACGTGTGTCACGTCGTTTCTACCTGGCCACGACACATTCGGTCAAAACTTCCCAATCCGGTTATTACCCCATGTCGAAATCCCACGATGACGGCACGCGACTGTTCGGTCGTTCGCGAACAATTCAGGATCTGCTGCTGAAAGTGTCGCGCGTCGCCGCCACCCGCGTGAGTGTGCTGGTGGTCGGCGAAAGCGGCGCGGGCAAGGATATCGTCGCCCGGCTCATTCACGACATGAGCCCGCGCCGTCGCGGCCCGTTCGTGCCCGTCAATTGCGGCGCGATTCCGAAGGACATCGCGGAGTCGCAGTTGTTCGGTCACGAGAAAGGCAGCTTCACGGGCGCCGTCGCACAGCACGTGGGCATGTTCGAAGCCGCGCGCGGCGGCACGCTGTTTCTCGACGAGATCGCCGAGATGCCGCTCGAATTGCAGGTCAAGCTGCTGCGCACGCTCGAAACCAACACGATCGTACGCGTGGGCGGTCACGAGCCGATCCCGCTCGACGTGCGGATCGTCGCGGCCACGCATCACGATCCGGTCGAGGCGATGCGCAGCGGCAGGCTGCGCGAGGACCTGTTCTACCGGATCGCGCCGATCGCGTTGCACGTGCCCGCGCTCCGGCAGCGCGAGGACGACGTCGGCGACATCGCGGTGCAGATCGTCGAACGGCTGAACGCGCGGCACCGCACGCGAAAGCGGCTGTCCACCCAGGCGATGAAGGCGTTGCGCACCTACACGTGGCCCGGCAACGTGCGCGAACTGCGCAACGCACTCGAGCGCGCGTTCATCCTCGCCGACGAGCAGATCGAACTGCAGTTGCCGCGCCGTCCGCCACCGCGCGAGGAAGTGCGCCACAACGCGATGACGCTGCATATCGGCACGACGCTCGCGCACACGCAGCAGCGCTTCATCGTCGCGTCGCTGCGGCATTTCAACGGCGACAAGCCGCGCACCGCGAAGGCGCTCGGCATCAGCCTGAAAACGCTGTACAACCGGCTCGCGCTGCTGTCCGAAAGCGAGCGCAACGCGGCAAGCGGCAACGCGCCACCGGCCGGGAATGCATCGAACGGCGGCGGCGCCCCCGCTGGGCCGCCTGCGTCGCCGTCCGCGACGACGCCGTGAGCGCGGCGGGGCACGCCGCCGCCGTCGCGTCGGCGGGTCACGCCGTCATGTCGCGCAGCGCGGCGTCCCAGTCGCGTGCGAAGCGTTCGATGCCGAATCGCTCGCACGCGTCGCGCCTGGCCGCCGCGCCCCACTCGCGCGCCAGGTCCGGATCGCGGATCAGCATGCGCATCGCGTCGATCAGCACGCCCGGCCGCGTATCGGCCACGCCGTTGCTGCCGGTCCTCACGAGTTGCGCCATCTCCGTCGTCGCGAGCGCGACGATCGGCAGCCCGATCATCATCGCCTCGATCACCGCGAGCCCGAGGCTCGTGTAGCGGATCGGATTGAAGAAGAACCGGTAGTGCGACAGGAACTGTGGCAGCGCGGGGTTCGGCACCTCGCCGATCCCGCCGAGTTCGGCCGACCCCATCCCGACGAGGTCGATCGGCACGCTGTGCCGCACGACCTCGAACAGATCCGCGCCGAGGCGCCGGCCGCGCCGCGCGAGATTGTTCACGACGGCCACGCCCTTCGGCAGCGTGCCGCGATACTCGATGCCTTCGGGCACCAGCACGCCATGCTCGATCACGCGCGTCGGCGTCACGCCGTTGTCCCACATCAGCGCGTTGAACGGCGTCACGTGCACCAGCAACACGTTCGGGTCCTGCACCGGATGCAGCGTGTCGGTCGGATGCTCGCGCGGCGGATCGTGCTCGACGAACAGCGTCGGCAGCGCACGTTGCGCTTCGCTCAGCAGCCGCAGGCGGTCGTGCTGGTAATGCTTCACGTGCTGGTACAGCACGCAGTCGAATTCGGTGTCGCGCACGCACTCGGCCGGCACCTCGTGCACGTTGTCGCCCCACGGCAGGTGCCCGACCCGGCCCGCATAGCCGGGCGGATGCTGCGGCTTCGTCACGATGTAGAAATCGTGCGGCGCCTGCGACAGGTAATACAGATAGTTGCCATGCACGTGCCAGGTCAGCACGCGCAACCGCTTAACAGACATGACGCTTCTCCTCCGCGAGCAGTTCGCCCGCCCGCTCGATCACGTCGCCGACGCCGATCGCCGTCGCGCACTCGTGCCCGTACGGACAGGTATCGAACATGCACGGCCGGCATGCCGGGTAGTTCGCGAGTACGCGATGGCGTTCGGCGTCGAGCGGCGCCCAGCGGGCCGTATCGCTGCCGCACGCGACGACGATGCTCGGCGTGCCGAGCGCCGCCGCCACGTGCGACACGCCCGTGTCGTTGCACAACAGCAGCCGCGCACGGGCGATCAGCGCGGCGAGCGCGCCGAGCGGCGTGCGGCCGCACAGATTCACGCACGGCCGCCCGAGATGCTCGGCGAATGCGGCGGCCAGCGCCAGTTCCGCGCGCGTGCCGGTCAGCACGATCTGCCAGCCGTCGTCGGCGAGCTGCCGCGCCGCCAGCGCGAAGCGCTCGACCGGCCAGCGGCGCGACGCCATCCGCGCGCCGGGATGGACGATCACGTAGCGGCCGGGATCCAGCCCATGTTCGTCGCAGAGCACGTGCCACAGCGCGTAGTCGAGCCCGCCGAGCGGGAATTCGAGGAAGTCGCCCCAGTCCGCGTAGCCGAGCTTGCGCGTGAGCGCCAGGTAGCGCGTCACTTCCGGCTCGTCGTCGCGCCACACGAGCGCGCAGTCGAGCGCGGCCGTGCCGCCGTCGGCCGGCACGAAGCCGGCCGTGCGCGCCGCGCCGAGCGACGCGACGATCGCGTTCGTGTGCGCGCCGCTGCCGTGCAACTGGATCGCGAGATCGAAGTCGCGCGCGCGGCATTCGGCGATGAATGCCTCGCGCGTGGCCGCGTCGGGTTCGGGCTGCTCGCCGAGCCCCGGTGCGCCGGGGAACGCGATGAAGCTGTCGACGTAGTCCGAAAAGCGCGACGCGAATTCACGCGCCCACGGCAGGCCGATCAGCGTGATGCGCGCATCGGGTTCGCCGCGCCGCAACGCCCGCAGCGCGGGCACCGCGCACAGCATGTCGCCGAGCTGCAGCGCGCGGAACACCGCGATCCGTTTCGGGCCGCGCGGGCCGTCGGAATCGAGGTCTGGATCGAGCTTCATCACGATCTGCTCCGGGAAACCCCGCCATGGATGGCGGGAAGGAAAGGTAGGGGGACGTCAAAGGAAAAGCACACGGAAGTGAAGCGCGCCGCGCATGCGCCAGTACAGCGACACGGGCGGAATCGCGATGGAGGTGACGATCATCTCGGCCACATGCGACGGCGTGAGCTGCGTGCCGCGCAATCGCTTCGCGCAGAACCCGGCGGTAATCGCGGCCCACACCGCCGCGCACACGATGGCCGGCGCCGGCCAGCCGGCCGCGAAACAGCCGAGCGCGCCGAGCGCGGCGAGCACGGCCGCGTAGTAATGCCACGGCGGCACGGGCCGGATATGGCGCCGGTAGGTCGCGCGATGCTTCTTGTACAGCAGCGCATCGAAATACACCTTCGACTGCGCGCCGATGCTCGATCCCCAGCGGGCGGGACGCACCGGATGCACGATGCGCGCGGCATCGGCCTCGACGATCGGCCCCGCGTGCTCGCGCAACGCGAACATCAGGTCGGCGTCCTCGCGCCACGCGCGCGTGAAGCGTTCGTCGAAGCCGCCGACGCGTTCGAGCGCCGCGCGCCGCACGAAGCAGTTCGCGGTCGCGAATTCCGCATGGGCGAGCCCCGCCGCGTCACGTTCGTAGTCGGTCGGGCACGGCCGCAACGGCACGTCGATCCGGCCGGCCGCGGCCGCCGCCGACGGCGCGGCCAGCAGCGCGGCCGCGCCGTTGCGCAGCCAGGCCGGATCGGGAATCGTGTCGTCGTCGGTGAACGCGATCAGCGCGCCGTCCGCGCTGCGCCACCCGACGTTGCGCGCGCCGGCCGGCCCCTGCGTGTCGGGCGCCGTCATGTAGCGGATCGCCGGCACGTCGGTCACGCGCGCGCGGCACGCATCGACCACGGCGCGCGCGCTGCCGGCCGGATCGTCGTCCACCACGACGATCTCGTAGGTGGCCGGATCGAACGCCTGCACGCACAGCGCATCGAGGCAGCGTTCGAGCAGATCGGGCCGCCGGTAGGTCGGCACGACGACCGACACGACCGGCGCCACGTGCGTGTCGCGCATGTTCATCTCGGCTTCTCCAGCAGGAACGGGCCGATCACGAGCGCGTCGAGCGGCGAGGTCCAGAAGCATTCGATCGCATCGCGCGGCGAGCACACGATCGGTTCGCCGCGCGTGTTGAACGACGTGTTGACGAGCACCGGCACGCCGGTGAGCGCGTCGAACTCGGTCAGCAGTGCATGCAGCAGCGGATGCTGGGTTTCATCGACGGTCTGCACGCGCGCGGTGCCGTCGATGTGGCGCACCGCCGGAATCTTGTCGGCGCGCTCGGGCAGGACGTCGTACACGAACAGCATGAACGGCGCGCGCAGCGGCGTGCGCCGGCCGCCGCTGAACCAGTGATGCGCGCGATCCTCGAGCACGACCGGCGCAACCGGCCGGAAATCCTCGCGATCCTTGATCCGGTTCAGCTTGCGCTGCATGTCGGGGTCGATCGGCGACGCGAGGATCGACCGTGCGCCGAGCGCGCGCGGGCCGAACTCCATGCGCCCCTGGAACCAGCCGATCACGCGGTTCGCCGCGAGCAGCGCGGCCGTCTGCGCGGCGACGTCGGCGAGCCGGCGGTACGGCAACTGTGCCTCCTTCAGGAACGCCTCGATCGCGTCGTCGTCGTAGGCCGGGCCGAGATACGCGTGATCCATGCGCCAGTCGCCGCGCGCGCCGCGCATCCGGAAGTCGGTCCACAGCGCGGCGCCGAGCGCCGTGCCCGCGTCGCCGGCGGCCGGCTGCACCCACACGTCGTCGAACGGGCCGCGATCGCGGATCCGCGCGTTCATCACGCAGTTCAGCGCGACGCCGCCCGCCATCGCGAGCTGCCGCTCGCCGGTCTCGGCGGCCAGCCAGTCGACCGCCCGCAGCGTCGTCTCCTCGAGCACCAGTTGCAGCGCATGCGCGATGTCGCAGTGATGCGGCTCGATCGGGCCGCCGCGCTCGCGCGGCGCACCGAACAGCGCGGCCAGGTCCGCGTCGACCACTTCATAGCGCCCTTCGCCGCGATACTGCACGAGCTTGCGCATCTCGTCGGCGAACACCGGCTTGCCGTACGACGCGAGCGCCATCACCTTGTATTCGTCGGACGAGTGCAGGAAGCCGAGATAGCGCGTCACGCGCTCGTACAGCAGCCCGAGCGAATGCGGCAGGTTCACCTGCCCGAGCCGCCGGTACGAGCGGCCGTCGAACACGCCGTAGCTCGTCGTCGCGCGCTCGCCGCGCCCGTCCATCGTCATCACCGCGCAGCGCTCGAACGGCGCCGCGAGAAACGCGCTCGCCTCGTGCGCGAGATGGTGCTCGATGAAATGCCAGCGGAACGGCCCGTCGTGCGTGACGCCGCGAAAACGCCGCTGCAGATGATGCGGCGCGCCGCCCGCGAGCTGGCGCGGCGCGTTGACGATCGACGACAGGAACAGCGGATGCCACGGCGACGCGCCGTCCTCGCGCGGCGCATGCGCGGACGGCGACAGCGGCAGGGTCAGCGCCGGCGCGGTGCCTTCGCGATCGAGTTCGAACCACGGGTCGTACGAATACGCGACGTGGTCGACATCCGCGAGCGTGATGCCGGCTTCCGCGAGGCAATAGTCGATCGCGTGGAAAGGCAGCTCCCAGGTCGAGAACGGCACCGGGCGCTTCGCGTGCTTCACGTGCGTGAAGCGTTCGTCCTCGGCCGCCGCGATCACGACGCCGTCGCGCACGATGCACGCGGCGCTGTCGTGGAAGGCGGCGTTGATGCCGAGCGTATGGATCGGGTCTGGCATGCGTCAGTTCCTCGTGATGACGTGCGCGAACGGAATCACGTTCGATGCGTGCGCCGCGGCCGGCTCTTCGCCGTGCACGGCAGCCCGCGCGGCCGCGCGTTGCGCATGGCGCGCGCTGCCGCGCAGCAGCGCATGCACGGCCGCGACCACGTCGTCGACGCTCACGCCGCGCAGGCACGGATGGCCGGGCTGGTCGCACACGCTGCGGTAGCAGTTGCGGCACGGCACATCGACGTTCAGCACACGGTGCGGCACACGCCACGGCGTGTGCTGCGGGTTGGTCAGCGCGTACAGGTCGACCACCGGCGTGCCGAGCGCGGCCGCGAGATGCACGGGGCCGCTGTTGTTCGACAGCAGCAGGTCGGCCGTCTCGATCAGCGCGCCCAGTTCGCCGAGCGGCAACGCGCCGGCGAGCGGCACGGCGCGCGGCCCCGCCCGTTCGCACACCGTGTCGACCAGCGCGCGTTCGTCCGCACTGCCCGTCACCGCGATGCCGTCGAACAGCGGCGCGACGGCGGCCGCCGCTTCACCGAACCGCTCGGCCGGCCAGCGCCGCGACGCCGCGCTCGCGCCCGGATGGACGACCAGCCAGCGCGCGCGCCCGGCATCCGGCTCGCGCGCGCCGCCGACGCGCTGCAACGCGGCCTGCAAGCGCGCGTGCACCGCATGCCGCGCCGCGTCGCCGGGCGCGAACGCCATCCGCCAGTCCGACGTCTTCGCGCCGACGGCGCGCACCAGCGCGAGCTGGCGCGCGACCTCGTGGCGCACGTGCGATTCCGGCTCGGTTTCCGGCACGCGATCGGTCAGCAATTCGTAGGGGTTTTCGCGGCAATGCGCGAGCCGCAGCGGAATACCGGCGAGCCAGCACATCATCGCGGCGGGCAACGGGTTCTGGCTGTACACGGTGAAGATCACGGCGGCGTCGAAGCGGCCGGCCAGCAGCCGGTCGATCATGTCGAGATCGGCCACCGGATCGCCGCGCACGTCGGGATGCTTGACCCACGGTGCGTCGTAGCTCCACACGTCGTCGACCATCGGCAGATGCCTGGCGAGCGCGGCGCCCGTGCGCGACGTCAGCAGCGTCAGCCGGCGGTCGCTGCCGCTTTCCTTCAGCGCACGCAACGCGGGCGTGGTCATCAGTACGTCGCCGATGCTGTCGAGCCGCACGCACAGGATGCGGCGGGCGCGGCTCCAGGCCGTGTTCATTGCCGCACCCACGCGCCGTGCCGGCGCACGGCTTCGCGCACGACGATGTCGGCGGCCAGGTCGACGCGATCGACGACGTGGTGCGGTGTGCGCGCCGCGTCGACACGCCATTCCGTCTCGTGGCCGCGGTCGACGAGGATCGTACCGCAGCGCGCGGTGCGGCCGGCTTCGACATCGTCGAGAATGTCGCCGATCATCCAGCTCCATTCCGGCACGGCGTCGAGCGCGGCCAGCGCGCGGCGCAGCATGCCCGGGCGCGGCTTGCGGCAGATGCACTCGACGCTATAGCGCGGCACGCTGCCCTGCGGGTGATGCGGGCAGTAAAAAAAATCCGCCAGCGTCGCGCCGTTCGCTTCGAACAGTTCGGCGAGACGCTGGCGGACCGCGCCAAGCTCGTTTTCGGTAAAGCGGCCGAGCGCGACGCCCGACTGGTTCGACACGACCGCCAGCGGCATGCCGGTCGCGCCGAGCGTGCGCAGCGCGCGCGCCGCGCCCGGCGCGAGACGCATGCGCGCGGGATCGACGTTGTACGGCACGTCGTCGAGCAGCGTGCCGTCCTTGTCGAGCAGCACCGCGCCGGGCAGCCGCCGTTCGCGCTTCAGGGCCATGACGTCTCCTTCATCGGCAGCACCATCAGCTCCGGCACCACGGTGCCCGGCGGCTGCGTCAGCACGAAGCGCACGGCGGCCGCGACGTGCTCGGGCGGCTGCAGCGTGTCCTCGTCGATGTCCGGAAAGCGGTCGAGCAGGAACGGCGTGCGCATCCCGCCCGCGACGATCGCCGACACGCACACGCCGCTCGGCCGCAGTTCCGCATGCAGCGCGTGCGAGAGCCCGAGCAGCCCCCACTTCGTCGCGTGATACGCGGACGCGTTCGGCCACGCCCGCTTCGACGCGGTCGACGCGATGTTGACGATGTGCCCGTTGCCGCGCGCCTTCATCATCGGCACGGCAGCATGGCACATCAGGTACGGGCCGAACAGGTTCGTCATCAGCACCTGCTGCCATGCGTCGACGCTCACGTCGTCGATCGGCGCGGTCACGTCGATCGCCGCGTTGTTCACGATCACGTCGAGATCGCCGAGCGACTCGCGCGCATCGTGCATGACCTGCAGCACCGATGCCTCGTCGCGCACGTCGAGCGGCCGGCCTACCGCGTGCCCGCCGTGCCGTTCGAGCCGCTGCGCGACGGCCGCCGCGCGGTCGCCGTCGAGATCGGCGACGACCACATGCGCGCCGTGCCGCGCCAACTCCTCGCAAATGGCTTCGCCGAGGCCGCGGCCGCCCCCGGTCACGAGTGCGGTCCGGCCGGCGAGCGGCGGTCTGGCTGGATCGTGAGTCGCGTTCACCTGCACCTCCTGTCGATGTCGGAAAACAATCCGGCTGACGGCGACACTTGTCGCGACAACCGTCCGTGCATGAGGTACAGCGAAAACCGTGCCGGCCTGCGCACGCATGCGCCACATCGGGCTACTGCATGCGCGCGCTGGCTTTTTTATAACCGGCTGTAAAAACGGGTCCGGGCGCCCGCGCGTGGGCGGCCCGATCCGGGCGGCCCCACCTGGGCGGCCCCACCTGGGCGGCCCCACCTAGGCGGCCCCCTCAGATCGCGAGCGCGTCGGGCGTCGCCTGCGCGCGGTGCTTCGCGAGCGCGCGCAGGCAGTGCGCGATGCAGCCCGCGAACGCCTCGTCGAACCACGGCTGCGCGCCCGACACACCCACCACGATGCCGCCGAGCGCGACGCCGCCCCACAGGTTCGTGTCGCCCGCGCGCAGCCGGTACGGCTCCAGCGCCTGCACGACATGCCCGTCGCGGCCCGTTTCCCAGGACAGCCGCGCCTTGGCGCGCGCGTAGGCGCGGTAATCGGCGTCCCAGTCCTTCGGGTCGGGCAGCGAAAACTCATACAGGATCGCGTCCTCGAACGCCGCGTCGCGCGGCCCGAGCGCCGGGTCCATGATCACGATGTGCAGGCAGCCGCTGTCGCCGACGAAATCGCTTTGCAGCGCGGCGGACAAGGTCGGCAACAGCAGCTCGACGGCCGCCACCGCGGCCTGGCGGTCGGCGAACGCACTACCGCCGCGACGCGCCGCGTTCGGGGCTTCGGGTGTCGTCGGATTCAGAAGGTTCGGCATGGATTTCTCCGGAGGAAAACGCGAGCGCACGCAACGCCGCGATCAGGTCGGCCGCTACCGCGGGCTTGGTCAGGTACGCGTGGAAACCGGCTTCGACCGCGCGCGCGCGGTCGTGATCGCGCGCATGGCCGGACAAGGCAAGCGCCTCGAGCGGCGCGCGGCCGTCGCGATCGCGTACGGCGTCGAGCTGGCGCACGCGCGCCATCACCGTGTAGCCGTCCTCTTCGTCGTCGCCGAGGTCGATGTCGCAGACGAGCAGCGCCGGCCAGTCGGCGCGGCGCGCGCGCCACAGGTCGTCCAGCAACGCCTGGCCCGACGCATACGCGCGCACGTCGGCGCCGGCCACCTTCAGCAGCGCGCCGAGCGCGTCGCGCGCCTCGTCGTGGTCGTCCACGCACGCGATGCGCAGGCCGTCGAGCGGCTTCGCCGCGCCCGGCGCACCGGCGCCCGCACGCGGCACGGCGTCGCCGGGTTGCATCGACGCCGGCGCCACCGCGCAGACCGGCAGCGACAGATGCAGCTTCACGCCGATGTCGTCGCGTTCGCGCACGACGTAGCCGCCGGCCTCCTCGATCGCGTCCTGCAATCGTTCGAGATCGATCAGCGACAGCTCGGTTGCGTCGACGCCCGCGCATGCGATCGTGATCCGCGCTTCCGGATCGTGGCGCCCCGTGCGCACCTCGAGTTGCCCGCCGCGGCTCGCGTCGACCGCACCGCGGCACAGTTCCCACACGAAGCGCCGCAGCGCGGCCGGATCGGCCTCGACGACGAGATCCTCGTCCGACAGATGGCGGAACACCGGCACGCCGCGCTGCGCGGCCGCCTCCGCCAGCGAATCGAGCACCTGCGACACGAGCGGATTGATGCGCACCGGCTGCCGCGCGAACTTCGCCTCCGTGCGTTCGAGCTCACGCTGCTTCGCCTGCAGCGACCACATCTGCGCATACACGCCGCCGCTTTCGAGCAGTTCGTCGTGGGTGCCGTGCTCGACGAGCCGGCCGTGCTCCATCACGAGGATGCGATCGGCATCGACGATCGTCGACAGCCGGTGCGCGATGATGAGGCTCGTGCGATGCCGCGCGACGCGCATCAGCTCCTGCTGGATCGCGCGCTCCGAGCGCGTGTCGAGCGCCGACGTCGCCTCGTCGAACACGACGATCGGCGGCGCCTTCAGCAACGCGCGCGCGATCGCGACCCGCTGCCGCTCGCCGCCCGACAGCCGCACGCCGCGCTCGCCGACGCGCGTGTCGTACGCATCGGGCAGCCGCTCGATGAACGCGTCGAGCTGCGCGCCGCGCGCGGCCGCGATCACTTCGCCGCGGGTCGCGTCGCGCTTGCCGTACGCGATGTTGTACGCGAGCGTGTCGTTGAACAGGATGGTGTCCTGCGGGACGATGCCGAGCGCATCGCGCAGGCTGCGCTCGGTGACGAGCCGCAAGTCCTGGCCGTCGATGCGGATCGTGCCCGCATCGGGCTGATACAGCCGGAACAGCAGCCGCGCGAGCGTCGATTTGCCCGAGCCGCTGCCGCCGACCACGGCGACCGTCTGCCCGGGCTCGATGCGGAACGACACGTCGGACAGGATCTGCCGGCTCGGCTCATAGCCGAAATCGACGTGCTCGAACTCGATCGCGCCGCCGCGCACCACGAGCGGCTGCGCGCCGGGCGCATCGCCGTCCTCGCCCGGCTTGCCGCGCGCGTCGAGCAGCCCGAACAGCCGCTCGATGTTCGTCATCGCGTCGTTCGCCTCCCGGAACACGAAGCCGAGCGCATTCAGCGGCAGGCTGATCTGGATGATGTACGCGTTGATCAGCACGAGATCGCCGACCGTCAGCGCACCGCGCGCGACCTGCTGGCCCGCGAGCAGCATCACCGCCGCGATCCCCGCGCCGATGCACGCGCTCTGCCCGATATGCAGCGTCGACAGCGCGTACTGGTTGTCCACGCCGGCTTCGCGCCATGCGTCGAGCACGCGGTCGAGCCGGTCGCGCTCGACGTCCTCGCGCGCGAAGTACTTGACCGTGTCGACGTTCAGCAGGCTGTCGACCACGCGCGAATTCGACTCGGCTTCCAGCGCATTCACGCGCCGCTGGTAACGCATGCGGCGGCGCGTGAATACGACCGTATACGCGGCATAGACGGCGAACGTGACGAAAATGATCGCGGTAAAGCCGCCGCCGTACTTGCTGATCACGATCACGAGCACCGAGCCGATCTCGATGGCCGTCGGCACGACCGTAAACACCGCGACGCCGAGCAGATAACCGATGCCGGCCGTGCCTTTCTCGAGATCGCGCACGACGGCGCCCGTCTCGCGCCGCGCATGAAAGCGCGCGCCGAGCCGGTGCAGGTGGCCGAACGTGCGCACGGTAAACGACGCGACCGTATGCTGCGTGACCTGCACGAACGTCATGTCGCGCACTTCGTTCAGCGCGTTCGACGCGAAGCGCACCACCGCGTAGGCGAACAGCAGCAGCACCGGCCACGCGACGGGCTGGGCGGCCGCGCGGCCGAAACCGTCCACGATGTCCTTGAGCAGCAGCGGCACCGAGACGGCCGCCGCTTTCGCGAGCACCAGCAGGACGACCGCCGCCACCACGCGCGCACGGTAACGCCAGATCGCGCGCCAGAGTTCGACGGCGATCCTGAGCCTCAAGCCCCGCTCGTCCCGGCGCTGCCGGCGCTCGCGGCCCGCGGCCGCATCACGGTCCTTGATTGGCGTCTCGTCGATTCCGGTCGTCATGCAGGCAGTGCTCGCGGTCGGGGCGCGCCGTTTCACGCACGGGCAGTCAGTGGCGCGGTTCGCGCTCCCGGCCGCCGACGACGGTGCCGGGCTCGGGATCACGCGCGGCGGGCTGCGTGGGCGTGACGGTCCGCTGGTGCGGATGCAGCACCATGCCCGTATCGTGTTCGCCGTCGCGGCGCACGCGCACGCGATTCTCGACGTCGCGCACGCCGAGGCAGCCGTCGGCCAGATCCTCGATGCCGTGCTTCATCCAGCGTACCGGCACCGTGCCGTCCAGCTCGACGCGACCGTCGGTCACCTGCACGGTGACGTCGCTCACGTCGATCTCCAGCGCATGCGCGAGCCGCTCGCATACGTCCTCGCGAATCCGCTCGTCCGAGCGCGTGTAGCCTTTCGGACCGCGGCGACGGCGCAGCGCATCGCGTTCGGCATCCCCGCCGAAACGCGACAGATCGGGGGCGCCGCCGTAGCGCGGGTCGCCGCCATCGCGCTCGCCGCCGTACCCGCTCATCCGGTGCGGGTCGCGCCATTCCGGGCGCTCGCCGCCATAGCGGCCTTCACGGCCCTCCACGCGGCGGCCCGGTTCGCCGTAGCCGCGCTCGGCGTCCCGCGCCAGCGGGCGCGCGCCGCCCTGCCGGTCCGCGTCGGCCGCGCCGCGCCGCTGCTCGACCGGCCGCGCCGCGCGCTCGGTCCATTCGCTGCCCCAGTCTTCCGGGCCCACGTCCTCGCTCGCGAAGCGGCGGTAAGCCGATTCGTCGTCCTCTTCCGGCCATCGTGCCGGATCGTCCGGGATGCCGCGCTCGCCAGCGCCCCGGTACGCGCGCTCGTCGCGCGCGTGCCAGTCGGGCGGGCCGCCACGCTCGCCGTACCGTCCGGGATATCGTCGTTGCATCGTGTCTCTCCTTGATCGCCTGCGCCGCGCACGGCGCCAAGCCGCGTCGCCGCACGCGTCGGTCGGGGCGACGCAAATCGCGTGCCGGCGTGGTTGCCGGACCGCGATGGTTGCGCGTCGCAGCGCGGGGACACCGTCAGGCGCCCCAATCTGCAACGCGATTGCAGTTTTTGCGCGCCGGGCGTCACGACACGTCGTCCGGGTCGCCCGATTCGTCGATGCGGCCGGGCTCGCCCAACCGCTCGGTGCGGTCCGGCTCGATGTCGGCGCCTTCCTCGAGCGTCGAGTCGCCGTCCGCCGACGCACGCTCGCCGGTGCCCGCGCGGTCCGTGTCGGTGTCGAGCGACGCGTCGCCGCGTTCGAGCGCGTGGTCGTCCAGCGGCGAATCGACGTCGAACGGATGGCGCCGCGCGCCCGCCGTGTCGCTGCCGCTGTCGGACGAGTCGCTCGGGCCGAGCGCGCGGCCGTCGCGGCCGCGGCTGGCGTTGTCGTCGTCCGGGCCGGCCGGTTCGTTGTCGGGATTCAGCGTGCTGTTCATGTCGGCCTCCTTGCCTGGCTCGCCGCCGGGCGATCGGCCGGACGGCCGCCGCCCGGCAGGCGTACTGCCCCGGTCGTGCAATCGGCATGCCGCGCCGGCCGCTGGCGCCCCGTCGTCGCCGGCACGCTGCACGGCACGGCCGATGCGCACCCATTGATCAGCTGAATCGAGTTCCTTTATTCTTTCGGAGGTGCCAATCGACCGTATGGCCGCCACGGGCTTGCCCGGCGGCGGTCGGGCGGCGTGCGGCCCACCGCGTTTCCGACCTGCTGCCCCGATGAAGAAAGACGACGCCGATCTTCACCCGCATCCACCGCCCGCCAGCTCGCCCGGCGCGCGGGACCTGCTGCATCGCTTCGCCGAATTCCGGTTCCAGACCGTGGTGGAGTCGATCACCGACTACGCGGTGTTCATGCTCGACCCGCACGGCAACGTCGCGACCTGGAACGCCGGTGCTGAGCGCATCAAGGGCTACCGTGCCGCCGAGATCGTCGGCCACCATTTCTCGCGTTTCTACCCGGCCGACGCGGTCGCGGCGGGCCGGCCGGCGCACGGGCTCGCGCGGGCCGCCGCGCAGGGCCACTTCGAGGACGAAGGCTGGCGCGTGCGCAAGGACGGCACGCAGTTCTGGGCGAGCGTGACGATCACGCCGGTGTACGACGCGACGCATGCGCTGTGCGGCTTCATCAAGATCACGCGCGACATGACCGAGCGCAAGCGGCTCGAGGAGCTCGAAGCGTCGACGCACCGGCTCAGCGTGTTCATCGCGATGCTCGCGCACGAGCTGCGCAATCATCTCGCGCCGCTGCGCAATTCGGTTGGCGTGCTGCAGAACCTGCCCGATCCGCCGCCCATGCTCGCGCAGTGCCGCGACGCCGTACACCGCCAGGTCGGGCAACTGACGCGGCTCGTCGACGATCTGCTCGACGTCGGGCGCATCACGGCCGGCAAGGTCGAACTCGACGATCGCCCCACGACCGTGCGGGACATCGTGTGCCGCGGCGTCGAGAGCGTCCAGCCGAAACTGGCCGCGCGCGGACAGTGGATTCGCGTCGACCTGCCGGACGATTCCGTGGTGCTGCACGGCGACGACGCACGGCTCGTCCAGGTGTTGCACAACCTGCTCGACAACGCGTCGAAATTCTCGCCGCACGGCGGCCGCATCGACGTCGTCGCGCGTATCGAAGGGCCGTCGGTCGCGATCCGCGTCGTCGATCACGGCGTGGGCATCGCCCCCGGCGCGCTCGAAACGATTTTCGATCTATTCGAACAGGAAGGCGCGACGGGCCGCTCCCCGTCCGGCGGTTTCGGGCTCGGTCTCGCGATCTGCCGGTCGTTCGTCGAACTGCACGGCGGGCGGATCGTCGCGGAGAGCGACGGCCCCGGCCACGGCGCGACGTTCACGGTATGGCTGCCGATCGCGCAGGTGGCCCGCGGCGGGCACGCCGCCGCGCCCGGGCCTGCCGCGCCCACGCAGCCGGCCGTCGAGCCGCTGCGCATCGTCATCGTAGACGACAACCGCGACTCGGCCGATACGCTCGCGGTGCTGCTGCAACTGAAAGGGCACGCGCCGCGCGTCGCGTACAACGCGAACGAAGCGCTCGCGCTCGCCCGCGACTATGCACCGCACCTGATGATTCTCGACCTGACGATGCCGGACGTCGACGGCTTCACGCTGCTGCGCGAACTGCGCGCGATCGACGCGCTGCGCGACACGACCTGCGTCGCGCTGTCCGGCCATGCGCGCGCATCCGATCTCGAGCGTACCGAAAGCGCGGGCTTCGACGACCATCTCGTGAAGCCCGTCGAGATGGCCGTCCTCGACGCGCTGCTGCAGCGCGTCGCGCGCGAGGTTCAGGGCACGCGGTAGCGCCTGTTCACGCTCAGGCCATCGCACGGCACATCGCCGCGCACGCCTCGCATGCGAGCGCACAGCGGCGGCAATGCTCGTGCGCATGCCGCGAACACTCGGCCGCACACAGATCGCACGCGTGCGCGCACAGCGCGCAAATGCGCGGGGCGAGCCCGCTGCGGCGCGCCATCGCGCCCGACGCGAACCGGCACAGCTGCGCGCATTCGATGTCGAGCGCGATGCACGTGGCCAACGCGTGCACGTCGCGCTCCGCGAGGCAGGCGGCCGCACAGGTGTCGCATGCGTGCGCGCAGGCGTCGCACGCGGCCATGCAGTTGTCGTACTGATCGTTCATAGCAGTGCTCCCGGTTTCGGTTTGCATCGTTTCGGTTCCTGTCGTCACGGCGTCAGCTTCACCTTCATCCAGCCCGGCTCGCGCACGTCGAACGCGCGATACGCATCGATCGCGTTCGTCAGCGGCTCGCTGCGCGTGAGCACCGACAGCGGGTCGAACGCACCGCTGCGCACGAGTTCGACGAGCGGCGGCGTGACCGTCCGGTGATTGCAGTTGCCCATCTTGATCGTGAGGTTGCGGTTCATCGCCTCGCCGATCGGAAACACGCGTGCGGCCGGCGGATACACGCCGATCACCGAGACCGTGCCGGCCTTCGCGACCGCGCGCACCGCCCATTGCAGCACCTGCGACGGCCCGTCGCCCGGCACCCAGTTGCGGCCGTCCGGCTTGCGGTGCGGCGCGACCGCGTCGACTTCCGCATCGAACGCGCGCGCGGCGTCGCGATCGGCCGCGGCCGGCCCGTGCGTCGCGCGCATCGCGTCGACGCCCACCGCGTCGATCACGCGATCGACGCCGATCCCGCCCGTCAGCCGTAATATCGTGTCCACCGGATCGTCCTCGGAAAAATCGACGATCTCGGCGCCCTGCGCGCATGCCATCTCGAGCCGCGACGCGATGCGGTCGACCGCGATCACGCGCCCCGCGCCCATCAGCTTCGCGCTCGCGATCGCGAACTGGCCGACCGGCCCCGCGCCGAACACGGCGACCGTATCGCCCGGCTTCACTTCCGCGAGCTGCGCGCCGAAATAGCCGGTCGGGAAAATGTCCGACATCAGAATCGCGCGATCGTCGTCGATCGCATCGGGCAGCCGGATCAGGCTCGCGTGCGCAAGCGGCGTGCGCGCATATTCGGCCTGCAGCCCGTCGAACGGGCCCGTATCGGCCGGCCCGCCGAAGAACGCGGTGCCCGCGCGCGGCCCGCCCGGGTTCGCGACGTCGCACTGCGCGGTGTAGCCCGCGCGGCAGTACGCGCAACTGCCGCACGCGATCGTCGACGGAATCAGCACGCGATCGCCGCGCCGCAGGTTGCGCACGTCGCGCCCGACCGCCTCGACGATGCCGACACCTTCATGGCCGAGAATCGTGCCCGGCTTCATTCCGCCGAGCGTGCCGCGCACCATGTGCAGATCGGTGCCGCAGATCGCGCTGGCCGTCAGGCGCACGACCGCGTCGGTCGCCTCGGAGACTTCCGGATCGGGCACCGTGTCGATGCGAATGTCGCCGATGCCGTGAAATACGACTGCTTTCATGTCAGGCCCTCCTTGTCGAAAGCGGTAACGGTGAATGTGACCGTCGAGCCGATCGAGCAAGGGGTGCGCCTGTGCAGCGCGTGCGGCGCCGTGATGCGCGGAGCGGAAGCGCTTCGGTTTCGGGGAGGGATCGCGCCTGCGCGTCAGTCCGTCGGTGGGCTGTTGCCGCTGTTGCCGCTGTTGCCGCTGTTGCCGCTGTTGCCGCTGTTGCCGCTGTTGCCGCTGTTGCCGCTGTTGACGTCACGCGCGTTCGAGATCGCTTCGACGAGCTTCAGTTCGTCGTCGATCGACAGCGTCGTGTCGGTCACGTCACCGCCCAGCGGCGCGAGCGCCGCGCTCAGCGCGTCGATGTCGAGCTGCGTCGCGGCCAGCCCGAGCGACACGGTGCCGGGGCGCGCCTTGCGCGCGACGCGATCGGTCAGCGCATCGTCCACCGGCCGCTCGCGCCACGCGTCGAGCGACGATTCGATGTGCGCGACCACGCTGTCGAGCAGCGATCCGGACGACACGCGGCCCGCGTCGATTGCGTGCGTGCGCAACTGTCCGTCGGTCGAGCACGCGACGATCACGACACCCGACAGCGCGACGACGTGCCGGTCGCGCAACGTGCCGAGTTCGGCCAACGCGCGACGGGCCGCGTCGAGATCGGGATAGGACAACACGATCAGCGTGTTCATCGGCGACTCCATGCAATCGGATGGGCGTGCTCAGTGCGGCAGCCCGAACGCGGCCTTCAGGCTCGCGACGACCATCTGCATCGCGATGGCCGCGAGAATCATCCCCATCAGGCGCTGCGTGACGGCCGTCACGCGCGGCGACAGGTAATGGCCGATCACCGGCGCCGACAGCAGCGACGCGGCCAGCAGCACGAGAAACGCGCCGAGCCCGAGCGCGAACGCGAGTTCCTGCCCGGTCGCGACGGCACCGTGCCCGAGCACGATCATCGTCGCGATCGTGCCGGGGCCCACCAGCAACGGGATCGTCAACGGGTAGATCGCGACGCTTTCGGCGGCCGTCGGATCGGCGCCTTCGTCGCTGCCCGGCGCATGCTGGCGGCTCGGCGCACCATGCAGCATCGACAGCGCGATCAGCAGCACCAGCAGCCCGCCCGCGAGGCGGAAATCGTCGATCGTCAAACCGAACACGCGCAGGATCGCGCCGCCCGCGACGGCCGACACGATGCAGCCGACCGTCACGCCGATCGCGGCCGTGAGCGCGACCTTGCGGCGCACGCCGTCCGCCGCGCCTTCGGTCAGCGACAGGAACACCGGGATGTTCGCGATCGGGTTCATGATCGCGAACAGCGCCGCGAACACCTTGACGGAAAAGGTCAGGTCGAAGGCCACAGGGTCGCTCCCGTCTCGCGCGGCAAGTGAAACGCCCACGCCGGTTCGTTTTCGATGCGCGGCGCACGCCATGCTGATACGATCCACGCACGACGTTCAATCACGACGGAGGGCCCCGATCGATGCAAGCCACCGACACTTTCATGGGTCACGAGATTCGCGTCGACGCGACGCGCAACGCGAACGGCGCGTGGGTTGCGCAGGTGCGGATCTTCCGCGACGGCGCGCCCGTCGATCTGCCCGCGCCCGAACTCGTCACGCCCGAATGGCTGACATGCGACGAAGCGCTGCGCGGCGGTATCGACCAGGGGCGCGTGATAATCAGGACGCGCGACCGGTAACCGCACCCGGCTCATCCGCGCAGCGTCGGCCGGCATCGCACGATGCAGGTCACGCATCGAAATCGAGGTCGCCGATCAGGATCTCGCGATCGCGCTGCGTCCGGGTGCTGAAATCGACCGGCAACTCCATCTGCCAGCGCTCGATCGTGACCGGCAGCGCCGCGAGATAGCGATCGAAGCGGCTGTGGTCGGGCTCGGCCAGCAGACCGGCGATCGCGTCGTCGCGCCACGCGAGCCGCGCGTTCAGCCGGTTCGGCAGGCCGACCGTCGACGTGAGGCCGATCACGTCGACACAGGTCGGGCTACCCTGCCCGTCGTGCGGCACGACGTCGACCTTCACTTCGCCGGGTTGATACAGGCCACGCAGGCGCGTCGCGATGCGCGGCGCAAACTCGGTTTCGAAACGGGCACGAACGTCGGGGTTCATTTCGCCTCCATTCAAGGTTCGGTGTGTATCGTCATGCTGCTTTCATGCGGAAGCCATCTGCCGCTCGAACGCTGCTTCGGCCTTCAGGTTGTCGAGATCGCGGGCGATCGTCGCGACCGCGAGCCGCGTGTTGCCGCGCCAGTACGCGATCGAGCAGTCGTGCGCGCCGAGGTCGCCGTCGATCTCGACGCGATCCCATTGCGCCGCATGCCCGACATAGCGGATCGTCACGTCGTAATGCTGGCTCCAGAAAAACGGCACCGCGTCGAACGGCCGCTGCTGGCCGAGCATGTTGCGCGCGGCGACGATGCCTTGCCGCTCGGCGACGACCCAGTGCTCGACGCGAATCCGCTCGCCCGTCAGCGGATCGGGCCAGCGCGCGATATCGCCGGCCGCGTAGATGCCAGGCGCGCTCGTCTGCAGGAAGCGGTCGACCGTGACGCCGCGTTCGACGGCGAGCCCGGCGTCCTGCGCGAGTTCGACGTTCGGATGCACGCCGATGCCGACCAGTACGACGTCGGCCGGCAGCACGTCGCCGCTCGACAGCGTCACGCTGTCCGGCCCGATCCGCGCGGGCGTCGCGCCGAGATGGAATACGACGCCGTGCGCTTCGTGCAGCGCCTTGATCGTGTCGCCGAGCGCATCGCCGAGCACGCGGCCCATCGGATGCGGATCGGGCGCGACCACATGCACGTCGAGCCCGCGCGTGCGAAACGCGGCGGCCGCTTCGAGCCCGATGAAGCTCGCGCCGACCACCACGCAGCGGCGCGCCGTTTTCAGCCTGGCGATCAGCGCGTCGCAATCGGCGCGCGAGCGCAACGTACACACGTGCGGCAGATGGGCGCCGGGCACGTTCAGCCGGTTCGGTTCGGCGCCCGTGGCAAGCAGCAGCGCGCCGTACTCGATACGGCTGCCGTCGGCGAGCTCGACCGCGCGTTGCGCCGGATCGATGCGCGCGACGCGCGTGTTGCAGCGCACGTCGATGCGCTGGTCGGTATAGAACGACGGCGCGCGCAACGGCAGCCAGTCGGCCTGCGCCGTGCCCGCGAGGTAATCCTTCGACAGATTCGGCCGGTCGTACGGCGGATCGGCATCGGCGCTCAGCAGCGTAATCGCATGCGGATAGCCTTCCTGCCGCAGCGTCACGGCCGCCGCGATCGCAGCGGCGCCGCCGCCGACGATCACGACCGACGCGGGCAGCCCGCTCGTCTTCAACGCAGGCGGCACCGCGGCCGGCCGCGCATCGAGTACGACCGCGCGGCCATCGCGCCGCTCGACGCGCCAGCACGGCAGCCCGTCGAGCGCCGGCGCGCGCTCCATCTCGCCGGTGCGCAGGCAGAACGCCGCGTGATGCCACGGACAGCGAATCGTGTCGCCGACCAGCAGGCCCTTGGCCAGCGGGCCGCCATAGTGCGGGCATTGCGCGCCCACCGCGAACAGTTCGTCGCCGCGGCGCACGAGCAGCACCGCCGCGTCGCCGACATGGCCCTCGATCATCGCGCCGTCGGCGAGATCGTCGAGCGCGATCCCTTGGGTGAGATCGGGCGAGGACGCAGCATCGCTTCCAGTCATGACGTGGCTCCCGAAAAGTCAGGTGACGATCCCATTATCGGCATTCGTCCTGAAAAGAAACAGGTACAGACGCCCCGCAGCGCACGCAAACGCGGACTGTAGCTTGCACGCGCTCCATGACCGGCGTGGAACGTGGTCGACGTTGCGGCGCAACACGCCGGCCGCGCTGCCACGGGGCGCGCAAGCCGCGCCGCACGCCGCGGCGCGCTCAGTCGATGCACGTTGCGACTAGCTTGCCGACGACGACAACCGCCTGCTCGATCTCCTGCGACCACGGGCTGCTGTAGTTCAACCGGATGAAGTTCCGGTAGTTGTCCGTGATCGAGAACATGTAGCCGGGCCCGATCGTGATCCCCTGCTCCAGCGCGAGCTGGTACAGCCGCATCGCATCGACCTGCGCGGGCAGCTCGACCCACAGCACGTACCCGCCCGCCGGGCTCGAAATGCGCGTGCCCTCCGGGAAGAATCGCGACACCATCGCGCGCATCAGGTTCGCCTGCTGCGCATACGCCTTGCGAATTCGCCGCAAGTGATGCTCATAGCCGTCGCGTTCGAGAAACTCCGCGATCGCGAGTTGCGGCAACGACGGCGTCGCCAGCGTATTCAGGAACTTCAGCTTCTCGACCTGTTCGCGATAGCGGCCCGGCAGTGCCCAGCCGATCCGGTACGCGGCCGTCAGGCTCTTCGAGAACGACGAACAGTGCAGCACGATGCCATGGCGGTCGAACGACTTCAGCATGCTCGGATGCGTATTGCCGAAATACAGTTCGTTGTACACGCCGTTCTCGATGATCGGCAGGTCGGCCTTCGTTGCGAATTCGACCAGTTCGCGTTTTCGCTCGTCCGGCATCTGAAAGCCCAGCGGGTTCTGGAAATTCGGCATCACCATGCACGCGGCGATCGGCTGCGACTTCGCGATCGCGGCCAGCGCCGCGATGTCGATCCCGTATTCCGGATGCGTCGCCACCTCGATCGCCTTCATCCCCATCCGCTCGATCGCGTGCAGCATCGCGTAGAACGTCGGCGACTCCACCGCGATCGTGTCGCCCGGCTTCGCCACCGCCTGCAGGCACAGGTTGATCGCCTCCGTCGCGCCGACCGTCACGATGATCTCGTTCGGGTCCACCGACATCCCGTTTTCCAGGTAGCGGCGTGCGATCTGCCGGATCAGCCGCGGATGGCCCGGCGGCAGCCCGTCGGTCACGCCCCACAGCGACTTGTCGCGGCCGGCCGCGTACGCATAGCGGTTCAGCTTCTCGAACGGAAACAGGCTCGGGTCCGGATACGGCGAGCCGAGCGGCACCGCATCGTCCGTGCCGATCGAGCGCAGCGTCGACAGCACGAGCCGGCTCACGTCGACCGACGACGAGATCGCGATCGGCTTCGACGGCCGCAGCTCGCGCACCGGCGCATGGCCGTCGTCGCGCCGCAGGTTCACGAAATAGCCGGACTGCGGCCGGCTTTCGAGCAGCCCGCGGCTTTCCAGCAGCAGATACGCGTGCAGCACGGTCGTGATGCTGATCCGGTGTTGCTGGCTCGCCTGCCGCACCGACGGCACGCGATCGCCGTGCCGATATACCCCTTGCCGAATGAGTCGCTCTACGTCGTTCGCAAATTTCTCGTAGAGCTTCATCCGCCTCGCCCCGCGAGCGATGAACCGGCCTGCGCGGCATGGGCGGCCCGGCCGCGCCGACGCACGAAGCCGGATAGCCGTCGCCGGGTGCGGGTGTCCCGGCTGGAACCTCGTCCGTTACCGAAGTTGAAGGCGAATAGCAATGCGAATCTCATGAAGACAAGGTTCGGCATCCTACTGCGTCATTTCGGCGAATGTAAGTGACAGTTTGGCGGGGAAACGGCAATTCCGGCCGGCGTGGTGAACAGATGCGAATGCGACGGCGCGGCCCGCGCGCGATTGCGCGGCAGCCGCTCGCCCGGCGCACGTCATGATGCATCGCAGATGGCGGCGCGCCGGCCGCCGCGAAGCGCGGCCTGCTCACGAATGCGCGCGCCCGCTCGCCCTCACGCGTCGTCGACGTTGTCCGCGTAGTGGTCGATCGCAACCTTGCACTCGTCGGACACCACCGTCAGCAGCGCGACGTCGTTCGACTCGAGCCACTTGCGGATCTGCAGGAACTGGCCGGTGCCGAGATTGGCGAGGCGGCCCGGATCGTCGGTCGTCACGTCGACGCTCGCGATCGCGCGGTTGCCGGGTAACGGCGACAGCGTCGCCGCGATGTCGAAGCGCCGGTACGATTGATCGATGCGCATGCGGTTCTCCCGAATCGGTTCGAAAGGTGCGCGCTCAGCCGAGCGCCTGGCGAAAGACCTTGCCGCCGAATCCCGTCACGACGTTGTTGACCGAGAACGGCGTGTCCTCCTTCGCTTCGAGAATGACCGCGACGCTGCCGGGCACGAGCCGCGCCGCGACCGTCTCGACGAACGTGCCGTCGAGCAGCGCGTTGCCGGCCGCCTGCGCGAGAATGCCGGCACCCGCGCCGGCCGCCATGCCGGTCACCACGCCGAGCGGCCCAGCGAGCAGGCCGAGCAACCCACCCGCGAGCGCGCCGATCACGCCGCCCTTGAACGGCCGCGATTCGGCGTCGAGCACCGCGAGCTTGCCGTTCGCGTCCTTCTCGACGACGATGCCATTCTCGATGTGGAATCCTTCGTTCTTCTCCGACAGCGCGTCGATATCGTGCGCGGCCTGGCGGGCCGTCTCGACGCTGCCGAACACGGCGACGATCAATTGTCTGGTCATGCAACACCTCGCGTAATTGAATGAGGGCGGAGCCGCCGCGCCGTGTACGGCGCGTCGGGCTTCGCTTCGAACGCCGCCCGCGCGTTACCGGCCGGCATGCACGTCGTCCTCGACATCGTCGACGTCCGCCGGAAAGCGATGCTGGCCGAAGCTCAGGATCAGCACGCCGACCGCGAGCAGCACGATCCCGAAGGTCGTCATCAGCATCCGCTCGGGGCTGTCGGTCGCGCCGCGCAGGATCAGGTCGCGCGCGAGCGACGTCATCGCGATGAACAGCGGGAACCGCACCGGCAACCGGCCGAGCCGCAGGTAGCGCAAGTCCATCGCGAGCACTTCCAGATACAGGAACATCAGCAGCAGGTCGGTCAGCGACACCTCGCCCGCGAGCACGACCTTCCACGCCTCCTGCGCCATCGCGAACGCGGTCGCGAGCCCGATCACGACCAGCCCGGCCAACTCGGCCGCATGAAGGAAATGGCCGAAGCGGCGGCGGATGCGTTCGGCGGCCGTATCGGCGGATGCAGTGGATGTATTCAACGCGCTCATAGTGTCGTAGGTGCCGCGATCGACGCGCCGTCGCCGTGGCAAGGGATCTCGGGGAACGGAAAGCCCGCGCCGGACGGCCCGCCGTGCCCGACGATTGCACCGAAAATACGCATCGCTTCCAAAAGGTTCATCATGATGACCGTCGCCGGGCGGAGCGAACCCAATCTACTGCATGCGCCACGCCCGCTCAAGAGCACAGCGTCGCCGGCTTCAGGAGTACAGCTGCACGCGCGCCGCGCCCAATCGGACCTCGATCAACCCATTCGAATGACAGATCGTCGATACGTGTTCCAAAGACCCGCCGAAGCTGCTAGATTGCAGGCTCGACGACGTTACGCGGTGCAGGCGGTCACGCGCCGGGCGAACGCGCGGCCCCCACGTCTGCCTCCCCTTCGCGCCGGGGGGCCGGCCGCCGCAGCGGCCCGTTGCGCGATGCCCGCGCAACGTCCTTCATCCGCACGTCACAAAGAGATCAGTCGCATGACACAGTCCAACCGTTCGCCTTCGCGCGCCGCGGCTGCCGCGGCCCGTCCGTCCCGACATGACTGACCGGCAGGCCGCGATGCAAACCAACCGTCCCCCGCTTTCCCAGGCCGTTCACAGCCCGATCACGCGCAGCGCGATCTTTCTCGTGGCGACGATCAATCCGGGCGCCGATCACGCCGACACGATCCGTTCATGGTGCGGCGACATCGCCGCGCTCGTGCGCTCGGTCGGCAAGCGCGTGCCGGGCGGCAACCTCACGTGCGTATGCGGCTTCGGCTCCGACGCATGGGATGCGCTGTTCGGCGAGCCGCGCCCCGCGTCGCTGCATCCGTTCCGCGAATTCGGCGCCGGCCAGCGCGTCGCCATCGCGACGCCCGGCGACATCCTGCTGCACATCCGCGCCGAAGCGATGGACCTGTGCTTCGAGCTCGCGACGCAACTGCTCGGCGCGCTCGGCGATGCGGTCACGGTCGTCGACGAGGTGCACGGCTTCCGCAATTTCGACCAGCGCGCGATGATCGGCTTCGTCGACGGCACCGAGAACCCGGAAGGCCGCGAGGCCGTCGACTTCACGGTGATCGGCGACGAGGACGCCGAATTCGCGGGCGGCAGCTACGTGCTCGTGCAGAAGTACCTGCACGACATGGCCGGCTGGAACGCGCTCGCGGTCGAGACGCAGGAGCGCATCATCGGCCGCACCAAACTGTCCGACATCGAGCTCGCGCCGGATGTGAAGCCGTCGTGCTCGCACAGCTCGCTGACCACGCTCGACGAGGGCGGCCAGGAAGTGAAGATCCTGCGCGACAACATGCCGTTCGGGCGCCCGGGCGCCGGCGAATTCGGCACCTATTTCATCGGCTATGCGCGCTCGCCGGCGCCGATCGAGCAGATGCTCGAGAACATGTTCGTCGGCCGCCCGCCCGGCAACTACGACCGCCTGCTCGACTACAGCCGCGCGGTCACCGGCTCGCTGTTCTTCGTGCCGTCGGCCGACCTGCTCGAAGCGCTCGCCGACCGCCCGGCGCCGGCCGCCGACGCCGCCCAACCGGAATCCACGCCGCCCGCGCCTTGCGCACCGCAGCGCGACGGCTCGCTGAACATCGGCTCGCTGAAAGGAACCCCGACCTATGAATAACCTGCATCGCGAACTCGCCCCGATCTCGTCGTCCGCGTGGGAACAAATCGAGGAGGAAGTGGCGCGCACCTTCAAACGCTCGGTGGCCGGGCGCCGCGTCGTCGACGTCGAGGGCCCCGCAGGCCCCGAACTGTCGGCGGTCGGCACCGGGCACCTGCTCGACGTCGCCGCGCCGCGCGAGCTCGTGAACGCGCGGCTGCGCGAAGCGCGCACGATCGTCGAGCTGACGGTGCCGTTCGAGCTGAGCCGCGACGCGATCGACAGCGTCGAGCGCGGCGCGCGCGACGCCGACTGGCAGCCGGCGAAGGAAGCCGCGCAGCGGCTCGCGTTCGCCGAGGACGGCGCGATCTTCGACGGCTACCGCGCGGCCGGCATCGTCGGCATCCGCGAAGGCACGTCGAACCGCCGGCTCACGCTGCCGGCGGATGTCGCCGCGTACCCGGACGCGATCAGCGACGCGCTGGAAGCGCTGCGCCTCGCCGGCGTCGACGGCCCGTACTCGGTCGTGCTCGGGTCGGACGCGTACACCGCGCTCAGCGAAGCGCGCGACCAGGGCTATCCGGTCCTCGGCCATATCAAGCGCATCGTCAGCGGCGAGATCATCTGGGCGCCGGCGATCAGCGGCGGCTGCGTGCTGTCCACGCGCGGCGGCGATTACGAGCTGCACCTCGGGGAAGACGTGTCGATCGGCTACACGAGCCACACCGACAAGAGCGTCCGCCTGTACCTGCGCGAAACGTTCACGTTCCTGATGCTGACGAGCGAGGCATCGGTGGCCGTGGCGCCGCAGGGCAACGCGGCCGCCTGAGCGCGGTTGCCGGCGCGCGGTGCCCGCGCGGGCGTCGCGCGCGACGGCCGCGACGCCGGCCGCAGGTTCGTCGCCGATCCAGCCCATCTCGCATGGAGGATGTCATGAGCGAATCGAATGACGCATTACAGGCGCTGCAGGCGTCTGTCGCTACCCTGAAGCAGACGGTCGACGCGAACGCGGGCCGCCAGGCCGGCGACACCGCCGTGCTGTTTACCGTCGTGTCGCTGATGCTGGCCGAGTTGCCGCCCGACACACGCAACCTGATCGAGGATTCGTTCTCCGTCTGGGCCAATGGTCTGCCGAATGCGGCACTGTCCGCCGACGTGAAACAGATCGCACGGCAACGGCTCGCGATGAACCTGTCGGACTGATCGCGGCTCACCATGGTTGCGCGATGCCCGGCGTCTACCGTGCAACCCGCCCTCGCCTTCGCCGGCCCCACGGCGCGCATCGGCTGCGGTGCGGGCGCGGTCGGACGTCACCGGTTCGCACCCGCGCCGCGTGTTGCATTGCGTGTTGCGCCCCGTTTCGCTCCCCGTTTGCCGGCGGCCGGCACCATGCGCGCCGATGTCGCACCGCGTGCCGTTCGCACGCCGTCGGTTCCCGCCCCCTTCCACCGCCAGCCGCACACGCCGCGCACGCCCGCGCCGCCGCGCGCTTGCCCGTCTGTACTCCTTGCCGCCGAATCGCGCGCCCATGTGAGGGTGCAATTCGCGGCCGGCCCGGCCAGGAACTGTGTCTTGGATGGCCCACGCCGATTCGTTATTTTGAACGCAGTCGAAGCGATGCCGCGGGCTCCTCGCGGCACTCGCGCTTCCCGCCCCGACCGCGACCGTGCGCCACGCCGGCGCGCGCCATGCGACCGCACGGGTGCGGCGCGCGCGCCGCCGCGGTGCGCGCCGTGCACGTGCGGTCGGGACGCGCGAGCGCCGCACCGCATCGGGCCGCACCTTCGACCCACCTTCACCGACAGGAGCCAGACCACCATGCCCGCACTTTGCGATATCTGCCACGCGCGGCCGGCCGTTGCGCGCGCAACCGTGATGCAGGACGGCGAGCGCAAGACGATCTCGATCTGCGATTACCATTTCCGTCAACTGATGCGGCATCAGAGCATGCTGAATCCGTTCGATTCGCTGCTGGGCGGAGGCGGACCGTCGTCGCTGTTCGGCGGGCTCGGCGACGAATCGCCGCTCGCCGCCGAGATTCCGCGCGAATCGGTCGACCCGACCGACGCGTTCAGCGAACAGACGCTCGAACTGCTGCAGCGCGCGGCCGAGAAGGCGCATGAATTGCGCCGCAGCGAACTCGATTCCGAGCATCTGCTGTACGCGCTCGCGGACACCGACGTCTGCGCCGCGCTGCTGAAGGAACTGAAGCTGTCGCCGGACGACATCAAGTCGTACATCGACGCGCATGCACACACCGGCACGGCCGCCCCCGATGCGCCGCTCGACAAGCTGTCGATCTCGCCGCGCGTGAAGAAGGCCGTGCAGTATGCGTTCCAGGCGTCGCGCGATCTCGGCCACTCGTATATCGGCCCCGAGCACCTGCTGATCGGGCTCGCGGCGGTGCCGGACAGTGTCGCCGGCACGTTGCTGAAGAAATACGGCGTGACGCCCGAGGCGCTGCGCCAGAAGGTCGTGAAGGTGGTCGGCAAGGGCGCCGAGGACGGCCGCGTCGATGCGCCGACCGGCACGCCGAACCTCGACAAGTTCGGCCGCGACCTCACCGCGATCGCGCGCCAGGGCAAGCTCGATCCGGTGCTCGGCCGCGCGCAGGAAATCGAGAGCACGATCGAGGTGCTCGCCCGCCGCAAGAAGAACAACCCGGTGCTGATCGGCGAGCCGGGCGTCGGCAAGACCGCGATCGTCGAAGGCCTCGCGCAGCGCATCGTCAACGGCGACGTACCCGAAGTGCTGCGCGACAAGCGGCTCGTCGAAGTCAACATCAACTCGATGGTGGCCGGCGCGAAGTATCGCGGCGAATTCGAGGAACGCGCGAAGCAGCTGATCGACGAGGTGACCGCGAAGCAGGACGAACTGATCCTGTTCATCGACGAGCTGCACACGATCGTCGGCGCGGGCCAGGGCGGCGGCGAAGGCGGCCTCGACATCGCGAACGTGCTGAAGCCCGCGCTCGCACGCGGCGAGCTGAGCCTGATCGGCGCGACGACGCTCAACGAATACCAGAAGTACATCGAGAAGGACGCCGCGCTCGAACGCCGTTTCCAGCCGGTGTTCGTGCCGGAGCCGAGCGTCGAGCAGACGATCGTGATCCTGCGCGGGCTGCGCGACAGCCTCGAGGCGCACCACCAGGTGACGTTCGCCGACGACGCGTTCGTCGCGGCCGCCGAGTTCGCCGACCGCTACATCACGTCGCGCTTCCTGCCCGACAAGGCGATCGACCTGATCGACCAGGCGGCCGCGCGCGTGCGGATCGGCGCGACGTCGCGCCCGGTCGACATTCAGGAAGGCGAAGCGCAGATCGCGCAACTGAAGCGCGAGCAGGATTATGCGACGTCGCGCAAGCGCTTCGACGAAGCGAAACAGTTCGAAGAGCAGATCAACGCGAAGCAGAAGGCCGTCGACGAGATGATGGAGGCGTGGCAGCGCAAGACCGGCTCGGAAACGCTCGAAGTGACCGTCGAATCGGTGGCCGAGGTCGTGTCGCGGCTGACCGGCATTCCCGTATCCGAACTCACGCAGGAAGAACGCCAGAAGCTGCTGAAGATGGAAGAGCAGCTGCGCGAGCGCGTGGTCGGCCAGAGCGATGCGGTGGTCGCCGTCAGCGATGCCGTGCGGCTGTCGCGCGCGGGGCTCGGCCAGACGCACCGGCCGATCGCGACGTTCCTGTTCCTCGGGCCGACGGGTGTCGGCAAGACCGAACTCGCGAAGGCACTGGCCGAGACCGTGTTCGGTGACGAGCAGGCGATCATCCGCATCGACATGTCCGAATACATGGAGCGGCATGCGGTCGCGCGCCTGATCGGCGCGCCGCCCGGCTACGTCGGCTACGACGAAGGCGGCCAGCTCACCGAGCGCGTGCGGCGCCGCCCGTACAGCGTGATCCTGCTCGACGAGATCGAGAAGGCGCATCCGGACGTCTACAACGTGCTGCTGCAGGTGTTCGACGACGGGCGTCTCACCGACGGCAAGGGCCGCGTGGTCGATTTCAGCAACACGATCATCATCGCGACCAGCAACCTCGGCGCGGCGATCATCATGGACAACCTCACGCAGCCGGAAGCCGCGCGCAAGACCGACAAGGCGATCCGCGACGAACTGATGCAGGTGCTCAAAGGGCATTTCCGCCCCGAGTTCCTGAACCGGATCGACGAGGTGATCGTGTTCCACGCGCTGTCGAAGGAGAACATCCGCGCGATCGTGCAGATCCAGCTCGACCGCGTGGTGCGCACGGCCGCCGCGCAGGACATCACGCTCGTGATGGGCGACTCGCTCGTCGCGCACCTGACCGAAGCCGGCTACCAGCCGGAGTTCGGCGCGCGCGAGCTGAAGCGTCAGATCCGGCAGACCATCGAGACGCGGCTCGCGAAAGAGATCCTCGCGGACCGGCTGAAGTCGGGCGACAAGTGCGAGGTCGACTACGACAAGGACAGCGACGAAGTGACGTTCAACAAGCTCGCCGCGCCTGAAGCGAAGGAAGCGAAAGACGCGAAGGACGCCGACGGCAAGGCCAAGCCGAACGGCAAGACCGCCAAGGCGGCAGCAGACGCGAAGCCGGAAGACACGCCCGCGGACGCCCCACCGCCTGCCGCGAAGCCGTCGGGCAAGAAGTCGTCCGGCGCGAAGAAGGACGCGCACTAAAAAAACGCATGCCCCGCCACCCGGGGCACGCATGACCGGCTCCGTCCGCCGGACGGAGCCGCCCCACGCCGCGACACGGCGCAACCGAGCCACCCGCATCGGGCCCGGCTATTGGAGATTCACCATGACAAATCGACGCGAAGTGCCAGGCATCAGGAAATACGACGGGCCCGCCGGCGGTTGGGGCGCGCTTCGCGCGACAGCCGATGCGGTGCGCACGCAGATGGAAACCATCGAGGCGCCGATCGTGCTGATGCGGACCAACCAGCCCGACGGCTTCGACTGTCCCGGCTGTGCGTGGCCGGACAAGGAGCACAAGTCGACGTTCCAGTTCTGCGAGAACGGCGCGAAGGCCGTCACGTGGGAAGCGACGACCAAGCGCGTGACGCCCGAGTTCTTCGCGGCGAACACCGTGTCGTCGCTGCTGCGCATGTCGGACTACGAACTGGAGAACATGGGCCGGCTCACGCATCCGCTCGCCTACGACCGCGCGACCGACACGTTCCGCGCGATCGAATGGGACGATGCATTCGCGCGCATCGGCGAAGTGCTGCGCGCGCTGCCGCCCGAGCAGGTCGAGTTCTACACGTCCGGCCGCGCGTCGAACGAAGCCGCGTACCTGTACCAGCTGTTCGCGCGCGAGCTCGGCACCAACAACTTCCCCGATTGCTCGAACATGTGTCACGAGCCGACCAGCGTCGGCCTGCCGCAGTCGATCGGCATCGGCAAGGGCACCGTGTCGCTGGAGGATTTCGACCACTGCGAGCTGATCATCTCGATCGGCCACAATCCCGGCACGAACCATCCGCGGATGATGGGCACGCTGCACGAGTGCGCGCGCCGCAACGTACCGATCATCGTGTTCAACCCGCTGCGCGAGCGCGCGCTCGAACGCTTCGCCGATCCGCAGGACATGATCGAGATGGCGTCGTTCGGCTCGACGCGGATCGCGTCGACGTACTACCAGGTCGATGCGGGCGGCGACGCGGCCGCGCTGAAGGGCATCATGAAGGCGCTGCTGAAGCTCGAAGCCGAGCAAGGCGGCGTGCTCGACCGCGACTTCATCGCGCAGCACACCAACGGCTTCGATGCATTCTCGGCCGACCTCGAAGCGACGTCGTGGGACGACATCGAGCGCGCGAGCGGCCTGAGCCAGGCGCAGCTCGAACAGGTCGCGCTCGCGTACGCGAAGTCGAACGCGACGATCATCACGTACGGGATGGGCGTCACGCAGCACAACAAGGGCACGGCCACCGTGCGCCTGATCGCCGACCTGCTGCTGATGCGCGGCAACATCGGCAAGCCGGGCGCCGGCGTGTGCCCGCTGCGCGGCCATTCGAACGTGCAGGGCAACCGCACCGTCGGCATCACGGAGAAGCCGTCGGCCGAATTCCTGAAGAAGATCGAGGACGTGTGCGGCTTCACGCCGCCCGCGCAGCACGGGCACGACGCGGTACAGGCGATGCAGGCGATGATCGACGGCACCGCGAAGGCGCTGCTGTGCCTCGGTGGCAACTTCGCGGTCGCGCTGCCCGATCCCGAGCTGTCGTTCCCGGCGATGGCGAAGCTCGACCTGAGCGTGCATCTCGGCACGAAGCTGAACCGTTCGCATCTGCTGGTCGGCAAGGAAACCTTCATCCTGCCGGTGCTCGGCCGCACCGAGTTCGACATGCAGGCCACCGGCCCGCAGTCGATCACGGTCGAGGATTCGATGTCGATGGTCCACGCGTCGGCCGGCAAGCTCAAGCCCGCGTCGGACCAGTTGCGCTCGGAGCCTGCGATCGTCGCCGGCATCGCGCACGCGACGCTGCCGAACAGCAAGGTCGCGTGGCTCGACCTGATCGCCGACTACGACCGCATCCGCGACCTGATCGACAAGACGGTATCCGGCTTCGAGGCGTTCAACGAGCGGATCCGCACGCCGGGCGGCTTCCGCCTGCCGCTGCCGCCCACCGAGCGCGTATGGCCGACGCCGACCGGCAAGGCGATGTTCTCGGTCTACAAGGGCGTGAAGGAGGACGCGGACGTGCTCGGCGCCGAGCAGGTGCTGCGTCTCATCACGCTGCGCAGCCACGATCAGTACAACACGACGATCTACGGTCTCGACGATCGCTATCGCGGCGTGTTCGGCCGGCGTGACGTGCTGTTCATGAACGCGGCCGATCTCGACAAGTACGGGCTCGAGCACGGCGACCTCGTCGACATCGAGACGGTCACCGCGTCGGGCCGCACACTGCGCCTCGAGAAGATCACCGCGATCGAGTACGACATCGCGCCGGGCTCGGTCGGTGCGTACTATCCGGAAGCGAACGTGCTCGTGCCGCTCGACTACATCGACAAGGAAAGCGGCACGCCGTCGTACAAGTCGGTGCCGGTGCGCGTCGCGCGCTCGGCGGTGGTCTGATCCGCGGGCGGGCGGGGTCGCGGCACACGCCGCGCCCTTCGGCCCGCCTGCCGCCCTGCTCCTCGGCCTCGCGGCCGCCGCATCGCTACCGATGCAGCGGCCGTTTCATTCGATCGCGTCGAACGACGCCGCGTTTACCGCGCCGCCGTCGGCGGCAGATGCGCCGCGCCCTGCCGGCGCCGGTACGCGCTGTCGCGCGTCGCGAGCCAGTAGTACAGCGGCGAGGTGAGCAGCAGGCCCACGAGCCACGACAGGTCCGCGCCGCCCAGATGCGCGGGAATCGGGCCCGCATACATCGGCGTGTTCATGAACGGAATCTGCACGACGATGCCGATCGCATACGCGAGCAGCGCCTGGGGGTTGAAGCGGCCGTACACGCCGCCGTCGGCCATGAAGATCGACTGAATATCGTACTTGCCCTTGTGGATCACGTAGAAGTCGATCAGGTTGATCGCCGTCCACGGCACCAGCACCACCAGCAGCGCAAGCACCAGATCGACGAGGTTGCCGACGAAGTTCGTCGACGCGCCGATCGCCGCATAGCAGCACGCGACGAAGATTACAACCGATACCACCGCGCGCGCCTTCGCGGTCGGAATCCACTTGTACGCGAACGTCTGCACCGACGTGATCACCGCGAGCACCGCGCCGTACAGGTTCAGCGCGTTGTGGCTGATCACGCTCAGCAGGAACAGCACGAGCATCAGCGGGCCGAGCGGGCCCGTCGCCTGCTTGACCGCATCCATCGTGTCCGCGCCGGCGGGCACCGCGAGCACCGCGACCGCGCCGAAGATGAACGCGAGCGTCGAGCCGATCGTGCAGCCGAGATAGGTCGCCCAGAACGTCGACGCGACGCCCACGTCCTCCGGCAGATAGCGCGAATAGTCCGACACGTACGGCGCGAACGCGATCTGCCACAGCGCCGACAGCGACACCGTCGCGAGCCAGCCCGCGAAGTCGAAACCGCCGCGCGTGAGGAAATCGGCCGTGCTCACGTGCGACAGGATCATCCAGAAGCCGACGGCGATGCCGATGCCGAGCACCCACGTGCCGATGCGGTTCAGGATGTGGATGAACCGGTAACCGACGATCCCGATCAGCCCGGAGCCGACCGCACCGATCACGATGCCGACGGGCACCGGCACCGACGGTGCGATGCCGTGCACCGACTTGCCGGCGAGCACGATGTTCGACGCGAAGAAACCGACATACATCACCGCCGCGATCACCGTGACGAGCAGCGCGCCCCACGAGCCGAACTGCGCGCGGCTCTGGATCATCTGCGGGATGCCCATCTGCGGCCCCTGCGCCGAATGCAGCGCCATCAGCACGCCGCCGACCGCCTGGCCCACGACGATCGCGACGATGCCCCACATCAGGTTCAGGTGGAACAGCTGCACGCCGAGCGCGCCGGTCACGATCGGCAGCGGCGCGATGTTGCCGCCGAACCAGAGCGTGAACAGGTCGCGCACCTTGCCGTGGCGCTCCGTGGGCGGCACGTAGCCGATCGTGTGTTTCTCTATCATCGGGGACGCATTGCGTTCCGCGTTCGTCATGGTGATGCCTCCTGTCGTGCGCGGCAATGCGCGCGGGCCGTTTTCGCCGGTGCGCGCCGGGATGCGCGCCTGCAATCGGGTCCGGATGCGCGATGCGCGGCAGACGGGGGCGGATGACGCCCGCCGGCGTACGCGGCCTCGTCGCGATCCAGGTTGGAGACGATGGTGCGCCACGTGGGTGGGGACCGGAAAATACTAAAAATATTTTCGGGATATACGAAAAAGCTCTGCAGCGGAATGTTCGGCGCCGGACGACTTCGGGTAAGGTGCCAGGGTCTGTTTCCCTATGGAACGCACGTGCGCCCGCGGCGGCACGCCGGGGCCGGGCATCAGAGGTGCTTGTGGCTCACTACACTTTGCGGCAACTGAAATACTTCATCACGACGGTCGAATCCGGCAGCGTCGCCGAGGCGTCGCGCCAGCTCTTCATCGCGCAGCCGTCGATTTCCAGCGCGATCAAGGGGCTCGAGGAAAGCTTCGGCGTGAAGCTGTTCATTCGCCATCACGCGCAGGGCGTGTCGCTGACGCCGAGCGGCACGCGCTTCTACCGGAAAGCGCAGGAACTGCTGCGCATCGCGCACGAGTTCGAACAGAACGCGCTCGCCGACAACGACGTGGTCACCGGGCAGATCGACATCGGCTGCTTCGAGA
This sequence comes from Burkholderia semiarida, assembly GCF_029268935.1. Classification (NCBI taxonomy): domain Bacteria; kingdom Pseudomonadati; phylum Pseudomonadota; class Betaproteobacteria; order Burkholderiales; family Burkholderiaceae; genus Burkholderia; species Burkholderia semiarida. Next base: position 192,073 of record NZ_JAHLCL010000005.1, on the reverse strand, counting down.
CCGTCGCGCCGCTCTATCTGCCGCAACTGATCGCCGGCTTTCGCGAGCGCTACCCGGGCGTGAACATCCGGCTGCGCGACGGCGACCAGCAGGAACTCGTGCAGGGGCTGACGTCGGGCACGTTCGACCTCGCGCTGATGTACGACCACGATCTGGACGGCACGATCGAAACCGAGCCGCTGATGCCGCCACAGCAGCCGTACGTGCTGCTGCCGGAGCACCATCGGTTCGCGGGCCAGACGCACGTGTCGCTGCGCGACCTGTGCGTCGAGCCGATGATCCTGCTCGACGTGCAGCCGAGCCGCACGTACTTCGTCAGTCTGTTTCATGAACTCGGGCTCACGCCGAACATCGTGTTCGGCTCGCCGTCGATCGAGATGGTGCGCGGGATGGTCGGCCAGGGATTCGGCTTCTCGCTGCTCGTCACGCGTCCGCACTCCGAATACACGTACGACGGCCAGCGCGTCGTGACGATCGCGCTCAGCGAAACGGTGAGCCCGTCGGGGCTCGTGAGTGCGCGGCTGAAGCGCGGCCAGCTCACGAAGCAGGCGCAGTCATTCGTCGACTTCTGCCGCGAGCGGCTTGCGCAGATCGTCGCTCGAGCGGCGCGGTAAGCGCCGCGATCGCAAACAGGAACGGGAACAAGCACACGCACGCGCCGCACGATGCGATGCGTGCGTGTCGGCCGCCGGTTCAGCCGGCGCAAGCGAGATATGCGGCGAGGCGCGCCATCATCGCGTCGCATCCGTGCAGTTGTTCGAGCGTGACGAACTCGTCAGGCTTGTGCCCCTGATCCATGCTGCCGGGCCCGCACACGACGGTCGGGATGCCGGCCTGCCCGAACAGGCCGCCCTCGGTGCCGAACGCCACCGTGCCGAACGCGTCGGACCCGCTCAACGTCGCGAGCAGGCGCGCGGCATCGCTGTCCGGCGCGGTCGCCAGCCCCGGATACGCACCGAGCGGCTGCAGCCGGATGTCGGTATCGGGCTGCACCGCGCGCATCTTCGGCAACAGTTCGGATTCCGCATAGTCCTGCAGCGTTCTCGGCACGTCGTGCGCATCGAAATCGGGCAGCGCCCGCACCTCGAAATCGAATTCGCATTCGGCCGGCACGATGTTCAGCGCGCGGCCGCCCTTGATCAGCCCCGTCTGCACAGTCGAGAACGGCGGATCGAAACGGCTGTCGTGCCGGTCGGGCCGCGCGAGCGCCGCGCCGATCTCGCCGAGCCGGCCGATCAGCTTCGCCGCGTAGTCGATTGCGTTGACACCGAGCGGCGCATACGCCGAGTGGCACGCCGCGCCCTTCACGTGGCACCGCATCGCGAGCTTGCCTTTGTGGCCGAGCACCGGCTTGAGCTCGGTCGGCTCGCCGATCACGCATACGCGCGGGCGGTGCGCACGCTTGGCCAACTCGGCGAGCATCGGCCGCACGCCGACGCAACCGATTTCCTCGTCGTACGAGAACGCGAGATGCACCGGTTCGCGCAACGGCCGCGCGACGAACGCCGGCACGGCCGCGAGCACCGACGCGATGAAACCCTTCATGTCGGCCGTGCCGCGGCCGTACAGGCGGCCGTCGCGCTCGGTCAGCCGGAACGGCTCGACCGTCCACGCCTGCCCGTCGACCGGCACGACGTCGGTATGGCCTGACAGCGCCACGCCGCCGCGCACGTACGGGCCGATCGTCGCGTACAGGCTCGCCTTTGTGCGGTCCGCGTTGTGGAACAGCTCGCTCGCCACGCCAAAGCCCGCGAGATAGTCGCGGATGAAGCCGATCATCTCGAGGTTCGAATCGCGGCTGACCGTCGCGAACGCGATCAGCCGTTCGAGCAACGCGCGGCTCGACGTGTCATTCATCGCCCGGCACTCCGTAGCTCGGCGCGGCGGTCGGGTCCAGCGCGCGCGTCTGGTAGTCCTGCATCTGCGGCCGATACGCACGCCATAGCGCATCGAGCTGCCCGATCGGGTCGGTATCGGCCCAGTCGACGCGCAGGTCGACGATCGGCCAGACCACGTCGCCGGCCACCTTCAACGCGGCCGAATGCACGGGCCCCGCCTCGCCGCCGGCTACCATCGCCGCGTGCATCGCGGCCAGCAGACGATCGGCGAGCAAGCCGGACGCCTGCTCGAACGCGCGCACCATCGCGCCGATCACGTCGGGCGAAGCCAGCAGGTTGCCGGCCGCCACGCATTGCTCGCCGCGCACCGCGTGGTGCGTGCCGAGCGCTTCCTTGCCGGTGAAACACGCCGTTTGCCCCTGCCCGTCGATCACCGTGACCTGCCGGTACTGGCTCCAGCCGTTCGCGCTCAGCGCGCGGTCGAGCGCGGCGGCGGGCGCGAGCTGCTCGTGCTCGATCAGGTCCAGCGTCTGCGGCCCAAGGGCCGGCAGCGTGACGTTCTGCGTCGCGACCGCGCCGACGCCCGCGCGCACCCACGGGCAGCGTGCGCCCACCGCGATGCTCGACGAGCTGATCGCGATACCGAGCTGGCCCGTCTCCGGGCAACGCCCGACGATGGAGAAAGTCATGTCGCCTCCTGTGCGCGGTTCGGCTGCCCGTTGTCGGGAATCACCGCAATCACGTCGATCTCCATCAGCCATTGCGGCTGGCCGAGCGCCGAGACGACGAGCCCCGTCGAGATCGGATAGACGCCCTTCAGCCACTTGCCGACTTCCTGGTACACGGGTTCGCGATAACGCGGGTCGATCAGGTAGGTCGTCGTCTTCACGATGTGCGTGAGGTCGCTGCCGGCTTCCTCGAGCAACTGCTTGACGTTCTTCATCGCCTGCTCCGCCTGCGCGCGTGCATCGCCGAGGCCGATCAGGTTGCCGCCGAAATCGGTGCCGACCTGGCCGCGCACGTAGACGGTGTTGCCGGCGCGCACCGCCTGGCACAGGTCGTTGTCGAGCGTCTGGTTCGGGTAGGTATCCTTCGTGTTGAACATGCGGATACGCGTATGGGTAGGCTGGCTCATCGAAATCCTTCGAGTGTCGGTATGATCGCCCGCCGCGCCGGAAGCGGTCGCGGCGCGGCGGAATGGGTCGGGAGGTCAGTTCGCCGCTTCGGCGAGCGCGCGGGCTTCGGGCCGTGCCGCGTGCGCGGCCGCGCAGTGCTGCGCCGCGTCGTGGTACGCGAGGTACTTGCGCTGCGTGACGATGTGATCGGCGATGTGCTTCGCGTCGTGCCACACGCCCCAGATGAAGCTGGAGCCGCGCCGCGACAGCCACGGCAGGCCAAGGAAATAGATGCCCGGCTCCTTCGACACGCCGCGCTGGTGCTGCGGCTTGCCGTTCGGCGCGAATGCGTCGACGTTCAGCCAGCCGTAGTCGACCGCATAGCCGGTCGCCCACACGATCGACGTGACGCCGGCGGCGGCGAGATCGAGCGAGAGGAGCGGATGCGCGACGCATGCCGGGTCAGGCAGGATGCGGCGGGCTTCCGGTTCTTCCGGCAGGTCGAGGCCGTTGCGGGCCACGTAGGCGTCGGCCGCGTCGAGCAGTGACAGGTAGTTCTCGTCGCCACGCGCGAGATTGATCGCGAGATCGCGTTCGAAAGTGGCCACGCCACCGTCGAAGGCCTTGGTCAGCCCGACCAGCGTCACGCCCTGATTCGCGAGCGCGCGGAAATCGACCGTGTGGCCGCCGCGCGCGCCGCTCACCGCGATCGTCACGTGTTCGCGGCCCGGGGTCGCGACTTCCTTGTCCCATTCGCCGAGCACGCCGAGCCACCAGCAGAAGTCGCGGCCGCGATATGCGCGCGGCGGGCGATCGTGCGGCCCGACCGACAGATAGATCTGCCGGCCCGCGCGCTGTAGTTCGTCGGCGATCTGCACGCCCGACGAGCCGGCACCGACCACCAGCACCGCGCCTTCCGGAAGCTGGCCCGGGTTGCGATAGTCGGCGGAATGGATCTGCACGACGCGCGCGTCGTCCGGTGCGATCGGCGGAATCACCGGGCGCTGGAACGGACCGGTGGCGACCACCACGCGATTCGCGTCGATCGTGCCGTCGGATGTCTCGACGACGAAGCCGGGCTTGCCGGTGTTGCGCACGACGCTCTTCACTTCGACGCCGGTCCGGATCGGCGCGTTGAATTTGCGCGCATACGCTTCGAAGTAGTCGGCGACCTGGTCTTTCGATGCGAACGCATCGGGCGCGAGGCCGTCGAATTCGAGCCCCGGGAAGCGGTCGTGCCACGCGGGGCCGTTCGCGACCAGCGAATCCCAGCGCCCCGTGCGCCAGCGCTCGGCGATTCGGCTGCGCTCCAGCACGAGATGGGGCACGCCCAGCTTGCCCAGATGCTCGCTCATCGCGATGCCGGCCTGCCCGGCGCCGACGACGAGCGTATCGATTGAAGTTGTTTCGACTGCCACGGCTGTCTCCTTCTGAAGTGCGGCTCGGTGCGACGCGCGTGCTGTCGCGTGAGCTGGAATGGAGACATTCTGCTGACACGCCGCCGGGGGCGAAATGATGATTTTTGTTGGTGTTGACGAGAAAAAAGCTGGGGACGGCCTGGACGGCCGGCCGTACCGGCGCGCAGCGCCGATACCGTCGGAGGACACTGCACCGGCGCCCGCCTGCATGGCGGGCGCCGGCTTCAGCCGATCGTTTCGGCTACACGTTGGTCCATGCGCCAGTGCCGTGCTGATACTGCATCACGCCGCCGTGGAGCCGCACCCGCAGGTTGCCGTCCGGCACCTGCACCCATTCGGTCATGTCGAGACTCATCATCAACGCGACGAAGAAATCCTGCAGCTCTTGCGACGTGCTGGCCTGCCAGAGATCGATGCGCCCGAGGCACGCGCGCATGTTGCCCTGCTGCTGCATGATCGTCTCGACCTGTCCGGCAACGTCCGCCGCCGGATCGTAGACATTCGTGCCGTCGGGGCTCACGATCGACAGATGAATGCCGCGCACCAACGTCGGTTGACCCGGCGTTTGCTCGACGAGCGCGATGCAGCTCGTCATCGCGCCGAAATCGATTTCCGCCGCATCTCCCCATTTGCGCTCGCCAACCCCCAGCGGCGCGGGACCGTTTACGTTCTGAATGATGTAGGACATGGATTCCTCACATGACTGGACAACACTGCCGGTAGCAGGCCGCGACGTATTCATCACGAACGTGCGTCGCGCCCGCCGCTCACATCCCGCCTCGGGCCCGACGGCCCGGCGGGTCGTGTCGATTGATACTGTCGCCGCACGCGCGGCAGCGATCGCCCCACGGCTCGCCGGGCATGCTTGCCCGCGACGCGCGTGGGCGACGATGCGCGCCACGCCCTACGTGCCCTTCTTGTCCAGCAGCGCCTGATACCTCTGCAGGCTCTCGTCGATCTTGTCGAGCGCGACGCTCGCGGCTTCTCCTTCGATCGCCTCCGCGGCGCCGGCGACGATCGCCGCGGTCGCGACGAACAAGTCCGTCAACAGCAGGCCCACCGCATCCATCGCCATGCCTTTCACGTTCTCGTCGATGGTCTTCTGCGCCAGGTCCTTCATCAACACGCTCTTGCCCGCGATCGCCAGCGACGTCGTCGCCTCGAAGTAGTTGGCCGCCGCCTGCGCGACCATGCCGCCCGCCTGCGTGATCATCATGTTCGGGCCGACGGCGATCTGCGTCGTCGCGTAGGACGCCGCCTCCGCGTTGATCGCCTGCACGGTCTGCAGCGCCGACGAGGCGGCCCCGGTGGCCCCCGCGATCTGGTCCGGCGCCTTCAGCGCGTCGGTGAACCTGCGCTGCCGGTTGACCGGCCACGTGCGCGTGCCGGCTGTCGAAGCCGTGGCTTGCGATGCGACATCGGCCGCCGTCGTTGCTTCGGCCGCGGCGGCCGCGCCATCGTCCGGCGCCGGCGTCGCGCCGTCGCCGCGTCCGCCCAAAAGACCTTTCATGTTCATGATTCAGGTATCCCGAGAGTCATCGCGTACTAATGCGTGGAACCCGTCTTCGGCGCGCCCGCCTCCGGCTGCGACGCGCCGCCCGAGGCCGGCTTCGGCGACGCTTCGACGGACAGGATCATGGCCACGGCCTTCGACACCACGGCGTTCGAAATCTGGTTCAGCGCGGCCTGCTGCTGCGTCATGTTCTGCGCCGAGATGCCGACGGCCTGGCTGAACATCTGGTAAAGCATGCCCAGCGCCTGGGCCGGCGATCCCGCCACGACGTTGACGTTGGTCTGCGTCACCGCGTCGGTAATCTGCTCATTGACTGTGTCTGCCACGAGGCCTCCTCGGATCTCGGCTCCGGCATGCGGTTGAAGGAACGGGCGGGCCGGCAGGCCATCGACGCCGCGCATGCCGTTAGGAACGCTGCGTGCCGGCATTCGTGAACGCGCTCACGCGAGTTCCTCGCGCAACTTCTTGCGCAGCAGCTCGACGCGTTTTCTGGCGAGCGGCTCGTTGATCCCGAGCGTCGCGGCGATGTGCAGATAGGGCCGGTCCTCCTCGAACTTCAGCGTGAACAGCATCTGCTGCTGCGGGGAAAGCATCGACAGCGCCTGTTCGAGACGCAGCAGCTGTTGCCGCAGCAGCAGTTGCTGCTCCACCGACGGCGCGTGGCCGGCGAGCTCGACGGCGTGATCGTCGTCCCAGCCCGAGTCGAATTCGAGCATGCCGCTTTCGCGCACACGGCGGCGCGCGCCATCGAGGAACGCGTGATTCAGCGCCAGAAAGAGAAAGCCCGTCAGATTCCGCACGCGCTCGGGCGAGCGCTGCAGGTAAATGTGGACCTTGAGCGCGGTATCGGAAAGCAGTTCGTCGGCGCGGTGAATATCACCCTTGCACAACAGGCGCGCACGGCGCCGCAATTTCCCCTGCATTTCCCGCCATGCGCGGTCGAGCTGCTGCGCCGGAGACTCGGGCGCCGAGGCAGCGTGCTGGTTCGAGGTTGTCATCCCGTGTCTTCCTTTTTTTATGGAAAACACAGAATCGATTCGACGCCGGGAATGGCGCTGTTACCCGCGTAACACCGATATAACGATAATCGGGCGCAGTAAATTATCTTGATTATTATGAACGGAAATTTTAATTAGCCGGCATAGCCCGATCCGTCGTTTCAGGTGCGCCGCCGGACCTGACTGAATAACGGCATTGCGATGAACAAGAACGACTACCGCCGCGATGCGTCCGTGCGTCGGCATGCTGCTTCCCGTGTCGGTCGATCGAGCGCGCTTGCCGCCGGAGCGCCGCCCTGTCCGGACTGCTTGCCGATTATTTCAATACTTTCATTATTCATTTTTCACGCAATGCCGAAGGCAGCGTTTTTCGCTAGGTGGCCGCATCGTCAAACAACCTCGCGCGGAAACCATGCCTGCCCTTGCTAACGCTCAAACGCTGCGCAATATACCGATACTCGCCGGCCTCCCGGAAAGCCTGATCGCCCACATCGAGCGGCACGTGACGCCCTGGCCCGAACACGGCAATCGCCTGTTGTTCTTCAAGGGCGATCCCGGGGATTTCGTCGCGTTCGTGCACAGCGGCCGCGTCTACAAGACACTCCACGAGCCCGGCGGGCGCGAGATCATTCTCGGCCACTCGATGCCCGGCGAACTCATCGGCGAAAACACGCTGATTCGCGCGCACCGGCGCAGTTTCACCGCCCAGTTGAGCGCCGACTGCCGCATTTCACTGCTGTATCGCCAGTACTTCGCGCCGCTGCTGGCGAACGCGGAATTCATGGGGCGCATCCATGAGCAGCTGTGCCGGCACCTTCACCAGTTGAGCGACTTCGTCGAGTCGGCATGCCTGTACCGGGTCGAAGCACGGCTCGCGCGCCATCTGCTGAACCGCATGCAAGGGAACGATCTCGAGGTGCCGTTGCCGGAGAACCAGAGCATCCTCGCCGCGATGCTCAACGTCAGCCGGCCGCGACTGAACAGCAGCCTGCGGAAGATGCAGCGCGACGGCCTGATCCGGCTACATGAACACGGCGTGACGATTCAGAAACCGGAGCAGCTCCGGACCATCGTCGACGCCAATTGATGCCGCGGCAAGCGCGTGCGTCGGGCAGCGCCGCCGGGCGGGCGGGATGCGCGCCGGGTCATGCGGCGCGCGGTGAAGGTCAGCCGCGCCCGTGACCGAGGGCGTTCATCAACTGCGCGACGGCGGCGAGTTGCGATACGAAGCTGTCGTTCGCCGAGCGCGCCGCGCCGGCCGCCGCCGCCGGCGACCCGGCATAGAGCTGCATGACGCCGACGGTCGTGGCGGCAAGGTTGGACATCGCCTGGTTCGCCTGCATCTGCACCGCGTTGTGAAGCAGGATCGCGGACGCATGGCTGTTCGACTGCATGAGCGTGCCCAACGCCACGGCGGGCGCTTCGCCCACCACCTTCACGTTGGCTTGCGTGACCGCATCGGTCATCGCGGGAGAAACCTGTTCCGGCATGTCGTTGCTCCTGGTTGGTTCGCCGCTGACGCGCTGTCACGGCGAAAGCATGAGTGGGTCGGTCGCTGCCGCGCGCGGCACGGCGCCGCCGATGCGCCCGCTGGGGCCCGCTTGCGCGGGCGTGTCGACACGGCGTCCGACGCCGGGCGGCAGCACCCGATGGGAGCCGCCGCCCGGCGTCCGCGCCAGCGATGCGTCAGGCAAGCGCCTTGCCGAGCGCGAGCACGTCGGCCAGCACGGAAAGCACGCCGTTCGAGCCGATTTCCGTCGCGGATGCGCCGGCGCTCGCCGGCCCGAGCGTGTACAGCTGCATCGTGCCCACGTTCGTCGAGGTCGGCAGTTGCACCGCGGCCTGCGACTGCTGCTGCACCGCGTTCTCGAACAACACGCTCAGCGAGTGGCTCTGCGCCTGGTACAGCGAACCCGTTGCCATCGCGGGCGCTTCGCCGACCACCTTGACGTTGGTCTGCGTGACCGCGTCGGTGATCGCGGCGTTGACCGCGCACGTCGTGCAGTTGCAGGGGTCTTTCGGATCGTCTACGTCGTTTGCCATCGTATTTCTCCTGATTGGCGAACGGGCGCCGCATCGAATCGGTGCTGCCCGTTCTGTCGATTGCTCCGGAACATCGCGCGGCACCGCTGTTCAGGCGCCGGCGGCCATGCTGCCGACTCGCGGCACGGCGGTGGCATGGGCGGCTCACGCCGCTTGCGCCGCCGCTCGACCACGGCGTTGCGATGGCGCGTCAGCCCTTGACTGCCTTCCCGATCGCGATCACGTCGGCCAGAATCGAAATGATCCCGTTCGCGCCGATTTCCGTGGCGGCCGCGCCCGCGCTTTCCGGCCCGATCGTGTAGAGCTGCATCGTCCCCACGTTCGTCGACGTTTGCGACTGGATCGCGGCCTGCGACTGCTGCTGCACCGCGTTCTCGAACAGGATGCTGAGCGAATGGCTCTGGGCCTGGTACAGCGAGCCCATCGCCATTGCCGGCGCTTCCGCGACCACCTTGACGTTGACCTGTGTGACCGCATCGGTAATCGCGGGATTGACCTGGCACACTTGACACGTATCAGCCATTTGTTGCTCCTTGGTTCACGTAGTTGAGAGGTCGCACTTCGGGGCCGGCCGGTTTCGCGTTCGGCCGCATGACCCGCGTGCTACTCCATGGACGCTGCGCCGGGCGTATCGTGAACGGCAGCGGTGGGTTCGGCCGGGCCGGCCGGGCCGGCGCCGATGCTCCGCAACCGGTCCTCCATCGCGTCGAGCCTGACGGCGATCCCTCCGGCGAGCCGTTCGGCGAGCCGTTCCGCGAGCGCATCGCCGTATTGCCGGAAGCATGCTTCGATTTCCTGCCGGATCAGCCCCGTCAGTTGTTCCCCGATCATCGTCAGCGCCTCGCGGGTGCTGTCCTGGATCTCGACCGCGCCGGACGCCTGCGCGTCGGCCGCCGGCTCGTGCGCGTCGAGTACGCCCGATACTTTCCGCTGCTCCGACGCGAGCATGCCGAGGGTCGTCTCGTTCTGCGTATCGATCGTCTGCAGGATCCCGCGCATCTTCTCGTACGCCTTTTGCTGGTTGAGCTGCAGGAAATGCTTGATCTGTTCGCGCGCCTCTTGCCGCGTTTTGAATTGCGGCAATGGCGGCTTCGCGGCGCCCGCCTGCGCGGCCGGGCCGCCGGCGGGCGGCGGCGGGTTCCCCTGCCGGCTCGGCAGCCGCTCGAGCAACGCCTGTTCTTCGGGCTCGAGCGGCCGTCCGAGTCGCTTCTCGGCAAGCTGCCGCAGCAGCGGGGTCAGTGCTTCAGTGCTCATGGCTTACCCCTCCTCGCCGGTCGCTCGCGGCGCAATTACGTGCGGTTCGGGTTCGGATGGACGCCGCGTCACGGCGGCCTCGTCGGGGTGCTGCAATGGATATCGCATGGTGTTCTCCGGGAAAGGGACGTGCGACGGCCTTGCCGGAAATGTCGGCAGGACCGCTGCAAGGACGAACCGTGCGACGGGGATGTGAAGTCGGGAGGCGGTGCGGGCGGGCGGTGTGTGTCAGGTGAGCCGGTAAGCACCGACAGGAGCGGCCGTCGTTTCCGCTCGGGGAGGATCGGCGGCTTGCGGCTTCTCCGGCGGCATGTAGCCATCGGGCACATGCACGCGGCCCGTACGCGGCGACACGGGATGCGCCGCGGGCTTGACCGGCGACACCGGCGCGGACGTCGCCGCCTTCGCCGCGTCGATCAACGTCTCCTTCTTGCCGTCCCACCTGCGATGCGGATTGAAGGCAGCCAGCGACATATTCCGAGGGAGAACATCGTTCCTCGAACAGGCTGTACACGCGAAGCACAGGAAAACAGAAACCAATTGCATGAAGCCAATACGGCTGGCAGCAGTCGGACGTAATTGATTTCGCACGATTTCGAATACCCACGCAAGAAAAGCGAACCCATTATCGCCCGCTCATTATGGTGCCCACGCGCGAGACCCAGCGGATCCATCCGGTTTTTTCCGGGTGATATCATTGGCCCCCGGCAGTCGCACGCGACCGAGAAATACCGCGGCCTCGGCTTCGCTCGCAGACCGAACGCGACGCGATCCATTCGGGCCATTGCCCTACAATTCCTGACTGTGCGTACCGCCCCGAACTGGTAGCATGCGCACCGCTTCGCACGAAACGATGCGTTCGCGGAACACATGATCGTTCCCCTTTAGATGCCCGCGCGTGCCCCGCCGCACGGGAAGCCAGATTGAGCCCCATTTCCCCGCAACACCCCGGCCTCGCCCCGCGCGACCCGTTGCAGTAACGTTGGAGTGGCGCACCTCGCGCCTGCAAGCATGAAGAAATCGAAGCAGCCCATCCATTCCCCACGCGACAAGGACCGCACGCCGCTCGTACGCGCCGGCGCGTGGCTGCTGATGGCCGGCCTGCTGTATCTGCTGTGGCCGTCCGCCGAAACCGCCTACCTCGCGATGGAGTCGGTGATCCGCTGACGCGCACGTCCCCGGACGCACTACGCTATACTGCCGCGATGGAAACCCGACCCGCCTCGCCGATCGTGCATTGCTGGTGGCGCGCCTGACCCAGGCGGCCCGTTTCCTTTTGCATGTCCCAAACGTGATGCCGCCAGCGATGGCGGCATTCGCGTTTCTGCGCCGACATCATGGCTGGCGGCCTCGACAACCCGGAGCCAACGACGACCATGACTCACCCCGCCCGCCCGACCATTCTCACCGGCGACCGCACGACCGGCCCGCTGCATCTCGGCCACTACATCGGCTCGCTGCGCGCACGCGTGCAGATGCAGCACGAAGCGCGGCAATTCCTGCTGCTCGCCGACACGCAGGCGCTGACCGACAACATGGGCCGCCGCCAGCGCGTCACCGAGAACGTGATCGAGGTCGCGCTCGACTACCTCGCCGTCGGCATCGATCCGGCGATCTCGACGATCGTCGTGCAATCGCAGGTGCCCGAACTCGCCGAGCTGTCGCAATACCTGCTCAATCTCGTCACGGTCGCGCGCCTCGAACGCAATCCGACCATCAAGGAAGAAATCCGCCTGCGCGGGTTCGAGCGCGACATCCCGGCCGGCTTCCTCACCTATCCGGTGAGCCAGGCGGCCGACATCACCGCGTTCAAGGCGACCCACGTGCCGGTCGGCGACGATCAACTGCCGATGATCGAGCAAACCAACGAACTCGTGCGCCGCTTCAACGCGACCGTCGAGCAGCCGGTGCTGGTCGAATGCGAGGCCGTGCTGTCGTCGGTCACGCGGCTGCCGGGCATCGACGGCAAGGCGAAGATGAGCAAGTCGCTCGGCAACGCGATCACGCTCGGCTCGACGCCGGACGAGATCGCGCAAGCCGTGAAGGACATGTACACGGACCCCAACCACCTGCGCGTGAGCGACCCGGGCCAGGTCGAGGGTAACGTCGTGTTCACGTTCCTCGATGCGTTCGAGCCCGACGTCGCGAAGGTCGACGAACTGAAGGCCCACTATCGCCGCGGCGGCCTCGGCGATAGCGTGGTCAAGCGCGTGCTCAACGAGCGGCTGCAGGCGCTGATCGAGCCGATCCGCGCGCGCCGCCGCGAATTCGAGGCCGACAAGGCCGAAGTGATGGCGATCCTGAAGCGCGGCACGCTGCATGCACGGGAAGTGGCAGGCGCGACGCTCGCGGAGGTGAAGGGTGCGATGGGGTTGACGTATTTCGACTGATACGTTCCGGCGGCATGCGTTGACCGTCGGCATGCCGAGTAAAGCGATATCGCTCGGGACGCGGGGCTCCGACGCAGTCGAAAACTAGCGGCCGCGGGGCCTCACCACCGTCACGGCCGCTCGCGCCCCACCCCCGCCGCATGACACACGGCCTCGATCCGGTTGCCGGCCGGATCGACCAGGAAAGCCGCGTAGTAGTCGCCGTGGTACTGCGGCCGCAAGCCGGGGGCGCCGTCGGACTGGCCGCCCGTCGCGAGCCCTGCGTCGAAGAACGCATGCACCTGCTCGCGGGAAGCAGCCTTGAAACACCAGTGCCGCTTGCTCGCCCCGATTTCGGCGGGGTCCAGATACACCGCCAGAAAAGTCGACTCCGGGTCATTCGCGCTGCAACGTTCGCCATAGCCGCGCGCGTTGGGCCGGTCATAGACCTTGGTCGCGCCCAGCGCAGCCATGACGGCATCGTAGAAGGGGCGTGCCAGGTCGATGTCCGGAACACTGATCGACACGTGATCGAGAAGTTGCATGGTATGGGCTCCATTGAACGAGCCCGAGTCTACACAACCGTTCCCGGCCCGGCCGATCAACCTTACCGACGACTGCACTACCGACCGCGCCGCCTACGTGATCTGATACGTCGACGCCGGCACGAACTCCTCCGGCATCGGCCGATCGCCGAGTTCGAGCACCGACCGCTCGATCGTGCGCGTGATCGCATCGAGCGCGAGCGCATTCGGCGCGAGCCCGAACGGTTCGGCCACTTCGTTCGCGATCGCTTCGAGCGCGATCAGCGTGTACGAGATGAACACGCAGATCAGCGGCGTGAAGAACTCCGTCGAATCGACGAGCCCGAACGGCAGCAGCACGCAATACGCATACACGGTGCGATGGAGCAGCACGCTGTACGAAAACGGAATCGGCGTCGACAGGATGCGCTCGCAACCACCGATCGACTTGCCGAGCTCGTCGAGTTGCGTCTCGAACATCCAGCAGGCCGTGTCGCTGGCGGGCGCGCGGCCCAGCGCACGGACGATGCCGCCGCGCAGTTCGTCGAGGATCGCGACCGGCTTGTAGCATTTGCCGCCAAGCGCCGCCGTGCGTTCCGCCCCGAGAATGCGCTGCAGATCCGCGGTCGGATCGGTATGACGCAACTGATGCTTCAACGCATACGCGAGCGCGATCAGCAGGTCGGCGAGCCGGTTGCGCTCGGCGTCGCTCACGCTGTCGGGCAGGTAGCGATGCAGTTGCGACGTCACCGCGCGTGCGGCGATCAGCAGGTTGCCCCACAGATGCCGCGCTTCCTTGAAGCGCTCGAAGCTCGCGTTGTTGCGAAACCCGAGGAAGATCGCGAGCGCGAGCCCGAACAGCGTGAACGGCGCGGTGTTGAGCGGAATCTTCTCGCCGAAGATGCGCCCGTTCGTGAAGACCGCCAGCGTGCTGACGATCGCCATGAACACGAGCTGCGGAATGATCGATTGCAGCACGGAGCCGTTCCATACGAACAGCATCCTGAGCCAGTTCTGTCGTGGTCTGACGATCATGATGTTTTCTCGACTGCCAAAGGAATGCGCAACGCAGCCCGTTGCGCCCGCACCCGATGCGCAACGGCCCGCGCGTGGCGGGCCGCTTTCTGTCGGGCACCGTGCCGGGCACCGCGCCGCGCGTGATGATACGCGAGCGCCGCGCCCTGTCACCTCGCGTGCCGCTCAGTGATAGCCGATGTCGCCCTCGCGCACCTTGCCGCGAAACACGCGATACTGCATCGCGTTGTACACGAGGATGATCGGCAGCACGATGACGGTGCCGACCAGCGCGAACAACTGGCTCGAATGGCTCGACGACGCGTCCCAGATCGTCAGCGACGGCGGCACGATGTTCGGCCAGATGCTGATCACGAGCCCCGTGTAGCCGAGGAACACGAGCGCGAGCGTCAGCAGGAACGGCGTGGCCTCGTGCGCACGCTTCACCGCGTGGAAGATGCCCCACACGCATGCGACGACGAGGACCGGCACCGGCAGGAACCAGCCGAGGTTGCCGCTGCCGAACCAGCGGTGCGCGACGGCCGGCAGCCCGATCACGGTCCACAGGCTCACGACGCCCATCACCGCGAGCAGCACGCCCGTGAGCGGCTTCATCAGCAACCGCATCTTGCGCTGGAGTTCGCCGTCGACCTTCAGGATCAGCCAGCCGCAGCCGAGCGTCGCATAGGTGACGAGCACGCCGATCCCGCACAGCATGCTGAACGGCGACAGCCAGTCGAACGGCCCGCCCACGAAATGGTTGTTCTCGATCTTGATGCCCTGCAGCAGCGAACCGAGCACGATCCCCTGGCAGAACGCGGCGAGCGCCGAGCCGCCGATGAACGCCAGATCCCACATGTGCTGCGTGCGGGTGGCTTTCGCGCGCAGCTCGAACGCCGCGCCGCGGAAGATCAGCCCGACCAGCATCAGCACCAGCGGCAGGTAGTTGGCCGGCAGCAGCGTCGAATACACGACCGGAAACGCGCCATAGAGGCCCGCGCCGCCGAGCACGAGGAACGTCTCGTTGCCGTCCCACACCGGCGCGACGGTGTCGAGCATCACCTGGCGCTCGGCCTTCGCATCGAAAAACGGAAACAGCAGCCCGATGCCGAGGTCGAAGCCGTCCAGCATCACGTAGATGAACACGCCGAGGCCGATGATCGCGGCCCAGACGACAGGAAGATCGATGTGCATGGTTACTCCGCCTCGGTGACGTTCAGCGGCGTGGACAGCGCGCTCTTGCGCAGCCCCGGATGCCGGTGCAGCTCGATGTACCCGGCCTGGGCGGCCGGCCCGCGCTTCATCAGTTTCATCATGTAGTAGATACCCGTTCCGAATACCAGGAAGTACACGACCACGAAAATCAGCAGCGATACGCCGACCTGCTGCGCGGTGAGCGGCGCGACCGAATCGATGGTGCGCAGCACGCCGTACACGGTCCACGGCTGGCGCCCGACCTCGGTCGTGATCCAGCCGGCCAGCAGCGCGACGATGCCCGACGGCCCCATGCACACGACGAGCCACTGGAACCAGCGCGTCTCGTACAGGCGCCCGCCCTTTCTCAGCAGCAGCCCGAGCAGCGCGGTCAGCAGCATCAGCATCCCCAGGCCGGCCATGATCCGGAACGTCCAGAAGATGATCGGAGAATACGGGCGATCCTGCGGCGCGAATTCCTTCAGCCCGCGGATCTCGCCGTCCCAGCTGTGCGTGAGGATCAGGCTGCCGAGGTGCGGCACCTGGATCGCATAGCGCGTGGTTTCGGCCTGCATGTCGGGCAGCCCGACGAGGTTCAGCGCGGTGCCGCCCTTCTCGGTTTCCCACAGCCCCTCGATCGCCGCGATCTTCGCCGGCTGGTATTCGCGCGTGTTCAGCCCGTGCGCGTCGCCGACGAAGATCTGGATCGGCGCGAGCACCAGCAGCATCCACAGCGCCATCGAGAAGCTGCGCTTCACCGGCTCGTCGCGGCGGCCCTTCAGCAGGTGCCACGCGCCGCACGCGGCGACGATGAAGCCCGCGACGATGAACGCCGCGATCGTCATGTGCGCGAGCCGGTACGGAAACGACGGGTTGAAGATCACCTTGAACCAGTCGACCGGCACGACGAGGCCGTTTTCGATCTTGTAGCCTTGCGGCGTCTGCATGAAGCTGTTCGACGCGAGAATCCAGAACGTCGAGATCAGCGTGCCGACCGCGACCATCAGCGTCGCGAAGAAGTGCGCGCGCGGGCTGACGCGCTGCCAGCCGAACAGCATCACGCCGAGGAAGCCGGCTTCGAGGAAGAACGCCGTCAGCACTTCGTACGTGAGCAGCGGCCCCGTGATGTTGCCCGCGACGCGCGAGAACCCGGACCAGTTGGTGCCGAACTCGTACGCCATCACGACGCCGGAGACCACGCCCATCCCGAAGCCGATCGCGAAGATCTTCGACCAGAACTGAAACATGGATTTGTAGGCGGCGTCGCCGGTGACGAGATAGCGCCATTCCAGCACTGCCAGAAAGCTCGCCATGCCGATGCTGATCGCGGGGAACACGATGTGGAACGACACCGTGAATGCGAATTGCAATCGGGCGAGATGGAACGCATCGAAGATTTCCATGACCGTAATTTGCTCGTGGTTTGTGAGGACGTACGCTCGAAGCAGGAAATCGCGCGACGGCTTGGCGGCGACACATGCGAACGCAACCGGTCGCTCGCACGGCATCGAAGCGTGAATGACGATATCGCGTTTGCAACGATACTCGCAATCATTCGGACGTGCGCTGAAACTGTGATGCCCGCTCCGCCAAAGATGTGTGCACGGAAAACACTTTCCGTGCCGGCGGGACGCTCAGCTGTACTGCTTTCCCCGTTGCGGCGCTGTACCTGCGGTGCGCTGTTCGCTCCACTTAACATGTGATGCAACGCCAGCCCGCGGCGGTCGCGCGCCCTTCGGCGCCCCGCCCGGCGGCATCGATTCCCGTCGTTCGGCGCATGCGCCGAGCCCGGCCGGCCCGCCGGCCGCCCCGCCTGGAGAAACCTGCATGGAGTCCTGCATCCGCCGCGACGATCCGACCGGCAGTACCGCGTGTCGGGTGACGCGCCATCGTGCCGGCGACGCGCGCGACACCGTCGATCGCGTCGTCGACGAGACGCCGGTTGCACTCGTGTTCAACGGCATCTCGCACACGGTCATGATGGCGACGCCGATCGACCTCGACGCGTTCGGCCTCGGCTTCGCACTGAGCGAAGGCATCGTCGAGCGCGCGTCGGACGTCTTCGATATCGAGAGCGAATGCCGGCCCGGTGGCGCCGAAGTGCGGCTGACCGTGTCGCAGCAGGCGTTCATGGCGCTGAAGGCGCACCGCCGCGCGCTGGCCGGCCGCACGGGCTGCGGCGTGTGCGGCATCGAAAGCATCGCGCAACTCGACCTGCAGCCGCCGCGCATCGCCGCCGCCGGCGCGGCCGCGGGCATCGGCGCCGACGCGATCGCACGCGCCGCTCGTGCATTGCCGGCCCGGCAGACGCTGATGCGCGAGACGGGCGGCATCCACGCGGCCGCGTGGTGCGACCGCGACGGCGCCGTGCTCGACGTGTTCGAGGACGTCGGTCGCCACAACGCGCTCGACAAGCTGATCGGGCAGCTCGCGCGCCGCCGCGCCGACTGGAGCGCGGGCTTCGTGTTCCTGTCAAGCCGCGCAAGCTACGAACTGGTGCGCAAGGCCGCGCGGGTCGGCATCCCGATGGTCGCGACGATCTCGGCGCCGACGTCGCTCGCGATCGACGTCGCCCGCGAAGCCGGCGTGCGGCTGCTCGGCTTTTGCCGCAACGACGGCTTCGTCGAATACGTGTCGCCCGCTGTCGCGCCCTTCCACTCAACGGCGCCCGCACCGGCGCACCCGGCCCATTCGTCATGAAACACCTGCTCGATTTCGATACCGCGCAGCAGCAATTCGCCGGCGCGTTCGCGCCGCTCGACAGCACCCGGTCCGTGCCGATCGCGCAGGCAGCCGGCCACGTGCTGGCCGCGCCGCTGACCGCGGTGCTCGACCAGCCGCCGGCCGACCAGAGCGCGATGGACGGCTATGCCGTGCGGCACGTCGACCTCGCGCACGGCGAGCCGCTGCGCGTCGCACAGTGCTGCTATGCCGGCGACACGCCCGCGCCGCTCGCACCGCGCACGGCCGCACGCCTCTTCACCGGCAGCCTGATTCCGCCCGGCGCCGACACCGTCGTGATGCAGGAGCATGCGCGCG
Source organism: Burkholderia semiarida (assembly GCF_029268935.1). Taxonomy (NCBI): domain Bacteria; kingdom Pseudomonadati; phylum Pseudomonadota; class Betaproteobacteria; order Burkholderiales; family Burkholderiaceae; genus Burkholderia; species Burkholderia semiarida. The sequence continues at coordinate 173,754 of NZ_JAHLCL010000005.1, read as the reverse complement.
AACAAGCGGGCGACGTCACGTTCGACGCGCCCCAACGCAGCGGGTCGCACATCCGCCGCCGCGGCGAGGAAGTGCGCGCCGGCGATCGGCTCGTGCCGGCCGGCGTGCGGATGGGCGCGATGCACGTTGGCGTCGCCGCCGCGCAAGGGTTCGCGCGCATCGACGTGCGTGCGGCGCTGCGCGTCGGTATCCTGACGACCGGCGACGAGTTGATCGCGTGCGGCCAGCCGCGCGCGCCGCAGCAAATCTACAACAGCAACGCGCCGATGCTCGGCGCGCTGGTGGCGGGCACCGGCGCCGACGTCGCGATGAGCGTGCACGCGGCCGATACGGCGGCCGCCGTCGATCGGGCGCTGCGCGACCTGCACGCGCAGTGCGACCTCGTGATCTGCGTCGGCGGCGCGTCGGTCGGCGACAAGGACCTGCTGCGCCCCGCGCTGGCCGCACTCGGCGCGTCGCTCCTCGTCGCCGGCGTGCGCATGAAACCCGGCAAGCCGGTCGCGCTCGCACGCCTCGATGCGCGGCCCGTGGTGCTGCTGCCCGGCAATCCGGGCGCCGCGATGACGGCGTTCGCGCTGTTCGTCGCGCCGCTGATCCGCCGCCTGCAAGGGCGCGACACGTGCCTGCCGGCCGTGCCGTCGCTGCCGATCGACACCGGCTTCGAGCCGGATGCGCAGCGCGATCGGTTCGTGCGCGTGTGCTGTACGGTGGGCGCCGACGGCGCGCCGGTGCTCGACACGTTGCGCCAGCAAGGCGCCGGCACGCTGCAGTCGCTGGTGCAGGCCAGCGGGCTCGCGCGGCTGCCGGCCGGGAGCAGCATCGCGCGCGGCGACGCGGTACCGTATTACGAATTCGCGCGCTGGCTCGCATGAGCACGACGCCGAATACCCGCCCCATGCGGCGCCTTCGGCCGATTCGCCGTGCGTGCCGAACCTCCCGCGCGGCGAACTGTATTCCTGCCATTCGGGCGCGATTGTGTCTCTGCCGACGAAACCCGGCGGACTATGCTCACGATGAGGCTCGTCACGACCTGTGCGCCGACACGTCGGCACCCGCACGGCCGGGCGGCGACGCCCCTCCGCTTACTTCATGCAGGCCGACGACCCGATCGTGAATGCCATCGTTTCCGCCGCGCCGGCCGCCGCCGCTTTATCCGGCGGCGCGTCACCCGGCGCTTCTCCCCGCCCGTTCGACACGCTCGGCCGCCCGCTGCGCGACATGCGCCTGTCCGTCATCGACCAGTGCAATTTCCGCTGCGGCTACTGCATGCCGCGCGAGAGCTTCGGCGCCGACTACGCGTTCATGCCGTCGTCCGAGCGATTGTCGTTCGCGCAACTGGAAAAGATCGCGCGCGCCTTCACGTCGCTCGGCGTCGAGAAGATCCGCATCACGGGCGGCGAGCCGCTGCTGCGCCGCCACCTCGAAGCGCTGATCGAACGGCTTGCCGCGCTGACGACCGTCGACGGCAAGCCCGTCGAAATCGCACTGACGACCAACGGCTCGCTGCTCGCCGCGAAGGCACGCACGTTGCGCGACGCGGGACTGACGCGCGTGACCGTGAGCCTCGATGCGCTCGACGACACGGTGTTTCGCAGGATGAGCGACGCCGACGTGCCCGTCGCGCGCGTGCTGGCCGGCATCGAGGCCGCGCAGGCGGCCGGGCTCGCGCCGGTCAAGGTCAACGCGGTGATCGAGCGCGGCGTGAACGACGACCAGATCGTGCCGCTCGTGCGGCACTTCCGGCATACGGGCGTGGCCGTGCGTTTCATCGAATACATGGACGTCGGCGGCGCCAGCTTCTGGTCCGGCGACAAGGTGGTGCCGGCCGCGCGGATGCGCGAGCTGATCGACGAGCACTATCCACTCGTGCTCGTCGGCGAACCGGGGCACGACGCCACCGCGATCCGTTGCGCGCACATCGACGGCGCCGGCGAAGTCGGCTTCATCGCGAGCGTGTCGCATCCGTTTTGCGGCACCTGTTCGCGCGCCCGCGTGTCGGCTGACGGCCAGCTCTATACGTGCCTGTTCGCGACGCAGGGCACCGACCTGCGGCCGTGGCTCGACGAAGCGACGTCGACCGCCGACCTCGCCGCCGCCGTGCGCGAACGCTGGACGCGACGCGACGACCGCTATTCCGAGCGCCGGGCCCTACGGCCGGCCCGCGCGCCGGGCAAGACCTATCCGACCGTGCGCATGTCGCTCGTCGGCGGCTGACGGGCCGCCGCGCGATACAGGATGCGCCGCCCACTGGAGAACCTGTCATGACCACTTTCACCGAATCCCGCGCCGGGCTGCCGGACGATCCGCTGCGCGCCGGCAGCTCCGCGCCGCCCGTCGACCCGACCGAACCCTACCCCGAAGCGGCGCCCGCGATTGCCGCCGGCTTCGAGGTGCGCGTGCAGCATGCGCCGATCGACGCGGGCGCGGAACTCGCGCCGATCGTTCGTAATCCGAATGTCGGTGCGGTCGTGAATTTTCTCGGGGTCGTGCGCAAGGAAGGCGATGTGGACGACGTCGTCGCACTGGAAGTCGAGCACTATCCGACGATGACCGAACAGGCGCTGTGGAGCATCGTCGAGGAAGCGACCGCGCGCTGGCGGCTCGAAGCGGTCAGGATCGTGCACCGCGTCGGCCGCATTCCGCTCGGCCAGCCGGTCGTGCTGGTCGTGGTGGCCGCCGCGCATCGCGCGTCCGCGTTCGACGCGTGCGAATTCCTGATGGATTTCCTGAAGACCCATGCGCCGTTCTGGAAGAAGGAGATCCGGCACGACGGCGAATCCGGCTGGGTCGAGGCGAAGGCGCGTGACGACCAGGCGATGCGACGCTGGGGCTGATTGCGTTCGCTTCGCGTTTCCGATTCCGCCGCTCCTGCTCGAGACATCCCAATGAAACTGACGATCAAATACTTCGCAAGCATTCGCGAACGACTGGCAATCGACGAAGAAACCGTCGAGATCGATGCCCGCGAACTCACCGTCGACGCGCTGCGCGGCACGCTAGCCGCGCGTGACGCGCGCAGCGCCGAAGCACTGCGGATGGACCGCCCCGTACGCGCGGCCGTGAACCTCGAAATGGTGACGGGGGAATTCGTCGTGCGGGAGGATAGCGAGGTTGCGTTCTTTCCGCCGGTGACGGGGGGATGACGGGACGCGCGGGGACGCGGGCTCGCATGCAGTCGTTTCGACGCGACGACCGCGAACGCGGTCGTCGGCGCCGGCCGGGAAAAACAAAGCCGGCACGAGGCCGGCTGTGTCATCGAAGCGCGGCGTACCGCGCGCGTCCATTCACCGCATGCATGCCGTGGCCAGCTTCCCGACCGTGATCACCGCCTGCTCGATCTCCGGCGACCACGGGCTACTGTAGTTCAGCCGGATGAAGTTCCGGTAATTGTCCGTGATCGAGAACATGTAGCCGGGCCCGATCGTGATCCCCTGCTCCAGCGCGAGCTGATACAGTCGCATCGCATCGACCTGCGCGGGCAGCTCGACCCACAGCACGTACCCGCCCGCCGGGCTCGAAATGCGCGTGCCCTCCGGAAAGAACCGCGACACCATCGCGCGCATCAGGTTCGCCTGCTGCGCATACGCCTTCCGGATCCGCCGCAGGTGATGCTCGTAGCCGTCGCGTTCGAGAAACTCCGCGATCGCCAGTTGCGGCAACGACGGCGTCGCCAGCGTATTCAGGAATTTCAGCTTCTCGACCTGATCTCGGTAGCGGCCCGGCAGCGCCCAGCCGATCCGGTACGCGGCCGTCAGGCTCTTCGAGAACGACGAGCAATGCAGCACGATCCCGGTCCGGTCGTAGGATTTCAGCGAACTCGGATGCGTATCGCCGAAATACAGTTCGTTGTACACGCCGTTCTCGATGATCGGCATGCCAGCCTTCGTTGCGAACTCAACCAGTTCGCGTTTTCGCTCGTCCGGCATCTGGAAGCCCAGCGGATTCTGGAAATTCGGCATCACCATGCACGCAGCGATCGGCTGCGACTTCGCGATCGCGGCCAGTGCCGCGATGTCGATCCCGTATTCCGGATGCGTGGCCACCTCGATCGCCTTCATCCCCATCCGCTCGATCGCGTGCAGCATCGCGTAGAACGTCGGTGATTCCACCGCGATCGTGTCGCCCGGCTTCGCCACCGCCTGCAGGCACAGGTTGATCGCCTCCGTCGCGCCGACCGTCACGATGATCTCGTTCGGGTCCACCGACATCCCGTTTTCCAGGTAGCGGCGTGCGATCTGCCGGATCAGCCGCGGATGGCCCGGCGGTAGCCCGTCGGTCACGCCCCACAGCGACTTGTCGCGACCGGCCGCGTACGCATAGCGGTTCAGTTTCTCGAACGGGAACAAGCTCGGGTCCGGATACGGCGAACCCAGCGGCACCGCGTCGTCCGTGCCGATCGAGCGCAGCGTCGACAGCACGAGCCGGCTCACGTCGACCGACGACGAGATCGCGATCGGCTTCGACGGCCGCAGCTCGCGCACCGGCGCATGGCCGTCGTCGCGCCGCAGGTTCACGAAATAGCCGGACTGCGGCCGGCTTTCGAGCAGCCCGCGGCTTTCCAGCAGCAGATACGCGTGCAGCACGGTCGTGATGCTGATCCGGTGTTGCTGGCTCGCCTGCCGCACCGACGGAATCCGATCGCCGTGCCGGTACACGCCCTGGCGGATCAGGCGCTCGATATCGTCCGCGAGTTTTTCATAGAGTTTCATCGTGCGTCTCCTGCCGGCACGCGCCATCGCACCGCTTCGCCGTGTGCGTCCCATACGCACGTGTTGCAGATGTTTCGCCCGCCGACCGGGCCGCCGTGATTCCTGATCTTTCCCTCCGGTTTTGCCTTTTCCATCGCACTGGCTCTCTCTTGAAGATGCGCCGGCAGGGTTCCGATACGGCTGGATCTGCAGCACTGTGCACTTGATGGTGGAATCTTAAGAGAAGAACAGTTGGCGGCGAGTACACACATCGAGCGCGCGAACAAGAGTACAGTTCGGCGCGAATCGCGCATCGCGGGGGAACTGTACGTCTTATGAAATGGCCGGACGGCCGGTTGGCCAGCACCGCGCGGCCGAATCGGCCCGGGATGCCCGCCCACGCTTCACCGGCACGGCGCGCGCCGGGGCGCCGTTGCCGATCGGCGGGCGCCATTCGGTGGTGTTTTCGGAAGTCGCGCGTGCGGTCGACCTGCTCGTCAGCGTGTCCGTGTCCACGTTCGCGCTCGACGACGATGCGCCCCGTACGGCGGCCGGTGCCCGCGCGACGAATCCGGTCCGCCAGCGCGATATCGGGACGCAACGCTGGCGCCGCCTGAACCGCTTGTAGGATTTACCACCGGGTGTGATGGCGCGACAGCGCAGGCAGGTGCTGTCGTCGTATTCGTCGAATCGGTTGCGCACGGCAAGATCTCGTTCGACGAGCGCGGCGACCTGATCAAGCCGCCGTACACGCTGTTCCGTGTCGAACAAGGACAGTGGCGCAGCATTCGCACGGTCGGCGGCGCGTCGAACTGATCGACGCCGAGCGGCAGGCGGCAGGCGGCGTCATCGCGCCGTCTGCTGCCGCTGCACCTCCTGCGCTTTCATCTGCAGATACGCGCCGCGCTCCACTTCATGCAGTTGCTGCGGATACTGCTCGGTCGCGTCGAACCAGCGCGCGAGGCGCTGGTCGAGCGGCTTGTCGAGCGTCGCGAGGTAGGTGTCGATCGCGAGGTAGTAGCGCATCGTGTTGCGCTCCAGCAGCCCGCGCACGCCGCCGATGTACTGCGGCTGCGCGGCCGACGCGCCGCTGGCGGGCGTGAACCCGACCTTGTCGCTGCCGACCGTCGCGAGGTAGGTCTTCATCGCCATCCGGCCGACCGTGCCGAAACCATACGAATACGTGAGGTGCAGGAACGTGCGCGACGCGCCGACCGGCACGGCTTCGAGCGCAATCCGGTAATCCTTCGTGCCCATCGGGCCGCTGTCGGCGGTCAGGTCGACCTGGAAATAGTCGGGCGTCGCGGCCGCCACGCGATAGCGGAACTGCACGCGATAGGTATCCGACAGCTTTTGCTCGACCTTGCGGCCGAGGTTCACGTCGAGCACCGGGCCGTTGCCGCCGCTCGACGCACGACAGTACTTCGTGTTCAGGTGCAGGATCAGCACCGCGCACCAGTTCGCGGGGCCTTGCGCGGGATCGTTGAGCTGGCCGTTCACCACCGCGAACGGATAATCGACGACCGCATAGATGTCGCCCTTCAGCGAAGACGACGCTTCCGACGATTCGAGCACCACCGGCCGGTGAAACGCGTTGTCCTTCAGTTGCGCGCCGAGGCTGCGATAGCGCTCGAGCAGCGCGGCCGCGCCGTTCGCGCCCTCCGCGCCGAACGACAGCGCGCTCCATCCCACGCACACGGTCACGACGAGCGCGCGCCAGGCGCGGCGCGCCAGCCGCGTGCCGCGCGAAGCTCCGGATGTCTCCATGTTGGTACTCCCTGGCGCACGATGGTCGCGCGCATGTGTCACAGAATACGCCTGCCTGCTATGCGGTGCGGCATGCGGCGCGTTCGTCATCGGCCGCGCTTCACCGGCAGCGGCAAGCGCGCGGCGGTGATCCGGATCGGCGTCGCCAGCCATGCGCGATCGTCCCGGCGATCGCCGAACAGCTTGCGCGCCGATACCGTACCGGCCGCCGCGATCTGCTCGACGATGAAATCGACGTACCCTGGCTCGATGCCATAGCGATCTCCGGAATCGAAAATTCGTCTGACCTGCGTCGATGCCGTGCCGTTCCACTCATTTGTCGATACCGAACGCGCTCGACATCTGCCGTGCCCGCTTCACGTCGTCGCCATGCAGATAGATCGACGTCGTCGAGATCGACGCGTGCCGCAGGTTGTCGCGCACCGTCGTCAGCTCCGCGCCGCGCGCCAGCGCGTGCGTCGCATGCGTATGCCGCATCCAGTGCGGGCTCGCCTGGCGCAGCTTGTGCGCGAGCGCCGGGTTGTCGGCTTCGACGGCATCGGCCGTCTGCGCGAAGAAGCGCTGCATCACCTTCCACAGCCGCACGCTCGTGATCGCGGCCGCGTCGTCTTCCGCGAGGCTCGGAATCAGCGGCGTATCGGGCCGCCAGCGCGCCGGCGTGACCGGCAACCGGCGCGCGACCAGATAGCGATCGAGCGCCGTGCGCGCGAGCGGCGGCAGCGCGACGCGGGCGGCCTTGCTGCCCTTGCCGACGACCTTCAGCCACGCGTCGCCGTGCGCGTCCGTCTCGATGTCGCCGAGCGTCGCGCCGACCAGTTCGCTCGCGCGCAGCCCGGTCGCATAGCCGAAATCGAGAATGAAGCGCAGCCGTTGCGCGGCGGCCGGCGTCCAGCCCGACCGCGGCGCACCATCGGCCGTGCGCTTGCCGAATTCGAGCCCGTCGGCGATCGTGCGGACCAGCAGCCACTCGCCTTCGGTGAATGCATGCGACGTATCGAGTGCGGTCACGCCGCGCGTGTCGCGCACCTTCACGCCCGCGAACGGATTCGCGAGCAGGTAGCGCTGCTCGATCAGCCAGCGGAACAGCGCGCCGAGCACCGACAGCGTATACGCCGCCGATCGCGCGGACAACGCACCCGAGAACGGCCGCCAGTCGGGCGCGCCGCGCGGCCGCACGGGCCCGACCCAACGCTCGTGCGGCGTCGGGCGGCGGATGAACGCGCGATAGGCGAGCGCGTCCTCGGTCGTCAGCGACGACAGCGCGCGGCCGCGCTCGACGATCGCCCACAGGATCAGCCGCTCGGCCTCCTTGCGGTACGCGCGCCGCGTCGCGGCCGATTCGTGCAGCGACAGCCACGCGTGCACGGCCGCGTAATCGTTGTCCGCGTCGAGCGTGCAGGTCGCGCGCGGCGCGCGGAACGTGCCGGCCGAGCCGTCGACTTCGTGCGGCAGCTTCAATTGCTCCCACGGCACGATGCTGCCGCGCGGCGTCGCGGCGATCAGCGCACGCGCCCGTTCGGTCAGGTCCGGATGCGCGGCGAAGAACGCCTCGATGCGCCGCGCGCCGGCCATGCCGAGGCCCGCGATCGTGCGCCACCACTGGCGCCGGCGCGGAATCCGCACCGTCAGGTCGGCGAGCGTCGCGATGCCGTGCGCACGCAACGCAACGACCGCGCGTGCCGGCAGCCACAGGCCGACGTCGTCGCCCATCTGCGGGACCGGTGCGCGCGCATGACGCAACTGGCCGATCGCGTCGGTGGCCGCTTTCGCCTGCCGCAAACGCTCACCGTCCGGATGGCCGAGCCGTTCCACGAGATCGGGGCGGCCGACCTGCCGCGCGACGCGCACGAGGCGGCGGCGAATCGCGCCGATCACGCCGCGCGCCGAGCGCCCGTCGCCGAGCCGGTCGGGCAGATAGCGCTCGACGGCCTGGCGCACGGCCATGCCCGCGTACCACGCGCGCAGTGCGGCCAGTTCGTCGGCGTCGGGAAAGCCTGCGGGCGCAGGCGTGGAATCGGGGGAAAGCTGTGCAGTGAGGCGCGGTTTCATGGGCGCCAGTTTGACAGAAGCGCGGGCGGCCGGGTACGTCGCGCGCGAACCTCCAGAACGCAACGATGCGCGTGCGCGACCCCGAACCCTCCTCCGGGCATCACGCGAGCGCATCGGACCGTTCGAACCGACCTCAACCCGTGACGACAGGCGTGCGGCGCACTTCGGACAGGTAGATGAGAATCAGCGACACCCACACGATTCCGTACAAAAACATGAAGCAGGTCGTGCGCACGCGCAGCAGGTCGAGCAACATGCCGAACAGGATCGGCAGCAGGAAACCGCCGAGCCCGCCCGCGAGCCCGACGATGCCGGTGACGACGCCCATATTGTCCGCGAAATCGTCGGCGACGTACTTGAACGTCGAGGCCATCCCGAGCGCGAACACCGCACCGAGCACGAAGGTCAGCGCGACGAAGCCGGCCACCGGCATCGCGACGTTCAGCGTCGCGGTGCCGTCGATCGTGTGGATCACGAAATCGGTCGCCGGATACGACAGCAGGAACAGCGCGATCCACGCGACCCACAGCCCCCACCACGTGACCGCATGCGCGCCGAAGCGATCGGACAGCGCGCCGCCGAGCGCGCGCAGCACGGAGCCCGGCAGCGAAAAGCCGGCCGCAAACGCGGACGCCATCACCAGCGACATCCCGTATTCGCTCTTCAGGTACTGCGGGATCCACAGCGACAGCGCGGTGAAGCCGCCGAACGTGATCGAATAGTACTGGCAGAGCCGCCACACGCGCGGGTCGCGCAGCACCTTGAACGAATCGAGCATCGATCCGCCGCGCTTGCCCGCGCCCGGATCGGGCGCCGACGCGAACCAGAAGATCAGCGCCGTGACGAGCAGCGCGACCGCGTAGATGCGCGGCACGACGCGCCAGCCGTACGCGTCGAGCAGCACCGGCGTGACGAACAGGTTGACCGCCGCGCCGCACGTCCCCGCGCCGAACACGCCCATCGCAAGCCCGCGCCGCTGCGGCGGGAAAAAGCGCGCGACATACGGCGTGCCGACCGCGAACGACGCACCGACGCAGCCGAGGAACAGCCCGATCAGCAGGAACTGCCACAGCTGCGTCGCGTAGCTGACGACATAGACGGGCACCGCGCACACGACGAGCAGCACCGTCATCACGATGCGACCGCCGAAGCGGTCAGTCCAGGTGCCGAGCGGCAAACGCATCAGCGCGCCGGTCAGCACCGGCGTCGACGTGAGCATCCCGAACTCGGTGCTGTTCAGGCCGAGATCGGCGCGCAGTTGCACGCCGAGCACGCCGAACATCATCCACACGACGAAACACACCATGAATGCGAGCGTGCTCGCGGCCAGCACCGACCACGCGCGCAGCGGGACGGCCGGCGCGCTCACGACCGGCCCGGCGTTACCTTGTTGAGTTGCCATACGTCAACCTCGTTTTCATTGGACCAGCGGCCCGTTCGCACCGTCGAAGGTCACGCCTTCGACCCGTGCGCCGCCCGCGAGAATCGCCACGTACTGCCGCATCGCCTGCTGCCGTACGCGCGCGGCCAGGTGCGCGGCGATCTGATCGGCTGCTTCGTCGAACGGCACCGCATCGCCCGGCACGCGGCGCTCGATGCGCACGATGTGGAAGCCGAAGCGCGTGTTGACGAGCTTCGGCAGCACGCCGATGCTGTCGGTGTCGAACAGCGCGGCCTCGAATTCCGGCACCGTGTCGCCGCGCAGCAGTTGCCCGAGGCTACCGCCGACTTCGGCCGACGGACAGTTCGACGATGCGCGCGCGACCGTCTCGAACGTATCGGGCGCGGCCACGATGCCGGCGAGCGCCCGTTCCGCGCGCTGCCGCAGCGGCGCGAGCGGCACGCGGTCCGTCATCGCGAACAGCACGTGGCTCGCATAGACGATGTCGTTGCGGCGAAAGCGCGCCGGATGCCGCGCGTAATAGCGCTCGCACGCCTCGCGGTCGGGGTCGGGCACGTGTGTGAGTTCGCGTCCGAGCAATGCGTCGACCGCCGCGTCGTCGAGCGCCGCGCTTTCGTCGAGCAGCGCGAGCGACACCGCGCGCTGCCGCAGCAATTCGCGCACCGCGAGCGCGCGCCGCGCCGCATCGAGCGGATCGGGCGCATCGCCGTGATGCGCGGCTTCGGCCGCGATCGCGTCGTTGCCGATCGCTACGCCGTTGACCGTGAGCGGCGCCGTGACGACTTCGGAGAGAACGTCGTTCATGCAGCCTCCTCAGCGCTTGCGCACGAGCTGGTACGGGCGGATCAGGTACGCGACCGACGCGATCCCGCTCCAGACGTGCACCATCCGCGTGAACGGCGATACGAGGAAGATCGTGAAGCCGAGCAGGATGTGCAGCCGGTACGTGAGCGGCACGCCGACGAGCAGGCTCGCGATGTCCGGACGGAACGTGACGACGCCCTTCACGTAATCGGTGAGCTGTTCGAACATCACGCCGTCCATGTGGCGCGTCGACAGCACGACGGTGCCGAGCCCGAGCGCGAGCTGCACCCACAGCATCAACACGATCAGGATGTCCGACGTGCGGCTGTTCTTGCGGATGCGTGCGTCGCCCAGGCGGCGCCAGATCAGGATCGTCAATCCGATGATCGCCGCGACGCCGGCCGCGCCGCCCGCAACCATCGCGACTAGCTGGTGCCCGGACGCCGACAGGAACGGCGACACGAGCCAGTGCGGCGCCAGAAAACCGCCGAAGTGCCCGAGCACGACGACCAGCACGCCCCAGTGGAACAGGTTGCTGCCGAGTCGCAGCATGCCGTGGCGCAGCAGCTGTGATGAATCGCTTTTCCACGTGTATTGCTCGCGGTCGAAGCGGATCAGGCTGCCGACCAGCAATACGGCGAGACAGATGTACGGGTAGATCCCGAACAGGAACTGATGCAAGTAAGCGTTCATGTCATTCCCCAATTGGGCCCGCGCTCACGCGCCGCGGGCCGGCCGCTTGTCGTGGAACCGCACGGTCTGCTCGGTCGACGCCGGCGTTGCCGCGCCGACGAAGCGCACGGCCTCGTCCGCATACGACGCGTCGAGCGTGCGGTAGTCGTCGGCACTCGGCCGCTCGGCGGCAACGTCGTCGTCGGCAGCGTCGGGCGCGTCGGCCGGCGCGAGCCCGGCCATCGGCAGCAGCGCGCCGACGACGAAGCTGTAATGGCTGCCGCGCTGCGCGAGCTGGCCGGCCAGCGCGCTCAGGATCTCGCCGGTTTCGGCGAGCAGCTTGCGGGCATCGGGCGCCGGCAGCCGCGACAGGTATTCGAGAAACACGGGCAGGTAGTCGGGCAGCTCGCCCGGGTTCAGGAACAGCCCGTGCCGCTCGTACATCTGCAGCAGGTCGACCATCGCCTGCCCGCGGTCGCGCGATTCGCCGTGCACGTGCTCGAACAGGTACAGCGACGTCGCGCGGCCACGGTCGAACAGCCCGACGTAGTTCTCCTGCAGCGTCAGCAGATCGCGCTCGCGCACGTACGCAAAAAACCGGTAGAGGCCCGCGCGCACCGCTTTCGGCAAACGCGTGCGCTCGCGCAGGTGCGCGTCGATCGAATCGAGCGCGGCGACCAGCGATTCGTCGGGATAGTCGAGCAGCGCCGCGAGCGCCGCATAGGTCGGATCGGGTGCGGTGCTCGTCATCGGGCAGCCTCGTGAATCGGAATCGTCTTGTTGCCCTTCCTCGGGCTGAACAGGCTCGTCTCGGAACGGCCGTCCGAGCAGCCGTTGCCGAACGAAAAGCCGCACGACGCGCGCAGGTCGTACGCGTTCTCCGCGTATTCGCGGTGGGTGGTCGGGATCACGAAGCGATCCTCGTAGTTCGCGATCGCCAGATAGCGATACATCTCCTCGACCTGCGCGAGCGACAGCCCGACCTGATCGAGCACGCCGCGCGCATCGATGCCGTCCACGTGGCGCGCGCGCATGAACGCGCGCATCGCCAGCAGCCGTTCGAGCGCGCGCTTCACGGGCGCCTCGTCACCGGCCGTCAGCAGATTGGCCAGATAGCGCAGCGGAATGCGCAGCGATTCGACGTCCGGCAGGTAGCCGTTCATCCCCAGGTCGCCGCTATTGGCGGCCGCGTTGATCGGCGACAGCGGCGGCACGTACCACACCATCGGCAGCGTCCGGTATTCCGGATGCAGCGGGAACGCGATCTTCCAGTCGATCGCCATCTTGTAGGTCGGCGAACGCCGCGCGGCGTCGATCCACGCGGCCGGCACGCCGTCGCGCTCGGCCTGCGCGATCACGGCCGGATCGTCCGGATCGACGAACAGCGACAGTTGCGCTTCGTACAGATCCTTCTCGTTCGCGGCACTGGCCGCCTCGCCGATCCGGTCGGCGTCGTACAGCAGCACGCCGAGGTAGCGGATGCGGCCCACGCAGGTTTCCGAGCACACGGTCGGCTGGCCGGCCTCGATGCGCGGATAGCAGAAGATGCACTTCTCGGCCTTGCCGCTCTGCCAGTTGTAGTAGATCTTCTTGTACGGGCAGCCCGACACGCACATGCGCCAGCCGCGGCACTTGTCCTGGTCGATCAGCACGATGCCGTCTTCCTCGCGCTTGTAGATCGAGCCCGACGGGCACGACGCGACGCACGCCGGGTTCAGGCAGTGCTCGCACAGGCGCGGCAGGTACATCATGAAGGTGTTCTCGAACTGCCCGTAGATGTCCTTCTGCACGTTCTCGAAGTTGATGTCCTTCGCGCGCTTCTCGAACTCGCCGCCGAGGATTTCCTCCCAGTTCGGCCCCCACTCGATCTTCTCGAGCCGCTGGCCGCTGATCACCGAACGCGGCCGCGCGACCGGCATCGCGCGCGTGTTGCCGGCTTCCTGCAGGTGCGCGTAATCGAATGTGAACGGCTCGTAGTAATCGTCTATCTCGGGCAGGTGCGGGTTCGCGAAGATCTGCGCGAGCAGCCGCCACTTGCCGCCGAGGCGCGGCTCGATCCTGCCGTCCGCGCGCCGCTGCCAGCCGCCGCGCCAGCGATCCTGGTTCTCCCAGTCCTTCGGATAGCCGATGCCCGGCTTCGTCTCGACGTTGTTGAACCACGCGTATTCCATTCCTTCGCGGCTCGTCCACACGTTCTTGCAGGTCACCGAGCAGGTATGGCAGCCGATGCACTTGTCGAGGTTCAGCACCATCGCGATCTGTGCGCGGATTTTCATGACGTTTCTCCGATGCGAACGGCCTGCGTTGTCGGGTCGCTCGCGGCGTCTTCCCCGTCGAGCCAGTCGATCCTGTTCATCCTGCGCACGATCAGGAACTCGTCGCGATTCGAGCCGACCGTGCCGTAGTAGTTGAAGCCGTACGACAGTTGCGCATAGCCGCCGATCATGTGAGTCGGCTTCAGCGCGATGCGCGTGACCGAGTTGTGAATGCCGCCGCGCGTGCCGGTGATCTCGGATCCCGGCGTGTTCACGATCTTTTCCTGCGCGTGGTACATCATCACCATCCCGGACGGAATCCGCTGGCTCACGACGGCCCGCGCGCACAACGCGCCGTTCGAGTTGTAGCACTCGATCCAGTCGTTGTCGGCCGCGCCGATCGCCTTCGCGTCGTCCTCCGACATCCATACGATCGGGCCGCCGCGCGACAGCGTCAGCATCAGCAGGTTGTCGGTGTACGTGCTGTGGATCCCCCACTTCTGATGCGGCGTCAGGAAATTCAGCACGCGCTCCGGGTTGCCGTTCGAACGCTTGCCGACCATGTGCGCGTAGCTGCCGGTGTCGATCGGCGGCTTGTATGCGCACAGCGATTCGCCGAACGCGCGCATCCACGGGTGATCCTGGTACAACTGCTGACGGCCGGTCAGCGTGCGCCACGGCACCAGCTCGTGCACGTTCACGTAGCCCGCGTTGTACGACACGTGCTCCGATTCAATCCCGCTCCACGTCGGCGACGAGATGATCTTGCGCGGCTGCGCCTGGATGTCGCGAAAGCGGATCTTCTCGTCCGCGCGCGCGGCGGCCAGGTGCGTGTGGTCGATACCGGTGATGCCGGACAGCGCGCGCCATGCCTTCACCGCCACTTCCCCGTTGGTCTCCGGCGCGAGCGCGAGAATCACCTCGGCCGCGTCGAGCGCGGTGTCGATGCGCGGGCGGCCTTGTGCAGCGCCTTGAGCGACCGTGTAGTTGAGCTCGCCGAGCAGCTTCACTTCATCCCGCGTATCCCACCCGATGCCCTTGCCCGCGTTGCCGAGCTTGTCCATCAGGGGCCCGAGCGACGTGAAGCGCGCATACGTGTTCGGGTAGTCGCGCTCGACCGCGATCACGTTCGGCATCGTGCGACCCGGCACCGGTTCGCATTCGCCGCGCTTCCAGTCCTGCACGTCGAACGGCTGCGCGAGCTCGCCCGGCGTGTCGTGCGCGATCGGCGCGAGCACGACGTCGCGCTCGACGCCGAGATGCCCGTCGCACAGCTCGGAGAAGCGCTTCGCGATCCCCTTGAAGATCTCCCAGTCGCTCTTCGATTCCCATGCAGGATCGACCGCCGCCGACAGCGGATGAATGAACGGATGCATGTCGGACGTGTTCATGTCGTCCTTCTCGTACCACGTCGCGGTCGGCAGCACGATGTCCGAATACATGCAGGTCGTCGACATCCGGAAGTCGAGCGTGACGAGCAGGTCGAGCTTGCCGCGCGGCGCGTCGTCGCGCCAATTCACTTCCTCGGGGCGCGCGCCGCCCGTCGCGCCGAGGTCCTCCCCTTGCACACCGTTGGTGGTGCCGAGCAGATGCTTCAGGAAATACTCGTGGCCCTTGCCCGACGAGCCGAGCAGGTTCGAGCGCCACACGAACAGGTTGCGCGGGAAGTTGCCGGGTGCGTCCGGGTCCTCGCACGCCATCCGCAGCGTGCCGGCCTTCAACCGTTGCGCGATGTCCGCACCGGCCCGCGACGGGTCGTCCAGGCTCGCGCCGACCTTCAGCGGATTCGCCGCGAGCTGCGGCGCGGACGGCAGCCAGCCCATCCGTTCCGCACGCACGTTGTAGTCGATCGGCGAGCCGTGGAACTGCGCCCTGTCCGCGAGCGGCGACAGCAGCGCGCCCGGGTCCATCGTGTCGTAGCGCCACTGGTCGGTGTGCGCGTAGAAGAACGAGGTCGCATTCATGTGCCGCGGCGGCCGGCTCCAGTCGAGCGCGAACGCGAGCGCGGTCCAGCCGGTCTGCGGGCGCAGTTTCTCCTGGCCGACGTAATGCGACCAGCCGCCGCCCGGCTTGCCGATGCAGCCGCACATGATCAGCATGTTGATGATCGCGCGGTACGACATGTCCATGTGGAACCAGTGGTTGATCCCCGCGCCGATGATCACCATCGACTTGCCCTGCGTCTTGTGCGCGTTCTCCGCGAACTGCCGCGCGACCGAGATCACGTCCGCGCGCTTCACGCCGGTGATTGCCTCCTGCCATGCGGGCGTGTAGGGCAGGTCGTCGTCGTAGCTCGCGGCCACGTCGCGCCCGCCCAGCCCCTGGTCGAGCCCGTAGTTCGCGACGAACAGGTCGTAGACGGTCGCGACCAGCATGTCGCCGTCGCGGTTCGCCACGCGCCGCACGCCGATCCGGCGCGACAGCTCGGATGCGTGCTGCGTCGAATTGAAGTGCGCATGCGGCTGGTTGCCGAAGTACGGGAACAGCACGTCGACCACGTCGTCGTGCGCGGTCGTGCACGACAGCCGCGGCGACAGCGCCGCGCCCTTCGACGTCTCGCCGCGCAGGTTCCACTTGCCCTTGTCGCTCGATCCGTCCTTGCCCTGCTGGCCCCAGCGGAAGCCGATCGAGCCGACCGGCACGACGAATTCACCGGTCGCGTCGTCGATCATCACGGTCTTCCACTCCGGATGCGCGGCTTCGTCGAGCGCGTCGTCGAAGTCGGACGCGCGCACGAGGCGCTCGGGCACGTAGCCGTCGCCGTGCGGCACGAGGCGCACGAGCGCCGGCATGTCGGTGTAGCGCTTGCAGTAGTCGATGAAGTAGTCGCTCTTGCGCGCTAAATGGAACTCCTTCAGGATCACGTGCCCCATCGCGAGCGCGAGCGCCGCGTCGGTGCCCTGCTTCGGATGCAGCCACAGGTCGCCGAATTTCGCGCCTTCCGAGTAGTCGGGGAACACCGACACGACCTTGGTGCCGCGATAGCGCGCCTCGACGAGGAAGTGCGCGTCGGGCGTGCGCGTCTGCGGGACATTGGAGCCCCACATCATGATGAACGTCGAGTTGTACCAGTCGGCCGATTCCGGCACGTCGGTCTGCTCGCCCCAGGTCTGCGGCGACGCGGGCGGCAGGTCGCAATACCAGTCGTAGAAGCTCAGGCACACGCCGCCGATCAGCGACAGGTAGCGCGAGCCGGCGGCGTACGACACCATCGACATCGCCGGGATCGGCGAGAAGCCGACCACGCGATCGGGGCCATGACGCTCGACCGTGTAGACGTTTGCGGCCGCAACGAGCTCGTTGACCTCGTCCCAGCTCGCGCGCACGAACCCGCCGAGCCCGCGCCGGCTCTGGTACGACCGGCGTGCTTCGTCGTCCTCGACGATCGAGCGCCACGCGTCGACGGCGCCCAGCGTGCGGCGGCGTTCACGCCACAGCTTCACGAGCGCGCTGCGCACCATCGGGTGCTTGAGACGGTTCGCGCTGTACAGATACCACGAGTACGATGCGCCGCGCGAGCAGCCGCGCGGCTCGTGGTTCGGCATGTCCGGGCGCGTGCGCGGATAATCGGTCTGCTGGGTTTCCCACGTGACGATCCCACCTTTCACGTAGACCTTCCACGAGCACGAACCCGTGCAGTTCACGCCGTGGGTCGAGCGGACGATCTTGTCGTGCTGCCAGCGCATCCGGTAACCGTCTTCCCACTTGCGGTCTTCGTCTGTGACAGCGCCGTGTCCATCGGAAAAGCGTGGCCTCGTGGTGGAGAAATAACGCAATCTATCCAGGAAATGGCTCATGGGGATCTCGTTTTTCCGGTCTTTTTGCAGACCCTGATTATTTAAGGAGGTGAAATGCCGGTTGTAAAGGACAATCGGATTTCGATCATTTCGCCCTGCTCACCGTGGTCGAACCCATTGTCAGACGGATCCAAATATCACAAGTTGATACAAATCACGGAATCGTTCATCTGCCCGCAACAATGAGGGCAAAGGGAGAGCGCTCGAATCGCGCCGCCTGCTATGCTGCGCGCAACAACCGCGGCCGAACGTGCGCGACCGGCTGTTTCTGCCCGGCCAGGTCATTGCGGGGGTGCCCGTCAAGCCGGACCAGCACGACAGCGTGATCTTCGGCACGACGGACGCGGCCGGCCGCACGGCGAGGATTCGCCTGCCGAAATGGCATCCGCAAAAGAAGTGGGTGTTCAACGCGGTCGTCGGCGACGGCGACCTCGGCGAGTCGTTCCATCTGATCGACCCGGGCGGCCAAAAGGTGCACGCCGGCGTCCCGTATCTGCTAGACGTGGAGAACGGATATCTGCCGTGCGGCCATTCGGATGCGAACGGCGACACCGACTACGCGCAGTCGCGCACGCCGAGCAACGTCGATCTTCCGACAGGATTCCAGACGATCGGCTGAACGACGTCGGCTATCGGCTCGCCGATGCGGGCGTCGCGGTCGAGCGCGGGCTCGCGATGATCGACACGCATCTCGCGCAATCGCCGGACGTGGCGTATGCGCTCGACAGCAAGGGCTGGGCGCTGTATCGCCTCGGCCGCAACGACGACGCGCTCGCATGGTTCGACCGCGCGATCGCAATCCTCGCGAAGGACGACGACGCGCGCGAAGCCCTGGCGATCGGGCTCGAGCGCAAGGGCGAAGTGCTGTGGAAGCTGGGCCACCGGGATGAAGCGCGCAACGCGTTCGCGCAGGCGGAGAAAATTCAGCCGGCGAACGCCGCGCTGGCGGAAACGTTGAAGCGGTTGAACGTGCAGGCGCGCTCGGCCGGTGCGACGGCGCCCGGTACGAGCCGCACGTGACGACACGCGCGGCAAGCCGTGATCGTCGGGAAACCCCACATCACGGCTGGCGCGGATCGTCGCGGGACAGCATGTCGACGTGTGCGGATGCGTTCGCCATCGCGCGCGACGCGACGCATCACTCCTCGCCTTTCGGCCCCGGGTTCAACATCACGACGAAGCCGGCCACGCCGACGATCAACGCGATGGCGCCGCCGCGCAGCATCGTCGCGGCATCGAACAACAGGCCCGTCACGACGGCCATCATTCCGGCCAGCGACATGAACACGGCGATCGCCGCGACGACGATGCGGTACTGGCGGCGTATCATCGCGCGCACCGCGTCATGCCGCGGCCGAGGCCGCCTTCACGTCGGCGTCGTCGCCGCGAATCAGCAGCACCGGGCACTTCGAGCCGCGCACGAAGCGCTCGGCGACGCTGCCGAGCAGCACGCGCCGGATGCCGCGCCGCCCGTGCGTGCCGACCACCGCGAGATCGATGCCACGCTCCTTCACGTAGCGCTGCAGCCGCTCCGCGATGTCCTCGCCGATGCTCTCGGTCTCGACCAGTTCGGCTTCGCCCTTCGCGCCGGCCAGCGCGATGATCTGTTCGGCTTCGCGCAGCACCTTGCGCCCGTCGTCGCGGATTTCCTCGACGAGCGCGTGCGGATCGATACGGCCCGCATACGTGAACAGCACCGACTTGTCGACCACATACACGACGCTGACGTGCGCGTCGCCCGCCAGCGCCACCTTCACGGCCTCGGCAAGCGCCTGTTTCGACGAAGCGCTGCCGTCGACGGCCACCATGATCTTCTCGTACATGCGAACCTCGCTGGGGTGAGTTGCCGCGCGCGCTGTCGCGTGCGGCCATGTCGTCATCATCGGCCGACAGCGGGTTCCGGTCTTGACGACGATCAAGCCGGCAAACGTCCGGCCTGCGACCGGACGACGCGGGCGCCCGGACAAGCGGCGAAGCGGAACCGGAAGTGCGAACCACGTCGTCGATCAGGCCGCCGATCCGCATGTCGGTCCGAGCGTCCGGGCGGATTCCGCCGGCTTCCGTGCTCGCGTTGCCGCTCTCGATCCCGACACGACCGAACAGCCATCGCGCCGAAGGCGCTATCATCAACCATGCGACTTTCGTCCGGCCCTTTTTTGCCGGCCCCACTTTCAACTCGCTCAACCGACATGACAACGACTATCGAACGCGTGGACGGCGCCGCCCAGCATCTCGTCGCCGCCCGCCATGCCGGCTCGCCCGGCCCGCTGTTGCCCGATGCACTGCGTCCCGACGACATCGAGACCGCGCTCGCGATCCAGCAGCGCGTGGCCGATTTGCTCGGCGAACCCGTCGGCGGATGGAAATGCGCGCTGCCGCCGCCCGATCGCGTGATCCTCGCGCCGATCTTCGCGTCGACGATCCGCGAAGCCGATGCACCGTACCGCGTCGTCGGCGGACCGATCGTGCGGATCGAACCGGAAATCGCATTCGTGCTCGATCGCGACCTGCCCGCGCGCGAGCACCCGTACGACGAAGACGACGTGCGCGCGGCGATCCGCGAGGTGCGCATCGTGCTCGAGGTGCTCGGCTGCCGCTACGCGGAGCCCGCGCGCGCGTCGAAGTTCGAGCTGCTGGCCGACGGGCAATTCAACCAGGGGCTGTGCGTCGGCCCGGTCGTGCCCGATGGGTTGAACGTGCCGCTCGCGACGCTGGCGTTGTCGTTCGAAGGCGCGCTGAACCGCACGATCGACGGCAGCCATCCGGACGGCGATCCGCTCAAGCCGCTGGTGTGGCTCGTCAATTTCCTCGCGTCGCGCGGCGACGCGGTGCGCGCCGGCCAGATCGTGACGACCGGCTCGTACGCGGGCGCGATCGACGTGCCGCTCGGCGATGTGCTGACGGTCCGCTTCGGCGAGCTCGGCAGCCTGTCGGTGACGTTGACCGCGTGACGGTTCGGTCGCTTTCACGCTCCCGTCCGCCATGTCGCTGACACCGCTTCCCGCCCTGCTCGACGCGACGCTGCGCACCGTCGCGCGCCGTTACCGGCTGCCGCCGCTCGACCGCGCGTCGGCACTGACCGACGCGACGAATCCGGCCACCGCGCTGGCGATCGTGATCGAGGAAGCGCGCAGCATGCGGGCGGACGGCCACGCGCCCGGCGCGGACTTGCGGCAGCGCTTCATCGACGCGCTCGGGCGGATGATCCGCGATGCGATGGATCCGTCGTCCGGCGATCCGTCGTTTCAGGCATCGGTGCTGCGCCACGATGCGCCGAGCGTGCGCGAATACGCGTCGTTGTCCGCGCACGCGGAGCAGGACCGGCGCGCGCTGCACTCGGCCGTCAATGCGATCGCGCACCCGGCCAAGCTCGAGCGCAGCGCCCACGCATGGCAACGCGACGGCCTCGCGCGCCTGCACGCGGCCGCGGCCGCGGCGTCGTGGGCCGAACTGCACGCGGCGCTCGCGCACCTGCTCGCGCGGCCCGAGACGGCGACCGACGCGGCATTCGAGCAGGACATCGTCAGGCTCAAGGACAGCCCCGCGCTCGAACGCATGCTGCGGCTCGATGCGCTCGCCGCGGACGAGGACGTCCGTCGCTACCGCGCGTTGTGGGTGCGGCAGGGGCCGCTCGTCGGCAGCACGGTGGCCGTCGCGCAAGGCGCCGCGTCCCAGCGGCGCGGCGCGGCCGTCGAAGCGCTGGCGGCACAGGCGCTCGACGCATTGGCGCGCCGGCTCGACGCGGCGGACGAGCAGCGTACCTACCGCGTGGTCACGTCGATGCGCGTGCCGTCGTCGATCCCGGGCCGGCACGACCGCGCGAAAACCGAATGGGACGCGATCCTGCTCGAACGGGCGCGCGGCAGCGACCCGGCGCCTGCGTGGAACGTGCGCTTCCTCGTCGAGGCGAAGGCCTCCGCGGATGCCGCGACGACCGATCTGCCGCGGCTGCTGCGCGGCCTGAACCTGCTCGCGCAGGCGGATCCCGACACGGTCTATGCATTCGAGACGCACCAGGGCACGGTGCGCGTGCATGGCGCATCGCTGCACGCATTGACGACCGACGAAGCGGCGCTGCCGCGCGAAGTACTGTATTGCTGCGACGCGTCCGCGGACGCGACGCCGCGCCTGCTGGGCGCTGCGAGCCGGATGCAGTTGCTGTCCGCGCAGGCGAGCCTCGAATACGCGAGCGCGCTCGCGCGGCGGCCGGACGCCGATCCGGACGGCCTCGGCGTCATCTGGCATGCCCTGCTGACGCTGCCGCAATGGCAAGCCGTGCTGCATCAGTACCCGTCGTTGCGGCAAGTGCGCGAGCTGATGGTGGCCATCGACGATTTGCGCGCCACGCTCGACGAAATGAACGACGGAGGCATCGCCAGCAGCGTGTGCGCGTGAGGCGCGGGCACGGCCGCGACGCTCGCGCGCGCCCGGCTCGGTTGGCGCCCCGCCGGCCGTCACGCGCCGTGAGGTACGATACGCGCCGGGGCAGCGCGCCCCCTGAGAGACCCGGCCGTCGCGGCCCCTAACCAGCACAAGAAAAATGCGAAAAACACCGACGCTGCACCGCCACCTGTTCGCCGCGCTGGCGGCCAGCCTGCTCTGGATGCCGGCCGCCCATGCCAGCGGCGACGACGGCTGCTACGTGCCGACCACGCTCCGGCAGGCTTCATACTCGTGCGGCAACGTGCCGATGCTGACGCCCGCCAACGACACGCGCATCAACGCGATGCTGATGATGGCCGACAGCGCCAAGGTCGCGCAGGTGTTCCCGGACCCGAAGACCATCCCGGCGAAAGAGCGGATCAACCAGATCGTCGTGCCGTTCCCGATGGATTTCTCCGGATGGATCTACATCGGCCAGAAGGAGCCCGACAAGACCGGTAGCGCGGCGGACGCCGATGCGTCGTCGAACCGGTACGCGGACGGCGAAGGCAGCATCTGCCGCAGCATGAGCGCCGGCGTGGACGCGTTCAACGAAGCACTCGGCGGCGCCGGCGGCCTGCCCGCCGACGAAGCCGCCCGCCTGCGCGCGGCGCGCGCCGACATCGCGCAGAAAACCTGTGGCGCGGGCGCCGCGAGCGCCGCATGGGCGAAGCCGCCGGTCAAGTCGCCGCTCGGCCAGCAGTTCGCCGCGTACCTCGACGGCACGAACGCGTTCTATCGCGCCGACTTCCTCACCGCGACCCGCGCCTTCGCGAACGCATCGCACAGCGCGGACCCGTGGCTGAAGGAAACCGGCCTCTACATGGCCGGGCGCGCGCAGTTGAACGCCGCGCAAGCCAACGTATTCGACCACGACAGCCCGACGCCGACGCGCGCGCGCGTGACGAAGGTGTCGCTCGACGCGGCGAACACCGTGTTCCGAACCTACCTGAAGGTGTATCCGAAGGGACGCTATGCGGTGTCCGCGGCCGGGCTGTTGCGACGGGTCGCGTGGCTCGGCGGCAACGTCACGCAGCAGGCCGACCTGTACAGCCATGCACTCGCGCGCTGGTCGCCAGCGACGTCGAACGTGCCGCTGATGCAACTGGCGAACGAACTCGACAGCAAGCTGCTGTTCGGCCCGGAATTCGACGCCGGCCAGATCCAGTCGCCGACCGTACTCGCCACCGTCGACCTGCTGCGCATGCGCGCGTCGGACAGCAGCGATGCGAGCCGCAAGCCGATGACGCTCGACGAACTGCAGGCGCAGAAGCCGCGCTTCGCGAACGCGCCCGCGCTGTACGACTACCTGCTCGCGACCTGGTACGTGCAGATCGGGCACAAGCCGGACGCCGCCCTCGATCTGCTGCCGCGGACGCCCGCCGCGCCGCTCGACTACTTCGGCCTCAGCCAGCAGGCGCTGCGCGGGTTCGCGCTGGAGGACAGCGGCCAGAACGACACGGCCCGCCAGCTGTGGCGCGACCTGATCCCGCTCGCGAAATTCCGCTTCCAGCGCGAAATGCTGGAACTCGCGCTCGCGATCAACCTGGAACAGGCCGGGCTCGTCAACGACGCATTCGCCGACGATTCGCTCGTGCAGAACGCCGCGATCCTTGCGGTGCTGCTGCAGCGCGCGGCCAATGCCGACCTGTTGCGCGCGCAGGCGCAGAATCAGGCGACGAGCGGCGCGCTGCGCGACACCGCGCTGTATACGCTGCTGTACAAGGAACTCACGCGTTCGCACTACGCGGACTTCCTCGCCGATACCGCGCTGGTATCGGGCACGCCCGCCGATCCGTTGAAGCCGTTCATCGCCGCCGGCGCGAAAAACGAGGACGGCTACACGTGCCCCTCGGCGCGCGACATCGCCGCGACGCTGCAGCAGAATCCGGCCGATCCGAAAGGGCTGAACTGCCTCGCCGATTTCGTGCGCGTGCATCCGCCGGCGTCGGGCCTCGAAATCGATCCGGTGCCCGCGTGGGTCCGCAACGGGTCGAGCGCGGCCGCCACGCGCGTGCCGCCGACACTCGGCGCGGCGCCGTCGCAGTTCGCCGGCAAGCCGTACGAGCGGATGTCGAGCTACGTGACGGTGATGGCCGATACGCAGGCGAACCCGAACGATCGCGCGTACGCGTTCTACCGTGCGATCAGGTGCTATGCACCGGCCGGCGCCAACGAATGCGGCGGCAAGGAGGTGTCGAAGAGCACGCGCAAGCGCTGGTTCGACACGCTGAAGACGGCCTATCCGGGCAGCCCGTGGGCGCAGAAGCTCCGCTACTACTGGTAGGCCGCATGAAGCGCATCGCGTGCGTCGCGCTGCTGCTGGCCGCGCGCGTCGCGCTGGCCGGCACCGTCGACGCCGCGCGGTACGACGCGTTCTGGCTGTGGGCGGGCGTGAAGCCGCAGGCGGTCGTGCGCGACGCGCGCATCGTCTACGTGCTGCAAGGACAGATCGAGGCGTCGCCGCGGGACGAGTCGCAGGTGCGCGTGATCGCGCAGGGCGTCGCACTGCCGCCCGCGCCCGACGCGCGCGTGTGGCTCGTCTATCGTGCGCATACGCTGCGCTGGACACCGCGCGTCACGCAGATCATGCTCGCGCAGCTCGCGCGCTGGCGTGCGTCGGGCCGCACGATCGCCGGCATCCAGATCGATTTCGATGCGGGCACGCGCCACCTGCAGGATTACCTCGCGTTCCTGCGCACGCTGCGCGAGACCTTGCCCGCCGATTGCCAGCTCAGCATCACGGGGCTGCTCGACTGGAGCAGCCGCATCGATACCGACCAGGTCAACGCGCTCAAGGGCATCGTCGACGAGGTGGTCGTGCAGACCTACCAGGGCCGCCGCACGATCCCCGACTACGCGGCGTACCTGCCGCGCGTCGCGCGGCTGCAACTGCCGTTTCGCATCGGCGTGATCCAGGGCGGCGACTGGGACGCGCCGCCGTATCTCGCGACGAACCCGTGGTTCCGCGGCTACGTCGTGTTCCTGCGCAACGGCTGAAACCCGTCCACGCTGATAACGGGCCGCACGCGGCGCCAACGAAGCGGTAACGCCGAACGCCGCGGCAGTACGCTGCACTAAGCGGCGCCCGCGATCATGCTGCCGAGCCCGGCGAGCGCAATCGCGAGCAGCGCGAGCGCCGACGACGCCGAGATCCATCGCTGCTTCCGATGCATCGCCGGGTGGTTGATCGCCGCCATATAGCCGGTCAGGATCGTGAAATCGACCGCGATCCACAACGCGGCGAGGATCGCGAGGCTCACGCGCGAATCGGGCGTGATGGCGACGAACTGCGGAAAGAACGCGACGAAGAACAGCAGGTCCTTCGGGTTCGCGATGCCGACGAGGAAACCGCGCACGATGCCCGGCAAACCGCGCGGCCGCGCCACGGGTTCGCCCGCCGCGGGTTCGCCCGCCGCCGCCTCCGCTGCGGCCGCGCCGTCGCCGCCACGCTCGCGGGCGGCGCGCCATTCGCCGAGCAGCGTCCGGATGGCAAGCCCCGCGATGAACAGGCACCCCGCGACATGCAGCCCGGCAAGCAGGCGGGCGCTGACCATCACGACGCCGAACACCATCAGCATCGCACCCGCGATCATCACGAGGCTCGCGGCGTTCGCGCCCACCGCGGTCAGCACGCCCTGACGGAACCCGCGTCGCGCGACGGTGCCCGTCACGAGCATCACGACCGGGCCGGGCGTCGCGATGAGCAGCACGATCGCGGCGAGGTAGGCGAACAGCAGCGGGTAATGGAGCGTCATGACAAAAAGTTCTGTTTGATGAGTCGGGGGCGTGTACGTCACAGTGGCATCATGGAGGTCCGATATCGCGAAAGACACGGCGATAAGCAGTATCACGCGCCCGCTCTGTCGAGCTAAAACGGAAAATCCTGTCTGATGACATGAGTTTTATTCATATTCGAAATCCATGAAAGCCAAACCGCTTCCGCCCGTCTACGCGTTGCGCGCATTCGAGAGTGCCGCGCGCACCGGCTCGTTCACGCTGGCCGCCGAGGAACTGAGCCTGACGCAAAGCGCGGTCAGCAAGCACGTGAAGACGCTCGAAGCCTACTTCGGCCGGAAGCTGTTCGTCCGACGCGGGCCCAGGATGACCGTGACGGCGGAAGCCCATATCTTCGCGGCCGGCCTCAGGCGCGGGTTCCGGCAGATCGAGGAAGCGTGCATGCTGTTCCGCACGCAACGCGACGTGCTGCGGCTCAAGGCGCCCTCCACGCTCACGATGCGCTGGCTGCTCGACGCGCTGGCCGCCTTTCGCGGCACGCGGCCGGCGTTCGAGGTGCAGATCGCGAGCGTGTGGATGGATGTCGATACCGTGGATTTTTTCAGCGAATCCTACGATTGCGCGATCCTGCTCGGCGCGGGCAAGTTCGGCGAAAGCACGCATTGCGTGAAGCTGTTCGACGAATGGCTGATTCCGGTGTGCTCGCGGGCCACCGCCACGCTCGCGCGTACGAATCCCGCCGCGTGCGAGCTGATCCATCCGTCGCCCGACCGGCGCGACTGGCGCCGCTGGCTCAACGGCAGCGGTCACGATCTCGATGTGGACATCACGCGCGGGCAGGTGTTCGACATGCTCGAACAGGGGATCGCGGCGGCCATCGCCGGCCACGGGATGTCGATCGGCGACCTCGCGCTGTGCGCGACGGCCCTCGACGAGAAGCAGCTCGTGCTGCCGTTCAAGACGGCCGTGAGCACCGGCGATGCGTACTACCTCGTGTGGCCGGAAGACTCAGCGAAGACCGCGCAGGTGCGCGAGTTGCATGCGTTCCTGGCCGGCCGGATGCCGCGCCTCGCGCATCCGGGCGTTCGCTTCGTCGATTTGGGGTGAAGCAGAGGGCGGGCGATCGGCCCTTTTGCTCGCGCGGCCGGATCGCCGGTTTTCAATCGCGGCGCCGCCCGCCGCGGCGGGCCGGCGCCGCCACCGTCATGCCCGCACGAACGCCAGCAGATCGGCGTTCAGCACGTCCGCATTGACCGTCAGCATGCCGTGCGAATAGCCCGGGTACGTCTTCAGCGTGCCGTTCTTCAGCAGCTTGATCGACTTCAGCGCGGCATCCGCGATCGGCACGATCTGATCGTCCTCGCCATGCAGCACGAGCGTCGGGACGGAGATCGACTTCAGGTCGTCGGTCTGGTCCGTTTCCGAAAACGCCTTGATGCCGTCGTAATGCGCCTTCGCGCTGCCTTCCATCCCCTGCCGCCACCAGTTGCGGATCACGCCCTGGTGCACGGTCGCGCCTTCGCGATTGAACCCGTAGAACGGACCGCTCGCCACGTCGAGGAAGAACTGCGCGCGATTGTCGGCGAGCGCTTTCCGGAAGCCGTCGAACACCTCCAGCGGCAGGCCTTCGGGGTTCGATTCGGTTTTCAGCATCAGCGGCGGCACCGCGCTGACCAGCACGGCCTTCGCGACGCGGCCGGCCGGCTCGCCGTGCTTCGCGACGTAGCGCGCCACTTCGCCGCCGCCCGTCGAATGGCCGACATGCACCGCATTGCGCAGGTCGAGCGCCTCGACGACCGCGAACGCGTCCGCCGCGTAATGGTCCATGTCGTGGCCGTCCCAGACCTGCGCCGAGCGGCCGTGCCCGCGCCGGTCGTGCGCGATCACGCGATAGCCGTGCTGGACGAAGAACAGCAGTTGCGCATCCCAGTCGTCGCTGGACAGCGGCCAGCCGTGGTGGAACATGACGGGCTGCGCGTCTTTCGGACCCCAATCCTTGTAGAAAATCTCGACGTTGTCCTTCGTGGTGACGTATGGCATCGCGGTACTCCTGTGAGGTGGATGAACGTGGCGAACGGGCCGCCGCCATTATCGGCTTTATTGTGAAACCACGACGCTATCGTGCAATGCGATGGCCGATCATCCACCGGCAGGAAACGGACGCGGCGGCACGCGTCAGCCGTCGGTCGACACCGTCAGCGCCTCCCACGCGCGGATTTCGTCGTCCAGCGCCGCCAGCTTGCTCCGCACGAGCCGCAGCGCGTCGCTGCCGAGCAGCAGATGCGCGGGCGGATGGTCCGCCGCGATGACGGCGAGCATCGCCCGCGCGGCCTTCGCGGGGTCGCCCGGCTGCTTGCCGCTCTTTTCCTCGCGCGCACGGCGGATCGGGTCGAACAGCGCGTCGTAGTCGGCGATCGAGCGCGGCGTGCGCGCCATCGAGCGGCCGGCCCAGTCGGTGCGGAACGAACCCGGCGCGACGGCCGTCACCGCGATGCCGAACGGCTCGAGTTCCTTGCCGAGGGTCTCGGAAATGCCCTCCAGCGCGAACTTGCTGCCGCAGTAGTACGCGATGCCCGGCATCGTGATGTGCCCGCCCATCGACGTGATGTTCAGGATGCGGCCGCGCCGGCGTTCGCGCATGAACGGCACGACGGCCTTCATCATCGCGACCGCGCCGAACACGTTCACGTCGAACTGCCGGCGCATCTCGTCGAGCGGCGACTCCTCCATGATCCCTTCGTGCCCGTAACCCGCGTTGTTCACCAGCACGTCGACGGGCCCGACGTTCGCCTCGATGTCCGCGACGACGCCGTCGATCCGCTCGAAATCGGTCACGTCGAGCACGCGTGCGACGGCCGCCTGCGCGGACAGCGCCTCGAAGTCGCGCGCCGCCTGCGCGCTGCGCACCGTGCCGACCACCGTGTGGCCGGCGGCCAGCGCTTCCTGGGCCAGCGCGCGGCCGAAACCGCTGCTGACGCCGGTAATGAGCATGATGTTGCCGGATGCCATGTGAGCTTCTCCCGAATGTCGATTCAAGCGTGCATACTAGTCTGACGAAGGACGCCGAATAAGCCCGATTCCGCTGATTTTCTTGCACAAAACTATGAGCATCGTGCCCGTCTCCGCCCAACCTCCAGCGCTGTCGCCGCGCGACCGGAAGCGCCTGGTGGCGCTGCTGCGCGCGCTGGCGCCGAACGAGGGCTACAACCTGACCGCGCTGCCGAGCGTGCGCATCCTGCGCTCGAACCGCGCGCTGTCGCGCACGCCGGTGCTGTACGACCCGGGCATCGTGATCGTGTGCCAGGGGTCGAAGCGCGGCTACTTCGGCGGCGAGTGCTATCTGTACGACGAACACCATTACCTGGCCGTCTCCGTGCCGGTCCCGTTCAGCATGGAAACCGACGCGACGCCGGAGCGCCCGCTGCTCGCGCTGTACCTGCACCTCGATTTCACGCTGGCCGCCGAACTCGCCGCGCAGATCGATCGCGCGGGCGTCGCGGAAACGGTGCAGGCGCCGAAGAGCATGATGTCGACGCCGATGGACGAAGCGATGCACGCGTCGGTGCTGCGTTTCGTCGACGCGATGCAGCGGCCGCTCGACGCCGCCGTGCTCGGCCCGGCGCTGCTGCGCGAGCTGTATTTCCGCGTGCTGACCGGCGCGCAGGGCCATGCGATGCGCAGCGCGCTGGCGATGCGCGGGCAATACGGCCGGATCGGGCGATCGCTGCGCATGATCCACGCCGATTACGCGCGGCCGCTCGACGTGTCGCAACTGGCCGACGAAGCCGGCATGAGCGTGCCGAGCTTTCACAGTCACTTCAAGGCGATCACGCAGGTGTCGCCGATGCAGTACCTGAAATCGACGCGGCTGCATCAGGCGCGGCTGTTGATGGTGCGCCAGGACCTGACGGCGGAGGCGGCCGGCTATGCGGTCGGCTATACGAGCCCGTCGCAGTTCAGCCGGGAATTCAAGCGCCTGTTCGGCTTGACGCCGGCGAAGGAAGCGCGGCGCATGCGCGCGAGCTTCGCGATTCCGGAGGCGTTCGACGATGCGGTGTTCGTGTCGTCGCATTGACGTCGTTGACGTGCGCCGCCCCCCCGCCGCGACGCGCGCGTTCATCGCGCCGCATCGAGCGCGCGGCCGGGCGGCGACTTCAGGATGAACGCGGTCACGCCCCGGATGCCCTGCGGCGCCAGCGCGAGACTTCGGCTCTCGGGCCGGCCGCTGGCCGTCGCGGTCGCGGACAATACCGAGGCAGTGATGGCGGAATTCGGCGACCCGTCGCCCGACCACGCGACGCTGACGACCCATCCGGTCATCGCGCTGCTCGCGGTCGAGTCCATCAAGGCCGACGTGAGCGGCCGCGTCTTGATCGACGCGATGAGTCCGGCAGAATACCGGAAAGTGCTGAAGCATCCCGACATGCAGGCGATGCTCGCACCGCTCGACAAACAGGGCTGACCCACACGAGATACCGATGACCCAGTACACCTTCCGCCTGCTGAACGTCTTCGCCGAATCGACGTTCGGCGGCAACCCGCTGTGCGTGTTCGACGATGCGCGCGGCATGGACGACGCGACCATGCAGGCGCTGGCCGTGCAGTTCAATCTGTCGGAGACGACCTTCGTGCTGCCGTCCGAGCGCGCGCATGCACGCGTGCGCATCTTCACGCCCGGCTACGAGATGGCTTTCGCGGGCCATCCGACGCTCGGCACCGCGCACGTCGTGCGGGACCTGCTCGAGGCAGGCGATGCGCTGTCGCTCGAATTCAAGGCCGGCGTCGTCGACGTCGCCGCGCGCGGCGACGTGTGGACCTTCATCGCGCCGCACGCCGGCATGCCGAACACGGCGCCGTGCGCGTTGCCGAATGCGCAGGTCGCGGCGCTGCTCGGAATCGCGGAAAGCGACCTGCTCGCGCCGCCGCTGTGGGTCGACACCGGTGCCGACCAGTTGCTGGTCGCGCTCAAGGACCCGGCCGCCGTGCGGCGCGCGCAGCCCGATAGCGCGCACCTCGACGTCTGGCCGCGAAGCAGCCTCGGCCGCAAGACCGCCTATGTGTTCGCGTTCGATGCCGCGCGCCCGGGGACGGTCGTGTCCCGCTACTTCTTCGTGAAGCAAGGCGGCGGCGTGTCGGAAGACCCAGGCACCGGATCGGCCTGCGCGAATCTGGGCGGCTGGCTGCTCGCCGCCGGACACGATCTGCCGGCCGCGTTTCGGGTCGAGCAAGGCGAAGCCGTCGGCCGGCCCTGCCTGCTGCGCTTGTCGGTCGATGCCGCGGGCGAAATCGGCGTCGGCGGGCGCGTGATCGAAATCGGGCGCGGCGTGATCAACGTGTGACCGACGCACGCCCGCCGATGCCGACGCCGACGCTCATCGCGCGCCTACCCGCCACACCGTCACTTCGTGCAGCGTCTCGCCCGGCTTGAGCGCCGTCGACGGGAAGGCCGGATGATTCGGCGAATCGGGAAAATGCTCGGCCTCCAGCGCGAACGCATCGGTTTGCCGGTAGGCCGTCCCGCCCTTGCCCGCGACACTGCCGTTCAACCCGTTGGCCGTATAGAACTGCAGCCCCGGCTGCGTCGTGTACAGCTCGAGGAACCGCCCGGACGCCGGGTCGTAAGCACGCGCGGCAAACGCCGGCGCCGTCTGGCCGCCCTGGTCGAGCACCCAGTTCTGGTCGTAGCCATGCGCGATCGCAAGCTGCGGATACGCATCGCGCAAATGCGCGCCGATCGGCGTCAACTGGCGCAGATCCATCGGCGTGCCCGCGACGCTCGCCAGTTGCCCGGTCGGAATCGACGTGCCGTCGGTCGGCGTGAAACGCGATGCGGCGATCTCGATCAGTTGCCGCTCGACGCTACCGGCTGCCTGCCCCGCCAGATTGAAGTAGCTGTGGTTGGTCAGGTTGACGACCGTGTCCCGGTCGGTCGTCGCGCGGTAGTCGATGCGGATCTCGTCGTCGCGGGTCAGCGTGTAGGTGACGTCCGTCGTCAGCGTGCCGGGGAAGCCGTTCTCGCCGTCGGGGCTCACGTAGCGCAGCGTGACGCTCGAACCGGCCGCGTCGCTGTGCGTACCGGTGACCTTCCACACCTTCGCGTCGAAACTGTCCGGGCCGCCGTGCAGCGTGTTCGGCCCGTCGTTGACCGGCAGCGTCCACGTCTTGCCGCCGAGCGTGAAACGCCCGCCCGCGATGCGGTTCGCATACCGGCCGATCAGCGCGCCAAAATGGATGTTGCCGTTGTGCGCTTCGTAGTCGCGCAGCGAATCGAAGCCGAGCACGATGTCGGCAACGTGGCCGGTGCGGTCGGGCACGTCGAGCGCGGTCACGATGCCGCCGTACGTGATGACTTTCAGCGTCACGCCGTGCCGGTTCGCGAGCGTGTACTGGCTCACCGCCTGCCCGCTCGCGGTCGTCCCGTAATCGGCGCGGCTGATCGACACGTCGGGCGCCGCCGATGCGGCGGCTGCATGCAGCGCGAACGTTGCGAACACACCTATCGCGAGCATCGGTTGTCGCGGCCAGCGTCGTTTCATGAAAATCTCCAAGGTGGTGCGGCCCGTGCAGGCGCGCAAGTTGCATGCCCGCACGGCGCCACGTTTGCCATGCTGCGCGCATCGTCCGCCCGAGCGATCGCCGTCATGAACGCCGTCTCCGCCGATATCGCACGCACGCTGCGCGCCGCCCGCGATGCCTGCTTCGGCGCGGCGGCCGTGTGGCCGCTCGTCGAGCGCGCATACGGCGAGCTGCGGCGCTTCGATCACACGCTCGCGCATCTGGCGGAATTGTTCGCGCACCTCGCGCCGTATCGTACGGAACCGCCGTGGCCGGCCATCGAGCTCGCGGCTTGGGCCCATGATGTCGTCTACGCGACGACGCTGCAGGACGACGCGGACAACGAAGCGCGCAGCGCTCGTGCGGGTCGCGAACACGCACTGTACCGCGTCATGGTTGCACGCGCACGCATCGCATCCGTCCATGGGCCGCGATCTCGTGCTGGCCACGCAGTTGCACCGGCTGCCCGAAACATACGCCGCCGATCCGCCATGGCAGCGCGCGGGGCGGACCGGCGCACCCCGCCTTCGCATCGTGACGATCACGATCACGTATGGTCCGCGCGCCACCGGCGAGGCGTGACACCGGTCAAGCGCGTGAAGGTTCGCGAGAAATGGCTCTGATCGGCGAAGCCGCACGCGGCGGCGATCAGGCTCAACGGCACGTCCGGGTTGCGCATCCATTCCTTCGCCCGTTCGACGCGCTGCACGATGAGCCAGCGATGCGGCGGCAGCCCGGTCGTCCGATGAAACGCCTTGACGAAATGACTGCGAGACAGCCCGCACGCGCTCGCCACGTCGGCCAGCCCGATGTTGCCGTCGAGATGCGCGAGCAGCAGTTCTTTCGCACGGCGCGCCTGCGACGGCGTGAGCTTGCCGTCCGACTTTTCCCGCCGTTCGCCGATGCCGCCGTACCGGCACGCGACGTGCGCCTGAAACGCCAGCCCCACGTGATCGATGAAGATCTGCGACGCCTCGCCAGGCCGGGCCAGCGCGGGCAGCAGCGCGCGTCCGAGCGCATGGATGACCGAATCGTGGGTGCTCAGATGCGGCGGCAGATAAAGCTGCGGCCGCCGCCGGCCGCCGAGGTCGTCGACCGTTTCCTCGAGCATGGGGCGCGGCAGGTGGAAATGCAGGCAATCGAACGCGCCCTTCAGGTCGGCCACCCAGCGACGGTCGAGATCGTAGATCGACACGGTTCCCGCGTCGTACGGAACGAACGGCGCGGGGCGGCCATCGAGCCACAGATCCTGTTCGCCGAACGCATGCAACTGCAAGACGATCAGATCCGTATTCTCCAGTTCATAGGGCGCGGTCAGCCCCATGTTCCGGCGCAAGGTCTTGAGTCGGACGATACCGATTTGCCCCTTCGGCAACGCCTGCGTGACGATGGTCTGCCTGACGTCGGCCGGGATGAAATCGGAGGATGCGGTGTCCGGCTGAGCGGTGGTCATGGGACGATGCGAAGAGACGAATGACAGGAGTGGCCACTCTAGCAAATCACGGTGACGCGCGCCGCTCGCGCCGCGGCGGCACTGGTATGATGCGCCAGCCACCCCCTACCGGAATTTGCGATGAAGCTGTCATTCGAAGCGCTCGAAGCCCTGGACGCGATCGACCGCACCGGAACCTTTGCCGAAGCCGCGGAACTGCTGCATCGCGTGCCGTCCGCGCTGACCTACCTCGTGCAGAAACTTGAAAGCGATCTCGGCGTGGCGCTGTTCGACCGCAGCGGCCGGCGCGCGAAGCTCACGCATGCGGGACGCATCGTCGTCGAGGAAGGCCGCCGCCTGCTGCGCGCGGCCGAGCAACTCGAGCTGAAGGCGCTGCGTGCGCAACAGGGCTGGGAAACGGAAGTGCGCGTCTGTATCGACGAAATTCTGCCGTTCGGCGCGCTGTGGCCGTACGTCCACCGCTTCTACGCGCTCGGAATGGACACGCGGCTGCGCCTGTCGACCGAAGTGCTCGGCGGCGCGTGGGATGCGCTGATTTCGCGGCGGGCCGATCTCGTCGTCGGCGCGGCGGGCGAACCGCCGGAATTGCCGGGCATCGTCGCGCGGCCGATCGGCTCGCTCAGGCACGTGTTCGCGGTCGCGCCGTCCCATCCGCTCGCGGCGTTGCCCGAACCGCTCGCGATGGCGTCGGTCGTCCAGTATCGCGGCGCGGTGATCAGCGATACGTCGCGCGAATTGCAGCCGCAGTCCGTCGCGATCGATGCGGGCCAGCCTTACCTCGCGGTACCGACGCTGGCCGCGAAACTGGAAGCGCAATGCGAAGGGCTCGCGGTCGGCACGCTGCCGGAATGCATCGCGGCGCGCGCGATCGCCGACGGCAAGCTCGTCGCGCGCCAGGTGACGGGCATGCGCGACACCACGCACTGCTATCTCGCGTGGCGCGGCGACGAGGCGGGCCGCGCGCTGCACTGGTGGGTCGAGCAACTCGACCAGCCGGATCTCGTCGAGCGTTTCACGACACCCGACTGACGCACCCGTTCCCCGCCCGCCGGCACGCCGGGGCCGCACGCGCTGCCGCCCGGCCGCCCGCCGATGACTGACGGCCCGGCATCGCACGCGTCACGCAGCGCCCCGGCACGGCGCCACGCGCCGCGACGGCAAGCGCACGTCCATCCCGTCCCGCCGGCGACCCTCGCCATCCGCGCCGCGCGTCAGCCGAGCGAATCGTGCAGCCGCTTCATTTCCTTCTCGAGCCATCCGATCAGGCTGAACCCCGCGTGCGCCTGCTCGACCGGCGGAATCATCATCCTTTCCTCGGTCGCGACATGTTCGGTGAGCGACTCGCACATCAGCCTGCCGAGCGCCGGCTTCCTGCCGATCAGCGCCGCCAGATCCTCGCTGCGAAGCTGATGCACGGTCATCGCGGTCACCGCGTGGACGGTCGCATGAAGCCGCGTGCCGGCGAGCACGACCGACTGCCCGATCGCATCGCCGGGCGCCATCCGACGGACTTCGACGTCGCCCGCCGCGCCCGGCACGAACACCGCCGCGACACCCGATTCGACGATCGTCAGCACGCGCGACTCGGCATTCGACGCATAGATCACGTCGCCCTTGCCGAACGAACGCGATACCAGCGCATCGGCCAGCACGGCCAGATCGTCGTCGTCGACGCATGCGAACAATTCGACCGCCCGCAACAGCAGCAGCCGGCGCGATACCGGATGCGCTTGCGATGTCGATGGCGACGCACACGCCGGCGCGGCGCCCGCGAGCGGCCGCCACGCGACGCCCGCCGCGGCCAGGTGCCGATGCGCGAGATCGTAGAGCGCGTTGCGCACGGTGGTTTTCTTCTGCAGTGCGTCGACGTAACAGACGAGTTCGTACTGGATCGCGTTCGCGCGGAACGCCTTCACGACGGCGATCGGCGCGGGGCGCGCGAGCACGTCGAGCGAACTCGCCGCGGCCCGCTCCAGTGCGCCGACGGCGACGGCCGGCCGCACCGCGGGATCGAGGTCGAGCGCGAGCGTGACGCCGTGCAGGCCGGCCGGCTCGCTGAGGTTCACGATCGTGGCGCGCGCCGCCGCGCTGTTCGGCACGACGACCAGGTTGCCGAGGCTGTCGATCAGCTTCGTCGCGCGCCAGTTGCTCTCGACGATCCGCCCTTCGAGCTCGCCGATCGACACCGTATCGTCGAGCCGGAACGGTTGCGTGGTATTCAGCACGAGCCCGGAGAACACGTCGTTCAGCGTGTTCTGGAGCGCGAGACCGAGTATCACCGCGACGGCGCCGGAGGTCGCGACGAGGCCGCTCAACGGCAGGCCGAGCACGTAGCCCAGCGCGGCCACCGCGGCCGCGCCGAACACGATGCCCGCGGCGATGTCGTGAAAGAGCCGCTGGCTGTGCCATGCACGCGGCAGCAGCAGATGATTGAGCAGCAGGCTGAACACGATCGCGCACTGGAGCCACCATGCGATGCAGATCGCCTGGACCGCGATCCGGTCGAGCCCGCCGATTGATGCGGGCACCGCGAGCGGGCTCACGCCGGTCGCGAACAGCACGGCGCTCAGCGCGGCGAACGCCGCACAGCGCCGGATCGCGCGCGTCACGGGGCGCGCGTGCCCGAACAGCCGCCACGCGGCGAGATCGGCCAGCACGATCGGCGCGCCGTAGATCGCCGTATCGGAGAAATTCAACATGTCGGATCGCCAGCGCGGCGCGCGAAAGGGTCAAGGCGGCAAGACGAACGTCGCCGCGGGAACGGAATCATCGGACGCATCGCGTGCCGGCCGCCGTCGCGCCGGTCGCGGCTAGTCCCGCCGGCGCGCGACGCCCGGCAACGGCAACACGTAGCGGCCGGCGCCCGCGATCGCGATCGTGCCGAACAGGATCAGCAGCATCCATGCGAACTGCGCATCGCGCAGCGGCCAGTCCGGGTGCACGAACACCAACGCGACGAGCGTGACGATCATCACCGGCAGCGCCGCGAGCCTCGGGTACAGGCCGACGATCATGAAGATCGGGCACACGACCTCCGCGAAGATCGCGAACACGATCGACAGCGTGCGGCCGAGATGGAACGGATCCTCGATGGCCGCGGCTTCGGCCGTGTAATGCAGGATCTTCGGCAGGCCGTGAACCACGAGCAGCAGCACGCTGGCGGATACACGCAGGAACAGCAGGCCGAGATCGGTCGCGTGGCTGGAAAGGTCGGAGTGGGCAGGATTCATACGGCGTTTCGTCGATTGAGCGGGATGCACGGCGGCGTGCGCCGGGTGGCATGCCGGCGCCCGCCGTCCAGGCAATCTACGCGTGCCGCCTGCCGCTGTCCTGTATCCGGGCTGAATCGTTCTGAAACAGGCGAGCAGCGCGCGAACCCGGCGTCACGACTCGCGCGACGGCAACTCGGCCTCGGCCGCATCGAATCCGAGCGCGTGCACTTCCGACCACGCATCATGCGCAGCCTGCGTCGACTCCGCCGTATGCGCGAGCGCAGCCGCATACGCGGCCAGCAAGCGCACGCGCGCATCGTCGGACACCAGGGCGGCATCCGCGTCGCGCATCGCATCGAGCGCGACGCGCGCGCGCTCCCGACATTCGTCGACGAGCGACAGATCGAACAGGCAAGGCACCGCGACGGCCGCGAGCGCGATGCCGAGCGCCGCGTCGCCGCGCGCCGAAAATGCCCAGTCGAGCGCAGCACGCAGATTGCCGAGTTCGCACCGGACCGCGTCGAGCCGGGTCGTGCCGCCCGGCTCGACGCCCGGCTGCTCGCCGCCGTGGGTCGCGCTCCGGAACAGCGCGAGGAAGTAGGCCGCATGCGCGCGGGCGGCAGCCTCGCCCTCGCCGTGACTGTCGAGCTGCTGTTGCGCGTAGGCCCGCGTGGTCGTCAGCAGCCGGTAGCGCGGCGCGCCGTGCGCGGTTTCGAGGATCAGCAGCGACTTCGACACGAGGCCGGCGATCGTATCGAGCAGGTCGGCGCCGGCCAGCCCGTTGGCGCCAACGACCTCGCGCACGGCCTCGATCGCGAAGCTGTCGCGGAACACGCCGAGCCATCGCAGCAGCAGGCGCTCGGACTCCCCGAGCAACCGGTAGCTCCAGTCGTACATCGCCTGCAGCGTCTGATGGCGCGGCAACGCGGTGCGAAATCCGCCGGTCAGCAGCCGGAAGTGATCGTCGAGATGGGCGGCCAGCACGTCGATGCCGAGCACGGCGGCGCGTGCCGCGGCCAGCTCGATCGCGAGCGGCAGGCCGTCGAGGCGGCGGCAGACCGACGCCATCAACGACAGGCTGCGCGCATCGAGCGGAAAGCGCGGATCGGCCGCACGTGCGCGCGCCGCGAACAACTGCACCGCGCTCGCGCTCATCGCCTCGTGATCGCCGGCGTCTTCGCCCGGTATGTCGAGCGGCGGCACCGGGCACACGCGCTCGCCGTGGATGCGCAGCGATTCCCGGCTCGTCGCGAGGACGCACAGCCCGTCGTCCGCATCGGTGAGCGCGCTCGCGATCCGCGCGGCGGCATCGAGCAGGTGCTCGCAGTTGTCGAGCACGAGCAGCATCCGGCGCCGCGCGACGCTGGCGAGCACCGCTTCGAGCGTCAGCGAGCCGGTCGGCTGCGTGATGCCGAACGCGCCGGCGAGCGCGTCCGGCACGAAGCGCGGACACGCGACGGTGGCGAGCGAAACGAATACGGTGCCTTCCGGAAAGCGCACGTCGGCGCGCGCCGCCGCTTCGATCGCGACGCGCGTCTTGCCGATGCCGCCCGCGCCGACGAGCGTCACGATGCGCGCCGTGCGCAGTGCGTCCAGCACGTCGGCGACCGTCTGTTCGCGGCCGAACAACGCGCCCGGCGCGGCGGACGGCCGCCACGTGGCCGGGCGCACGGGCGCGGCGCCCGCGTCCTGCCCGGAAACCAGCCGATAGCCGCGACCGGGTACCGTCACGATCAGGTTCCGGTCGCCGGCCAGCGCCTTGCGCAGCGATGCGATGTGCACCTGCAGGTTGTTTTCTTCCACCACGGTGTGCGGCCACACGCGCTGCATGATTTCATCTTTCGATACCAGCGCACCGTTCGCCCGAATCAACAGTTCGAGAATTTCGAATGCGCGGCTGCCGATGCGCAGCAGCTTGCCGTTCGAACGAATTTCACGTCTGTCGAGAAAAACGTGAAGTGTTCCAATCCGGATCATGGGAATTTCTTGAGGGTGACATTCAACGGCGCCCGGCTGAAATCGGGTGCCGGTTCGCCGTCAATGCTACGGTATTTGCATGATCGAATGATTCAAATTATCAGAATGGACGGCTCGAATTTTTTGAAATGACGAAAATGCCGCGGCGGGCGCGGCGCCCGACACGTCCGCATGCACCGGCATGCGGCACGACGATGCCCGTTTCATGTGCAAATCATGGATGCGCCCATGAACGCGATTTCGATATATCAGACGAAATTGCCGAGCGGAAATGCCGCGCATTTTCCTTTTCGATTCGCCCGGCCGATTCCCGATTCATTTCCCGCTCGATCCGTTGCACCGGCCGAATATCCGCGGGATTATCGGCATCGCCTCGAATCGATTCGCCGCGCGGCGCCGCGGCGCGCGCTCAGGACCGCGCGAACGCCAGCAGCTCGTCGTTCAGCCGCGTCGCGTGCGTCAGGTAAAGCGCATGCGGACCGCCTTCGTAGACGCTCAGCGTCGCATGCGGGACCAGCTTCGCCGTCGCGGCGCCGGTCAGCGCGAGCGGAACCGTCTGGTCGTCGTCGCCGTGAATCACGCGCGTCGGCACGTCGAATCGTTGCAGGTCGGCCCGAAAATCGGTCTCGGAAAACGCGCGAACGCAATCAAGCGTGCCCTTCAGCCCGGCCTGCCACGCCATGAACGACGTCCAGTCGAGCGCGGCGCGCGAAACCGTCGAACCGTCGCGGTTCGACCCGGTAAAGAGGGGCCAGAAGCCGTCGAGAAAGGCGGCGCGATCGGCCGCGATGCCCGCGCGAATGCCGTCGAAGACCGCGACGTCCACGCCTTCCGGATGATCGTCGCGGCGCGCGATGAGCGGCGTCACCGAACCGATCAGCACCGCCTTCGACACGCGCTTCGTGCCATGCCGGCCGATGTAGCGGGCCACCTCGCCGCCGCCCATCGAAAAGCCGACGAGCGTCACGTCATGCAGGTCGAGCGTGTCGAGCAGCGTCGCGAGATCGTCGGCCAGCGTGTCGTAGTCGTAACCGCCCCACGGCTGGCCGGAGCGGCCGAAGCCGCGCCGGTCGTATGCGACGCAGCGCAGGCCGTGCGACGCGAGATGGTGCATCTGCACGTCCCACATGTCGGCATTCAGCGGCCAGCCGTGAATGAACACGACCGGGCGGCCGCTGCCCCAGTCCTTGTAGTGAATCGACACGCCGTCGCGGGTGGTGAACGTGCTCATGAGGGTTCCTTTCGAATAGGGAAGCCGCGCCCGCGGATGTGGGCGCGGCCGAAGCGTGCGGCGCGGCGCGTCATGCCCGGGACTGCCGGGCGGCGAACTGCTCGAGCGCCGCCGCGAGAATCATCTCGCGGCAGTTCGCGGGGCGTCTCTCGCCGCGCCATTGGGGTTTGTAGATCACGTCGCCCACCCGGATCGGTTGCCCGGTGAGCGCGCAGCGCGCCAGCCTGCGCGCCTTCGCGCAGATCCAGCGTTGCTCGTCGTAGCGACAGCGCGTCGGATCGCTCCATGACACCAGCATCGACGAATCGGTCTGCCGCTCGACGGCGACGATCGCGCTGCGGCGGCGCACGTCGCCGCTCGATGGCGTGGGCGCGTCGTCCCGATGCGGGCGACAGGAGCCGTCCGCGGTCCGCTCGCGCGGCATCATCCGGAGGCTCGCGGCGGGCGACGGCCTGAGCGACGTGATCATGTGCTCCCAACGATTGAAGGCGTCCATGGCGGCTTATCCAGGCAAGTGACGGGCGGTGCGGGCGTGGGGGCCCGCTCGCGTCGCGGCAAACACACGGCGGGTGACCCGATGCTGACGATAGTCGCCGTGCGCTGAAGAGTCCCGGTCACGCGCTTAATTTTTCTGCAGTGCGGCAATGCCGCTCGCGGCGCCGCGGCGTTCAAGAAAATTCAGCCGGATTTCAGTACGGCGCGCACCGCGCCGGGATACGCTCCTGACGGCATCCGATCGTCCGCGCGCACCAACCGACGCGACGGCGCACGCCGGACGGCCGCCGGGCGGGATGGCCGCGGCCGGCCGCCACCGATCCACCATCCCGCGGCCTCGCCGCCGCACACCTCAGGAGTCCAGATGCATCCCGAACAGACCGACGCCGTTTCGTCGGCTCGCCGCCGCGACATGCTGCTCGCCGGCGCGACCGCCGTCGCGGCCGCCGCGCTGCCCGCGATGGCGGCCGCGGCCGGCACGCCCTCCCGCCACCCCTCTTCCGCGCATTCAGGAGCGCACACGATGAACACGATCACCACGAAGGACGGCACGCAGATCTACTTCAAGGACTGGGGCAGCGGCCGCCCGGTCGTGTTCTCGCACGGCTGGCCGCTGTGCGCGGACGCGTGGGACGCGCAGATGCTGTTCCTCGTGCAGCACGGCTATCGCGTGATCGCGCACGACCGCCGCGGCCACGGCCGTTCGAGCCAGCCGTCGAACGGCAACGACATGAACACGTACGCCGACGATCTCGCCGCGCTGCTCGACGCGCTCGACGTGCGCGAAGCGACGCTCGTCGGCCACTCCACCGGCGGCGGCGAAGTCGCGCGCTACATCGGCCGGCATGGCACGAAACGCGTGTCGAAGGCGGTGCTGATCGGCGCGGTGCCGCCGCAGATGGTGAAATCGGCGACCAATCCGGGCGGCCTGCCGATGGAGGTATTCGACGGCATCCGCAAGAACGTCGCGGAAAACCGTTCGCAGTTCTACAAGGATCTGGCCGTGCCGTTCTTCGGTTTCAATCGCCCGAACGCGAAGGTGTCGCAGGGCACGATCGACGCATTCTGGTCGCAGGGGATGATGGGCGGCATCCATGGCCAGTACCTGTGCGTGAAGGAGTTTTCCGAAGTCGACTACACGGACGACCTGAAGAAGATCGACGTGCCGACGCTCGTGCTGCACGGCGACGACGACCAGATCGTGCCGATCGACGATTCGGCCCGGCTGTCGTCGAAGATCGTGAAGCACGCGGTGCTGAAGGTGATCGAAGGCGGCTCGCACGGCATGTGCGTGGTGAGCGCCGATCGCATCAACGCCGAGTTGCTGGCGTTCCTGCAGGCGTAAGCCTGCCGTCCGTCGCGGCGGCGCGCATGCCGCCGCGACGGACGCCGCAGGTGCCGTTCAGGACTTTTCAGGACATTTCAGCCCATGCGGCGCCGCATTCACGGCGCCCGCACCGGGCGCAACAGGATGCCGAGCAGTGCGCCGGCGAGCGCGAACGCCATCGCCACGCGAAAGTTGTCGGCCAGCGCGAGCGTCGTGGCCTGCACGCGCACCGCACGATCGACGAGCGCATAGGACGCCTCGTTGCCCGTCGCGAACGTGGCGCCGTGCGCCACCAGCGACGCCGCGCCGGCCCGCAGCCGTTCGAGCGTTTCCGGATCCGACAGCGACACATGCAGACCGACGAGATTCGAATGGGTAGCCTCCCTGATCCGCTGAATCACCGCGATCGACGTCGTGCCGAGCTGCCCGCTCAGCAGGCGCGTCGTCTGCACGACCGCGCCGAACGTCAGCGCATGCTCGGCCGTCACGTGCCTGCCGAAGAAGACGATGACCGACGTGAGCGCCATCGTCTGGCCGAGCGCCTGCAGCAATTGCGACGGAATGAAGTCGGGTTCGGCCCACACCGGCGTGAGCCGCGAGCCGAGCGCGAACGCGATCGCCACCACCGCGAAGCCGGCGACGATCAGCCGGCGCGGGTCGACACGCTGCAGCAACAGCGCGACGCACGGCGCGAACAGCAACTGCGGAATCGCGATCCAGCGCAGCGTATCGCCGATCTGCAGCGGGCGCAGCCCGTACGTACTCGCGAGGAACAGCGACGGGATGAAGCTCGTGTTGAGCACGGTGAAGCGCACGAGGCCGACGAGCACGATCAGCAGCGCGACGTTCGGCCGCGCGAGGTAGCCGAGATCGAT
The DNA here is from genome assembly GCF_029268935.1 of Burkholderia semiarida. Classification (NCBI taxonomy): domain Bacteria; kingdom Pseudomonadati; phylum Pseudomonadota; class Betaproteobacteria; order Burkholderiales; family Burkholderiaceae; genus Burkholderia; species Burkholderia semiarida. The sequence goes on along the minus strand of NZ_JAHLCL010000005.1, from coordinate 131,035 downwards.
GCCCGCGCGCGGCGACGCGAGCTCGTGGATCAGAAACGCGGCGACCATCAGGATGCCGACGGCCAGCAGCGCGACGATCAGCGGCGACTGCAGCCAGAACAGCCGCTCGCCCTGGTCGAGCGCGATGCACAGGCAGGCGAACCCGCCCGCGCCGAGCAGCATGCCGCGCGCGTCGATGCCGGACGCGAAGCGCTTGACCGGCTCGTCGGCGAGCGACAGCATCAGGCAGGCGATGAACGGCAGGGTCAGCACCGCGTTCTGCCAGAACAGCCAGCGCCAGCTCAGGTGCTCGCTGTACCAGCCTTCGAGCGTGGCCGACAGGTTCAGCGACATCTCGAGATTCATCGCATACGCGGCGATGCCGAACGGAATGAGCCGCGGCGGCAGCGTGCGCACGACGAAGCCGATCGTCAGCGGCACGAACACGCCCGATGCGCACCCGGCGAGCGCCTGAAACACGATGAACGCGCCGAATCGCGTGCAGAGCGGCAGCACGCTTTCGGCGCAGAGAAACACCACGGCGCCCGCGAGCAGCACGCGGCGTGTGCCGAACAGGTAGGCCGCGGCGATCGCCAGCGGCCCGACGAACATCTGCGACGCGGTAAATGCGGTGTTGATCCACGCGCCTTCGTCGACGCCGATGCCGAGCGCGCCGCGCACGTCGGCCAAGCCGAGCGACGTGATGCGCGACGTCAGCGTCGCGATGACCGCACCGAGCAGCACGGCCGCGATCGCGGCGATCGACCGGAACGTCGGAACGTCGGAGGCCGGGCTCGAGGCCGGCCCTGGCGCGGCATTGCCGGTGGCGAACGTCGTGTTCATCGTCGAGCGGCTCCCGTTTGTCAAGCTGGCGCAAGCATAACGCGATGCGCCGAATCCCGTCCGTACGATGGAGTGTGCCGATCATGACCCCGCCCTCGCCCGATACCCGATCTTCCGCGGCCTCCGTGCCTTCCACGCCCGCGCCCGCGCGCTCGCGCCGGCCGGCCGTCGTCGCGATCGCCGTGCTCGCGCTGCTGCTCGTCGCGTTGCTCGTGTACGAGTTCGACGCACGCGATCGCGGCACCGACGACGCGTACGTGACCGGCCACCTGCACGTGATCTCGCCGCGCGTGGCCGGCACGGTCGAGCGCGTGCTCGTCGACGACAACCAGTTCGTGCATGCCGGCGACGCGCTCGTGCAGATCGATCGCCGCGATTTCGACGTGCGCGTCGCGGCGCAGCGCGCACGCGTCGCACAGGCGCATGCCGATGCGAGCCGCGCACGCGCGCTGATCGAACAGGCGGACGCGGCGCTCGTGTCGGCGCACGCCGATGCCGAAAAAGCCGAACTCGATTACGCACGTGCCCGCGAGCTGACCCGCGAGACGCCGCGCGGCTTGTCGAAGCAGGAGTTCGATGCGGCCGATGCCGCACGCAAGTCGGCCCGCGCGCGCGTCGCGGCGGCCGACGCGCAACGGCGCAGCGCCGCCGCCGCCGCTCAGGCCGCCGATGCCGCGTCGAGCCAGAACGATGCCGAGCTGCGCGACGCGCAGTTGCAGCTCGGGTACACGACGGTCGTCGCGCCGTCGGACGGCTACGTCGGCAAGAAGACCGTCGAGACCGGCGAGCATGTCGCGCCCGGTCAGGCGCTGCTCACGCTGGTCGAGCCGCATCCGTGGATCGTCGCCAATTTCCGCGAGACGCAACTGCGGCACGTGCGCGCCGGCGACGCCGTGCAACTGCGCTTCGATGCGCTGCCGCAGCGCGCGTTCACCGGCCGCATCGACAGCCTGTCGCCCGCGACGGGCGCGCAGTTCGCGCTGCTGCCGCCCGACAACGCGACCGGCAATTTCACGAAGGTCACGCAACGGGTGCCCGTGAAGATCCTGCTCGACGGCCCGGCGGCGACGGAACCGCGCATCCGGCCCGGGCTGTCGGTCGTCGTCACGCTGCAACCCGGCGGTGAATCGCGATGAAGCGCGCATGCATCCTCGTCGCCGCGAGCGTGCTGGCCGCGTGCTCGATCGCGCCGCAGCCGCTCGCGCCCGTCCCGGTCGGACACGACGGGTTCCGCCATGCCGATCCGTCGACCGATGCGGGTGCGCCGTCGCTCGCGGCATGGCCCGCGTGGTTCGGCGATCCGCAGCTCGGCCGCCTCGTCGACGCCGCGCTCGCGCACAACCTCGATATCCGCGCGGCGGCCGCGCGCGTCGACCAGGCGCGGGCGCTGCTCGGCATCCGCGATGCCGCGCTCGCGCCGACCGTGCGCGTCGATCCGTCGTTCAGCCGCACGCGCGTATCGGGCACGGTCGACAATGCGCTGCCGAAGCGGACGATGCACAACTGGTCGGTTCCCGTCGCCGCGAGCTACGAAGTCGATCTATGGGGGCGCTTGCGCGGCGACGCCGACGTCGGCGAACAGAACGTGCTGCAGGCCGCGGCCGATCGCGATGCGATCCGCTTGAGGATCGCGACCGAAGTCGCCGTCGACTACCTGACGCTACGCTACGTCGACGACGATCTCGCGACGCTCGACAGAGCGATCGGGCTGCGCCGCACCGCGCTGGACGTGATCGCCGCACGCGTGCGGGCCGGCGCGGCGAGCGACCTCGACGGGCTGCGCGCGTCGGCCGACCTCGATACCGCGCATGCCGATCTCGCGGAAAGCCGCCGGCTGCGCGACAACCTCGTCGACGCCATCGCGGTGCTGACCGGCGTGTCGCCGACTGCGTTCGACGTCGACACGCGCGCCGTGCCCGTGCGCGTGCCGGACGTGCCGGCCGGGCTGCCGTCCGCGCTGCTGGCGCGACGCCCCGACGTGTTCGCGGCCGCGCGGCGCGCGGATGCGGCGTCGCTCGAACTGGGCATCGCGCGCACCGCGTGGTTGCCCACGCTGACGCTGACCGCCGACGGCGGTTTCGCCACCCGCGACCTGCGCTCGTTTCTCGACCGCAACAGCTCGCTGTGGAGCCTCGGCGCGAACGTCGCACTGACGCTGTTCGACGGCGGCAAGCGCGACGCGGCGGTTGCCGCCGCGCGGGCCGGCACGGACATCGCCGACGCGAACTATCGCGCGACGGCGCTCGGCGCGCTGCGCGACGTGCAGGACGCGCTCAACGACATCGCCGCGCAAAAGGAACGGATCGCACGCTACGCCAGCGCCGCGCGCGCGACCGACGCCGCGGCGCGCCTGTCGCTGAGCCGTTACGCGCACGGTTACGTCAGCTACCTCGAAGTCATCGATGCCGATCGCGACGCACTGAACGCGCGGCGCCAGCTGATTCACAGCCGGCAGGCGCTCGCGATCGCGACGGTGAGCCTCGTGCGTGCGTTGGGCGGCGGGTGGACGCCGCCGGCGCGGACGGGCCGTGACGGGCCGTGACGGGTCGCGCGATTCGACGCAGGCCGACGCCGGATGAAACCGCGATCCGGGGCGGTCGCGACGCCTTCGCACGCGCGTCAGGCCCTCGCGAGGCGATGCGCGTCCTCGCCGAGAAACCGGTGCACGAAGGTCACGGCCATCGCGCCTTCGCCGACCGCCGACGCGACGCGCTTGACCGACCCCGATCGCACGTCGCCGGCCGCGAACGATCCTGGCACGCTGGTTTCCAGATGGTACGGCCGGCGCTCGAGCGGCCACACGCGCTCGAACGCCGGACAGTCGTACAGGTCGCCGCCGGTCACGAGATAACCGTCCGGATTGCGGATGATGTCGGTATCCTTCGCCCAGTCGGTATTCGGCGCGCCGCCGATGCACACGAACAGGCGCGTGGCCGGCAGCCGTTCGCGCGTGCCGTCCGCCGAGCGAAGCTCGATCGCGTCGAGCCACCCGTCGCCGTGCAGGGCAACGACGCTCGACTGGTAGCGGACCTCGATGTTCGGCGTCCGCTCGATCCGGTCGATCAGGTAGCGCGACAGCGTGTCGGCGAGCGACGCACCGCGCACGAGCATCGTCACCTGACGCGCGTGCCGCGAGAAATTCATCGCGGCCTGGCCGGCCGAGTTGCCGCCGCCGACGATGAACACCTGCTCGCCCGCGCACATCGGCGCTTCGCTCGAACCGGCGCCGTAGAACAGCCCTGCATTCAGGAACGCCGGCTCTTCCGGCAGGCCGAGGCTTCGATATTCGATGCCGGTCGCGCAGATGTTCGCGCGCGCGACCAGGGTCGACCCGTCGGCGAGCTCGACGCGGATCTTGCCGTCGACGAAGGTCGCATGCACGCCCTCGCGCATCGTCAGCAGCTCGACGCCGAACTTGACCGCCTGCTCGCGCGCGCGTTCCGCGAGTTCCGCGCCCGGAATGCCGTCGGGAAAGCCCATGTAGTTCTCGATCAGCGAACTCGTGCCGGCCTGCCCGCCCACCGCGCCGCGCTCGATCACGACCGCGCGCAGCCCTTCGGACGCCGCGTAGACCGCCGCCGACAACCCGGCCGGCCCGGCGCCGTAGATCGACACGTCGTATTCGACGAAGCGCGGCCGCGCGACCCAGCCGAGCCGCGCGGCGATGTCGGCCAGCGTCGGCTGGTACAGGCGCGAGCCGTCCGGAAAGATCACGACCGGCAGCCGGATGTCGCGCAGCGGCGCGATGCCGAGCTCGCGCGCGCAGTCGGCGTCGGACGTCAGCTCGCACCAGTCGTACGCGACCATGCGCCGCTGCAGGAAATCGCGGATCGCGTACGCGTCCTTGCTGTGCGGCAGGCCGACGATCCGGACCAGTTGCGACTGAATCATGTGCGGCTCCCGAAGAAATCGATGCTGGATACGGTCCGGCCGTCGCCAGGGTGAAAGGGTGAGCCGGACGCACCGCGACTGTACGCCGCGCCGACGCGCCGCACGCGCGATTTCATAACAATTAAGGCGCGGCCGCCGCGCGGCGCCGCACAATGCGGCATCTCCGTCTCCGCTTGCGGCATCGCGCCGGCCGCGTCGCAAGCGTCGTTCCTCGCGCCGGCACCGGAGCGCAAGATGGCCATCGCCTGTACGCATCTCGACGAAGCACGCGTGCTCGACACCGACAAGGACTACTGCGAGGAATGCATCAAATCGGGCAGCGGCTGGGTGCATTTGCGGATGTGCCTGATCTGCGGACACGTCGGCTGCTGCGACTCGTCGCCGAATCGCCACGCAAGCCGGCATTTCCGCGACACCGGACACCGGCTCGTCCGCTCGATCGAGCCCGGCGAGCGCTGGATCTGGTGCTACGAGGACGAAGTCGTCGCCGGCGAGGTGCCGTCGTAACGTGACGCGCGGCGCACTCGGCGCCCGTTCGTCGCCGATTCGCCCCCGGTTCCGGGCCAAGGGTTAACACGGCTGGATCACGGCTTTGCGCCGCGTCGTTTTCGGCCTAGAATTTATCGAACGATAACTTATCCTTCGATAAACAAGAGGTTCGCCATGCCTGTCTCGCGACTCGCGCATTACTCGATCCGCACGCCTGATCTCGAAGCCTCGTGCCGCTTCTACGAACGCGTGCTCGGCTTCAGACGCGGCTACCGCCCGCCGTTCGACTTTCCGGGCGCGTGGCTCTATCTCGGCGACGACGAAGCCGATTACGGCACGGTCCACCTGATCGGCATCGATCCGGCCAACCCCCACGGGCTGGCCGCGTATCTCGGCGACAAGCCCGTGCCGGCCGCGGGCACCGGCACCGTCGACCACATCGCGTTCGTCGCGACCGGCGTCGAGGCGATGTGGCGCACGCTGCGTGACGAGCGCATCGCGTGGCGCGACCGCACCGTGCCGAGCCTCGGGCTGCATCAGGTGTTCATCGAGGATCCGTCGGGCGTGACGATCGAACTGAACTACCCGGCCGCCGAAGTCGCCGGCCTCGACATACGCGGCGCCGCAGCGGCCGCCGCCACCCGTGGAGACTGACATGCGCACCACTTCGACGCATCGCAAGGCCGCCATCGTCGGCGGCTCGCTGGGCGGGCTGTTCGCCGCGAACCTGCTGCTGCGCCACGGCTGGGACGTGGACGTGTTCGAACGCGTGCCCGACGCGCTGTCCGGCCGGGGCGCCGGCATCGTCACGCATCCGGAGCTGTTCGACGTGCTGCGCGCGGCCGGCGTGCGCATCGACGCATCGATCGGCGTGAACGTCGAATCGCGCATCACGCTGGCGCGGGACGGTTCACTCGCCGCCGAGCGGCAACAGCCGCAGACGCTGACCGCATGGAGCAAGATGTACCACGTGTTGCGCGCCGCGCTGCCCGACCAGCACCATCACGCGGGGGCCGTCGTCGCCGACGTCGCGGACGGGCCCGAGCGCGCGACGCTCACGCTGGCCGACGGGTCGGTCGTGCATGCCGACCTCGTCGTCGCGGCCGACGGCTTCCGTTCGGCAATCCGCGAACGGTTGCTGCCGGACGCGCGCCTGCAGTACGCGGGCTATGTCGCGTGGCGCGGCCTCGTCGACGAACGCGAACTGTCCGGGCGCACGCATGCGGCGCTGTTCGACAAGTTCGCGTTCGGCCTGCCGCCGCACGAGCAGATCCTCGGCTACCCGGTCGCCGGCCAGCACAACAGCACGCAGCCCGGGGAGCGCCGCTACAACTTCGTGTGGTATCGCGCGACCCGCGAGGACACCGACCTGCCGAACCTGCTCACCGACGCGACGGGCAAGCTGTGGGCGGCCGGCATTCCACCGACGCTGATCCGCCGCGACGTGCTCGCCGACATGGAAGACGCCGCGCATGCATTGCTCGCGCCGCAGTTCGCGGAAGTCGTGTCGCGCGCCGCGCAGCCGCTGTTCCAGCCGATCTACGATCTCGAGGTGCCGCGCATGGCGTTCGGCCGCATCGCGCTGCTCGGCGATGCCGCATTCGTCGCGCGGCCGCATTGCGGAATGGGCGTCACGAAGGCCGCGGGCGACGCGCTGGCGCTCGTCGGCGCGCTGGCCGCGCATGCCGATCCGCTCGACGCACTGCACGCGTACAGCGACACGCGCACCGCGTTCGGCGCCGCGATCGTCGAACACGCGCGCCATCTCGGCGCGTACATGCAGGCGCAACTGAAGAACGACACCGAACGCGAGATGGCCGAGCGTTACCGCACCGCGGAAGTCGTGATGCGCGAAACGGCCGTGCCGCCGTCGCTCTGACCATCGACGGGCGCATGCACGACGTGTCGCGCCCGCCGCATCGCGCCCCATCCGACACCGACAAGGAGACACCGTGAACCGCTCGATTCCGGCTGCCGCCGGCCCCGCACCCGATCCGGACCTGCCCGCCGCGGCCACGCATCCGCTGCCGCGCGATGCCCGCTTCCGCCATCTCGTCACGCGAAGGAGGCGATTCGCGTGGTCGCTGACCGCGGTCATGCTCGCGCTTTACTTCGCATTCATCCTGTCGCTCGCGTTCTCGCCGGCATGGCTCGGCCGACCGATCGTGGCGGGCCGCCCGACCACGTGGGGCATCCCGGTCGGTTTCGGCATGTTCGTCGCGACGTTCGCACTCGTCGCGCTGTACGTGTGGCGTGCGAATGCGGTGCACGACGCGCTCGTCGCGTCGATCCGCGACGGAGGCGGCCAATGAAACGCACCGTCGCCATCCTCGTCACCGCGGCCGCGATCGCCACGGCGCCGGCGTTCGCGGCCGGCCCCGCCGCGCTCGCCCACATGCACAATCCGGTCGCCATCGGCATGTTCGTGCTGTTCGTCGCGTCGACGCTCGTCATCACGCGCTGGGCCGCCCGCCAGAACCGCAGCGTCGCCGATCATTACGCGGCCGGCGGGCGCATCACCGCGCTGCAGAACGGCTGGGCGATCGCCGGCGACTACATGTCGGCCGCGTCGCTGCTCGGCATCTCGGCGCTCGTGTTCACGAGCGGTTACGACGGGCTGATCTATTCGGTCGGCTTTCTCGCGAGCTGGCCGATCATCCTGTTCCTGATCGCGGAGCCGTTGCGCAATCTCGGCAAGTACACGCTCGCCGACGTCGTGTCGTATCGGCTGCAGCAACGGCCGATCCGTGCGTTCGCCGCGTCGAGCTCGATCGTCATCGTCCTGCTGTATCTCGTGTCGCAGATGGTCGGCGCCGGCAAGCTCGTCGAGCTGCTGTTCGGGCTCGACTACACGGTCGCGGTAGTGATCGTCGGCGTGCTGATGGTCGTCTACGTATTCTTCGGCGGCATGCTCGCCACCACGTGGATCCAGATCGTCAAGGCCGTGCTGTTGCTCGCCGGCGCAGCCTTCATGGCGTTCATGGTGCTGAGCCGCTTCGGCTTCAGCCTCGACGCGCTGTTCGCGCAGGCGTTGCGCGTCCATCCGAAGCACGCGGCCATCATGCGGCCGGGCGGCCTCGTGTCCGATCCGGTGTCCGCGGTATCGCTCGGCCTCGCGCTGATCTTCGGCACGGCCGGCCTGCCGCACATCCTGATGCGCTTCTTCACGGTCGGCGACGTCGGCGCGGCGCGCAAGAGCATCCTCCATGCGACGGGCATCGTCGGGGCCGGCTATGCGCTGATCATCGTGATCGGCTTCGGCACGATCGCGCTCGTCGCGGCGGACCCGCGGTATCACGATGCGTCCGGCGCGGTCGCGGGCGGCGCGAACATGGTGGCGATCCATCTCGCGCATGCGGTCGGCGGCAACTTTTTCCTCGGCTTCATCTGCGCGGTCGCGTTCTCGACGATTCTCGCCGTGGTCGCCGGGCTGACGCTCGCCGGCTCGTCCGCGATCTCGCACGACCTCTATGCGAACGTGCTGCGCCGCGGCCGGGCGACCGACCGCGACGAAATGCGCGTCGCACGCGCGACGACGCTGGTGCTCGGCGTGCTCGCGATCGTACTGGGCATCGCATTCGAGAAGCAGAACATCGCGTTCATCGTCAGCCTCACGTTCTCGATCGCCGCCAGCTCGAACTTTCCGGTGCTGCTGCTCTCGATCTACTGGCGCGGCCTGACGACGCGCGGCGCGGTGGCCGGCGGCACGATCGGCCTCGTCACGGCGGTCACGCTCACCGTGCTGAGCCCGACCGTCTGGGTCCAGGTGCTCGGCCATGCGCACGCGCCCTACCCGTACGAATATCCGGCGCTGTTCTCGATGGCCGCCGCGTTCATCGCGATCGTCGCGGTATCGGCCACCGACGGGTCGGCCCGCGCGCGACGCGAACGCGCGCGCTTCGACGCGCAGCTCGTCGCATGCGAACTCGGCACCCTGCCGCGCCACGGCGCGCGGCAACACGACAATCCCGACCTGGAGACGATTCGATGACCTGCCCCTGCTGTCTGTCCGCCGGGCGCCGCCGCATGCTCGGCGCGTTCGCCGCGCTTGCCGGCGCGACCGTTGCCGGACGCCCCGCCGCGGCGGCGCAACCGGCGCAACCGGCGCCCGCGTCGGCCGCGTCGGCCGCGTCGCCCGCTTCGGCCACGCTGGCTGGCCGGCGTCCGCGCGCGATCGACATCCACGCGCATTACTACCCGGAAAACTTCTGCGACCTCGTCGGCGGCGAAGGCCAGCGCTTCGGCGGCGCATTCGCGTGCGACGGCACAACGTTCACGTTCCGCACGCCGGCCGGCGGCCTCGGGCCGCTGCCGATGAAATTCATCGACGTCGATGCGCGGCTCGCGGACATGGACGCGTCGGGCGTCGACGTGCAGGCGCTGTCGCTGAGCGTGCCGATGGCGTACTGGGGCGACCGGCCGTTCAACGCGAAACTGGCGCGCGCATGGAATACGGCCGCGTCGCGCGTGCACCAGCAGCATCCGGCGCGCTTCGTCGTACTCGCGACGCTGCCGATGCTCGACGCGGCCGACGCGATCGACGAGCTCGAGCGCGCGTCGACGCTGCCGGGCGTGCGCGGCGTGTACATGGGCACGAACATCGACAACCGCGACCTCGACGATCCGCGGTTCGCGCCGGTGTTCGCGCGCATCGAACAGCTCGGGCTGCCGGTATTCCTGCATCCGCAGCAAACCGTCGGCGGCGCGCGCCTCGGCGATTTCTACCTGAGCAACCTGCTCGGCAATCCGTTCGATACGGCCATCGCGGCCTCGCACCTGATCCTCGGCGGCGTGCTCGACCGCCATCCGGCGCTGCATGTCACGCTGCCGCATGCGGGCGGCGCGCTGCCGATCCTCGTCGGCCGGCTGGACGCCGGCTGGACCGTCCGGCCGGAAACGCGCCGGCTCGCGCACAAGCCGAGCAGCTATTTGCGGCGCTTCAGCTACGACACGGTGTCCCACTCGGGGCCGGTGCTGAGCTTCCTGATCGAGAACGTCGGCATCGACCGGCTGGTGCTCGGCAGCGACTATTGCTTCGACATGGGCTACGCGCAACCGGTGCGTTTTCTCGATCGGCTGGACCTGCCCGACGACCAGCGCGCGATGGTGCTCGGCGGCAATGCGGGCCGGCTGCTGCGGATCTAGCTGGCGCGCGCGTGCCGGATGTCGCCGAACCGGCCCAGCCCGCCGTTCAGAACGTTTCAGCCGGACTTCAGGAAATGATGCGGGCGTCTGCGTAGACTGGCTGCAAGAGCGACCGCGCTGGCCAGCCCGCGCGCCTTTTCGACTGATGGAGTGACGACGTGAATCCAGTTGCCAATTACCGCCTCGCCGCAACGCGTTCGCGGCCCGGCCGGCCGCCGCACGACGGCCCGGGCACGCCGCGCGCGACGTGCGGCGCACCGCTTCGCGCGGAGCGCGCATGAAGCACAAACGACTCTGGTTCGGCGCGTCCGGCATCGCGGTCGCCGGCCTGGCGATCGCGATCGGCATCATGGTGCGGCCGTCGATCGCGCCGATCGATCCGCCCGCCCCCGCTTCGTTCGATCCGCAACTCGTGCGCGCCGGCGCGCGCGTCGTCGCGCTCGGCGACTGCGTCGTGTGCCACACCGCGAAGGACGGCAAGCCGTTCGCGGGCGGGCTGCCGCTCGCGACGCCGTTCGGCACGATCTACGCGACCAACATCACGCCGGATGCCGAAACGGGGATCGGCCGCTGGTCGCGCGACGCGTTCGCCCGCGCGCTGCGCACCGGCATCGGACGCAACGGCCAGCCGCTCTACCCGGCGTTTCCGTACATTCATTTCACGCGGATGTCCGACGACGACATCGCCGCCGCGTATGCGTACCTGATGACCCGCGAGCCGGTGCGCGCGACGACGCCCGCCAACGACCTGATATTCCCGCTGAACTTCCGGCCGCTGGTGGCGTTCTGGAACGTGCTGTTCCTGCACGAAGGCGCATATCAACCCGACCCTGCGCAGTCCGCGCAATGGAACCGCGGCAGGATGCTCGTCGACGGGCTCGGCCACTGCGCATCGTGCCATTCGCCGCTGAACGCGATCGGCGGCGAGCAGCGCGGCCGCGCGTTCGACGGCGGCATTGTCGACGGCTGGGAAGCGCCGCCGCTCAATGCGCTCGGCGATGCCGCGCGGCCGTGGACGCAGGCGCAGCTCGTCACCTACCTGCGCACCGGCCGCGCGAGCGAGCACGGCGCGGCGGCCGGGCCGATGCTGCCTGTCACGCGCGACCTCGCGACGGTGCCGGTGGAGGACGTCGAGGCGATCGCCGCGTACATCCTGTCGATCCAGAAACCGGCGAACGCACGTGCGGCCGCGGCTGCGCATCCGGTCGAACGCGTCGCGACGACGCCGGCCGCGCAGCGCGGCGCGGTGCTGTTCCAGGCATCGTGCGCGCAGTGCCACGGGCCGGCCGCGCCGATGCAGTCGATCGGCGAACGGCCGACGCTCGCGTTCAGCACGGCGGTCAACGCAGACACGCCGCGCAACGCGATCCAGATGATGTTCAACGGCATCGGCTGGCACGGCGAGGATACGCTCAACTACATGCCGTCGTTCATCGACCAGTACGACGACGCGCAGATCGCCGATCTCGCCGCGTACGTGCGAGAAACCTATACCGACCGCCCCGCGTGGTCGGGCGTCGACGCGATGGCCGCGAAGCTCAGAAAAGAGGACACCGCACGATGATCACCCTCACCGTCAACGGCGTGCGCCACACGCTGGACATCGACCCGTCCACGCCGCTGCTGTACGCGCTACGCAACGACCTGCACCTGCACGGCGCGAAGTTCGGCTGCGGCCTCGGGCAGTGCGGCGCGTGCACCGTGATCGTCGACGGCAAGCCGACGTTCTCGTGCCTGATGCCGGTGGCCGCGGTCGGTTCGCGCAGTGTGCGTACCATCGAGAGCCTCGGCACCGCCGAGCGTCCGGGCCCGCTGCAACGCGCGTTCGTCGAGCATCAGGCCGCGCAGTGCGGCTACTGCATCGCCGGGATGATCATGCGCGCGCAGGCGCTGCTCGAACGCAACCCGAAACCGACCGAACAGGAACTGCGCACGCACATGGAACCGAACCTGTGCCGCTGCGGCACGCACATGCGGATTCTCGCGGCGGTGCGCTCGGTCGCGGGGCTGCCGGCCCCCGAACCCGCTTCCGCTCCCGTCACGATCAGCAAGGGGCTGTAATGAATTCCCACGACGACATCGACGAAAGCCGCCGGCACTTCATCGTCTCCGGCGCGCTGTTCGTCGCGTTCAGTCTCGCGCCCGCGTCGCGCGCGGCCGCGCAGCTGGTGATCGCCGACGAAGGCGCGGCCGTGCACGTGGCGAAAGCCACGCAGGCGCTCGCCGGCAGCCTGAAGACCAATCCGCTGCTCGACGCGTGGATCAAGATCGCGCCCGACGGCAAGGTCACCGTGTTTACCGGCAAGGTCGAGCTCGGCACCGGCGTGCGCACGGCGCTGCTGCAGGTGGCCGCCGAGGAACTGGACATGAAGCCGTCGCTGATCACGTTCCTGACAGCCGACACCGGCGCGTCGCCCGACGAGGGCCTGACGGCCGGCAGCCACACGATGGCCGACAGCGGCTCCGCGCTGCTGAACGCGGCCGCGCAGGTGCGTGCGCTGCTGGTGGAAGGCGCGGCGAAGCGCTTCGGCGTCGAGCCGCGCGTGCTGACGACCGCCGACGCGGTGATCACGGCGCCCGACGGACGCACGATGACCTACGGCGACGCGATCCGCACGGTCGACCTGCATCGCAATGCGACGCCCACGTCGCCGCTGAAGAACCCGGCGACGTTCGCCGTGATCGGCACGTCGCTGCCGCGCGTCGACATTCCGAACAAGGTCACGGGCGGCGTCAGCTACGTGCAGGACATGCAGTTGCCCGGCATGCTGCACGCGCGCGTCGTGATGCCGCCGGTATATGAAGCGAAGCTGCTGTCGTTCGACGAAGCCGCGGTCCTGAAGCTGCCGGGCGTCGTGCGGGTCGTGCGCAACGGCAGCATGCTCGCGGTCGTCGCGCAGGGCGAATGGCAGGCGGTGGTCGCGCAGCGCGCGCTCGCCGCCGGCTGCCGCTGGTCGCCGGGCCGCACGCTGCCCGAGCGCGGCACCGTGCACGCGGACCTGAAGCGGATCGCGACACAGCGCATCGAGATCGCGAACACGCACGCGGCCACCGCACCAGCCGTGAAGACGCTCAATGCGACGTTCCTGAAGAACTACCTGCTGCACGGGTCGATCGGGCCGTCGTGTTCGGTCGCGCATCTCGAGAACGGGATGATGACGGTGTGGACGCACTCGCAGGGCGTCTACCCGCTGCGCGACGCGCTCGCCGAGATGCTGTCGATGCCGAAGGCGAGCATCCGCTGCATTCACACCGAGGGGTCGGGCTGCTACGGGCACAATGCGGCGGACGACGCGGCCGCGCACGCCGCGCTGATCGCCGCCGCGATGCCGGGCAAGCCGATTCGCGTGCAATGGATGCGCGAACAGGAACACACGTGGGACCACTTCACGCCCGCGATGGTGACGGAGGTCAGCGCATCGCTGGACGCGAGCGGGCGCATCGTCGACTGGAACTATGCGTTGTGGAGCAGCTCGCACAACGAGCGGATCGTCAACGCCGGCCGGCTGCTGCCGGCGCGCATGCTGGAGCCGCCGTTCGTGCCCGCTCCGTCGACGCCGATGCTGCAACCGGAAGGCGGCGGCGACCGCAACGCGATTCCGCTGTATGCGCTGCCGAACCAGCACATCGTCAACAACTTCTCGCCGACGATGCCGCTGCAGACCTCCGCGATGCGCTCGCTCGGCGCGCACACCAACGTCTGGGCGATCGAAAGCTTCATGGACGAGCTCGCGCACGCGGCCGGCGTCGATCCGGTCGAATTCCGGCTGCGCCACATGGACGACCATCGCGCGCGGCAGGTGATCAAGCTCGCCGCGACGCACTTCGGCTGGCCGCGGCCGCCGCGTGCGCGCAACCACGGCGTCGGCTTCGCGTTCGGCAAGTACAAGAACCTGATGGCCTACGTCGCGATCGCGGTCGAGGTGTCGGTCGTGCCGGAAACCGGCCAGGTGACGCTCGAGCGCGCGGAAGCGGCGGTCGACGCGGGCCAGGTCGTGTCGCCGGACGGGATCCGCAACCAGATCGAGGGCGGCATCGTGCAGGCCGCGAGCTGGACGCTGTACGAGGCGCTGAAGTACGACACCGAACGGATTCGCAGCTTCGACTGGAGCAGCTATCCGATCCTGCGTTTCTCGGCGGCGCCGCAAAGCGTGAAGGTTCATCTGATCAATCGTCCCGGCGCGCCGTTTCTCGGCGCGGCCGAGGCGTCGATGGGGCCGACCGCCGGCGCGCTGGCCAACGCGATCTTCGACGCGACCGGCCAGCGCATGCGTGAAATGCCGTTTGCCGGCGACGCGCTGAGAAAGCGCATCGACGCATAGCGGCCCGGTCGCCCCCGCTACGCGATACCCGATATCCGACCAGACGGCGCCGGCACGCACCGGCGCCGCATGCCGACAGGCTGGAGAACTTCCGACGATGGATACCTTGCTTTCGATGCGCGTGTTCACGCGCATCGTCGAAACCGGCAGCTTCACGCGCGCGTCCGACACGACCGGCCTCACCACGCCGCGCGTGTCGGCGCTGCTGAGCGGTCTCGAGCAGCACCTCGGCTGCCGGCTGCTGAACCGCACCACGCGCCGCATCTCGCTGACCGAGGACGGCCAGGCCTACTACGAACGGTCCGTCGCGGTGCTGCGCGAGATCGACGACATGGAGGCGTCGGTCTCGCAGGCGCGCAACGTGCCGCGCGGCCGGCTGAAGGTGAACCTGCCGCCGGCGATGGCGAAGCAGGTCGTGGTGCCCGCGCTGCCGGCGTTTCTCGACGCCCATCCGGACATCATGCTCGAACTCGGCGTGACCGACCGGCAGATCGACCTCGTCGGCGAAGGGGTCGACTGCGTGGTGCGCATCGGCGCGCTGGACGATTCGGGAATGATCGCGCGGCGGATCGGCAGCCTGACCACCTGCACGTGCGGCTCGCCCGCGTATTTCGCGCGGTTCGGCGAGCCGGAGACCGTCGACGATCTCGCGCGGCACGTCGCGGTCAGTCACATCTCCGCCGATACCGGGCGGCCGCGCGCGTGGGACTACGTGGTCGACGGCGAGCCGCGCATCGTGCAGATGTGCGGCACCGTGGCCGTCAACGACGCGGACAACTACATCGAGTGCGGCGTCGCCGGCATCGGGCTGATCAAGACGTCGCTGTACCTCGTCGAGCCGTACCTGAAATCGGGCCGGCTGCGCGAGGTGCTGACCGATTTCAACGCGCCGGCCCGGCCGATCTCGGTGCTGTATCCGCCCAATCGCCACATTCCGGTCAAGCTGAAGGTGTTCGTCGACTGGCTCGCGGGGCTGTTCGAGCAGATTCCGACGCTGCAGGGCAAACGCGGCTGAGCCCGCCCGGCGCGGCACCTTTGCGTGCCGCGCAACGCTCGATTGCGCGGCGTTCCGCTTCCGGCTTTATCGATTGATCAATAGTATTGACGGCAATGCGGTGCACCGTATCGCGGCCGGCCTCCATGCCGGCGCGGCGCTCCGGTAGCCGGCCTTTCCCTTTTCCAGGAGTCGACCATGTCAACGGATTCAACACCGCTCGCGCCGCCCGCGCACGGCGCCAGGCTCACGCAGGGGCTGATCCTGCTGTTCGCCTTCAGTTGCGGCGCGATCGTCGCGAACCTGTACTACGCGCAACCGATCACGGAGCTCATCGCGCCGAGCCTGCACATGTCCGGCGACACGGCGAGCCTGATCGTGTCGCTGACGCAGATCGGCTATGCGTTCGGCCTGTTCTTCATCGTGCCGCTCGGCGACCTGCTCGAGAACCGCAAGCTGATGATCGTGACGGCCGTCGTGTCGATCGCGAGCCTCGCGGCGGCGGCGCTCGTGCGCACGCCCGGGCTCTTTCTCGCGGTTTCGCTGCTGATCGGGTTCAGTTCGGTGGCCGTGCAGATTCTCGTGCCGCTCGCCGCGCACCTCGCGCCGGATCATTCGCGCGGTCGCATCGTCGGCACGATCATGAGCGGGCTGCTACTCGGCATCCTGCTGGCCCGCCCGCTGTCGAGCGTGGTGGCCGACGCATTCGGCTGGCGCTTCGTGTTCGCGGCCGCGGCCGTGCTGATGACGCTCGTCACGGCCGTGCTCGCGCTGACGATTCCGTCGCGCCAGCCCGATCACCGCGCGACCTATTTCGAGCTGATCGGCTCGCTGCTGCACCTCGTTCGCACGATGCCGGTGCTGCGCCACCGCGCGTTCTACCAGGGCCTGATGTTCGCGTCGTTCAGCCTGTTCTGGACGGCCGTGCCGGTCGAACTGACGCGTCACTATGGACTGTCGCAATCGGCGATCGGCCTGTTCGCGCTGGTCGGTGCGATCGGCGCGACGTCGGCGCCGGTAGCCGGGCGTCTGGCGGATGCCGGCCATACGGTGCGCGCGACGCTGATCGCGCTCGTGGCCGGCGCGCTGTCGTATGCGGTCGGGTTCGTGCACGGCACCGGCCTGTACGGGCTCGTCGTCACCGGCATCGTGCTCGACTTCGCGGTGCAGATGAACATGGTGCTCGGCCAGCGCGAGATCTACGCACTGCACGCGGCGAGCCGCAACCGGCTGAACGCGCTGTACATGACGAGCATCTTCGTCGGCGGCGCCGTCGGCTCCGCGCTCGCGAGCCCGCTGTACGAGCGTGGCGGCTGGCCGCTCGTCGCCGCGGCGGCCGGCGCGTTCCCGATCGTCGCGCTCGCCCACTACCTGCTCGTCGGGCGGACGCACGCGCAACGTCACGCCGCGGGTTGAGCCGCCCTCACCCATCGAATCGATCCGTTCGCGGGGCGCGCCGCCGCCCCGCTCCACGTCGAACCACAGGAGTCCATCATGTCTTCCCTGCTCAGTGCCTACGATCTGCGCGGCCTCGCGCTGCCGAACCGCGTCGTGATGGGGCCGATGACGCGCTCGCGCGCGCCGTCGCGCGGCCTGCCCACCGAACTGATGGCCGAGTACTACGCGCAGCGCGCGTCGGCCGGCCTGATCGTGACCGAGGCCACCAACGTCAGCGCGGCTTCCGCGGCGTTCGAGCTGACGCCCGGCCTCGTCGACGATGCACAGGCCGCCGGCTGGAAAATCGTCACCGACGCCGTCCACGCGAACGGCGGGCGCATCTTCGCGCAGCTGTGGCACGGCGGCCGCGTCAGCTCGCTGACGCTGCTCGGCGGCGCCGCGCCGCTGTCGCCGTCCGGCGTGAACGACGACCTCGAACAGTTGCAGGTCTGGGCACAGTTGCAGAACGGCTACTACACGAAGATTCATGCGACGCAGTCGCGCGCGATGACGACCGATGAAGTCGTCGCGACCGTCGACGAATTCCGGCAGGCGGCCGCGCGCGCGATGGCCGCGGGCTTCGACGGTGTCGAGATCCATGCGGCCAACGGCTACCTGCCGCACCAGTTCCTGTCGTCGACGCTGAACCGCCGCGACGATCGCTACGGCGGCTCGGTCGCGAACCGCGCGCGCTTTCTCGAGGAAATCGTCGACGCGGTCGGCGGCGTGATGCCGTTGAACCGCGTCGGCGTGCGCATCTCGCCGTACGCGAAATACAACAACGTGCGCGACGCCGACCCCGACGCGACGCTCGCCTACGTCGGCCGGATGCTCGACGCGGCAGGCGTCGCCTATCTGCACGCGGCCGATACCAACGGCTGGAGCGGCGAGCCCGATCTGCCGCGCATCGTCGAGCACGCGCGGCGGTCGTTCCGTGGCACGCTGATCGTCAACGGCGGCATTTCACCGGACGCGGCGAACGCGCTGATCGACGCGGGCGACGCCGATCTCGTCGCGTTTGCGCGTGCGTACATCGCGAACCCGGATCTCGTGGAGCGCATCGCGGCCCGCGCACCGCTCGCGGAGCCGAAGACCATCGGCTGGTACGGCGGCGACCGCGCCGGCTACGTCGACTATGCGCGGCACGACGCCGCGCAGTCGCACGCGTGATCCGCGCATGCGGCGCGCAGGGCCCGGCATGCCGGGCGCGGTGCCGCAACGCGTCCGGCCACCGCGTGCCGGAGCGGCGCCGTCACGTATCGTTCCACCGCGCGCCCAGCACGCGCCCGCAGAAATTCGGCCGATGAAAATCCGGATCCGCGCGTTCGAGCACGTCGGCACTCCACGTGCCGAACGTCGATTGCGGCCGATGTTCGACGCCGCGCGCGACCGTCGCGAGGAACGTTTCGCGAAAACCGCTGCCGCGCGGATACGCGGCCAGCAACGCGTCACGCTCGTCGAGCGTGTATGCGTCGAAGTCGGTCGCCATCAGATCGGTCGACACGGCGGCCGCCAGCGCGCGCGCGAGCGGCGACGCGCGGGCGGCCACGCCGGGCGTCGTATGCAGCGCGATCGCCTGCCACACGTCGTCGCGCACGCGTCGCGAGCGCCGATGGCGCAACAGCAGCGCGCATGCGGCATCGGCGCCGTCGAGCTCGTAGCGCTCGGTCGAGCGGCAATACGCATGGCTCAACCCCATGTTCGCGTACATCGCGGCGACGTACAGCGCGTCGGCGTCGCATGCGTTGCATGCGTCGCCTGCCCGCCGCGCGGCGAGCGACGCGAACACGAACACGCGCGCCGCGTGATCGACCAGCACGGCGGGCAACGACGCGCGGGCCGCGTCGGCCGCATCGAGCGCAACGGGCGTGCGCGGAATGCGAACGCCGGCCACTTCGTCGCCGATGGCCGGTGCGCGCGGGTGCGCAGCATTCATCCTGTCTCCTTCATGCCCCGCGCACGGGGCGGAAAATCGTTCAATGCCCGGGGGCGTCCGGCGCGCGGCGCGTCGCACACCGGCACGCGCCGCTCAAAACGCGACGCAGCAGCGGCCGAACGCTTCGCAGCGCTCGGCGGCCGCACTTGCCGTCGGATAGCGCGGCCGCGCGAAACGGCGGCCGTGACCGCGCGCCCGGCACGCATCGCTGCCGGGCGCCGCGCATGCGTCGCCCGCCGCCGATGCATGCGGACGGGCGAGCGCCGCGCCGCCGACGCCGCCTTCCGCGACCGGCGACCATGCGGGACTGACGGGCGGCGGCGGCGGCGCCAGCGGCGCGAATTCCTGCTCCGCGTGCACGACCTTGCCGTCGACGACCGTCAGCACCGACGACAACGCGGGGATGCGCCGTGCGTCGATCGTGAAGTAGTCGTCGCTCAGCACCGCGAAGTCGGCGTACCGGCCGGGCACCAGCGCGCCCTTGCGGTGCTCGTCGGCGGAGAACCATGCGCTGCCGACCGTATAGCGGCGCAGCGCCTCCATCGGGCCGAGCCGGTTGCGCGCCGGATACAGCGCGGTGCCGCCGACGGAGCGCCCCGACACCATCCAGTACAGCGCGACGAACGGGTTGTAGCTCGCCGCGCCCGTCGCCCCGGAGCCCGCGCCGACCGGCAGCCCGGCCGCGAGCATCGCGCGGATCGGCGGCGCGCGCGTGGCCGCCGCCGCGCCGTGGCGGGCGATGAAGGCTTCGCCCTGGAACGCCATGCGCGGCTGCACGGTGATGCCGCCGCCCAGCGCCGCGACACGCGCGATATTGGCATCCGAGATCGTCTCGCAGCGGTCGAAGCACCAGCGCAGCCCGTCGAACGGCGTGTCGCGATCCACCGCTTCGAACACGTCGAGGAAGCGGCCGATCGATTCGTCGTAGGTCGCATGCAGCCGGAACGGCCAGCGATGGCGCACGAGCAGCCGGACGACGGCCGCCAGGTCCGCGTCGACCGACGCGGCCATCTCGACGCACGGTTCGAGAAAATTCCCGAGATCGATCGCCGAGCACAGCAGCCGCTCGCCCGCGCCGCTCACGCGCAGGAACGCGTCGCCGTCGCCGGGCGCCGTCCGCGCGATCCATGTCGCGAAATCGTCGAGCTCGCGGCCGGCGTGCCGCGCGCCCAGCGCATAGGCGATGCGCGTCGTCAGTTCGCCGCGCCGCGCGAGCGTCGCGACCGCCGCGTAGTCGTCCGGATACGCGAGGCCGTCGCCGCCGGCGTCGATCGCGCTCGTCACGCCCACGCGGTTCAGCGCGCGCATGAACTGGCGCGTGGAGTTGAGCCGGTCGGCCGCATCGAGCATGGGCGCGCGGGCGAGCGCCGCGAACAGCACGGCCGGATCCCGACGCGCGAGCAGCAGCCCGGTCGGCCGCCCGTGGCGGTCGCGCCGCAGTTCGCCGCCGGGCGGATCGGGCGTGTCGCGGCCGTAGCCGAGCGCGCGCAGCGCGGCCGCATTCAGCCACGCGCTGTCGCCCAGATGCTGAATGAATACGGGCGTGTCGGGCGCGATCGCGTTGAGCTCGGCCACCGTCGGGCCGCGCTTTTCCGCGAACTGCAGCGCCGTCCAGCCGCCCGCCACGCGCGCCCATTGCGGCGCGGGCGTGCGTCGCACCTGCCGGCCCAGCAGTTCGAGCGCGTCGGCAAGCGACGGCACGCCGTCCCAGCGCACCTCGAGGTTGAAGTTCATGCCGCCGCGGATCGCCTGCAGGTGCGCATCGATCAGGCCCGGAATCACGGTACGGCCGTTCAGATCGATACGGGTCGTGCCGTCGCGCGCATGGCGCAGCACGTCGCGATCGTCGCCGGTCGCGACGATGGTCCCGTCCTTCACGGCGAGCGCGCGGACGAACGAGCGTCGTTCGTCCTGGGTCGCGATCTTGCCGTTGAAGACGACGAGGTCCGCCGAGCGCGCGGGTTCCGTCGCCCTAAGCACCGTCAGGCCTCCCGTGCGCGCCTGCGTGCGACATGCTGCTTGGCGCCGCTGCCTGACAAGCGGCCGCACCGCGCGCGTCGGCACGCATGCCGCGATCGCGCGGGCGCGCTGCTGCACCGGATTCGCGCATCGCTATGCCGCCTGCTGCGCCGCGTCGGCGGCATCGCGTCGCGCGCGCGTCCGGCACGGCGCGAGCGGCGCCTCCTGACGGACGAAGTTCTGCACGCGCAGCAGGCGACGCACGTCGTGCGCGCGCGAATCCGGATCGAAGTGCCGCGCGCCCGCGGCGACCAGCGTCGACGCCTGCGCGGTGTGCCCGCGCTCGATCAGGTGATCGGCGAGATCGAGCGAACTGCGCAGCGCCCACATCGCGGCGCCCTGCGCGTTCGCGGTCTGGATCGCCATCTGCAGATGACGATGGCCGTCGGCCTCGTACGCCACCGCGAGATCCGCGCCGACGGTGCGCGCCTGTTCGAGCATCGCGACGCCGTTCACCCGCAGCAATTCGGGGACGAACAGGTGCTCGCCGTGCGCGCGGCAGCGCGCGAGCGTCGCATCGAGCCGGGAGCGCGCTTCGTTCGCGCGACCGGTCCGCACGAGGCCCTCCGCGTACGCAACGGTCAACGGCGCGAGCAGACGCCGGAAACCGCTCGCCTCGACGCGCCGCAGCGCCGGTTCGAGGCGGGCGAGACCGGCGCCGGGATGGCCGGCCTGGATGTCGAACTGTCCGGTCAGGCATTCCGCGTGACTGCGCCAGATGTCGAAGCCGTGCGCGTCGGCGGTCGCGCGCAGCGTCGCGAGATAGTCGGAGGTGATGTCGTGATCGCCGTAGCGCAGTGCGATCGGCGCGGCGGCCGCACCGAGCACGATGCACAGCGTGAGCGCCGACGGGCCGCGGCGCGCGCACTCGACCGCCTGCGCGGCGACGCGCATCGCATGCTCGGGCTCGCCTTGCATCCAGAGCAGACGGATCAGCATCGTGCGCCCCAGCGTCGCCATGTCGACGCCGAGCGCGGCCTGCGCGCACGCCGGTTCGTCCGCGTCGGCGAGTTCGGCCGTCGCCGCTTCCAGCCGCTCGCGCGCCTGCGCATGCTCGCCGAAGTAATGCAGCGACGTCGCGACCATCGTGTTCGCCAGCAACCGCTGCGACCGGTCCCCGCGCCGCTCGGCCGCGCGCTCGAAGCGCGTCGCGTAGCGCAGCGATTCGTGGATGTCCGACAGCGTCAGCATCGTATGCCACAGCCCGACCAGCGCGCGCGCGTCGAACGCATCGTCGCCGATATGCGCGGCGAGACCGAGCGTGCGGTTCCACATCGCGGCGGCGGCCGGCGCATCGCCATCGGTATGCAGCAGCGCCGATGCGCAGGCCGCCCGCAGCCGCATCTCGCGCGCGGCGTCGACCGGGCCCGCGGCGCCCGTGTCGAGTGCGTCGAGTACCTGGCGCGCGCGCGCCGTGCACGCGCGCATCCGCGCCGGCTCGAGCAGCGCACGCGCCAGCCGGTCGGGCTCGGGCACGCCTGCGGCCACGGCGGCCACGGCGGCCTCCGCCGGTTCGTCCGCGGCCGGCGCGGGTGCATCCGCGGGCAGCGCGTCGGCGAGCGTCGCGGGACGCGCGGGCGCATGCTCGCGCTCGTACGCCGCGTGGCGCGCGACGATGCGTTCGAATTCGCCTTCGTTGTGCAGTTTTTCGAGCGCGTACGCGCGCGTCGATTCGGTCAGCCGGTAGCGCGCATACGCGCCATGGAACTCGACGGTCACCAGCGACTTCGCCACCAGCTCGCCGAGCACCGCGATCATGTCCGCGGCCGACGTGCCGGGCTCGGTCGCGACCGCGCGCGCGGCATCGAACGAAAACGGCCCGATGAAGCATCCCATCCGGCGAAACAGCGCGCGCGCGGCCGGATCGAGCAGCACGTAGCTCCAGTCGAACGTCGCCCGCAGCGTCTGATGACGCGGCAGCGCCGAGCGCAGCCCGCCCGTCAGCAGGTTCAGCCGGTCGTCGAGACGCGACGCGACGACCGCGAGCCCGAGCGTCGCCACGCGCGCCGCGGCCAGCTCGATCGCGAGCGGCAGCCCGTCGAGGCGCCGGCAGATGTCCGCGATCACCCGCACGCCGGCTTCGTCGACCGGGCAATCCGGCGCGGCCGTGCGCACGCGCTCCAGGAACAGCTCGACGGCCGAACAGCGAACCATTTCCGGGACGGACGCGCCGCCGTCCGGCACCGCGAGCGGGCTCATCCGCAGCACCGCTTCGGCCGAGATGTGCAGCGGCTCGCGGCTCGTCACGAGCACGCGCGGCGAGCCGGCGCGCGACGTCAGCGTTTCGACGAGGCTCGCCACCAGATCGACGATGTGCTCCGCGTTGTCGAGCACGAGCAGGCAGCGCGACGTCGCGAACGCGTCGCCGATGCGCTCGATGGCCGGCACGCCCTGCGTGTCGAGGCCGAGCTCGGCGGCCAGCGCGATCAGCATGTCGTCGCGCGTCGACGCGCGCGCCAGCTCGACGAACAGCACGCGCTCGCGCGAGCGGCTGCGCACGCCGTGCGCGACGCGCACGGCAAGACTCGTCTTGCCGATGCCGCCCGCGCCGACGAGCGTGACGACCGGCGTGCGCTCGAGCATGTCGACGATCTGCGCGATTTCGGCGTCGCGCCCGACGAGCGGCGCGAGCAGCGACGACGCGGGGGCGTCGGGCGGCGCCGCGACGGCCGGCGCGTCGGCCGCGGGCACGAGGTCCGGGCCGGGCGACGGGCTCGCGACCAGCAGATAGCCGCGCCCGGGCACCGTCTTGATCAGATCGCGGCTCGCGCCGAGCGCCTTGCGCAGCGTCGCCACATGCACCTGCAGCCGGTTTTCCTCGACGATCAGGCCCGGCCAGACCGCATCCATGATGTCGTCTTTCGACACGACCGAACCGCTCGCGCGGTGCAGGACCTCGAGAATGTCGAGCGCGCGCGCGCCGATGCGCAGCGACGCGCCGTGACGGCGAATGTCCCGCTGCTCGAAATCCACCGACAAAGTTCCGATCTGGACCATGGCCGCCTCCGGGTACCTCGGGATGAGCGCCGGGTGAACGCGGCAGTTCGCCCGGCGGAGAGTCCAAGTCCGGCGTGCTGCCGCGCCGGACGATAAATGTCGAAATACGGGTCGAGTGTAGAGGGGCATGCCGTGAAAATCTTGAAGGAAAATGCGCTGTCCGCGCATGCCGCGCACGCGCGGCCGGCACGATCGCTTGCGTGTAAAAGTGGGGCGCTATACTCTGCCGGGCCGCTCGCGCAGGCGTCGCGCCGGGGTACGCACTCACCGCGCGCACGCATTGAAAGCAATTTGTCAGGATGAAGAGCGGACGTTTATGCAAATTCATTTTGAACGTTCGCGCGCGCATCTAAACTGGACTCGTCATTTCACGCTCCGAGTCCCTCGCTGGGGAATTCCATGTCAGACTCCGTCATCGCAGCCCCGACGGCATCGCCTCCGCCACGGCCGAAAGACACGCTCGGGTGCGTGTCGAGCCTGCTGGCGAAGGATGTCGAGACGGCATCCGGCGGCCTGAAGCTCCACCGCAAATGCATGCGCGAAGCGCACGTCGAGCGAATCGACATGCCCGCGTGCGACCGCGGCTTCCTGGTCGGCGTGTCGCTGAACGGCGGCCACCGCCGCACGCTCTATGGGCGCGCCGGCGCGAGCGAGCGCCGGTTCCAGCATCACTCGATCTACATTCGCGACTTCTCGCGCCATTTCCACGCGGACCTGTACGGCAACTTCGACTTCGTGCTGGTCGAGCTGCCGCACCCGTATCTGGCGCGCATCGGCCCCGAACACGGCGGCAGCCCGGTCGACGGCCTCACGTGCCGCGTCGATGCGCGCGACCCGGTGCTCGGGCATCTCGCGCACGCGGTGGCCGACAGCCTCGACGCGCCCGGCCCGCTGAACGCGCTGTTCATCGAGCAGGTCGGGCTCGCGATGGGCACGCATCTCGTGCGCCGCTACGGCAACGTGCGCGCGCGCGAACTCGAGCACAAGGGCGCGCTGTCTCCCGCGAAGGTGGCGCTCGCCAAGGAGCTGTTGATGGAAAAGGCGGACCTCGGCGTGTCGATCGAGGAAGTGGCGAACGAATGCGACCTGTCGCGCGGCTATTTCATCCGCGCGTTCTCGCGCACCACGGGCCGCACGCCGCACCAGTGGCTGCTCGAACAGCGCGTGATGCGCGCGCGCGAACTGATCGAGACGTCCGACATGACGCTGGCCGACATCGCGGTCGCGTGCGGCTTCGCCGACCAGAGCCACCTGAACCGCGTATTCGCGCGGATCGTCGGGCACCCGCCCGGCGCGTGGCGGCGCGCACGGGCGCGCTGACCGGCGGCATGGCGCACGCCGGGACGTCACCGCACCGGCGTCGCGTCGTAGTTGACCGGCACCCAGTCGTATTGCGCACCGTCCCGGCGCAGGTGGCCGAGCCCGGGAAACGCGATATGCGCGGCCCCGACGAGATAGCGCCGCTCGGCGACGCGCTTCAGCGTATCCCGCCGCGTGCGGCGGGCGGCCTCGGCATCGCTGTCGTACTGGACCGTCGCGTCGACGTCGCGCAACTGGATCGCCGCCACGTGCACGATGTCGCCCCACGCGAGCAGGCCCGCGCGGCCGCTCTCGATCAGGTAAGCCGTATGGCCCGGCGTATGGCCGGGCATCGGCACCGCGCGAATGCCGGGCGCGAGCGTCGCGTCGCCGCGAAACGTCTTGAAGCGGCCGGCCGCGACGTACGGCGCGACCGCCGCGGCGGCCGCATCGAAGAACGACGCGAGAAACGCCGGCGCGTGCGCCTTGTTCGCCGGATCGAGCCAGTACGCGGCCTCGACGGCGTTCACCCGCACGACGGCATTCGGAAACGTCATCGCGCCATTCGACGCAATGCCGCCGACATGGTCCTTATGCAGGTGCGTGAGCAGCACTTCGTCGATCTGCGCGGGCGCGTAGCCGGCCGCGCGCAGATCGTCGAGCAGCTTGCCGCAGCAGTCGCCGTACAGCGTGCCGGCGCCCGCGTCGACGAGGATCCGCTTCGATCCGGTATCGACGAGGAACGCGTTGATCGACCCTTGCACGGGCGGCTCGAGGAATGCGCGGTCGAGGTCGCGCCGGATCTCGTCCTTCGAGATGTCGCGAAACACCGAGTCGACCGGAAACGGATGCGTGCCGTCGGACAGCGCGATCACCGTGAAGTCGCCGATCTTCAGCCGATAGAAGCCGGGCGGCTGCCGGCCCGCGGCGGGCACCGGCGCGTCGGGCTGC
This sequence comes from Burkholderia semiarida, assembly GCF_029268935.1. Taxonomy (NCBI): domain Bacteria; kingdom Pseudomonadati; phylum Pseudomonadota; class Betaproteobacteria; order Burkholderiales; family Burkholderiaceae; genus Burkholderia; species Burkholderia semiarida. The sequence goes on along the minus strand of NZ_JAHLCL010000005.1, from coordinate 104,733 downwards.
ACGCCGGACGGCGCATCGGCCCGCACGCCGGCCTGCGCATGCGCCGCGGGCGCCAACAGGCCCGCGCACCCGGCCACGATCAACCAACGGGCCGTCTGCGCGACGCACGCGTGCCGAAACAGGTTCTTCATCGGATCTCCGTGACGAATCGTGCGCGTGGCCCGTCACGAACGGAACGGCCAGCGCAGCACGCGATGTCGCGCAGCTTATCGGCCGCCGCGGCGAAAATCCTGAGCGACGCCTGAATTGTCCTGAAGACACGCCGCACGCGATCCGGCCGCCGCGCCGCCCGGCGCTAGAATGCGAACCGCATGCAACGCGACGTTGCCACCCGCCCAAGGACGATCTCATGGACAAATTCTCCGCGCTGCGCGCGTTCGTCGAAGTCGCGGAAGCCGGCGGCTTCTCGAGCGCGGGGCGCCGGCTCGATCTCGCCGCTTCGTCGGTCGTGCGCGCGGTGGACGCGCTGGAGGCGTCGCTCGGCACCGTGCTGCTGAACCGCACGACGCGGCAAGTCACGCTGTCCGACGCGGGCGCCGTCTACTATGCGCGGGCGAAACGCGTGCTCGGCGAGCTCGCCGATGCCGACGCGCTGGTGGCCGACCGCGGCGACGCGCCGTCCGGCCCGCTGCGCGTATCGGTCCCCGTCGCCTACGGGCTGCGCCGCATCGCGCCGCACGTCGCCGCGTTCGTCGCGCGCCATCCGAAGCTCGACCTCGATCTGCAACTGACCGACGAACGCGTCGATCTCGTGGCCGCGCGGATCGACGTCGCGATCCGGCTCGGCGACGCGGCCCCGACCGCGGACGTCGTCGCGCGTCCGCTCGGCACGTTCCGGCGCTACGTGGTCGCGAGCCGCGGCTACCTCGACGCGCACGGCACGCCGGCGACACCCGGCGAACTCGTCGATCACGCGTGCCTGCGCTTTCATTTCGGCGTCGATCAGCAGGCGTGGACGTTCGCCGGCCCGCCACGCACGACGCAGGTCGTCGTCACCGGGCGGCTGAAATCGAATCACAGCGAGGTGCTGCGCGAGGCCGCGCTCGACGGCGCCGGCATCGCGCTGCTGCCCGACTGGCTGGTCGGGGCGGATATCGAAGCCGGCCGCCTGCAGCGGCTGTTCGACCAGTACGACGTGACGCCGGGCTCGGCGCGCGCGGTGATCACGGCCCTGTACCTGCCGAACCAGCGCGGCTCGAAGCGCGTGACCGCGTTCATCGATTTCGTCGAATCGCTCGCCCGCACGCAGCCCTGATACGCGAGAGCCGGGCGCGGCGCGTCACCAGCCGAACTTCGCTTCCATCCCGACATAGTCGGCATTGCGCGCGCCGAGCGCGCGAATCGACGAGCCGAGCTGGAAGTGCACGGCTTCGAGCGCGAGCGCGACGTTCGCGTTCACGAGCCAGTCGACGCGCGCCTGCGCGTACATCCCCGTCCACGCGCCGCCCTTGCCCGCCGTGCCCGGCACTGCCGACATCCCCTGCCCGTAGATCGCGTCGGCCGTCGTCTGCCGCCACTGGAAGCCGACGGCGGTGAGCACCGTCACCGAGCTTGCCGGCTTGAAGGTCAGCGACGGCTTCACGTGGATCAGGTTGCTGTATCCGGTATACCCGGCGAGCGTGAAGTAATAGCCGTTCGGAAACATCGGGTTGAACGTGCCGACGCGCCGGTCGCCCGGATGCGCGTCGCCCGATGCGCCGTCGACCTGGATGCCGACGCGCGGCGTGCCGGCCGTCTTCGCGAACGTGTAGCCGCCCAGCGCGCCGAACGCCCACGCGCCGATCGTGTCCTGCCCGACATGGCCCGTCTGCAGCATCGCCTCGACGTCCCAGTCGAACCCGTCGGACTTGCCCGCGTAGCGCATGTCGAACACGTCGCGCCGCTCGGTGCCGGATGCATCCGGATAGCGCGCGTTGTCGCGCGTGTAGCGCGACCAGTACGCGGACAGATCGCCAGGCCCCGTGCCCGTGCGCTCGACGCGCACGCCGTCGAATCGCAGGTGCCGGTTCGACACGTCGTCGAACGCGGCCGCGTTGCGATACTGCACCGGGCGCGTCACATAGCCGATCACGCGCCATTTGCCGATTTCGTAATCGGTCCACAGTCCGTCGTACGCCTGGCGCACGTTCGGGCCGTCGCGCACCGACACGAAGCGCTGCAAGTCGAACGCCATCTCCTGCCGGCCGATCCGCGTCTTGAACGTGCCGGGCCCCAGTTGATCGACGTACGCGACGAACGCCTGCTGGAGGTCGAGCTGGTCCTTGTCGACCGGGCCGACCGTATCCTTGCCGAACGGCCGCGCATCGACGAACTGCACGAACGCCTGCAGGTGCCCGCGATAGCGCAGGTCCGCATGCACGTTCGCGCGCTGGATCACGTAGTTGTCGTCGTGCGCGGCGCCGAGGCCGAACAGCGGCGCGTTGTTCAGCTCGAAGCGCTCGCGCAGGTTCGCGCCGAGCGACAGATAGGTCGACGGGTCGTCGCCGAGCGGCACGTATTTCAGCGCGTCGAACGGCTTGCGCGGCACGCACGGATTCGCGAGCGCCGACCAGTCTTCCTGCCAGCGGTTGAACAGCACCGTCGGGCGTTTCGCGGTGCACGACGCGGCGGTGGCAGCCGGCGACGCGGCCGCGCCGGCCGACGCCGCATCGGCCTCGGCGCCGACGGCGGTACCCGCGTGCGACGCGGCACCGCCCGCCAGCACGACGCACGACAGCGCGCCGCGCCACGATCGCTTCATCGGCCGGTGCACCGTCATTTCGACCGCGCGTGGATCTCGGCGACGTAGCCGCCCGGGAACTGCACGAGCGCCGCGTCGCGCCCGTCCGACTTGAACGGCGGCACGAGCACCGTCACGCCCGCGGCTTCGGCCTGCTTCAGCGTCGCGGCGAGATCGGCCACTTCGTAGCCCGTCATTTCACGCCCGAACGGGTACGGCAGATGGCCGTCGGTCGCGAGCACGGTCATCTTGCCGAAGCCCGACTCGATGCGAATGCGGCGATACGTGTCGTTCGGCCGCCCGATCTCGATGCCCGGCGCATGGCGCACGTCCGACACGATCTTGCCGTGCGAGAACGCGGCGAAGTCGCGCGCGAGCTTGCCCGCGCTTTCCGGCGACACGTATACGCGATTCTCCGGCACCGTCTGCAGCGGGTCGTAGTTCGGCGCCTGCGTATGCCAGTACAGCTGCATGTTCACGCCGCCCGGCCAGCGGACGATCGCGTCGCGGCCGATCGGGTCGGGGAACGTCGCCACGACGATGTCCGCGCCATGCGCGCGCGCCGACTTCACCGCGACGTCCATGTCGGTGACGAGATAGCCGGTGCGCTCCTCGCAGAACGGATACGGAATCGGCGTCTTGAAACCGAACACCGAGATCGTGCCGACCGGCGTCAGCACGAGCTGCGACATCGTCTGGCTTGGCGTCGGCGTGACCTGGAACACGCCCTGCTTCGACTTCTTGCCGCCGAACGTCGCGACGAAGCTGTCGGTGAAGCGGTCGAAGTCCTCAGGCGCGACGCATACGTGGGTCGTGTCGTACTGCGGGCCCACCGCAATGGCGGGGAACCACGCCGCGGCGGCCGGCGACGCGATGTCGTCGAGATGGGTTTCGTCGGCGAGCGCCGGCGCGCCGGCCAGCAGCGCGGCGAGCACGGCCGACGTCGCGGCGGTCATGCGCAGCATGTTGCGCAGGTTCAATAAACTCATCGGTTTTCTCCTTGATGGTGATGCGCGCGGCCAGCGCCGCGCGCGGATTCGGATTCAGCGGGATACGGGCCACGCGTCCGGGCGGCCGGACGACCGGCGAGAAACACGAGCGGCGCGCGCGGCTTCCCGCCCGGCGGGAGACGGCGCAGACTCGTCGTTTCAGCGCGGTCGCCGCAACGTCGCCGAATGGCGGGAACGCTGCCGGTCTGGCGTCGTATATCGTCGAGCACGGTGACGCGCTGCTGGATTTCCCCTGGCCGCGACGGCAGCGCGCGGACCCACGCCGCGGTGTCGCAAGTGGCACGCATCGCCCTGTCAGACCGCCCAGCACGAACAGCCGAACGCGCCCCAGAAACCCTTCGCGTCAGACGTCGGCAATGCGTTCGCCCAAGCGCTCGCGTGCGCATGCTGGTGAACGTTGCATTCGTTCGCGCAGCCGCACATCGCGGCGGCCGCCGCGCGCTGCAACGGCGCGCCGGCCCGCTGCGTCGCGCCCCAGCCGCCATAGCCGCCGAACTCGCGCACCGGCGACCAGTCCGGCATCGCCGGCGGGATCGGCGCGTCGTGCGACGCGAACGGCCCCGCGCCCCACACGATCTTCCCGTCGACCATCGTCAGCAACGCGGTCGTGCCGGCGATATCGTCTTCCGCGCACGCGAAGAAATCGCGATCGGGGACCACGAGGTCGGCAAGCTGCCCCACCGCGATGCGCCCTTTCTTGCCTTCCTCGTTCGAGAACCACGTCACGTACTCGGTCCACATCCGCAGCGCGGTTTCCCGATCGAGCAGGTTGCGCTGCGGATACAGGCGCATGCCGCCGACCGTCTTGCCCGTCACGAGCCACGCGAGCGACACCCACGGGTTGTACGACGCGACGCGCGTCGCGTCGGTGCCGGCCGACACCTTGAGCCCCTTGCCGAGCATCTTCGCGACAGGCGGCGTCGCCTCGGCGGCCTGTGCGCCGTAGCGCTCGACGAAGTATTCGCCCTGGTACGCCATCCGGTGCTGCACCGCGATGCCGCCGCCGAGCGCGGCGATCCGGTCCATCGATTTCTCGGAGATGGTTTCCGCATGATCGAAGAACCAGTTCAGCCCGTCGAGCGGGATGTCTTCGTTGACCTTCTCGAACACGTCCAGCGCGCGGCTGATCGTTTCGTCATAGGTCGCGTGCATGCGCCACGGCCAGCGGTTTTCCGCGAGCACGCGCACGACGCCTTCGAGATCGTCCTCCATCTGCGCGGGCAAATCCGGCCGCGCGACGCGGAAATCCTCGAAGTCGGCCGCCGAAAACGCCAGCATCTCGCCCGCGCCGTTATTGCGGAAGTAGTCGGTGCCGTCGTGGTACTTGACGCTCTTCGTCCAGTTCACGAAGTCTTCCTTCTCCGCGTTCGGCTTCTGCGTGAACAGGTTGTACGCGATCCGGATCGTCATCTCGCCCGCGTCGTGCAGCTTGCGGATCACTTCGTAATCGTCGGGATAATTCTGCGAGCCGCCGCCCGCGTCGATCACGCCCGTCACGCCGAGCCGGTTCAGCTCGCGCATGAAATGGCGCGTCGAGTTGTACTGATACTCGAACGGCAGCTTCGGCCCCTTCGCGAGCGTCGCGTAGAGGATCGTCGCGTTCGGGTTCGCGAGCAGCAGGCCGGTCGGATTGCCCCCGGCATCGCGCAGGATCGTGCCGCCCGGCGGCTCCGGCGTGTCCTTCGTATAGCCGACCACGCGCAGCGCGGCCGCGTTCAGCAACGCGCGGTCGTACAGGTGCAGGATGAACACGGGCGTATCGGGCGCGACCGCATTGAGTTCGTCGATCGTCGGCAGCCGTTTCTCGACGAACTGATGTTCGGTGAAGCCGCCGACCACACGCACCCACTGCGGCGCGGGCGTCACGGCGACCTGACGCTTGAGCATCTCCATCGCGACCGCGAGCGACGGCACGCCGTCCCAGCGCAGCTCCATGTTGTAGTTCAGGCCGCCACGAATCACGTGGCAGTGGTTGTCGATCAGGCCCGGCAGCACGCCGCGGCCGCCGAGATCGACCACTTTCGTCGCGCGGCCCGCGAGCGGCATGACGTCCGCGTCGCTGCCGACGGCGACGAAGCGGCCGGCGGCAATCGCGACGGCCGTCGCGACGGGGTTCGCGCGGTCGAGCGTCGTGAATCGTCCGTTATGCAGGATCAGATCCGGTTGGGTCACGGTTGCGGTCATGTGCATCACCTCTTGTTGATCAGAAGCCAAACAGCTGTTTCACGGTGGGTAACGCTTGCACGCCGATCAGCATGCCGAGCAACCCGACCAGCGCAATCAGCGGCGGTGCGGGAGAGCGAACCTTGATGGCGCTGTAAATCACACCGATCAGCAGGCCCGCACCAAGGGAAACCAGATAAGGTTTCATGCGATCAATCTCCCGGACAATTTCAAATGCAGGCGCGGTGTGCCGAACGGCATGCCGCGGGCGGCATTCGTGTTTCGGTCACGTCCGCCGCCCGCGGCAATGGAGCCGATGCGGCGCGTTCGCATCGAACCCGTCGCACCGGCATCCGCCGTTGCAGGCCGTCCGCGCTTACTTCGCCGGAACGGGCGCAATCGACTCGTGCGGCGTCGCGGTACGCTGCGGCGCCTTGTGGAGCATCGTGTACGCGTAGTCCACGCCCATCCCGTATGCGCCCGAATGCTCCTTCGCGATCGCCATCACCGCGTCGTACGTCTCGCGGTGCGCCCAGTCGCGCTGCCATTCGAGCAGCACCTGCTGCCACGTGACCGGCACCACGCCGGCCTGCACCATGCGCTGCATCGCGATATCGTGCGCGGCCTGCGTCGTGCCGCCCGAAGCGTCGGCGACCATGTAGATCTCGTAGTCGCCCTCGAGCATCGCGCACAGCGCGAACGTCGTATTGCAGACTTCGGTCCACAGCCCCGACACGACCACCTTCTTGCGGCCGTTCGCGGCGAGCGCGTCGCGCACCTTCTGGTCGTCCCACGAGTTCATCGACGTGCGTTCGAGCGTCTTCTGGTTCGGGAACACGTCGAGCAGCTCGGGATAGGTGTGGCCCGAGAAGCTCTCGCTTTCGACCGTCGTGATCGTGGTGGGAATGTTGAAGACCTTCGCGGCCTTCGCGAGCCCGACGACGTTGTTCTTCAGCGTCTGCCGATCGATCGACTGCACGCCGAAGGCCATCTGCGGCTGCTGGTCGATGAAGATCAGCTGGCTGTTGTGCGGGGTAAGTACTTCAAGCTTGGGGTTGCTCATGGTGATGATGTCCTTTGACGCGGAGAAAAATGAGACTCGCCTGGCCGACGAATCCGCGAGGCGTCCAATGCGCGGTGTCGGAAGCGTCGGCAGCCGGCCTGCGTCATTCAATACGCGAACGTGCGGCCGCACCAGTTAATTGTTCTGATTCTCGCCACGCTGGACATTCAGACTGAAAAGTTCTGAATTTCATTGAATGCGCTAACGACGAACGCGCGGACCTGATAGGCTGGCCCAAGACTTTCGGATCGACGCCAGACCGGTAGGTATCCGTATTTTTAACGGCTGTCATTTCATTCCAGAACGATGAAACCGTACACTGCTTCGCTTTTCGCCGGCATCCTCGCCGGCGTCGTCTACGCGCTGATCGGCGTGCAATCGCCGGCGCCGCCCGCCGTCGCCCTCGCCGGCCTGCTTGGCATTCTGGCCGGCGAACAGATTCTTCCCGTGGTGCGACGGATGCTCGACGGCATTCGACCGGGAACCGCGTGGCGCGACGCGAAGTGCAGTCAGCACATGTTCGGCCCGTTACCTGGCGCTCACACCTCCGACGCTTCCGTGAAGCACCGCGAATCGACACCGACGTGACAGGCACACGTCGAGCGAAGCTCACGCGCATGGGCCGCGTCGTCGTCGACGAAGGCCGTCATCTTCTTGATGCTGCCGAACAGCGTGAACGGAAGGCGCAGCGCGCGAAGTCGCGCGTTGTGCGTGATTTGCGCATCCGCCACCCCGAGTGTCGGTTTCCGGGCGATCAGCCGTGAACGGTCGAGGCGTCTGGCGCTTGCCGACCCGAATCAAGCCATTCTTGAAGCCAGCGTTGACGGAATGAAGAAACGGGAGCGGCTTCGCCGCCGCCGATGCTGCAGACAGCCGACGCCGCGTGCGGCATCGGCGTTCAACGCGCCGCGGACGTCTCGCCGGTCCGGCCGGCGCGCCAGGTGAGGAAAGCGAGCATCGCGAGCGGCAGCGCCAGCGCCCAGAACGCGGCGTACAGGTAGGCGCTCGCGCCGGCGCCCGCACCGAGCGCGAACCCGGCGACCGGCGGCAGCGTGCGTCGCAGCCGCGCGCGCGCGGCTTCCCGTTCGGCCGGCGCGGCGATCGGCACGAGCCAGTCGAATGCATCGATGACCGCCTGCGTGACGTTGCCGGTCATCACGGTGTTCGCGACGACGGTGCGCGCGGTCAGCCGGCCGTGCGCGTTCTGCACGCCCATTGCCGCCGCACCCAGCAGCCCGCAGACGATCGTCGCGGGCGCATCGGCGCTGCCGATCGGCGACGCCGCGACGCCCGCGAGCATGAAGCCGGCCAGCAGGATCGTCTGCAGCGCGTACAGCGAGCGCGCCCGCGGGCCATGCCCGCGCACGCGCATCCGGTGATCGAGCAGGCGGGCGGCCACGATGCCCGCGATGAATGCCGGAAACGCGAGCCACTTGATCATCAGGCCCTGGCCGACACCGGCGAGGCCCGAGCCGATCAGGATGAAGTTGCCGGTAACGTGCGCGGTGAAGAGCCCGAACAGCGCGACGAAGCCGAGCGTGTCGACGTAGCCGGCGATCGATGCGAGAAACACATCCTCGCCGCGCAGGCGATCGGGGGCCGCCGCGCCCGCTGCCGTTACTTGCGCGGGCTGCATGTCGTGGCTTCCGCGGTTGGGTCGACGGTGCCCGCATCGCGGACCTGCGCGGCGCGCGCGCGCCATTGCGCCCGCGCGAGCGCGATCGCATGCTCGCGCAAGACGAGGCCGAGCCGGCCCGCCAGGGCGATCGGCGGCGGCGCGGGCGATTGCACGCGCACGAGGGGGTGCGGGAGGCCGACTGCGATGCCGGCTCCCGGCGAGATCAGGTAAGGCATGGTCCGTTCCGGTTACGCCGCCGGCCGGGCCGGCCGAAGGGATTCGGCCGCGTGCGGCGGCTCGGGAGCAAGACTACGGAATGCGGGCCTGAAAGTCATGGCGGCGAACTGAATCGTTCTGAACGCGCGGGGCGGCGACGCCCGCGCCGCGTGGCCGGCTTCGCGGTGGCGCGCCTTGCTATTTTTCGATCGATAAGTGCAGAATGGCCGCATTCAGGAGCCGACGCATGACCGACACCAAGCGCAAGGCAGCGCCCCGCACGCGCGGGGCGACCGCCGACGACACCGCCGCCACATCGGGCCGCCGCCTCACGCCGGAAGCGCGCGAGCGGCAGATCGTCGAAAAGGCGGTCGAACACTTCGCGACCCACGGTTTTTCCGGCAGCACGCGCGAGCTCGCGCGGCAGATCGGCGTGACCCAGCCGCTGCTCTACCGGTATTTCCCGAGCAAGGAAGCGCTGATCGATCGCGTATACGACGAGGTCTACACGTGGGATCCCGAGTGGGAAAAACTGATCGCCGACCGCTCGGTTCCGCTGCAGCAGCGGCTCGTCGCGTTCTACCGGTCGTATGCGCAGACGATCCTGCGGCGCGAATGGATTCGCACGTTCATCTTCGCGGGGCTCAGCCGCGAGGGCTTCAACACGCGCTATCTGTCGCGGCTGCGCGAACGCGTGTTCCTGCCGGTGCTGCGCGAGCTGCGGCATGCGTACGACATCGCGACGCCGGCGTCGGAAGCGCAGCGCAATGCGGAAATCGAACTGGTGTGGAGCCTGCACGCGAGCATCTTCTATCTCGGCGTGCGCAAGTGGGTATACGGGCTGCCGGTACCCGACGATCTCGACGCGGAAATCGAACGGCAGATCGACGCGTTCCTGAACGGCACGCCGGCCGCGCTGAAGCGTGTCGCGTCCGACGCAGCCGCGAAGCGCGCCCGCCGCTCGTGATGCCGCGGCGCGGCGTGGCGTTGCACCGCGCCCGGGCCGATTCAGAACGATTCAGCCGCGACGGTCGCTGCTTGCCCTATGCTCGGACAGCATTGGACGCGTGCCGTACCGCGCACCGTCCGCATCGAACCGGGGCTCCCACATGACGACCGACACGCTCGCACTCACCCATCACACCATTACCGCGAACGGCATCCGCCAGCACGTCATCGATGCCGGCGCCGGGCCCGTCGTCGTGCTGCTGCATGGCTTTCCCGAAACCAGCTTCGCGTGGCGCCACCAGATCCCGGTGCTCGCGCGGCACTATCGCGTGATCGCGCCCGACCTGCGCGGCTACGGCGAAACCGACAAGCCCGCGGCCGGCTACGACAAGCGCAACATGGCGCGCGATCTCGCCGCGCTGCTCGATGCGCTCGGCATCGACCGCATCGCGCTCGTCGGCCACGATCGCGGCGCACGCGTCGCGACGCGTTTCGCGAAGGACTTCCCCGCGCGCGTCGAGCGGCTCGTCGTGATGGACAACGTGCCGACGCGCATCGTCGCGCAGAACATGACCGCGCAAACGGCGCGCGCGTACTGGTTCTTCCTGTTCCACCAGGTGCCCGACCTGCCGGAGGCACTGATCGCGGGCAAGGAAGCCGAATGGCTCAGCTATTTCTTCTCCGACTGGTGCTACAACCCGCATGCGATCTCGGGCGATGCATTCGACACGTACGTACGCGCGTATCGGCGCCCGGGGGCCGTGCGCGGCGCGCTGGCCGACTATCGCGCGAACGCGGAAGACGTGCAGCAGGATCTCGTCGATGCGGATGTCAGGATCGGGTGCCCGACCATGGCGATCTGGGGCGAGGATTTCTACGCGGTCGGCAAGATGTTCGACATGATGGCCGTATGGGAAGGCATGGCGGCGAACCTGCGGGCCGAGCCGATCGCGCAGTGCGGGCACCTGCCGCACGAGGAGCAGCCCGAGCGCGTGAACATGCTGCTGCTCGATTTCCTGCGCGGCTGGGCCGGCTGACGCAACGCCGCTGCACGCGGCATCATCGGAGGACCATCGGATGGGACACGGATCGGGCCGCAAGGCCGTCATCGCCGGCGGATCGGTCGGCGGGCTGTTCGCGGCGATCGCGTTGCGCGCGGCCGGCTGGGACGTCCGCGTATTCGAGCAATCGCCGCACGAACTCGACAGCCGCGGCGGCGGCATCGTGCTGCAGCCGCCGATCGAGCGCGCGTTCGCGTTCGGCGGCGTGCCGCTGCCGCGCGCGGCCGGCGTCGATTCGATCGACCGGATCTACGTCGACGCACAGGACCGGATCGTGCAACGCTTCGCGATGCCGCAGACGCAGACCGCGTGGAACGTGATCTACACGGCGCTCAAGCGTGCGCTGCCGGCCGGCATCCTCCACGCCGGCGACGCGTTCGAGCGGTTCGAGCAGGACGGCGCGCGGATCGTCGCGCACTTCGCGAGCGGCCATGCCGAGACGGCCGATCTGCTGATCGGCGCGGACGGCGGTCGCTCCACCGTGCGCGCGCAGTTGCTGCCGGACGTGCGGCCGACGTATGCGGGCTATGTCGCGTGGCGCGGGCTCGTCGACGAACGCGCGCTGCCCGAGCAGGTGCTGGTTCTGCTGCGCGAACGCTTCACGTTCCAGCAAGGCGACCGGCACCTGTTCCTCACCTATCTGGTGCCCGGCGCCGACGGCGCGCTCGAACCAGGCGAGCGGCGCGTGAACTGGGTGTGGTACCGGCGTCTCGCGTCCGACCGGCTGGCATCGCTGTTCCTTGCACGCGACGGCACGCGGCGCGACGGGTCGCTGCCGCCCGGCGCGATGCGCGACGACAACCGCGCGGAACTCGTCGACGCCGCCGACCGGATGCTCGCGCCGACGCTCGCCGCGCTGGTGGATGCGACACCGGCGCCGTTCGCGCAGGCGATCCTCGATCTCGCGGTCGAGCGGATGGCGTTCGGGCGCGCGGTGCTGCTGGGCGACGCCGCCTGCATGGTGCGCCCGCACACGGCGGCGGGCGTCGCGAAAGCGGCCGACGATGCGGTCGGTCTCGCGCAGGCGTTGCGCGACGTCGCGCCCGGCAGCACGTTCGACGCCGGGCTGGCCGGCTGGGACGCCCGTCAGCGCGCCGCCAGCGCATCGATCGCCGCGCGCGGAATCGCGCTCGGCGCACGTTTGATGGGCACGGCCTGAGCGTTCGCGGGCCACGTGTCATGCGCCCGGCGCGGCGCATCGGACTCCGGGTCGAGCGCGTGCAGCACGCTCGCGCGCCCGCCGTCGTCATCCGGCAGTTGCGGCTGGCCGCGCGCGAAGGCCGGCGTGGCGGCGGCCGTGCCGAGGCAAAGAGTGAGCAACGCGGCGGCGACAAGCTTGCGATTCATGATGACACTCCCGAGAACGATTCGATGGGGACGCGCCGCCGGCACGACCGCGCGAGCGAAAGCGATTCGTTGCGTCACGTGTGCGTTGCCGGCGTCGAAAGACCCGACGCCGGCGGCGGACGGCGGCTGAAAAAACCGCGTTCAGTGGTGCTCGAACAATTGCTGCGTGTCGAGCGACGCGAGCGACGGCACGCCCGTCCCGGCGGCGGCATCCGGCCGTGCAGCGACCGACTGCGGATGCTGGGCGGCGACCTTCGCCTCCGCTGCCTGGATGTCCTCGGGATAGTAAGGATCGCTGCCGACCGGCCGATAACCGGCCTTTTCGACACGGACGAGATCGGCGCGCACGTCGGCCCGTGTGAGCGCATGGTCGGCGGTTTGCGCAAATGCGACGATCGGTGCGCTCAGCGCACAGGAAAGCAGGACTGCACGAATCAGGTTGTTCATGATGTTCACCTCTCAAAGATGGCGTGTTCGCGTCCGCAGATCAGGCCGGACATCCGCTCCCCATCGATGTGATGAAGAGTTGGGATCATTCTGCGATTCGCGCGCTTTCCTGAAGGTGAGGCTTCGATTACGGTTTTGTTATCCGGGCGCGGGCGCCCGTCGTGCAGGGGCGCCCGGCTCGCCGGGCACGGCGCAGGCGCGCACGTCGGACGACCGTCGCGTTCATGCGGACGCGTCGAGCGGCCGCACTTCCGGAATCATCGCGGCCTGGCCGCGCACGATTCCGTCTGCGTCCGTGAGCTGCCACACGGTCGCGCGCTCGATCCAGAACCGCTTGCCGGATTTCGTGACCCGCACGCCGCGGTATCCGGACACGAAGCCGTCCCGCATCACCTTGTCGAGGAATATCTGCCGCTCGCGCCGCTCCATCGGCTCCGCCGACAGGCGCGACGGCAACGCCGTCAGTTCGTCCCAGTCGTATTCGAAAATCGCCTGCGCGCGCCGATTGCCGTACACGAACACCGGATCGGCCGACGTGTCGTGCGCCAGCACGCCGAACGGCGCCGTCTCGTACAGCCACGCGGCGCCGTCGGACGCGCTCATGCCGTCGGGAACGAGCGGGCGGTGCAACAGCCGGCGGTAGGAATCGGCGAGAAGGAGGAAGAAATCTGCATCGGTGCGCAACGACATCGGTCAGGCTCCTGAAAGCGGCGGGATACGGGAACGCGTGAAGGTTCACGGCCGGACATTATAGGGACGAAGCGGCGCGGCCGACGCCGCCGCGTCCGCACAGATAACGACTTCGTAATCTTCGGGTCAGGGTCGGGTCAACGCCGCGCCGGCAGACTGCATGCTCGTCGCATCGAATGCGCATCCGAGCCTTGCTTCGAGGAGCACCATCATGTGGATCGTCCGGCTGGCGTTACGCAGGCCCTACACGTTCGTCGTACTCGCGCTGCTGATCTTCATCGCGGGGCCACTTGCCCTGCTGCGCACGCCGACCGACATTTTTCCGAGCATCGACATTCCGGTCGTCAGCATCGTCTGGTCGTACAACGGCTTCTCCGCGGAGGACATGGCCAAGCGGATCACGTCGAACTACGAGCGCGCGCTCACGTCCGACGTCGACGACATCGAGCACATCGAGTCGCAGTCGCTGAACGGCGTGTCCGTCGTGAAGATCTTCTTCCATCCGGGCGCCGACATCAATCGCGCGATCGCGGAAGCCGCGAGCAACGCCGCGTCGATCCTGCGCATCCTGCCGCCCGGCACGCTGCCGCCGAACATCATCACGTACAACGCGTCGACGGTGCCGATCCTGCAGCTCGGGCTGTCGAGCGGCACGCTCGCCGAGCAGCAGCTGTACGACCTCGGCAACAGCTTCATCCGCACGCAGCTCGCGACCGTCCAGGGCGCGGCCGTGCCGCTGCCGTTCGGCGGCAAGATCCGCCAGATCGTCGTCGATCTCGATACGCGCGCGCTGCAGGCGAAGGGGCTCGCGCCGATCGACGTCGTGAACGCGATCAACGCGCAGAACCTGATCCTGCCGGGCGGCACCGCGAAGATCGGCACGCACGAATACAACGTGCAGATGAACGGCAGCACGCAGACGGTCGCCGCGCTGAACGACCTGCCGGTGAAGACGATCGGCGGCAATGTCGTGTACGTGCGCGACGTCGCGCACGTTCGCGACGGCTACGCGCCGCAGACCAACATCGTGCGCGTGGACGGCAAGCGCGCGGCGCTGCTGACGGTCGAGAAGACCGGCAGCGCGTCGACGCTGACGATCATCGACCAGGTGAAGGCGATGCTGCCGAAGATCGCGGCCGGCCTGCCGAAGGCGCTGCACATTTCGCCGCTCGACGATCAGTCCGTGTTCGTGAAGGCGGCGGTCCAGGGCGTCGTGCGCGAGGCGCTGATCGCCGCGTGCCTGACCGCGCTGATGATCCTGCTGTTTCTCGGCAGCTGGCGCGCGACGCTGATCATCGCGGTATCGATTCCGCTCGCGGTGCTCACGTCGCTGCTCGCGCTGTCCGTGCTCGGCCAGACCATCAACATCATGACGCTCGGCGGGCTCGCGCTCGCGGTCGGGATCCTCGTCGACGACGCGACCGTCGCGATCGAGAACATCACGCATCATCTGGAGCTCGGCGCGCCGCTAGAGGAAGCCATTCTGACCGGCGCGGGCGAAATCGCGGTGCCGACCTTCGTGTCGACGCTGTCGATCTGCATCGTGTTCGTGCCGATGTTCCTGCTCACGGGCGTCGCGCGCTATCTGTTCGTGCCGCTGGCCGAGGCCGTGATCTTCGCGATGATCGCGTCGTACTTCTTCTCGCGCACGCTGGTGCCGACGCTCGCAATGGCGCTGATGCGCGCGAAGGGGCAAGGCCGGCCGCCGCGCGGCGTATTCGCGCGCGTCGCGCGTTTCCAGGCCGCGTTCGAGCATCGCTTCGAGGCCGTGCGGCTGCGCTATCGCGCATTGCTCTCGGCGGCGATCGCGCGGCGCCGCCGCTTCGCGGCCGCGTTCCTGCTCGCGTGCGTCGCGTCGACGGGCCTCTACGCGTTCGCCGGGCAGGACTTCTTTCCGTCGGTCGACACCGGCGAAATCCGCCTGCACCTGCGCGCGCCGACCGGCACGCGGATCGAGGAAACCGCGCGGCTGACCGACGAAGTCGAAGCGAAGATCCGCGGCGTGATCCCGGCCAACGAACTCGCCGGCGTGCTCGACAACATCGGCGTGCCGGTGAGCGGGATCAACCTCACGTACGACTCGTCCGACCCGATCGGCACCGAGGACGCCGACGTGCTCGTCACGCTGAAACCGAATCACGCGTCGACGGCCGCATACGTCGCGAAGCTGCGCAACGTGCTCGCGCAGTCGTTCCCCGGCGTGACGTTCGCGTTCCTGCCGGCCGACATCGTCAGCCAGATCCTGAACTTCGGGCTGCCCGCGCCGATCGACATCCAGATCGTCGGCAACAAGCTCGACCAGAACCGCGCGGTCGCGAATGCGCTGCTCGCGAAGCTGCGCGGCGTGCGCGGGCTCGTCGACGCACGCATCCAGCAGCCCGGCGACGAACCGGCGATCAACGTGAACGTCGACCGCACGAAGGCGATCCAGGCCGGCCTCGAACAGCGCGACGTCGCGCAGAACCTGCTGATCGCGCTGTCCGGCAGTTCGCAGACCACGCCGAACTTCTGGCTCGATCCGCGCAACGGCGTCAGCTACCCGGTGCTCGTGCAAACGCCGCAATACACGGTGAATTCACTGCAGTCGCTCGCGAACGTGCCGCTGCCGGCCGGCACCGCACGCGCGCCGCAGACGCCGGCCGGCGGCCCGGCCGCGGGCGCGCCCGCGCAGAACCTGCTCGGCTCGTTGGGCACGTTCTCGCGCTCGACGCAGCAGGCCGTGGTGTCGCACTACAACGTGCAGCCGGTGCTCGACATCTTCGCGTCGGTGCAGGGGCGCGACCTCGGCGGCGTCACGGCCGACGTGACGAAGCTCGTCGACGCCGCACGCGCGCAACTGCCGCCCGGCTCGTCGATCGTGCTGCGCGGCCAGGTGCAGGCGATGCACGAATCGTTCACGGGCCTGCTCGGCGGCCTCGCGCTCGCGATCGCGCTCGTCTACCTGCTGATGGTCGTGAACTTCCAGTCGTGGCTCGATCCGCTCGTGATCGTCGGCGGGCTGCCGGCGTCGCTCGCCGGCATCGCATGGATGCTGTTCGTCACGCGCACCACGCTGTCGGTGCCCGCGCTGACCGGCACGATCCTGTGCATCGGCATCGCGACCGCGAACAGCATTCTCGTCGTGAACGCGGCGCGCGAGCTGCTCGCGGGCGGCGCGTCGCCGTGGCAAGCAGCGCTCGATGCCGGCTTCAACCGCTTCCGCCCCGTCGTGATGACCGCGCTCGCGATGCTGATCGGCATGCTGCCGATGGCGCTCGGCCTCGGCGATGGCGGCGAACAGAATGCGCCGCTCGGCCGCGCGGTGATTGGCGGCCTCGCGTTCGGCACGGTGTCGACGCTGCTGTTCGTGCCGGTGGTGTTCGGCTTAGTCCACGCGTGGCTCGCGCGGCGCCGCGACGCCGCGGCCGCCCGGCGCGCGCAGCCCGCGCCCGATACGCCGGCACTGCGTTGAGCGCGCACGGCCGCCCCTTCCCATCCTTCGATTCGCCCGACCCCGGACCCATCATGAACGACTCGATCGAACCCGTCGCCCCGCCGCCGGCCGCCGAAACGGCCACCGCGGCCCCCGCTGCCGCAGCCGTGCCGCCCGCCGCGCGCGGCGCCGCCTCCGACACCCCGCCGGCTCGCCGCGGCCGCAAGCTGACCGTGCCGCTCGCGGCCGCCGCGCTCGCCGCCGCGCTGCTCGCGCTCGGCATCGTGCCGCGTATCGACGCGCGCGCCGCGCAGCGTGCGCAGGTGGCCGCGCAGCAGGCGCTGCCAGTGTCGGTCGTCGTGCCCGGCACGGCGCCGGCCGACCAGACGCTGACCTTGCCCGGCGCGGTGACGCCGTATGCGGACGCATCGATCTATGCGCGCACGAGCGGCTATATCGCGCACTGGAGCGCCGATCTCGGCACGCACGTGAAGGCCGGCCAGACGCTCGCGCAAATCTCGGCGCCCGATCTCGACGCGCAGTTGCGCCAGGCGCGCGCGGACGAAGCGAGCGCGCAGGCGAACTACGACTATGCGAAATCGACCGCGCAGCGCTGGCAGGACATGCTGAAGACGCAATCGGTGTCGCAGCAGGACACCGACACGAAGGTCGCGGACATGAACGCGAAGCGCGCGATGCTCGCCGCCGCGCAGGCGAACGTCGCGCATCTTGCCGAACTCGTGTCGTACGAATCCGTCACCGCGCCGTTCGACGGCGTGATCACCGCACGCAACGTCGACGTCGGCACGCTCGTCACCGCGGGCGGCACGCCGGGCAGCCCGGGCCTGTCCGGCGAACTGTTCCACCTCGAACAGACGGACACGCTGCGCGTGTTCGTCGATGTGCCGCAGGACAGCGCGACGGGCGTGTCGACCGGCACACCGGTCTACCTGACGACGCCGCAGTATCCGGGGCGGCGCATCGCCGCGCGCGTCGCGCGCAGCGCGGGCGCGATCGATCCCGTCACGCGCACGCTGCGCGTCGAGATCGACGTCGACAATCGCGACGGCACGCTGATGCCCGGCGCGTACGCGCAGGCGCATCTCGTCGTGCCGAGCGCGGCGCCGGCGCTCGAGCTGCCGGTCAGCGCGCTGCTGTTCCGCCCGAACGGCGTGACGGTGGCCACCGTCGGCGCGAACGGGCGCACCGCGCTGAAGACCGTGCAGATCGGGCGCGATTTCGGCACGCGGGTGGAGATCGTCGCGGGGCTCGCGGCAACCGATCGCGTGATCGACAACCCGGGCGATGCGATCACGGCCGGGGAGGCCGTGAAGATCGTGTCGACCGCGCACGATGCAGCGCCGGTCGCTGCTTCGCCGGCTTCGGCCGCTTCGGCCGCTTCCGCCCCGCAGGCCGCGCAACCTGCGTCTGCGGCCGATGCACGCAACGTGCCGCCGCCGCGCGCGGCCGGCGCCGCACCGGCTACATCGACACCCGCTGCCGCGCCCGCCCGCGGCTGACCCATCGACGACGAATCACGAGATACCTGCCATGCGCCTCCGTCATCCGCTTCCGTTCGCACGTCGCATCGTCACGCTCGCCGCCACCGCCGCACTGACCGCCTGCTCGACGCTGCCGCCCTATTCGCCACCCGCCGTCGCGGTGCCCGCGCACTACGCGGGCGCGCCGGCCGCACCTGCCGCGCAGGCCGGCTGGCACGTCGCGATGCCGGCCGACGCCGCCGCGCGCGGCGCGTGGTGGACGGTGTTCGGCGACGCCGCCCTGAACGCGCTCGAAGCACGCGTCGACGTGTCGAACCAGACGGTGAAGAAAGCCGTCGCCGATCTGCAGCAGGCACGCGCGATGGTCGACTATCAGCACGCCGGATTCCTGCCGACGATCACCGCGGGCGTCGCGCAAAGCCGCGCGCGCGTGTCGCAGAACCGGCTCGGCTCGTCGCTCGCCGGCAAGACGACGCCCGACTACCAGGCCGGCGTGGCCGCGAGCTGGGAGCCGGACGTGTTCGGCCGCGTGCGCGATGCGGTGACGGGCGCGCAGGCGAACGCGGCCGCGAGCGCGGCCGACCTGCAGGCCGTGAAGCTGTCGGTCACGGCCGAACTCGCGACCGATTATTTCGCGCTGCGCTCGCTCGACACGCAGAAGCAACTGCTCGACGACACGGTTAGCGCGTACGCGGACGCGCTGACGCTGCTCAGGCAGCAACTCGCGGCCGGTGCGATCGACGCGTCGGCCGTCGCCCAAGCTCAGACGCAACTCGAATCGACGCGCACGCAGGACACCGACATCGACGCGTCGCGTGCGCAGTTGCAGCACGCGATCGCGACGCTCGTCGGCGAAAGCGCGTCGACGTTCGCGCTGCCGCCCCGCGTGCAGGCGTTCCACGTGCCGGCCATTCCGGCCGGCGTGCCGTCGCAACTGCTAGAGCGGCGGCCCGACATCGCGGCGGCCGAGCGTCGCGTCGCGGCCGCGAACGCGCAGATCGGCGAGGCGCGTGCCGCGTTCTTTCCCGATCTGGTGTTGTCGGCGAGCGCCGGCCTCGAGAGTTCGTTCTTCGCGCCGTGGCTCACCGCGCCGAGCCTGTTCTGGTCGATCGGCCCGCAGCTCGCCGGCACGCTGTTCGACGGCGGCCGCCGCAGCGCATCGCTGCGCGGCGCGCATGCGCAATACGACGGCGCGGTCGCCGATTACCGGCAAACCGTGCTCGTCGCGTTCCAGCAGGTGGAGGATCAGTTGTCCGCGCTCGATGCACTCGCTTCCGAAGCCGGCAGCCAGCAACGCGCGACCGACGCGGCCGATCTGTCGCTGCGGCTGACGACGAATCGTTTCAACGCCGGCGCCGTCAGCTATCTCGATGTGGTGACCGCGCAGACGATCGCGCTGACGAACCGGCGCACCGCCGATCAGATCGACGCGCGCCGGATGGAGGCGGCGGTCGGCCTGCTGAAGGCGTTGGGCGGCGGCTGGCAGGCGGGCGCGGGCGCGGAATCAGGCGCGGAATCGAACGCCGGCGCGAAGGAACACGCGGGGGCCGTGCGGCCCGAACCCGCCGTCACGCAGCCCGCGGCCGGTTGAACGTGAGAGGCGCGCAGCCGTAGCACCATTTCAACTCTTCGATCGGCGGACGAAAGGTTGCACGTCGGTAATACGGCTCGTTGACGTCACACTGCGACATATCACCGTCAGTCATGCGAACCATGTCTTCCCCATCACTTGCGCCCGGGTCGATTGCCTTGCGGTAGTTGGGTGCCACTCTCCGGTCTCGTACGTCCGGTTGACCTGCCGCTGGCAAGCGAATGGTCCCCGGCCTCGTTCTGGATCAAGCTCCAATAATGCTGGGGCGTGCTCGCGTAATTGTCCATCTGCGAGCAGGGCTTCGACCAATTCGCCGGCAATGACGTCGCCGAGACGCTCCGCATCGAACAGCCGCCCACGGTTGCACGCGCCAACGCCGTGCGCGCCGCATTTGAGGCAGCGAACCGACGCGTTGATCGCACTGTCGATTGGGATGTCACTTACCGGCGAGGCCGGCGTTTCCCGTCATTCCAAAATGGTTTGCAGGCGAGCGAGCGCATCTTCGACAACTTCAATGGGGGCACGCTCGACCTTGCGTGCGCCGCGCGCCTCGAGGTCGAGCGTGCGGACCATGTTCACCAGCGCCACGCCCTGCGTCTCCGTCCCCGAACCCGAGAGCGGCACAGCGAATCCCGCGTATCGCGCGAATTCGCCGCCCTGCGTAATTGGCGCGACGAGCGCCACGCCAAGCGTGTTGAACGCGGCGGGTGACAGAACCAGCGCGGGACGGAAATCCCCTTGCTGTTCTTTGCCCACTGTCGGATTCAGGCTAACCCGCACGATATCGCCACGGTCGAACTTGACGCGCCTCACCATGCCTCACGTCCCACGGGCTTGACTTCACCCCACGCAACGAGGTCTGCCGGTTGCGGAGCCTTCGGATCGCATTGCGCAACGAGTTCATCCAGCGAATATTTGCGCCGCGCGGGTGAAAGCAACACGCCATCCGGCCGTACATCGGCGCGCAGAGAACTGCCAGCCGACGCGCCGATCTGCTCCAACAACACAGCAGGAAGCCGTACGGCCGCACTGTTGCCCCACTTCTGAATTTTGAGTTCCATATCATGCTCCGAATGTTTATCCATTGTAGACACGCGCCGCAGAAATGGCAAGCCGTTTGTATCTACATTGATTCTACATTCGGTTCGTTTGAAGACCCCGCAAACGGCTGCCCTGTTTCGAACGCCGGCACGAAGGACCACGCGGCGGCCGCGCAGCCCGAACCCGCCGTCACACAGCCGGCGGCCGGTTGAACGTGAGCACGAAGCGCGTGCCGCGCGCGTCGCTTTCGACCTGCGCGGTGCCGCCGTGCAGTTCCATCACCGAGCGCACGATCGCGAGGCCGAGCCCTGCCGTGCCGCCCGGCGCGCCGCCGCTGCGCGCGGGGTCGCCGCGCACGAAGCGGTCGAAGATCCGCGGCAACAGCGCGGGATCGATCGGCTCGCCCGGATTCGCGACGACGACGCGCACCGCGTCGGCGGTTTCATCGACACTCAGCGTGATGACGCCGCCGGCGGGCGTGTAACGCAGCGCGTTCGCGAGCAGGTTGCCGACCGCGCGGCGGAACAGCTCGACGTCGGCGGTCAACTGCCCGTGCCCGTCGACGCGCAGCGCCGAGCCCGCCTCGTCGGCGAGCCCCTCGAAATACTCGGCGATGCGCTCGAGTTCGTCGCGCACGTCGAATGCGCGCTGCCGCGTGACGAAGCTCGGATGCTCGGCGCGCGCGAGAAACAGCACGTTCTCGATCATCCGTGCGAGGCGATCGTATTCCTCGAGATTCGATTCGAGCAGCGTCTGGTACTCGTCGGCCGAACGCGGCCGCGCGAGCGCGACTTCGGTGGCGCCGCGCATGTTGTTCAGCGGCGTGCGCAAGTCGTGCGCGAGATCGGCGCTGAATTGCGACAGATGCGCGAACGCCTGCTGCAGGCGGCCGAGCATCGCATTCTGCGCATCGACGAGCGCGCGCAGCTCCGGCGGCGCGCGCGACGCGTCGAGCCGCGTGTCGAGCTTGTCGACCGTGATCCGGCCGGTGTCGTCGACGATCTCGCGCAGCGGCGCGAGCGCCTTGCGGATCAGCCAGTAGCCGAGCAGCAGCGCGAACAGCGCGCCGACGCCGCCGGCAAGCATGAGCCGGTTGCGGTAGCCGTCGAGCAGTTCGGCCCGGTCGCGCATGTTGCGCGCGATCGCGATGCGGATCGGCGTGCGGTCGCCGAGCGCGGCCTCGATCGCGACGCCGCGCATCGGCGTGCCGCCGGCGGCGGTCCATGTGACGAGCCGGTCGGCCGTGATCCGGTCGTTCGCGGGAACCGGCGCCGCGTGCGGCGCGAACAGTTGCGCGTCGGCCAGCGGAACCGATGCGGCCGCGGGTGCATCGTCGAGCGCGACGAGCCGGACGTTGTGGCGCGCGAGCACGTCGCCCTGCGCATCGACGACGACCATCGACAGCGCCTCGTTGCCCAGCACCTGGCTCGTCAGCCGCTCCGCGTGCGCGCGAACCGCATCGAGCGACTCGAGCTCGCCCGCGAGCCGGCGCGTGTGGCGCGCGGCCAGCACGATGTCGAGATCGTCCTGCGTGTTCACCTGCCGCTCGAGGCCCGCATACACATACGCGCCGACGAGCGCGAACGCGGCCAGCGTGGTCGCGGCGAAAGCGAGCGCGAGTGTCGCCGCGAGCGAGCGCGCGCGCGTCATGCGCCGTCCTTCGGCTCGAGCACGTAGCCGACGCCGCGCACGGTATGGATCAGCTTGACCGGAAACGCGTCGTCGATCTTCGCGCGCAGGCGCCGGATCGCGACCTCGACGACATTGGTGTCGCTGTCGAAATTCATGTCCCACACGTACGATGCGATCTGCGTGCGGCTCAGCACCTCGCCCTGCCGGCGCGCGAGCAGTTGCAGCAGCGAGAATTCGCGCGGCGTCAGGTCGATTCGCGTGGCGCCGCGCTTCACGCGGCGGCGCACCACGTCGATTTCCAGATCGCCGACCGCCAGGTGCTCGGTCTCGCGCGGCGGCCCGCGACGCGCGAGCGTGCGGATGCGGGCCAGCAGCTCGACGAACGCGAACGGCTTCACGAGGTAATCGTCGGCGCCGAGTTCGAGGCCGTGCACGCGGTCCTGCACGTCGTCGCGCGCGGTCAGGAACAGCACGGGCGTCGTATGCGTCTCGCGCAGCCGCTTGAGCACGCCCCAGCCGTCGAGCACGGGCAGCATCACGTCGAGCACGATCACGTCGTAACGCTCTTCCTGCGCGAGCATCAGCCCTTCGGCGCCGTCCTTCGCGAGATCGACGCTGAAGCCCGATTCCTCGAGCCCTTTCTTCAGGTACGCGCCCGTTTTCGGTTCGTCTTCGACTATCAGGATGCGCATGGCCGGCTCCGTCGCATTCGTGGTGACATACGGCGATGTTACCCGGAAACGGCGACACGGCCGCGCTCCGTGCAGGCCCGAGCGGCGTAGATGACAAAACGGTAATCGGCCCGTCAGCCTGGCGTGCGGTCGCGGCGCCAGGCGGCGGATTCCCGTCCCGTCGGTCCAGCGCGATCGCGGCGCGTATGCCTAAACACGCCGGCTCTACGGCGCTTCACCGCGTCCAAGGCGAAAAACCGAGATGACCTCCACCCGTTCCCGTGACTGCTGGCGCAGACTGACCGCCGCCGCCGCCGTTTGCTCGACCAACGCAGCGTTTTGCTGCGTGGCGCGCTCCATCTGGCCGACGGCTTCGCCGATCTGGGCCACGCCGAGCGATTGTTCGGCGCTCGCGGCACTGATTTCACGCATCGTCTCGGTGACGCGACGAATGGAGTTCACGACTTCGGTCATCGCCACCCATGCGCGCTCGACTTCGGTCGAACCTTGAGCAACGCGCCCCACGCTCGAGCCGATGAGCTTCTTGATCTCCCTGGCCGCATCGGCGGAACGTCCGGCCAGGCTGCGCACTTCGCTGGCGACCACCGCGAAGCCCCTGCCCTGCTCGCCGGCGCGCGCGGCCTCGACCGCCGCATTCAAGGCCAGAATGTTCGTCTGAAAGGCAATGCTGTCGATGACACCCGTGATGTCCGAGATTTGGCGGGAGCTGTCGTTGATGCCCTTCATGGTTTCCACGACGTGACCGCGACACCGATTTGCCGGGACTAGTCATTGACCAGCCGCTCGGTCTGCAACGGCCGGGCAAAGCGATTTTCATCGCCTCAATGGATCAACATGTTCTCGGCGATCGCGTGCTTCAACTCCTTCAGCACAAGCGCGAGCAGACGAGATACCTGCATTTCGACCTCGTCGCCGTCGAAAGTAACGAGGGCACGCACCCTGTTGCCTTCGATGCCGCCGAGCCAGTCGAGGTGTTGCGGGCGTGTCGACCACATCAGCAACGGCACGCCTCGCGGCAATCGACTCAATCGGCAATCCGCGCTCGTCTTCGCCGCATCCGGGACGTTACCCGGCATGAGCGACTCGCTCCATGCACGATGCGCATCGACGGGATCGTCAATCTGGAGAAGCGCGACTTCCGGCATCGCCGCGAAGCGGGCTACGGCCGCTGAAACTGCGGCCGCGCCGGGGCTCGGATCCATGACGACACACACGCGAGCCCGCTCCGAAGGCGGCAACAGCCAGTTCCACGTCGAAGCCCCCGACGATACCGCGTCCAGTTTCCTTGCACTCATGCCGATCACCTCGCATGTCGTCGAAACAAGTCTCGCGCCGCACCCGGCGAAGCCATCGCCCGGCCGTGCGGCGTTCTCTCGATGCGCTGCCTTATCGGAGATTCAACATCGATCGACAGCCGCGCAATGCAATCAGACTCAGCACGCCGAGCAGCATCAGATAAAACGCCGGCGATGCCAGATTGCCCGTCTGATGGATCAGCGACGCGACGATCAGCGGCGCGAAACCGCCAAACAGCGTGACGCCGATGTTGTAGCTGATCGCCATGCCCGTCGCTCGCGTTTCGGTCGGAAATACTTCCGCCATCAGCGCTGGCAGCGCGCCAAAATAGACCGCCTTCAGCGTCCCCATCCAGGCCATCATCGCAATGAGTCTTCCCAGATCGGGATGCGCGCCAAGCAATTTGAAAACCGGGTAAATGGTCAGAATGAAGGCTACTCCGGCCCAGATCATCAGCCTGATGCGGCCGATCCTGTCCGAGAGATGACCGACGAACGGCGTAACGAACGTCAGGATGGCGCCGGTCAACGTCGTTGCAATGAAACCGAAACTGGCAGGCAGATGAAGTTCACGTACCGCGTAGGTCGGAATATAAAGAATGACGTAACTGGCGCCGGTGGAAAGAACGAGCGTACCGATCGCCAGCAACATTCTGGCCTTCTGATTGACGAACACTTCCCTCACCGGGAACGATGCGGGCCTTTCACGCCTCGCGCCGTCGGCCTCATGCACGTGCTTTCGCAAGTACAGGCCGACCGGGCCGATCAACACACCAAAGAGAAACGGTATGCGCCAACCCCATGCGTCGATGGCGTCTCCATCGAGGATCAACGTGAGGAGAACGCCGAAACCGGCCGCGAGCATATAGCTCAATCCTTGACTCGCGAACTGGAAGCTGGCGAACAATCCCTTGCGCTCGGGACACTGCTCCACCAGAAACGCGGTCGTGCTGCCGAACTCGCCGCCCGCGGAAAATCCCTGAAGCAGCCGAGCGCAGATGACCAGAATCGGTGCGATCACGCCGATCGACGCGTAACTCGGCATCAGTGCGATCGTCGTCGTGCCGATCATCATCGTCACGATCGACACCATCATCGACGCCTTGCGGCCGCGACGATCCGCATACGAACCCAGCACCAGCGCTCCGATCGGCCTGGCCAAATACGAGATCGCGAACGTCCCGAACGTCAGAAGAAGGGATACCCCGCTGCTCGACGCTGGAAAGAAAGCCTTTGAAATCGAGATTGCGAAGAATCCGTAAATCAGTATGTCGAACCATTCCAAGGCATTGCCGACGGTTGCGGCGGACACCAGCCGCAACACGTTTGGAGCTTGTTCTCTCGTCGGCGCGGCATCCACCATTTCCATAGTACGCATCTCATTCTCCGTTCACTTACGATGACAAGTGCATTAAAAAATTGGCGTCTTATGCGTGGACGACAAGCGCTCCTTCCTTGCGCCGATCCCGGACGGCGGATGCCGACTCCCCGAGATCCCAAAATATGCCGGCCATGATCTGCAGCGCCTCACGCGCGACACTTCCAAGGAGGTGTTCGTTCGGTGCGTGCTGGGAGCAGGCTCCGTATGAGTGCGGAATCCAGATCGTCGGAAGGCCCAGAACCTCGGAAAAGACGTCGTTGGGCAGCGACCCGCCAAGATTGGGAAGCAAATCCGGCTGCTTTCCGGTCGTCCGCTCGATCGAATCGAGCGCCCATGCGACCCACGGATCTTCCGGCGGCAGACGCGTGGCGCCCATTCGCTCGCCGATTGCAACCTCGACCCTGTCGAACCCGCATTCGTCGAGGCGATGCCGTAGAACTTCTTCGATACGCTCGCAATCCGTACCGACGACGTACCTGAGTTGGCAATGCGCGTGCGCGACGGGCGGAATCGCGCCGATCGGGCTGGTCGGGTTACCGGTGGTAAAGGCCAGTACTTCGAGCGCGTTCCATGCATAGACGCGCTCCTGGGCCGTCAAATCGGGCTCGCCCCAATTGCCATCGACGTGAGGATCGTCGGGCCCGCCACCGACGGCAATATGCTTCAGCGCCGTGCGTACCGAAGCCGGAATATGCGTCGGCAACAGCGCGTCGACGAGGATCCGCCCGCGCCCGTCGACGAGCGACGAAATCGCGTTCGCGAGCACGGTTCCGGCATTGCCGAGCGCTCCTCCCCAATTTCCGGAATGATGGGCGCCCGACCGGAGCCGGACGGAAAGCATGAAGTTCACGAATCCACGCGACCCGAGAAAAACGCAGGGGACGTTCGACCTGGCCCGAGGGCCATCCGAAGCGATCAGAACGTCGGCGGCGAGAAGGTCCTTGTTCTGCTCGCAGACCGCGCGCAGCCCGGGCGATCCGGTTTCTTCCCCCATCTCGAGCAGCAGCGTCGCATTGAAGCCCAGGCGTCGATTCCTGGCCTCGATGACTTGCTCCAGCGCGGCCAGGTTGATCGTGTGTTGCCCTTTGTTGTCCGCGGTGCCCCGCCCGAACCATTGGTCTCCTTCAACCGTAACGTTCCATGGCGACATCTGGTCCTTCCACTGTCCGTCATGGCCACGGACGACATCACCGTGCCCGTACATCAGGATCGTCGGAAGCGAGGGGTCCTCGATACGCGTCGCGATCAAAAACGGCGCGCTCCCCGCAACCGGGTTCTCGACGATACGAGACTCAAAGCCGATACGGTCGATCGATGGGACGATCTCGTCGACGAGGTATGCTCGAAGCTCGCCTTCCCGTCCGGAATCCTGACTTTCCGTCGTCATGGAGACGCGTCGCGCGAGATCTTTCAGAAAGCCCCCCGAATCGAAATATGTTGTGGCAGAGTCGATTGCTTGATGGCGCGTCATGGTGATCCTCGCGTGTATCGTGGAAGAGCGGCTTGTTCGACCTTGATGGATCAAGCGTACGGAGCCAAAACGCGCACTACAATTGACTTTTTTGCGTGCCCTGCTTTCGAATAACGCAAACTTGGCGGCCCGTCATGCACAACGCTGCACTCCGATACTTCCTTGCCGTTGCCAATACAGGTTCGCTGAGCGAGGCGTCCGAGAAGCTGCACGTTTCGATCTCGGCGATCAGCCGTCAGATCACGAAGCTGGAGGAGGAGGTTGGCTGCCCGTTGTTCGAGCGTCAGGCGCGCGGCATGGTCCCCAACAAGGCCGGGGAGCTGCTGGCTGCCCATGTTCGTAGAACCCTGCTCGAAGGTCAGCAGGTGATCGAGGAGATCAAGGCGCTGAACTCGTTCGATCGGAGCACGATCCGCGTCTCGACGTCGGAAGCGTTTGCCCGGGATGTCCTCCCTCGCGCCATCACGCAATTTCTGGAGAAGTCGCCCGGTACCCGTTTCGAGGTAGCGGTGACGGCGCCGAAGGAGGTGACGGCACACGTACGGAGCGGCGAAGCGGATATCGGCCTGACTTTCGGTGTTGTACGAGAGCCGGAGATCAACGTCGAGTACACGCAGAGCGCGCCCATTTGCGCCGTCATGCCGCGTTCTCACGTGCTGGCTGGTCGCGCGACGGTATCGATGGCCGAGTTGCGGAATTTCCCGATTGCGTTGCTTGACCGTGGCACGACGATCCGTCAGCTTTTCGATACGACGGCGAGCCTCGAGAATCTTCTTTTCGAGCCTGTCCTGACCTGCAACAACTCCGGCACGCTGTATGCATTCACTCAAATGTCGGGGGTCGTGTCGCTGACCAGCCGCCTGACGGTACGGGCGCGTCTGGCGACGGACGGCCTGGTGGCGATACCGATCGACCATCCGGGCATGTCGTTGCGTGCGATCCAGATCCAGACCTTGTCGGGCCGCGAGTTATCGACTGTACTGATCGACTTCATTGGCGAACTGGTGAAGCAACTGCATACGGCCGACTAGACACGTGGCGACCCGTACCCGTGTCCCCACCGAGCCCCGACATCCCGCGACTACGGTGGGCAAAGAAACCACGAACCTGAGCAGAACCTCCTTTGCCGTCCGCCCAAGGACGCGCCTTTCTTTTGGTTACTTTTCTTTGGAAGACAAAGAAAAGTGACCGCCGCCCCGCGCAGGGGCGACGCTGATAGACCGATAGCAAGACAGGTTCAACGACAAGGGCGTGGAGAACCACTTAAAACAACGACCCACGCACATATTCGACAGAAAGCACACGTTAGTACGCCACCACCCCGACGACACCAGACGCCCCCGACCGTTGGCGGGCCTCATTCCCCACCACCGGCCCCTCGAGGGCCTTCAACCCGGCCTGCACGATGGCCTGAGCATCCACCTCAAAATACCGCCGCAACTGCGCGCGCGAATCGCTTCGACCGAACCCGTCGGTCCCAAGCGTGACATATCGCCGTCCTTCTGGAATATATGCACGAACCATTTCCGGAAGCGCTTTCACATAGTCCGACGCGGCGACGATCGGCCCAACGGTCGCGCGCAGCTGGGTGGAAATCCACGATTCCCCGATGTCTCCGGAACCGAGCCGCCATTCCCGCTCGCATCGCGCGCCATCCCGCCCCAGCTCGACATAGCTGGTAATACTCCACACGTCCGCGGACACCTCATGCAACCGCTCGAATTCGTCCGCCGCCTTGAGAACCTCCCCCATGATCGCGCCGCTGCCGAACAACTGAACCCGCCTCTGAAAGCGGCCGCCCCGTCGAAACAGATACATGCCTTTCACGATACCTTCATGCGACGCATCGGCAATACTTGGTTGCGCGACGTTTTCATTGGTCACGGTGACGTAAAAGAACTCGTCGTGCGCGTCACTCAGCATGCGCCGCAACCCGTAGTCGACCAGGACCGCCAGTTCACCGGCAAAGGACGGATCGTACGCCCGACACGTCAGTATCGTCGACGCGAGAAGATGGCTCGAGCCATCCTGATGCTGCAATCCTTCTCCTCCCAGCGTCGTGCGGCCTGACGTGGCGCCGACGAGAAAGCCTCGGGCTCGCTGGTCGGCAGCCGCCCAGATCAAGTCGCCGATACGCTGAAAACCGAACATGCTGTAGTAGATATAGAACGGCATCATCGGAATACCGTGCACGGCGTAACTCGTCGCGGCGGCCGTCCACGACGAGATGGCCCCCGCCTCCGTGATGCCTTCCTCGAGAATTTGACCATCGGACGCTTCACGATACGAGAGCATCGATGAATTGTCTTCCGGATCGTACAACTGACCGAACGGCGCGTAGATTCCGACCTGACGAAAAAGATTCGCCATGCCGAACGTTCTGGCCTCGTCCGCCACGATCGGAACCAATCGCGGGCCGAGGCTGGCGTCCTTGAGCAGCGCACCAAGTTGCCTGACGAAGGCGGTCGTCGAACTCATGACCTTGCCGTCCGCATTCAGCGAGAAGCCCGCGACGCTCGCCAGTTCGGGCACCGCCAGTCGCTCGGATGCCGCACGTCGCTGAGGGAGATAGCCGCCAAGCGTCTCGCGACGCTTGCGCAAGTACCGCAGTTCATCGCTATCGTGCGGCGGCCGATAGAACCGCGCTTCCGATGCCTCTTCGTCGGAAAGCGGGAGCGCGAATCGATCCCGAAAGGCAAGCAGGTCGTCCCGCTCCAGCTTTTTCTGCTGATGCGTCGTCATGCGCCCTTGCGCGATCGTGCCCATGCCATAGCCCTTCATGGTCTTGGCCAGCACAACCGACGGCCGACCATTCCTGACCGTCGCCGCGGCAAAGGCGGCATGGATTTTCACGGGATCGTGTCCGCCGCGCCGAAGCATCGCGATGTCGTCGTCGGACAACGAATCCACCAGCGCTCGCAGTTCCGGCGTCCGGCTGAAGAACGTCTCGCGATTGAATGCGCCGTCATTGGCCGACAACGTCTGGAAATCACCATCGACGGTGTTCGCGAAAGCGCGTTCGAGCACACCGCCATGATCGCGGCCGAGCAACGCATCCCACTCGGAGCCCCAGATGCATTTGACGATGTTCCATCCGGCGCCGGCGAACAATGCCTCGAGTTCGTCGATGACCCGGCCGTTGCCGCGAACGGGGCCATCCAGTCGCTGGAGATTGCAGTTGATGACGAATATGCAGTTGTCGAGCCGCTCGCGAGCCGCGAGTGTCAACGCGGCGATCGACTCGGGCTCGTCCATTTCTCCATCGCCGAAAAAACCCCACACGCGACGATCGCCGTGCGCCTTCAAGCCACGATTTTCCATGTACCGCATGAACCGCGCCTGATAAATGGCGTTGAGCGGCCCCAGCCCCATCGATCCGGTTGGAAACTGCCAGAAGTCCGGCATCAAAAAGGGATGAGGATATGAGCTCAATCCCCGGATGCCGCCGGCCTCCGCCACGATCTCCTGGCGATAATGGGACAGCGATTCTTCCGACAGTCGCCCCTCGAGAAATGCCCGCGCGTAGACACCCGGCGCCGAGTGCGCCTGGAAAAACACCAGATCGCCGCCGTGCACCGCATCCGGGCCGCGGAAAAAATGCTGGAAACCGACCTCGAACAGGTCCGCGGCCGAAGCATAGCTCGCGATGTGTCCGCCCAGTTCGCCCTGCGCCCGGTTGGCGCGGACCACCATCGCGAGCGCGTTCCACCGTATCAACGCCGCGATCCGCCGCTCGATTTGCAGATCGCCCGGATAGGCAGGCTGCTCGTCGGGCGCCACGGTATTGACGTACGGCGTGATCAGAGGCGGCCTCCACGCGACGCGACGGGCGTGTGCATGCGCCAACAACGAGTCGAGAAGATGGCGTGCACGTTCCTTGCCTTGATCGCCGCCCCACGCATGCAACACGCCATCGAGCGCGTCGCACCATTCCCGGAGCTCTTCCGGGTCGGGATCGGTCGTCGTGGTCGGAAGTCGATTCTGCATGTCCATACTTTGCACCCCGAATTGACGATATACACGCCGCGTTCCGACTCCACTTGCAGTCGGAACGCGGCCAAGCCTCAACCGTTCTTGAACAGGAAGCTGTATGCGTTCAATGCGGGGACGCCGCCGAGGTGTGCATACAAGACACGGGACCCTTCCGGAAACTCGCCCCGGCGCACCCTGTCGATCATGCCATGCATCGACTTGCCTTCATAAACCGGGTCGGTCAACATCCCCTCGGTCTTCGCGCACAGTCGAATCGCTTCGAGCGTACCTTCCGACGGAAGGCCGTATTCAGGGCCCCCGTAGCGCGTATCCAGCACCACGTCCGCGTCCCCGATCGGCCGATCGAGTTCCACGAGATCGGCGGTGTGGCGTGCGATGCGAAGAATCTGCTCGCGCGTCTGCGCGGGTTTGGCCGACGCATCGATACCGATCACGCGATCCGCGCGCCCGTCTGCCGCGAAGCCGACGACCATGCCGGCCTGCGTGCTTCCCGTCACCGAACACACGACGATGTAGTCGAACTTGAATCCGAGTTCAGCTTCCTGGGCGCGCACTTCCTCCGCGAAACCGACGAACCCCAGGCCGCCAAGCCGATGCTCTGAACAACCGGCTGGGATCGGATACGGATTCCCTCCCGCGTCGCGAACGCTCTCCATCGCCTGCTCCCAGCTCGGGCGAATGCCGATGTCGAAGCCGTCGCTGACCAGCCGAACGTCGGCGCCCATCATGCGGGACATCTGAATGTTCCCGACGCGGTCATACACGGCGTCCGAGTAGTTGACCCAGTTTTCTTGAACCAGCACGCATTTCAGGCCAAGATGAGCCGCGACCGCCGCGACCTGACGCGTCTGGTTCGACTGGATGCCGCCGATCGATACCAGCGTGTCCGCGCCGCTCGCCAGAACGTCCGGCACGATGTACTCGAGCTTCCGGGTCTTGTTGCCGCCGAACGCCAGGCCGCTGTTGCAGTCTTCGCGTTTTGCATAGAGATGAACTTTTCCACCCAGCGCCTTGCCGAGGCGGGGCAACTCGTGGATGGGGGTGGGTCCGAAGGTCAGCTTGTGGCGAGGAAAGCGATCGAGGTTCACGGAGGTTCTCCGAAAGGTGGGCGGTGGATTCCGACGCCCGATGTCGTCAGAGCGACCGGGCACGAAGAAATTCTAGTGAAATACCCACGAAACGTGGTTGCAAACATCCACCGATCACCACGCTTTGAAATACAATTTTCCCCATCCTCACGAATGTATATTTTTTAGAATCAATGAAATCGACAACAAAATTTCCTGGAAAATCGCGCCCCGACGACGCGAGCCACGTCGAACTTGACCGTACGGACAAAGCGATCCTGCGAGCCCTTCAAAAAGACGCATCGATCTCGAACGTCGCTCTGGCGGCGAAGGTGAATTTGAGCGCGCCGGCGTGTTTGCGCCGCGTCGAACGGCTCAAGAGCCTGGGTTTGATCCGAGGAATCGTCGCGTTGCTCAACGCGCCTGCCCTCGATGCAGGCATGGTCGTCATCATCGGCGTCGTACTGGATCGATCGACTCCCGAATCCTTTGCCGCGTTTGAAAAAGCGGCCCAGAACGTATCCGGCTGCATGGAATGCCACGTGGTGACCGGCGAGTTCGACTACTTCATGATGCTGCGCACACGCGATAGCGAAAGCTTCAACCGACTCCATGCCGAACAACTGCTTTATCTGCCCGGCGTGCGCCAGATTCGGACTTTCATGGTGCTCAAACAGGTCTTTTCCTCGACGCAGATCGCCATATAGCGGCTGGGCAAGGCAGCCGTTTGCGGCTTACGCCGGAACTCGCCGACGACAATCACATGGAAAGCCGCGAAGCGGCTCGGCTTCCGCTCGCGTCGACTTCCCGCGGAGCACCGGGGCCGCGCCCGTCAGTGCGCGAGCGCGCGACCGATCCTGAATACCCCGACCACGTCGCGCAGCGTGTGGTGTTGTTCGTTATGTCGGCACGCAAGCAAACTCGCTGCACTGTACGCACTCCCCGCCTGACCAGACATTTCGCAAAGATGGCCGGCCATGTCGGTCGGCTTGCGCTGACACGCAGCCGCATCGGGTCACTATCCGTCCTCGCAAACGAGGGCCGGCCGGCGCTGCCGACTCACGCGTCACGGTTCGCTCGAGCCGACGCGGTCCACCCACCCCCGGTAGAACGCGCGGTACTTGAGCACGAGCTTGTCGTACTTGCTGTACGCGCCGCCGCCGTCCGGCTTCATCCCGTTCCAGATCCTGACGTCGTACCCCGCGGCCTGCCGGGTCTGGAGCCCGAACAGCACGTAGTCGGTCGCGCGGCGCAGGAGGCCGCCCACCTTCCTGATCGAGATCAGCATGTGCATGACGTTCTTGCCGTCGCTTATCGGCGTCACGCACTGGAGCAGCTTGTATTTGGCATCTCCGTCCAGCGCGACGGTCATCACGCACCCGCCGGGATAGCCGTCGAAGTGCAGGTTCATCTGCGACATGTTCAGGCCGAGCGCGCGCGACAGCATGCCGAGCGGCCCGAAGTACCGGTCCACCGTGAAGTCGATCCCGGCGCCGAACCACGCGCCCGCCCGCGCCAGCGGCTCGACCTCCGGCCATTCGCGCCAATCGTCGAACAGCTTGAGCTCGAAGGCCGAGACCGGGAGCGCGTGGACGGGCGTCGCGTGCTGCGCGTCGTAGAAGTTCTCGACGATCCGCAAGACCGCCGTCGTCGTCTCGAACGCGAAGTGCAGATGCATGAAATCGTCGTTGTCGACGTCGGCCGCGGCGATGTCGGGCAGCGGGTGCAGTGGCTGCGCGGAACCGTACCAGACCCACACGTAACCATACCGCTCGGCGGTGACCCACGTCGGCTGGCGCGCGCCGCGCGGAACGGGCTCCAGCCGGTGCACCGCCGGGCTATGGCCGGGAATGTGCACGCACTGGCCGCGCTCGTCGTATCGCCAATGGTGAAACGGGCACTGGATGCACCCGTCCCTGATTTGCCCGTCGGCCAGGTTCGCGCCAAGGTGCGCGCAGTGGCGGTCCATCACCACGGCCCGTCCCGACGCGCCGCGCCACGCGACGCACGGCCGGCCGAAGAGCGTCAGCGCCGTCGGTTTGTCCTTGAGGTCGGCCGAGCGCATCGCGACGTACCAGCTCGCGGCCACGCGCGTGGTCGCGTCGTACGCTGCCGCGGGGCGCTCCCTGGCCCCCGCCTCGTTCAATTGAATGTCTTCGATCATTTTCATTCCGGAGGTCGGCCGACTACTTCAGCGCCAGGCCGATGCGGGTCGTGATGTACGCCCTGAGCAGCGCGAACATCGGGTTGTAGTCGAAATACCTTTTCACCTCCGCCGGCGCGCTGGTCTGCGTCCAGTGCAGCAGCTTCATCGCCGGCAGCAGGCTGTACTTCGAGTTGTTGAGCTGCGGTTTGGCTCCGGTGATGCAGTACCCGAAACCGAACATCGGCTTCGCGAACTCCCGTTCGTCGATGAGGGCGTGAATGCGCGCCGCGGCCTCCTCGGCCGGCTTGCGCCCGGCGCTCACGGCTTCGACCTCGGCTTTGGCGTCGTTGAACAACTGGTAGTACCCCTCCATGTCCGCGCACAGGTACCCGAGGTACGGGGGGTTGTCGTCGAGGTGATCGAGGTCGCGCTCGTCGCGCGACGCACGGAACCGCGCGTGCGCCTGCACCAGCCGGAACTGCCCGAGGATCGTGCCGACCGCCCACAGCCTGTGGAACGCGTCCCACAGGCGGAAGTCCGAGAACGCCGTGTAGCAGCAACTGACGAAGTCGTCGTTGTGGTCCAGAAGCTTCTGCTGCAGACGCTCGATGTACTCGAAGCGCTCGGGGGAGAAATCGTCGTCGCGCAGCGCCTTGATCAGGCGCGCCGCGAGCGCGTGGATGGTTACCGCGGTGTTCTCGAGCCCGCGGGAAAAAAGCGGATCGATGAACCCGTTGGCGTGCAGCATCAGGCAGTAGCGGTCGCCGACGCAGGCGCTCGACGAGAACTGCAGGCGATCGGTCCTGACCCAGTCGCGCACCGGCACGGCGTCCCGGAACTGCGCCGCGATGCTCGGGAACCGCGCGAGGAATGCGTCGAATTCCTGCTGCGCGGAGATGTCCGTTTTCGGATGGATACGCGGGTCGAGCTGCAGGCCGACGCTCACCAGGTTGTTGGTCGAACGCGGATGATTGTTGAACGGAATCACCCAGAGCCAGCCGCCCTCGAACATGTGGTGCAAGGTGCCCTCGTGCCAACGCCAGCGCTGCCCCTTGACCTTGAAGATGTCGTCGAACGGCTTGACGCCGAGCATGTGCGTATAGAGGCTGCGCGAGTGCGTCTTGAAGCGGCACGGCTCTTCGCGGAGATTGAACTTGGTCGCGAGCGGCGCGCGGGGCCCGCCGCAGTCGATCATGTAGCGGCCGGTGAACCGTTCGCCCTGCGCGGTCGCGACCGCGACGCCATCCTTGTCGGCGTGGTATTCGGTCACGCTCGTCTTCTGGCGAACCGTGCAGCCGTACTTGATGGCGGCTTGCAACAGGTACGCGTCGACGTCCTGCCGGTAATAGTGGCTCTCCGGCCCCCACGGCAGCTCGGGAATCACGCACTGCGTGAACTCCTTCGGGTCGTGTTCCTCGCCGGGCCTGTGGAACACGAAGCCGAAGTTGCGCTTGATGCCGGTGCTCGACGCGACGTAACGCTGCGTCGCATAGAACGACGTGATGTGATCAAGCTCGGGAATGCCGTAGCGATCGGCGATGATGCGATTCATCAGCGACGTCTCGGGGATCGACGATTCGCCGATCGTGAAGCGCGGGTGCGACGATTCCTCGATGATCAGCACGCGAAACCGTTGCTTGGCCAGGATGGCTCCCATCTGGGTGCCCGACATGCCCGAACCGAGGATGATCACATCGAAGTGGTTGCTGTCGCGCCCGTTCGCGGGGCTCTGTTGAGTCATGAGGGCACACTCTCCTGTTGAGATGGAACACATGGCCGCGCGCGTCGCGCGTCAGGATTCGTCGAGCGCGGCGCGAACGCGCGACCGTGCCGCACGCGTGAGTGCGAGCAGATCGCCGAGCATGCTGGGCGCGTACCCGCCGCTGCCGATCGTGGGACCGCTTCGCCCGACTTCGTACGCGCGCTCCGCCAATTTGACGTGAGGCGCGCGAAAGCGCAGCAGAATCTCGAATACCCGGTCGAGGGCCGCCAATCCGGCCTCGACGGGCTCGCCCCGCGCGCGTGCCGCCTGCACTTCGCCGAGCACGCGGTCGATGAGCGCCGGACGCCCGGCGAACCGCGCGTAGATCGCCCTGAACGCGGGAAGCACGTAAGGCAGGTACGTCTCCTTGAATTCCCGGTAAGCGGCGTGGTCCGACTGCGAACCCCACAGCACGTGCTCCAGCACGAAGAGGGGCATTTCGACCGCACCGGGGCCCAGGTAGTGCTGGCCGCCGACTCGAATCGGTTCGTAGAACGGACGAAGCTCGTCGTAGAACACCTGCAACGAGATGAACCGGTACGCGTAGACGATCGAGTCGACCATTTTCTGCAGATGGACCGCGAGCGCGTCGCACCCTTGCGCGAACGCGGGCGACCTCAGCGGCACGTCGGTCAGCTCGACGGTCAACGCGATGGCCGCCTCGAGAGCCGCCATCGAGATGCGCACGCTCTCGAGCAGGTGCGCCTCGTCGCGCAGCCCGGTGTAGCTGCGCTGCGCGTCGGCCGCCGCGGGGTTCCAGACCGTCACGTGCAGCAGCGTCTCGCGCGGCGGCAGGCCGGTCGCGCGCGCCAGCTCGAGCAGCACCGGCTCGAGCCCGGGCACCACGTCCACGGGCTCGTGTCCGTGCCGCTTGAGCGACCCGAGGAAGAACCCGATGTCCCGCATCGCGGCGGCGGCTTCGACGAAGCCCCAGCCCGAAGGGACGCCGCGCGCCGGCAGGAACGCGCGCAACAGCCCGACGATGCCGCGCACGTCCCGTTGACGGTTCAGGCCCGGCAGCCGCAGGACGAGCGCGCGCGCCTGCAGCGGATCGCAGGCCGCCACCGCGGCGTGCGTGGCCGCGATCGTGCGTACGCGGTCCGGGGCGCGGTCCACTACAGGATCTCCGGCGTCGCGAGCGTCGGCCCGGGCTCGCTGCGAGACAGCGCCGCATCGCCCTCGCGCAGCGAGCGCAGGTAATCATGGTTCGTCGGCAGCGTCGTGCGCAGACGCTCGGCCTCGCGCCGGATCCGCGCGAACATCGCCTCGGCCTTGTCGATCGACTCGGGCCGGTGCCGCAAGAGCGGCAGCGACCGGTCGGGCAGCAGCCCCAGGCCGGCAAAAATGCAGTAGTAGTTTCCGTTCAACCAGAAGTTCTTGAATTCGTAGTCGAAGGTGTCGTAGTACGTGGAATCGTCGAACGACGTGGTGGTCAACGGCAGCCCCGCCTTGTAGCGTTCGACCTTCTCCTTGATCGCGTCCGACAGCCGCAGGTCGTGCCGGTTCGCGCGCCAGAACGGCGTGTCGTCGCGCGACGTGGTGAAATAGTGCGCCTGCACGAAATCCCGGCAGTCGTCGAACATGTAGACGATTTCGGCGTTGAACGCGTCGATCAAGCGCGGATCGAACGACGTGTCGGGGAAGTGCTTCACGAGCTGGTACAGCGCCGCGTAGATGAAGTAGATGCCGGTCGATTCCAGCGGCTCCAGAAAGCACGACGACAGCCCGACAGAAACGCAGTTGTTGACCCACGCGCGCCGGTTGCGCCCGACCCGGAACTTGATCTGGTTGAGCGGCTGCTTGTCCGAAAGCCCCCAGAGGCCGAGGAAATCGGCGGTGGCCCGGTCGCGCGACGTGAACTTGCTCGAGAATACATAGCCGCTGCCGAACCGGCCCAGCATCGGGATCTTCCAGGTCCACCCCGAGTTCATCGCGATCGCCGACGTGTACGGTTCGATCCCGTCGCGCGCGTCGTCGGCGGGCACGGCGCTGGCGACCGCGCTGTCGCACAGCAGGTGATCGGACATGTCGATGAAGGGCTCCTTCAGCGCCTGGTTGATCAGGAGCCCTCGCATGCCCGAGCAGTCGATGAACAGGTCGGCTTCGAGCGTGCGGCCTTCCTTGGTGGACAGGCGGGAGATGTAGCCGCGGTCGTCCAGGTGAACCTGCTCGACCTCGTCCACCACGCGCTTCACCCCGCGTTCGGTGGCCCAGCGCTTCAGGAAGTCGGCCACGAGATGCGCGTCGAAGTGCCACGCGTGGGACATCTGGCGGGTGCCGTCGGCCAGGCACGGCGCGAGCTTGCCGTCGAGCGCCTCCGTCTGCGGGTAGCACGCGTACTCCATCGGTTGCTGGAAGCCCTGTTCGCGCTTGCGCAGCCAGTAGTGGGTCAGCGGCACGCCGTCGCAGTTCGGCACGTTGCCGAACAAATGGTAGAAGTGGTCGCTGCGCGAACCGTCGGGCGACTTCCTCCAGTTCACGAACCGGATGGCAGCCTTGAACGCGCCGTTCACCTGCGGCATCCATTCCCGCTCCGGTATCCCGAGGAAGTCGAAGAACACCTTCTGCAAACTCGGGATGGTCGCCTCGCCCACGCCGATCCGCGGAATCGCCGCGGACTCGATGAGCGTGATGTTCGCCTGCTGCTGGAGCGCGCGGACGAGGTACGACGCGGACATCCAGCCCGCCGTGCCGCCGCCCACGATGACAATATTCCTGATCGGATTGCTCATGACACGCTTCCCATGGGATTTGAAACCTGAATGGATAGTGCCGCCTCGTCGAGTTGAACCGGAAAATCGTTCGTCAATACGTCATGACGTGTTTCGTCCATCATGACGAATGGCGTCGAAAAGGCACGTGAATTGCAGCGAAGTCAGGCAACAACGCGAATCCCCATTTCACGCGGCGGCACACCGCGCAACGGATTCCACGTCGACAAATTGGCTTGCCGACGCGTCGATCGCCATTGGTGCATGGATTTATTCAGTTTGCCTAATTGCAGTCAGGATTGTCACACCGTGCACTTGACCTCCGGGACACACCATAGCAGCGTTCACGATGGTCTATCTCGAAAAATTTCATATCAATCCCGGGTTGTTCAGAGAAATTCTAAATCCCGAGGAATTTCGACGAAATATCCCGCATCAACCGATTTAATTTTATCGAACTAATAAATTCACTTTTTCATTCAATGTCCATCATCAAATGTCCTTGTTTTACAAAAAAACGATAAATGGCCAACCGAATTCAAGGGAAAGAAATAAAACCTTCGCCATTACCAAAACAAAGATGACGATCTTTTCTCATTTCGGCAGCTTCGATCTCGACCCCAAAAATAATTCA
Source organism: Burkholderia semiarida (assembly GCF_029268935.1). Lineage (NCBI taxonomy): Bacteria > Pseudomonadati > Pseudomonadota > Betaproteobacteria > Burkholderiales > Burkholderiaceae > Burkholderia > Burkholderia semiarida. Next base: position 65,121 of record NZ_JAHLCL010000005.1, on the reverse strand, counting down.
ACGCGCCTGCGGAGAAATTCGTCATGATGTGTCCGGGCGAACATGAGCGATGCTCGCCAGACGCATCGGACAGGAAGCGCCGAGTAAGCAGATCGAACGGTTGCGCGTACCGGGCCACCGCCAGTTCAACGGTGCACCCCGCCTGGACCGGACGCAAACCGCGACACTGACGAATCGAGGAGGCCGCATGCCCATCCAGGAAGCGTTGCTGAAGATGTCGATGTACGTATCGCTGGTGCTGATCGTGCCGGGGCCGACCAATACGCTGCTGCTGTCGTCCGGGTTGAAGGTCGGCCTGCGCGGCACCTGGCCGCTCGTGATCGCCGAAGCGCTCGGCTACGCGATCGCGATTTCCGTATGGGGATTCTTCCTCGCCGCGTTCGCTGCCGGCCGGCCCTGGCTTTATGACGTGGTCAAGCTCGCGAGTTCCGTCTACATTCTTTTCCTCGCGCTCAAGATGTGGACGCACAGCCGCGTGCTGCAGGACGTATCGAGCACGCCGGTGAGCTTTCGCGACGTGTTCGTCGCGACGATGATGAATCCGAAGGCGCTGCTGTTCTCGAGCACGCTGTTTCCGCTGGAGGCGTTCCGGTCGGCGCACTATTTCGCATGGACGCTCGTCGTATTTCTGCTCGTGCTCGCGCCGATCGGCGTGGGCTGGTCGTCCCTCGGCGGCCTCGTCACTTCGCAACGCGCATGGGCCGCCCGCACGTCGACGCTGCTGCGCGGCGCCTCGCTCGTGCTGTTGATGTTCTCCGGCACGCTCGTGTACTCGGTCGTGAATCGCTGAGCGCGCTGCCGATCGTTGCGACGCGCGGGCATGCATCGCGCCACGATTGGTCTCTGCCCGGGCAGGCCGTAGCGGCCTTGATTCGCGCACCGGCGGATCGTTTTCGTACGTGGTTCGGATAGTCCTTAACGTCGATCTCGTCGAGCACGGCTTGCGCATCGCGCTCCCACGGATGGCCGTAACCAGCACCGCCTGCCGCGATGTGACACACCGCATCTCCCGAATCGGTGACGAAGCCATAGTCGGAGATGTTCAGCGGCAGACGCGCCTCGACCAACTCGACCGGCTGGTTCGACAGATTGCCGGGCGGATTCGCAATGCCTTCGTGCCGTCATTGCGACCGCCGCCGCCCCAACTGCCGAGAATACCGTCGATGATCAGCCAGTTCCCGCCCGCGCCGAGCGCCGGAATCGCGTCGGGCACGACCTGCGCAAACGCCGCTTGCAGCACGTCGAACATCCGGTACGCCATGATCCGCGCGCCGCGCACGCGGCCGGCTCAACGCCATCATCACACTAGAGGAACCAAGGTGGCGCGAATGGTTCCGCAATACAGCCTTCGACCGCAGGCCGAAGGCTCATGGGTAACGGAACGCTCACGCTCGACACGGCCAAGCAATCCGATCGGCTTGCTCCGAATGTTCGCGAACATCGATGTAGTGGGGATTTCCGGCAGCGACACTGCAACGAGTTGCCGCCCCCCCGCATTCACGGCTTCACCAACAGCGATCCCGCGCCAGTCCTCACGCCGCCACGTTAATGACCTTCGTTTCCAGGTAGTCCTCAAAACCAAACGCGCCCCATTCGCGTCCATTGCCGGATTGCTTATAGCCGCCGAACGGCGCTTCGAAAGACTGATCGGCGCCGTTGAGGCTTACCATACCGGCACGTAGCTCCCCGGCCACGGATTGCGCCAACTCCGCATCTCCCTGCAAATATGCAGCAAGCCCGTACGGCGTGTCATTTGCAATGGCGATCGCCTCATCGAGACTGCGATACGGGATCATCGTCAACACGGGGCCGAAAATCTCCTCGCGCGCGATACGCATCTCGTTATGCACATCGGCGAACACCGTCGGTTTCACATAGTAGCCGCGCTCGAGACCAGCCGGCGCATCCGGCCCGCCAGCGACGAGCGTCGCGCCTTCGTCGATGCCGGCCCGGATGAGCGCGCGGACTTTCTCGAACTGAACGCGCGACGCCACGGGGCCGATATGGTTGCCGCGATGATCAGGTCGACCGACGCGAATTTCGTTGGCCGCGTCACGGGCGATTTCGACCGCGGCAGCGTATTCGTTCTGGGGTACGAGCATGCGCGTCGGCGCATTGCATGACTGTCCGCTGTTCGCCATGCAATGACGCACACCTCTCTCCACTGCCGCGTGCAGGTCGGCACCCTCGAGAATGATGTTCGGCGATTTTCCGCCCAGCTCCTGCGTGACGCGTTTGATCATTTGCGCGCCCACCGCGCCAATCGTGCTGCCGGCGCGCGTTGAACCCGTAAACGAAATCATATCGATGTCCGGATGCGCCACGAGCGTCGCGCCCGCGGCCGCCCCGTCGCCGTTGATCAGGTTGAACACGCCCGGCGGCAAATCCAGCTCGTCGATCATTTCGGCCCATAACAGCGCGCTCAACGGCGTGACTTCGCTCGGCTTGAGCACCATCGTGCATCCGGTTGCGAGGGCGGGCACCACCTTGCACGCGATCTGGTTGATCGGCCAGTTCCACGGCGTAATCAATGCACATACGCCGATAGGCTCCCGAACCACGGTCCCGCCAGTGACCGAATGCCGGAAGCGGAACGTCCGCAGGGCGTTGATGCCGGCTTCGATGTGTCCCTGTCCGGTGCGCGCCTGCGCCGCGACTGCGAAATCGATCGGCGCGCCCATTTCAAGCGAGATGACGCGTGCCATCTCGTCATAGCGACGGTTGTAGATCGACAGCAGCTTGACGAGCCAGCGCTCCCGCTGTTCGACGGTGGTCCGCGAAAATTCGCCGAACGCCGCTTTCGCGGCCGCCACCGCACGATCGACGTCGGACGCGGAGGCGGCGGCAATCGTCTCGATGACCGCTTCGTCCGCCGGATTTTCCACTTCGATGTGAGCGCTTGAATCGGGCGCTTGCCATTCGCCCGCAATGTAGAACCGCTTCGCATGGGTCATTCGAGTCTCCAGTTGTTGAATTGAGAACGTGGTTCGCTCTTGCCGTCATCGTCATCGCACCATCTGCATGGCCTTCGGAAAGGCTCGTGACTCTCCGCCTCCGTTGCCACGATCGAGCCGTACGCTTGTGCGCGTCACGATCAAAGAATATGATGCATCATATATTCAATTTCCACAGGAGGAAAGTCCATGACGAAAGTTGCAGTAGTAACGGGCGGAGGCACCGGTATCGGGCGCGCTATCGCGGAAGAGTTCCGGCGCGCCGGTCTGTACCCCGTGTCAGTCGGCAAGGATGCGGACGAGGATCTCGATCCCGCCATCGAGTTCCGGCGGGTCGACGTGACATCGGCTGCTGCCGTGCGTGACGCATTCGGCGATCTGGCGCGGATTGACGTGCTCGTCAATGCTGCCGGAATCATCCTTCACGATCGCGCCGAATTCGATTCGGCGGGATTTCGGAAAGTGGTCGATGTCAACCTGAACGCCTGCCAGCTCACGACCGAAGTCGCGCTCGAGAAGCTGTCCGCGGTGCGCGGCTGCATCGTCAATATCGCGTCGATGTGGAGCTTTTTTGGCTCGGCCCGGAATCCTGCCTATACGGCAAGCAAGGCCGGCGTGGTGGGCCTGACGCGCGCGCACGCCGCAGCTTTCGCAGATCGCGGAGTGCGCGTCAACGCGGTAGCGCCGGGCTGGATCGAAACGCGGCTGTCGGCCGGAGCGCTCAACGACCCGGAACGCAGTGGTTCCATTCGCGCGCGTGTGCCGCTTGGGCGCTGGGGGCACCCTTCGGATGTCGCCAGAGGCGTGAGATTCCTTTGCTCGGCCGATGCAGATTACATCACGGGGGTGGTCCTGCCGATCGACGGCGGCTTCAGCATCGCGTGATGACGCAATGAGTATTCACGGCGGCGCGAGGCCGCCGTGCGCCATTACCACCAACGCATGCGGTAACGCAATCGGAGCGTGCGGCTGCTTACGTCGCCGCCACTTCGTCACGCTCACGCTCGGCCATCCATTCGAGCAGCACGCGCTGGCCCCATTCGATGTCTTCCTGGATCGCCTGGGATGCGCCTTCCGCATCGCCCTTGCGCAGCGCGGCAAGCACGCGATAGTGAGGATGCGATCGGTTCGATATCTCGCGGGGCGGCAGATGTGAATGGAACGTGTGCAACAGCGGCCCCATCCTGACCCACATGGTTTCCACGGTCGCGCTGAGCGTGGGCATTCCGGCGGCTGCCATCAATTCGAAATGGAAATCGCGGTTGCGCTCCGCTGCCTCCGACGGACTCACGGCAACTGCCTCGATGAACTCGTCGTGCGTCAGGCTCAGATGGCGGATTTCCTTCGGGGTAATGCGCTGCGCGGCCTGCTTGGCCGCCGCGCCCTCCAGAAGGCGTCGCATCAATTGGATCTCTCCAACGGTATCGGCATCCAGCGCCGGCACCATGATCGACGTGGCCGCAGTCATCTCGAGTGCCTGTTCACTGACCAGACGGAAAATCGCTTCGCGCACGGGCGTGATGCTCGTGCCCAGTTTTTCGGCGAGATCGTTGATGCGGAGTCGGTCGCCAGGCGCGTACTGACCATTCATGAGTCGGGAGCGAATCTCTTCATAGATGCGTGACGAGAGATTGCTCTTTTCCACACGGGCGAGGGGCTTCATTCTGATAACGGGACGAAAAAGAATGTTGTCATGCATGATACATCACGCTTCCTCGCTGCAACAGGCGGCGACCTCATCGGCACGCCGCGGCAACCGTGCGCGGTCAGTCGAATACGGCGACGGGCCGGCCTTGCCCGGTATGAGCCTTCAGCGATTCCAGCGCCTCGGGCAAGCGCGATACCGACGTCGGCTCGATCGGCAGCGGCGCCAGCGCACGATGCAGCACATCCGTGAGCAGACGCTCGCCCGCGTCGACCAGCGTGCGCCACTGCGCGGCCGACCCGTGTGCGTGCAGTGCATTGAGGGCCACCTCGTGCAGCGAGATTGCAGTCGTGAACGGCGCGACCGGCGACGTGTCCAGACGATCCTGGATACAGACGAGATGGCCGTTCGCGCCCACGGAAGCGGCCAGCCGGACGGCATGCTGACCGCTCACCGTGTCGAACACTGCATCGAACGGCCGACGCGATGAAAAGGCACTGCTTCCGATATCGGGCGACAGGCAGGTCGAAGCGCCAAGACGCGCCATCCGCTCGAAATGACGGGCGTTGCACATGACGGAGACGCGCCAGCGCGCACGTACGGCAAGTTGGACCAACAGCGTGCCGACCGCGCCACCGGCCCCGCTCACGAGCGCCTCGGCGCCAGGATGGTGCGGCACTTTTTGCATCGCTTGCCACGCGGTCAGCATGGGGCACGGCAATGTCGCGGCCTCGGCAAAGCCCAGGCCCGGTGGCAAGCGCAACACTGCGCGGGCCGGCACCACGGTGTACTGCGCGAAACTACCGTCGCGCGCGAGCGACTGATGGTAGGCCACGCGCACACCCAGCCATTCCCGTTGTATCCCCGCGCCGACGGAAACGACCTCTCCCGCGCCGTCGACACCGGGCACGTGACCCGGCCGCCAGTCGGGCGCACCCCAATCGATGAACTTCCAGTCGACCGGATTGAGCCCTGCGGCGCGGTTGCGTACGAGCACCTCCCCGGGCCCCGGCGCCGGCCTCGGAACCCGCTGCCACACGAGCGCGGAAGGGGCGCCGGCGATCTGCCAGGTCCACGCGCCCATCGTCTCCACCGTGCTGTTCATGTCCATCGTCACGTCGTGTTCCACCATCGCTACACCACCGCGTCGAGCGCTGCGCTGTTCAGCAGCGATTTGCCGAGCACGTAGTCCGCCCCCTTCTCGCCTATCATGATCGATGCGGCGTTCGTATTGCCCGACACGAGATTCGGCATGATGGATGCATCGATCACCCGCAATCCGTCGATGCCGCGCACGCGCAATTCCGGATCGACCACTGCGCGCTCGTCCACGCCCATCCTGCACGTGCCGACCGGGTGATAGACGGTCTTGGCGCGCTTGCGAATGTAGTCCATCAGCCCGGCGTCGGTCGCGACGCCAGCACCCGGCAGCGCTTCTTCCCCCGTATAGGCGCGCAGAGCGGGCTGCGCGAGAATTTCGCGCGCTTTTTTCAGGCCGGCAACGGCGACGCGCCGATCTTCGGCATGCTGGAAGTACTTCGGATCGATCCACAGCGCAGCGGCCGGGTCCGCGCTGCGCAGGCGAATCTCGCCACGGCTTTGAGGGCGTAGCACGCACGGATTGATCGTCGCGCCTGCCGACTTCACGTGGTCCTGGTCGAGGTCCAGAAACACGATAGGCACGAAGTGCATCTGGATGTTGGGCCGCTCTTGCGGCGCGTCGACGTTGACGAACGCGCAGGCTTCGGTCACGTTCGACGTGACAGGACCGCTCTTGAACAGCAAGTACTGCAGTCCGTTTTTCAGCGTATTGGCGAAGCTGTCCTGACCGTAGTAGCCGTAGTTTCCGGTGCAATACGAAACCGCGGGAAACTCGATATGGTCCTGCAGGTTCGCGCCGACGCCCGGCAGATCGTACACCGTCTCAATACCGTGCCGGGCGAGTTCGGCGGCCGCGCCGATTCCCGAAAGCAACAGCAAGCGGGGCGACTGCACGGCTCCGGCCGACACGATCACCTCCTTGCAGCCCTTCTCCTGGACGACCTCGCCATTGCTGACGTATTCCACCCCGACGGCCCGGCCTGCGTCGATCAGGATCCGGTCCACGCGGACATCGGTGCGGATCGTCAAGCGGCCGCTCGCCTCGGCCTTGCGCAGATAGGCCACGGCGGCGCTGCAACGACGCTTGTTGCGTGTCGTGATCTGATTGAAACCGACGCCGTTCTGCGTGGCACCGTTGAAGTCGTGGGTAAAAGGAATGCCAGCCTGCTGCGCGGCACGCACGAATGCTGTCGACAATTCACAGCGCTGCGTGAGATCGGATACACCAAGCGGCCCGCCTACGCCGTGATAGCGATCGTTGAGTCGCTCGTTGTCCTCGGCGCGCTTGAAGTACGGCAACACCTCGTCGTAAGACCATCCGGAATTGCCTAGACGATCCCATTCGTCGTAGTCCTCGCGTTGGCCGCGGATATAGATGAGCGCGTTCACGGAACTGCCGCCGCCCAGCACGCGCCCTTGCGGCACGATGCGCGGACGGGCATCGAGTCCCGTTTGCGGTTCGGTTTCGTAGTGATACAGCAGGTCCGTGGACAGCAGCCTCGTGAAACCCGCCGGAATGTGCACCAGCGGATTCCTGTCACGCGGCCCCGCCTCCAGCAACAAGACGTTCGCGCCGGCCTCGATCAGCCGACCGGTGACGGCACTGCCCGCCGAACCGCCCCCAATCACGATGTAGTCGTATTTCAATGATGTCTCCTGTGTCCGGTTCTGGTGTCAATTCAACGGGACAGCCTCGCGAGGGCCTCGGCGCCGCTTCCCGTCACGATAGATATATGATGCATCATCATAGAGCAATGGCCGGCGCTCCGGTAGAGCCAACTTGTTAGGGCAAATACCCATCTAACACGAAGCCATGCGGATATATGATGCATCATGCATGTCGCATCAGCCACATGGCACCGCAGGTTCGCTCAGGCACCCGCGATGAAGTTCGCAGAATGCAAAACACGATCACAGAGGAGACGATGAGCAACCATCTGGTCATGCGCAACATCAGCAAGCACTTCGGCGGCGTACACGCGCTGCGTAACGTCAGCCTCGATGCATACGGCGGCCAGGTGCACGCGCTGATGGGCGAAAACGGCGCGGGTAAATCGACGCTCATGAAAATACTGGCGGGCGCCCACACGCCCGACGAAGGCGAGATCCTTCTGGATGGTCGCCAGCTTGCGATCGACAGTCCCCACACTGCGCGGGCACACGGGATCTCGGTCATTCACCAGGAGTTTTCGCTCGCAAAGCATCTTTCCATCGCGGAGAACATCTTCCTGCACGACATCGGCGCGGGAACGTCGATCATTCGTTGGTCGAAACTTTATGCGCGCGCCCGCGAACAGCTTGCCGCGCTCGGCTTCGGCGAACTGGACGTATCGCGCCCCGTATCGACGTTGTCGGTCGCCGAACAGCAGATCGTCGAGATCTGCAAGGCGCTTTCCCGGACGTCGCGCGTTCTCGTATTCGACGAGCCGACCGCGGTGCTGACCGCGCGCGAAACCGAGCGTCTGTTCGCCCTGCTGGAACGGTTGAAGCGCGACGGCGTCTGCATCATTTACATCTCGCATCGACTCGAAGAAATCTTCGGACTGTGCGACAGCGCCACCGTGCTCAAGGACGGCACCTTCGTCAGCACGGTGCGCATTGCCGACATCGACGAGAGCCGTCTCGTTCAACTGATGGTGGGCCGCGAGCTCCAGGATCTGTTCCCCAGACGCGACGCGTGCATCGGCGACAAACGGCTCGAAGTCCGCGAGCTGTGCGCGGGCGAAAACGTGCGCGATGTGTCGTTCCATGTGCGCGCGGGCGAAGTGTTGGGATTCAGCGGTCTCGTCGGCGCCGGGCGCACGGAAACGATGCGCGCGATCTTCGGCGCAGACCGCAAGAGCAGCGGCCAAATCCTCGTCGATGGCCGGCCAATTCCAAAACTCAAACGTCCCCGTCACGGCATCGAAAGCGGCATCGGCATGCTGCCCGAGGATCGCAAGCAGCAAGGCGTGCTGCTCGACATGCCAATCCGCGTCAACGCGATGATGACGCCGCGCAACGGGCTCGCGCGCCTGCGCTGCATTCTCGATCATCGTGCCGAGCGCGTGCGCACACGCGAATTGATCAAGCAGCTCCGGGTGAAGGCGCGCGACACCGAGGTCGACGTGTCGACGCTCTCCGGCGGCAACCAGCAGAAAGTCGCGCTGATGAAGTGGCTCTCGAACGGATGCCGCGTATTGATTCTTGACGAGCCGACCCGGGGCGTCGATATCGGCGCCAAGATCGAGATCTATCAGGTAATCAACGAACTCGCGCGCACCGGCGCCGCCATCATCGTGGTTTCCTCCGACATGCCGGAGATCATCGGCTTGTGCGACCGTGTGGTCGTCATGCGCGCAGGCCGTATCGCGGGCGAACTCAGCGGCCCCGCCATCAATGAAAAGTCGCTGATATCGCTGGCCATGGGAGTGAAGTAATGGAAGGAATCATGCAAACGCAGCGCGCCGACGTACCGCTGCTTCGCAGCGTGGCGCGCTACAACGCGCTGATCATGCTCATCGTGCTATTCGCCGTATCGAGCATCATGTCACCGGCGTTTCTGAGCGAGGAAAACCTCTATAACCTGCTGCGGCAGTTGACACCGCTGTTGCTCGTCAGCCTGGGCATGCTGCTCGTGATCAATACCGGCGGCATCGACCTGTCGGTGGGGTCGATCGCGGCCGCGGGCGGCCTGCTGGCAGCCATGCTGGTGCCGGTGATGCCGTTCGGCGCCACGCCGGGGCTCCTCCTCGCAGTCGTGCTGTCCGTCACGCTTGGCGCGCTTTTCGGCGCATTCAACGGAATATTGGTGACCGCCTTCGGCCTCGCGCCATTCATCGTCACGCTCGCCATGATGACCATCGCGCGCGGCGTCACGTACATGATGTCGAACGGCCAGCCGACGATGCTGCCACTCGATCTGCCCGCAGCGGAGTTGCTCAACGAATTCGGCAGCGGCAGCGTACCGTGGCTCAACGTACCTTGGCCCGTCGTACTCGCCGCGGGCGTCGCGCTCCTGTTCTACTTCTTGATGAACTACACCACATTCGGACGCATGGTCGTCGCCACCGGCAGCAACGAAATGGCGGTGCGGCTTGCAGGTATTTCCGAGCGCCGCTACAAGTTCTGCGTCTACGTGATTTCCGGCGCACTGAGCGCCGTCGCCGGCATCATTTACACGGCCCGAACGGGTGTCGGCACACCGATCACTGGCGTCGGCCTGGAGCTCGACGGGATCGCCACGTGCGTGATCGGTGGTGCACTACTCTCCGGCGGAAGGGGCTCAGTTCTCAACACCGTGATTGGGGTGCTCGTGCTGGGGCTCATCGGCAACGTGATGAATCTGCTGAGCGTACCGGTGTATCCGCAGCAGATCATCAAGGGCGCCATCATCATTCTCGCCGTTCTGGTTCAGCGCATCGGCCAACGCTGAACAGCGCGTCCGTGCAAGAGGCCGCCGCGCGGCCTTCCGCTCCACGCCTTACTTCGTCAAACAATATCGTTCAGGAGACTCAAATGCGCGTTGCTCGCAAGGCACTCGCCGCAGCCGGCATGCTGGCGTTCGGCATCACCGCCCCGATCCATAGCGAGGCCAAGGCCAGGATCTACACGCTGCTACCCAACACCGCCCTGTCGGGCGTAGTCGATCCCTCGCTGCCGGATCGGACTGCGATTCGCAAGGCGTGGCCGAAACAGCCTGCCAATCCAAAGGAGATCAGAATCGGCTGGACAGAGATCACGCTCGGTAATCCATGGTTCGTGGAGCTTATCAAGGGCGCGCGGGCGAGCGCCGCAAAGTACGGCTATTCGATCGACGTGCAGGTCGCCGACGGTGATCTCCAACGCCAATGTGCGCAGATCGACAATTTCGTCACGCGCAAGCTGGATGTCATCGTGGTCGATCCGACCGATACACTGGGCGTATCCGCGTGCGTCAATCGCGCCGTCGATGCCGGCATTCCAGTCGTCACCGTCGGCACGACGCCGGACGCAAGCGCCCGCGTCCTTACCACGCTGCTCGGCAATCCGTATGCAAGCGGCTTCGAGGTCGGCCAATATGTGGCGAAAACAGCCGGCAAGGACACGCCGATCGACGCAGCCGTCATCATCGGCGTGCTCGGAAACTCGACGTCGGAAAGCCGAATCAACGGTCTGATCACGGGCATCGTCTATCAGCGCATGCGCGACCAGGCCCCCGGGGCGAGCCGCGATGACGCCATGCTGCGCGGCTTCGAACTGTTCCAGACGCTGAAGAAGACCGGGAAGTTGAGCGCACCGGACATCAAGTTCAATGTGCTCGCGCTTGGCGTTGGCAAGTGGACCGAGGAAGGCAGTCTCGCGGCAACCGAAGACATTTTGTCCGCGCACGGGAGCAAACTGAATTTCATCCTCTCGGAAAATGACTTCATGGGGCTCGGCGCATTACGTGCCGTACGCAACATGGGCAAGCAGGGGAAGATCCGCATTGCCGATGCAGCCGGCGGCTATCGCGGCGAACTCGATCAGATCAAGAAGGGCAACATCCTCGTGTCCGGCGAGAATTCCGGCGAGCAGACGGGCGTCGCGGCCATTGAATTCATCCACAACGCATTCACGCGGCGCGTCGATGCCAACAACCTGCCGCTAGGTTCCGGCTTCCCGCCCGCAATCATCACGCAAGGCAACGTTGATCAGAAGATCGACCCGAACCCGGCCAACCTGTTCTACAAGTACACGATCCCGCCCGTCCGGTCGATTCCGGAAATCCGCGGGCAAGGCAAGAGCGACTGAGTCGTTTCAACTGCCCCTTTCCAATGCAACGGCGCGCATACACTCATTGTTTCCGCCGCGCCGCGTTAAAGGAGTTTCACTTCATGAGCTTTGACAATGGCACATTTTGCGCCGATCTTTTCGCGGGAAAACACGTGGTCGTTTCCGGCGGCACAAGTGGCATCGGGCTGGCCATCGCGCGCACGTTTCACCGACTCGGCGCGCATACCACCGCCACGGGATCGTCGATGAAGAAGCTCGACGCGCTTCGCGACGACGCATCCCTGTCGGGGCTGCGTTTCGCCGCGCTGAACGTGCGCGACCAACGAGAAATAAATGCATTCTTCGGCAGCCTCGCGCGCGTCGATGTGCTGATCAATGCGGCCGGCGTGGCTCGTCCGCGCGACGAATACACGGACGACGTCTTCACCGATGTGCTCGATGTCAACCTGCGTAGCGTGATGCGCGTTTCGCAAGCCGCGCGCCCGCTGCTCGAACAGTACCGGGGCTCGATCGTCAACATTGCCTCGATGCTGAGCTACCTCGCCGACGCCGACGTACCGGCCTACTGCGCAAGCAAAACCGGAGTCGTCGGCCTGACTCGCTCGCTGGCACACGAATATGGGCGCAGCGGCGTGCGCGTCAACGCCATCGCGCCGGGTTATCACCGAACCGAGATGACCCGGATATTCTGGGAGTCGGAAGCGTTGTCGAACAAGATCGTGGCGCGGTCTGCGCTCGGACGCTGGGGCGAGGCAGACGACCTGGCGGGTGCCGCGGTGTTTCTTGCCTCCCCTGCGGCCGCATTCGTGACTGGCGTGACGCTGCCCGTCGATGGTGGTTATGTATCAGGCTTTTAAGCCGATTTGGGACCCGGTTCGAAGTCGATTTGATGAAATGGCCGCGGGTGCCGGCCATTTCATCTTTCAATCGGACCTCGATCGGACGGCGTTCAGACGATGCCGCCGAAGCACAAGTACTTTATTTCTAGATAGTCGTCGAGACCATGGCGGGATCCTTCCCTGCCGAGGCCGCTTTCCTTCACGCCGCCAAACGGCGCGACTTCCGTCGATACGATCCCGTCGTTGATGCCGACCATGCCGTATTCGAGCGCCTCCGCGACCCGCCAGACGCGCGCGATATCGCGCCCGTAGAAATACGAAGCCAGGCCAAACGGTGTATCGTTCGCCAAGGCGACAGCTTCGGATTCCGTGTTGAACCGGAAAACCGGCGCAACGGGTCCGAACGTCTCTTCGTCGAAGATTCGCATGTCTCGTGTCGCATCGGCCAGGATAGTCGGTTCGAAGAAGTTTCCGCCGAGTGCTGCGCGCTGGCCGCCCGTCACGATGCGTGCGCCCTTCGCGAGCGCGTCCTGCACATGCTCTTCGACTTTCGAAACGGCGCTGCCGTCAATCAGCGGGCCGATTGTGACGCGTTCATCAAGACCGTTTCCAACCACGAGCTCGGCGACTGCCTTCTCGAGTCGCGTGACGAAGTGATCGTAGATTCCATCCTGCACGAGCAGGCGGTTCGCACATACGCAGGTCTGCCCGGCGTTGCGATATTTTGACGCGATCGCGCCGCGCACGGCAGCGTCGACATCGGCATCGTCGAATACGATGAACGGTGCGTTGCCGCCCAGTTCCATTGACGTCTTCTTGGCCGTCGCCGCACATTGGGCAAGCAGTTGTTTGCCGATTTCGGTCGAGCCGGTGAATGAAAGCTTGCGCACGGCCGGATTCGACGTGATCTCGGCGCCAATCTGGCTCGCGTTGCCCGTCACGCACGAAATCACGCCGTCGGGAATGCCTGCACGAACGGCCAGCACACAGAGTGCCAATGCGCTGAACGGAGTTTGACTCGCCGGTTTGAGCACCATCGTACAACCGGCTGCCAACGCTGGCGCAAGCTTGCGCGTGAGCATCGCCGCCGGGAAATTCCATGGCGTGATGGCCGCGCATACTCCGATGGGCTGCTTCAGCACGACGATCCGCTTGTCGGCCGCAGTCGACGGAATCGTGTCGCCGTACGCGCGCTTGCCCTCCTCGGCGAACCACTCGACGAACGACGCGGCATAGTTGATTTCGCCGCGGCTCTCGTTCAGCGGCTTTCCTTGCTCGAGCGTCATGATTTTCGCCAGATCTTCGCGATGCGCGAGCATCAGATCGTGCCACCGTCGCAGCAGCGCCGCGCGCTCCTTCGCGGTTTTGGCCCGCCAAAGCGGCAGGGCCCGGGACGCCGCGTCGATCGCGCGTCGCGTTTCGGCGGCACCCGCCCGAGGTACGCTACCGAGCACTGAGCCAGTCGCAGGGTTGAATACGTCGATCGTAGCCCCGTCGTCTGCCGCAGTCCATTCACCGTCGATCAGGCATACATCTTTCAGAAGGTCCGTATCGCGCAGCTCGGCGCCACGCCAGCTTTCGCCATTCAACATCGCTATTCCCACTTTTGTCAAAACCGGCGCGAAATGGTGGCGCCCGGGTCTCGATATCCGGGACGGATGGACGAACGAGACCCGATGCACCCTTCGCGAACCATTAACATCGACACGCCTGCACCGCCCGCGATATGGATGTTCATTTAGCGGGCGGCCGATCGATCAGGTTGCCTTCGCAAGCGCGGCGCGTGCGACGCGCGCGATGCCAGGACCGTCGAGTTCGTAGTGCGCATACAGATGCGTCGGTGGCGCGATCAGGCTGTACTCGTCGTAGATGCCATGCCGCACGAGCCGCACGCCGAGGCCCTCGTCGGCCAGGACCTCCGCCACTGCCGCACCGAGGCCGCCAATCACGTTGTGCTCCTCCACCGTGACGAGCACGCTCGACTGCCTGGCCGCCGCGATAATGGCGTCGCGGTCGAGCGGCTTGATGGTCGGCATGTCGATCACACCGGCAGAAATGCCTTCCGCTCCGAGCTTGGTCGCTGCCTCGAGCGCACCTGCGACGGGCAAGCCGCAGCCGATGATCGTGACGTCGTGCCCGACCGAGTGAACGATCGCCTTGCCGATCGTGAACTCGACACCGTCTTCGTAGACTTTCGGATCGCGCCCGCGTCCGATGCGGAAGTAGATCGGGTCCGGCCACGTGGCTGACGCGCGAATCGCCGCGGCCAGTTGCGCACCGTCAGCCGGCGAGATGACGGTCAGGTTAGCGATCGCGCGCATCGTCGAGATGTCTTCCGTCGCATGATGCGAGGTACCGTAGAAGCCGAGCGAGATGCCGGTATGGTGACCGACCAGCCGCACCGGTAGCTTGCAGTACGCGACATCCATGCGGATCTGCTCGCAGCACAACAGGCCGAGAAACGATGCGAAAGTCGCGACGAAGGGCATCAGGCCGGTGGTCGCCATGCCGGCGGCCGCGGAAACCATGTTCTGCTCGGAGATGCCGAATTGCACGTAGCGCTCCGGAAACTCGCTGGCAAACTTGTTCAAGCCATTCGAATACTGGAGATCGGCGGAGCCGGCGACGACGGGATGGCCTTCGCGCACGAGGTCGATCAGCGCATCGGACAAATAGTCGAGCCCAGGATTGCGCGCGTTGAGCGCCCGGTATTGCCACGAATCGGGATTTTGCGGAGTAGACATGCTTAGATCACCTTGCTCTTGATTTCTTCGATCGCACGTTGCGCGTCGTCGGGTGCCAGATAGCCGAGATGCCAGCCCGGCTCGGTTTCCATGTACGACACGCCCTTGCCCTTGATCGTCTTCGCAATGATGCAGGCCGGCTTGCTGCGTGCCGTGTCCGCCTTGACCCGACGCAACAACGGCACGAGGGCCGCCAAGTCGTGGCCGTCGACTTCATGCGTCTCCCAGCCGAACGCGCGCCATTTATCTGCGAGTGATTCGATGCCGATGACGTCGTCGACCTTGCCGTCGAGTTGATAACCATTGCGATCGACAATCGCGACGAGATTCGAAAGGCGGTGGTGCGCCGCGAACAACGCGGCTTCCCATACCTGCCCTTCCTGCATTTCGCCATCACCCAGTAACGTGAAAACCTTGAAGGGACTGCCTGCCAGCTGCGCCGCCTTCGCCATGCCGGCCCCATTCGACAGCGCATGGCCGATCGACCCCGAGCTGAAATCGACACCGGGGACCTTGGTCATGTCCGGGTGGTCGCCAAGCGGGTTGCCGAGCCGCGTGTAGCCATCGAGGGTCTCGCGCTCGATGAACCCGTACTCGGCGAGAATGGGAAAGAGGCCGACGGCAGCGTGTCCCTTGCCCATCGTGAACCGGTCGCGGTCCTTCCAGCGCGGCTCGCCGGCTCGCACCGACATGACGTCGTAGTACAACGCCGCAAAGATTTCGGCTGCTGAAAACACCGATGTGTAATGACCCGTCTTCGCGATTTCGATCAGACGGATCGTCTCGAGGCGGACGAATTGGGCCTTTTCGCGCAACCGCGCGAGCGTCTCCGTGGAAAGCGCATGATCGCTCTCCTGCAATGCTGTCGACATAGAGTCTCCTGTTGGAACCTGAAAAGAACGAGGCAAGCACGCCATTTTTGCCCGCCGCATTGATGCATGATGCATCATATATTTTTCGAATGCAACGACGAAGCCATCAGCGGGCAAATAGCAGTTGCGGGGCACTCGAATAATGATGCATCATATATCATCAAGAACACGGAGACGCGTATGCTCACCACCCCACCCTCCTCGCCGATCGTCAATGGCGAAACACAGCTCATCGTCCTGATGGCATGGCCTGCCACTCATGTCCGCACGCCGACGCTGTTCAATACGCTCTGCGCCAGCCGGAACGTCAACGCCATCATGGTCCCGTGGGCCGTGCGTCCCGAACATCTCGTGCAGGCATGCGACGGTTTGCGGCACATCGCCAATCTGGCCGGCATCGTCCTCACGATTCCGCACAAGCAGGCTGCGGCCGAACTGTGCAACGAGCTCGAGGGGGACGCATCGCTGCTGAGCGTCGTCAATGTGCTGCGCCGCAACGCTGATGGCAGCTACACGGGACGCATGTACGACGGCTCCGGATTCGTCACCGGCATGCGGCGGGAGGGTATTGCGCTTGCGGGCAAGCGCGTGCTTCTACTGGGTGCCGGCGGGGCGGCAACCGCCCTTGCGCTGGCATTGGCGCGCGAAGGGATTGCGCGGTTGACCATTGCGAACCGGAATCGGGAAAAGGCGAACGATCTGGCCGCACTCGTCGGAAAGGCGGTGCCGGACTGCGCGGTAACCGCAGACAGCGGCGAACCCGACCGCCACGACATCGTGATCAACGCGACGTCACTCGGGCTCAAGCCTGACGACGCCCTGCCGTGCGACACCTCGCGGCTCACGGCGGGCATGGTCGTCGCGGAGGTCGTCATGCAACCTGCCGTCACGCGGTTTCTGATGGAAGCCGAAGCGCGGGGCGCTCGCATTCACCGCGGCGAGCACATGGTTACATCGCAACTTGACCAGTTTGTCCAATTCTTGCTTCCGGCCGCAGGCCGCACGGATTGATGCATCCATGCTGCCGGGCGTGTTGGCAAATACGCCATCCAAGCCGTGCTTCATGGGGCCGAGCCGCCCGGCCATTCTGGAATGCGTATTACATCGGTGGTCATCGGCGCGTCAGTTTGATTGCATCCGGTTTAGACCCCGCATCGATCCATCTTCTCTGTTACTCGAAATCATGACTGCACTCATTTTTGGATCTCCAGGGCGATACATTCAGGGAGATGGCGTCCTCGACGAGATCGGTCAATACATCCGCGATTGCTCGGAGCGTGCATTGGTTCTTTGCGACATTTTCGTGAAAAGGCAGTTCGGCGCGCGCATCGCGGCATCATGTGACGCACACGGAATCGACGTCCTCTGGCTGGCGTTCGACGGTGAACTCACGGATCGCAAAGTGCGCGAACTGGAGCGTGCCACGCAATCGTTCGACTATGGCGTCGTGGTCGCAATCGGTGGTGGCAAGACGCTGGACGCCGGAAAGGCCCTCGTCGACACTGCTGGTTGCGCTTTGATCACGGTGCCTACCGTGGCATCGAACGACTCGCCGACTTCCAAGAACTATGTGCTTTACGACGACAACCATCAACTCGCATCGGTCAGGCACCTGCCGCGC
Organism: Burkholderia semiarida; assembly: GCF_029268935.1. NCBI lineage: Bacteria > Pseudomonadati > Pseudomonadota > Betaproteobacteria > Burkholderiales > Burkholderiaceae > Burkholderia > Burkholderia semiarida. The sequence continues at coordinate 47,612 of NZ_JAHLCL010000005.1, read as the reverse complement.
AGCGCCGCGTACGTGCTGGTCGATACCGCGGTGATCGCGAAGGCGCCGACACATTTTCTGCTGGCCGGAATTGGCGATGCGATCAGCAAATACTTCGAGGCAGAGCAGTGCTTGCGCAGTGGCGGAAAAAACATGTTCGGCGCCAGGTCGTCGTACTCCGCGTACATTCTCGCGCGTGAATGCTTCTCGCTGATCCGCTCCGACGCCGAAACGGTGCTGGACGAACTCGCGCACGGCCGCACCGGCCATGGGTTCGACCGACTCGTCGAAGCGGTCATTCTGATGAGTGGCCTGGGCTTCGAGAGCGCGGGGCTCTCGATCGCACATTCAATGACGCGCGGCCTCTCCCGAATCGAAACGGCGGCCGCAGCGCCACACGGGTTGCAGGTCGCATATGCGCTGCTCGTACAGCTACAGCTCGAAGGTCGAGCACCGGACTTCATGCGCGATCTGACCGGCTTGTATGAACGCATCGGCCTGCCTGTCCGGCTGAGCGACCTGGGCCCCGGGGCCGTTACGCGGGACCACTACGAGACCGTCGCCAGATTCACGTTACAGGCGCCTCATTCGGCGAATTTCGAGCGTCCGCTCCGCGTCGAGGACCTCGTCGCGGCGATGGATGCAATCGACCACGCAACCGCCTGAGCCTCGGCATTGCGCGAATCGGGCGCGCATCCAACCCCGCATCAAAAACAACTGGAGACGTCATGACTTACCTTTCCCATCTTTCTACGTCGCGACCCGCGGCGTTACGATCGTCCTCTCATCGGCGATCGCTGATCGCATCTAGTCTAGGCAATTTGCTTGAATGGTTCGACTGGACGATCTATACGGTGGCATCCGTCTATATCGCCGGCGCGCTGTTCGACAACACGGACAAGACATCGTCGCTGCTCGGTACACTGGCCGTGTTCGCCGCGGGCTTCTTCGCTCGCCCGTTGGGCGGCATGGTGTTCGGCGCGATAGCGAACCGGGTCGGGCGCCGTTCGGTACTCTTGAGCACGATGCTGCTCATGGCGTTTGCCAGCCTCCTGATCGCCATCATCCCGTCATACGACGCGATCGGCAGCTGGGCTTCGGCTGCCTTGTTACTCGCGCGACTCGTGCAGGGCGCGGCACACGGCGGCGAGACGACGGCGTCCTATGCGTATGTTGCCGAGATCGCCCCCGCGTCCCAGCGAGGCTTGTGGTCGAGTGCCGTATTCATTTCGGTCGGCGCCGGCTCGTTGATTGCCACGTTTTTTCTCGCGTCGTTGACGGCGTTCCTTTCACCGGATGCCATGCAGGCGTGGGGATGGCGAGTGCCGTTCGCGACGGGCGGCTTCCTCGCGATATTCGCGCTCTGGCTGCGCCGCAACATGGTGGAAAGCATCGACATCGATACATCGGCCAACACACGTCATGCGCCGTGGCCCCGGGCCAAGGTCATCCGCGAAGGCCTCAAGCTGTTCGTGTACGAAGCCGGATCGACGCTGACCTACTATACGTGGGTAACGTCCGCCGCCATCTATGCAATCACGGTCAAGCACATGGATCCGCACCGTGCGTTCACCATGAGCTGCATCGCGCAGGTGATCTATCTGATCGTGCTTCCGCTCATTGGGCGCCTTTCCGATTACACCGGGCGCAAGGTGACCACGCTCATTTCGTTGCTCGGCATCTCGATCACCATCTTTCCGCTATGGAGCCTGATTTCCAGCGAGCCATGGACTTTGCTGGCCACGCAATCAATCGGGCTCGTTCTCGTTGCGTTCATTACCGGCAGCAAGCCTGCCGCCATTTCGGAACAAGTACCGACGCGTTACCGCACTCGTCTGTTCGGCTTCTTCATTTCGCTCGCGGTGGCGCTCTTCGGTGGCACGGCATCCTATCTGAACGCGTGGCTGTATTCGATTCAAAAGGGACAGCTATTCAACGTCTATCTGATCGTGGTGGCAATCATCGCGAGTTGTGCCGTCGTGACCTGGAAGAACAACACCGGGGTAAAGCTCGACGATATCGAATGATGCCGCCGAGTGCCGGCCGATTGAGCCGAGGCGGAGCCATGCCGGGGCCCCGCCTCGGCCGCGTGCGGTCGCTCCGAGCTTACCCGTGAGCCCCTGCGCGGCTTCGACCGTCATCGTGATCCGGTCGTACGGTCCGTCCCCCTTCAGCACGATCCGGAAGATTCCCGACGCCCATTGCGGCAACGATTCGACGGCCACGCGAACCGCGCTCGGGAACACGTTGATGCCGCGCACGTTGAACATGTCGTCGGTGCGGCCGGTGACGCGGAATCGCCATGCCGTGCGACCGTCCGGCCCGCGATCGACGCCGGTCACGGTGACGACGTCTCGCGTGCGGTAGCGAACGAGCGGCTGGCACTCCTTCTGCAAGTGCGTGCAGACGAGTTCGCCGACGGTCCCCGTCTCGATCGGCAAGCGTTGCAGCGTGGCGGGATCGACGATTTCGGCAAAGACCACGTCGCTCGCGTGATACAGCAAGTCGTTGGTCCAGTCGGTTTGCCCGCCGAGAATGCTCAGCACTTCCGACAAACCGAAGTTGGCGTTACGGATCCGGAAGCCCCACTTCTCTTCCATCGCGCTGCGCAGATCCAGATTGTCGAGCCCGGCCTCGCCGCCGAACAGGTCCAGCGTCAGCTTCAGGTCGCGAGGACGAAGGTCGGTCGATTCGCGCAGGATCTGTTCGATGAGCCCCGGATACGAAGGCGTGCACGAAATCGCGTTGATGCCGAGATTGACGATCGAATCGATCAGCAGACGCGTATTGCCCACGCCGAACGGTACGACCGTCGCGCCGGTCGCCTCCAGAATCGTGTGATCGGTAAAGCCGCCGGTCCACATGCAGTAGTTCAGGCAGTGCACCACGCGATCCGTCGGCCGCAATCCAGCGGCCCACATCGACCGCGCGCCGACCCGTGCGACCCGGTACGCATCGGCCGCGCTGTTCGCAAGAATCAGCGGGCGTCCGGTCGTCCCGGAGGTGCGATGCAGCCGGGACACGCCCGCCTCGCCGCACGCCACGTAATCGCCGAATGGAGAGGCCGCCTCCTGGCTGATCCGGAGTTCGTCCTTCTCGGTAAAAGGCAGCTCCTGTAGCGCATCCAGCGTCACTTCTCGGTCGATCCAGCGCGACAGCTTCCCGCGATAGAACGTCGACATCGAACGGATGTAGTCCCACTGCGACGGCCATAGCGCGTCTTGATGCCGGCGCACCTGCCCGGGAGGCAGGGTTTCGAATGCTTCGTCGAAAAGCGCGTTGCCTGCGTTGACTGACGACTCCACTTTCATGTTCCCGTTTCCTTTAGCATGACGAACCCATATCGCCGACACGGCCGCGACGGCTTGCGCACTGAAACGCGAGTGCGGAACGCTCCACGATCGAGCGCGCGTGACTCGCGCTCGCCACCGAACTGGCCGCATCGGTCGCCACGACATCGAACCAGTACCGTTCGCCATCGAACGCCCGGAACGTCGCGGTGACGACAACCGGGACATCCAATGGCGTCCGCGCCAGATGCGTGACATGCGTCATGCGGCCGATCGATCATTCGTCGCGCCGCATTCGCTGGCACATCGCGTCGACGCAAGCGGCTTCCATGAGGCCCATCAACGCGGACATCGACAGCACGTCGGGACCGCATGCCGCTGCGTCGCTGGAGCGACGCTCGCCCGGCTCGGGTATCCCGATCACTTTCGGGATCGACGTACGTACCGCTGGCATCGGGCGCCTCCTCCGGTTCGTTACGCTCCAGTACTGCAAAGCCCGTGCCAATATCGAATCGACCGGGAAGCGTTGTCTGGTGGGCGGGTGCGGTCGACGCGACCATCCGCCGTATTCGATCTGAACGGAAAGAATCTTTACGATCGGAAGGAAAATCGACAGTGACCGACGAGCAGGCCAGACGCGATCCGGCCAGAAAACGCGGCCTTCAGAAGGCAGGGCTGCGCCAGTGCCGCGCGCGGGTTCGATGTGGTCTGCGCGAGCCGACGTTGCAGCGCGTGCTGCTGGTCGAAACGACAGCAAAGGCTTGCTCGCTCGCCTCAAGCTCGTGCGCGGCTTCGACCAATGCCATCTCGGTATCACGCGGCAACGCGCGGCGGCATCCGGCAGGACCATCTGATACGCTGCCGCGAGTATCTTGTTCGGTAGGTCGTCGAGCACATAATGCGCGTCCGTCGCGCCGTTTTCAGCGCACGGAATCAAGCCAACCGGCCTGAATTTGAACCAACCGGCCTTCTCGAAAGCCGGGTTGGTTCATACGACGTCAATTAGTAGCGCCGGAAAGATTGGATTGTCTCAATACCAGCCGGTATCTCGACGCTCGCAGTCTGCGAACGCATTAAATTCGACAAGCGATGGCGCTCCGTGTCGAAGACATCGATATCATTGCCGTCCGCCCGATCGCTGCCAGCCTCGATCGTGCTGCTAAGCGACCTCAATTTTTCGTAACGCTTGTGGTTCTTCTGCTTTGCGTAAAAGCTTTTCCCGGTATGGAGTTGAACCTCGAAATCTTTGCCGTCAGCGGTCCGCAGCCCGACGTTAATTCCGCGATATGTACCGTCATCTTCCACGAAAGCATTGCGAACCCGCATCACCTCAAAGCCGTTCTTAGGGAAGTCCTCGAGTAATCGCTTTGCGGACGCAGTAAACGACTCGGGTTTCAGTTTCACCGTATAGCGAAGCGCGTCGCGCACGTGCTGGGCCGCTTCGTCCAAAGTCAGGCCCCGCTCGCGTCTAATCACGTCGATTTTGCGCGCGATGGATGCCTCCTTCTTCAGCAATGACGCACGCCATTTTTCCCCCTCGGCCCATTCGCCGCCGACGCCTTTTATCAATTTCTCGACAGTCGGTGTGCACACCTTCTCCAGTTGCAAGGCCGAGCTCGCCAACGCCCCAGCTCTCTGATTCGCCGGCCCCCACGCAACCATTCCACTCAAACGCGGCGCCTTCGGCTTGATATCCTTTGGACGGGCCACCTCTCGAGTCCAGTCATCGATCTCGAGCCATCCTTCCGGCTTTGGCATCGCCTTCGTCTTCTCAAGGGTACCCGCGAGCAACTTCGCTCGGTCCTCGTGCCGGCCTTCCAGCTCAAGCGCATGTGATAACTTGTACTGGTCGTGGTTGGCTTCCTTGAGCTCAAAGCTTTCAGCGGTATGGAATTGAATCTCGACGAGTCGGCGTTCTTCATTACCTTGATCGTTTGGCACGTTCAGTTCGCAGGTGACCGACACTGCGTTGAATGCCTCCGACGGCTTTCTGAAATGGTTGACTACCTTCACGCGCTCCATTCCGCTCTTCGCCAGCTCAGCGATCGCCAGGTCATACGATTTGGCAAACGTAGCCGAATCCAGCACCACGGAATATCGCACGGCGTCGTTCACGCCGGCGCTCGCGTCTGCGAGCGATAGCTTGCGCACTCCGATGAAGCGCCTCAACTTCTCCTGCAGCGAACCTACGGATTTGAGCCGATGGTCCATATTCTTCAAACTGCCGCCCTCGATCTTGCCCACGACATTGGTCACTAAAGGCGTCGCGACTTTCTCGACATGCGCAGCGGTCGCTCGGATGCGCTTTGCTTCCGCCTCGATCTCCGCCTGTGACGCAGTTTGCGCGATGCGCTCACGCGGAGTGAGCGATCGCGCCAACAGACCGAAGCGCTGCTGCTGCTCGATCGAGGTTTCCATGACGGCTGCAGCCATGGAAGGCATCTTACGCAATTGTTCCAACGCGCTATCGGCATCGAAGCGGTCATCTCGCAACAGGCGCGCTGTCTCTTTTCCGTAGGGAACCGTCCTGACACGTTCGTCGTATTGCTTCTCGACACGTTCGAACAACGCCATGACCGACATGAAGGTCTCCGTCCCGGTGTTCGATTTGAGCGCATCAGTACCCACTTTGACTGCCAGCGTCAGCAGATTGCGCGCCGTAAGTTCGACTTCTCCTTTCACATAGCCAGGTTGCCCTTGCGGGAATTTCGATGCCGGCAGGCGACACACGGGATAGTGATCGAGGATTGCGGCGATTCGATCGACGGGCGCTTGTGCCTTGCCGTAGCTCTCCGCCAATTCCGGAAACCGCTTTTGAAGTTCAGCACCGGTCGAAACGGCTGGCGTTGCCTTCTCGCCGTCCAGCGTCCGCCGCCAATCGGCGATGGCCCCGTGCAATAGTTCAGCGACCTCCTTGGCGACAGGATGATGAGCCGCCTCGACGGCCTGCTGCGCCGCCTCGAACTGCTCGTCGAGCATCGCGCGATTCGGGCTGCTGTCCGAAATCAGATCCTGCAACGTATTGCGAAGATCGCGATCGACACCGTCATAGGTACCGAACATCCAGTCCTCCGCCATTTTGTGACGCAATGCCTCAGGTTGCGCCATAAAGCGGACGGCCGCCATGCTGGCCTTGCCTACGAGCGCATCTCCCTGTTGGGCGTCGATGATGTTTCGCGCACGCCCCGCGTGGTAGTGACGATCCGAATCAAAGGCCGTCTGTGCCGTCTTCGGCGGCTTAAACGAGCGATGTACGCCCTTGCGACTTGCGCGATCCGTTACAACTTTCGCGATGTGTTCGGTGAGTTTGGGATAACCGGCAAATACATATGCGTCATCTCCATCGGTGTCCATGTCCCGCTTGCGCAACTCTCTGATCGGCACCGCGCCTAGTTCGCCAGGCAACAGCAGATCCTTCACACGAAGGCTGCCCGTTGTCGTCATCGACGTGGGCGATTGCGCGCGGTTTCGAGATTCCGTCCAAGTAGACAGCGTCTTCATGTCTTCCGTGGAACATGCTAGATCAAGGTGCTGGTACGCCTCTGGCCAGGATCCTTTCGGCGGAATAATCAGCATCCCTTTGCTATGGAGAATGTCTGCATCCGACTGCTTGGCGTCATCGAAGCCCGCATAACTATATTGGATCGCAAAGCAGTCGTTACTCAGGAACTTCGCCGTGACATCGCCAGACCCTATCGTCTTCACACGGTCTTCCTCAATAGGCAACAAGTTTTCCTTGTCGTACGGCGGCTTCCCCAGCAGGACGGCACCGCCCTTTTTGTCGAACGTCTCGCCCTTTTGCCTGGGTAGGTGGAGGTTGTCGTCGGCAGACGGCACCGCCCGGATCTTGCGCCCTTCGTAGCCGCCGTTGACGAGCAATCGATACTGCTCGAGCTTTGTGACGTTGTCCGGATCCAGAGGACCAGGCCGGCGCGCGTCGAGCCCCGGTGCCTTGCCGACAACCGTCGTTGCCTTGACCAGTTCATTCAGCTTTTCCTCGATAAGATCGCTCGCCTCCTTGACCGCTGCTTCGTCGCGAGGGAAATGCTGTAGCGCCTGGGGAGCCATGTAACTGGGCTCTTGCTTGAACGACTCGATTAGCTTGCGCTGTGCTTGGTCGGCGTGACCATCTCGACAAGCGGTCCACGCATTGATGAGCTCAGCCACGACCGGAATCTGCATGGCGGCCTCGTAGCGCAAGAACCCACAGCCGTCGTTCGGACATAGCTTTATTTCCTTGCCGGAGGCGGGATCCACCGGCTTGAACGGATGTTCCGGTCCGGGCACGTCCGGGAACCAGCCAATCCTCACCGTCCCTTCCACGGCGTGGTCGGCGGGCACGATCTCGAGTAGAGAGCGCTGAATTCGCGACCAATCCTCTCGCTGCGGCCCCAGCTTTGAGACCAGCTTCATAAATGGGCTCGTCGGCGCGCTGTCCGAGTACCGAATCGCCGGAAGCCGGCCGTATCCACGCTTTGAACCCGCCAGGATGGCTTGCGGACGCATACTCGGCACCTTCAAATGGCTGCCGCCGAACATATCGAAGCGCCACTGCTCGCCGTTGTGGTTGATCGTGCGCGCCAGCATGAAGGGGCTCAAGGGACCAGGTAGCTTGACTTCTGTCACAGGCTGGCCCGTCAAGCGTGAATAGAAGGAATACTGGGGTCCTCCTTCGGACTCTTCGCTCCGCAACGTCTTGCCGGTCATATCAATGAGCGTGTAGTGCGGCGATCCTTCTCCTGGCCGAACCGGACGCAGCGTGCCTGGCTTCGTCTTCATGCTCGCCTGCAGCTTATCGAGGTCGAGCGGAATGGGTTTGCTCTTTGCCGTCAACAAAGCTTCATCTCTGCGCATACGAACATCCAGCGCATTGAGAATGTCGTCGCCGACTTCGATCTGCGCAATGAGATTCCAACTCATCTCCTGCAGATCGGTGGTGACCGTGTCGCGCGTGCGCTCGAGCAGGCTTTCGACCCAACCTTTTAGCTCCGCACGCTGCTGTGCCACCTCGGTACGTGGCGCGTCTACCCAGCGCGTTTTCCACAAGCTTTGCGTGATCGCAAACGACTTCAGGATGTGCACGAAAGTCAGGGCGGGGCGACGCGTATCGAACTGTTCTGCCGGCTCGCCAGTAGCAGACTGATCCTCTCGACTATTTCCGGGTGTGGAATCTGCCTGATCCAACAACAATTGAATCTTACGATCCGCAATCGGCTTTAGCCGATCCATCAGCTTTAGTGCGGCTTTGCGATGACGCACGAGTTCCGGGCTTCGCTGTACCGGCACGAGGCCCATGCACAGTGTTCCCAGCGACTCCAGGTTTTCGCCGCGCAGGGCGTCCGTGTCGATCAACGCATGGACGCGTCCAAGGGCAGTCGGGACGAGCGGCTTCATCGCCTTCTGCATGTTGGCCGAACCTAGCGCCTTGAAGATAACGCCGATATGTTTGGCGGAAGCTGTTCCGAGCAGCTCGATCTTGTGCGTGTCGAGATGGGCCGCAAGCATGTGCAGACATGTCTGCGAAAGAGCTTGTAGGTCGTCGGCACTATCGTCCGCCGAATGGAGGCGTGACATCGCATTCGCGAGTTGCGCGAGCGACACCATGTTGAACTCGCTCCATTGCCGCTTGCCCTCGGATAGCGTTTCGGCGATGGCCTGCAAAGCGGTGGTGCATGCCGGCTCACGAGGCCAGCGACTCAACGCGTTGGCGATCGTGGCAAGCGAACGCGCTTCAAATTTCTCCGGATAGGCAAATTCAGCACGGCGCTCGATGAGCGCCTCGGCAAGCGCCCGTCCACCTGCAACACACTGCTCATCGTCAGGCCATTTACTCAGTGCGACGAGCGTGTTCGACAGTCCCTGATCGTTGAACGTCGCGCAAAGACCATCGTCCTCATGAATCCGCTGACCAAGCGCACCGGCGACCTTTAGGGCGGCCGGCTCGGCGGTCCAATGTGACAAGGCGTTAAGCGTGTTGCTGACGTCCTCGCTGTTCATCGCGTTGAGCTTGGACCTGTCTTGATCAAGTTGCCTTGCCAACTCCCGAGCAGCTTCTGCACTACCTGGAAGATCCGGCATCTTGCTGAGCGCGTTCAGCGTCCCACTCATTTGATGAGCAGAAAAGCCTTTGCGTAACTCTGCATCGCCGACGAGGCGTGCGGCTAATGCGGCAGCAAGTTCTGTACAGGAGTCGTACTGCGGGAATTTGCACAGCGCGACGAGCATGCCTGAAATTTCCTGTGCACCGGCAGTAGCGATTGCCTCCTCGTCACTGCGCAAGCGTTGGGCGATCTCGCGGGCCCCGTCGGGGAATTCCAGGACATGTGCAAGCCGCGCCATTGCAGATAGCGCATTGAGGGAATCCAACGGGTGCTTCACCAGGTCGCCTTCTGCACGCAAGCGACGAATCAGAGTAAGTGCCGCATCGCGGCACTGGTCGTCTTCCGGCCAATAACTGAGCGCATTCGCTGTCAAACTGACGTGGCCCCCAGTGAGGCGACGGGCTAACGGACCTTGATCGTTTTCACCCGGCACGAGAACGCCGGCCAGTGCGCGAGCCGCCTGCATACATCCGGGGTGCTTCGCCCACGTCCGCAATGCATTGAGCGTTTGAACCGCCTCCTGCTGGTTGAAAGAGCGTACGACGCTCGGATCGGTCGCGATGCGCGGAATGAGCGTGAGCGCGGCTTCCTTGCAATAGGGCAAATCCGGCCATTTCGACAGCGCGCCTAATACGTTGCTGATCTCCTGTTCATTGAAGCCGACCTGAAGGTCGCGTTCAGAAACGACACGCTCGGCAAGCGTGCTCGCGACCGCCTTGCAGACAGCCTGCTCCGGCCATTTCGATAGGGCGGTCAACGCATTCGCAAGGGACTGCTCTTGCAGCTTTTCCCGCAATGCCGGCTCGTTTTTGAGGCGACCAGTAAGCGCTTGCGCGACTTCGATACAGGGGCGCGCCGAAGGCCATTTGCTGACGATATTAAGTACGCTGGCGACTTCCTGTGCGCTCAGCTGACTGCGCAGCGCGGACTCGTTTTGCAGACGCTCGACAAGAAGCCGTAACCCCGTTTGCGATGGGTCTTTGAGTCCGTCTCGCGCCAGCGACGCGAGCGCGTTGCTAACACCCTGCGGCGACAGATCGGCAAGGATCGTACTGCTGTTGTTCAAGCGTGCGGCGACATTTTCGGTTGCCGCCGCGCACAAAGAATCTCCCGGCCACTTGGCAAGCGCGCCGAGCACGTTGCTTACGCCTTGCGCGTCCAGCGTCGTCGCCAACGTCGGCGTGCTCGCGAGACGCTGAGCAAGATTCGCTGCCGCTTGCGCACATTGGGAGACGTCAGCACTTTGCGAAAATGCATTGAGTGCCATACTGAGGCCCTGTCCTTCCAGTCTGGCGAGGCAGTCCCCGTCTTCCAGCAGAACATTTGCGACATGGGATAGCGCCGCATTACGCGGTTCGCTCGGGAGCTTCGAAAACGCGTTGAGCAGAAGTGCCGTCACCTTTAGATCCCTAAAGTCCGCGTCTCCCCCACGTCCCATCACCTCGCGAGCGATTTTCTCGATTGCACCCAGAGCTGCGGGAAGACGTTCGAACTTGCTCAGCCGGTTCGACAAGTGGGCCAGGTGATAGACGGACCCGCCATTCAACCACTCCGCCTTGACCAAGTAGTGCGCCACATCCTCTATGCGCTGCTCGACCTGCGGGTCTTGCAGAGGCTCGTGCCGGCCGTCCCCCGAGCGCAGCGTGCATTTGTCGAGCGCGTCCACATACCGGCCAAGCAAAAACAGCGACACATCTGTCTTGCCCTCCGGATCCAGAAAGGCGAGCGCCCTCGGATGCCCCTTTTTCCCTGCAAGCACGTTGGCGGTCGCAAGGTCCAGCACGTCCGCGCGTGAATATCTGGCGGTATGTTGCAAATAGAGCTGTTGCCGCTTGCGCTGTTCGAGCAGGACCTTCGCATCGAGGCCACCAACAGGACGGTAGGCGATTGCCTCCCGAGATGGCCCTTTCCTCGCAAAGTCGTAATCAACCGTGCGAACTCCCCGCTGCGACCCGGCGAGGCGCTGAGGCCGCGCTGGCACCGGTTGGGTAGCATGTTCACCAAGCGTACCTGTTCCGGTCCCTGAGAATACAGAGGGCCTGCGGGGCGTACGGGAAAGGTTTATGAAATTGCCCGACTGCCGAATGGAGCCGGAACCTATGGACGCCGTGTTCTCGGATCGGGTATTTGCTCGCGACTGGAAATTCCCCGGCATCCCTGCTGGCCGAAACACGGCTCGCGGTTGCGATGCAACCGAAGACGATGGCGACAAATTTTCCGGCGTGGTATCTGCTTCCCTCGAAATGCTGGGGGAGTTCGAAACCTTTGGTCTCATGGCATTGGCCTCCGTAGGCATCGCGGTCTAAAGACGCTACAGTAATGAGGTCGTGCGCATCGTCAGGTACTCGCGCGAAGAAATGTGCCACCAGGCGCAACGAAGCCGCCGCATCTTGTGCCATGCAGCACGTCTTCCGGAAAGCGAAAACCGGGTCGCGTGGCTCGCGCTGCGGGAGGCGGCTCGCAGTGCGTATGTTGTGGCGTCCAACTCGTCACTGTAATGCCGGGGCACTTCGCCGCTTGCCTATCCAGCGGATCTGTAATCCGCTCGGTTCCTGAGAGACGGTTTCATCAAGACGGCTCGACGCGCCGGAGGGTATTCCAGCAGATCAGGCAGCGACCGAGTTTGAGGAACGCGCCGTGAACGTCCGTACGTCGCTCGAAACGAATACGGAGGCGACGGAAGCGATGCAGCCAAGCATGCGTGCGTTCAACGACCCAGCGCTATTTGCCAGGGCCACAGCCATGTCCGGTACTGCGCATGGCGATCACCGGTTCGATACCCTGCTCGCACTGAGTGGATTTCCGGCCTAGGTCTTTTTGCACATTGCCTCCCTTCATCCAAGTGCGACCTTTTTCGTATGCCGACACCAGGATGGAGTTTTCACCCGCCTGCCCGTCGACCAAAAAGTGACCCCACTAACATCACAGGATTGCATTTTCACACTTCATGTTATTTTATTATCATATTTCGTGAACCGCCGACCACGCGCGCGGTCGCCCCCCTATACCAAGGAAGAGACAACAGATGGAGACAATCGCCGTCATCGGCAGCAACATGGTCGACCTCGTGACCTATGTCGCGCGCATGCCCGTTCGGGGCGAAACGCTCGAGGCGCCGAACTTCGAACTCGGCTGCGGCGGCAAGGGCGCGAACCAGGCCGTCGCGGCCGCGCGGCTCGGTGCGCGCGTCGTGATGGTCACGAAGGTCGGCGACGACGTGTTCGCCGACAACACGATCCGCAACTTCGAGCGCGAAGGCATCGACACCACGCACGTGCGCAAGGTCGCCGGCGTGTCGAGCGGCGTCGCACCGATCTTCGTCGAGCCCGATTCGAGCAACAGCATCCTGATCGTCAAGGGCGCGAACCGCCACCTGCGGCCCGCCGACATCGACGCGGCCGCGCCGATGCTCGCCGAATGCGCGCTGATCGTGCTTCAGCTCGAAATCGAGCTCGACACCGTCTATTACGCAATCGAATTCGGCGCGCGGCACGGCATTCCGGTGTTGCTGAACCCCGCGCCCGCCGTGGCCGACCTCGATTTCGAACGCATCCGTTCCGTCGAATTCTTCGTGCCGAACGAAACCGAGCTCGCGATCGTGTCGGGCATGCCGGTCGATTCGCGCGAGCGTGCCACCCGTGCCGCCGAAGCGCTGGTCGCGCGCGGGCTCAAGCACGTGCTCGTCACGCTCGGCAGCAACGGCTCGCTGCTGGTGTCGCGCGACGGCGCGCGGCACGTGCCGGGTGTCCCGGTCGACGCGCGCGACACGACGGGCGCCGGCGACGCGTATATCGGCTGCTTCGCGCGCTGCTATGCCGCGTCGCGCGACGCGCTCGACGCGATGCGCCACGCGTCCGCGTACGCCGCGCATTCGGTCACGGGCCTCGGCACGCAGAAGTCGTACGCCGACGCCGCGACGTTCGAACGCTTCCTCCGCGACGCCGGCCTCTGACCGGCGCCTTCATCGACGAGACATTGGGAAGGAGACACCCATGAGCCGAGCCCGGATCGAACACGCCCCCGACGGCTATTACCTGAACCGCACGCCGCTTTTCGCGTTCACGCTGCTGTGCTGCCTGTTCGCGCTGTGGGGCACCGCCGCGAACCTGAACGACGTGCTGATCGCGCAGTTCAAGAAATCGTTCTTCCTGTCCGATTTCGAATCGGCGTTCGTGCAGTCCGCGTTCTATCTCGGCTACTTCTTCCTCGCGATTCCGGCCGCGACCGTCGTGAAGAAGTTCAGCTACAAGACGACGATCCTCGTCGGCCTGCTGCTCTACACGACCGGCTGCCTGCTGTTCTTCCCTGCCGCGTCGATGGCGAAGTACGGGATGTTCCTCGTCGCGCTGTTCGTGATCGCCGCGGGCCTGTCGTTTCTCGAAACGGCATCGAATTCGTATTCGACGCTGATGGGCCCGCGCGACACCAGCACGCGGCGCCTGAACATCTCGCAGACGTTCTATCCGTTCGGCGCGATGGCCGGCGTCTACATGGGCAGCTTCCTGATCTTCAAGGAAGGCGACGCGTCGCATGCGCAACTCGCGGCGATGTCGGCCGCCGACGCGCACAGGCACCAGCTCGCGATGATCCAGGCCACGCTCGAACCGTACAAGTGGCTGATCGTCGTGCTCGTCGCCGTGTTCATCGTGTTCGCGCTCACGCCGTACCCGGCGTGCAAGGGCCACGGCGCGGGCGCGCTCACGCACCGGATCGACGCGCGCGGCACGCTCGCGCGCCTGTTCGGCAACCGGCGCTTCGTCGCGGGCGTGGTCGCGCAATTCCTGTATGTGGGCGCGCAGGTCGGCGTGTGGAGCTTCACGATCCGGCTCGCGATGCAGATCGGCGGCCTCACCGAGCGCGGCGCATCGCGCTACCTGCTCGCGACATTCTTCGCGTTCTTCGTCGGCAAGCTGGTCGCGACGCTCGTGATGAAACGCGTCGGCCCGGCCAAGGTGCTGATCGTCTACGGCATCCTGTGCATCGCGCTGCTCGCGTACACGATCGGCGTGCACGACATCACCGCCGTGTATGCGGCCGTGTGCGTGAGCATGTTCCTCGGCCCGTGCTGGCCGACGATCTACGGACTGACGATCGACGGCCTCGGCAAGGACACCGAATACGGCGGCTCGATCCTCGTGATGAGCATCGTCGGCGGCGCGGTCGTGCCGCTGATCCAGGGGCTGATCTCCGATCACACCGGCGGCAACATGCAGCTCGCGTTCGTCGTGCCGCTCGCATGCTTCGTCGTGATCGTCTACTACGGCTTCTACTGCCTGCGCCACCTGCCGGCAGCCACGCCCGACGCGGCGGCCGACGGCCATGCGCCCGCGCGCTACGCCGCGACGCGCAACACGTCGGGAGCGTGACCATGCGGGGCGAGATCGAACTGCGGCGCGACGACTTCCGCGAAGCGCCGCGCACGCTGTACCGCACCGACGGCCTCACCGTCACCGCGTTCGCGTACCCGTCCGGCGTCGAGGCGCTGAAGCTCGACAACCGCCGCGGGTACCTCGTCGTGCTGCCGTATCTCGGCCAGATGATCTGGGCCGCCGAATTCGACGGCCGCGACCTGACGATGAAGCACATGTTCCGGCAGCCGAAGCGCGCGGCGTCGATCATCGATACCTACGGCTGCTTCATGTTCCACAGCGGGCTGCTGCGCAACGGCTGCCCGGGGCCGGACGACACGCATGCGCTGCACGGCGAGATGCCGTGCGCGCCGATGGACCGCGCGACCCTCGTCGTCGGCTCGGATGCGCGCGGCGCGACGGTCGAAGTGACCGGCGAGTACGAATACGTGCAGGGCTTCGGCAGTCACTACGTCGCGCGTCCGTCGGTGCGGCTGGCCGAGCACGATGCGCGGATGACGATCGCGATGGACGTGACGAACCTCGGCGGCACGCCGATGGACCTGATGTACATGGCCCATCTGAACTACGCGTACGTGCCGGGCGGGCGCTTCGTGCAAGCGTTGCGTCCAGGCGGGCTGCGGCTGCGCGACAGCGTGCCGGCTCACGTGAAGCCGACCGCCGCGTGGCGCGACTACACGGCCACGCTCGCGCGCGATCCGGCGCGGCTCGCGACGCTCGATGCGCCCGCGCTGTACGACCCCGAAATCGTGTTCTTCATGAACGACGTTGAAACGGACGCCGACGGCGTCGCGCATTTCCGGCTCGTGCATCCGGACGGCGGCGCGTTCCACACCTCATACCGCCCCGAGCAATTTCCGCATGCGACGCGCTGGATCCTGCACAACGCGGACCAGCAGGTCGCCGCGTTCGCGCTGCCGTCGACCTGCGAGCCGGAGGGTTACGCAGCCGAACGCCGCAAGGGCCACGTCGCGGCGCTGGCGGCGGGCGCATCGCGCCGCTTCGAAGTGCTGACGGGCTACCTCAGCCCGGCGGAAGCCCGCGATGCGTGATGCGATGAGAGGCGCGACGAGAAGCGCGCTGCATGGCGCGCCGCCCGCCCGCGCCGCATCAGGTCACGAGCGCGATCCCGTGCTCGCGGATCGCCGTTTCGTAGCGACGGCTCAGCTCCCCGTCCGAGATCACGTAGTTGAAATCGGTCAGTTCGGCGAAATAGGCCGCGCGCACTTCGTCGAATTTCGTGTGATCGACCAGCAGGAAGCGGTTCTGCGCGCGCGCCATCACTTTCTTCTTCGCGTCGACTTCGTGGAAGTTGAAGCACGTGACGCCGCAGCGCTCGCTCACGCCGGCCGCCGAAATGAACGCCTTCGACACGCGCACCGAATCGAGGATGCCCGTTTCGGCGACCGATTCGAACACCATGTTCTGGCGGTGATACGCGCCGCCGCACAGGATCACGTTGCAATGCGGCTTCTGCTGCAGCTTCGCGAACACGTTCAGCGAATTGCACACCGCCGTGAATTCAAGGTCGTCGGGAATGAAGTCGACGATGAACGGCGTGGTCGACCCGCAGTCGACGAAGATCGTGTCGCCGGTCGTCACGAATTGCGCGGCGAGCTTGCCGATGCGGCGCTTTTCCTCCGTCTGCCGGTTGTTCTCGGCGCTGATCAGGTATTCGCCGATGTCGCTGCGCTGCGCGGCGAAATGGCGCGTCACGTAGCCGCCGATCAGGCTCAAGCCGTGCGGGTTGTCCGCGAGATCGCGACGGATCGTCATTTCGGACACGCCGAACAGTTCGGCGACTTCCCTCAGATGAATCGCGTTCTGCCCTTGCAGCACGTTCATCAAGGTCTTGATCCGTTCGCCCTTCTTTGTTTCCATGCCGGTATCCTGCGTGCCCGCCGCGTGAGTCGTTCGTCGTGCCGGGCGCGCGGGCCCGGCCGGAATGTCGTATTTGTAACAAACCGATGTGAAAACATCAACTTTCCGTGTGCCCTTTCCGCACACGATCCGTGGAGTCCTGACACATGCCGCTTTCCAACGCCCAGCTCGCCCAAACCATCGATCACACGCTGCTCGCGCCCGACGCGAGCGACGCGCAGATCCGCGAACTCTGCCGCCAGGCGGCCGAGCATCGTTTTTACTCGGTCTGCGTGAATTCGGCGAACGTGCCGCTCGCCGCGCGCGAGCTGGCTGAAACCGGCGTGCTCGTCTGCGCCGTGGTCGGCTTTCCGCTCGGCGCGGGGTTGTCCGCCGCGAAGGCATTCGAAGCCACCGCCGCGATCGCGGCGGGCGCCGGCGAGATCGACATGGTGATCAACATCGGCGCGCTGAAAAGCGGCCGCGCCGACGACGTGAAGGCCGACATCGACGCCGTGCATCGCGCGTGCGGCACGGTGCCGTTGAAGGTGATCCTCGAAACGGGGCTGCTGACCGACGACGAGAAGGTGCGCGTGTGCGAGATGTGCCGCGATCTCGGCGTCGCGTTCGTGAAGACGTCGACCGGGTTCGGCCACGGCGGCGCGACGCTCGCCGATGTCGCGCTGATGCGCCGCACCGTCGGGCCGACGCTCGGCGTGAAGGCGTCGGGCGGCGTGCGCGATCGCGCGGCCGCGCTGGCGATGCTCGAAGCCGGCGCGACGCGGCTCGGCACGAGTTCAGGCGTGGCAATCGTGACCGACCAGGGCGGCGGCGGGTCGGGGTACTGACGCGCGAACGGCGGGCCTTTGCGCGCGTACGTCATGCGTCGGGCTCGGCCGTCGGAATCCATTGCACAAGCGGCAGCCCGCGGCGCGCCGATGGCAAAATACGCGCGCCGCTCGTCTAAAGCCGCACCGCCTCTTCCGAGCATGCGACAGCCCCGGCACAATGCCGCCCATGCGCAACGACAACGCCTTCATTTACCCGTCCACCGGCCTCGCCGGGCGGCTCGCCAACCGGATGGTCGCGAGCCGTCCCTTGCTGCGCGCACGCCGCGCGCTGCTGTCGCGGCTGCCGTTCCTGCAGCTCGCGAGCGACGTCGAGCATGTCGTATATTGCACGTGGGTCGTCGACGTCGCGGCCGTCGAGCATCTCGTGCCGCGCGGCGTCACACTCGCGAGCCGAGGCGGCCGCACGCTGTTCACGACGCTCACCTACCGGCATCGCCACTTCGGCCCGCGTCTCGCCGGGCCGCTGCGCCGCGTGTTTCCGTCGCCGCTGCAAAGCAACTGGCGGCTCTACGTCGACGCGCTGCCGGACGGCGTGCCGGCCGAGCGCACCGTGCTGTTCGTGAAGAACGTGTTCGACCACCCGCTCTATGCGCTCGGCAGCCGGCTGTTCAGCGACGCGCTGCCGTCGCATCTCGCGCGGCCCTTCACGCATGCGGCGCGCGACGGACGCTACGACACGCGGCTGGCGGCAAGCGGTGGCAGCGCACCCGACTTCCGCTGCACGGCCGAAGCGTCGCACGACCGGACGCTGCCCGCCGCCTTCGCACCGTTCTTCGACGACTGGCGCGCGGCCGTGGCCACCCTGTCGCTGCAGCACGCGGCCGTCGCCCACGTCGAGGACTGCGACCGCCTCGCGTATGCGTCGATCGACCTGCCGATCGACGTCGACGCGGTGCGACCGCTGAAGACGGTCGGCCCCGTCGGCGGCGGCGACTTTCTCGCCCGCATCGGCGCGACCGGCGAACCGCTGTGCTTCGTCGTGCCCGACGTCGCATTCCGCGTCCTGTCCGAGCGGCTGCTGTAGCGCGACCTGTCGGTACACGACGCGTCATCACGCCGCGCGCGCCATACAAAGCACGCGGCCGCCCGAAGGCGGCCGCATGAAACACCATGGGACAACCGGCTTACTTGCCGTAGTCGTACACGCCGCGCCCGGTCTTCCTCCCGAGCCGCCCTGCCGACACCATCTCGCGCAGCAGCGGGCACGCGCGATATTTCGGGTCGCCGAAGTCCTTCAGGAACACGTCCATCACCGCGAGGCACACGTCGAGCCCGACCAGGTCGGCCAGCGCGAGCGGCCCGATCGGATGGTTCGCGCCGAGCTTCATCCCCGCGTCGATCTCCTCGGCCGACGCGATGCCTTCGGCCAGCACGAAGAACGCTTCGTTGATCATCGGCACCAGGATCCGGTTCACGACGAAGCCCGGCGAATTGCGCACGCCAATCGGCGACTTGTCGAAACGCTCGGTCAGCGCGCGCACGGCCGACGCGGTCGCATCGCTCGTCTGCAGCCCGCGAATGATCTCGACGAGCGGCATCAGCGGCACCGGGTTGAAGAAATGCATGCCGAGGAAACGCGACGGATCGGCGAGCGGCGCCGCGAGCGCGGTGATCGAGATCGACGACGTGTTGGTCGCGATGATCGCGTCCGGGCGCGCGACGGCCTCGATCTGCTTCAGGATGCGGCCCTTCAGCTCGACGTTCTCGGTCGCGGCTTCGATCACGATGTCGACCGCGGCGAGCGTCGCGTAGTCCGTCGACGTCGTGATGCGCGCGAGCGCCGCGTCACGCGTGGCCGCGTCGAGCTTGTCCTTCGACACGAGCCGCTCGAGGCTGCCCTTCAGCGTCGCGAGGCCCTTGTCGAGCGCGGCGTCGCTGACGTCGATCATCACGACGTTCAGTCCTGCAACGGCGGCGGTTTGCGCAATGCCGTTACCCATGGTTCCGGCGCCCACGACGCCGACGGTTTCGATGGCCATGACGATTCCTGTGTATTCGGAGGCTGAGCGGTCGATTATCAGATGTTCTCGAAGATCGCCGCAATCCCCTGGCCGCCGCCGATACACATCGTCACGAGCGCGTAACGCCCGCCGATGCGCTTCAGTTCGTACAGCGCCTTCACCGTGATCAGCGCGCCGGTCGCGCCGATCGGGTGACCGAGCGAGATGCCCGAGCCGTTCGGGTTGACCTTGGCCGGATCGAGGCCGAGTTCCTGCGTGACCGCGCAAGCCTGTGCGGCGAACGCCTCGTTCGCTTCTATCACGTCGAGATCGCCGATCTTGAGGCCGGCGCGTTCGAGCGCCTTCTGCGTGGCCGGCACCGGGCCGATGCCCATGTACGCCGGATCGACACCCGCGTGCGCATACGCGACGAGACGGGCGAGCGGCTTCACGCCCTGCGCGCGCGCGGCGTCCGCGCTCATCATCAGCACGGCGGCGGCCGCATCGTTGATGCCCGACGCGTTGCCGGCCGTCACGGTGCCGTTCTCCTTCGCGAACACCGGCTTGAGCTTCGTGAAATCGTCGGCACTCGCGTCGTGACGCACGTGCTCGTCGGTGTCGAACGCGACCTCGCCCTTCTTCGTGCGGATCGAGATCGGCAGGATCTGGTCCTTGAAGCGCCCTTCGGCGATCGCGCGCGCCGCGCGACGATGCGATTCGAGCGCCAGCGCGTCCTGCGCTTCACGCGAGATGTCGTATTTCCTCGCGACGTTCTCGGCCGTCACGCCCATGTGGATCGTCTGGAACGGATCGTGCAGCGCGCCGAGCATCATGTCGACGAGCTTCGCGTCGCCCATGCGCTGGCCGAAGCGCGCGGCCGGCACGGTGTACGGCGCGCGGCTCATGCTTTCCGAGCCGCCGCCGATCGCGACGTCGGCGTCGCCGAGCATGATCGTCTGCGCGGCCGACACGATCGCCTGCAGGCCGGAGCCGCACAGGCGGTTCACGGTCAGCGCCGGCGTGTGCTGCGCGACGCCGCCGTTGATCGCCGCGACGCGCGCGAGATACATGTCCTTCGGCTCGGTGTTGACGACGTGGCCGAATACGACATGGCCGACCGCATCGCCGGGCACGTTCGCGCGCGACAGCACTTCGGCAACCACCTTCGCGCCGAGGTCGGTCGGCGAGAAATCCTTCAGGCTCCCGCCGAAATCGCCGATCGCGGTACGGACACCGCTCACCACCACGACTTCCTTCGCTGCATTGCTCATCGTCTCACTCCGGTTCGTTCGCGCCCGCGGGCGCGGGGATGCGTTTGCGTTACATGTTCGGGTAATTCGGCCCGCCGCCGCCTTCGGGCGTGACCCACACGATGTTCTGCGTCGGGTCCTTGATGTCGCAGGTCTTGCAGTGCACGCAGTTCTGCGCGTTGATCACGAGCCGATCGCCGCCATCGTCGTTCTTCACGAACTCGTACACCGCCGCCGGGCAGAAACGCGCCTCCGGCCCCGCGTACGTACGCAGGTTCACGTTCACCGGCACGCTCGCGTCCTTCAGCGTCAGGTGCGCCGGCTGGTTCTCCTCGTGGTTCGTGTTCGAGATGAACACCGACGAAAGGCGATCGAACGTCAGCTTGCCGTCCGGCTTCGGATACTCGATCGGCTCGCACTGCGACGCCGGCTTCAGCATCTCGTGGTCCGCGTGCTGGTGATGCAGCGTCCACGGCACGTTGCCGCCCATCACCTTCTGCTCGATCCCGACCATCAGCGTGCCCAGATACAGGCCCTTGGCCATCCACTGCTTGAAGTTGCGCGCGCGGTACAGCTCCGTGTAAAGCCACGATTGCTTGAACGCGTCCGGGTACGCGTTGAGCTCGTCCGACTGACGCCCGGCCTGCACCGCGTCGAATGCCGCATCGGCCGCCAGCATCCCGGTCTTGATCGCCGCGTGGCTGCCCTTGATCCGCGATGCGTTCAAAAAGCCCGCGTCGTCGCCGATCAGCGCGCCGCCCGGGAACACCGTCTTCGGCAGCGACAGCAGGCCGCCCGCCGTGATCGCGCGCGCGCCGTACGACACGCGCTTGCCGCCTTCGAGGAACGCGCGGATCGACGGATGGGTCTTGTAGCGCTGGAATTCCTCGAACGGCGACAGGTACGGGTTCGTGTAGCCGAGGCCCACGACGAAGCCGACCACGACCTGGTTGTTGTCCATGTGATACAGGAACGAGCCGCCGTACGTATCGGACTTCAGCGGCCAGCCGGCCGTGTGGATCACGAGGCCGGGCTTGTGCTTGGCCGGATCGATTTCCCACAGTTCCTTGATGCCGATCCCGTACGCCTGCGGATCCGCGTTCGCGTCGAGCTTGAACTTCGCGATCAACTGGCGGCCGAGGTGGCCGCGACAGCCTTCGGCGAACAGCGTGTACTTCGCGTGCAGCTCCATGCCGAGCTGGAAGTTCTCGGTCGGCTCGCCGTCCTTGCCCACGCCCATGTTGCCGGTGGCGACGCCTTTGACCGAACCGTCGTCGTTGTACAGGATCTCCGCGGCGGGGAAGCCCGGGAAGATTTCCACGCCCAGCGCCTCGGCCTGCTGGCCGAGCCAGCGCGTGACGTTGCCCAGCGAGATCACGTAGTTGCCGTGATTCTTGAAGTTGTCGGGCAGCGCCCAGTTCGGCGTCGTGACCGCGCTCTTCTCGGACAGGAACAGGAAGCGGTCTTCCGTCACCTCGACGTCGAGCGGCGCGCCGCGTTCTTTCCAGTCGGGAAACAGCTCGGTGATCGCGCGCGGGTCCATCACCGCACCCGACAGGATGTGCGCGCCGATCTCGGAACCTTTCTCGAGCACGCACACGCCGATCTCGGCGCCTTTCTCGGCGGCCAGCTGCTTGAGCCGGATCGCCGCCGACAGCCCGGCGGGGCCGCCGCCGACGATCACGACGTCGTATTCCATCGATTCGCGCGGGCCGTACTGCGCGAGCAAGTCCTGTGTGGTCAAAATCCTGTCTCCTGCTGCGTCCCGACCGTCAGCGGTCAGAACTGGTCTTCCGTCAACGCGAGCACGCTCTCGTTGCCCTTCGCGCCGACGATCGACGCCTCGAGCGCACCCGCCTGCACGAGCACGTGCTCCGCATAGCATTGCGCGATCGCGATCTTCGCGTCGAAGAACGCCGTGTCGCTCGCACGGTTCGCGTGCGCGGCCAGCAGCGCACGCGCCATCTGCCAGCCGCACAGCACGACGCCCGCGAGCTTCAGATACGGCACGCTGCCCGCGAACACCGCGTTCGGGTCCTGCTTCGCGTTCGCGAGCACGTAGTCGACCACCGTCGACAACGCGCGCGCGCCCTTCTCCAGTTGCGCCTTCATCGACGCGGCCGCCGCGCCGTCGATCTTGCCGAGCGCCGCGACGGTCTCGCCGATCTCCGCGATCAGCGCCTTCGCGACCGCGCCGCCGTCGCGCAGCGTCTTGCGGCCGACGAGGTCGTTCGCCTGGATCGCGGTCGTGCCTTCGTAGATCGCCAGGATCCGCGCATCGCGGTAGTACTGCGCGGCGCCGGTTTCCTCGATGAAGCCCATCCCGCCATGCACCTGCACGCCGAGGCTCGCCACGTCGTTCACCATCTCCGTGCTCCAGCCCTTCACGATCGGCACCAGATATTCGTAGATCGCCTGATGACGCGCGCGCGTCGCGTCGTCCGCATGGCGGTGGGCAATGTCGCTGTGCGCGGCGGCCACATAGGCCAGCGCCCGCGCGCCTTCGGTCAGCGCACGCATCGTGCCCAGCATCCGGCGCACGTCCGGGTGATGGATGATCGTCACCGACTGCTTCGCCGAGCCATCCACCGGGCGGCTCTGCACGCGTTCCTTCGCGAATGCGGCCGCCTTCTGATACGCGCGATCGGCCACGCCGATCCCCTGCATCCCGACCCCGAAGCGCGCCGCGTTCATCATGATGAACATGTATTCGAGGCCGCGGTTCTCCTCGCCCACCAGATAGCCGATCGCGCCGCCGTGATCGCCGTATTGCAGCACCGCCGTCGGGCTCGCCTTGATCCCGAGCTTGTGCTCGATCGACACGCAGTGCACGTCGTTGCGCGCACCGAGCGAGCCGTCGTCGTTGACCAGGAACTTCGGCACGATGAACAGCGAAATGCCCTTCACGCCTTCCGGCGCATTCGGCGTGCGCGCCAGCACCAGGTGGACGATGTTGTCCGCCATGTCGTGCTCGCCCCACGTGATGAAGATCTTCGTGCCGAACACCTTGTACGTGCCGTCGCCCTGCGGCTCCGCGCGCGAGCGCACCAGCGCGAGGTCGGAGCCCGCCTGCGGCTCGGTCAGGTTCATCGTGCCCGTCCATTCGCCGGAGATCAGCTTCGGCACGTAGCGCTGCTTCTGCGCGTCGGTGCCGGCCGTCAGCAGCGCCTCGATCGCGCCGTCGGTGAGCAGCGGGCACAGCGCGAACGACAGGTTCGATGCGTTCAGCATCTCGATGCACGGCGTCGCGATCAGCTTCGGCAGCCCCTGGCCGTCGTATTCGGCCGGATGCTGCAGCCCCTGCCAGCCGCCCTCGACGAACTGGCGGAACGCTTCGCCGAAGCCCGGCGTCGCGGTCACGACGCCGTCCTTCCAGCTGCTCGGATTGCGATCGCCTTCGACGTTCAGCGGCGCCAGCACCTCGCCGCAGAATTTCGCGGACTCGTCGAGCACGGCCTGCGCCGTGTCGTAACCCGCATCCTCGAAACCCGGCAACTGCGCGACGGCGTCGATGCCCGCGAGTTCCTTCAGCACGAACAGCATGTCCTTGACGGGGGCGTTATAGCTCATGGTCGATGTTCCAATCAGGCGGTGAATTGGGGGCGCCACGGGGTCCGATACGGCAGAACCGGCCAGGACCGGGCGACGTGATGGGCCATCCTAACGCCGGGGGTCCGGATTTTCATTGTCATATCCGGCCCACATGGTGACAAAATCGGCCACGCCGCGCACCGGCGGCGACCCTGCCGCCCGGCGGAGAAGCCCGCCGCGCGGGCGTCGGCGCCCGATCCGCCCGTATCGGAGATTGCGGTGAAGCGCGCCAAAAAAACGGCCACGCGTACGCGCGGCGGCCCCGCTCGGCGCAGCAAAGGGAGCCGGTTATGGGAGTGTCCTCTGAAGAACCGGCCATGAAAACCGCCAAGGTGTCCGGTTATGGGATTCCATCCGCGGCACCGCGAATCGGTGACACCCGGCGCCGCGCCCGCGTCACGCCCGGCGCCGATACGTCCCCGGCGTACTGCCCGTCCAGTGCCGGAACGCGCGATGAAACGCGCTCGGATCGTCGAAGCCGATATCGGCGCCGATCGCCGCGATCGTGTCGGGCGTGTCGGTCAGCCGCTGGATCGCGATATCGCGCCGCAGCTCGTCCTTCAGTACCTGGAACGTCGTCCCTTCGGCGGCCAGATGACGGCTCAGCGTGCGCACCGAACAATGCAGGTGCTCGGCCGCCTGGTCGATCGCGGGCAGGTCGGGCAGCGCCGCCGACAGGTACTGCCGCACGCGATGGCACACGAGCTGTTCGCTGAACGATTCGAAGATCCAGTCGCCGGGCGCACGCGCGAGGAACTTGCGCAGGTTGCGCTTGCTCTGGCGGATCGGCGCGTCGAGGTAATCGGCGCTGAAGCGCATCAGCGTACGCGCGCAGTCGAACTGCACGGCGCCGGTGAAGAAGTACAGGTGGTCGACCGCATGGCGCGGCCGCGGGCACGCGAACTCGATCTGCAGCAGCGGAATCTTCTGCCCGATCAACCAGGAGCACACGCCGTGCACGAGCTTGAGCATCAGCTCCTGGCCGAGCGCGCCGATCGGGCCGATGGCGTCGTTCGGGCGCAGCAGCACCTGCGCGACGAGCTCGTCGCGCTTCGATTCGACGAAGAAGTCGTCGAGCAGGATATGGAAGAATTGCCCGAAACGATGCAGCGCCGTTTCGAGGTTGCGCGCATCGAGCAGGCTCAGGCACAGGTACTTCAGCGTGCCGCCGCGCAGCGGACGCGAGAAGATGCCGGGCATCTCGTCGTCGAGGTCGATCGCGAGCGTGCGGTACAGCGTCGAGAACTGCTCCTCCGTCACGCGCGCATGCGGCTCGCCGAGCAGCTCGATCGGAATGCCGGCGCCGCGCAGGTAGCGCTCGACCACGTCGCGCCGCGCGCCCGCGCTCGCGAGAAAGCCGTTGACGAGCGAGATCGGCACCGTCGCGCTCGGCGACGGCAGCGCACGCCCGGGCCGGGCGGAAAGTGAATCTGAGCCGGTCATCGCGTCCCCGTCGATCGAACCGACCGCATTGTACTTGAGCGGCCCGCGCGCGACCTTCGGGGTTGGACGCGCACCGGGCCGGGCCGTGCCGGGCCGCCGCGGCCGCGCGGCGCGTGGCCGCCATCAGTCGGTGCGGCCGAGTTCCCGGCGCAGGATCTTGCCGACCGTCGACTTCGGCAGCCGGTCAACGAAGCGCACCAGCTTCGGCACCTTGTACGCGGCCAGGCTCGCGCGGCAGTGCGCGACGAGCTGCGCCTCCGTCACGTCGGCGTCCGGCGCGCACACGACGAACAACTTGACGGCCTCGCCCGTGCGCGGGTCCGGCACGCCGATGCACGCGCATTCGGCGACGCCCGGCAGCGCGGTCGCGACCGCCTCGATCTCGTTCGGATACACGTTGAAGCCCGACACGATGATCATGTCCTTCTTGCGATCGACGATCCGCAGGAAGCCCGCCGCGTCGAACACGCCGACGTCGCCGGTGCGGAAATAGCCGTCCGCGGTGAACGCGGCCGCGTTCGCGTCCGGCTTCCGCCAGTAGCCGCTCATCACCTGCGGCCCCTTCACGCAGATCTCGCCCGCTTCGCCGATCGCCACCTCGCGATCCTGGTCGTCGAGCAGCTTCACGTCGGTCGACGGCAGCGGCACGCCCGTGGTGCCCGTGAAGCGGTCGATCGACTGCGGGTTGAACGACACGACCGGCGACGTTTCCGACAGCCCGTAGCCCTCGCGGATGAAATTGCCCGTCACCGCCTTCCAGCGCGACGAGATCACGTCGATCACCGCCGCGCCGCCGCCGGCCGACAGCTTCAGCCGCGACCAGTCGACCTCCTTCAGGCGCGGATGGCCGGCGAGCCCCGCGTACAGCGTGTTCACGCCGACGAACACCGTCGGCCGCGCGGCCTTCAGCACGTCGATGAACCCGTCCATGTCGCGCGGGTTCGCGACGAGCCAGTTCTGCGCGCCGATCGCGAAGTAGGACAGGAAGTTCACCGTCAGCGCGAAGATGTGATACAGCGGGATCGCCGTGACGACGACTTCCTCGCCCGGCCGGCGCGCATCCGGCACGATCGCCGCGAACTGCGCGATGTTCGCGACGAGGTTGCGATGCGACAGCGCCGCGCCCTTCGACAGGCCGGTCGTGCCGCCCGTGTATTGCAGCAGCAACAGGTCCGCGCCGCTCAGCGCAACCGGCTCGCACGCGAGCGATTCCCCGGCGGCGATGGCGTGCGCGAGCGCGGTCGAACCGGGCGGCAGCGTGTCGCACGTGCCGGCCGGCGCATCGACGACGCCGAGGTCCTCCCGGCCCACGCTCAGCACGATGCGCACGCGCGTGCGGCCGACCACGTCCGCGAACGTGCCCATCGACCCGCCGCAGACAATCGCCACCTCGACCCCGGCGTCGTCGAGCTGATGCTCGAGCTCGCGTGCGGTGTAGTGCGGATTCACGTTGACCTGCACCGCGCCGATCTTCGCGACGGCGACGAACACGACCGGGAACGCGAGCACGTTGGGCAGCATCACGGCCACGCGGTCGCCCTTGCGCACGCCGACGACCTGCTGCAGATACGCGGCCAGCGCGGTCGACAGGTGCTCGACGTCGGCATAGGTGAGCGTGCGGCCGCATGCATGGAACGCCGGACGATCGGCGAAGCGGCGCATCGCGTCGTCCAGCAGCGCGCTTACGGAAGGATGGCGATCGGCGTCGATCTCGGCGGGGATCGAGCCATACGACCCGATCCAGTGTCTCTTCGTCATGTCTCACTCCTCTGGGCGCGGCACGCCAGCGTGCGTACCGCTCTCACGGCGGCCTGCACGCCGAAAGGACGCGGGCCGCCGCCTGACCGGCGACTATCGCCCGCGCGATGCGCGTTGCAAATGATCCGCGCGGCCGAAAACATGATCGAAACGGACACGCGAACGCACGCGCCTGCGCCACTCACACCGCGAACACCCGTCCGGCCGGCCTTTTCCATCGCTGCATCAGGGTGAACCCTGTGGCGGACGGGACCGTTCCCGAGCAGAATTGCGGGCCGTCAACGATATCGATTCGGACGCAGGATCCCGCCATGCCGCGCAGCGCGCTGTTGAAACCGACCGACGCCCGTCCCGCCCGGCTGCCCGACGCCGAGGCCGCCCACGCGTTGCGCGCGCAGCGCTTCACGCCGGCCAAGCTGGCCGTGCTGGTCGACGTGGCCGCGCACGCCGGCCTCGATCCGGCCACGGTGCTCGCCGGCACCGGGCTCACGCCGGCCGACGTCGTCGATCCGTTCACGCTCACGTCGCCGCTGCAGTTCCTGACGGCCGCGCGCAATGCGGTCGGCCGGTACGACGGCACCGACCTCGGCGTGCGCGTCGGCCGCCGGCTGCACGCATCGAGCTACGGGATGTACGGCTACGCGATGCTGTGCTCGGAATCGCTCGCGCGCGCGTTCGATTCGGCCGTCAAGTATCACCGGCTCGCGAACGGCATGCTGCCGATCCGCTGGGTCGAACAGGGCGATACCGCGTCGTGGCTGTTTCCGGCCCGGCATGAGGTCACGCTGCCCGATCTCGACGCGCCGCTGTACCGTTTCCTGATCGACATGCAGTTCGCGCTGCACGTGACGGTCATCAAGGACGTGATGGGCGGATGGTGCGTGCCGGCGCGCGCGCAGTTCGCGCAGCCGCGGCCGCCGCACGCGGCGCTGCTGGCCGATGCGCTCGAATGCCCGATCGCGTTCGACCAGCCGCATCACGTGCTCAGCTATCCGGCGGCATGGCTCGCGCGCGCGCCGCAGCTCGCGAACCCGATCACCGCCGCGCAGATGTCGTCGCACTGCGCCCGGTTGCTCGACGAATTACGCAGCCAGTCCGGCATCACGCGACGCGTATACGAGGAGCTCACCCGCACGCCGGGACAATTCCCGGACATCGACGCGATCGCCGAAATCCTCTGCATGACCTCGCGCACGCTGCGCCGCAAGCTCGAAGCCGAAGGCACGTCGTACAGCGAACTGCTGACGAGCGTGCGCAAGGCGCTCGCGATCGACTACCTCGGCACGACCACGCTCAGCATCGAGGACATCGCGTTGACGCTCGGCTTCAGCGATGCGGTGGGATTCCGCCACGCGTTCAAGCGCTGGACCGGCACGACGCCGACCGACGTGCGGCGCAAGCGCGGCGGCTGACGCCGCCGCCGGCGGTCAGCGCGCGTCGCCGGCGGCCGGCGACGCGACCGCCAGCGCAAACTCGAACACCGCGCCGTGCCCGGCCCGGTCGACGAGCCGGATGCTGCTGCCGTTGAGCGCCAGCATCCGGTGCACGATCAACAGGCCGAGCCCGCCGCTCGTCGCCGTGCCGCCGCTGATCGGCCGCTGCGGCCGCTGGAACAGCCCTTCGCGCCGCGCCGCCGGAATCCCTTCCCCGGTATCCGACACCGTCACGACCACACGGTCTTCCCGAGGCTCGAGCGCGATCTCGACCTCGCCCTGCGAAGGCGTGTGCCGCAGCGCGTTGTCGAGCAGGTTGGTCAGCACGCGCTCGATCATCCCGAGATCGGCCGACACGACCGGCACGCGCGGCGGGATCCGCGCATGCAACGCGACGCCGCGCGATTGCGCGGTCAGCTCGAACTTCTGGAACACGTCCTGCACGAGATCGACGAGCGAGAATGGCTCGCGCTCGGCCTGCACGCCGCCCGATTCGAGCCGCGCGAGCTCGAACAGCGCCTGCGCGAGCCGCCCGACCTTCGCGCTCTGCGCGAGCGCGATCGACAGGTAGCGCCGCCGTTCGGGCTCGGCCAGCGTGTCGGCCTTCAGCGACAGCGTCTCCAGATAGCCGTGCAGCGACGTGAGCGGCGTGCGCAGGTCGTGCGAGATGTTCGTGATCAGTTCGCGCCGCTGCTGGTCCTGGCGCGTCAATGCGCGCCACTGTTCGCCGATCCGGTCGGCCATCTGCGCGAACGCGGATTCGAGCACCGCGATGTCGTCGCCGCGGCGGCCCGGCGGCAAGCGCAGCACCGGCGGCTGCGTATCGGGCATGGCGGGCATGGCTGGCGCGCCGGGCGCGCCGTTCGCGTCGAAGCCGCGCATCGCGGCCGTCAGCCGGCGCAGCGGGCGCGTGATGAAGCTGAAGGCGACGAGGCCCGCGAGCAGGCCGAGCAGTGCGACGATCGCCATCGACCACAGCGTCGTGCGCAGCACGTTGCCGGCGTCGACGCGCGCGGCGAGCCGGTCATGCGCCTCGCCGAGCAGCACCACGTAGATGTAGCCCGACGGCGGCTGCCCCGCGCGCTGCAGCGGCGCGGCGCTGAACACCTTGCGCGCGTCCGGGCTGCGCGGGTCGTCGCCGAGAATCGGCAGCGGCTGGCCCGCGATGAAGCGCTGCACGGGCGCGAGATCGACGCGGTCGCGCTTCACGTGGCCCGGCGGCGCGTCGTCGCCCTTGATGCGCCCCGCGTTGTCGAGCAGGTACACCTCGACGCTCGGGTTCACGCCCATCAACTGGCCGAACAGCGTGCGCACGGCGTCGGGGCGCAGCCCGTTCGCGTCCATCAGCGGCGCGCTGCCCGCGATGTTGGCGGCCAGATCGCGCGACAGCGCCTGCACGACTTCCTTCTCGCGCATGTCGTTCGCGCGGATCTGCAGCCACGCCGACGCGCCCGAGCACGCGAGCAGCAGGATCGAGAACACGAGCGACAGCCGCCGCGTGAGCGTGAGTTTCATCATGCGTCCCGCTGCCCCGGCGCGGCGAGCTTGTAGCCGCGGCCCCAAACGGTGAGGATCCGCACGGGCTCGGCCGGATCGGCCTCGATCTTCGCGCGCAGCCGGTTGATGTGGGTATTGACCGTGTGTTCGTAGCCTTCGTGCTGGTAGCCCCACACCGCATTGAGCAGGTCCATCCGCGAAAACACCTTGCCCGGGTGCCGCGCGAAGAAATACAGCAGGTCGAATTCGCGCGGCGTGAGGTCGATGCGCACGCCGTCGACGCTCGCCTCGCGCGCGATCGGGTCGATCGCCAGCCCGGCGACGTCGAGCGTGCCCGCGTCGATCCGCGAATCGCGCGCGAGCGCATCGACGCGCCGCAGCAGCGCCTTCACGCGCGCGACGAGTTCGAGCACCGAGAACGGCTTCGCGAGGTAGTCGTCGGCGCCGAGTTCGAGGCCGAGGATCCGGTGCACCTCGCTTGAGCGCGCGCTCGTGATGATGATCGGCGTGTAGCGCGTCATCGCCCGCGCGCGCCGGCAGATTTCGAGGCCGTCGACGCCCGGCAGCATCAGGTCGAGGATCAGCGCGTCCCAGTTGCCCTGTTCGAGCAGGCGCAGCCCTTCGGCGCCGTCCGCGCTGTGCACGACCTCGTAGCGCTCGTCGCGCAGGTGCAGGCTCAGCACGTCGGCGATGTCGGCGTCGTCCTCGACGATCAGGATGCGTTTCGGTTGGTCCATGGCGGTGGGCGGCGGCACGTCGGCGCGACGCTCGGTGAGGGTTGTCGGGCGGTTGCCGGGCGGCGCTCGGTCGCCCGGAACGCCGCCCGGCGAAAGGCCGCGCTGCCGTCATTGTGCAAAATTTTGCGGCGGAGAGTGATCACAAATCGTTTAAATCTGGATCGTACTCGTGATGTGAGCGAATCTCGGCGAGGCTTCCCGCTCCGGCCCCTCGAACCCGATTCGACGCGCTCCGGCGCAAACGCCAAAAGGCCGGTTCGAAAAGACGGCACGGTTTCGCCATCTCGGCTCCCATGCGGTCAGAACCGGGAATTGACGCGCACATATGCGGACTGCGCCGACACGTGGCTCGTATCGATCGTCGCATCCAGCCCGAGCGATACCGTGGTCGTCTTGGCGGCCTGCAGCGTGACACTGGCGCCCGTGGTCAGGAACGCGCGCGGAAGATCGGTACCCGGCGCCGCGAACACGGTCCCGTCCTGGCTCTGCACCTGGACGACGCGGCTGCCGCGCAGCACCTCGTGCGCATAGCCGACGCGAAGCTGGACGCCGACCGGGCGCACGGCGTCGCCGAACGCCTTGTCGAGCGACACGCCCGCGTAAGGCTGAAGGCTTCTCGCACTGTCGGGCCCGACGTTCAGGTTCTGGCCGTTGGCGCCGTTCTCGCCGAAGCCGGTGCCGCGCACGTACGCATACCGCAGTCCGATGTGCGGCGTGAACCGGAAACCGCCGGCTTCCATCGGCAGACTGGCCTGCGTGGCGGCGGTGAATTCGTGGCCGAGATGGTCGCCTTCGGCGGTACCCACGCTGCCGAACGGCCGCTTCTGCGACAGGAAATCGAGACCGTAGCCGAGCGCCGCCGACAGATTGACGGCGCCGATCGGCCGCGCGCCGTACAGCGCGACGCGCAGCGTGTCGATGGCGCCTGATGCGCCTGTCGTGTCTTCCGCCAGCGTGGTGTGCGTGTAGCCGCCCGCCGCACCGACCGTCGCTTCGCCGAGCCGCCCCTGTGCGCCCGCCAGGAACCCGTACGCGTGCGTGAGGAAGCCCGGCGCGCCGCCCGTGCCGCCCACCTTGGTGCTGGAACCATTGGCCACGGCCCACACGTTGCTGGCACCCGCCGCGTCATCCTGCCGGCCGGCGAGACGCCCGAGCAGCGTCGAACTGGCGTCTTGCGCCTGCAGCAAGGCCGTCGTGCCGAGCGCCGTGTAGATCGACGTCCTGGTCGGCGCGATGACCGTTGGGCCGGCCGGCGTGCCCGGGCCGGCCGGCGTGCCGGGCCCGGCCGGCTCGGCGAGCAGCAGGTCGACCGCATTGGCGCCGTAGTCCACCGACGATTGCAACGCGCCGAGATTCGCGCCGGCCGTGCTGGTGCCGACGTTCGAGAAACGGCCCGTCACGCCGTTGGCCGCGCTCAGCACGGTGTAGCGGCGGGCGGTATAGGTGCCGGGATCGAACAGAACGGCCAACGAACCGCCGAGCGTCGCGGTGCCGCCCACGCGCAATTGCGATGCTTCCGTCGGGCTGACCTCGATCGACAGCGTGCCGCCCGCCGCCTGCGTGTAGTTGCCGCCCACGGTCAGCGTTCCGATCGAACCGCCCGGCGCGACCACCCCGCTGCTGCTGACGGCGCCCGCTACCGTGCCATGGCCGCGCAACGTGCCGAGCGCATCGACCACGACATTGCCCCCCAGCACTGCACCGGCATTCGCCGCGTCGCCAACGGCCAACGTGCCGCCCGCCACCGTCGTCGTTCCGGAGAACGCGTTGCTGATACCGTTCAGCGTCAGCATGCCCGCGCCTCGTTTGACCAGGCCGCCGGTGCCGACGAGGCTGCCGCTGAAGGTTTGCGACGAGTCGTCGGCCAGCGTGAGCGCGCTGCCGCCCACCACTACGCGGCTGCCTGCCACGCCGGACAGATGCGCGACCGTCTGGCTGCCGGCCGCGGACAGGTCGAGCGCGGCCGCTTGGCCGGCCAGCGTGACCGACGTGGACGACGCCAGCCGGCCGGCGCCCGACAACGCGAGCGTGCCCGCGTCGACCGTCGTCGCCCCGGTGTATGTGTTCACGCCGGACAGCGTTTGCGTGCCGCCCGCCACGGTCAGCCCGCCGGTGCCGTCAATCACACCGCCGAACGTGCCGGCCGCATTGGCGAGCGTCAACGTGCGACCGCCCAGCGCGACCGTGCCCGTACCCGTGAGCGCATTGATCGTCGCCCCGGCGGTCGTCCCCGAGATATCGAACGTCCCGTTGTCGACGACCGCGCTGGAGGCCGCAATGCTGCCCGAACCGGTCAGCGCCAGCGTTCCGGCATTGACGGTGGTAGCGCCCGTGTAGGCGTTCGCCGCCGACAGTGTTTGCGTACCGCCGCCGACGGTCAGTGCGCCCGTCCCGTTGATGGTTCCGCCGAACGTGCCGGCCGCATTGGCCAGCGTCAGCGTGCGGCTGCCCAGCGCCACCGTGCCCGTGCCGGTCAGCGCATTGATCGTCGCCCCGGCGGCGGTCGCCGAGATGTCGAACGTGCCGTTGTTGGCGATTGCGCTGGAGGCGGCCAGGCTGCCCGAACCGGTTAATGCCAGCGTGCCGGCGTTGATCGACGTTGCACCGGTAAAGCCGTTCGTACCGGACAGCGCCTGCGTACCGCCCGCAACCGTCAGGCCGCCGGTGCCGCCGATCACGCCGCTGAACGTGCCGGCCGCATTCGCGAGCGTCAGCGTGCGACCGCCCAGCGCCACCGTGCCCGCGCCGGTGAGCGTATTGATCGTCGCCCCGGCCGTCGTCCCCGAGATATCGAACGTGCCGTTGTTGGCGATTGCGCTGGAGGCGGCCAGGCTGCCCGAACCGGTCAATGCCAGCGTGCCGGCGTTGATCGACGTTGCACCGGTAAAGGCGTGGGCGCCCGACAGCGTTTGCGTGCCGCCCGCCACGGTGAGCCCGCCGGTGCCGCCGATCACGCCGCTGAACGTGCCGGCCGCATTGGCGAGCGTCAGCGTCCGGCTGCCCAACGCGACCGTGCCCGTACCCGTGAGCGCATTGATCGTGGCGCCCGAAGTCGTCCCCGAGATGTCGAACGTGCCGTTGTTGGCAATCCCGCTGGAAGCAGCGATGCTGCCCGTGCCGATCAGCGCGAGCGTGCCGCCGTTGATCGCGGTGCTCCCCGTATAGCTGGCGGCGCCGGATATCGCGAGCGTGCCGGTACCCGCCTGCACGAGGCCGCCCGCCCCGCTGACGGTGCCGCCATACGTCACCGTGTCGCTGCGGTTGAACGCCAACGTGCCATTGTTGACGATGTTGCCGACGACCGAGCCCGTGGTCCCGCCGCTGCCGATCTGCAGCGTGCCGGCGCTGATGGTGGTGCCGCCGGTATAGGTGTTGTCTCCCGTCAGCGTGATCGTTCGGCCGCCGCTCACGGCCACACTGCCCGCCCCGGATACCACGCCTGAAACCACTAGGCCAGTCGCGCCGGAATTGAAAGTCACCCGGGACGCGGCATCGCCGAGCGTCACCTGGTTGGACAGCGTGAGCCCGGGGGAGCCCGCGATGATGGTGGCCGCCGCCGCAGCAGCCACCTCGAGGTTTCCGACGATGTTGGACCCGGTCACCAACTGCAGTGTATTGTTCGCGCCGTTGAACCGGACGGCTGCCGCGCGCGTGACGCCGTCCGCGTACAAGCCGCCCGAGATCGTACCGCCGTTGACGACGAAATCGCCGCCATTGACGATGACGCCGGCCCCGGCGGCCGCGCCGTTGCCGGCGCCGCCGGCGATCGTGCCGACGTTGGTCAGCACGGTGAAGCCGCCGGCCAGGTTGACACCGGCGCCGCTGGCTCCGGCCGTGCTTGCGCCACCGCCGCTGACGCCGCCCACACCGCCGGTGATGGTCCCGAGGTTGGTCACCTGCGAACCGGGCCCCAAGGTCAGCAGCCCGTCGCCGCCCCCGCCGCCGCCCGGGTTTCCGCCACTGCCCCCGTTGCCGCCGTTTCCGCCGACGAGCGCTCCCTGGTTCGTCACGTCGGCCGCCGGCGTCACCATGACGAGCGCAGCGCCCCCGCCGCCTCCACCGCCGCCGTTCGACGCAGGCCCCGACGTGCCGGCTCCGCCATTCCCGCCGGTGCCGCCCTGCACCGTCACGCCGTTGTTGACGGTCACGCTGGTGCCGGTCGAATACACGCCCGCGCCGCCGCCACCGGCACCGCCGGCGAAATTGAATCCATCGAAGGCCTGACCGGCGCCGCCTTGCGCGTTCGCGTTGACCACCGCATCGCCGGCGAGCACCACGGCTGGCGCTCCGCCGGGGCCGCCCTGGCCGCTGTCGTTCGTCGCACCGGTGCCGCCTGTCCCGCCTGACGTGGCCCCGCCGGGGACCTGGACCGTGGCCGAGCCTCCGCCCAACGTAGACGAACCCCCGCCACCGCCGTTACCGCTGCCGCCGTTGCCGCTTCGGTCCGGGATGCCGTCGCCGCCGGGCGCGCTGCAATTCGCGATGGTGGCGGACGAACACGTGGCGGCCCAACCCGGGACGGCCGCGCCGGCCAGACCGAGCGACACGCCGATCGAAACGAGGCAGGCGCGGCGGCGCGCGGGCGTGGCGCCATGGCCGGTGTCGACTCCGCCGTGCGACGCCCTCGTGCGTTCGGATACCACTTGCGGAGCATGCAAGCTGCGGCTCCAGACCAGCCGATAGACCCGGTTCATGTCGATCCCCTCGGTGCATAGACCCATGGGCCTGGCGCCGGTCACGGAGAGGCTGCCCCGATGGCGCGACGGACCCGTTCTAGTTGTCTTTCTATGGCGCGCCGGTCCGCGGATACTGATTGTGTTGGTTCATCGGTCGGGGCGCATGCGCGCGCAATATAACACCTACGTCGGCAGCCCATCCAGGTTGTCGTGGCCCCGTCACGCTCCGGCGGCGAGCGGAAGACACGACGCGGTCGACGACGCCTCGTGGTCGCCCCCGGCTACCCGATGTCTTCCGTCCGTACGCCTGACACACGGCGTCTTTCAATGCGCGACCGCCGCTCGGTCTCCACGTGCCCGCCGGCCTGCCAGCCGGTTCGGGACCGACACGGAAGACAACGCCAACACGCCCGTCACGCGCCTTGACGACCACACCGGCTTTCGTCCGACTCGTCTGGAAACGAGAACGATCAATTCTCGGCAGCGGGGATTCTGCCGCAGCCGACGAGTTTCTAGACTTACCGCAAGCGATGAGACCTGCTCGTCGCACCTGCCCAAAGGACACCGTCATGAAGCTCTACGTTCACCCGCTTTCCGGTCATTCGCACCGCGCACGCCTGCTCATCTCGCTGCTCGGCATCGAGCACGAACTGATTGAAGTCGACCTGGCCGCCGGCGCGCACAAGTCGCCTGAATTTCTGGCGCTGAACCGCTTCGGTCAGGTGCCGGTGCTGGTGGACGGGGACACCGTGATCGCCGATTCGAATGCCATTCTCGTGTATCTCGCCCGCACGTCGGGCAACCACGACTTCCTCCCGCCATCGCCCGTACAGGAAGCCGCCGTGCAGCGCTGGTTGTCCGTCGCGGCCGGCGAGATCGCATTCGGCCCGGCCGCCGCGCGGCTCATCACGGTGTTCGGCGCGAAGTTCAACGCCGACGAAGTGATCGCCCGTGCGCATCGCATCCTCGCGCTCATCGACGCCGAACTCGCGGCGCGCGACTTCATCGTCGGGCCGAAGCCGACCATCGCCGACGTCGCGTTGTACAGCTACGTCGCGCGCGCGCCGGAAGGCAACGTGGATCTGTCGGGCTATTCGAACGTCGCGGCGTGGCTGCGCCGCATCGAAGCGTTGCCTGGCTTCGTCGAGTTCGTGAAGACGCCGGTCGGGCTCGCGGCGGCTGCGTGAGCGAAGTCGGCCCGTCGCCCGTGCAGGCCGACGGGCGACGCCGGCGCGCCCAATGCGTCATGTGCAAATTCCGTCGAGGAGACACATCTTGAGCACGGTATCGAATGAATCGAACTCGCCGTGGCATCGGGGCGAACTCGAGCTGCAGGAAAAGACAGGCGTGATGCAGAAGATGGACAGCGTGGGACGGCGCTTCGTCAGGAACCACATGCCCGACCAGCATCGAGCGTTCTTCGCGCAGTTGCCTTTCGTCGTCGTCGGTGCGGTGGCGGACGACGGCGACGTATGGGCGACGTTCGCGTTCGGCCGGCCCGGCTTCATGCAGTCGCCGAACGACAAGCGTCTGCGCATCGACACCGTATTCGATCCGAACGATCCGGCTGCCGGCGGCACGCGCGACGGCGCGGCGATCGGCCTGCTCGGCATCGAACTGCATACGCGGCGTCGCAATCGGCTGAACGGCGTGATCCGCCGCGGCGAGACGCGCGCATTCGATCTCGACGTCGTGCAGAGCTTCGGCAACTGCCCGCAATACATCCAGTTGCGCGATTTCGCGTTCGTACGCGAACCCGATACGTTTTCCGCAATCGCACCTGAGCAGAGCGATCATCTCGACGATCGCGCCCGCGCGATCATCGCGGCTGCCGACACGCTGTTCGTTGCGTCCTACGTCGGCGACGGCGCCGAACGTCAGGTCGACGTTTCGCATCGCGGCGGCAAGGCGGGGTTCGTGCGCATCGGCGACGACGGCGTGCTGACGATCCCCGATTTCGCCGGCAACCTGTTCTTCGCGACACTCGGCAATTTCCTGGTCAATCCGCGCGCGGGCATCGTGTTCGCCGACTTCGAAACCGGCGACGTGTTGCAGATGACCGGTGAAGCCGAAGTCGACCTCGATTCGCCCGAGATCGCCGCATTTCAGGGCGCGGAGCGACTGTGGCGCTTCAAGCCGCGCCACGTCGTTTATCGCGCCGGCGCATTGCCGTTGCGCTGGACGTTCCGGGCGGAAGGCTGGTCGCCCAACTCGCTGATGACGGGAAGCTGGGACGAGGCCGCGCGCCGCCTGAAAGCGGCCGAACTGGCACGGGCGTGGCGTCCGTTCAGGGTCGCGAAAATCACCGACGAGAGCATGCTGATCCGCTCGTTTCAGCTCGATCCCGAGGACGGCGCCGGATTGGTGCCGCATCTGGCGGGCCAGCACGTGCCGATTCGCGTGAACCTGTCGGAGAACGGCGCTCCGCTCATCCGCACTTATACGTTGTCGAGCGCGCCGTCAGACGGCGTGTATCGCATCAGCGTCAAGCGCGAAGGACGCGTGTCGTCGCATCTGCATGACATGGTGCAGGTCGGTGACCGCATCGACGTCCGGGCGCCCGCCGGGCAATTCACGATCGATGCGCTCGAGCGCCGTCCCGCCGTATTACTGGCGGCCGGTGTCGGGATCACGCCGATGCTGGCGATGTTGCGTCACATCGTCTACGAAGGCGCGCGCAAGCGCGGCACGCGCAAGACCTGGTTCTTTCACGCCGCACGCTCCGTGAAGGAACGCGCGTTCAGCGACGAGATCGCCCAGCTCGCATCGGCGGCGAACGGCGCGGTGAACGTGGTGCGCGTCCTGTCGGACGCGAGCGGCGCGCGCGAGGGCGACGAGTTCGACGTCGTCGGCCGCATCGATGCGAACCTGCTGCGCGCCACGCTACCGTTCGACGACTACGACTTCTATCTGTGCGGACCGTCGGGCTTCATGCAGGCGGTCTATGACGGGCTGCGCGACCTGAACGTGGCGGACGACCGAATCCACGCGGAGTCGTTCGGCCCTTCCGGGCTCGAGCGTCGCGCCGATCCGGGCGCGCGTGCCCCGCTGCGTGCGCCGGCGGATACGCCGACACCCGTTGCATTCGTCAAGTCGGGCAAGGAAGCGCGCTGGCAACCGGGCGGCGGCTCGCTGCTGGAGCTGGCCGAGGCGCGCGGCCTGACGCCCGAATACGGGTGCCGGGGAGGCAGTTGCGGCACCTGCCGCACCCGGATCGTCGAAGGCGCGGTGACGTATCCGGTCGTGCCGGAATTCAAGGTAGCGGACGACGAAGCGCTGATCTGCTGCGCGGTGCCCGCGCATCGCGAATCGGGCGGCGGCGACCGTCTGCTGCTCGACGTGTAATTCAGAACCCGCGTCACGCGGCGGCGATTGCCAGCGAAAGGCGTTGGATCCGGAAAGACGTCAACGTCGTGCTCGGGCGGCCCGACGATCATCCCGGCCTGAGCGATCTCGGCCTGCAGGGCCTGCTTGCAGACGGAATGCGATGCTTGCTATGCGCGCCGTTCGGGATGGTTCCGCCGCGCGCGCCGTGCCGACTCGCCGCTGTCGGCTATGCAGACCACATCGGCGCCTTGGCTCTCAGCTTTTCGACGCAGAGATCGATGAAGGCGCGCGCCCTCCGGTTCGCGTGCCTGCCCTCCCGATGCACGACATGAACCGGAAGCGGGGCAAGTTCGTGCTCGGCCAGCAGCACGCACAGCGTGCCTTGCGCGAGCTCGTCGACCACCTGATAGGACAGCAGGCGCACGATTCCGAGGCCGGCCGTCGCCGCGGCGATCGCGGAATCGTTCGTCGTGGTCACGAGGCGCGGCTGGATGGGGACGGTGAGCGTCTTGTCCCGCGCGCGCAAGCGCCATTCCGGCGCCGGCGTGATGCCCGTCGCCTGGATCGTGACGTGAGCCGCGAGATCGTCCGGATGCCGCGGCGTGCCGTGCGCACTGAGATAAGCGGGAGAAGCGCACAGCACGCGCCGCACCTTGCCGACCGAGATCGCCTGCAGCGACGAATTCGGAAGCTCGCCGATGCGCACGGCCACGTCGGCGCCTTCATCGACGAGATTGACGACGCGGTCCAGAAACCAGCAGTTGAGATTGACGAAAGGATGCTGCTCCAGATACTCGAGCGCGATCGGCGTCACGTAGGTCTTGCCGAACAGCACGGGCGCGGTGACGGTGAGCTGGCCGCGTGGCGTATTGCCGGTGCCGGTGGCGGAAAGCTCCGCCGCGTCGATGTCCGCCAGGATTCGCCGGCAGTCTTCGTAAAACGACGCGCCCGCATCGGTGATGCGGACCACGCGCGTCGTCCGCGTCAAGAGCCGCACGCCCAGATGCTCCTCGAGCTCCGTCATCACGCGGCTGATTACCGACGGCGATACGTTCAGCTTGCGCGCCGCCGATGCGAATCCTTCCGTCTCGACCACCGTGACGAAGGTGGTCATGGCCTGGAGCCTGTCCATGTCTGAAAGCTATCCGGGTGAAGTGAACGTGTCCTGACGCGCAGTGCGTATCGTGCGCATCCATGTCGCCGCATGGCGGCGGCCAGCATAGCAAAGTTTCGAACCCGCTCCGCGTACGAGATCGGTGCGCGACGATCATGACTCGTGCATGCACGAGCGTCGTCGACGGATGGGTGGTCGCCGGCCGGCCACGATCGACGCGGCAACATGGCGCGGCCGATCCGCATCCCGGCAATTACGCGAACGCCGTGCCCGGGCGGAACCGACGGGCGAACGCAGCGTGCGCATCGTCCGTCACGCCGAACGCGCCTGCGGCTCCGCGGTTTGCGACGACCGCATGCGCCACTTCGCCGGCGTCATGCCTACCTGCCGTTTGAACACCCGTTGGAATGCGGCCTCCGATCGATATCCGACCGATTCGCCGATCTCCGCGACGGACATCGTCGTTTGCGCCAGCTTGCGGCCGGCCAGCGCCATGCGGATTTCCGTCAGCACATCGCTTGCCGAGCGGCTGATTGCCTCTTCAAAGTGGCGTGCGAACGTGGCACGCGACATGTGACAGAGCGCGGCCAGTTGCGGAAGCGTCCACGGCTTATCAGGTTCATCGAACATGGCCGCGAGCGCCGGCTGCAGCCGCTGACGCTGCGCAAGCGCCAGCAGGCCGCGCGGCGCGTGGCCGGTATCGGACGCGCATCGCAGGGTCAACGCAAACAGCGCGCCCGACAACTGGTTCACGACCGTCGCGCTGCCCGGTCGTTGCTCGAACGCTTCCTCGCGCATCAATTCGATGACGCGGGCCAGCCTGGTGGCCGCGAATGCGGCGTCGCGCGCCGGTCCGTCGCCCTCGCTCACGCTGCTTACCAGCAAACGCCCCGGCAGATGGTCGCGCAGCAACTGCTGCGGCACCGCCGGGAGGATGAAGCGGCCGCAGAGCACATCGGCGCCATCGCGTGTGCGGCCGTTCGTGACAATGGTCAGGCCGTCCTGATGCCGCTCGCGTGCCGGGCGGGGCGGCTTGCCGCTGCCGTCGCGCAGGCTGTGCGCGCTGCCGGAAGGAAACAGCACGATATCGCCGGCTTTCATTCGAAGCGCGGGTTCGCCTTTCGCGCCGGCGTCGCCTTCCACCACGGCCTCGCCGCGCAACAGCACGTGATAGGGAAATTCCCACTCGTTCGACTCGGGATGGTCGATGCGCCACGGCGAGCCGAAGTGGCATCGCACATCGAGCCGTCCGGTGACCGGCATCAGCGCGAGCAGTCGGTCCAGCAGTTCCATATGAGACGTTTGGGCATGAAGTTGCGGAATTATGGCATTAAAGAACTCGCCGTGCACCCCTACACTGACTCCCATGCCATACGACATGGCTAAGCGGTTCAACCCTCAATCCGAACGAAGGAGTCGATCATGTCCCGTCTCACCACCATTCGCCCCGAAGACGCAACCGGCCCGGCCGCCGAAGTATTCGCGAAGATCAAGAAGGCCGTCGGCAAGGTGCCCAATGCGTACGCAACCATCGGAACGCACAGCCCCGAAGCACTCGGCGCGGCGCTGGCATTCGACGCCGCTGTCGCGTCGAGCACGCTCGGCAAGGCAGACATCGAAGTCATCAAGCTGGCGGTCAGCGAATACGCGGGCTGTGACTACTGCGTCGCGGCTCACACGCTGATGGGCAAGCTGGCCGGCCTGACGAGCGATCAGATGAAGCAGGTGCGCGCGGGCGAGGCAACCGGCGACGCCGCGCGGGATGCGCTGGTCACGTATGTCCGCACGCTC
Source organism: Burkholderia semiarida (assembly GCF_029268935.1). Lineage (NCBI taxonomy): Bacteria > Pseudomonadati > Pseudomonadota > Betaproteobacteria > Burkholderiales > Burkholderiaceae > Burkholderia > Burkholderia semiarida. The sequence continues at coordinate 5,605 of NZ_JAHLCL010000005.1, read as the reverse complement.
GTCGGCACGCACGGCACGGTCCCCGGTGCAGTCGTCGATGCAGTACGTGCAGCTGGCTATACGGAACGTCAGCTGATCGAGATCAATCTTGCCATCGCGTCGATCACGTTCACGAATCTCGTGAACCGCGTGAACGACACGACGCTCGATTTTCCCGCCGTGGAGTAACGGCGCGTCCGTGCGCGGCGTCGGCAACCGAATCCGGATGATTCAGCCGTCGGCCTTCATCGGAACGGATACTCGCCGACGCGCCCGGAACACGGGCGCCGGCGTGCGCTGCCGCCACGCCGGGTGCACACGTGCAGCAAGCTCGAATGACCCGTTCCGAAGTCGTCGATCGACATGCGCAGCCGCGCCGGCACCGCGTATCAGCGCGCGGCCGCCTCCGGGTTCCGGACGCTGCCCAGAAACCGCGTCAACTCCACCGTCTGCGGCCGCTCGAAGATCTCGTCGGCCGTTCCGCTCTCCCACACGCGGCCCTGGTGCATGAACACGATCCTGTCGCTCACCGCACGCGCGAAGTTCATCTCGTGCGTGACCATGATCAGCGTCATGTCCTCGCGCGCGAGCTGCTCGACGACGCCCAGCACCTCGCCGACGAGCTCGGGATCGAGCGCGGACGTGATTTCGTCGCACAGCAGCACGCTCGGCTTCATCGCGAGCGCACGCGCGATCGCGACGCGCTGCTGCTGGCCGCCCGACAGTTGTTCCGGAAACGCGTCGAACTTGTCGCCGAGGCCCACGCGCTCGAGCATCAGTTCCGCGATCGCGCGCGCCTGCTGACGATGCGCCTTCTTCACCACCGACTGCGCGAGCATCACGTTTTGCCCGGCGCTCAGGTGCGGAAACAGGTTGTATTGCTGGAACACCATGCCGACCTTGAGCCGCAGCGCACGCAGGTCCGCATGCCGCGCATCCACGCGTTCGCCGTCGACCGAGATCGAGCCCGCGTCGATGCTCTCGAGCCCGTTGAGCGTGCGCAGCAGCGTGCTCTTGCCCGAGCCGCTGCGGCCGATGATCGACACGACCTGCCCGCGCTCGACGGAGAAATCGATGCCCTTGAGCACATGATGGGTGCCGAAGTTCTTTTCGAGACCACGGGTTTCAACGAGCGGCATGCCATCTCCTTTGCAACGTGCGCGCGTAACGGGTAAGCGGATAACAGAGCGCGAAATAGATCAGCGCGACGAGGCCGTACACGACGAACGGCCGGAACGTCGCGTTCGAGATCGCGATACCGACCTTCGTCAGCTCGGTGAAGCCGATGATCGACACCAGCGCCGTATCCTTCACGGCCTGCACGCCGAAGCCGACCGTCGGCGCGATCGCGATGCGCGCGGCCTGCGGCAGGATCACGTGACGCAGTTGCTCGACGTAGCTCATCGCCAGGCTCGCCGATGCCTCCCATTGCCCCTTCGGCACGGCCTCGACGCAGCCGCGCCAGATTTCCGCGAGATACGCGCTGGTGAAGAACGTGAGCCCTGCCGTGGCCGCGACCCACGGCGGCACGTCGAGCCCGACGAGCGGCAGGCCGAAGAACACGATGAACAGTTGCATCAGCAACGGAGTGCCCTGGAACACTTCGATATACAGCTTCGCGACGCCGCGCAGCAGCGTCGAACTCGATACGCGCATCACGAGCAGCCCGAGGCCGACGAGGCCGCCCGTCACGAACGACACGATCGACAGCACGATCGTCCAGCGCGCGGCCAGCAGCAGGTTCGTGAGAATCTGCCCGAACGTGAAATCGGTCATCGCGCACCTCGCAGGCGACGGGAGAACAGGCGGCGGCCCATCGCGCCGAGCGTGGCGCGCAGCAGCAGCGCCATCGCCAGATACGCGAGCGTGATCACGAAGTACGTCTCGAACGCGCGGAAGTTGCGCGACTGAATGTAGCCGGCCGCATAGGTCAGGTCGGCCACCGAGATCTGCGACACGACCGCCGAACCGAGCATCGTGATCACGATCTGGCTCGACAGCGCGGGAAACACCTTGGCGAGCGCCTGCGGCAGCACGACGTGGCGCAGCATCTGCGCGCGCGACATCGCCAGTGCCGACGCGGCCTCCAGATGCCCTTTCGGCACGGCGGCCACGCCCGCGCGCACGATCTCGATCGAGTACGCACCGAGATTGAGCGTCATCGCGAGGATCGCGGCCGTGTATTCATCGATGTGCACGCCGAGCGCCGGCAAGCCGAAGAAGATGAAGAAAAGCTGGACGACGAACGGCGTGTTGCGGATCGCCTCGACGTACGCGCCGATCAGCGGGCGCAATCGTACGGCCGCGCGCGCGTCGGCGCTGTACGCGGCCGCGCCGAGCACGCCGACCGCCACGCCGAGCACGGTCGCGACCGCGGTCAGCGCGAGCGTGATCGCCGCGCCGCTCGCGAACACGCCGACGTATTCGGCGAGCTCGCCGAATTGAAGCTGGTAGCTCATGGGAACGGAATGAATTCGGGTTCGGACAACGACACGCGCCGCGCCCGGCATGCCGGCAGCGGCGACGTGTCAGGCGACACGACGATTCGTCACAGTCCGGCCGGCAGCGGCTGGCCGAGCCACTTCCGCGACATCTCGCCCAGCGTGCCGTCCTGCTTCGCATGCGCGATCGCATCGTCGATCTTCGCGAGCAGGCGCGGTTCGTTCTTGTTGACGCCGACGAAGCACGGCGAATTCTTGATCACGAACTTGACCTCGGGGCGGCGCGGCGGATTCTTCGCGAGAATCGCCGCCGCGACGATGTTGCCGGCCGCGATCAGTTGCACTTGCCCCGACAGGAACGCCTGGATCGTCGCGTTGTTGTCCTCGAAGCGCTTGATCGTCGCGTTCGGCGCGAGCTGCGACAGCGCGATCTCCTCGAGCGCGCCGCGCGTGGCGCCGACCGTCTTGCCGGTCAGGTCGGCGGGCGCGCTCACCTTCACGTCGGACGGGCCGAACACGCCCTGGAAATACGGTGCGTACGCGCTCGAGAAATCGATGACCTTCTCGCGCTCCGGCGTCTTGCCGAGCGACGAGATCACCATGTCGACCTTGTTGGTCGTCAGGTACGGAATCCGGTTCGCGCTGTTCACGGGCACCAGCTTCAGCTTGACGCCGAGCGCCTTGGCGAGCAGGCCGGCCATGTCGATGTCGTAGCCCTGCGGCTGCATGTCCGTGCCGACCGAGCCGAAAGGCGGATAGTCCTCGGGCACCGCGACGCGCAGCGTGCCGTTTTTCGCGATGGTGTCGAGCGCATCGGCATGGGCCGGCGCGACGGCGAACAGCGCCATCACGGGTGCGGCGATCAACGCAGCCAGCCAGGTGCGTCGGGGGAACGGTCGGGTCGTCGGGCTCACGGTGAATCTTCCTTGTCTGGTATGTCGTCGGGGCGCGCGCAACCGTTGCGCGGCCCGACACGACTCCAGCAAGAACCGGGCCACGCCCCGTGCAACGCTTGCCGCACCGACCCAGCCGGGCGACCCGTCGATCCACATTCCTCATTTCGGTGCATGAGCCGGCGCCGGCGGCGGCGGTTGCCCTCACAGGGCGCGCCGGCGCACCAAATTAACTGACCGGTTCACCCGCCGCCCGGCCCCTATGCACGGATTCGAACAGGCCCAGTCGAAATTTGCATTCCGTTTGTGACGGGAATTACGGCTGAATACGTTCGCGACGTACCGTGCCGTTCGCCACGCCCGGCGAATCGCAATCAGGACAGGTGCGCTTGATTCCGCGCCCTCGTCCGCCGGTACCGGTGGTCCCGATCGCCTCGCGATCGGGATGAATTCAATCCCATCCGTGCGCGAGGATACCGTCATGGCATCGATTCCCGAACCGTCGACAACCGGCGAAACCGACAAACGCAGCTGGCTCGAATCGCACGAAGCCGGCTATCACAAGACCCTCGGCAATCGACAGGTGCAGATGATCGCGATTGGCGGGGCCATCGGCACCGGGCTGTTTCTCGGGGCGGGCGGCCGGCTGCAGGCCGCCGGCCCGTCGCTCGCGATCGTCTATCTGGTATGCGGCGCGTTTTCGTTCCTGATCCTGCGCGCGCTCGGCGAGCTCGTGATGCATCGCCCCAGCAGCGGCAGCTTCGTGTCGTACGCGCGCGAATTCCTCGGCGAGAAGGCATCGTTCGTCGCCGGCTGGATGTACTTCCTGAACTGGGCGATGACCGGCATCGTCGACATCACCGCCGTCGCGCTCTACATGCATTACTGGGCGCCGTTCGCGGCCGTGCCGCAGTGGATCTTCGCGCTCGTCGCGCTCTGCATCGTCGCGACGATGAACCTGATCGGCGTGAAGTGGTTCGCCGAGATGGAGTTCTGGTTCGCGCTGGTCAAGGTCGCTGCGATCGTGCTGTTTCTCGTGATCGGTTCGGTCATCCTCGGCACGGGCATGCCGGTCGCCGGCCATGACACCGGCATGCATCTGATCACCGACAACGGTGGGTTCTTTCCGCACGGACTGATGCCGGCGCTGGTGCTGGTACAGGGCGTGGTATTCGCGTTCGCGGGCGTCGAACTCGTCGGCACGGCCGCCGGCGAATGCAAGGATGCACGCAAGGTGCTGCCGCGCGCGATCAACAACGTGATCTGGCGCATCGCGATTTTCTACGTCGCGTCGGTGGTGCTGCTGGTGTGCCTGCTGCCGTGGAGCGCGTACAAGGCGGGCCAGAGCCCGTTCGTCACGTTCTTCGGCGCGCTCGGCGTGCCGGGCATCGGCTCGGTGATGAACCTCGTCGTGCTGACGGCCGCGCTGTCGAGCCTCAACTCCGGCCTGTATTCGACGGGGCGCGTGTTGCGTTCGCTGTCGATGGGCGGCTCGGCTCCCGCGTTCCTCGCGCGAATGAGCGCGCAATCCGTGCCGTACGCGGGCATTCTGGTGACGGTCGCGATCTATGTGGTCGGCGTGCTGCTCAACTATCTCGTGCCGTCGAGCGTGTTCGAGATCGTGCTGAACATCGCGTCGCTCGGCATCGTCAGCACATGGGGCTTCATCGTCGTGTGCCAGATGAAGTTCCGCGCCGCGGTCAGGCGCGGCGAGGTGGACGACGTATCGTTCAGGATGCCGGGCGCACCCGTGACGTCGTGGCTCACGCTGCTGTTCCTGCTCGGCGTGCTGGTGTTGATGGCGTTCGACTACCCGAACGGCACGTGGACGATCGCATCGATCCCGCTGGTCGCGCTGCTGCTCGTGGCCGGCTGGAAGTGGCTGAGCCGTCGCGCGCGCCGCGCGTTGCTCAAGCCGACGATTCCGTCGGTCACGCTCACGCAGAACGTACTGGAGAAAGGAGACGACTGAATCCCGGCCCGGCGCGACTCGGCGACCGTTCCCGCCGAGTCGTGCCGGGTGTCCGACGACGCCGTGTGGCAACGATCGGGGACGAGCACCCGGGACGCCACGTCGCACGGCATGGCTCACCGACCGGCAAGGCGCTCGCAATGAGTGGGGCGCACGCGACAAGCGGCCGGCGGCATCCCGCCGGCCCCGTCGGCGTCAGTTGACCTGAAGCTGGCCACCGCGGCCCAGCCCGCCCTTCACGTCCTGCGCCTTGTAGCTGCGCAGCGCGACGACCATCTTGTTCCACGCGTCGATGAACGCGACGACCGTCGCCTTGCCTT
>NZ_JAHLCL010000025.1:0-450 GCF_029268935.1 Burkholderia semiarida | reverse complement strand
ACGCGGCAAGCGGCGCAGTCGGTACGGTGACGGGCGCCTTGGGTGGTGTCGGTAATCCGACCGGTGGGCTTGGTGGCGTAGTTGGCACGGTGACCGGTGCGCTCGGTGGTCTTGGCGGAAGTGGCGGTGCGACGGGTGGGCTTGGCGGTCTCGTCGGGACCGTGGCGAACACGGCAACAGGTGCAGTCGGAACGCTGACTGGCGCACTGGGTGGTATCGGTGGTGGCGGGACCGGCGGTCTCGGCGGCATTGTCGGGACGGTGGGCAACGCGGCAAGCGGCGCAGTCGGTACGGTGACGGGCGCCTTGGGCGGCGTTGGCAATCCGACTGGCGGGCTTGGTGGCGTAGTTGGTACGGTAACCGGTGCGCTCGGTGGTCTTGGCGGAAGTGGCGGTGCGACGGGTGGGCTTGGCGGTCTCGTCGGGACCGTGGCGAACACGGCAACAGGTG
>NZ_JAHLCL010000024.1:0-297 GCF_029268935.1 Burkholderia semiarida | reverse complement strand
CCGGATGCGCTCCAGTGTCGAGGCAGGCATGCTGTTCATGCGGTCCTCCCGGCTTCTGCGAGACGTCTTGCGACCTGGTCATAGAACGACAAGGGCCGGCGAGCCACGGTCGCAGCCACCGATGGCACGGGGTGCCGTGCCGGCTGCTTACGCTGGTTTGCACGCCGATGACCGGGCAACAGCGAGGTTCGTCGCCGGCCTTCCAGCACGGGATGCACCGCCAGCAGTTCACCGTCCTCGTAGATACGGATCTCGTGAGCCAGACTGTGGACGTCGAGCACGCGCTTGCGCGTACGA
>NZ_JAHLCL010000023.1:0-1168 GCF_029268935.1 Burkholderia semiarida | reverse complement strand
GCTAGTGTCCTGTTCCGCTGATTCGCGAGCAAAGTCGATGCAGCTTTTCGAGGATGGAATCGGCTGACGCGGTCCAGACGAACGGTTTGCAGTTTTCGTTGTAGTGGGAAACGAATTGATCGATTCGCTTGACCAGTTGTTTGACCGAGCCGAACGAGCCTCTACGAATCGCCTTGTCGGTGATCAACGCAAAGAAGCGTTCGACCTGGTTGAGCCACGAACTGTAGGTGGGAATGAAATGCATATGCCAGCGGGGGCGTGCCGCCAGCCACGCCTTGACCTTCGGATGCTTGTGACTGCCGTAGTTGTCGACGATGCAGTGCACGTCGAGTTCGGCTGGCACGGCCTTGTCGATTTCGCGCAGAAACGACAGGAATTCCTGATGTCGATGGCGCGGCTTGCAGGTAGCGAGCACGGCGCCATTGAGGACATTCAGGGCGGCAAACAACGTCGTGGTGCCATGACGGACGTAGTCGTGCGTAACGCCTTCGACGTAGCCGAAACCCATCGGCAGCATGGGTTGTGTACGCTCGAGCGCCTGACATTGACTCTTCTCGTCCACGCACAGCACCAGCGCGTTCTCCGGTGGACTCAGATACAAGCCGACCACATCGCGCAGTTTCTCGATGAAGAACGGATCGGTCGAGAGCTTGAAGCTTTCACTTCGGTGCGGCTGCAGGCCCAGCAGTTTGAAGTAACGGTGCACGCTTGTCGGCGAGATGGCGGTTTCGGCGGCAATCGTGCGCACACTCCAATGAGTGGATCCATCTGCCGGCTTCGTGTGCAGGGTCTTGTGAATCAGTTGGGCCAACCGCTCGTCGTCGATGGTACGCGGCTTGCCGGGACGTACTTCATCGTAGAGTCCGTTGATTCGCTGCTCCAGAAACCGCAGACGCCACTTGCCCACCGTGGCACGCGTGAGTTGCAGGCGCTGCGCGATCGCGCTGTTGGGCTCGCCGTCCGCAGCCGCCAACACGATACGCGCCCGCGAGACCAGCGCAGCCGAAATCGAGCGAGAACGCGCGATCGACATCAGTTGCGAACGCTCGTCTTCGCTCAGCACCAGTTCCGCCTTCGGTCGTCCCATCGCCATGCTGACGTCTCCCGTTCCGTTGACGTCAACATGCTACGCGAAGATAGACCAGTTAACAACGGAACAGGACACTAG
>NZ_JAHLCL010000022.1:0-215 GCF_029268935.1 Burkholderia semiarida | reverse complement strand
TCGACGCGCTCGAGGCGTTCTTCCGTGGCGGCAACCTGCCGCTCGGCAAGACCGACGACGCGAACGAGATCCCGAGCGCGGAACTGCTGGAAGACCGCGTGCAGCAGGCGCTGGAGCTGCTCAGGCGCGTGCGCGCGCGCTGGGAATTCGTGCGCGACCGGCTCGACCAGCCGCTGCGCGAGGCGCAGCACTACCTGGTGCAGCTCGGCTACGAG
>NZ_JAHLCL010000004.1:405-751 GCF_029268935.1 Burkholderia semiarida | reverse complement strand
CGTTGATAGGTCAGGTGTGTAAGCGCAGTAATGCGTTCAGCTAACTGATACTAATTGCCCGTAAGGCTTGATCCTATAACAAGTCTGCCTTGTCGATGATCGTTAGTGCTTCAGCACGAAGCTGATCGATGCGGCGCGCCGGTTGAAGTACCGGTGACCTGCGTAGCAAGACGAGACAAGTTGGATTCTCGTGTGTGATACACACAACTCAAAATTACTGCTTCTTCCAAGATTGGTTCTGTTGGCCACGCCAGTAGAACAACCCTCTTTGCCTGATGACCATAGCGAGTCGGTCCCACCCCTTCCCATCCCGAACAGGACCGTGAAACGACTCTACGCCGATGAT
>NZ_JAHLCL010000004.1:0-305 GCF_029268935.1 Burkholderia semiarida | reverse complement strand
AGTAATGCGTTCAGCTAACTGATACTAATTGCCCGTAAGGCTTGATCCTATAACAAGTCTGCCTTGTCGATGATCGTTAGTGCTTCAGCACCTACGAGCATCCCACGCAGAGCGTCGAGCAGCGAAGCTGATCGATGCGGCGCGCCGGTTGAAGTACCGGTGACCTGCGTAGCAAGACGAGACAAGTTGGATTCTCCGCAGAGCGTCGAGCAGCGAAGCTGATCGATGCGGCGCGCCGGTTGAAGTACCGGTGACCTGCGTAGCAAGACGAGACAAGTTGGATTCTCGTGTGTGATACACACAAC
>NZ_JAHLCL010000021.1:0-252 GCF_029268935.1 Burkholderia semiarida | reverse complement strand
CGTGGCTCACGCGCCGCTCAAGCCGGATCACGCCGTTGAAGGTGCCGGCCGGCAACGCCTGCAGCGTAGGACGCTCCTCACTGAAGTGCTGAGCGACGACGCGGTGCGTGGTGCCGTGCACGCGGACATTGGCAACCGTGTCGAGCCACTCGCGCAGTTGGCGGTTCAGGTCGGCGAGGTTCTGGAAGCGGCGCGCCAGGAAGAAGTCCTGCCGGATATAGCGATACGGCCGCTCGACCTTGCCCTTGGTCT
>NZ_JAHLCL010000020.1:0-795 GCF_029268935.1 Burkholderia semiarida | reverse complement strand
CCTGCCTGGTGTTAGTCAAAAACACAGTCTTATGCCTACCCGTTATTGTAAGTGGGTGACTGTGTCCGGCGTTTCAGGGGGCTGCTCCACTCGCCATCCATGTCAATCACAAAAATCCTTGACGCTTTAGGTATTTTTGTGGAATTGAATTTGAAGTACTTTCGACGAATCAATTTCGCATAATAGTCAGCACCAAATTTTTTCTGCAGCCAAGAGTTGAAAATAGTTTCCTTGCGATCGACTTCCTTCAGAAACCGCTCCCGTGTGATCCTACGCTTTGTCTCGTCGACCTCCACGGCTAAACTCTGGATAACGTTTATCGCATTGGGGTAGTAAAAAACTTCAGCATCTGCAGCGCTGCAGTCTGGAATCTCGGAGGTCAGAAGCTTGACAAGCGCTTTTTGCTGCTCCTCGTAAGACAGTGCATTTACGTCAATATCAAGCAACTGCCGAAATACCTCGAGCTGCGGTGCAGTCATCGTTAGCTCTTCATGTACCTTATGCTCCACCTTCTCCCGCGTATACGTTAAGAAGTTATCTTTCAGAAACGCATGTCAACGTCGGACGTAATTTCCCCAGAAGTGTCGAAGTAAAATTCCCCACCCTGTTCGGACGGTGATCAGCCGGCGATGTGATCAGATGAGCTCCTTCGAGGACGGCCCGGGCGCCGGCGAGCCGGTTCAGCGGGCACGGGGTTCAGGGAAGACGGACGGTTGCGCAGATGGTCCGGCAGCAGATCGGCGTGTTCTCGCAGGCGGTACGATGTGCCTTCGATCTGCACGACGATCGCGTGGT
>NZ_JAHLCL010000019.1:0-305 GCF_029268935.1 Burkholderia semiarida | reverse complement strand
ATCATCGGCGTAGAGTCGTTTCACGGTCCTGTTCGGGATGGGAAGGGGTGGGACCGACTCGCTATGGTCATCAGGCAAAGAGGGTTGTTCTGCTGGCGTGGCCAACAGAACCAATCTGGGAAGAAGCAGTAATTTTGAGTTGTGTGTATCACACACGAGAATCCAACTTGTCGCTTTGGATCGCGGCCAGTGCTTACACACGGCGCAGATCTATAAGGCAGACTTGTTATAGGATCAAGCCTTACGGGCAATTAGTATCAGTTAGCTGAACGCATTACTGCGCTTACACACCTGACCTATCAACG
>NZ_JAHLCL010000003.1:146935-678816 GCF_029268935.1 Burkholderia semiarida | reverse complement strand
GCCTGCTCATCGTCGACGAGATCGGCTACCTGCCCATCGGCTCCAACGGCGGCAACCTGTTCTTCCAGCTCGTCAACGCCTGCTACGAGCGTTGCGCGATCATCCTGACGTCCAATCGCAGCTTCGGTGAATGGGGCGACGTGTTCGGCGACAGCGTGGTGGCCGCGGCGTTGCTCGACCGGCTACTGCACCACGCGATCGTCGTGCAGATCGAAGGCACATCGTACCGCCTGCGAGAACACGCCGATCTGCTGCCGGACCATCTGCGCAACCGTCCGTCCTCCCTGAACCCCGTGCCCACTGAACCGGCTCGCCGGCGCCCGGGCCGCCCCCGAAGGAACCCATTCGATCACGTCGCCGGTTGATCACCGTCCGAACAGGGTGGGGAATTTTACTTCGACACTTCTGGGGAAATTACGTCCGAGGTTGACAGTTGCAGGTAAAGCGACTTGCGACGGCGAGCGTGTGGCTATCCCGGGATGAACTCCTTGCCGCTTCTCCACATTGAGAGCAGCAGCGTCGAGAGTTTGCGAGCGGTTGCAACCAGTGCTTTGCGCAGGCCAATCCGGGGAATCAGTGCCTGCGCCCAGCGTCGGATTGCGCAGTCGCGCTTATGACGCAGGAGCAAAGCCGACGCCGCCTCGAACAGCATGTGTCTGGTCAGCCGGCAGCCGGTCTTGGATATTCCACCGTTATGGTCGACGTCCCCTGATTGGTACTTCCTTGGCGTTAGACCAAGATACGGACCAATATCGCCGACACGGCGAAATCGATCCGGATTGTCGACTGCAGCAGCGAATGCCACTGCTGTCTTCACGCCGACACCGGGGACCGTCATCAGACGACGACACACATCGCTGGCGCGCGCAATCCGTTCAAGCGCCTTATCGGTCTCACGGACTTGCCTGTCTATATGCCTCCAACTGTCGAGCAGGATGTCAACTACGCCACGGATTAGCGATGTCGATGGCGTATGTTGCTCGACGAGTTTCTCGAATGCGCTGCGCGTACCAGGAGGCAGCACAACACCAAAGGTTTTGAGCACCCCGCGGATCTGGTTGTACAGGCCGGTACGCATACTGACCAATTGACTGCGCGCTCCAAGAAGCAGCCGGACTTCGTGGCTCGCGATACTTTTGACTTCGACGGCACGATACCAGCCACTGCGCGTGAGTTGAGCGATGCCGCGCGCGTCATTGCTGTCAGTCTTGTTCAGTTGCGTCGCGAGCGCTGCGTGCACGTGGCGGGCATGAATGCAATCAACAGGAACACCTCGATTTCGCAGTGCGTGATAGAACCATACTGCGAGAGGGCCAGTTTCCATTCCGACGCGCCGGACCTCGGGGGCTTGCTGTCGGATGATGCTATCAATAGCCTGCGGATCCGATGCTACTATTCCGCGCCAGACGGGATTACCGTCCCCATCGATTACGCAAACCGCCGTTGACTTCTGCGATACATCGAGACCCACATACGTTTCCATGGCAGCCTCCGTCGTTAGCCGGAGACGCAATTACAGCATGTGGTTGTGTCGCCAACCTTCCCGGCGAAGCATCGCGTACACGCGGGGCGCACCGTAACGCACTCGCACTTCCGTGATCTCCTTGATGCGCATCTCGAGCGCGCTTTGATCCCGCGCGACCGACTCGTAACGGTAGACCGTGCGGGACAGCTGCAACAACGCGCAGGTCTGCCCCTGGCTTGCGCCGAAACGCTGCATCAAGTCCGTGACCAGTTCACGGCGCGAGAAGGCTTCAGAGCTTTTTTGACAGCACGTCCTGGAGCATGGCCTTGTCCAGCGACAGATGCCGGGGAGATGAGTGTGCTACATGCCTATCTAGAGAAAAAATTATTCAGACTGGAAGGTTGAGAAGGTGAGATCCCCTACGCACCATTTAGTTTTTTCTTCGGATTTATACTCATAGGTCGATTGTTGTTTGGGGATTTCTTGCAATAAATTCACGAGGTCAACTAGTCCGCGGCGTGAATTATTTCGCGATGCTGCTTCCGTTGCGAGCACTAATTGCGGCCAATTTGTGTAGAGGGTGTTTTGATGTGAAGAAATTTCTCTCAATTGATGGGCGAAGTGCTTGGAAATCACAAGTCGATGAACTTGCAAAGTTGGGACGTCATTGCCAAGTCTGAGAGAGTTTCGCAATCCATCCATTCCAATCTCTTCGAGCCATCTGTCTACTGCGATTAGCCACTCCTGGGTCTGGCCCACAAGACGCTCTCCTCGAATTTTCTCGGCATGAAGATTGAATCCGTAGAGGTCCTGATGCTTTAGCTGGCAAAGCAGAACGATCCCGGTGTTTTTTTCGATCACAACCAAGTCGATGTCAGTTAGAAACTTCCCCGCCATTTTGGCCTTCAAATTATCTTGGAAGTTAAGATGTGTGAATGCTTTCCCAAGAATTCGTTTAATGGCCTTTTGAAGCGATCCTTCGCGTGAGCACTGGTTACGGTCGTAATCCAGCGGGAAGTGGTGTCGGAGTGCCTCCAGTAGATATCGTACAGGTTCGCTCCTTGCACCCGCGAGACAACGAATGAATCCTTGATCAGAGCACTGGACGATTAAGGGCATTGGAGAGCCTGGTGCAGATACAAGGTCTGTGCTATGTCTTCCACAGGAAAGAACGTTAAAAACGGTTTTTGCGTCATCCATTTTTAATTCTTCAAAATCTTCGTACGCGCTGCCAAAGTAGTTGACTGCTGTCTGGAGATCCTTAACAAATTGGGTAATGTCAGACGTTATGGTTAATACATTTTCGAGTTTTGTTGACTGATTTTTATTGGCGAGTACTTCGGCAAATTTTTCATGCCTGATGTAAGTGGATACCACGAAGGTAAGTGCGAGCATGTAATGCTGATAGCGAATGCCTCCGAATTTCAATGCGTAGTGGAAACTGTCGAATCCATCCTGAAGGCGCATATGGTGATAGGCCAAGCCATAGAAGTAATCATCCAGCAGAGGATCGGCATTATAGCCAATGAAATGAGTCCCCCAAGGGTAGACTAACTCAGATAGTTTTTCCTCGACCTCCTTTTCCAATTTTTGGAATGGTTTTGTCTTCATAATGCTACCAAACCGTTGCTGGGATTCCAGCACAAGACGTTCAAAAACATCTGCTTCGTGACCGGAATTGTCCATCAATTTCGTTGGAAATTTGATATTGAATTCGCCTCGATCATCCATCGAAATTTCACCGATTCCCATGGCGGCGCATTGGGCGATACGACGACCATGTTGGATAATTCCCAGGGCTGAGGCGGCCTGTAATACAACCATCGATAATTCTGGTTGCCTTGGAAAAGACACAACTGGCACGTCGAATGACGGACGACTGATCAGGGCAAGATAGACCAGTCGAGTTACACCAAGTTGAAGGATATAGTAGCCCTTTTGCTCATCGTCGCTCGGTGCTTGGGTTTTTGAAATATTATAGTGATACCAGTCGAGTTCACTAAGCGCACATCTGAGTTCGATGCCAAGATGGTCATCAGCAAGCCGAGGAATGAGTTTTTTTTCCTCCTTGTTGAGTGCGTCGAAGAAGTGGCTGATTACCGTAGTCATGGGCGTATATTGGATCGGTTATTTAAATTGGCTCGTGGTGTTTTGCTTGGATTGTGTTGAGGCGCACGAGAAAGTTTGTATTTCTGGGGGGGCAATAAGAATCGGGAGAGGGTAGAAATCTCTCGAGAAACTACCCGTTGACCACGATGCCTTCCTCTCGACCTTTCTTGAGGATGTCAAGAAGGACGACACACTGTTTCTCTGTAGGAAGTCTCGTAGGGATTTGCATGGCTACCTTAAGAATCCCGATTTCCTTTGGCGCAAGAAGCCCCTTTTCGGCAAGAACGTGATAAAGACGAGCCCACTCGCCTGCAGGAACAGCCAGTACATGCCGTTGCGCTTCGATGCCGTTGTCGACTTTCTGGGTTTGTTTGGCGGATCTGATTTCTTCTGCCTGATAGTCGAGTGACAGAAGCTGATCGTAGAACTCGGGAGTGAGAAGTGTTTCGATATCGCCAATGAGAGTTTGAATCCGCGTCCAGCAGGCTTCTCTCTTGCACCATTCCGAAATGTTCGAAATGCCGGCCGGAGGCTTGATGATGTCTTCCTGCACCACACCGGATACGATGGAAATGGCGCTTTCAAGCACGGGGTTGATGTCCTGGGCAATCCATATGCTCAGAAAGTCCACACACGCCCTTCTTCGCCTTGTAAGTTCGCTGAATGCGGCCAGTGTGTAGGCCACTATGTTGGCCCGATACCCACCGTTATACCAAGGCTGGGCGGACACGATTCGCTCAGTGGCACGGAAGATTAGTCCGCGAGCGACCGCGCGTTTGAAATAGAACTCGTTGAACCCGTCGGATGATTTTTCCCACTCGCCGCCGATACGGGCTGCATATCGAGCAAAATTCTTTTGGGAGCCAAGGTTGACCCACTTGGGATGGTCATCCCAGACATTTTCAAATTTTGCTAAGTCGGTTTTTGTGAACATCTGTGGTTTTGGATGTTCAGTCTTGAAGCGACGCTGCTCACCAAGTGTGAGCTTCGATTGTGCATCTGCGTACTGACCACGAGCACGCTCGTAGAACCACTTCGTTTCACGCTGCGAACCCTTCTGTGCTGGCGCCCATATACGTCTTGAGAACGCTTCCATCCGAACATGAAACGGATGATTCGAAAAGAAGTCGGCTGCATTAACCCGATTCTGGGTGTTTGCGTACTCTGATATGCGCGGAACGACTGTTTCGCTCTGTTGACTGTCGATGACGGACAGCTTCATCTGAACGAATATCTGTGAGAGATCGGCTCGGTCACGCTTTCTCGTATGAAAGAGTGATGCAGTGGTTTGGCCACCGTTCACGATCTGGAGGTCGAGCATTCGTGTGATTGCCAGACCAGCATTCGTCGATGTCGTTTCGATGCTCTGTGCAGTCGCCGTGATCCCATTGTTGTAGGCGAAGAACATTCCCGGTTCGTTCAGAATCGTTGCTCTGATACCTTGGTTGACGTTTCCTCTTGCTTGAAGAAACGTTCGAACATTCTGCTCGAGCAAGCGGGCGCCAAACTTTTCGTACAGGGTCGCCAATACTTCGGCTGGCATAACCATCAGATATGACTGGTAGGCCTCGGCGCCCAAGTGGGCGGGAAGGCAGGATATGCCCTTGCCGAACATCTGTTCGAAATCAAGGTCAAGCGGCTCCTTGTGGCCTCGAGAGGTTCGTTGACGGTAGAGACGCGAAATGTCCCAGATGTGATAGCTGGTCGGAACTCCCGCCACCTCCGTGTCGGGGATGGCCTGGATCTTCTCGCTAAGCGCGCGCTCCGAGAAAAGAACCAGATTGAGCTGACGGATCGTGCTTCCCCGATCAGCAATCTGCCTTGCAAGGCCGTACTCTGGCGATGTGACCTCGAGGTCACCAGCCAATCCCTTGTTGATGCTCGCCCCGAAAAAATTGGCAACGCGCTTGAACGTAGCTATCACGTCCGTCCGTGTGAGGGACATGAGCTCGTCACGTGAATCGAAGTCTGCAACGAAAAGATCCAGTACTCCCTCATCGTTGAACCAGTAGCCATCCACACGCATTCCGCGCAGGGCCCTGAAGTGGCAGAATTCGAAGCCCTCAGCGAATCCCGTCTCCATCAGCTCGTTTGCGACAATTTCCATGAATTCGGAGAGTTGAAAACTGCCATTCGCCTCCGCACCAGCCAGCAGTTCCTGACGGAAGTCATGGAAGAAATCCTCGCTACTCTGCTCCATCAGCTTCCTCCAAAGACGATTTCACCGTCACATTTGTACGGCGCGAGGGCTTCTAGCTTGACGTCGTAGGCAACCTTCGCGATTCCCGCCGACAGTTGCGAACGTATCAGACGTGGGAAACCGTCTTCGACGCGATAGGTTGCCACGTCGCTGATCATGAATTGCGGCTCGTCGTAGTCAGGGAAGGGGGCATAGCCGTACGCCACCAACTTCCGATCGAATGTCTCTATGACGTCTGCTTCACCCAACCTTGCCTGAGCGGCTTCAACGGCTGCGTTGAGTGATCGCGCGCCTACAGCGTCCGGTAGATTGCTAAGTCGGTAGATACGCAAGAACAACGCATCATTGAGGGACTCGAGCTGGTCCTCCGACGAAATGCGAACGGTGCTGCGCTCGATGCCCGTGAGCGACTTGATCTCCACGGCGGTGTTGCCGAAGATGAAGTCCTGATGGGACTTGTCCGGGCCAAGCCAGGCGTCGAGTGCGGCGGCAGGTGGAATTGGCCGGTCCAACAGTTCCAGCAGGAAAGTGAGCTCGGCGAAGAGGCCTTGGACTTCTTGTGCAGACAGATGCAGACCCCGTCCGGATAGAAAGGCCTTCCATCGCCGGATATGTGCCAGTGCAATGGCGAGCGAGCTCACTGAATCGATCGCGTGCTCCAGCGCAGAAGCGAGAGAGCGGCAGAGTCCCTCGAAGAGGTCTCGGTCGGCCTCTTTTTCCAGAGCTAGAACTAGGCGCTGCCGATCCGCACCACCACTGCGAAGGTCGACGTCGATGCCGCGCACGGTTACGGCGTCCTTCCGATACTGTGCTGTGTGATCACCCTGCAGTTCCACGATAAAGAGGCTGGAACCGGATCTGTCGCGCCCCCAAAAGCAAGGCACAGCCATGTTGCCAATTACTTGGCGAACATAAAAGTCTGACCTTGGAACGCTGATGTCATCCCACGGTGACGACTCAGTCATCGTAGTCCTCCTCTTCGTCCGGGTTGTCCGGCACACCCTGCATTCGCTCTAGCCAGACGCGATTTGCGACTACCTCGATCTCGGTCTCATAGTGGCCGGGTGGAAAGCTGACGCCGAAGGCCGCGATCGGACCTTCGACTTCGTTATCGTTGTGCGGGGTGAGACTGTGAATCATGAGGAGAGGTTTCTTGCGAACCCCACGATAGTGGGTGTCCGAGGCTGCGCTCGGCTTGTCGCCTGATGCAGCGTCAGCGGCGGCCTGGGTCTGTTGTACCTCGGTGAGCCCGAGCTTTTCATCCCCGCGGGAGGCCACACGGTCCTTGTTGAGCTGCCAACGTGTGCCCTCGCGCCGGGTGACCACTCGCAACTGACCGTTTAGGCGGTGCGACTTTTCGTCCACCCCATCAGGCGAGATCAACAGTACATCGCCAGAGGGGTATTGTTCCGATAGAGTGCGTAGATAGGCGACGATGTCGCTTTTCCGGTCAGCGAAATCACTGTGTGCCTGAAAGGCTATCAGAAAGGCCTCGATCTGCTCTGCATGGACATCGCGGAAAATCACGCCCTTTCCAGTGTTTTCGGGGGAACGGCCACCAAAACCCTCACGCCAGAATCGTTCGATGAGGTTGAAGTTCGCCTTGTTCACGTCGCGGTCGGTGGAGACGATGTAGCTCTCCAGCAGGCGGCCACTGAAGTTTTGTCGGAACGTCATCTTTTCACCATCTCGCATCTTGTTGGCAGCGGTGATCAGTAGACTGTCGGGATGGGCCATCACATAGAGACCGAACTGGCGCGGGCTGAGTCCGTCACGGCGCATGCGCTTGACCTGTTGAGTCAGCTCCTCGGCAGCCAACGCGATATGCGAATACCAGTTGATGGAATCATTCGAGAGATAAACGCGGCAAAGATCCTCAAAGCCAGGCCGATAGCCGAACCAGCGGCCCATTTGCATGAGCGTGTCGTACATCTTCGTATTTCGGTACATGTAGCTGACAGTCAACCCTTCGATGGTCAGGCCACGTGACAGACTCAGGCCGCCGATGGCGATGGCGGTGAGCCCGACGCCCTCCTTCTCGTACCTCGTGAAGTCGAGTACCTCATCACTCTTGCTGTTGATGACATGAAGGTGGAGATGATCGAATACGCCGTCGAGGGCGGCTTTCACCTGCTCCCAAGTAAAACCGATACCTGCATATTCGTCGTCGAAGGCCTGCTTTAGCCCCCTCATATAGATGTTGGCGGAGGATACGGGCTCAGGCATCCTATAGTTGGCCCGTATGGCTTCTCTGAGCTTCTTCTCCCGCAGACTGAGGAAATCGCGCACTGCCCGTTGTACTGGCACGAAGCGCGAAACATTGACCATCATGGAACAGTGCTTGTTTGCCTGACCACGCAGGTTCCTGATTGCGCGGGCGACAATGAACGCGTCCATCGCCCGGTACAGGCTCGGAGGCATTTCAGTGACCGGGTGGTCCCTTTTGTGCGTATAGGGAATGAGATCTTCGCAGTCATCGATCGACCGGACGATTGATTGGCTGGTCTGTTCGTTCAGGAATACCTTCTCCGCGCCAAAGTAGGTAGTGGGTGCGTCGAGGCAGTAGATGAAGTCGCGCGGAAACAGTTCTTCCCGAACGTCATCGTTGTAAGCATCCGGATTGATGAAGATGTTGGCAAAGGGGGTGGCCGTGTAGCCGACGTAGCAGGACTTCGCAAAGAGTCCCAAGATGCGCCGGATCATGGCATTCGTTTGAGTCGGTTTGAGATCTTCCTTGTTCGTGTTGATGGACGCGTTGTCAGCTTCGTCGTCGATCAACAGCATCGGCACGTCGGAAATTCGCCCATCGCCTGCGGCATCGGCATTGAGGTCTTTGAGCCAATTGTGGAGTGCTGTCAGCGTTGTGACGTTCTTTTTGATGACGAGAATGATCGGCTTGCTGAAGTCGTTGATTTTCCACCCGCTCTTGGCTGCCGTGTTCTCGTTGAAATCCTCATTGACGTTGGTAAGGGTCGCCGGATGCGGATAGCCTGGGTTCAGTCCGACGCCGATTTTCTTCTTGCGATCCTCCGGATCGCTGGACCGGCCAATAAGCGCTTCGTCGATGCGCTCCTGTGTCTGCCTTCGCAGGTTATTGTGAATACCTGCAATGACGATGATGAATTTATAGCCAGCATCAGCTGCACGCGCGATCAGGCCTGTGTAGTTGGCCGTCTTTCCGGACTGCACGTGGCCAATGACGAGACCGCGGCGACTCCAGGTCGTTCCTTCACTCCGTGGATCCTGTAGATGTCCGAGAATGCGGGTGGTCACGTCGCTCAGCGATTGCACCATCCGAGGCGGCCAGCCCTCATTGAGAAGAAACTTTCCGTACGTTTGCGCATAGATCCAGTTGATGTCTGCACGTTTGCGGACCCACTGGTCGTCATGCTTGGCGGTGATGTCGACTAGCGATACGCCAGCGCCCATACGCGTATCAACGGAAATCAATGCCTCGGTGATGATGTTACGCAGATCGCCGGTGTAGCCGAAGATTGCGGCAATCTGGCGCGCTTTCTCCACGACCTGCTCGTGCGTTGGCGTTTCCGTCATGTTGGCGAGGCCTGAGATGAGGGCATTCGCAATATTCCGTTCTTCGATGATGACAGTTGCGTTCATGTAAAGGCCTCGTTGATGAATGTCTCGGCTGTCTCGATTTGCCCCTCGAAGAGGCGCGTGGATCGCACGATCTGGAGAAATGCATCCGGATCACCGGGTCCGTCACCATAGAGCACCTGCTTGAGGCTTCTCAGGCGCTCGAGGGTCTGCGCTTTGTCCTCGATCGTTTGACTCACCTCTCGGGGATGCGTCGAGTAGTCGGAGTAGATCATTTCGACAGGGAGTGATGCTGCAATCGAGTCGAGTAGAATACGCAGCGAAATCGCGTCCGCAGGCTGCAATTTCATGTTTAACGAAACAATGAGCGGGTGCTGTGCATTTATCGCGAACCGAATGCCTCCATGATCGGCGTAGCGTTCCCACAGGGGAGCCTCGTTTTCTTGGAACAGCTTCTGACCGCGGCCGCGATGAACAGTCACGCTGCGGACGGTGATCTTGGCAATGATCTGGCGCAACCTCTCCCGCACCGCGTGAGGCGGACGGGCTCGTGACTTCTTGATGTCGATGGTCCAAGCTTCGTCCAGACTATTGGGAAAGTCGATCTGGACCCTAGCCAGCTTCGTGGCTTCCCCCTTCGGCACCAGCCGGAACCAGTCGCCCCACGCCATCAGACGGCCGTTCCGATAGATGTAGGCTCCCTGATTTGAAATGAAGTCGCTGCGGCTCTGGTAGAAGTCATACTCGCGAGCACTCAGTCTCGTGTGATGCGGCAGCACATAGGGTTGCAGGCGAACCTCGGCTTCGCCGATGCGGACAACCTCCTCTGGAAGTACCTGAGTGGCCGGATTCTTTCTGCAAAAGGGATCAAAAGCCTGAACCGCGTGGCCGTTTACCGTAATGGAAATTCTTGGATAACCCTTGACATCCCCCGCAATGAACCGATGGAAGACGAGTGACAGATGTCTGCCCAAGACATCCAGCTTCTCACTGACGATCTCGTCCCGACGATCCCCGGCTTCATCTTCAACGAGTCGATCGAGTTCCCGCCAGATAACAACAGTACCGTGACCGCTGATCCGGTCGACATATGGCAGCGTATCGAGATCCTCGTTGTCAAGAATGGACAGAATCCAATCGTCGTCGATGTCTATGCGATCGAGATTCCATTCGGCCCCGCAACGCTCCCCATCTCTTGCGGTTGCCACCGTCAGTGACCGGCACTGCGAGAACGACGCCGTCTTGAGTCCGAGGCCAAAGCGTCCGAGATCCCGAGGCGACCGCTGTTGCTGTGGGTTTGCTGTTCCGTGGCGCATGGCGTCGAGGAGTTCGCTCGCAGTCATTCCTCTTCCGTTGTCGAGGATGACCGCGAGAGGCTGCGCGCCGGATAGGTCGCAGATAATCTCGATGGCATCCGCACCCGCTGAAATACTGTTGTCGATGAGATCGGCAATCGCCGTCTCAAGCGAGTACCCCAAGTCGCGCATCGATGCCGAAAGGCATGCTGCACTTGGTGGATGATAGTGATCGCGAGCCATCAGTCTTCCCCTTGCGACTTCTTGTAGATCGGTTATATGGCGGATGTTCGACTGCCATGGCCAGCACCGATGTTCTCGCCTACGAATTTTGCGTTATAAGATTGTGATTAACGCCGCAAATATGCAAGTGTAATGCACTAAAGCCCATGCGCATCCCGACCACTCCTCAGCGTAGCCGCATGATGTCGAGCATTCGCGGGAAGAATACTCGACCTGAACGAATGCTTCGCTCGATTATGTTCGCCAAGGGATTCCGGTACAGGCTCCACGTACGAGATCTGCCGGGTTCTCCCGATCTCGTGCTCCCGAAACACAGGGCCGCAATATTCGTTCACGGCTGTTTCTGGCACAGGCATGAAGGTTGTCGATACACTACCATCCCAAAGGCAAACGCAGAATTCTGGAAGCAGAAATTCGAAAGTAACGTTGACCGGGACACGCGCCATGTCGCGATGCTTCGCGACCTTGACTGGCGTGTGGCTATCGTTTGGGAGTGTTCCCTGAAGCATGCACCCCAAGACACGGCGCGGATTGTGGAGGAGTGGCTACATGGCGAAGAGGTTTTCCTCGTAGTCGGTTTTAGTCCGCTTCTGCAAGCAGCAGTAGCTGCTTCGCCGTCAGGTGCGACTCGGTGATCGTGGACTCGTTCTGCGAAGAGTCAACTGTTTTCTTCCGATTCTTTCTATTCATCTGATTCAGAAGATTGCGCACTATTTTCGCGAGCTTGTGAGCCAGCAGCGGGGGAACCGCATTCCCGACTTGGGTGTACTGTTCGGTGCGATTACCCTCAAAAAAGTAGTTGTCGGGAAACGTCTGGAGTCTTGCGGCTTCCCGAACCGTCAGGCTTCTGCACTGCGCAGGGTCATAGTGAATGTAGTAATGGCCATCCTTGGCAATGTGTGCCACCACGGTCGTTGCGGGTTTATTTCTACATTGCACCCGAAAGCGATCCTTGAACGGAATGGCTTCTGCCCCACCCTCAACATGGACATTGACGTGAGCCGGAAGCAGCTTCGGAGGAAAGACGTTCAGTTGCGGGAAATAACCAGCGGAATGAGCGAAACAAGCCGAAAACAGATAGCGAGCGAGATCCGACGCCATGTGGGATCGAGCCTCATGCTGACAGACGCCACCAAGACTTCTGTCATGCAGCCACCGCTGAAGCTCAGTGGACTTCTTTGGCCTCTTGAAATTCTTGGCAAAGAATGGTCCGCCAGTAGACGTGCTCGTCGCTGCGCCGGCAAACGAGCGCATCGTTTCGATCATGCTGGCCTCGTCCCCGGTTCGCCATCCCTTGACGTAGCTTGGTGCTGCCTGAACCGCTGTGCGCCATGCCTCGAGTGAGTCCCCCCGTGACAAGCGGCTTCGAATTCGCGGAAGATCATCAATGGTCTGTCTTACCGTGATGGGCTTCGGCGCTGGCGTCAACAATTCATGCTTGGGCAGGCCGGCATCCTTCCTGACACCGAGCAGAATCACTCTATGCCTGCTCTGGGGAATCCCGTAACGTTCTGCATGGATAACATAGTCGATTGGCTGCAGACCGTCGTCGCTGCCCCCCTTGACGAAGGAGCGAATCTCGTATTCAAGTCCGTCGGCTGGCATCGAAAGATCAGTAATGATCTTCTCGAACATTGGGTCTCCGGAGTGCTGCGACGAGAGCAGCCCTTTCACGTTCTCCATCACGAATATGGTCGGCTTGTGGACCCTGATGATTCGCAGGTACTCCTTGTACAGAAAGTGCTTTTCGTCCTTATGAAAGGTCTTGTCATTAGCACGTCTCGAGCGGCCCGCAAGTGAGTACGCTTGACAGGGTGGCCCCCCGATCAGTACCCAGATTTCCTGCCCCTTCAATGCCGCCCTGATTTCACTGTCGATGCCACTTTCGTCGGACTTTCCCAGTTCCAGACATCTGGCCTCTGCCTCTGCCTCTGCAAACGCACTGGCAACGGATGGAATGCGGCGGAAAGTTGCTTCATTGATTTCACCGCGTACGTAGCGGTAGTAATGCCTTACATCCTTAGTTCCACGGAGATGCCTGAACACTGCGCGCAGGGTCAGTGTTCGGTGGGCGACAGGATTTTTTTCAATGGAAAGGCCGATCTTGAAGAAGGCCTTTCCACCCCGTCCCTTGACGGAGGCAAATCCTTCCCCAAGTCCCCCAGGTCCTGCAAATAGATCGATTATGGGAATCGGCATGCTTTACCTCAGTGATATCCAATTTGAGCGAGGAGCTGTTCAATGACGTCACTGGCCTCTCGCTGGCGCAGCGCCCTCAACTTTCGCTGCTGTGGCTCGTTGCCTTCGCTCAGGTCGAATTTTGCCACTGCGACCGGCCGTCCTTGCAATAACTCTCCGTCTCCGCCATCAGAACAAAAAGGCGCCGGCAATGTGTCCAGCATGCTTTTCACCGCGTCACGGTGCTTGCCTTCAAGTGCCTTGCGAAACACTTGACCAGCCGCGTCTGTGCGTTTGGGCGAGCGCTTTATGCCACAGATCAGGTCATGCGCATCCGTGCGCTCGAAGCGCTGATCGAACGCGAACACTTTCAAACAGGTAAAGCAGATCAAGTTGGCGTGCTTGATCCTTTTGACAGCAATCCCGCCACAATCCACTAGTTCTGCCTAGATCTTGGTGACCTCATCGAGCTCCGAGTCGAAATCTCGTTGTGGTCATGCAGAGACTGGGCGTCGCTCGAATGCGGCCCAGTCGAGCACACTTGGCTTTCCTGTAATAGAAAAGGCCCATATGATCCTGAACTCATGGGCCTTGATTCCATAGGCTATTCAGCTACTAGCGAACTGCATCAAACGTCAATATTCCCCGCCCGCAACGCATTCGACTCGATAAACGCCCGCCGCGGCTCGACATCATCCCCCATGAGGGTGGTAAAGATCCCGTCCGCAGCAATAGCATCCTCGATCTGCACACGCAGCAGACGCCGCACTGCCGGATCCATCGTCGTTTCCCACAGCTGCTCGGGGTTCATCTCGCCGAGCCCCTTATAGCGTTGTTTAGAGACGTTGCGTTCAGCATCCGCCAGCAGCCACTTCATCGCGCTCTTGAAGTCCGCCACGGCCATGCTGCGCTCACCGCGCTTGATGACTGCGCCTTCCCCAATCAGCCCCTTGAACGTATTCGCCGTCGTCACGAGCTGCTGATAATCCGCCGTGTGCTGGAATTCCTGGTCGATGACCGAAACGCGCACGTTACCGTGATGCGTCCGCTCGACATGCAGTGCCCGCTGTTCGCGAACCGCGTCATACGAAGGCACGACCCGCACTTCGTTCTTCAGCGCTTCATCATGCAACGCGGCATGAAGAGCCTTAGCCGAAGTCTCGGTCGAAGCCTCATTGGAGAGATCGATCACCACGCCGTCCATGACCGCTTCCAGCGCGGCCGGGTCATACAACCGGCTCAACCGCTCGATCACGCTCTGCGACAGCAGATACGACCGCGCCAGCTCCCCAAGCGCATCACCCGAAATCGCCGCCGCATTCTCACCCGGCACCAGCTCCGACCCTTGCAGCGCCAACCGCAGCATATGCGCGTTGAGCTCCACGTCGTCCTTCAGATACCGCTCGTCCTTGCCCGCCTTGATCTTGTAAAGCGGCGGCTGCGCGATATACACGTACCCGCGCTCGATCATGTCCGGCATCTGGCGATAGAGGAACGTGAGCAGCAGCGTCCGGATGTGCGCACCGTCGACGTCCGCGTCGGTCATGATGATGATGCGGTGATAGCGCAGCTTGTCGAGGTTGTAGTCTTCCTTGCCGATGCCGCACCCAAGCGCGGTCACGAGCGTGACGATCTGCTCCGACGACAGCAGCTTGTCGTAGCGCGCCTTCTCGACGTTCAGCACCTTGCCGCGCAGCGGCAGAATGGCCTGGAACTTCCGATCACGCCCTTGCTTCGCCGACCCACCTGCCGAGTCACCCTCGACGATGTAGATTTCGCACTTCGCCGGGTCTTTCTCCTGGCAGTCCGCGAGCTTGCCCGGCAGGCCGACGCCGTCGAGCACACCCTTCCGACGCGTCATCTCACGCGCCTTCCGCGCCGCATCACGCGCCCGAGCCGCCTCAACGATCTTCCCGCAAATGATCTTCGCGTCGATCGGCGTTTCCAGCAGGAACTCTTCCAGCGCCTTCGCCACAACTTCCTCAACCGGCGCACGAACCTCGGAAGAAACCAGCTTGTCCTTCGTCTGCGAGCTGAACTTCGGCTCCGGCACCTTCACGGAGAGCACGCACGACAGCCCTTCGCGCATGTCGTCGCCGGTCGTTTCGACCTTCGCCTTCTTCGCGATTTCGTTGTCGGTGATGTACTTGTTGATGACGCGCGTCATCGCGGCCCGCAGGCCGGTCAGGTGCGTGCCGCCGTCGCGCTGCGGAATGTTGTTCGTGAAGCACAGCACGTTTTCGTTGTAGCTGTCGTTCCACTGCATCGCGACTTCGACGCCCACGCCGTCCTTCTCGCCGTTGGCGAAGAACACCGTCGGGTGCAGGTTGGTCTTTGTCTTGTTGATGTACTCGACGAAGCCCTTCACACCGCCGGCGAACGCGAAATCGTCTTCCTTGCCGGAACGCAGGTCGGTGAGACGAATCCGCACGCCGTTGTTCAGGAACGAAAGCTCGCGCATCCGCTTGGCCAGAATGTCGTAGTGATACTCGACCGTCCCGAAAATGGTCGGATCGGCCATGAAATGCACTTCGGTGCCGCGGTTCTCGGTGTCGCCGGTCACGAGCATCGGCGACACTTCCACGCCGTCCACCACTTCGATCACGCGATCCTGCGCGACGCCGCGGTGGAACTCCATGAACCGCTTCTTGCCGTCGCGGCGCACGGTCAGGCGCAGCCAGCTCGACAGCGCGTTCACGCACGACACGCCCACGCCGTGCAGGCCGCCGGACACCTTGTAGCTGTTCTGGTCGAACTTGCCGCCTGCATGCAGCTCGGTCATCACGATCTCGGCGGCGCTGCGCTTCGGCTCGTGCTTGTCGTTCATCTTCACGTCGGTCGGAATCCCGCGGCCGTTGTCGACCACGGAAATCGAGTTGTCGGCGTGAATCGTCACGTGGATGTCGTTGCAGTACCCGGCCAGCGCTTCGTCGATCGAGTTGTCGAGCACCTCGAACACGAGGTGGTGCAGACCGGTGCCGTCCGACGTGTCGCCGATGTACATCCCGGGGCGCTTGCGCACCGCTTCCAGACCTTCGAGGATCTGGATCGACGAGGCGCCGTAGCTGCTGTTATCGGGTTGCGAATTGTGCTGTTCACTCATGGATATCTTCCGGTTCTGCGGGGCCACTCTCGTGGCGGCGCGGTGCGTTTCAGCGAGAAATCGCCGGGCCGCTCCAGTTTCCTGGCCCGCCCGAGGCGCCGAAACGGCACCAAAAGGGCGGGTTGTCAGTTCGCCATAAAAACGCCAAAGGGGCTTGCCGCCCCCTGGTGTGTGTCGCGATGTCGAGCGCGTCAGATGCGCATCGGCATCACGACATACTTGAACTCGTCGTTCTCGGGCACGGTGATCAGCGCGCTCGAGCTGGCGTCGCCGAGGCTCACCTGCACGGTGTCGACCTTCAGGTTCGCGAGCACGTCGAGCAGATACGTGACGTTGAAGCCGATGTCGACGGTATCGCCCTGGTAGGCGATTTCGAGTTCTTCCTGCGCCTCTTCCTGATCGGCGTTGGTCGACATGATCTTCAGCTGGCCCGGCGCGATGATGCAGCGCACGCCCTTGAACTTGTCCGAGGTCAGGATCGCCGCACGCTGCAGCGAACGCTGCAGTTCTTCACGGCCGATTTCGAACGTGTTCTTGTGCGCCTTCGGGATCACGCGCTGGAAGTCGGGGAACTTGCCCTCGACGAGTTTCGACACGAGCTCGACCTGGCCGAACGTGAACTTGGCCTGGGTTTGCGCGATGTCGATGGTGACGGTGTCGTCGATGTCTTCGAGCAGGCGCTGCAGCTCGAGAATCGTCTTGCGCGGCACGATGACTTCCTGGCGGCCGAACGTGCCGCCTTCGAGCTTCATCGACGAGAACG
Organism: Burkholderia semiarida; assembly: GCF_029268935.1. Lineage (NCBI taxonomy): Bacteria > Pseudomonadati > Pseudomonadota > Betaproteobacteria > Burkholderiales > Burkholderiaceae > Burkholderia > Burkholderia semiarida. The sequence goes on along the minus strand of NZ_JAHLCL010000003.1, from coordinate 661,905 downwards.
CGAGGCGGTGGCCGTCGGTGGCCACGGCCATCAGCTGGTCGCCGTCGACGACGAGCAGCATGCCGTTCAGGTAGTAGCGGATGTCCTGCTGCGCCATCGCGAAGTGCACCATGCCGAGCAACTGGCGGAACGACTTCTGCGGGACGGTGAGCGTGGCGCCGAAATCCTTCGCCTGCGCGACGGTCGGGAACTCGTCGGCCGCCAGCGTCTGCAGTGCGAAACGGCTCTTGCCCGACTGAACGGTGAGGCGCTTGTCGGCGAGCGACAGCGTGACCTGGCCGTCAGGCATCGCGCGCAGGATGTCGAGCAGCTTGCGCGCCGCGACGGTGGTCGCGACCTGGTCGCCGCCGACGCCGAAATCGGCGCGCGTGGTGATCTGCAGCTCCAGGTCGGTCGACAGGAATGAAACGTCCGGGCCGTTCTTGGTGATCAGCAGGTTGGCGAGGATCGGCAACGTATGGCGGCGTTCGACGATGCCGCTGACCGTTTGCAGCGGCCTGAGGAGGGTGTCTCGTTCGGTCTTGACCAGTTGCATAGAGTTCCTTCGTTGAGTAACGGCCTGCAGCGCAGCAGCCACGCAGCGCCCCGCCGGCCGGGCTCTTGGCCCGCCACCACCGGGGCGGTCAAACCAGTATTGTGCCTCAAAACCGAACCGCCCCCCTTAAATTGGGGCGGAGGCCGAATTATCAAGCGCGGCGCGCGCGCTCAGCCCTTCAGCGTCTGTTCCAGCACGTGCAACTCGTGGTTGAGCTGCGCGTCCTTGCTGCGCTCGTCGGCGATCTTGCGCACCGCGTGCAGCACGGTGGTGTGATCGCGCCCGCCGAACAGTTCGCCGATTTCCGGCAGGCTCTTCTGCGTGAGTTCCTTCGCCAGGTACATCGCAATCTGCCGCGGCCGCGCGATGTTCGCGGGGCGCTTCTTCGAGTACATATCCGCGACCTTGATGTTGTAGAAGTCGGCGACGGTCTTCTGGATGTTCTCGACCGAAATCTGCCGGTTCTGCACGGTCAGCAGGTCCTTCAGCGCTTCCTTGGTCAGCTCGATCGAGATCTCGCGGCCGTGGAACTTCGAATACGCGAGGATCTTGCGCAGCGCGCCTTCGAGCTCGCGCACGTTCGAGCGCAGGTGCTTCGCGACAAAGAACGCGACGTCTTCCGACAAATTCACGCCTTCCGACTGCGCCTTGCGCATCAGGATCGCGACGCGCATCTCCAGCTCCGGCGGCTCGATCGCGACGGTGAGGCCCGAGTCGAAGCGCGAGATCAGGCGATCGTCGATGCCCGAGATTTCCTTCGGATACGTGTCGCTGGTGATGATCACCTGCGCCTTGTTCGCGACGAGCGCCTCGAACGCGTAGAAGAATTCCTCTTGCGTGCGCGACTTGCCGGAGAAGAACTGGATATCGTCGATCAGCAGCAGGTCGAGCGAATGGTAGTAGCGCTTGAAGTCGTCGAACGCCTTGCGCTGGTACGCCTTCACCACGTCCGACACGTATTGCTCGGCGTGGATGTAGCGGATTCGCGCGCCGGCCTTGTCGAGCAGCAGCTGGTTGCCGATCGCGTGGATCAGGTGGGTCTTGCCGAGGCCGACGCCGCCGTACAGGAACAGCGGGTTGTACGAGATGCCGGGGTTGTCCGCGACCTGGATCGCGGCGGCGCGCGCGAGCTGGTTCGCCTTGCCGGTCACGAAGTTGTCGAACGTGAGCACGGGGTTCAGCTTCGAACGTTCGTACATCGAATCGGCTTCGCCGCCGTTCGCGGGTGCGGCGCCCGGGCCCGGACGCCACGTGCGGCGGCCGGCCGCCGCTTCGTGCGCGGGCAGGCTCGGCAGGTCGATGTCGGCGTCGTCGGCGTTCAGGTGGTGTGCGGCGGCCGCCGACGGCGTCATCGGCACGTCGGCCGGCGCGCTGGGCGCGGCCGACGCGTTCGCGGTCAGGTTGGCGGCGATCGCGGCGACCGTCGCGGCCGGGCCGCTCGGGGTCAGCGGCGCGCGCGGCGCGGCCGGTGCGGCGCCTGCCGCGGCGCTGCGCATGCCGGCCTTCGGGTCGAGGACGAACTGGACTTCGATCGGCGTGTTCCAGAATTCGCGGGCCAGATCGCTGATCCGGCCCGAAAACTGGCTCTTGACCCAGTCCAGCTTGAAGCGGTTCGGCGCGGCGATGGACAGCGTGTTCGCCGACGCATCGAAGGCCACCGGGGCCAAGGGTTTGATCCACGTCACGTACTGCTGGGGCGTCAGCTCGCGCTCCAGCAGTGCGGAACAGTGTTGCCAGAAATCGTTCATCAAGTAACTGTCGTTTTTTGCGTGCACAGCGCGGCTCGCCGGCGCCCTTGTCGCGGTCGCGCAACAAGGCCCGAAGCGGTCGTGCGAGCGTGCGTCGGACGCCTGCGTCACAGTGTTGGCGGGGCAGGCGCGAGCCGAAGCGGCGTGCGGGATTCTTGGAGATAAGGCGAGATTCTAACGCCAAACGCGGCCACAGCGGGACTTATCCACAGGCTGTGTTTGTGGGCCGCGGGGCCGGATCGGGGCGGGCCGGCACAGGCGAACGACGCGTAAAGTATTGACCGTCAACGGAAAAACGGTTTAAATAGCGGGTTCCGCGAAAACCAATCCTGTATTCCCGGCGATTGCGTTCGCCCGAATGCCTCCGGTTAAGGGCACGCGGTCCCCTGAATTTCGACATTCTCGAACAAGTGAGAACATCATGAAACGTACTTACCAACCGTCCGTGACGCGCCGCAAGCGCACCCATGGCTTCCGTGTCCGCATGAAGACGGCAGGTGGCCGCAAGGTCATCAACGCTCGCCGCGCGAAGGGCCGCAAGCGCCTCGCCATCTAAGGCAGGTTGCGCGCTGTGTCCGCCGTCCGCAGTCCTGCGGAAGGTGCCGTCGAGCCGGGTGCGAATCCGTCGCAGACGAAAGCCGCCTTCCCGAAAGCTGCGCGACTTCTGAAAACGGATGAATTTTCATCCGTTTTTCGTTTGCGCCCCTGGCGGCGCTCCGCGCACTTCGTGATTTACGGCAAGCCGACCGGTCAGCCCGCACGCCTGGGGCTCGTCATCGGCAAGAAGTATGCGCCGCGAGCGGTTACCCGTAACCTCGTGAAGCGGCTGGCGCGCGATGCGTTTCGCCTGCGCCGCGCCGAATTCGCCGGTTACGACCTGCTGCTGCGGCAGCACACGCGCTTCGACAAGAAAGCGCTGCCGAGCGCGGCTTCCGCCCCGCTCGCGGCGATGTGCGCGGCCGAGATCCGCGAGTTGCTCGACAGGGCAGCCCGGGAAATCGCGCGCCGCGCGTCGAAGCCCGCGTCCGAGTGACGCATCCGTGCCCGGTGCGGCGTTCGCGCCCGCCCGGCCGGTTTTGACGCGGCGTCGTACGGCGCCGCCCAAGGTATGGAAACGGTATTGATCGCCTTGCTGCGCTTCTACAAGGTTGCCGTGAGCCCGATGCTCGGCAACCGGTGCCGTTTTTATCCTTCCTGTTCGGATTACGCGCGCGAGGCAATCCAGTATCATGGCGCCGCGCGCGGCACGTATCTCGCCGTCAGGCGCGTGTGCCGATGCCATCCGTTTTCCGCGGGCGGCATCGACCTCGTCCCGCCGCCCAACTCCGACACTCGCGCTCGCGGCGAAGCCGACGCGCGGTCCCATCGACTCTGAGACAACGCATGGATATCAAACGCACCGTCCTATGGGTGATCTTCTTCATGTCAGCTGTCATGCTGTACGACAACTGGCAGCGGGACCATGGACGCCCGTCGATGTTCTTCCCGAGCGCCACGCAGACGGCCCCGGCCGCCGCCGGCGGCGCATCGGGCACGGGCGCGACGACGACCGCAGGTGACGTGCCTGCCGCCGCGGCCGGCGCCGCACCGTCGACGACGGCTCCGGCCGCGCAGGCGCAGCTGGTGAAGTTCTCGACCGACGTGTACGACGGCGAAATCGACACGCGCGGCGGCACGCTCGCGAAGCTGACGCTGAAGAAGCAGGGCGACGGCAAGCAGCCCGACCTGTACATCACGCTGTTCGACCACACGGCCGGCCACACGTATCTCGCACGTACGGGCCTCGTCGGCGGCGATTTCCCGAATCACACCGACGTCTACACGCAGCTGAACCCCGGCTCGACGTCGCTGACGGGCGACCAGAACACGCTGAAGCTGTCGTTCGAATCGCCGGTGAAGGGCGGCGTGAAGGTGATCAAGACCTACACGTTCACGCGCGGCAGCTACGTGATCGGCGTCGACACCAAGATCGACAACGTCGGCACGGCGCCCGTCACGCCGAGGCTCTATATGGAGCTCGTCCGCGACAACACGCCGGTCGAAACGCCGATGTTCTCGCATACGTTCCTCGGACCGGCGGTCTATACGGATGCGAAGCACTTTCAGAAGATCGACTTCAGCGATCTCGACAAGAATAAGGCGAACTTCGAGACCTCTGCCGACAACGGCTGGATCGCGATGGTGCAGCACTACTTCGCGTCGGCGTGGATTCCGCAACAAGGGGCGAAGCGCGACATCTACGCGAAGAAGTTTGACGGGTCGCTCTATCGCATCGGTGTGGAGCAGCCGGTCGCCGCGATCGCGCCGGGCCAGTCGGCCGACGTGCAGGCGCGCCTGTTCGCCGGTCCGGAAGAAGAGCGCATGCTCGAAGGCATCGCGCCGGGCCTGGAGCTCGTGAAGGATTACGGCTGGGTGACGATCATCGCGAAGCCGCTGTTCTGGCTGCTCGAGAAGATCCACGGCTATGTCGGCAACTGGGGCTGGGCGATCGTGCTGCTGACGGTGCTGATCAAGGCCGTGTTCTTCCCGCTGTCGGCGGCGAGCTACAAGTCGATGGCGCGCATGAAGGAAATCACGCCGCGCATGCAGGCGCTGCGCGAACGCTTCAAGAGCGATCCGCAGAAGATGAACGCCGCGCTGATGGAGTTGTACAAGACCGAGAAGGTCAATCCGTTCGGCGGCTGCCTGCCGGTCGTGATCCAGATTCCGGTGTTCATCTCGCTGTACTGGGTGCTGCTCGCGTCGGTCGAAATGCGCGGCGCGCCGTGGATTCTGTGGATTCACGACCTGTCGCAGCGCGATCCGTTCTTCATCCTGCCGGTGCTGATGGCCGTGTCGATGTTCGTGCAGACGAGCCTGAACCCGACGCCGCCGGATCCGGTCCAGGCGAAGATGATGAAGTTCATGCCGATCGCGTTCTCGGTGATGTTCTTCTTCTTCCCGGCCGGCCTCGTGCTGTACTACGTCGTGAACAACGTGCTGTCGATCGCGCAGCAGTACTACATCACGCGCAAGCTCGGCGGCGTGAAGAAGAAGCCGGCCTGACGCCAGTCGTACTCGCGGGCGGTTCGCCGCTCGCGATGCACGCAAAAAAAGCCGCATGGTTCATGACCGTGCGGCTTTTTGCTTTTCTGGTCCGATCCCGGCTCAGCCCTTCTTCGATTCGCCCACGTCGCCGTAGAACTGCTCGACCAACTCCTGCACGAGGTAGCGATGATGCGGCGACAACGCTTCGATCTTTGACGCGAGTTCGATCGTCTCGGGCGTCGGCGGATAGTGCTCGTCGCGCGGCAGCGGTTGCGGCGTCGCGTGTTCGATCACGCTTGGAGACGGGCCGTAATGCAGCCAGTGGACTTCGACGCGCAACCAGTCGGCGAGCGTCGCGAGTTTGTCCGGCGTCGGAATCGTGCGGCCCGTCAGCCATTTGTGCGCGGTTTGCGGCGAAACGGGCTGGGCTCCGCGATGGCGCAGATTGAATCGGTTCGCCAGTTCCGTCGCGCCGGTGACCTTCTCCGGGCTGCGCCGCAGGGCGAACTTCAGGCGTTCCGAGAACGCGGCTTTTTCTTCGGGTGTCGGCATGGGAGAGATTGTGCAATTCGGCCGACGTTTCTAAGACAACCATATAGGATAAACGTATCCTGTTCAGACGAATCCCGGCCTCGTACGGGCACATTGGCGGAATTGAGGGGCAAATCGTCCGCCTCCGCCAGCAGGCATACTTGTCCGAAACGAAGAGTATGCCAGCACGGGGTACTGATACTCGACTTATCCCCGTCGGGATAAATTCGGGCGAGTCCGAATTCGGCGTCGCGTCCGGTGGCGCGGGTGCCGACACGCTACAATGCCGGCGTTCCAACGCGCGAACTGTTGCGCCGGCGCACCGGCTACTCGCCGATTTCCCAGACTCCCCAGATTCGTCCGATTCCCATGCTCGCTACCGATTCCGATCCGATCGTCGCCATTGCCACCGCCGCCGGCCGGGGCGGCATCGGCGTTGTCCGCGTGTCGTTCGGGCGCGGCGGCGAGGCGGCCGCACTGCCGCTGATCGACGCGTTGTGCGGGCAGAAGCTCGCGCCGCGTCATGCGAGCTACGTGCCGTTTCTCGACGCGCATGGTGCGCCGCTCGACCGCGGGATCGCGCTGTATTTCCCGGCGCCGCATTCGTACACGGGCGAATACGTACTCGAGCTGCAGGGGCACGGCGGGCCGATCGTGATGCAGTTGCTGCTGCAGCGCTGCCTGGACGCGGGGCGCGGCTTCGGGCTGCGGCTCGCGGAGCCGGGCGAGTTCACGCGGCGCGCGTTCCTGAACGACAAGCTCGATCTCGCGCAGGCCGAAGCCGTCGCCGACCTGATCGAGGCGAGCACCGAGGCGGCCGCGCGCTCGGCCGGGCGTTCGCTCGACGGCGCGTTCTCGCGGCAGATCCATGCGCTCGTCGACGACGTGATCACGCTGCGGATGCTGGTCGAGGCGACGCTCGATTTTCCGGAGGAGGAAATCGACTTCCTCGAAGCGGCCGACGCGCGCGGCAAGCTCGCGAAGATCCGCGCGCAGCTCGCGCACGTGCTCGGCGATGCGCGGCAGGGCGCGCTGTTGCGCGAAGGGCTGTCGGTCGTGCTCGCGGGGCAGCCGAACGTCGGCAAGTCGTCGCTGCTGAATGCGCTGGCGGGTGCCGAGCTGGCGATCGTCACGCCGATCGCCGGCACGACGCGCGACAAGGTGGCGCAGACGATCCAGGTCGAAGGGATTCCGCTGCACATCATCGATACGGCCGGGTTGCGCGAGACGGAGGACGAGGTCGAGCGGATCGGCATTGCGCGCACGTGGAGCGAGATCGAGCGTGCGGACGTCGTGCTGCATCTGCTCGATTCGCGCACGGGGATGACGCCGGACGACGAAACGATCGCGGCGCGGTTTCCGGCCGGCGTGCCGGTGGTGCGCGTGCTGAACAAGACGGATCTGACCGGCGTGCCCGCGTGCGTCGAGCATCCGGCGGCGGAAGGCGATCTGACCGAGGTGCATCTGTCGGCGAAGCGCGGCGACGGGATCGACATGCTGCGCGCGGAGCTGCTGCGGATCGCCGGGTGGCAGGCGGGGGTCGAGGGCGTGTATCTCGCGCGCGAGCGGCATCTGATCGCGCTGCGGGCCGCGCAGGAACATCTCGCGCAGGCGGCCGATCATGCGGAGCAGCGCGCGCAGTCGCTCGATCTGTTTGCCGAAGAGCTTCGGCTCGCGCAGGAGCAGCTCAATGCGATTACCGGGGAGTTCACGTCGGATGATCTGCTGGGGGTGATTTTCAGCAGGTTTTGTATCGGGAAGTGACGCTCGCGCATTTGAAGTTCGAGAGTCCTTCGTGGCGCGTCATGCGTCTTTAAACGAGAAACGCGCTCACGATCGCTTCCCCGTTTGCATTGCTCGGCCTGTCATAAAATCCGCTGGCCGGTAAATATCACAACGTCGAATCCGCGCGTCAAAACAAATAGACGGCGCGCACTGGATCCGGATTTGGCACACGCCGTGAGGCTGGGCATCGTATGGCGCATACGGCGATCTCAACGATGTCGATCACGCCGGCTCGATCGCACGCAGGCCCGGATCGCTATGTCCGGACCTTCGCCCGCATCAATCCCAATGACGATGATGGTGATAATACCCACCCCCACCGTAATACCCGCCACCGTCAGGCACCACGATACAGCCGCTCAACAACACGGCGACGCCGGCAATCAGCAAAAGGGCCTTCTTCATCGCGTTCACCTGCTCGGATTCAATATGAAACCCAGCATAGCGAGCGGCTCCGGCCGAGGCTGTAAGCGATCGTATCCCCGCGCCGCAATCCGTAACGGCGGATTATTCCGGTCAAAATGACCGTAACAATTGGCCAAACAGCAGACGTTTCAGGCGACGACGACCCGGTTTCGCCCCGTGTCCTTCGCCCGATACAGCGCGGCATCGGCGGCCTCGATCAACGCGTCGGGCGTCGACAGGTCGTCGGCCGACACGGTCGCGCAGCCGATGCTGACGCTCACTCGCCCGGCCGGCGAATCGGGCATCGCGAGGTCGAGCCGCAGCACGGCTTCGCGCGCTTCGTCGGCCACCACCCGCGCACCGTGCGCGCCGGTATTCGGCAGCACGATCGCGAACTCCTCGCCGCCGTAGCGCGCGACGATATCGGTCGGCCGCCGCACCGCGCCGACCAGTGCATTCGCGACGGCGATCAGGCACGCATCGCCCTTCACGTGACCGAACGCATCGTTGTACGCCTTGAAGTGGTCGACGTCGACCATCAGCAGCGACAGCGGTTCGCCCTGCCGCCGCGCCTGCAGGAACAGCGTATGGAAATGGTCGTTGAAGTGGCTGCGGTTGAACGCACCCGTGAGCCCGTCGCGCGCGGACGAGCGAATCAGCGTCGCGTGCGCTTCGAACAGTTGCTGATACAGCATCGTCACTTCCCATGCGAGCACGCACACGAGCACGCCCGGCGTGAACATGCTGAACACGCGCGCGACATACCAGCCGAGCGTGAAGCGATGGGTGGACAGCAGGTTCAGCGTCGTATCGGTGAGGCACGCGAGCACCGCGATCGCGAGCCACAGGTCGAGCGTCGTGCGCAGCCGGCCGGTGACCAGCACGGCCACGAGCGCGAGCACGTTGAGGATCCATACGACGAGCGCGGTGCCGTTGACGGGCAGCACGGCCGTGTCGCGAGGCGGATGGAACGCGGGCGGCAGCGACACGTTCAGCGCGAGCACGCACAGCAGCGCCGCCGCGACGGCCGGGCCGCCGACGAGCGCGAGCGTCCAGCGGCGTGTTTCTTTCGCACCGACCGGCGCGCGCGTCAGCCGCTCGCGCGCGAACAGCGCGGCCATCACGAAGCACGGAAAGCCGGCATGCCAGAAGACCCACATCCATGCGGCGCTTTGCGGGCGCGCGCCGAGCAGGCCGTGCGGCGCGAACACGCCGGGAAAGGTCAGCAACTGCAGCGCGACGGCGAGCGCGGTGAACGCATAGGCGCCGCCGAGCGCACCGAGCACGGGCTGGCGCGTCACGGTGAACTGCGCGCCGAGGAAGAACGCCGCGATGCTCGCGGTCGTGAACACGGTGAGCGCGCACATCGGCATGAACGGCTCGACGGCCGGCAGCGCGACGTTCGCGTGCGGCACGGCGATCCCGAGCGTGAGCAGGATGACGAGCGCCGTCAGCGCGCCGAACCACAGCTGACGTTGCGTCGTGTGCTGGATCAGGATGCCTTCCATGGAGTCCCCCGGGCACGCGCGCGAAACGCCCGATCTTGCGCCGGGCGGCGCGCTCCCCGATCGCGGCGCGACCGGTGCGGCCCGATCCTATCGCGTTATTGGCATCCGCTCAAATGCCGAGCCCCGGGCCGAAGTTGCCGGCAATCCAGCGCGTGACGGCGTCGACGTCCGCGTAGTCCTGTTCGGGCAGGCCGTCGAGCATCGCCAGCACTTCGTTGCTGGCGCCGGCGTCGCGTGCGGCATCGACGATCGCATCCTTGTTCGCGGGATAGCGGACGGCCGCCAGCACATCGGCGATCTGCAGGTCGATCGTTTCGTTCGGGATATCGTGCGGAGGAAGGGCGGGCTTGTCGTTCACGTCGGTGTCTCGCGGGGTGGGGCGGGAATCGGGTCGAAGCGCAAGGGTCGTGCCCGCATGTTACCCGGCCTGGGGTGGCCGGCCCTGCGCATGCGGCGGATCGACGATGATCGAAGTCAATGCCCGCGTCGCACGCGGCGCCACGGATGCTTCCAGTCGATGTGCGGTGCGTTCTCGTCGCGCGGATGCTGGCGACGATGCTCCTGCCAGAGTTCGTCGGAAAACAGCGCAGCCACGATGACGAGCGGCAGCACGAGGAAAATTCCGAGGATGACTTGCTCGATCACGATAGCCTCCTTGCGGTGGCAGGAACCCTTGTTCCCATTCTAGGCTCTGAACTTCGCCCGCGTTCAATTTCTTACAGTGCGAAACGGGCCGGAACGCGGCCGCGCCGCAGGCATTCCGCGCATGCGGCGACATCAAAAAGGACACCAACATGCAACTTCAGAACGATACCCACACGCTCGCGCTACGGCCGCTGGAACGCCAGGACCTGCGCTTCGTCCACGAGCTGAACAACGACGCGAAGATCATGCGCTACTGGTTCGAGGAGCCGTACGAAACCTTCTCGGAACTGTCGCAACTGTACGACCGTCACGTGCACGATCAGCGCGAGCGCCGTTTCGTCGCGGTCGATGCGCGGGACGAACTGGTCGGCCTCGTCGAGCTGATCGAGCTCGACTACATCCACCGCCGCGGCGAGTTCCAGATCATCATCGCGCCGCAGTGCCAGGGGCGCGGCTATGCGGGCCAGGCGACGCGCCTCGCGATCGAATACGCGTTCAAGGTGCTGAACATGCGCAAGCTGTACCTGATCGTCGATACGTCCAATGCGGCCGCGATCCACGTGTACGAGAAATGCGGATTCCAGCACGAAGCCGAATTGAAGGAAGAATTTTTCGGAAATGGCGCGTATCACAACGCTTATCGCATGTGCATCTTCCAGCGCGATTATTTCGAGCGCCAGCAAACCGGATTGAATAAAGCAGGGTAAACACCACACGGACGAAATGCGCTTGCGACGGGGCACCGAGCGCGCCGAATAGAGGCGGCGATCTACGGATAAATACGGATGCGCCTATATCTGGCATTTTTCTTGTATCGGGTAAAGGCGCTGCCGCGCTGCGGTAAAAGTCGAATCATTTTGGATGACTTTATGTGCAACGCATCAAAATGAGCCGAATAGCGAAATGGATTATCCAAACCGTTCAATCGCCGCATTGTAACTTCGCTGAAAGCCTTGTCGGATAACGCTTTCCGCCGGGCGGCGCGGGCTCCTCCGCGATTCGGCAGCGTTTGCCGGACGCGCGCCGCCCGCGAAAAGCGGGCCGCGCACGGGGTGCGACAATCCGCCGCTATTGCGGTCGCACAACAAATGTGCTTGCTATCGTTTGCCGGTCTTCTAAAGTGAAAAACGCGGGTTCACGATCACCTTTAAACACATAGCTAACCCAGCCTGGTGCCCGCAAGCCTGGAGACAGAACATGATCAAGCGTACCGGTGTCCTTTTTGCCCTTGTCGGCGCGTTTTGCGCGGTGTCGATCGCCCAGGCCGGCGGCGATTCGGCCGTCAAGCCGAAGCAGGAAATCCAGCTGACGAAGAACGCATGGGGCTGCCTGTCGAAAGACAATCTGGACTCCGTACTGAGTCACGAACGTGACGGCAAGTCGCAGGCGAAGCAGCAGTATTTCGACGACTTCCGCTGTCTGTCGGTGCCGGAAGGCCAGCGCTTCCGCGTGGTGTCGGTCGATCAGGGCGACGTGCAGTTCGTCAGCGCCGACAACAGCGACCAGCAAGGCCTCTGGGCCGATTCACGCTTCGTCAAGCAGTAACCGTCCATTCCCCGCGCAGTCGCACGACGCGCGAGCGCGCCGGCCCGACGAGCCGGCGGCGCGAACCGAACGCGGCCCGGCCCAATGCCGGGCCGTTGCGCTGTGGGGCGCGCATGACGCGCGCCGGACGGCCCGCATTCGGTATCATCACGGCCCGACCGAACCGAATGCCCGCCCGGGCCGTATCCGCATGGCGCTGAAATCCACGATCTACAAAGCCGAATTGCAAATCGCCGACATGGATCGGCATTACTACGCCGATCACGCGCTGACGGTGGCGCGCCATCCGTCGGAAACCGACGAACGGATGATGGTGCGCATCGTCGCGTTCGCGCTGTTCGCGCACGAGCGGCTCGAATTCTGCAAGGGGCTGTCGGACGTCGACGAGCCCGACTTGTGGCAGAAGGACCTGACGGGCGCGATCGACGTGTGGATCGAGGCCGGTCAGCCCGACGAACGGCGCATCTCGAAGGCGGCCGGGCGTGCCGGGCAGGTCACGGTGATCGCGTACGGCGGCAAGACGTCGGATATCTGGTGGCAGGGCGTGCGCAGCAAGGTCGAACGGCTGCGCAACGTGCAGGTGCTGTCGCTCGCCGACGGCGTCGCGGCCGCGCTCGGGCGGCTCGCGGCGCGCACGATGCGCCTGCAGTGCACGGTGCAGGACGGCGCCGCATGGATCTCGAGCGCGGACCACGATCCGGTCGCGGTCGAGTGGGCGGTGCTGAAGGCGCGCGCGGACGCGTAACGGCTCGCGCGTCGGCCGCGTTCAGCCGAGCGCGGCCGGCGGCCCCTTGAATTCGACCATGTTGCCTTCGGGATCGAACAGGTAGATCGACGGCCCGTAGCCGCCGGCGCCGTAGCGTTCGGCCGGCGCGCCGGGCCGCGCGCCATGCGCGGCGAAATGGGCGATCAGTGCGTCGGGATCGAACGGCTCGACGCGCAGGCACAGATGGTCGAGGTTGCGCCCGGCGCCGGGCGGGCCGCTGTCGGGGCGGTCGATCGGGCCGCCGACCGTCAGCAGGTCGATCAGCGCATCGCCGGCTCGCAGTTGCACGAGGCCCAGATCGGGCTGTTCCTTCTCCACATGGCAGCCGACGGCGTCGCAGTAAAAGCGCGTCATGGCCGCCATGTCGGTCACGCGCAGCACGATGTGATCGATTCCGCGGATGGTGGGCTTCATGGGCGGGACTCCTTCGCAGTCGACGAGCATCGAGTGTAGACGCATCGCGCCTGCGCTGCCGGCCGGAACGCGGCACAATCGACGGACGAAAAAAAGCCCGTTCGCGCAGAGCGGAACGGGCTTAATCCATATCAGGAGGAGACATGGAGGAGACAGTTCCAACTATACACACGGCGATGGTGCGACGCAATATTCCGATTGCAAAAAAACGTCAGGACGGCGATTTGTCGCATCCGCACTGCAGCAAAACGGTGACGGGACGATGACGGAAACGGCGCGCGAGCAGCCGCCGCGCGCGTTTCGTCGCATTTATCCCTATGGATGTGGCCCCGATTCGCCGACACGAATCACAGAGCAAGATCCAGGGCGCGACGGCATGTGCCGATGGCTAGAGTAGGCACCATCTACACTAGAGAGTGCGAGGTTCAGATGAAAACCGCCTATCCGACCGACGATGCCCGCTGGGGCGCCGTGACCGAGCGCGATCCGCACGCGGACGGCGCGTTCTTCTATGGCGTCAGCACGACCGGCGTGTTCTGTCGCCCGACCTGCGCGTCGCGGCAGCCACGCCGCGAGAACGTGTCCTTTTTCACCGATCCGGCGGCCGCGCGCGCGGCCGGTTTCCGGCCCTGCAAGCGTTGCCAGCCGGAAGGGCTGCCGCGCGAGCTGGAAATCGTCAATCGCGCGTGCGCGGTGCTCGACGCGCACGCCGAGCGGCTCACGCTGCAGCAGTTGAGCGACGCCGTGCACGTGAGCCCGTTCCACCTGCAGCGGCTCTTCAAGCGCGTGGTCGGCGTGTCGCCGCGGCAGTACCAGGCCGCGCAGCGCGGCGCCGCGCTGCGGCAGGCGCTCCAAGACGGCCAGCCGGTCACGCAGGCGGCCGTCGACGCGGGGTTCAACTCGCCGTCGCGGCTCTATGCGTCGGTGTCGCGCGAGCTCGGGATGGCGCCGTCCGCGTTTCGCCGCCAGGGCGCCGGCCTGCGGATCGACTACGCGACCGCGTCGACGTCGCTCGGCACGGTGCTCGTCGCCGCGACCGAACAGGGCATCTGCCGGATCGCGTTCGGCGACGACGCGGCGTCGCTCGTCGTCGAGCTGAAGAGCGCGTTCGCGCGGGCCGAACTCGTCGAATCGTCGGCCCGGCTCGCGCCGTTCGTCGCGCAGATCCGCGCGTATCTCGACGGCACGCGGCACGCGTTCGACCTGCCGCTCGACATCGCGCCGACCGCGTTCCAGCAGCGCGTGTGGGAAGCGCTGACGCATATCCCGTACGGCGAAACGCGCAGCTATTCGGAGATCGCCGAGGCGCTCGGCTCGCCGCGCGCGGTACGGGCGGTCGCGTCCGCGTGCGCGTCGAATCCGGTTGCGCTCGCGATCCCGTGCCACCGGGTCGTGCAAAAGGGCGGCGTGCTCGCCGGCTATCGCTGGGGCGTACGCCGCAAGGCGACGCTGCTCGCGGCCGAGGCGCGCCATGTTCACAACGATGAAGCCAAAGCCGAGACGGAGGGCAGTGCGGTTTGAGCATCGACACGATAACGATCACGTCTGTCGCGAACGGCGGCCCGGTGCCGCCGTCCGCGCAGATGGAACTGCGCTACAAGGCGCCGTACGACTGGGCGCGCGTGCTGCGCTTCTTCAGCGGGCGCGCGATTCCGGGCGTCGAGCAGGTGGCCGGCGGCGCGTATCGCCGCATCGTCGATCTGCACGGCGAGGCCGGCCGGCTCACCGTCACGAAGCACCCGCGCAAGCACTGCCTGATCGCGACCGTCGAAGGGGCGGTCGCGCGTCACGTCGACGACGCATTCGCCGCACGTGTCGCGACGATGTTCGACCTCGGCGCCGATCCGGCCGCGATCGGCGGCGGGCTCGCGCGCGATCCATGGTTCGCGCCGCTCGTCGAGGCCGCGCCGGGCTTGCGCGTGCCGGGCGCATGGTCGGGGTTCGAGCTGGCCGTGCGCGCGATCGTCGGCCAGCAGGTGAGCGTGAAGGCCGCGACGACGATCGTCGGCCGGCTCGTCGAACGGGCCGGCGAACGCGTGATTCATGAAGGCGACGGCGCGCCCGCGTGGCGTTTCCCGACGCCCGACGCGCTGGCCGCGTGCGATCTCGACAAGATCGGGATGCCCGGCAAGCGCGTGGCGGCGCTGACCGGCGTGGCGCGCGCGGTGGCGGCCGGCGACGTGCCGGTCGATCGCGCCCATGCCGATCTCGCGACGCTGCGCCGCGCGTGGCTCGATCTGCCCGGCATCGGCCCGTGGACCGTCGAATACATCGCGATGCGCGCGTGGCGCGACCCCGATGCGTGGCCGGCATCCGATCTGGTGCTGATGCAGTCGATCGCCGCGCGCGACCCGGCGCTCGACCGGCTCACCAGCCAGAAGCGCCGCACCGAAGGCTGGCGGCCATGGCGCGCGTATGCGGCGCTGCATCTGTGGAACGAAGTGGCCGACCGGGCGGGCGGCGCGCGCGGCGGGTAACTGCGGCGGCCGGCCGGGTGCGACCGCCAGCAGGCAGTGCCGCAACCCGTTGCGCACGCGATGCCGGCATGCGGCGAGTGCAGGCGTGACGCGGCCCGTCATGGCGATGCCACGCATTCGGCGCCGCCCCGATGCTGCGCGTGCGATGTCCGCGCACGCGTCGCTTCCCGATCCATTCAGCGGCATGGTTGCACCCGCGCGCCACGCGTTCGCCGTTCACGGTCCGTCAGACGAATTCCGCTGACCGGCGTGCCGACCGGCGTTGTCCGGAACCGGCGATGGAGGCCGGGACTGGCGCGTCCGGCCCGTCCGGTGGCCCGCTCAGGCCCGTGCGCCGGACCCGGCGCCACCTCAAGCGCGGGTTCCGGCGAGATGTTAAAGTGCCCGCTACCAACGAAGCGACCAACAATCCAGCCGGCCGCGCGCGGCGTTCTGCGCGCGGCCGTCACGCACTTGCGTCTCCATGTCGAACACCATGACTTACCGCCAGTCCGAACTGCTGCTGAAACGCCTCGACGCGCTGAGCTCGGGCCCGACGCGGCAGCATCTGCCCGACGGCCTGCGCGGCATCGAGAAGGAAAGCCTGCGCGTGACGCGCGACGGGATGATCGCGTTCACGCCGCATCCGCGCGCGCTCGGTTCGGCGCTCACGCATCCGGCGCTGACGACCGACTATTCCGAAGCGCTGATCGAACTGATCACGCCCGCGGAGCGCGACGCCGCGCTCACGCTCGAACGCCTCGACGATCTGCATCGCTACGTGTATGCGTCGCTCGGTGACGAGATCCTGTGGAACGACTCGATGCCGGGCCTGCTGCCGGCCGACGACCAGATCCCGATCGCCGACTACGGCACGTCGAACATCGGTCGCCTGAAGACGGTGTACCGGCGCGGCCTCGCGTATCGCTACGGCCGCACGATGCAGTGCATCGCCGGCATCCACTACAACTACTCGCTGCACGAGGAAGTGTGGCGGCGCCTGCATGCGGAAGAGGAATCCACGGCGACGCTCGTCGATTACCAGTCGGAACGCTATCTCGCGCAGATCCGCAACTTCCGCCGCCGCAGCTGGCTGCTGATGTACCTGTTCGGCGCGTCGCCGGTGCTCGACACGAAGTTCCTGCGCGGCAAGCCGCACAAGCTCGACACGTTCGACGCCGATACGCTGTACCGGCCGTATGCGACGAGCCTGCGGATGAGCGATCTCGGCTACTCGAATACGACGGCCCAGGCCGCGCTGCACGTCGACTACAACACGCTGCCCGGCTATCTCGACGCGCTGTCGAAGGCCGTCAGCGAGCCGTATCCGGCGTACGAGGCGATCGGCACGCATCGCGACGGCGAGTGGATCCAGATCAACACGAACGTGCTGCAGATCGAGAACGAGTTCTACTCGACGATCCGGCCGAAGCGCGTCACGTATTCGGGCGAGCGGCCGCTGCATGCGCTCGCGTCGCGCGGCGTGCAGTACATCGAAGTGCGCTGCCTCGACATCGATCCGTTCGAACCGACCGGCATCGCGCTGGAGACCGCGCGCTTCATCGATGCGTTCCTGCTCGCGTGCGCGCTCGACGAAAGCGCGCCGCTTGATTGCGACGCGTACAAGGAAGCGAACGCGAACTTCGGCAGCGTGACGCTGGACGGCCGCAAGCCGGGGCTCACGCTGACGCGCGACGGCCAGTCGGTCACGCTGCAGCAGTGGGCCGACGAGCTGATGGCCGATATCGAGGTCGTCGGTCGCCGGCTCGACGAAATCCGCGGCGGCGACGCGCATGCGCGCGCGATTGCCGCGCAGCGCGAGAAGCTCGCCGATCCGGAGCGCACCCCATCCGCGCGCGTGCTGCGCACGATGCGCGAGAACGGCCAGTCGTTCCTCGCGTTCGCGCTCGCGCAGAGCGAAGCGCATGCCGCGCATTTCCGCGCGCGCCCGCCGTCGGCCGAGACGCTGCGTACCGAGCAGGCGCTCGCCGCGAAGTCGCTCGCCGAGCAGGCCGAGCTCGAAGCGAAGGAGGCCGGATCGTTCGACGCATTCGTCGCCGCCTATCGCGCCTATACGCTGAACCGCTTCAGCGTGTGACGATCGCGCACGCGGCCGGCGCAGAATGCTGCGCCACGCCGCGATGCGACGGCCATCCGGTTCCATCGGCGATCAGTGATGGGCGTACGTGCCGCGATCGACCACGTGCGGCAGCGCCGGCTTGCCCGATTCCGTGCGGGCCCGGGCAGCGCCGCCGTAACCGGCCACGTCGCCTTCACCGCGCGCCTGCGCGGCACGCTGCAGGATCGCCTGCATGTTGCCCGGAAAGTCGGGACTGCTTGCGAGGCTCGCCCGGTAGCCGGCAGCCTGCAGCTCCACGAGTTCCTGGCGGACCTGCGCGCGCGTGAGCGTCGACGCGGCTTGCGCGTGAGCGGCGAACGCCGCGCCGATCAGCACGAATGCGCATGCCGCGTGTTTCATCGTCTTCATCGTGTGTGCTCCGTGAGGTTCCGGCGCCGCGCCATCGCCGGCGCGGCCGGAAACGATGCAGCCAGTCTAGGGTCCGGATGCCCAACGAAACATCGTCGCGGCTGGCAGTCACCTTTTCCGGTCGCGCAACATTGCGCGCACCGGTGAGCCGGCCGCGACGGGTTTCCTGTCGAGCGCGACAGCGGCGCGCCATCTGCCGGCCATCGTGCGGCGGGCCGCCCGCATCGGGCTTCTCCCCCTTGTACAAGCGTGCCGCGCCTCCTAACCTCTTTTAAGCGACCGATCGGTTGGCCGCGCAACGTCGTTGCGCATGCAAGCGCCCGATCGCGGCCGTGACTGCAGGACATCGCCTTGTACCGAACCCGGCGCATCGACATGCGAATTCGGGTCGACTCTGGAGACACGATGAATCCCACCGACGCCCTACCGCCCGGCATCGTCTTCGCGCAACCGTTGACGCCCGTCGCGCACTCGCTGCTCCTGTCGTTTCTCGTCGCCGTGATCCCGATCGCGGTCGCGCTGATCGCGCTCGGCGTGCTGCGCCGCCCCGCGTGGCAGGCGTCGCTCGCGGGGCTCGTCGCGGGCCTCGCGGTCGCGATCGGCGCGTGGGGGATGCCGGCCGGCCTCGCGTTCAACGCGGTCGGCGCCGGCATGGCGCTCGCGGTCGTGCCGGTGATGTGGATCGTCTTCAACGCGCTGCTGCTGTACAACATCGCGGTGAAGTCGGGCCGCTTCGATCAGTTCCGGCAGTGGATGCTCGACAACCTGCCCGACGACCGCCGCCTCGTGCTGCTCGTCGTCGCGTTCTCGTTCGGCTGTCTGCTCGAAGGGATTTCCGGCTTCGGCACGCCGGTCGCGATCACGAGCGCGCTCCTGATCGCGCTCGGCTTCCCCGCGCTCGAAGCGCTCACCTATACGCTGCTGTTCAACACGGCGCCGGTCGCGTTCGGCGCGCTCGGCGTGCCGATCACCGTGCTCGGCGCCGTCACGTCGCTGCCGCCCGCGACGCTCGCGCAGATGGTCGGCCGCCAGTTGCCGTTCTTCGCGCTGCTGCTGCCGTTCTACGTGGTCGGCGCGTATGGCGGGCTGCGCTCGATCTCGAAGCTGTGGCCGGCGCTGCTCGTGTCCGGCGGCAGTTTCGCGCTCGCGCAGTTCGTCACGTCGAACTACCTCGGCTATCAGCTCACCGACGTGCTGTCGTCGCTCTCGTCGCTGATCGTGACGATCGGCTTCCTGCAGGTGTGGAAGCCGCAGCCCGATCCGCAATACGCGCTCGCGCGCAGCGTGCCGGCCGCCGCCGGCGCCGCGCGCGCGGGCTTCGGCGGCTGGCTGCCGTGGCTCGTCGTGTCGGTGGTCGTGATCGTGTGGGTGCACGCGAACATCGCGGCGATCGGCGACGTGAAGATCAAGTGGCCGGGCCTGCACAACGCCGTGTACGTGTCGCTGTACCACAAGCCGTATGCGGCGATCTGGGATTTCCAGCCGCTCGGCACCGGCACCGCGATCCTCGTGTCGGCGATCATCACGGCCGCGCTGACGCGCACCGGCCCCGGTGCGTTCGTCGAATGCGTGGTGAAGACGTGGCGGCAAACGTGGATCGCGATCGTCACGGTGATGATGATCGTCGGGCTCGCGTACCTGCTGAACTACTCGGGCATCAGCTACACGCTCGGCACCGGCGTCGCGTCGACGGGCGCGCTGTTCCCGCTGGTGTCCGCGTCGCTCGGCTGGATCGCCGTGTTCCTGTCCGGCAGCGACACGTCGGGCAACGCGCTGTTCGGCAACCTGCAGGTCGTGGCCGCTCGGCAGCTCGGCCTCGATCCGGTGCTGATGGCCGCGACCAATTCGTCGGGCGGCGTGATGGGCAAGATGATCTCGCCGCAGAACATCGCGACGGGTGTGTCGACGACGGACCTGAAAGGGCAGGAGGGCGTCGTGTTCGCCCGCACCTTCTGGCACAGCGTGATTCTCACGCTGTTGCTCGGCGTGCTGGTGTTCCTGCAGCAGCACGTGCTGACATGGATGATTCCGGCGCTGCCGAAGTGACGCACGGCGCCGCGACAGAAGGAAGGCACGAGGAAAACAACGAGGGAAGGCGCGGGAAAAGCGCCACGTACCATGCGGGAACGGCGAGCGCGCGGCGGCTCAGCGCGCGTTCGCCCGCCGCGTACCGCACGGCGGCGGCGTGCCGGTTGCAGGTTGGTTGCGCTCCGGCGCGCAGGATGGGCTTTTGGCGACTGAAAACTGTGGACAATATGCCGGGGCGACGGTATACAACGATCATTCGCCGATACGGCGCCCCCGTTTTCACCGACAGCTCCGCCGCCTGCCCGACCATGACTGCCCCGAACGCGCTCAGCGCCATCGAACTCCTGCAAAGCCAGTCGCTCGCGATGATCGTTCAGGACATGCTCGAGCGCGCGATCGTCTCCGGCGAATACGCGCCCGGCGAAAAGCTCAACGAAGTCGATATCGCGACGAAGCTGAACGTGTCGCGCGGCCCGGTGCGCGAAGCGTTCCGCGCGCTCGAACAGGCCGGCCTGCTGCGCAACGAGAAGAACCGCGGCGTGACCGTGCGCGTCGTGCCGCTGCGCGAGGCCGAGGAGATCTACGAAGTGCGCGCGATGCTCGACGAGTCGGTCGCGCGCGCGCTGGCGAAGCGCATCTCGCCCGACACGCTGAAGGTGCTGAAGGGCATCGTCCAGTCGATGAAGGACGCCGCGAAGGCGCACGACGTCACGCGTTATACCGAGCTGAACGTGCAGTTCCACGACGCGATGGTGGTCGGCGTCGGCAATACGCATCTCGTCGATACCTACCGGCGGCTCGTGCGCCAGCTCGGCCTGCTGCGCCAGGCGGCGATCGAGGCCGAGGAGGATGCGATCGCGGTGTCGGCGGCCGAGCACGACAGGATCGTCCAGGCGCTCGCGGCCGGCGACGAGGAAAAGGCCGTCGCGCTCGTGCGCGAGCACGTCGCGCATGGTCTCGCCCGGATGCGCCGCATGCATGAGCAGGGGTTGCCCGCGACGGGCAAGGCGGCGCGGGAGAAGGCGGGCGCGTGAATTGCCGCGTTAGCGGTTACCGCACATTGACGACGCACGGAGTGGGCCAACTGAATCACGGTCTTCGATAGAGATGCCGGCTGGCGCATCCCCGTTGCAGGGCAGAGCCCGACGGCCAGCTCTGCGCAGGACATCGATGATGTTCGTCCGAATGCGATGATCGCTCGCCGCCGATCATTGGCCGCGCTGCTTATCAAAGAAGTCGTCGAGTACCCAACCCGTTCCGGATTCGCAGCGCACTTGCGTGTACGCGTAAATCTTCGCAGCCCGATCCGTCACCGGGACGCAGGATTCGCCTTTCCTGACCGTGAAGATCGGATGCGTTCTGTCGTCGTTTGGCTCGGCGAAGGCTGGCATGTCACGAAGTGCCGCCCATTTCTCGTCTTTATATTTCGAGCACGCACCGATCATCATCGTGAGCGCGACAACTAGCAGCAGGCGTGTCATTTTTTCGGATACCGTCGGATTCCAATCAGGCGTTTCGAATGGCGCAGACCGGTCATCAAATCCGCAGGCGCTATGATACTCGGGAGTTGCCATCTCGGGTCGTGAGCCAGAATTCCCGCTTTGCCAAGTACTTCGGCTATGTTCGAGGAGCAATTGTTGTCGACGAGAGAGTATGGTTTGTTTTCGTGTAGCCGGCGTTTTATCTCGGAAACGATGATCCTTTTCTCATCCCTGGATGTATGAAGGAGATAGCCGATCGTATCGCGTTGCATCTTGGTCTGCTGGCGATTTAAGTAGTTCAGGATGCTATCTACGTCCCATCCCGGGTGCGCTCGGCCATATACGACCCCATCGACTGCAATCGCGACATGTCCGAACTGCGACCCTCTCGAGACGGATCGGGAATCGCTAATCAAGATTTCAATGGTTGTTGATGAGTGCATGAAAGAAAAGGCGGGATTCTATTTTTCGGATTGTTTGAATCCTATCATGCTGTTTTTGATAATAAAATCGAGATAATGAAATGACAAAAATAAAGCGTATGGATTGGTGCGCCGTTTTATAAGTTTTATTTTAGCTGGGACATGTCTTGTCGATGCGTGATTGTCCTCATGGGGGATTTTGCGTTTCGAAACAAAAGCGGCGCCTGGAATCGGACTTTTTCTATTAGCGGGATTTCCCCACCTGTTGTTCGGTCGATGTGCGGATTCGACAGAGGCTGGCGACATGATGGTGCCGGGGAGCCGCCGGCCTCTCCCGTTTCTCGCCGCATTCGCCCCGCCCGTTACGCCTTGTCCGCCTTCCCCGCCGCACTCGCCAACTTCGCGAGCCACGTATCGACGACCGACGGCTGCCGGTTCTCGTCTTCCGCGCGCTCCTTGCGGCGGATCGCATTGCGCACGACATGCGCGCCGACATAGCGAATCGGCTCCGGCGGAAACCGGCCGAGCGGGCCGCGCACGAGCGGGCTGCGCGTCCACGCGTTGTCGAGGCCGAGCACGAGCGACGACAGGATCTGCCCGCCCATGTAGGTCGGCCCGACGCCGTTGCCCGAATAGCCGAAGCCGTAGAACACGTTCGGCGCGTCGTCGAGGCGGCCGAAGAACGGGAAGCCCGTTACCGAGCGGTCCGACGGCCCGTTCCAGCTTGCGGTGATCGGCACGCCCGCAAGCGACGGAAAAAATGCGCGCAGGCTCTGCGTGAGCTGCGCCTCGTACGGCGAGCGCCGGTCGAACACGGGCGCGATGCGGCTGCGCCACGAGAACGTGTTGCCGCCCTTGCCGAGCATCAGCCGCCCGTCGGCCGTCGTGCGGTAGTAGTAGACGAAGATCCGCGAATCGAGCACCGACACGCCGTCCACGAGCCCCGTCCGCTCCAGCAATGCCGGGCATTTCTCGGTCATCACCATGTCGCTCGACACGACCGCGATCGTGCGTTCGAACTGCGGGAAGCGGCTCGCCATCCACGCGTTGATCGCGAAGACCAGCTTGCCTGCGTGCACGCTGCCGGACGGCGTCTGCACGGCGGCCGGCTGCCCCGGCGTGAAGTCGACGAGCGGCGTGCGCTCGTAGATCCGGATGCCCATATCGAGCGCGACGCGGCGCAGGCCGCGCACGAGCTTGCCGGGATGCACGGTCGCGGCGATCGGCGAGTACACGCCGTCGAGATTGCGTGCGGAGCCCGAGCGGCGCGCGACTTCGGCGGGCGGCAGATGTTCGTAGCTGTGGATGCCGCACGCGGCGAGCGCGTCGAGCACCGGCGCGAGCGTGCCGACCTGCGCGCGCGACGTCGCGGTGTACAGCGTGCCGTCGAGCCGCAGTTCCGCATCGATGCCGTGCGTGCGGCAGAAGTCGGCGATGTGCTGGACGGCCGCTTCCGACGCCCTCACGAGCCGGATCGCCTCGGCTTCGCCGAACAGGCGCCGCAGCGTCAGGAATTTCGCGGACCACGTGAGCAGGCAGCCGCCGTTGCGGCCGCTCGCGCCGGCGCCGCACAGGTCGGCTTCGAGGATCGCGATATCGAGCGCGGGGTTGTGCCGCTTCGCCTGGATCGCGGTCCAGAGGCCCGTGAAGCCGCCGCCGACGATGCACACGGCGGCCTGCGTCGCACCTTGCAGCGCGGGGGCGAGATCGCCGTCGTTGAACAGTGCTTGTTCGATCCAGAAGGGGCGCATCGGAGCATTCGTCGATAAAGGGCCGTGCGGCGCACAGCCGGAAAAACGGGCGGCCGCATGCGTATGCGGTCGGTACGTCGCGTCACATCGTCATGCAGCCGCTTCGGCCGATAGGCGGCTGCGGCGCACATCCATCGCCTTCAGCGTGTCGGCGATCGCCGCGACAGCGCGCGGAATCGCGGCTTCGCCGACGCGACCGATGCAGCCGACGCGGAGCGTCTGCACCTTCGGTCCGCTTGCCCGGATACGGAATGTAGTCGCCCTTTTTGACCTCCTGATAACACCGCTTGAAGTCGTCATTCGGATCGTCCGGGCGCCATCGCCTTGCTTCCTGCTTTTTGCATGTTGTTGACAATCTACAAATCGTCCATTTTAATGTCAAGCATCGAAACACCCCTTCGGCGCGGCTCGGGCGCCGACGGCTCACAGCTTCGACAGGAAAAGGAATGAACGTCATGACTGAAACGCCCGTCTCCGTGGAAGTGAACGGCCGTCGCTACAACTGGATGAGCCGGCCCGTGGTGGTCGTCTGCGTCGATGGCTGCGCGTATGAATATCTGGAAGAGGCCGCCGAGGCGGGCGTCGCGCCGTTCCTGCGCACGCTGCTGAAGCCCGGCACGGCACTGAAGGGCGAATGCGTGGTGCCGAGCTTCACGAACCCGAACAACCTGTCGATCGTGACCGGCGTGCCGCCGGCGATCCACGGGATCAGCGGCAACTACTTCTACGATCGCGACACCGGCGCCGAGGTGCTGATGAACGATCCGAAGTACCTCGTCGCGTCCACCGTGCTCGCGGCCTTCGCCGAGCGGGGCGCGCGCGTCGCGGTCGTCACCGCGAAGGACAAGCTGCGCCGTCTGCTCGGCAAGGGGCTGAAGGGCATCTGCTTCTCGTCGGAAAAGGCCGACGAAGCGAGCGTCGAGGAAAACGGCATCGACAACGTGCTGGAGCTGGTCGGCAAGCCGGTGCCGAGCGTGTACAGCGCGGCGCTGTCGGAATTCGTGTTCGCGGCCGGCGTGCGCCTGCTCGAGACGCGCCCGATCGACCTGATGTACCTGTCGACCACCGACTACGTGCAGCACAAGTGCGCGCCAGGCACGGAAGGCGCGAACGCGTTCTACGCGATGATGGACACGTACCTGAAGCGCCTCGACGAGCTCGGCGCGATCGTCGCGATCACCGCCGATCACGGGATGAACGCGAAGCACGACGACGCGACCGGCGAGCCGAACGTCGTCTACCTGCAGGAACTGTTCGACGAATGGCTCGGCCACGATGCGGCGCGCGTGATCCTGCCGATCACCGATCCGTACGTCGTGCACCATGGTGCGCTCGGTTCGTTCGCGACCGTCTATGTGCCGGCAACGGCCGATGCCGAAGCGCTGCGCGCGCGGCTCGCCGCGGTCGACGGCATCGACGTCGTGCTGACGGGCGCCGAAGGCTGCGCGCGCTTCGAGCTGCCGCCCGCGCGGATGGGCGACCTGATCGTGATCTCCAGGCAGGACGTCGTGCTCGGCACGCGCCGCATCAAGCACGATCTGTCCGGCCTCGACGTGCCGTTGCGCTCGCACGGCGGGATCTCCGAGCAGATCGTGCCACTGATCTTCAGCAAGCCGGTCGCGACCGACGTCGCGGGCCGCGCGCGGCTGCGCAACTTCGACATCATCGATATCGCGCTCAACCATCTGCAGTGATGCACGCGCATCCGTGGGGAGATACAGGCATGAACGCCTTTGCAGCATCGACGGCGGTGCGCGAGATTCGTCGCGAGGCACTGCGAATCGACGGCGAGCGGATTCAGCGGGATGCGGTGATCGACGTGCGCAACCCGTACGACGGCGCACTGGTCGGCACCGTGCCGAAGGCGACGCTCGACGACGTGCGCCGCGCATTCGCGGTCGCGCGTGCGTACCGGCCGACGCTCACGCGCCACGATCGCGCGGCGATCCTGCGCCGCGCGGCCGACATCGTGCGTGCTCGCACCGCGGAGATCGCGGCGCTGATCACGGCCGAGGCCGGTTTGTGCATCAAGGATTCGACGTACGAAGCGGGCCGCGTGGCCGACGTGCTGACGTTCGGCGCCGGCGAAGTGCTGAAGGACGACGGGCAGATCTTCTCGTGCGATCTGACGCCGCACGGCAAGAAGCGCCGCGTGTACACGCAGCGCGACCCGCTGCTCGGCGTGATTTCGGCGATCACGCCGTTCAACCACCCGATGAACCAGGTCGCGCACAAGGTCGTGCCGTCGGTCGCGACCAACAACCGGATCGTCGTGAAGCCGTCGGAGAAGGTGCCGCTGTCGTGCTACCTGTTCGCGGACATCCTGTACGAAGCCGGCTTGCCGCCGCAGATGCTGCAGGTGATCACCGGCGACCCGAAGGACATTGCGGACGAATTGATCACGAACCCGGCGATCGACCTGATCACGTTCACCGGCGGCGTGTCGATCGGCAAATCGATCGCCGCGCGGATGGGCTATCGGCGCGCGGTGCTCGAACTCGGCGGCAACGATCCGATCATCGTGATGGAAGACGCTGATCTCGACGAGGCGAGCACGCTCGCGGTGTCGGGCTCGTACAGGAATTCGGGGCAGCGCTGCACGGCGATCAAGCGGATGCTCGTGCACGAGGCAGTGGCCGATCGCTTCACGGAACTCGTCGTCGAGAAGACGCGCGCATGGTCGTACGGCAACCCGTCCGATCCGTCGGTCGACATGGGCACCGTGATCGACGAAGCGGCCGCGCGGTTCTGCGAGCAGCAGGTGAACGACGCGATCGCGCGCGGTGCGCGGCTGCTGGTCGGCAACGTGCGCGACGGCGCGCTGTATTCGCCGACCGTCGTCGATCGCGTGACGCCCGACATGCCGCTGGTCAAGCATGAAACCTTCGGGCCGGTGTCGCCGATCCTGCGCTTTCGCGACATCGACGAAGCGATCCGGATGTCGAACAGCACCGACTACGCGCTGTCGTCGTCGGTGTGCACGAACCGCTTCGACCACATCACGCGCTTCATCACCGAGCTCGAAGTCGGCAGCGTGAACGTGCGCGAGGTGCCCGGCTATCGGCTCGAGCTGACGCCGTTCGGCGGCGTGAAGGATTCGGGGCTCGGATACAAGGAGGGTGTGCAGGAAGCGATGAAGAGCTTCACGAACACGAAGACGTATTCGTTGCCATGGTAAGCGACGTGTAAGGGGCCCGGGCCGGCATGGCAGCTGGTGCGGGCGTTATTCGATCGGCTCATATCGTTAGCCGATTTGCGTTTTTGCCGGGCCTTCCCGCATCGGTAGAATTCGCGGACCTCTCGAACGGCGCAGGCGTGCCGGCGGGATGATTCTCTCCAATCATTCGGGGTCCGCACCATGAAATTCCTCCGCTCCATCCTGGTCGTCGCGCTGCTGCAGGCCGCCGCGGCCACCAGCGCGCTGGCTGCCGACGACCTGTCGCAGATCAAGTCGGCCGGCGTGTTCCGCATCGGTACCGAAGGCACCTACGCGCCGTTCACGTACCACGACGAGACGGGCAAGCTGACGGGCTTCGACGTCGACATCGCGACCGCGATCGCGCAGCGTCTCGGCGTGAAGCCGCAGTTCGTCGAAGGCAAATGGGACGGGCTGATCGCGGGTCTCGACGTGAACCGCTACGACGCGGTCGTGAACGAAGTGTCGATCACCGACGCGCGCAAGGCGAAATACGATTTCTCGACGCCGTACATCACGTCGCACGCGGTGCTGATCGTGCGCGCGGACAACACGACGATCCGCTCGTTCGACGACCTGAAGGGCAAGAAATCCGCGAACACGCTGACCAGCAATTTCGGCAAGCTCGCGGCCGCGCACGGCGCCGACGTGGTGCCCGTGCAGGGCTTCAACGAATCGATCGACCTGCTGACGTCCGGACGCGTCGATGCGACGATCAACGATTCGCTGTCGTACCTCGATTTCCGCAAGCACAAGCCCGACGCGAAACTGAAGATCGCGGCGACCGACACGAGCGGCGCGGGCGACGCGTCCGGCGTGCTGCTGCGCAAGGGCAGCCCCGCGCTGGTGGCCGCGATCGACAAGGCGCTCGCGGACATCAAGGCGGACGGCACCTACGCGAAGATCTCGCAGAAGTACTTCGGCCGCGACGTGTCGCAGCCGTGACGCGAGGCTGAACGATGCCGGCCTGGCTGCACCTGATGGCGGAATCGCTGCGCCCCCTGCTCGTTGCAGGGCTCGTGTTTACGGTTCCGCTCACGCTCGCGTCGTTCGCGATCGGCCTTTTGCTCGCGTTCGGCGCAGCGCTCGCGCGGCTGTTCGGGCCGCGCTGGGCGCAGGCCGTCGTGCGTTTCTATATCTGGCTGTTCCGCGGCTCGCCGTTGCTCGTGCAGTTGTTCGTGATCTTCTACGGGCTACCGAGCGTCGGCATCGTGCTCGATCCGCTGACGGCCGCCGTGATCGGCTTCTCGCTGAACGTCGGCGCGTACAACGCGGAAGTGATTCGCGGCGTGATCGAATCGATCCCCAAGGGGCAATGGGAGGCCGCGTACTCGATGTCGATGACGCGCGCGCAGGCGCTGCGCCGCGCGATCCTGCCGCAGGCCGCGCGCGTCGCGCTGCCCGCGCTGTCGAATTCGTTCATTTCGCTCGTGAAGGACACGTCGCTCGCGGCCGTGCTGACGGTACCCGAGATCTTCCAGGCCGCGCAGCGCATCGCGGCCGTGACCTACGAGCCGCTGATTCTCTATACCGAAGCCGCGCTGATCTATCTGCTGTTCAGCTCGGTGCTGTCCACGCTGCAACGTCGCCTCGAAACCCGCTTCGGCCGGCATGCGCTGTTCCACGCGGAGTTGCGATGATCCGTCTCGAGCGCATCGACAAGTCGTTTGGCTCGCATCGCGTGTTGAGCGGAATCGACCTCGCATTGCAGCCGGGGAGCGTAACGGCGCTGATCGGCCCGTCCGGCAGCGGCAAGAGCACGCTGCTGCGCTGCGTGAACCTGCTCGAAGTGCCGGAGGCGGGCGCGCTCGCGGTCGGCGATGCGCGCATCGCATTCGTGCCGGGGCGCCGGCCGTCGCGCGACGCGGTATTCGCGGTGCGCAGGCAGACCGGCATGGTGTTCCAGAACTTCCAGTTGTTTCCGCACCTGAGCGTCGTGCAGAACGTGATGGAGGGGCTCGTGACCGTGCAGCGCTGGCCGCGCGAGCAGGCGCGCCAGCGGGCGCTCGCGCTGCTCGACAAGGTGGGCATCGCGGGCAAGGCCGACGCATGGCCGGCCACGCTATCGGGCGGACAGCAGCAGCGCGTGGCGATCGCGCGCGCGCTCGCGCCGTCTCCGCAGGTGCTGCTGTGCGACGAGCCGACATCGGCGCTCGATCCGGAACTGTCCGTCGAAGTGGTCGAGGTGCTGCGCCAGCTCGCGCGGGAAGGCACGACGATGCTGATGGCCACGCACGACCTGCGCCTGGCCGCGTCGATCGCGCATGATGCGGTGTTCCTCGCCGATGGCCGCATCGTCGAAGCCGGCGCGTCGCGCGACCTGTTCGGCCGGCCGCGCGACCCGCGTACCGCGAAGTTCGTCGCGACGCTCGCGCAAGGCGTGCCGGTGTTCTGACGACGCGACGCGAGGTGGCTGGCGGTCAGCGTGGCGCGTGCGCGTCGAGCACCGCGGCGACGATCGCCTCCGGCGCATCTTCCTGAACCAGATGGCCCGCGTGCGGGACGCGGATCAGCTTGCCGTTCGCGACGCGATCGGCGAGCGCCTGCCCTTGCTCGAGCGGAATCCATGCGTCGTCCTCGCCCCACACGATGCGCACCGGAAAGTCCGGCGGCGCGTAGCGGGCTTCCGCTTCCTCGATGTAGCGCTGGCGCATCTGCGCGATCTGACGGTAGAACGCGGCCTGGCCGGCCGGCGTGAGCCACGGTGCACGGTAGATCGACAGTGCTTCGTCGCTCAGCGGTCGTGCGACCGCCTGGCCGATATAGGCCGACACGAGCGCACGGTGCGCGTACGCGGGCAGGCCGGTGAACGCGGCTTCGTGCTGCGCGACGTGACGCACGAACGGCGACCCTTGCGGCGCGATCGCGACCGGGTTCACGAGCGTGAGATCCGCATACGCGATGCCGTCGAGGAAGTGCGCGCGCAGCACCGTGGCGCCGCCGTAGTCGTGCGCGAGCACACGCGGCCGCGCGAGTGTCCATTCGTTCAGCAGTGCGCCGAACAGCGCGTTCTGGCGGCCGAGCGACACGTCCGCGTCCGGCATGTCGGACTGGCCGTAGCCGAGCAGGTCGTAGACATACACGCGATGGCGCCGCGCGAGCCACGGCGCGATCCGGCGCCATACCTGCGACGAAAACGGCGTGCCGTGCACGAGCACGAGCGGCGGGCCTTCGCCGAGCGTGCCCCATGCAATCCGGTGGCCTTCGAAATTGAAGCGGTTCGGGAGTTCGAGCATCGGCTTCTCCGTGCTAACCTGTTTTGGTTGTTAACAGGTTACGCCGGATTTTCCGGATATGAAACCGATAGGTGCAAATAAATGGTTACTCGATCCGACCCGGCACGGCACGGGCACGAATGGCGCGCGGCCGATTTCGTCGGCGGCCATCCGGCGCTCGACTTCCTCAACACGGTGGCCGACACGGGCAAGACGCGCGACGAGGACAAACTCGTCGACTGGCCGGCCGTGCGTGCGTGGGCCGGGAAAGCGGGGTTGCTGGCGCCCGACGATCTGGCGCGGCTGCTGCGTCATCCGCGCCAGGATGGCCCCGAGGAGCTGGCGGCGCTGCACCGCTTTCGCGACGACGCGTACGCCGCGATCGTGCACCTGACGGCCGCGGGCGGCGGCGGCGCGGGCGCGCGCGCTGCCGAGCGGCTTGCGCTGGCGATCCGCGAGGCGATCGGGCGGAGTGCGTTCGATGCGGTTGGCGGCCGCTTCGCGTGGCGACCGGACGCGCGCGCTGCGTCGCGCTGGATCGATGCGGCTGCGCTCGGTTTCGAGGATCTGATGCGCAGCGACGATTTCGCGCGCGTGCGGCAATGCGGCCGGTGTACGTGGTTCTTCGTCGATCGCGGCCGCGGCGTCGGGCGGCGGTGGTGCGACATGCGCACGTGCGGGAACCGCGCGAAGGTGGAGGCGTTCAGGGAGCGGTGACGCGCGGCGCGGCGGTTGCCGCACCGCGCCGCGCGTGGGTCATCGAGCGGCCTCGGCTTCGTGCGGCCGATGGTCGGGCCATAACGTCGCGGCGGCGAACAGCCCGGCCGCCAGGAATGGCGCGCCGATCGCGAACAGGATGGCCGTGAGGCCCCAGCGATCCCAGAAGCGATCGACGAGCGCACGCTCGGGCGTGACGGGATCGTACAGCACGTCGACCGCATCGCCTTTGTGGAGGCCCGGAGGCGACGCCGCGGAGCCCTGGGCGAATGTGATCAGCCGCCCGCTGTCGGTCGTGAACGCGACGATGGCCGAATACAGCGACGTGCGCGACCGCGACGGCCGCCCGTTTTTCGCGATCTCGACCACATGGCCGGTCGAACGCGCATAGTGGTGGACGATTTGCCACTGACGCAGCCCGGCCGCGCCGGCGCCGGCGAGGAAACCCGTGCCGATCGCGATCGGAATCAGCGCGATCGCGACATCCCAGCGGCGCCGTGCCGGCTTGCGTTCGACGTGGCGCGGCGCCGGGCCCGACTGCCGGCGGCGTCGCTCGCCCGCGAGCAGCAGGCCGCCGATGGCGAACGACGCGACGGCGAGCAGCGCCGGCACGGCCACCGGAAGCCAGCGTTGCGCAAAATCGTCGATCAGCGCGGGGCGCTCCGGGTGGTCGGGGTCGAGCAGGATGTCGACGTTCTCGCCGATGTCGTACGCGGGCACCGCGGATGCAGTATTGCCGGCGACTTCGCGGCGCCGGCCGTCGTTCGCGAGATACGCGACGATCGGCCGGTACGCGCGCATTGCATCGCTGTCCTGGACGATGCGCACGACCGTGCCCGGCGCGCGGACCAGGCGGTCGGGTTCCCGGCCGGCCGTGACGGCGAGCACGCCGGCCAGCACGAACAGCACGACACCGATCATCAGTGCGACCAGCGCGTCCTTACCCGGCATGACGCGATCCGGTTCTGGCGTCGCGCGGATCGGGGCCGGCCCGGGTGAGCGGCCCATCGCGACGGACAGGCCGATATCGGCGCAACCATGCCCTCTGAATGGTCGCGTCTCGTTCACATGCTTCCATGTCTGACGTCCCATGTTCTCTCAGTGCCGGCGGGCAAATGACGAACCCCGCGCCGGTCGTGTGATATTTGTCGGACGATTCTAGCGGAAACGATGCGCGACGGGCGTGCGGCGGCGTACCGCGAAAGGCGCGCGCTGCGAATACGGCGCGCCAAAACGGAAAAGGCCGGTCAGCTTTCGCTAACCGGCCTTTGAAATTCCTGGTGGGGCGTGAGTGACTCGAACACTCGACCTACGGATTAAGAGTCCGCTGCTCTACCAACTGAGCTAACGCCCCCAACAGAAGAAAGATTATGCCGGGGTTTTCGGGACATGGCAAGCCCTTTCTGCGAATTTCCCGAAAATATTTCGTCACGCCGGCGGCGGTTGCCGGCGCAGTAACGAGCGGTCGCAGTTTGCGCGCTCCCGGTATGATGACGCCACACGCGTTGCGCGGCGGTCGCGCAACGTTTTCTGGACATTCGAAGATGGACGAAAACGCAGTCCGCGAATTGCTGGATCGCCTGCTGGCCCCGTGGGTCCGCTCGCTGGGTCTGGTCCCCGTGTCGATCGGCGACGACAGCGTCACGTTGCGCCTGCCGTTTTCCGGCGAGTTCCGCCATTCGGGCGGCGTGATCTGCGGCCAGGTGTTCACGGCGGCCGCCGACACCGCGATGGTGGTCGCGATCTCGGCTGCGCTCGGCGAATTCCGGCCGATGACGACGGTGTCGCTGAACACGAACTTCATGCGTCCCGTGCGCAAGGGCGACGTGCTCGTCACCGCGCGCGTGCTGCGGATGGGGCGCAACCTCGTGTTCGGCGAAGTCGAGCTGTTCGACGAGGACGGCAAAATGGCCGTCCACGCGACGTCGACCTACGCGCTCCTCAGTTGAGCGGCGCGATGTTCGACCAGATCGTCTTTGCGGGCGGCGGCAATCGGTGCTGGTGGCAGGCCGGCTTCTGGGACGTCGCGCAGCCGGCCCTCGGCCTGCGCCCGCGGGTGATCACCGGCATCTCGGCCGGCGCGGCGACCGCCTGCATGCTGTATACACGCGACGCCGCATGGGTGATGCGCTATTACGAGGAGGCGCTGCGCCACAACCGGAAGAATGCGTACTGGGGCAACCTGTTCGGGCGTGAGCCGGTGTTTCCGCATTACCGGATCTATCGTCAGGCGCTGCTCGACATCTACGGCGAGCCGTTCGCGAAGCTCGCCGCGGCGCCGGAAATCCGCATCGGCGTGTCGCACGTGCCGCGCTGGCTCGGTGCGCGCAGCGCGGTCGCGGCCGGCCTCGTCGCGTACAACATCGAGAAGTACGTGCGCAAGACGCTGCACCCGACGCTCGGGCGCACGCTCGGCTTTCGGCCCGAATTCGTGCGCGCGCAGGCCTGCGCGCACGTCGACGAACTCGCCGACCTGATCCTCCAGTCGTCCTGCACGCCGCCGTTCACGCCGGTGCTGCGGCGCGGCGGCCGGCCGGTGCTCGACGGCGGGATGGTCGACAACGTGCCGGTCGATGCGCTCGATCCGTCTCCGGGCGACGTGCTGGTGCTCGTCACGCGGCTGTATCCGCGTCCGCAGATGTTCACGGTCGCGCATGGCGACCAGCGGCGGCTGTACGTGCAGCCGTCGAGCAAGGTGCCGATTTCGAGCTGGGATTACACGAGCCCGTCGCAGATGCGGCATGCGTACGATCTCGGGCGGCGCGACGGCGAGCACTTCCTCACGCGCGTCGACGCGATGACGGGCGGCCGCGTGGCCGCCTGACGGCGGGAATCGGGCAACGGGGCCACGCGACGCGCGCGGCCCGCGCGATCAGCGCTTGCGGATCGGCGTCAGCGCTTCGGGGTTGGCGACGCTCGACATGTCGCCGTCGTCGAACGCGAGAATGTTGCGGAATGCGGCACTGAAATACAGTTCGTAGCTTTCGCGTTCGACGTAGCCGATGTGCGGCGTGCAGATCACGTTTTCCATCCGCAGCAGGCTGTAGCCCTGCAGGATCGGCTCGCTTTCGAACACGTCGATCGCGACCATCCCCGGCCGGTTGTGCGACAGCGCGTTGACGAGCGCGTTTTCCTCGAGCAGCTCGGCGCGGCTCGTGTTGACGAGCAGCGACGTCGGCTTCATCCGCATCAGGTCTTCCTGCTTCACGATCCCGCGCGTGTCGTCGTGCAGGCGCAGATGCAGCGACAGCACGTCGCTCTGCTCGAACAGCGCTTCGCGGCTCTCGGCGGCCGTGTAGCCGTCGGCGCGCGCGGCCTCGAGCGAATGCTCGCGGCCCCAGATCAGCACGTTCATCCCGAACGCCTTGCCGTAACCGGCGACGAGCCGGCCGATCTTGCCGTAGCCCCAGATGCCGAGCGTCTGGCCGCGCAGCACCTGGCCGAGGCCGAAGTTCGGCGGCAGCGCCGACGTCTTCAGGCCCGACTGCTGCCAGGCGCCCTGCTTCAGGTTCGCGACGTACTGCGGAATGCGGCGCTGGGCGGCCATCACGAGCGCCCAGGTCAGCTCGGCCGGCGCGACGGGCGAACCGGTGCCTTCGAGCACCGCGATGCCGCGGTCGGTACACGCGTCGAGATCGATGTGGCTCGACACGCGGCCGGTCTGGCTGATCATGCGCAGGTTCGGCAGCTTCGAGAGCAACTGCGAGGTAATCGGGGTCCGTTCACGAATCAGCACGAGCGCCTCGACTTCCGCCAGACGGCTGGCGAGCTGTCCCAAGCCGCGCACCGTATTGTTGAAGACCTTTACGTCGTGGCCGGCGAGCATCTCGAAGCAGTTCAGTTTGCGGACGGCGTCCTGGTAGTCGTCGAGGATGGCAATTTTCATGGTGAACGGGGTGTCGCGCGTTGAAAGCGGGCACGGGCGGCGGCGCATCTTGCGCACCTGTTCCGCCCGGCCGGGGCCGACATGATGCTACGCCGGCCGCCTTCGTGGGGTCTTTTTAACAGGTTGTTACGCTCCGCCGCAATGGGCGCCAGCCACCCCCGGCACTGCTCGCGCGCCGTGCGCAAGGGTGCGCTGTTGTGTCGCATCAAACACGTCCTTCCTGATTCGGCCGTTTACTCGACGAGGTTCACCCAATTGTTGCTCGCAGCAGAATAATTGGATCAACTATCCGCGGAAGGCGAGGATTTTTGACTATTTTTATCGTCAACCGGCCCGTTGTTGAGCAACTCTGCATCATTTCCGCTGTCGTAGGAGAATTACGCATTTGCTTCATCTTTTTGAAGTTGTAACAGCGGCAGGAGTCGTTTATGGATCATTTGCAGTCGATGCGCGTGTTCGTCAAGGTTGCAGATCTCGGCAGTTTCGCGCGGGCCGCGAGCGCAATGGATATCTCCAACGCGGTCGCGACGCGCCATGTCGCCGATCTGGAAGGCCGGCTCGGCACGCGTTTGCTTAACCGCACCACGCGCAGCCTCTCCCTGACGGAGTCGGGTCAGGTCTATCTGGAGCGTGCCCGCCAGATCCTCGACGAGCTCGAGGACGTCGAGCAGATGGTCGTCGCGCGCAATCACGAGCCGGTCGGCACGCTGCGCATCGTGGCGCCGGTCGTGTTCGGCCTGCACAACCTCGCCCCCGTACTGCAGTCGTACACGGAGAATTTCCCGAAGGTGGTGCCGGATCTCACGCTGGTCGACCGGCAGGTCGATCTCGTCGAGGAAGGCTTCGACGTCGGCATCGTCGTCACGCGCCAGATGCGCAGCGCGAGCATCGTCACGCGGCGCCTGACCACCGGCTGCATGACCGTGTGCGCGACGCCCAGCTATCTGGAGAAGCACGGCGTGCCGACGCATCCGGAACAACTCGCCGAACACCCGGCGCTGAGCCTGCCGACCGAATACTGGGGCGACGAGCGCGTGTTCACGGGGCCGGACGGCGAAGTGCGCGTGCGCCCGACCAACGTGATCGTCGCGAACAACACGGCGATGCTGCGCCAGTTCGCGTTGCTCGGGATGGGCGTCGCGATCCTGCCGAGCTACCTGATCGGCAGCGACATCGCGCGCGGCGCGCTCGTGCGGCTGCTGCCGGATTTCCGGCTGCCGCAGGTCGAGATCAACATCGCCTACCCGAGCCGGCGCCATCTGCCGGCGAAGGTGCGTACGTTCATCGATCATCTCGTCGAGCATTTCAGTCACTCGACCGACGCGACGATGGGCGAGCAATGGGCCGCGCAGGGCGCGACGCCGCCGCCGATCGGCGTCGAGATGCGTGCCGAGCAGCCCGAGACGACCGATCCGAACCTGCAACCGCGTCTTGCGCGCTCGCCGCGCACGCGCGTGGCGATGCCGTCGCCGCTGTAACGGCCCGGCGCCCGCCCGGTAGCAAGACGGCCGGCACGAAGAAAAAACGCGGATCGATCGATCCGCGTTTTTTATGGGTGCGCGCCGGAGCCGGACGCGCCGCAAGCGGCGCGCGGCGGCCGGGCCGTCACGAACCCGTCTTGCGGGCCGTCGTCTTGCGTGCGGCGGTCTTGCGGGCCGGCGCCGGTTTCTCTTCGGCGCCTTCGGTCACGGTTTCGGCATCCTTCGTCGCCGATTTGGCCGTCTTCTTCGCGGCGGCCGCCTTCGGCTCCTTCTTCTCGAACTCGAAGCCGATCTTGCCGTCCGGCTGCTTCACAAGGAACGCCTTGAAGTTGCGGCCGGTACGCGACGACTTGAAGTTCGGCAGCAAGTCCGTGCGGCCGTCGGCCAGCAGCTTGCCCATCTGCTCGCGCGTGATTTCCTGCTGCAGGATCACCTTGCCCGAGCGGAAGTCGCAAGTCTTCGGGTTCGCCACCGAGTGCTCGCACACGTAGCTCATCCCGTGTTCGAACACGCGGCCCTTGCACTTCGGGCACGCGCCGACCGGTTCCTGCGCGGAGAAGTCGGGCGCTTCGCCTTCCTCGCCGCCCTGGTCCTGGCCGAAATCGAACTCGAGCTTGTAGTTCTTCGTCTCGTCGTCGAACGACAGCTTCAGGATCGCCGAGAACGGGCGGCCCATCTTGCTGCGGAACCCGGACAGCGGCCCGATTTCCTTCTTCTGCAGCAATTCCTCGACTTCCGGGATCTCGAACTGCCGGCTGCCCGGGATCTTCGAGATCGAGAAGTCGCACTTCGTGCACGCGAAGCGGCGATAGTTTTCCTTCACCTGGCCGCCGCAGTTCGGGCACGGCGTCTGAAGGGTCGCGTAGTCGCCGGGGATCGTGTCGGAATCGTATTCCTTCGCGCGCTTGACGATCTGCTGCGTCATGCGGGCGATTTCCTGCATGAACGCGTCGCGCCCGAGATTGCCGCGCTCCATCTGCGACAGCTTGTATTCCCATTCGCCGGTGAGCTCGGGCGCGGTGAGTTCCTTCACGCCGAGGCCGCGCAGCAGCGTCATCAGCTGGAATGCCTTCGCGGTCGGGATCAGTTCGCGGCCCTCGCGCAGCAGGTACTTCTCGCCGAGCAGGCCTTCGATGATCGCCGCGCGCGTCGCCGGCGTGCCGAGACCCTTCGCGGCCATCGCCTCGCGCAGCTCGTCGTCCTCGACCAGCTTGCCCGCGCCTTCCATCGCGGACAGCAGCGTCGCTTCCGAGTAGCGTGCGGGCGGCTTCGTCACGAGCGCGACGGCGGCGATTTCGTCCGTCTTCACCTTCTCGTCCTTCTGCACCGGCACGAGGTTCGCGTCGGCGCCTTCGGCATCGCGGCCGTACACCTGCAGCCAGCCCGGCTCGACGAGCACCTTGCCTTCGGTCTTGAAGTGATGGCCCGCGACTTCGGTGATCCGCGTCGTCACGCGGAATTCGGCCGCCGGGAAGAACACCGCGAGGAAGCGCTTCACGACCATGTCGTACAGCTTCTGCTCAGGCTCGGACAGCGACTTCGGCGCCTGCAGCGTCGGGATGATGGCAAAGTGGTCGCTGATCTTCGAGTTGTCGAAGATCCGCTTGTTCGGCTTCACCCAGCCCTTGTCGAGCACCTGCTTCGCATGCGGCAGATAGTTGTGGCTCTCCTTGAGCATCTCGAGCGTGGACTGGACCGTCGAAAGATAGTCTTCCGGCAGCGCGCGCGCATCGGTACGCGGATAGGTCAGCACCTTGTGCTTTTCGTACAGCGCCTGGGCGAGGCCGAGCGTATTTTTCGCGGAGAAGCCGAAGCGGCTGTTCGCCTCGCGCTGCAGGCTCGTCAGGTCGAACAGCAGCGGCGAGAGTTGCGTCGACGGCTTCGATTCCTCGGACACCGTGCCGATCTGGTCGCGGCAGGCGGCGACGATCGTTTCGGCGGCCGGCAGGCTCCAGAGGCGGGAGTCGCGCTTTTCCGGATCGAATTCGTCGCGCTTGAATTTCGGGTCGAACCACTTGCCTTCGTAGAAGCCGCCCGCGCACGCGAATTCGGCCTTCACTTCCCAGTAGTCGCGCGGGACGAAGCGGCGGATTTTCTCTTCACGTTCGACGACGATCGACAACGTTGGCGTCTGAACGCGGCCGACGGTGGTCAGGAAGAAGCCGCCGCCCTTGCTGTTGAACGCGGTCATCGCGCGCGTGCCGTTGATCCCGACGAGCCAGTCGGCTTCCGAGCGGCAGCGTGCGGCGTCGGCGAGCGGCTGCATGTCCGAGTCGCTGCGCAGATTCGCGAAACCGTCGCGGATCGCCTGCGGCGTCATCGATTGCAGCCACAGACGCTGGACCGGCTGCTTCGCCTTCGCGTGCTGCGCGATCAGGCGGAAAATCAGCTCGCCTTCGCGCCCCGCGTCACATGCGTTGATCAGGCGGTCGACGTCCTTGCGCTTCATCAGCTTCGTGAGCACCTTGAGGCGCGACTCGCTTTTTGCGATCGGGTTCAGGTCGAAATGCGGGGGAATGACGGGCAGATGCGCGAAGCTCCATTTCCCGCGCTTGACCTCGTACTCCTCCGGGGCGGCGATTTCCAGCAGGTGGCCGACAGCGGACGAAAGGACGTAATCGTCGCTCTCGTAATACTCGTCATGCTTGGTAAAGCCGCCCAAAGCGCGTGCGATGTCGTTCGCGACAGAAGGCTTTTCCGCAATGATCAGTGCTTTGGACATGACAGGTGTGTGTTGGTAGACCGGGTTCGCCGGCGTGGGTCCCTTTTACGACCGCTTTATAGCACACGCGGCAGCGACGGCGGCTCGGCGTGTAAAAAGCGGCTCATCATAGAGGGGGGCCGCAACGGCGGCAAGCGTCCGGCGCGGCGCAGCGCGCGAACCTGCGCGAAACCTGCCGCGCCGGCCCGCGAATTCAGGCTTCGACGGTCAGGACGTCGCGCAATTTCGGTGCGTGCGGCGCACCGGGCACCGCGCTCAGGTCGGACAGCATGCGCTCCACGATCGCCGCGTGCGGGAGTACCGTGCCGAAGAAGCGCGCGGTGTGGGCATCCTCGATCAGGATGGTCGGGAAGTTCTCGACGTCGAGATCGTCGAGCCGGTCGGCATGGGTTTCGATGTCGATCCAGGCGAAGCAGGCATCCGGATGCGCGTCGGCGAGCTGGTCGAAGGCGGTCCGGTAGTCGCGGCACGTGCCGCACCACTCGGCGCACAGGCAGGCGACCAGCAACGTGCCGGGATCGGCGAGGCGCTCGGCGATCCGATCTGCGTCGGTGTCGAGATTCAGCGCGGGCATGGCATTCCTTGGGTAGCGTCGGCGGCCGGGCCGCCCCTATGGCGGGGAATGTAGCACGCTCCGCGCGGACGGGGTGGGCGCCGCGTCAAGCCGCGCGAACCGTCCGCCGGCGACGCTCGCGACGCGGCCGGCCAGTTCCAGCGCGAGCAGCGCGCCATGCAGCACGTCGTCGGACAGGCCGCTGTGCTCGGCCAGCCATTCGTACGTCACGGGGCCGTATCCCAGGGCAGCGAGCACCGCCTGTTCCGACGGGGTGACCGGTGACGCGGCTTCGATCCGGGGCGATGCGGCGGCCGCGACGGCACGATTCGCCGGCGCGCCGCCGGCCGTTTCGGGTTCGCCGCTTTCGCCGGCGTTCGGGCCCGGGTTGGCGGCCCGTACCGTGCCGGCTGGTGCGTGCGCCGCCGGCTCGCCCAGCCCGTATTCCTCGAGCACGTCGAACGGCGCTGCGGTGAGCTTCGCGCCATCGCGGATCAGCGCGTGGCAGCCCTGCGCGAGCGGCGCGTGGATCGAACCGGGCATCGCGAACACATCGCGCCCCAATTCGTTCGCGAGCCGCGCGGTGATCAGCGAGCCCGAGCGCGGGGCGGCCTCGACGACGAGCACGCCGAGCGCGAGCGCGGCGATCAGCCGGTTGCGCTGGGGAAAATGCGCGGCGCGGGCCGGCGTGCCGAGCGGCCATTCCGACACGATCGCGCCGTGCGCGGCGATCTCGTGGGCGAGCGCGCGGTGCCGCGCCGGATAGACGAGATCGGCGCCGGTCGCGATCACCGCGACCGTGCCCGAGCGGCCGTCGAGCCCGCCACGATGCGCGGCGCCGTCGATGCCGAGCGCAAGGCCCGACACGATCGTGAGGCCCGCGTCGGACAGCCCGCGTGCGAAATGCGTGGCGTCGGCGAGCCCCTGCGGCGTCGCGTGGCGGCTGCCGACCACGGCGAGGCCGCGGGCGTGCAGCAGATCGAGCCGCCCCTTTACATATAGCAGCGGCGGCGGATCGTGCAGATCGCGCAGCCGCGGCGGGTAGGCCGGATCGCTCAGCGTGACGAGCACGTTGCCCGGCCCGTCGAGCCAGGCGAGTGCGGCGTCGGTGCGCGTATCGAGATCGTCGCGCTCGCTCGCGCGCACGGCCTGCGCGGCGGCGGGGCTGGCCACGGTGGCGATCGCCTCGTGGGACGCGCGCAGCAACGCCGCCGGCGAGCCGAACGCAGCAAGTAAAATCTGCAGCACGGCGGGCGGGAGGCCGGGCGCATGCGCGAGCTGCAGCCAGGCGCGCAGCGCGGCGGGCGTCAGCGCTTGCGGCGACATGAGACGGCCCTCGAATGCGGCGGCCAGCGCAGCGCGTGACGCCATGATAAAATTTTCATCATCCGAAATACTCGACAGGGCCGTGCGCGCAGGCGCCCGGCCGATTGCAGGAGGCGCGATCCGCGGCATTGATATGCCACGCATCCGCCTCATCTTCATTGCATCGCGGCGGCGGCGCCAGCCGGCCGGATGGCCGATGCGGCGCGCCGCCCCATCGAATACCGAACACCGAACACCATGGCTTTGCTCAATATTCTTCATTACCCCGACAAGCGGCTGCACAAGGTCGCGAAGCCCGTCGACAAGGTCGACGACCGGATCCGCAAGCTCGTCGCCGACATGGCCGAGACCATGTACGCGGCGCCCGGCATCGGCCTGGCGGCCACGCAGGTCGACGTGCACGAGCGCGTGATCGTGATCGACGTCTCCGAGGAGAAGAACGAACTGCGCGCGTTCATCAACCCGGAAATCGTGTGGTCGAGCGACGCGAAGCAGACCTATGAAGAAGGCTGCCTGTCGGTGCCCGGCATTTACGACGAAGTCGAGCGGCCCGACCACGTGCGCGTGCGCGCGCTCAACGAGCACGGCGAGGCATTCGAGCTCGACTGCGAAGGGCTGCTGGCCGTGTGCGTCCAGCACGAGATGGATCACCTGATGGGCCGCGTGTTCGTCGAATACCTGTCGCCGCTCAAGCAGACGCGTATCAAGACGAAGATGAAGAAACTCGAACGCGCGATGTGATGCGCGCACGCCCAGCCCGACCCCGAACGCTGTCATGACCCATACGTTGCGCGTGATTTTTGCCGGCACGCCGGAATTCGCCGCGGCTGCCCTTGCCGCGATCCACGAGGCCGGTTTCCCGGTGCCGCTCGTGCTCACCCAGCCCGATCGCCCGGCCGGCCGCGGGATGAAGCTCCAGGCGAGCGCCGTGAAGCGCTACGCCGTCGAGCACGGGATGACCGTCGCGCAGCCGCCGTCGCTGCGCCGCGCGGGCAAGTACCCGGCGGAGGCGGCCGACGCGATCGAGCTGCTGCGCGCGACGCCGCACGACGTGATGGTGGTGGCCGCGTACGGCCTGCTGCTGCCGCAGGAAGTGCTCGACATCCCGCGCGCCGGCTGCATCAACATTCACGCGTCGCTGCTGCCGCGCTGGCGCGGCGCCGCGCCGATCCATCGCGCGATCGAGGCCGGCGACGCCGAGACGGGCGTCACGCTGATGCAGATGGACGCCGGCCTCGACACCGGCGCGATGATCGACGAGGCGCGCACGGCGATCGCGCCCGACGATACGACTGCGACGCTGCACGACCGTCTCGCCGCCGACGGCGCGCGGCTGATCGTCGACGCGCTCGTGCGGCTCGAGCGCGACGGCACGCTGCCGGCGACGCCGCAGCCGGCCGACGGCGTGACCTACGCGGAAAAGATCGGCAAGCACGAAGCGGCGCTCGACTGGCGCAAGCCGGCCGACGTGCTCGCACGCCAGGTGCGGGCGTTCGATCCGTTCCCGGGCGGCGTCGCGACGCTCGACGGTGCGGCCATCAAGCTGTGGGCGGCCGAGCCCATGGCGGCGCGCGGCACGATTGCCGACGCGGCGCCCGGCACGATCGTCGAAGCCGCGCCGGAAGGCGTGGTGGTTGCGTGCGGCAGCGGCGCACTGCGCGTGACCCAGTTGCAGAAGCCGGGCGGCAAGCGGCTGCCCGCGCGCGAATTCCTCGCCGGTTCGCCGCTCGCCGCCGGCCAGCGTTTCGCGCTGCCCGACGCCGACTGACACGGCCCGAGCGCCATTCGACCCGGTCTGCCGGCCCGGCGCAACTGGCCGGACGGCCGAGTCGCGCGGTGCGGCAGGCGCGCGTAGAATTTCCCTGCGCTTTCCGGTTTCGAGGTCTTCATGTTCGGCATCACCCATTTCGGCTTCTTCGTGTTCGCGGTTTTCCTGCTGAACATCACGCCCGGCCCCGACACGGCCTACATCGTCGGCCGCAGCGTCGCGCAGGGGCGCGGCGCGGGGCTGATGTCGGCGTTCGGTATTTCTGCCGGCTGCTGCGTCCACGCCCTTGCGTGCGCATTCGGGCTCACTGCGCTGCTGGCGGCATCGGCAACCGCGTTCACGGTGATCAAGCTGGTCGGCGCCGCGTACCTGATCTATCTCGGCGTGCGGATGGTCATCGCGAAGCCGTCCGCCGCGCCGTCGGGCGCGGAAGCCGTGCAGGTCCCGGCCGCCAGGCCGCTGCGCCAGCTGTTCATGCAGGGCTTCTGGACCAACGTGCTGAATCCGAAGGTCGTGCTGTTCTTCGTGTCGTTCTTCCCGCAGTTCGTATCGGCCGACAGTCCGCACAAGGCATGGGCGTTCCTGACCCTCGGCGCGGTGTTCGTCGCGATGAGCACGGCCTGGACGAGCCTGGTCGCGTGGGTGGCGGGCACTGTCACGCAGCGCTTTTCCGGCAAGCCGGGCGTCAAGAAGTGGCTCGATCGCACGGTCGGCAGCGCTTTCGTCGGGCTCGGCCTGCGTCTTGCCGCTTCGCAACGCTGAGATTGAATTTTTCCGGCGAGACCTTATCTAACAAATCGCTTACAATTTTCCGCCGTGCGCTGTGAAGCGCGGCGGGTCCCCTGACGGATAAGGAGTGGGTATGTTCAATTGGGTCAAAACGGCGATGCTGATGGCCGCGATCACGGCCCTGTTCATCGTGATCGGCGGGATGATCGGCGGCTCGCGCGGCATGACGATCGCGCTGCTGTTCGCGCTCGGCATGAATTTCTTCTCGTACTGGTTCTCGGACAAGATGGTGCTGCGCATGTACAACGCGCAGGAAGTCGACGAGAACACGGCGCCGCAGTTTTACCGGATGGTGCGCGAGCTGGCCACGCGCGCGAACCTGCCGATGCCGCGCGTCTACCTGATCAACGAGGACGCGCCGAACGCGTTCGCGACGGGCCGCAACCCCGAGCACGCGGCGGTTGCCGCGACGACGGGCATCCTGCGCGTGCTGTCGGAGCGCGAGATGCGCGGCGTGATGGCGCACGAGCTCGCGCACGTGAAGCACCGCGACATCCTGATCTCGACGATCACGGCGACGATGGCGGGTGCGATCTCGGCACTCGCGAATTTCGCGATGTTCTTTGGCGGGCGCGACGAGAACGGCCGGCCAGCCAACCCGATCGCGGGTATCGCGGTCGCGCTGCTTGCGCCGATCGCAGGCGCGTTGATCCAGATGGCGATTTCGCGGGCGCGCGAGTTCGAGGCCGACCGCGGCGGCGCGCAGATTTCCGGCGATCCGCAGTCGCTCGCCACCGCGCTCGACAAGATCCATCGCTATGCGGCGGGCATCCCGTTCCAGGCGGCCGAGGCGCATCCGGCCACCGCGCAGATGATGATCATGAACCCGCTGCACGGCGGCGGCCTGCAGAACCTGTTCTCGACGCACCCGGCCACCG
Source organism: Burkholderia semiarida (assembly GCF_029268935.1). Lineage (NCBI taxonomy): Bacteria > Pseudomonadati > Pseudomonadota > Betaproteobacteria > Burkholderiales > Burkholderiaceae > Burkholderia > Burkholderia semiarida. The sequence goes on along the minus strand of NZ_JAHLCL010000003.1, from coordinate 617,839 downwards.
AGGAGCGCATCGCGCGCCTGATGGAGATGGCGCGCACCGGCCGCTTCGATTGACCTCCGGCATACCGCGCGGCCGTTGCCGCGCGGAGGCCGCCCCGCCACCCCGCATGCTCCGCGCTGCGGGGTGTTTCATTTGCGTGCGCCGTAAAGGGGCCAAAGGGGCGGCATGGCCGCACGCTACAATGCGCGGTTTGGGATCGCCAGGCCGTCTGGCGGCTGCGATCCCGCCGTTTGCCGCATTTGTTTGCCGCAGCTGATTGCCGCGCCTGTTTGCCGATTCCGCACCGATGACACGACCCCGTTCTTCCGCTTCGACTCCTTCCGGCCGCCCGGCGCGCTTGGCCGCGCTGTATCTGGCGCCCGATTCGCTCGGCTTCGCGCTCGACGCGGCCGCGCAGGCGGTCGATGCGGTGCGGCGCGGCACCGCATTGCCGGCGGCGCTGTCGGCGGTGTTCGCGCAGATGCCGTCCGGTGCGCAGGCGCTCGCGCGCGGCGCGACGCAGGACGTCGCCTACCGGACGATGCGTCGCCTCGGCAGCGCGGACTGGCTGATCGGCCGGTTCGTCAGCAAGGCGCCGCCCGCGCACGTACACGCGGTGCTCGCCGGCGCATTCGCGCTGCTGCTCGACCCGGCGGACGAGGCCGCGTACCCGGCGTTCACGGTGGTCGACCAGGCCGTTACCGTCATCGGTGCGCGGCGCGAATTCGCATTCGCGAAGGGGATGGTCAACGCGGTGCTGCGCCGTTTTCTGCGCGAGCGCGACGCGCTCGTCGCGACGATGCAGGACGACCCGGTCGCGCGCTGGAACTACCGCGCATGGTGGGTCGATGCGGTGAAGCGCGCATGGCCCGACGCGTGGCAGGCGATTCTCGCGGCCGGCGAGCGTCAGGGGCCGCTGACGCTGCGCGTGAATGCGCGCAGCGCGAGCGTCGACGCGTATCTCGACACGCTGCGCGCGAGCGGGATCGACGCGACCGCGATCGGCCGGCATGCGGTGCGGCTCGCGTCGGCGCTGCCGGTGGATCGTATTCCGGGATTCGCTGACGGCGTGGTGTCGGTGCAGGACGCCGGCGCGCAACTCGCGGCCGAATGGCTCGGCGCGCGCGACGGCATGCGCGTGCTCGACGCATGCGCGGCGCCCGGCGGCAAGACGGGCCATATTCTCGAACTCGCGGACGCGGAAGTCGTGGCGCTCGAAAGCGACGCGACGCGCGCGGCGCGTATCGGCGAGAATCTCGTGCGGCTGTCGCTCGCGGCGGAGGTGCGCGTCGGCGACGCGGGCGCGCCGGACGCGTGGTACGACGGGCGCCCGTTCGATCGCATCCTGGCCGACGTGCCGTGCTCGGCGTCCGGCATCGTGCGGCGGCACCCCGACATCCGCTGGCTGCGCCGCGAGGCCGATATCCCGGCGCTGGTCGCGGAGCAGCGCCGCATCCTGTCGGCGTTGTGGCCGCTCGTGAAGCCGGGCGGCGAACTGCTGTACGTGACCTGTTCGATCTTCCCCGAAGAAGGCGAATTGCAGGCCCGCTGGTTTGAAGCGGCCTGTGAAGATGCGGTACGATTGGACGCCCCCGGCCAGCTGCTGCCGGGTGGCGCGCACGGACGGGCGGCCGCCGGCGCACTCGACCAGAACACCGATCACGACGGATTTTTCTACGCGCGGTTTCAGAAACGGTGACGATCAAACACCTTTTTCCCTTTCGGCTCGCGGCCGTCTTGCTGGTTGCGTTGACGCTATGCGTGGCCATCGTCCGGCCGGCGCATGCCGAATCGATCGCCGTGCAGCGCGCGTCGCTCCAGGCCGACGGAAGCGGCTGGAGCCTCGACGCGCGTTTCGACTTCGAGCTGAATCCGAACCTCGAGGATGCCGTCAACAAGGGCATCCCGCTCTACTTCACGACCGACTTCGAGCTGAGCCGCGCGCGCTGGTATTGGTTCGACGAGCAGCCGGTGTCCGTCACGCAGACGATCCGCCTGTCGTTCCAGCCGCTCACGCGCGAGTACCGCGTGTCGACGGGCGGCCTGCAGCTCGGTTTCCCGTCGTTGAAGGATGCGCTCGCGGTCGTCCGGCACATCACGTCGTGGCACGTGATCGATCGCAACCAGGTGCGCGCGGGCGAAACCTACACGGCATCGGTGCGGATGCAGCTCGATACGGCGCTGATGCCGAAGCCGTTCCAGGTCGATGCCGTGAACAACCGCGACTGGACGCTCGGGTCGGACTGGAAGCGCTTCAACTTCACGGTGACCGAACGTGCTAAATAAAGTACGCCGCGCGGCCAGTGGGAAGAGCCTCCTCGTCCGCGTGATCGTCTCGACCGTCGCGCTGACCGCGCTGCTGCTGCTCGTGCTGCTCGCGGCCGCGAGCGCGAACACCGAATTCTTCGACCGCTACTACTCGTGGCTGTACGCGACCAACATCGTCGTCGCGCTCGTGTTCCTGCTCGTGGTGCTCGGGCTGATCGGGATGATCGTCGCGCGCCTGAGGAAGGGCAAGTTCGGCACGCGGCTGCTCGCGAAGCTCGCGGTGTTCTTCGCGCTCGTCGGCGTGGTGCCGGGCGGGATCATCTACATCGTGTCGTACCAGTTCGTGTCGCGCAGTATCGAGTCGTGGTTCGACGTGAACGTCGAGACGGCGCTGACGGCCGGCCTGAACCTCGGCCGCGGGATGCTCGATGCGTCGCTGTCCGATCTGCAGACGAAGGCGCGGCTGATGTCCGACCAGCTCGCGAGCGTCGACGCGAACACGAACGGCACGACGCTCACGCTGCTGCGGCTGCGCGACCAGTTCGGCGTGCAGGACGCGACGATCGTCGAGCCGAGCCGCGGCGGCTCCGGCGCGGCGCCCGACCTGCACATCGTCGCGCAGGCGTCGGGCAATTTCGCGGCGCTGATTCCGGACGACCTGCCGACGCCGCTGATGCTGAGCCAGGCGCGCGAACACGGCGCGTATGCGGCGATCGAGGGCGAAGTCGACGGCGACCCGCGCGCGCACGGCGCGAAGGGCGCGCTGCGGCTGCGCGTCGTGCGGCCGATTCCCGATGCGACGACGTCGCTGCTGCAGCCGGCGGAGCGGTTCCTGCAGCTCACGCAGCCGGTGCCGCCCGGGCTCGCGCACAACGCGGACGCCGTGCAGCGCGCGTACCGCGAGTACCAGGAAAAGTCGCTTGGCCGCACCGGCCTGCGCAAGATGTACATCGGCACGCTGACGCTCGCGCTGTTCCTCGCGACCTTCATCGCGATGATGCTCGCGCTCGCGCTCGGCCAGCAGCTCGCGCGGCCGCTGTTCCTGCTCGCGCAGGGCACCAAGGAGATCACGGAAGGCGACTACACGCCGAAGCGCGAGATCAAGACGCGCGACGAGCTCGGCTTCCTCACGCAGTCGTTCAACGCGATGACGCGCCAGTTGTCCGAGGCGCGGCTCGCGGTCGAGAAGAACCGCATCGCGCTCGAGCATTCGAAGACGTATCTCGAGAGCATCCTCGCGAACCTGACGGCCGGCGTGTTCGTGCTCGACCGCCAGTTCCGGTTGACGACGGCCAATCGCGGTGCCGAGCGGATCTTCCGGCAACCGTTCAACACGCTGATCGGCACGACGCTCGACCGGATCGGCGTGGCCGCCGGGTTCGGCGCGATGGTGCGCAAGGCATTCGCCGATCGCGAAGCGGCGTCCGACGGCGGCAGCGGCGATCGCGGTCACTGGCAGCAGCAGTTCGCGATCGAGGTGCCGGGCGAAACCGATCCGCTGACGCTGCTCGTGCGCGGCACGCGGCTCGTGTCGACGGTCGAGGGGCAGGCCGACGATCCGCAGACGTCCGGTTACGTCGTCGTGTTCGACGACATCTCCGACGTGATTTCCGCGCAGCGGTCGGTCGCGTGGGGCGAGGTCGCGCGGCGGCTCGCGCACGAGATCAAGAATCCGCTGACGCCGATCCAGCTGTCGGCCGAGCGGCTGCAGATGAAGCTGTCGGACAAGCTCGCGCCGTCCGACGCGGACGTGCTCAAGCGCGGCGCGACGATGATCGTGAACCAGGTGGCCGCGATGAAGCGGATGGTCGACGATTTCCGCGAATACGCGCGCACGCCGCCGGCGGTGCTCGCGAACCTGCAGTTGAACGACCTGGCGAGCGAGGTGCTCGGGCTGTACGGCGTCGGCGAAGGCAAGAGCCCGATCGTCGCCGAGCTCGCGCCGTCGCTGCCGGTGATTCGCGGCGACGCGACGCAATTGCGCCAGGTGATTCACAACCTGCTGCAGAATGCGCAGGATTCGGTCGCGGAGTCCGCGCATCCGCGTGTGTTGATCGAAACCAAGACAGTAGAATATGGCGACCCCGACGCCGAAGGCAAAACGCGCGTCGCGGTACGTCTGACCGTGTCCGACAACGGGCCCGGTTTTCCGGCACGCATCCTGACCCGCGCGTTCGAGCCTTACGTGACGACGAAGGCGAAGGGCACGGGGCTCGGGCTGGCCACGGTCAAGAAAATCGTTGACGAGCACGGCGCGCGGATCGATCTGCGCAATCGCATGCACGGCGAGACCGTCGAGGGTGCGCAGGTGTCGATTCTCTTCCTGCAGATGGCGAGCGATACGCCAGGCGCCGAACCGGGCGCGCAGGACGGGGCGACGCCCGCCAAGACAAAAGCAAGTGAGCAGACAAAGGCAGCGTAAATGGCAACCATCCTGGTGGTAGATGATGAAATGGGCATCCGGGAATTGCTCTCGGAGATCCTCAGCGATGAAGGACATGTCGTCGAGGCGGCGGAGAACGCGCAGGCCGCGCGGGAATACCGGCTGAAGCAGGCGCCCGATCTCGTGCTGCTCGATATCTGGATGCCCGATACCGACGGCGTCACGCTGCTCAAGGAATGGGCGGCGCAGGGGCTGCTGACGATGCCCGTGATCATGATGTCCGGGCACGCGACGATCGATACGGCCGTCGAGGCGACGAAGATCGGCGCGCTCGATTTCCTCGAGAAACCGATCGCGCTGCAGAAGCTGCTGAAATCGGTCGAGCATGGTCTCGCACGCGGCGCGGCGCCCGTATCCGCGAATGCGGCGGCGAAGGCGGGCGGCGGCCAGCCTGCGGGCCCGGCGGCGGTCGCGTCCGCGGCGGCGCTGCCGACGCTCGGCGACGACATGGCGTCGGCGCTCGGCCTCGCGGGCCAGACGGCCGCGATCCCGTTCGACATCCCGCTGCGCGAAGCGCGCGATGCGTTCGAGCGCGCGTACTTCGAATATCACCTCGCGCGCGAGAACGGCAGCATGACGCGCGTCGCCGAGAAGACGGGCCTCGAGCGCACGCACCTGTATCGCAAGCTCAAGCAGCTCGGCGTCGAGCTCGGCAAGAAGCCGCCCGAAGGCGCGCTGTAAAATTTTTTGCGAAAGCACTTGCTCAGGGATGAATAGCTCGATATACTTTCATTCTTCGTTGGCCCGGTAGCTCAGTTGGTAGAGCAGCGGATTGAAAATCCGCGTGTCGATGGTTCGATTCCGTCCCAGGCCACCAGCATTCAAAACCCCAAGAATCGGAAGGTTCTTGGGGTTTTTCGTTTGTGGTGGGTATCGCGTGTCGTGGGCCGCGGGCCCGGCAGCATTCGTCGGGGCATGATAAAATCCGTGCCCGCTCAATGACTTAGCGCATCGCTTCATGCGCATGGCCGGCCGCCCGCGGCGCGCCTGCCGTGGCGCGCGGCAACGATGCCGCGCGATGAGCGGTATAAGCGCGCCGCCGCATTCTCGGCCGACCGCGCTGCCTATACTGGTCGAGCCGGCGCAGGCCGGCCGTGTCGGGCCGCCCGGCGGCAGCCGGCCTCGGGGCGCAGCGCGACGCGAGCCTACACATTCACGGAGTATCACGGTGATTCGGACAGACGCTAAAGACGGCGCGCTCGTGTTGTTTTCCGGCGGGCAGGATTCCGCCACGTGCGTGGCATGGGCCCTCGAACGCTACCAGACGGTCGAGACGCTCGGCTTCGATTACGGCCAGCGTCATCGCGTCGAGCTCGAGTGTCGCGAAGGCGTGCGCGAAGCGTTGAAGCGCAAGTTTCCGGCGTGGTCGGACCGGCTCGGCGACGATCACATGATCGACCTGTCGGTGCTCGGCGCGATCAGCGATACCGCGATGACGCGCACGATCGAGATCGAGACGGCGGCGAACGGCCTGCCGAATACGTTCGTGCCGGGCCGCAACCTGATGTTCATGACGATCGCCGCGGCGATCGCCTATCGCCGCGGGCTGCGCGTGCTGGTCGGCGGGATGTGCGAGACCGATTTCTCGGGCTATCCGGACTGCCGCGACGACACGATGAAGGCGCTGCAGGTCGCGCTGAATCTCGGCATGGATACGCGCATCGTGCTCGAGACGCCGCTGATGTGGCTCGACAAGGCGCAGACGTGGCAACTCGCCGAACAGCTCGGCGGCGACGCGCTCGTCGAACTGATCCGCGTCGAGACGCACACGTGCTACGTGGGCGAGCGCGCGGAGCTGCACGACTGGGGCTTCGGCTGCGGCGAATGCCCGGCCTGCAAGCTGCGCAAGCGCGGCTACGAAGCCTACCTGAAGGGCGAGCGGGTGACCGAAGCGCCGCTGTGACGCGGCTCGCGCGGGCAGCGCTTGATGGACAACGGATTCTGATCGACAACGAGCGGCGCGAGCCGGACGAAGCACGATGACTTACGCGGTCAAGGAAATTTTCTACACGTTGCAGGGCGAGGGCGCGAACGCGGGCCGGCCGGCCGTGTTCTGCCGGTTCGCCGGCTGCAATCTGTGGTCGGGCCGCGAAGAGGACCGTGCGGAGGCCGTGTGCCGCTTCTGCGATACCGACTTCGTCGGCACCGACGGCGAGAACGGTGGCAAATTCAAGGACGCCGCCGCGCTCGTCGCGACGATCGCGGGCCTGTGGCCGGAAGGCGAAGCGCACCGCTTCGTCGTCTGCACGGGCGGTGAGCCGATGCTGCAGCTCGACCAGCCGCTCGTCGACGCGCTGCATGCGGCCGGCTTCGAGATCGCGATCGAGACCAACGGCTCGCTGCCGGTGCTCGAATCGATCGACTGGATCTGCGTGAGCCCGAAGGCCGATGCGCCGCTCGTCGTCACGAAAGGCAACGAACTGAAGGTCGTCGTGCCGCAGGACAACCAGCGGCTCGCCGACTACGCAAAGCTCGATTTCGAGTATTTTCTCGTGCAGCCGATGGACGGCCCGTCGCGCGACCTCAATACGAAGCTCGCGATCGACTGGTGCAAGCGTCATCCGCAGTGGCGGCTGTCGATGCAGACCCACAAATATCTGAACATTCCCTGAGCCACGGCTTTTGACATCGTGCTGATTACCCGAAAACTCGAATTCGACGCGGGCCACCGCATCCCCGATCACCGCAGCCAGTGCAGGAACCTGCACGGCCATCGCTACGTGCTCGAAATCACGCTGCGCGGCGATCTCGTCGATACGGAAGGGGCGCCCGACCGCGGCATGGTGATGGATTTCGCCGATGTGAAGGCGCTCGCGATGGAGCACCTCGTCAGCAAGTGGGACCACGCGTTCCTCGTCTATGCGCGCGACGAGGTCGTGCGCTCGTTCCTCGAGCAGATGGCCGACCACAAGACCGTCGTGATCGACCGGATCCCGACCGTCGAGAATCTCGCGGCGATCGCGTTCGACATCCTCGCGAACGTGTACGACGCGCACTACGGCGTGAACCTGCGCCTCGAGCGCGTGCGGCTGTACGAAACGCCGAACTGCTGGGCCGACGTCGAGCGCCAGCCCGGCCGCTGATCCTGCCTGCCCCGGCAGCCCCGCCGTGCGGCGCGGGCTGCCCGTCGATGCGCTTTCGCGCGCCCACGCCCCCGCGGTCTCGCCGCCGCCAGTCCCGCGCCGGTACGGCTTCCCCCGTCGGTTCCCGCATCGAGCACCCCGCCGCGCTATGATCGTCGTGCGGCGCCGAAAAACGCTCGCGTGACCCATTGCGCGGCCCGCGCTGTCAGATCGGCCGTCCCGGGCCGACTCACGTTCTCGGGCGCGCGATCCGCCGCCGCCGTGCTTCGCTTGCCCGGCGGCGGGCGTTTCGCTTCGCCTGTTGCTTGTCCCGTTCGATTGCCGTTCCGCTCCGGAGGCCGTATCGATGAGCACGCTCACCAATTCCCTCAAACAACGCCTGCGCGACGGTGACGAGCCGCTGTACGGCCTGTGGCTGTCGCTCGGCAGCGACTCGGCCGCGGAAGCGCTCGCGCACGCCGGTTACGACTGGCTCTGCATCGACATGGAGCATGCGCCGAACGACAGTCGCGACGTGGCGTCGCAACTGCGCGCGATCGCCGCCGCGCACCTGCCGAGCGAGCCGGTCGTGCGCGTGCCGGCGCGCGAGCCGTGGCTCGTGAAGCGCGCGCTCGACGCCGGCGCGCGCACGCTGATGTTCCCGTGTATCGAGACGCCCGACGCCGCCGCGCACGCGGTGCGGCTCACGCGCTTCCCGTCTCCCGAAACGCCCGACGGGCTGCGCGGCGTCGCGGGCATGGTGCGCGCGGCGGCGTTCGGCATGCGACGCGACTACCTGCAGACGGCGAATGCGCAAGTCGCGGTGGTCGTGCAGGTCGAATCGGCGCGCGGCGTCGACGAAGTCGAGCGGATCGCGGCGACGCCGGGCGTCGATTGCCTGTTCGTCGGTCCGGCCGACCTCGCGGCGAGCCTCGGGCATCTCGGCGATATCCGCCATCCGGACGTCGAAACCGCGATGGCGCGCGTGCTCGCGGCCGGCAAGCAGGCGGGCGTCGCGGTCGGCATCTTCGCGGCCGATACGGCGGCCGCGCGCCAGTACCGCGAGGCCGGCTATCGGATGATCACGGTGTCGGCCGACGTGAGCTGGCTATTGCGCGCGGCGCGACAGGCGTTGCAGGAGGTACGGTCATGAACGGCGCAGACGGTGCGTGCCGCAGGCGCGCGCGGATCGGGGCGATGGTCGGCCTGTGGGCCGTGTGGGCGGCGGCCGCCGCGCAGGGCGCGCCGCAAGCGAAGCCCGATCCGTCGCGCGAGACGCAATCGGCGGTCGCCGACTACAACGCAGGCGACTATCGCGCGGCGCTGGTGCAGTTCCACGATGCGGCCGAGCGCGGCGATCGCCTCGCGCAGTTCAATTACGCGATGATGCTGCTGACGGGCGAAGGCGTGACGGCGAACGTCGACGAAGGGCTGCGCTGGCTGAAGCGCGCGGCGGAAGCGAACATGTCGCATGCGCAGTACGTGTACGGCCGGATGTTCGACGACGGCGAGTTCGTCGCGCGCAATCCGGCCGAAGCGCACCGCTGGTTCCTGCGGGCCGCGAAGCAGGGGCACGTGCAGGCCGCGCTGTCGCTCGCGAACCAGTTTCTCGACGGGCGCGGCACGCCGCGCGACAACCGGCAGGCGTTCACGTGGTACAAGCAGGCCGCCGACGCCGGCGAGCCCACCGCGCAGTACGTGACCGCATCGTTCTACGAGCACGGCGGCGACGGCGTCACGCAGAACCTGAACATCGCACGGGCGTATTACGCGGCGGCCGCCGCGCAGGGCGACGAGACGGCCGGCCTGAAATTCAAGGAGCTGAGCGCGCGGCTGAAGGCGCCGGCATCGGGCGCCGGCGTGGGGCAAGACAAGCCGCGCGCGCCGCCGCAGTAAGCGGCCGCATTCGGCGGGCCCGATGCAAAACGGCGCGTCGCGGCGCCGTTTGCGTGTGCTGCGCGGTGCGGTGCGGGCCGCGCGATCAGCTCTTCATCAGCCGCCGCTGCCGGCCGACGCTCATGATCATCCCGATCGCGATGCCGAGCGTCGTGAGCGCGGTGCCGCCGTAACTCATGAACGGCAGCGGCACGCCGACGACCGGCAGCACGCCGCTCACCATCCCGATGTTGACGAACGCGTAGACGAAGAACGCGAGCGTGAGCGAGCCCGCGAGCAGCCGGCCGAACTGTGTCGCGCCCTGCGCGGCGATGTAGAGGCCGCGCGCGATCAGCGCCATGTACAGCGCCAGCAGCACGAGCCCGCCGGCGAGCCCCCATTCCTCCGAGAACACCGCGAAGATGAAGTCGGTGTGCTTTTCGGGGATGAATTCGAGGTGGGCCTGCGTGCCTTTCAGGTAGCCCTTGCCGAGCACGCCGCCCGAGCCGATCGCGATCACCGCCTGGATCGTGTGGAAGCCCTTGCCGAGCGGGTCGGACGTCGGGTCGAGCAGCGTGCACACCCGGTGCTTCTGGTAGTCGTGCATCAGCGGCCACTGCACTTCGGGCTGGCAGATGCGTTCCTCGAACACGGCGATCGAGCCGACCGCGATCACGCCCGCGACGAGCACCGGCACGATCAGCTTGAACGACAGGCCGGCCAGATAGATCACGAAGAAGCCGGCCGCGAACACGAGCAGGCCGGTGCCGAGGTCGGGCTGCTTCGCGATCAGCCCGACCGGCACCATCAGGATCCCGAACGCCGCGACGAAGTCGTACCAGCGCAGCCCGCCTTCGCGGCGCTGGTAGTACCACGCGAGCATCAGCGGCGTCGCGATCTTGAGGATTTCCGACGGCTGGATCACGACGCCGACGTTCAGCCAGCGCTTCGCGCCCTTCTTGGTCATCCCGAACAGCGCGACGGCGATCAGCAGCGTGACCCCGAACGTGTAGAGCGGGACCGCGAAGCGCATCAGCGTGGTCGGCGGGATGTTGGCGATCACCCACATCAGCACGAAGGTCAGCAGGATGTTGCGCAACTGGTCCTCGACGCGGCCCGGTACGTCGATCGACGCGCTGTACAGCGTGACGATGCCGACGCACAGCAGCAGGAACACGATGAGGGCGAGCGGGCGGTCGAAGCCCGCGAACATCTGCTTGATCTTGTCGAGCCAGGCGCGCTTGTCGAATTGCATGCCTTTCTCCGTTAATGAGCGGTGCCGGCGTCCGCCGCTTTCGCGGGGGCCGTCGCACGATGGTTGTCGTCCCGCGGCGCGGCGACGGCAGGCTGCGCGTCGCTGGCGGGCCGGCGCGGGCGGTGCGGGCGCCGGATCGGCGGCAGGCTCGCGGCCATCGGCGCCGCGGCGCTCGCGTCGGCCGGCGCCGTGGCGCTGGCGCCTGCCGCGCCCGAGGCGCCCGAGGCGCCCGTGGCCGCGTCGGCCGCGCTGGCTGCCGACGGCACGACGGGCTGCGGCAGCGCGGTGAAGCCGGCCGCGATCGTGGCCGGCTTCGATGTGTCGCCGACCACGGGCGCGCTCACCGGCTCGGTGGCCGACGCCGCGGCGGCCACGGCCGCGGCTTCGTTCTTCGGGTTCTGGCGCTCGACCAGGTAGTAGTCGAGCACGCGACGCGCGACCGGGCCGGCGGCCTGGGCGCCCCAGCCGCCGTTTTCGACGACCAGCGCGACGGCGATCTGCGGGTGGTCGACCGGCGCATACGCGATGAACAGCGCGTGGTCGCGCAGGTGCTCGGCGAGCAGGTGGCCCTTGTAGTTCGAGCCCTGCAGCGAGAACACCTGCGCGGTGCCGGTCTTGCCGGCGGCGAGGTACTGCGCGCCGCGGAACACCTTGTACGCGGTACCGGACGGGTTCTCGATCACGTTCTCCATCCCGCGTTTCACGACGTCGATGTCGGCTGCCTTCAGCGGGATCACGTCGCTTTCCTTCGGCACCGTCAGGTGGCGGGCACGCGTGATCGGATCCTCGACTTCCTTCACGAGGTGGGGCTTCATCACGACGCCGTTGTTCGCGAGCGTCGCGGTCGCGTGCGCGAGCTGCAGGATCGTGAACGAGTTGTAGCCCTGGCCGATCCCGAGGCTGATCGTCTCGCCGTCGAACCACTTCTGCTGCGCCGGCTTCTTGAACGCCTTCTTCTTCCAGTCGGTCGACGGCAGGATCCCGCGCGCCTCGCCCTGGATGTCGATGCCGGTGATCTGGCCGAAGCCGAACGGCTTCATGAAGTTCGCGATCGCGTTCACGCCGAGGTCGCGCGCGAGCATGTAGAAGTAGGTGTCGTTCGACACCATGATCGCCTTGTTCATGTCGACCCAGCCCTGGCCCGAGCGCACGTCGTTGCGGAACGTGTGGCCGCCGAACGTGAAGTAGCCCGGGTCCTGGAAGCCCCAGCCCGGCGTGCGCTTGCCGAGCGTCAGGCCCGCGAGCGCCATGAACGGCTTGTACGTCGAGCCGGGCGGGTAGGTGCCGTGCAGCGGGCGGTTCAGGAGCGGCTTGTCGGGCGAGTTGTTCAGCTCGTCCCAGGTCTGCTGGTCGATGCCGTCGACGAACGAGTTCGGGTCGAAGCTCGGCGACGACACGAACGCGAGCACGTCGCCCGTCTTCGGCTCGATCGCGACGAGCGCGCCGCGCTTGCCGGCGAACGCCTGCTCGGCGACCTGCTGCAGCCCGATGTCGAGCGACAGCACGAGATTGTTGCCGGGCGTTGCCTGCGTGCGCGACAGCGTGCGCACCGGCCGGCCGCCGGCCGTCACCTCGACTTCCTCGAAGCCCGTGAGCCCGTGCAGCTCGGTTTCGTAGCTCTGCTCGACGCCGATCTTGCCGATGTAGTCGGTGCCCTTGTAGTTGTTCGCGTCGCGACGCGGATCGTAGTGTTCCTGGTCGCTGTCGTTGTCGTCGCTCATCGCGTCGATGCGATCCTGGTCGCGCTTCGAGATCCGGCCGATATAACCGATCACGTGCGCGGCCGTCATGCCGAGCGGGTACTGGCGGAACAGCCGCGCGCGCACGTCGACGCCGGGGAAGCGGAAACGCTGCGCGGTGAAGCGCGCGACTTCGGCGTCGGTGAGCCGCGTGCGGATCGGCAGGCTCTCGAAGTTCTTCGAGTCTTCCTGCAGCTTCTTGAAGCGGCGGCGGTCGCGGGCGTCGATCGGGACGATCTCGGACAGCTTGTCGATCGTGTTGTCGAGCGTGTCGTCGAGCTTCGACGGCGTGATCTCGAGCGTGTACGCCGAGTAGTTCTTCGCGAGGATCACGCCGTTGCGGTCGGTGATGATCCCGCGGTTCGGCACGATCGGCGCGACCGAGATGCGGTTTTCCTCGGCCTGCAGCGCGTATTTGCCGTGCTGCATCAACTGCAGATAGAAGAAACGGCTCGCGAGCAGCCCGAAGCAGACGAACACGAACACGCCCGCCGCCGCGACGCGCAGGCGGAACCTCGAGAGCTGCTGTTGGGTGTCGTTGAATTCGGTCATTTACTGGCAATCTGGCCCGCGCGCGGGCGAGGGCGAGGTGCCGCCCCGGAGCGCGGCGCGCGGCGGGCGTGGGGGCGGCGGGTATTCAAGGTCGGTCCGGCTCAGATCGGGCGCGTATCGTCCGGGTCGACCGGGCGGCGTTGCGGCATCAGCAGCAGATGGCTCGCGATCGGCCACAGCGCGGCTTCGACGAAACCGTCGACGAGGTAGCGCCAACCGGGGAACGCGGCGCCCATCAGCAGGCGGATCACGAACGGCACGAGCTGCGCGGCGACGAGCAGCGGCGTGACGTACAGCACCTGCACGCCGATCGGCATCCACAGCACGCGGCGGTGGATCGTGATCGCGCCGTACGACAGCAGCGTATAGGCGAGCGCATGCTCGCCGAGCAGCCCCGCGTCGTGCACGTCCATCAGGATGCCGAGCGCGAACGCGACGCCCATCCCGACCTTGCGCGGCTGGTGGATGTTCCAGAACAGCAGCACCAGCGCGACGAAGTCGGGCACGCCGGGCAGGCGGCCCCACGGCATCAGGTTCAGCAGGAACGCGGCGGCGAGGCTGAAGACGATGAAGTACGGATTGACCGGCTGCAGGATGTATTGCGGGCGGTTCATCGCTGGGCTCCAGATTGCCCGGCGGCGGGCTTCGCGGGCGCGGCGGCGGGCTGGGCCGGCGCCGGCGCCGGCTTCGCGCCGGGCTGGGCCGCGGCGGCCGGCTTCGCGTTCGCGTCGGCCTTGTCGGTTTTCTCGGCCTTCTCGCCCTTTGCGGCGGCTTTCGCGCCCTTCTTGCCCTTCGCGTTCTTCTCGGCGGCGGGATCGGGCTCGGCCGGGCGCGGCGGGATGTCGTTCCGGTAATGCAGCACGAGCATCTGGCGCGCGCCGCGCACGGCCGCGACCGGTGCGCAGGTCACGCGCGCGAACGCGGTATCGGCGAGCTTGTCGACGCGCACGACCTTCGCGACCGGCAGGCCGGGCGGATAGACGCCGTCGAGGCCGCTCGTGACGAGCTCGTCGCCGGCGACGAGATCCGCGCTCGTCGGCACGAAGCGCAGGTCGAGCGAATCGCCCTTCGGCGTGCCGTAGATCACGCTGCGCAGGCCGGTGCGCAGCACCTGCACGGGAATCGCGAGATCGCGGTCGGTGACCAGCGTGACTTCGGATTGCAGCGGGAACACGCGCGTGACCTGGCCGACCACGCCGTCCTCGCTGACGACGGGCGAGCCGTCCTGGATGCCTTGCTGCGAGCCTTGGCCGATCACGATCTTCTGCGTGAACGGGTCGCTCGTGTCGTACTGGATCTCGACCGGCGTCGATTGCGTCGCGATGTGCTGGCGCAGCTCGAGCACCGCGCGCAGATGGATGTTCTCCTGCGCAAGCACCGCGGCCTGGTTGGCCTGCGTGGACAGTTGCAGGTTGCGCTTGCGGAGGTCGTCGTTCTCGTGGCGCAGCGACGCGCCGGTGACGGCGATGTCGGCCGCGCCCATGAACAGGTCGCGCGGCACGAGCGCCGCGCGTTGCAGCGGGTACAGCACGGTGCCGAGTACGCCGCGCACGATTTCGAGCGTGCTGAAGCGCGCGTCCGACACGAGGAGCGCGATGGCGAGGGCGACGAAGAAGATGAGCCGCGCGAGCGCGGGCGGACCTTGCTTGAAGAGGGGCGGCGGACTGTATTCCATGGTCGGCGCCGGGCGCGTGTGATCGGTTAAATAATGCTCAGACGCGCAAACGGCGCGGCGGTTCGTTCTGAACGAGCGATCCGGCCACGCCGCGGGTGCGTCATATCAAACGGGACTGCCTAGGCGATCACTGGGCGATCACTCGTACGAGAAGATGCTGCCCAGCTTGTCCATGCGCTCGAGCGCCATGCCCGAACCGCGCACGACGCAGGTCAGCGGATCTTCCGCGACGAGCACCGGCAGGCCGGTTTCTTCCGCGAGCAGGCGATCGAGGTCGCGCAGCAGCGCGCCGCCGCCCGTCAGCATCATCCCGCGCTCGGCGATGTCGGCGCCGAGTTCCGGCGGCGTCTGTTCGAGCGCGATCTTCACCGACGACACGATCTGGTTCAGCGGATCGGTCAGCGCTTCGAGGATTTCGTTGCTGGAGATCGTGAAGCTGCGCGGGATGCCTTCCGACAGGTTGCGGCCCTTCACTTCCATTTCCTTGACTTCGGAGCCCGGGAACGCGGAGCCGATTTCCTTCTTGATCGCCTCGGCGGTCTGCTCGCCGATCAGCATCCCGTAGTTGCGGCGGATGTAGTTGACGATCGCCTCGTCGAACTTGTCGCCGCCGACGCGCACCGAGCCCTTGTAGACGATGCCGCCGAGCGAGATCACGCCGACTTCGGTCGTGCCGCCGCCGATGTCGACGACCATCGAGCCGGTGGCTTCGGACACCGGCAGGCCCGCGCCGATCGCGGCCGCCATCGGCTCCTCGATCAGGTAGACCTGCGACGCGCCGGCGCCGTGCGCCGCTTCCTTGATCGCGCGGCGCTCGACCTGGGTCGAGCCGCACGGCACGCAGATGATGATGCGCGGCGACGGCGAGAACATGCGCGACTCGTGCGCCGTCTTGATGAACTGCTTGATCATCTGCTCGGTGACGGTGAAGTCGGCGATCACGCCGTCCTTCATCGGGCGGATCGCCTCGATGTTGCCCGGCACCTTGCCGAGCATCTGCTTGGCTTCCTTGCCGACCGCCTGGATCGTCTTCTTGCCGTTGGGGCCGCCTTCCTGGCGGATCGACACGACGGACGGCTCATCGAGCACGATGCCCTTGCCGCGCATGTAGATCAGGGTGTTTGCGGTGCCGAGGTCGATCGCGAGATCGTTGGAGAAGTAGCTGCGCAAAAAACCGAACATTCAGAATCCTGTTTCGCTCTGGGCCGGCCCTGCATAGCGAGCGCTGAGGGCGGCAGCGGAAAAAATAACAGCCTCGGGAAGCGTGGCGGAAGCGGCCGCCGCGGCGCACGAAGCTGCGAGTGATGTCTACCGGGGATCGCACGAAGCACGCACGGCTTGCCGAAACAAGGCGAAACGGTGCGGGAAAAGGCTGCCGGGTTTGGGTCGAACGCGTAATGATACCTTATAATTTCACGGTATTTGAATCGAAACGGGCGGTATTTTTGCCGCTTCGGCCCCGATTTTTGAGGGTGGGATCGCACCCTCCAACCCCCCGCCGCAGTGCTGCTTCGATGCACTGCGCAGCCTTGTTTTTCCGGTGATCGCATGGCCCTGACCCTGACCGATGTGAAACGCATCGCGCACCTGGCGCGACTCGAAATGGCCGACGCCGACGCCGAGCACATGCTCGGCCAGCTCAACGAATTCTTCGGCCTCGTCGAGCAGATGCAGGCGGTCGACACCGCCGGCATCGCGCCGCTCGCCCACCCGATCGAACAGATCCAGGCAGTCGCGCAGCGCCTGCGCGACGACGCCGTGACGGAGCTCGTCAATCGCGACGACAACCAGCGTCCGGCGCCGGCCGTCCAGGACGGCCTCTATCTCGTGCCGAAGGTGATCGAGTAAGCATTCGATGACAAGCGCGCCGGCCGTCCAGCGCCGCGCGCTACCCAGAATTCCCAGGAAAACCACTCAATGCACGCAAAAAGCCTGACCGAACTGCGCGCCGCGCTCGCCGCCAAGGAATGCTCGGCCGTCGAGCTCGCGCAGCACTATCTGAAACGGATCGACGCCGCGCGCGACCTGAACGCGTTCGTCCACGTCGACGCCGACCTCACCCTCGCGCAGGCGAAAGCCGCCGACGCGGAGCTCGCGCGCGGCGCGGGCGGCGCGCTCACCGGCCTGCCGATCGCGCACAAGGACGTGTTCGTCACGCGCGGCTGGCGCTCGACCGCCGGCTCGAAGATGCTCGCGAACTACGAGAGCCCGTTCGACGCGACCGTCGTCGCCCGCCTGCAGGCGGCCGGCATGGTCACGCTCGGCAAGACCAACATGGACGAGTTCGCGATGGGCTCGTCGAACGAGAACTCGGCGTTCGGCGCGGTGAAGAACCCGTGGGACACGAACGCGGTGCCGGGCGGCAGCTCGGGCGGCAGCTCGGCCGCCGTCGCCGCGCGCCTCGCGCCGGCCGCGACCGGCACCGACACCGGCGGCTCGATCCGCCAGCCCGCGTCGTTCGCGGGCGTGACGGGCATCAAGCCGACCTACGGCCGCGTGTCGCGCTACGGGATGATCGCGTTCGCGTCGTCGCTCGACCAGGGCGGCCCGATGGCGCAGAGCGCGTCCGACTGCGCGCTGCTGCTGAACGCGATGGCCGGCTTCGACGAGCGCGACTCGACGAGCCTCGAGCGCGACGACGAAGATTTCACGCGTCACCTCGGCCAGCCGTGGGCGGCCGGCAACGACGCGGGCAAGCCGCTCGCCGGCCTGCGCATCGGCCTGCCGAACGAGTATTTCGGCGCCGGCCTCGCCGACGACGTGCGCGCGACGATCGATGCGGCGCTCAAGCAGTATGAAGCGCTCGGCGCGACGCTCGTGCCGGTGTCGCTGCCGAAGACGGAACTGTCGATCCCCGTGTACTACGTGATCGCGCCGGCCGAGGCGTCGTCGAACCTGTCGCGTTTCGACGGCGTGCGCTTCGGCCACCGCGCCGCGCAGTACGGCGACCTGCTCGACATGTACAAGAAGTCGCGCGCCGAAGGCTTCGGGCCGGAAGTGAAGCGCCGGATCCTCGTCGGCACGTACGTGCTGTCGCACGGCTACTACGACGCGTACTACCTGCAGGCGCAGAAGATCCGCCGCATCATCGCGAACGATTTCCAGGAAGCGTTCAAGTCCTGCGACGTGATCATGGGCCCGGCGTCGCCGACGGTCGCATGGGATCTCGGCGCGAAGGGCGACGATCCGGTGCAGATGTATCTCGCGGATATCTACACGCTGTCGGTGAGCCTCGCGGGCCTGCCCGGCATGAGCGTGCCGTGCGGCTTCGGCGCGGGCGCGAACGCGAAGCGCCCGGTCGGCCTGCAGATCATCGGCAACTATTTCAACGAAGCCCGGATGCTGCAGGTCGCGGACGCGTTCCAGCGCGCGACCGACTGGCACAAGCAAGTTCCGGCGGGGGTGTAAGCATATGGCTACTCAGTGGGAAGTCGTCATCGGTCTCGAGACGCACGCGCAACTGTCGACCGTCTCGAAGATTTTCTCGGGCGCATCCACGCAGTTCGGCGCTGAGCCGAACACGCAGGCGTGCCCGATCGACCTGGCGCTGCCGGGCGTGCTGCCGGTGCTGAACCGCGGCGCGGTCGAGCGCGCGATCCGCTTCGGCCTCGCGATCGGCTCGACCATCGCGCCGCGCAGCATCTTCGCGCGCAAGAATTATTTCTACCCCGATCTGCCGAAGGGCTATCAGATCAGCCAGTACGAGATTCCGGTCGTGCAGGGCGGCCGGATCACGATCCAGGTGCCCGCCAACGAAAAGGCCGGCAAGCCCGCGTACGAGAAGACGGTCAACCTGACCCGCGCGCACCTCGAGGAAGACGCGGGCAAGTCGCTGCATGAAGACTTCGCCGGGATGACCGGGATCGACCTGAACCGCGCGGGCACGCCGCTGCTCGAGATCGTCACCGAGCCGGAAATGCGCAGCGCGGCCGAGGCCGTCGCGTACGCGAAGGCGCTGCACGCGCTCGTCGTGTGGCTCGGCATCTGCGACGGCAACATGCAGGAAGGCTCGTTCCGCTGCGATGCGAACGTGTCGGTGCGCCCGGTCGGCCAGGAGAAGTTCGGCACGCGCGCGGAAATCAAGAACCTGAACTCGTTCCGTTTCCTCGAGGAAGCGATCAATTACGAAGTGCGCCGTCAGATCGAGCTGATCGAGGACGGCGGCGAAGTCGTGCAGGAAACGCGCCTGTACGATCCGGACAAGCGCGAGACGCGTTCGATGCGCAGCAAGGAAGACGCGCACGATTACCGCTACTTCCCCGATCCCGACCTGATGCCGCTCGTGATCGGCCAGGACTGGATCGAGCGCGTGCAGTCCGGCATGCCCGAGCTGCCGGCCGCGATGCAGCAGCGCTTCGTCGACGAATACGGCGTGTCCGCGTACGACGCGGGCGTGCTGACGTCGAGCAAGGCGATGGCCGCGTACTTCGAGGCGGTGGTCGCGAAGGCCGGCGCGGCGAACGCGAAGATCGCCGCGAACTGGCTGATGGGCGACGTGTCGTCGCAGCTGAATCGCGACGGCATCGAGATCGACGCGATTCCGGTGTCGGCCGCGCAGCTCGCGCTGTTGCTGCAGCGCATCGCCGACGGCACGATCTCGAACAAGATCGCGAAGGAAATCTTCGCGACGATCTGGGACGAGAAGGCGACCGACGAAGGCGCGGCCGATCGCATCATCGACGCGAAGGGGCTGAAGCAGATCTCCGACACCGGCGCGCTGGAAGCGATCATCGACGAAGTGCTCGCGGCGAACGCGAAGTCGGTCGAGGAATTCCGCGCGGGCAAGGAAAAGGCGTTCAACGCGCTGATCGGCCAGGCGATGAAGGCGACGAAGGGCAAGGCCAATCCGCAGCAGGTCAACGAACTGCTGAAGAAGAAGCTCGGCTGAGCATGCGCGCGCGCCTGACCCGCGCTTGACGACGGGCCGCACCGGACGCGTTCGGGCGGCCCGTCGCATTTGGTGGATGCGTTATCGTATGCATCGCACCGCCCAACGGAGGAACGAATGGCGAAACAACCGTCGCTCGACGATTTCCGCGTGCCGTACAGCACGCGCGAGAAGGAAGCCGCCGCATTCACGCTCGACGCGTTCGACCCGGCCGCGAAGCCGTTTTCGTCCGGCTCGAAGGAGGCCGACCGCGAACGGCTGTCGGCCGTGTCGACCGAGCTCGACGTGCAGCAGGAGCGCCTGCACACGCAGCAGAAGAAGCGCGTGCTGCTCGTGCTGCAGGGCATGGATACGAGCGGCAAGGACGGCACCGTGCGCGCGGTGTTTCGCGACGTCGATCCGCTTGGCCTGCGCATCGTGCCGTTCAAGGCGCCGACGCCGATCGAGGCCGCGCACGACTTCCTGTGGCGCGTGCATGCGCAGGTGCCGGCCGCGGGCGAGCTCACGATCTTCAACCGCAGCCACTACGAGGACGTCCTCGTGCCGCGCGTGCTCGGCGCGATCGGCGACAAGGAGTGCGAGCGCCGCTACCGGCAGATCCGCGATTTCGAGACGATGCTGTTCGAGAACGGCACGACCATCGTCAAGTGCTTCCTGCACATCTCGAAGGACGAGCAGCGCGAGCGGCTCCAGGCGCGCATCGACGATCCGACCAAGCACTGGAAATTCGACATCGCCGACCTCGACGCGCGCAAGCACTGGGACGCCTACCAGTCCGCGTACCGCGACGCGCTCGCCGCGACCTCGGCCGAGCATGCGCCGTGGTACGTGATCCCGGCGAACTCGAAGACGCACCGCAACGTGATGATCGCCGAGCTGCTGCTGCGCACGATGACCGACATGAAGCTGGAATTCCCGCCGCCGAAGCCCGAGCTC
Organism: Burkholderia semiarida; assembly: GCF_029268935.1. Taxonomy (NCBI): domain Bacteria; kingdom Pseudomonadati; phylum Pseudomonadota; class Betaproteobacteria; order Burkholderiales; family Burkholderiaceae; genus Burkholderia; species Burkholderia semiarida. The sequence goes on along the minus strand of NZ_JAHLCL010000003.1, from coordinate 597,167 downwards.
GAAGGCGTGAAGATCCGATAACCCTGTAAAAACATCGAACTGAACGGAACCCGACATGATGCGAGTGATTACCGCCAACCTGAACGGCATCCGCTCCGCCGCGAAGAAGGGCTTCTTCGACTGGCTCGGCGAACAGAACGCCGATTGCGTGTGCGTGCAGGAAATCAAGGTATCGGCCGACGACCTGCCGGCCGAGTTCGTCGAGCCGCACGGCTTCAAGAGCTATTTCCACCACGCGGAGAAGAAGGGCTACAGCGGCGCGGGCGTGTACAGCCGACGCGAGCCCGACGACGTGATCATCGGCTTCGGCAGCAGCGAATTCGATCCGGAAGGGCGCTACGTCGAGGCGCGCTACGGCAAGCTGTCGGTCGTGTCGGTGTACGTGCCGTCCGGCTCGAGCGGCGAGGAGCGCCAGCAGGCGAAGTACCGCTTCATGGCCGAATTCATGCCGCACCTCGCCGCGCTGAAGAAGAAGCGCGAGGTGATCCTGTGCGGCGACGTGAACATCGTCCACAAGGAAATCGACATCAAGAACTGGAAGAGCAACCAGAAGAACTCGGGCTGCCTGCCGGAAGAGCGCGCGTGGCTCACGAAGCTGTTCGACGACGTCGGCTACGTCGACGTGTTCCGCACGCTCGACCCGCGTCCCGAGCAGTACACGTGGTGGAGCAACCGCGGCCAGGCGTACGCGAAGAACGTCGGGTGGCGGATCGATTACCAGATCGCGACGCCGGGCGTGGCCGGCACCGCGAAACGCACGTCGATCTTCAAGGACATCAAGTTCAGCGACCATGCGCCGCTGACGATCGACTACGACTATACGAAGTGATGGCCGGCGCCGCGCCTGGCGCGCAGCCGCCGAGCCATTCGTCCGGTCGCCGGACGCAAGACGGGCCGCCTGTCCGACAGGCGGCCCGTTTCGTTTGCCGCGGCGCTTACTGCTTGAGCGACGCCATGTCGATCACGAACCGGTACTTCACGTCGCTCTTCAGCATCCGCTCGTAAGCGGCGTTGATCTGCTGCATCGGAATCGTCTCGATGTCGGACGTGATCCCGTGCTCCGCGCAGAAATCGAGCATTTCCTGCGTTTCCGCGATCCCGCCGATCAGCGAACCCGCGAGGCGGCGGCGCTTGAAGATCAGGTTGAACACCTGCGGCGACGGATGGTCGTGCTCCGGCGCGCCGACGAGCGTCATCGTGCCGTCGCGCTTCAGCAGGTTCAGGAACGGATTCAGGTCGTGCTGCGCGGCGACCGTGTTCAGGATGAAGTCGAAGCTGTTCAGGTGCGCGTTCATCTGCGCTTCGTCCTTCGAGATCACTACTTCGTGCGCGCCGAGCCGCTTGCCGTCGTCGATCTTCGACGGCGACGTCGTGAACAGCACGACGTGCGCGCCCATCGCGCGCGCCAGCTTCACGCCCATGTGGCCGAGGCCGCCGAGGCCGACGATGCCGACCTTCTTGCCGGGGCCGACGTTCCACTGCCGCAGCGGCGAGTAGGTCGTGATCCCCGCGCACAAGAGCGGCGCGGCGCCGGCCGGGTCGAGCGTGTCCGGCACGCGCAGCACGAACGCCTCGTCGACGACGAGCTGCGTCGAATAGCCGCCGTACGTGATGTCGCCCGTCACGCGGTCCTGACCGTTGTAGGTGCCGACGAAGCCGTTCTCGCAATACTGCTCGAGGCCTTCTTCGCAGCTCGCGCAGGTGCGGCACGAATCGACGAGGCAGCCGACGCCGACCAGCTCGCCGACCTTGAAGCGCGACACCTGCGGGCCGGTCGCGGTCACGCGTCCGACGATTTCATGGCCCGGTACGACCGGGTAGATCGTGTTGCGCCATTCGTTGCGCGCCTGGTGAAGATCCGAGTGGCAGACGCCGCAGTAGAGGACGTCGATCTGGACGTCGAGGTCGCGCAGCGCGCGACGCTGGAATTCGAACGGGGCGAGCGGCGATTGCGAATCGGTCGCCGCGTAGGCATAGGTCGTGCTCATGCAATGGGCTCCTTGTCCGGAAAACATCCGGCGAAACAGACTGCCGCCGCACCCTGTGGCGATGCGGCGAGACAGGCCCTCATCGTAAGGAGCGCGGCGCCGCGGCGAAATACACGAAGGTCTGGAAGATTTGCCTATTCCTCTCGAATTGGCCGCGAACGGCCGTCAAAATACGTTCCAGGTGCTACATTGCGAGCCAGATTCTCTTGCCGGACAGGACCACGCCGATGAGCTTCCAGCCCCTTTTGGCCGACGCGGGCGAACGCCTGCAGCGCCGCATGATCGAGCTGCACACGCGCCTCGCGCCGAACGAGGGCGACACGCTCGCGGCGCTCGACGGCGTGCGCTTCATCCGTGTGACGCATCCCGTGCCGCGCATGCCGGTGCTGTACGAGCCGAGCATCATCGTCGTGTGCCAGGGGCGCAAGCTCGGCTATCTCGGCGACCGTTCGTTCGTGTACGACGCGCAGCAATACCTGGTGCTGTCGGTGCCGCTGCCGTTCGAATGCGAGACGTTCGCGAGCACGGACGAGCCGTTTCTCGCGATCTCGATCCGCGTCGATCTCGCGGTGATCGCCGAGCTCGCGATCCTGCTCGACGAGACGCTCGGCGCGGCGGTCAGCGAGCCGCTCGGCGTGTACTCGACGCCGCTCGATGCGCCGCTGGCCGATGCCGTCGTGCGGCTGCTCGAAGCGCTCGCGTCGCCGCACGACACGCGCGTGCTCGGGCCGGCGATCATGCGCGAGATCGCGTATCGCGTGCTGACGGGCGAGCAGGGCGACGCGATGCGCGCGGCGCTCGTGCAGCAGCATCATTTCGGCCGCATCGCGAAGGCGCTGCGGCGCATTCACGCGGAGCTGAAGGCCGATCTCGACGTCGAGACGCTCGCACGCGAAGCCGGGATGAGCCTCGCGGTGTTCCACGCGCAGTTCAAGCACGTGACGGCGACGTCGCCGATGCAGTACGTGAAGACCGCGCGGTTGCACCAGGCGCGGCTGATGATGGTGCGCGACGGGCTCGGCGCCGGCGCGGCGGCCGCGCGGGTCGGCTACGCGAGCGCATCGCAGTTCAGCCGGGAGTTCAAGCGGCTGTTCGGCCGCAGCCCCGGCGACGAGGTGCGCTGGATGCGTGACAGCGGCGTGCGCCCGGCGATGGCCGACGCGCACGCGTAGCGCGCGGCGCCGTGCGGCCGCTCAGCGCCGCACGACCTTGCGCCGCTGCGCGCTGATGCCCGCGTAGTCGGGCAGCGATTCGACGCGCTTGCCCGTTGCTTTCGCGTACAGCGGCATCAGGTCCGGCAGCCGGTTCAGCAGATCCTGGCGGCGCGCGGCGCCGTACGGATGCGTGTAGATGAAACCCGTCGCCTTGTTCGCGCGCGTCGCGGCCGCGAGCTTGTCCCACAGCGTGATCGCCGCGCGCGGATCGAAGCCCGCGCGGGCGGCGATGTCGCCGCCGATCACGTCGGCTTCGGTCTCGTCGGTCGGATCGTAGTGGAGCGACTGCAGGCGCTCGCCGAGGTTCAGCGCCTGCGGCAGCGGATCGCCGACGCCGAACAGCGGCGGCAGCGCGGCCGCGCGCAGTGACGTCTGCGAGGTCGCGCCGAAGTTGCTGCGCGCGTGTTCGCGCAGCGCATGCGCGATGCCGTGCGCGAGCAGCACGCCGAGCTCGTCGTCGTTCAGGCGCACACGCTCGAGCATGCCGCCGTACACGAGCACCTTGCCGCCCGGCAGGCAGGTCAGGCGAATGTCGCGCGAACGGATCGCATTGACGTCCCATGCCCAGCTTTTCACGCGGTCGTTCCACTTCACCGAATACGGCGCGAGCTTCGCGACGATCGCACGCAGGCGCTTCACGCGCGGCTGGTTCGCGGGCAGCAGGCGGTTGCTGTCGGCGGCCGTCTGCACGATCTGCGCGTATTCGTTCGCGGTGAGCTGTTCGAGCAGCGGCGACGGAATCAGCGTGCGGAACGCGATCGCGTTGCCGTAGCGGACCTGCTGCGGCGTCGGCGTATAGGCCTTCGCCGGCACCGCGGCGCCGGTCGGCTGCGCGCCTTCGGCGGCGGACGGCGCGGCGGGCGCGGCAGACGTGGCGGCGGCGGGCGGCGTGGCTTGCGCCGCGGCCGGCGCGGAGCCCGCGGCCGTCGCGCCGGTGTCGGTCGCGTGCGCGGCGAGCGCCGCGGCGCCGACGCCCAACGCGGCCGCCACGCGTGCGAGACGGCGCAGGCGGTTACCGCGCACGGCTCGCCTCGCCGTTGCGTGCGGCACCGTTCCACGGCGCGATCCGAAACAGTAGCAGCATGCCGGGAATCGCGAGCGCGGTGCACACGATGAAATAGTCGAACCAGCCGATCTTCGCGACGATGAAGCCGCTCGCCGCCGACGCGAGCGTGCGCGGCACGGAGGCCAGGCTCGTGAACAGCGCGAACTGCGTGGCCGTGTAGCGCGGATCGGTCGTGCTCGCGATGTACGCGACGAACGCGGCCATCGTCAGCCCGGTCGTGAAGGTTTCGAAGCCGTAGACGATCGCGAGCGCGACCGTCATCGGGCTGAATTGCGGCGTGACGGCGATGCCGAACACCGACAGCGCGGCCGCGATCGCGTGGCTGGTCGACACGGTGAAGTCGTACAGCATCGCGAGCACGGGCGAGCCGGGGCCGAGCTGCGCGAGCCATGCGAAGCCGAGCGTCGACACCATCTGCAGCGCGCCGAAGATCCACAGCCCGCGGCCGATGCCGATCTTCACGAGCCAGATGCCGCCGATGATGCCGCCGGCGACGCTCGCGACGAGCGCGGTGGTCTTCGCGACGATGCCGATTTCGGTGCGCGTGAAGCCGATGTCGAGGAAGAACGACGTCGACAGCGTGGTGGCCATCGTGTCGCCGATCTTGAACAGGAAGATGAACGCGACGACGAGCAGCGCGCCGGCCCAGCCGTCGCGCTGGATGAATTCGCGAAACGGCAGCACGATCGCGTCGCGCAGGTTGCGCGGCGGCGCGCCGGCCACTTCCGGCTCGCACACGACGAGCGTCATCAGGATGCCCGGCAGCATGAATGCGCCGGTGATCGCGAACACGGCGTCCCACGGCATGTGGTCGGACAGGATCAGCGCCAGCGAGCCGGGAATCAGCGCGGCGAGCTTGTACGCGTTCACGTGCACCGCGTTGCCGAGGCCCTGCTCGGTGTCGCGCAGCAGTTCGCGGCGGTACGCGTCGATCACGATGTCGGCGCTCGCGCCGAAGAACGCGACGAGCGTCGTGAGCGCGGCGACCGTCCAGATCGAGTCGCGCGGCGACACGAAGCCGAGCGCGGCGATCGCGCCGGCGACCAGCACCTGCGTGAGCAGCAGCCAGCCGCGCCGGCGGCCCGGCCGCCAGCCGGGCAGCCGCGGGATGTAGCGGTCCATCAGCGGCGCCCACAGGAACTTCCACGTATACGGGAACTGGATCAGCGCGAACAGGCCGATCTCCTTCAGGTTCACGCCCTCGGAGCGCAGCCATGCCTGCACGAGGTAGACGAGCGTGAACAGAGGCAGACCCGACGTGAACCCCAGGAACACGCAGATCAGCATGTGCTTGTTCAGATAGGCGCGCCAGCCGGGGTGATCCTCGTGAGCGGTGAGTGCGGGCGCCTCGTGTGGCGTTTTCGACATGGACTGGAACTGGGTAGCGTTGACTGAAGGCGGCGGCAGCGCGGGCGGCGCGGCCGGCGAAGGTGGGGCGGCCGCGCGCGTGGGCGGGCCGGATCTTCCGTCAACGGCTCCCCGGCTCAGCTGCGCTTGACGCGATAGACAGCAAGACTACCACGCCAGTTCGCTCCCCATCGAATCGGCTGGCCTTCGTGCAGCACGACGCGGTCGAGGATCGTGACGCCGACTTCGGGCGCGAGCGCCTCGAAATCCTTGATCGTCAGCACCCGCACGTTCGGCGTGTTGTGCCACTGATAAGGCAGCGACTTCGACACCGGCATCCGGCCGCGCAGCACCGACAGCCGGTGCGCCCAGTAGCCGAAGTTCGGGAACGACACGATGCATTCGCGCCCGACGCGCGCGGTTTCGCGCAGGATCGCGGCGGTCTGGTGGATCGTCTGAAGCGTCTGCGACAGGATCGCGATGTCGAAGCTGTGATCCTCGAACAGGCGCAGGCCGTCCTCGAGGTTCTGCTGGATCACGTTGATGCCGTTTTTCGCGCTCGCGAGCACGCCCGCGTCGTTCAGCTCGATCCCGTAGCCGGTCACGTCCAGTTCTTCCATCAGCAGCGCGAGCAGCGAGCCGTCGCCGCAGCCGAGGTCGAGCACGCTCGAGCGCGGCTCGACCCAGCGGGCGATCGTGCGGAAGTCCGCGCGCGCGGACAGGGAATTCAGCGCTTGCTGGTTCATGCTCCCACCTCGATGGCGATTCGTTCGTAATACGCGCGGATCAGGTTGTGATAGCGCGCGTCGTCCAGCAGGAACGCATCATGGCCGTGCGGCGCATCGATTTCCGCGTAGCTGACCGTGCGCTTGTTGTCGAGCAGCGCCTTCACGATCTCGCGCGAGCGCGCGGGCGCGAAGCGCCAGTCGGTCGAGAAGCTCGCGATCAGGTACTTCGCCTGCGTATGCGCGAGCGCGGCCGTCAGGTTGCCGTCGAACGCCTTGGCCGGATCGAAGTAGTCGAGCGCGCGCGTGATCAGCAGGTAGGTGTTCGCGTCGAAGTAGTCGGCGAACTTGTCGCCCTGGTAGCGCAGGTACGACTCGACCTCGAACTCGACGTCGAAGCTGAAGTTGTACGCGTCGAGCGCGCCGTCCGCGCGGCGCAGCGCCCGGCCGAATTTCTCGGCCATGTCGTCGTCGGACAGGTACGTGATGTGACCGATCATCCGCGCGACGCGCAGGCCGCGCTTCGGCTTGACGTTGTGCGCGTAATAGTCGCCGCCGTGGAAATCGGGATCGGACAGGATCGCCGAGCGCGCGACCTCGTTGAACGCGATGTTCTGCGCGGACAGCTTCGGCGTCGACGCGATGTCGATGCAGTGCGCGACGCGCTCGGGATACATCAGGCTCCATGCAAGCGCCTGCATCCCGCCGAGGCTGCCGCCCATCACGGCCGCGAAGCGCTCGATGCCGAACGCGTCGGCGACGCGCGCCTGGGCGTGCACCCAGTCCTCGACGGTGACCACCGGGAACTTGGCGCCGTACGGCTTGCCGGTCGACGGATCGACGCTCATCGGGCCCGTCGAGCCGAAGCACGACCCGAGGTTGTTCACGCCGATCACGAAGAAGCGGTTGGTGTCGAGCGGCTTGCCCGGGCCGACCATGTTGTCCCACCAGCCGGTGCTGCGCGGATCGTCCGCGTAGACGCCGGCGACGTGGTGCGACGCGTTCAGCGCGTGGCAGACGAGCACCGCGTTCGAGCGCGCGGCGTTGAGCTCGCCGTACGTCTCGACGACGAGCTGATAGTTGCCGAGCACGCTGCCGCTTTGCAAGCGCAGCGGTTCGGCGAAGTGCATGGTCTGTGGAGCGACGATGCCGATCGATTCCATTCGTTCCGCCTTATGACTGGGCGGCTAAACGGTGTCGGCGATGCGCGGAGGCGAAGGTGCGCGGCTGACGACCTCTTTAGCCGCATTTGTAGTGAACCCACCGGGGGAGCGACGCATCGACGCATCAAACCCCGGCCGGTTCGCGCGCCCGCAATCGAGTCAGCAAATCGGCGCGCTTCCGACCTGCCGCCAGGGGCGGCAAGTCGGCAAAGTATAGCGGAATTCGGCGGGCGCGCGAATTCCGCCGCTCGTCGGCCGCCGCGGCCGTCACCAGCGATATTTCGCCGAAAGCTGCCCGGTTACCACCGAGTAGTCGGACAGATTGCCTTCGACGCCAAGGCTCGCCGATATCGAGAATTGGCGGCTCACCTGCCCGGTGGCGCCGAACCTGACCGCGACGCGGTCGCGCGGCACGTCGAACGAGAAGGCGTTGCGGTCGAGCGTCAGCGTACGTGAGCCGGGACCGTGCCACCAGTTCGCTTCGACGAACGGCCGAAGTTCACGCCCGTTCGGCATCGCGGTCACGCCGTGTACGCGCACGCCGAGCCGGGTCAGCACGTCGGTTGCACCCTGCCCGTCGAGACGGCCGCCGGCCGTGCCGTGCGCCTCCGCGCGGTAGTCCGACACGACGAGCTGCGCTTCGGGCTCGACGAAGAACCGCGTGTCGCCGCGCTCGTAGAATCCGAACGAATAGCCGGTCTCGATCGAACCCGTCACGGTGCGTGAGCGATACGAATCGGCCGCGAGGCTGCCCCCGACGCTGTTCGCGTAGGCGCCGTACATGAACCACGCATCGACGTAAGGGCCGGTCAGGATGTCGCGGCTGCCGTACCACGTGCCGTACACGCCCGCGTTGTAGCCCGACACGCTGCCGCGCGCGGTGGCGTTCATCACGCGATGCTCGATCGCATTCCACAGCGGGCGCGTCGACCAGCTGGTCTGACTACCGTACATGCCCATCGCGCCGATTCGGAAGCTGCCGCCGCGACCATCGTCGAAGCGGAGCAGATCGGCGCCCGCGTGAATCAGGCGACCGTTACCCGACACGCTGCGGCCATTGCCCGACATCGACGTCGTATTGCCCTCGGCGCGCAGCCACACGGCTCCGTCGAGCGGGCCGGCGGCCTCCGTGCGCAATGAGCGATCGTTGCGCTGATGCAGCGTATGGACTGCCATCGTCGATGCCGCATCCGCGTTCGCCAGATAGGCGTCCGGCTCCGGGGCGGTCGTGCGCGCAGGCGGCGTGGTTTCGGGTTCGATCGGCGGATCCGGGTTCACCGGGCCGGGCGGCAGCGGTGGTACGGGCCGTACGGGCGGTTCGGGCTTTGCCGCGGACACGAGATACCAGTCGTTGTCCCGCCCGCCGTCGCCGCCGCCGCCGCGCTTCAGCATGTAGTCATAGCCACCCGCGGACAACGTGCCGAATCCTTGCCGGTAGCCGTCGGAACTCGCGTCGAGCGTGAATGCCGACACGTCCGTCGTACCGCCGTTGCGCGTTTCGACGATCGGGATGCCGACGGTCGTCGGCGCACCGTTGCCGCCGGCGCGCTTGACGACGACCCCGGTGTCGCCCGACGCATGGCCGCCGTCGATCACGAGCCGGTCTGTCGGCGATGCATCGTCCTGCAGCGTCGTATGGAGAACCAGCTTGCCGTTGCGCGCGGCGTAGTCGCCGGATACGACGAGCGTGCGCGGCGTCGCCGGCGCGCCGGCAGCCGGATCGGCGAACGCGATCGTCGAGTCGTTCAGCGCGACGGAGCCGACCGACGAGTTCGCGGTGACGGTCCAGCGGCTGTCCGTGTCGAGCGCCAGCGTGCGCACCGCGTTCGTCGCGCCGGTCCAGGCCGACGCATTGGACAGCGTGACGTCTGTTGTCGCATGCGTCGGGCTGCCGTCGGCGGCGGGGTGATTCACGATGTCGCCGTTGGCATGCGAGCCGGTGTCGAGCGTCAGCCGCACCGGCGCGTCGGGTTGCGCATGCACGGACAGCAACGTGCCGTTGCCGCCACCGGCGCGCGTGCCGTTGCGCAGCACGATGGTCGCGCCGGATGCATCGATTGCGCCGTGCCGCTCGCTGACGAGCGAACCGTCGTCGATGGTCAGTGCGCCGTCGTACACGCTTGCGGCATAGGCATCGTCGCCGCTCGCGCGCGCGGCGGTGCGCACGAGGTCGATCCGGCCGCCGGCGCTCGCATGAAGTGCGCTCGCGCCGGGCCCGCGCGTGTCGACGGTCATGTCGGTGAGGGCGACGACGGAGTCCGTGCCGCTCGACATCGCGCCGCGTGCACGCTCGCCGTCGGTTGCGATGCTGCCGCGCGTCATCGCGATCTTGCCGCCGAGCCGCGCGATCGCGCCGATCGAGCGGTCGCCGGTGGTCGTCACGTGCGTATCGGTTGCGTCGACGACCGGCGTGTCGGCGTACTCCTTCGACGCATACAGCCCGTGCGCGCTGGTGCCGTGCGTGACGACGCGCGTGCGTGCGAGTGCGACGTCGCCCGCGCGGGTATCGACGCCGACGGCGGCGTCGCCGCCCGTTTCCAGGTACGAGTCGTTGAATGCGACCGTCGACGCGCTCGGCAGGTACAACACGGACGCGTAGTCGCCGTCCGTCCGGATATCGGTGCGATCCAGCGTGGCGTGCGCGCCGTCGTAACTGATGGACAGGCCGGTCGCGATCAGGCCGCTGGTTCTGATCAACGTATCGGCGACGTTGACGGTGCCGCCCGGCGCGCCATTCACCGCGATGCCGGAGCCTTCCTTGCCGCGCGTGACGATCACGCTGTCCGAGATGCGGAGCTGGCCGTTCGCGCCGTTGACGTACGCACCGTGCGCGAAATCGCCGTCGGTGTCGATCGACGAGCGTTGCGCGGACGCGCTGGCGCCCTGACGGACGTCGATGCCGATGCTGTTGCGGCCGCGCGTACGGATTTCGGTATCGCGCAGTTCCACGCTCGAACCGGCGCCCGATGCGGCGGCACCGGCCGCGACGTGGCCCGTCGAGAACGCGCGGGTTTTGCCGGCGGTCGTCAGGCGGCCGCCGTTGATCGCGGACAGGACGGACTGGCCGATTTGGGATGTCGAATAGTCGCCCGGCGCGACTTCGAGCTCGATGCCGTTGGCCTGTTGCGGGCCGCCGGTGACTTGCGCGGCGGACGGCCACGGTATCACGGCGCCGGCGATCAGTGCGGAATGCGCGAGATGGCGGCCGGTGCGTGCTCGGGAAAATGGAAAACGACGGTGGTTCACCCGTGTACCTCCTTGTTGCGACGGGCGAAAAGTAACTTTCCAGCGCGAGTTTGGAAATTGGACGAGTTCGAATCTTGCGGAATCCATGAGCAACGGCCCGGCAGTTGCATGAAGACGGTCAGGAACGGGCGACGGCCGGCGGCGGCATTTGCGTCGAATTGGTTCAAGCAGACGAGTCGCACGATCGCAATGGCCGGATGCGGCACGTTCGATCGGAACCCGACGCGCATTGCACCGAATGCCCGGGCGCCCAATCGCCGACTGCACCCGGCCCGCGTTGGCTTGCAGGCATGAGCGGCAGCGCCTTTCGACGGTTGATCCAACGCATGCGATCAGGGTGGGGCGGGGCGCTTTGTGTCGATAAATCAGACGTGTCTGCGTGTCTCGGTGTTGATTTCAAATATCTGTCCCATTGTTGATGCCGGTGCCCTTGGCTAGATTTGCGGCTTACCTCGAATGGACAAGGGCGCACACCGGCGGGCATGGGGCGGCCGATACGAGCATGACGAACGGAACGAGCAGGAAAGGCCGGCGCGCGCGAGCCGCAGCGGTGGAATGGGCGAAGCGAAGCGCGGGCGGCACCGGTGTCATGACGGCTGCGCTGATGGCCACCGCGCCGTATCTCGGTTCGTGCGCACCGGACGACTCCGGAGCGGCACGGGCGCCGGCGTCCGAGGTGCCGCGCAGCGTGCCGGCGCCCGCGTCGTCGGTGGCACCGCCGGCGGGCGTGCGCGATGTCGACGAGCGGACCGATCCGCCTGTGCAGCCTCGCGTCGACGAAGAGAAGGCCCCCCATCCCGTCCCGCCGCCATCCGCGTTTCCAGCGACCCCGTTCGCGCCGGTGCGGCGGCCGGCCATCGCCGCCGGACTCGACGATCGTCCGCTCGGCGGCCCGCTCGCGGCCGACAGCCTGGCCGACCGGCCGCCGCTGCCGAATGGTCCGCTGCCGGACGAACGTTTCGATCTGTTCCGGCCACATCGCGGCGGGCCCGTGCTCAGTTATACAGGCGCGGCCGAGCCGTTGCGCGCGCGGATGCTCGACGGTGAGCGTCTGGCCCGCGTCGCGTCCCCGGACCTGCCCCCATTGCCCGGCGTCGCCGTCGAACTGGCCGGCGCGACGGATTCCCCGTTCTATGCCGATCAGGTGGCCGACGCGCTCGCGCGCTACGCCGCGGCGGGCGGTGCGGCGGTGCACGACGAAGCCGGGGCGGTCCGCACGGCGAGTGCGGACCGCGGCGACGCATCGGGGCGCGGCCTGGCCGGAGAACCGTTTTACGCGGATCAGATCGCGTATGCGCGGACACACCCGTCGCCCGGCGGCGCGCCAGCGCTCACGGCCGACGCGAGCGAAGGCGTCGCGTCACTCGTTTCGCGATTCCCGTTCGATCTGTCGGGTCCGACGCGTGCCGCGCCGCCCAGTATCGCGTTGTCCACGCTGGGCGGCGAGGTGGCCTATCACGCGTTGTCCGAGCGACGTGCGGCGTCCGTCGAGCCGCGGTCGCTGACCGGCTTGCTCGATACGTTGAAGCCGGTTTTGGCTGCGTTGCCCAAGCCGGCGACGGGAGCGGTCTCGACGGTCGCGCACGGCGGCGCCGAGCCTGCCGAAGCACGGATCAGTGACGCAGCCTTCGCGTCGCCCTTATCGCCTGCGGTGCGCGTGGCCGGATCGGCGCGGCCGCTCGACGGCCAACGGGCCGCGATGCTGGCGACGTCGGCGAGTCTTCCCGAGCTTGCGGCCCGGGTCGCAAGCATCGCCGGGCAGCGTCAGACACTGCCGGAGCTTGGCGCGCGCCCGCAGGGCGGCACCGCGTTCGCTTCTCAAGCGTGGCGCGTGACGACGCGCGTCTCCACGAGGGCGGTGCTCGGCGCGGGTGCCGGAGAACGAAGCCAGCCCGGTCGCGGCGCGCGCGGCGCGAAAAACGGACATGCTTCCGAAGGGCTTCCGACGATCGTTGCCGATACACGGAACGTGTTGGCGTACGAGTCGCGCGCACCCGAGCGGCCGGCCGTCATCGACGGTTTGCCGAGCGCGGTGGAGATGGCCGCGGCGCTGGTCCGGCCCGAAACGAGCGGGCGCGTGTCCAAGGGGGCGCGAGCGTCTTCGCGGATCGCGCGCGGCACGGCGCATGCCGATGCGGCGCAGGACACCGGCTGGCGCACGGCGGCCATGAAGACCGACGGCGACCAGCGGTACGGGCGTTTTCGCCGAGGCGATCCGCTCTACGACAACGTCATGGCGTCCGTGGCCACCGCGCGGCATCGCAGCGTCGCGATCGAGATGCCGCCGCAGCGCCCATACCGCGACGTCGCGACGAGCGTGATCCTGGCGTCGAGCGGGCCGTCCGTCGATGCCGAACAACAGCGCGCGGTGACGATCGGCCACGTGTATTGACGCGGGCCGCGCCATCGGGGGCACGCATATCGGATGCGGGTGTGTCGGTCGAACGCGGACGATCGACTGGCGGCACCGCGGCAATGGCACAGGAATTCGCAGCGTCGCTTCCGGCTGCGGATCGAGCACGCCTCGTTCGCCGCACGACCGGATTTGCGTTTCGGCAGCGCCCAAATGCGTGCGCCGCCGATCGCGATCGCGCTCGGCCATCGAGAGGCGGTCATCGATTTCCTGACAAATTAAACAATTCACTCGGTCTTTTACGAGAGTCCGGCTCGGATTCCGTTGAGGTTTGAACTCGTCCTATATCCCCGATATTGAGGGATTGATAATATTTTTTGCGGGTTCGATTGCGCGAGATAACCGTGGTGCAGATTGGCGGCATGACGCCTCGTGAACCCGGTCGACCTGTTTGACGTATTTCTCTTTAAGTAGGAGTGTTAAATGAAGAAAAAGGTATTGGGTGCTTCCGCTGCGATGCTGATGGGTGTGCTGGCTGGATCGCCGGCATTCGCGCAGGCCGTGACGCAAGGCAAGGTGACGTTCGACGGCGAACTGACCGCGAGCACGTGCTCGATCAAGGGCGGGGACCAAGACAAGAAGGTGCTGCTGCCGAAGATTTCGACGGTTGATCTGGCGAAGAAGGGCGACACGGCCGGCTCGACATCGTTCGAGCTCACCGCGGAGAAGTGCGCCGCTGACGTGAAACAGGTCGCCGCTCACTTCGAGATGACCAACATGGATCCGGCTACCGGCTTCCTGAAGAACCTGCTGACGGATCCACAGGTCGCGGCGACGAATGTCGTCGTCCAGTTGGTGAACTCCGACGGTGCGGGGATTCGGGCCGGCACGACGGGCGCGTACTTCGACGTGACGGGCACGGGCGACACGCGCGGCGCGACGATGCTCTACGGCGGTCAGTACTACGCGACCGGCGCCACCACGGCGGGTAAGGTGAACACCTTCGCTCGCTTCACGCTCGCCTATCAGTGATCTTGAGTCGCAAGTAGCCCGCAAGCGGGCTCCGGAGATTTTGTCGTTCGGCCTCCGGAACTCGCTGCGGCGATGGATCAAGGAGGTATGCGTGCGGTTATGGAAATGGAAGGGCGTCGCGGCGGCTTTTGCGTTGGGCGCGATGGCGCTGTCGGCCCAGGCGGCGATCGTGATTACGGGTACGCGGGTCATCTACCCGGAGCAAAGTCGCGAAGTCAATGTGCGATTGACCAACGTCGAGACGGCGCCCGTGCTGGTGCAGACATGGATCGACGACGGGAATGCGGATGCCAATCCCGATCAGATCAAGGTGCCGTTCGTGTTGACGCCGCCGGTGTTCCGCGTCGAGCCGAAAAAGGGGCAGACGTTGCGCATCATGTATACGGGTGCGAATCTGCCGGCGGATCGCGAGTCGGTGTTCTGGCTCAACGTGCAGGAAATTCCGCCGCAGCCCACGAACGCGGAAGAAACGAATCTGCTGCAACTGGCATTTCGCACGCGCATCAAGCTGTTTTTTCGGCCGACCGCGCTTCAGGACGGGCCTTCGGGGCAATCACTGACGTGGAAGGTCATGCATGGCGACAAAGGGCGGAGCATCCTGCGCGTCGACAATCCGTCGCCCTATTACGTGTCGTTCAGCCGTGTGGCGCTGAAGGCCGGCGACAAGGAAATCGAGTTTGACCCGGCTATGGTTCCCCCGTTCGACCATGTGTCGCTCACCCAACCGCAAGGGGCGCATCGTGCGTTCGAGCGGGGCACGGTGTCGTACAAACTGCTCAACGATTACGGTGCGGAGGTGGCGGGTTCGGCCACCGTCGAATAACCACCCGGCTGTTCCGGAAACGATGAGGATCGAAGAGTGGTTCAAGCAGCAAGAAATATCGCGCTTGGCGGTAGCCATGATGTCGATCTGAGCGTCTTCCGCCGCCGGCGGGTCGCTTTGGCAGTCGGTTTGGCGTTCGGCATCGGTTTTCCCGGTGATGACGCTGGCGCGGCGGAACCCGGTGGGTCTGACATCGGGCCGCAAGCGGGGGGCGAGCCGGTAATGATCGTGGCGGCTCGCGCCATGTCCGA
The DNA here is from genome assembly GCF_029268935.1 of Burkholderia semiarida. Taxonomy (NCBI): domain Bacteria; kingdom Pseudomonadati; phylum Pseudomonadota; class Betaproteobacteria; order Burkholderiales; family Burkholderiaceae; genus Burkholderia; species Burkholderia semiarida. Next base: position 581,959 of record NZ_JAHLCL010000003.1, on the reverse strand, counting down.
TCCGGTGATGCAGATGGCGTCCCGCGCGACGACGGAGCCGGTGATGCAGATGGCGTCCCGCGCGACGACGGAGCCGGTGATGCAGATGGCGTCTCGCGCGCCGACGGAGCTGGCGGCGGTGGCATTCAACCCGCGACTGTTCGCCGGCGGTGGCGTCGATCTGTCTCGTTTCGCGAAGGGCAATCCGGTCGAGCCGGGCAATTATGCTGTCGACGTGACGGTCAACGGCAAAGGGCGTGGACGTCACGACGTACCGTTCCTCGCGGTGCCCGGCAGCGACGTTGCCGCGCCGTGCTTCACGCCTGCGATGCTGGAGCAATTCGGTGTCGACGGCGACAAGCTCGCGAACCGGCTTCGGCGATTGAAGCAGGACGACGATGGCGCTCCCGCCACGCCCGAATCGGCGCCCGACGCCTGCCTGGCACTTCGCGACACGATACCCGATGCGACCTATACCTTCGACAGCGCGGATCTGAAGCTCGATCTGACGATCCCGCAAACCGCGATGAGCAGGACGGCCCAAGGCTACGTCGATCCTTCGCGCTGGGACGAAGGGATCAACGTCGGGCTGCTGCAGTACAACGTCAACGGATACACGAGCGAGAGCAATTTTTTCGGGCACAACTTCAGCAGCTTGTATACGGGCCTGCAATCGGGCGTGAATATCGGGCCGTGGCGCCTTCGTCATCGCTCGACGCTGAACTGGGCCAGCCGCAGTGCCGGCGTATCGTGGCGCAGCCTCGAAACCTTCGTTCAGCGTGACATCACGCCATTGCGCAGCCAGATCGTGCTCGGCGACAGTTTCACGAGCGGCGAGGTTTTCGATTCGTTCGGCGTGCGCGGCGTCCAGTTGTCGAGCGACGACCGAATGCTGCCGAATTCGCTGCAGGCTTATGCGCCGACCGTCCGCGGTGTGGCGGACACCAACGCGCGCGTGGTCGTGCGGCAGGGCGGCAACACGGTGTATGAAGAGACCGTGTCGCCGGGGCCATTCGAGTTCAACGATCTGCCGGCCACCGGCTACGGCGGGGATCTCGACGTGACGGTCACCGAAGCCGACGGGCGCGTGCGGCGCTTCTCGGTACCGTTTGCCGCCGTTCCGCAACTGTTGCGGCCAGGTCGGCACCGTTTCAACGTGACGGTCGGCCAGTATCGGGACAACGCGGTCGATACGAAGCCGTGGGTTGCCCAACTGGTTTATCAGCGAGGCATCACGAATCTCGTGACGGGCTATGCCGGCGTACTGTCGTCGGCCGGCTATGGTTCGGGCCTGCTCGGCATGGCGCTCAATACGTCGGTCGGTGCGTTCGCGTTCGACGTCACCTCCGCACACGCGAGCGTGCCGGGCCGGCGCACGTACCACGGTCTCAGCTCGCGCGTCACGTACAGCAAGATGCTGGTGCCGACCGGAACCAATTTCTCGGTGGCCGCGTACCGCTATTCGACGTCGAACTTCTTCAGTCTGCAGGACGCGGTGAACGCACGAAAAGATTGGAACGGATCGATTGATCAGTACAACTACCGGGCCAGGACGCGGCTGCAACTGAACGTCAACCAGCGCCTGGGGGATCGCAGTGCAATCTACGTCACCGGCAGTTCGCAAGACTATTGGGGCGGCGAGAGGGGGCGCGATCTGCAGTATCAGGTTGGCTTCAACAGCACGTTCCGGCAAGTGTCATATGCGGTGTATGCGCAGCGTGCCCGCAACGGCGACAACCGGACGGTCACCCAGGTCGGGATCAACCTGACTATCCCACTCGGCAAGCAGTCGTACACGAAGAGCAGTCTCTTCAATTCGTTGACCACCTCGGCCTCGCGAGATTCGAGCGGCAACAGCGCCATTCAGATGGATATGTCCGGCAGCAAGGGAACCGTTGCACCGTTCAGCTACGGGGTTACCGCATCGCGCGTTGCCGGCGGCGATACCAATGCGCTGTCGTCGTTCGGCGGATACGGTACCTATCGGTCGCCTGTCGGCACCTACAGCGCGAACGCATCGCTCAGCAATCGGATGCGTCAGGCGTCGATCGGCGCAAACGGCGCGATGATCGTCCATCGAGGCGGCGTCACGCTCAGTCCGCCGCTCGGTCAGGCAGCTGCGCTGATCGAGGCGAAGGGTGCAACCGGCGGGCAGATCGTCAACGGGCAAGGCGCGTCGATCGATCGTTTCGGCTACGCGGTGATTCCATCGCTGACGCCGTATCGCGTCAACACGGTCGAGATCGACCCGTCCAGATTGCCCGACGACGTCGAACTCGGGAACACGAGCGAGGAGGTGGTGCCGCGCTACAACTCGGTCGTCTTCGTGAAGATGAGTACGGTGCGGGGCCGCCCGGTGTTCGCGACGGTGGAGCGGCAGGACGGCTCGCCGCTGCCGATGGGCACTCAATTGTTCGATGCGTCCGGCAAATCGATCGGCGGCGTCGGTCAGGGCGGCATGGCATTCCTGCGCGGGCTGGAAGGCTCTGGCGAGCTGACCGCGAAGTGGGGAATCAGCGCTGCCGATCGGTGCAGCTTGCCTTATGCGGTACCGGCCGCAACGGCGAATGCGGGGAAGGTTAGGATGGCGACGCGTGTGCGTTTGCGTTGCGAGCCGGCGACGATGCAATGACGCGCCCGTATCACGGTGAGGCACAGGAGTCATGGACAAAATGATACGCATGCATGCTTCGAAATGGATCCGTCGCGTTGCATCGGGCGCCACGGTCGCGATGGTCGCGCTGGTCGCGGGGGCCGCGAGCACGGCCTGGGGGGGCGGTAATCCGACCGTCACGGTCAAGTTTCAGGGTTCGTACAACTCGGTGACGTGCACGATCGTAGGCGGTCAGGAAAATCAGACGATCAAGCTGCCGCGGATCTCGACGTCGTCGCTGACGTCGCCGGGACAGACAGCGGGCTCCACGGCCTTCACCATTCCGTTGCGCTGCGACGGCAGCATCGATTCGGTCCGCATTTATTTTCAACGGGGCGCCACGACGAACGCGAACGGAAATCTCGACGTCGAGACGCCGAACGATCCTGCAAGCGCCAGAAATGTCCAGGTCCAGTTGATGAACGGCGACGGTTCGCCGATCCAGATCGGCAACGCGGCGACGATGCAGACGGTGAACGTCGATGAGTCGACTACGACGCTGGTGCCGTTCGGGGCGCAGTATTACGCGACCGGCGCGGCACGCGCCGGCACGGTTCGTACGTACGCGACTTTCGTGATTCAGATGCCGTGATGGTGTTCCATCGGCAGTTTTTCTTGATATTCGCATGACATTCGACAGTTCAGGCGCCGCGTTGCGCGCGTCGCTTCAAGAGACCCTACTGCACGTCGCGCTGCTTGCGCAGGGTGCGTCGATACCGGAGGTCCATGCGTGGCGAGCACGGTGCATCGGGCTCGTCGAGCGGCTCGAGCAGGCGATGCGCGACGACGGGCGAGCAGCCGACGTCATACGGGACGTCGGCATCGCGCAATGCATGCTGCTGGACGAGGCGACGCTGCGTCATCTGCCCGCTGGCACGCGCGACGAATGGCTGCGCGAGACGCTGCTGTTCCGATTTCATCGTGCGCACGGCGTTGCGCGGTCTTCGGCGCAAGTCGGCGCGTTGCTGGACGCCCCCTGTCCGGAAGCGTCGCTGATGAGTATGTATACGACGTTGCTTGGGCTTGGACCATCGCGCCAGGGAGACGCTGCTCGGGCGCTCCGGGATGCGGGGTGTTCCGTGACATTGCAGGCAGGCCCGCGCGCGGCCGACGTGGGGGATGAGCCGGCGCAGCGGTTGCCGTGGCCCGCGCGCGCCGTTGCGACTGTCGCGACACGCGCAGGTAAGCCGCTTCGGCCGGTCTTGTTCGCGACGGTGGTACTGGCTGCCGTGTGGATCTTCTGCGACGTCTCGTTGCGTCGTGCGGTGGAGCGCTTGCCCGACTCGGGGCCGCGCGTGACGCAGAACAGCGACGGAGGGCGCCAATGAGCATGCGGTCAATCAAGGCGATCGGACTCGTCTGGATCGCAATGCCGATCGTGGTGTTCGGCGGTGCATGGGCACTCGCGGGGCTGCCGGATTGGCTGAGCGCGCTATGCATTGGATCGGCTGTCGCGCTCGCGCTGTGGTTTGTTACATGGTACGAGCGCCGGCGTCCGGCAGCGGCTCCCGCCGAATCCGCCGTGGAGGATATCGGCGGCACCGCGCGCGAACTCGACGTGATCGTCGTCGTCGGGCCCTACGCCGCCGCGCTGTTCCCGCGTGAGGGCGGGCGCGCCACGATCAGGCGCGACGATCGGGCGGTGTGGCTGCTGGCCGATACGCCAGCGCGGCTCACCGATGTGATGACGCAAGTCAAGGCGGCGCGAGGGCGTTTCCCGGACGCCGCGCTGCTGCCCGTGGTACCGGAGGGCGACGACGAAAGCGTGTTGCGCAGGGAGTTTGCGCAATGGCGCATTGCGCTGCAGGCAGCGTACTGCCATCCCGAATGCGTGCTGCCGTGTCATGTCGCGGTATACGCATGTCTGGGGCCGGGCGAGGGCGGCGCGCCGCAAACGCGATGGTTTGGCGATTCGCTCGAGTTCGACGCGCCGCGCCTCAAGAACGCGATCGGCGTTTCAGACCGGTTGCCGGCGATCCGTGGCCAACTTGCCGAGTCGCGGCATGCCGATGCGGCGGGCCGGGGCGCTCTGGGGCTCGCGGTATTCGAATGGCTCGACGAGGCGGCGTTGCTGTCGTCGATTTCCGCGCTGTCGAATACCGTTCCGTTTGCGTTGCAGGGTGCGTCGCTGGCGGACATCGACCACACGCCCGTTCGGCCGGGCGCGTGGACGCGCTGGCTGATCGCGAAAACCGGCCTGCAGCCACGCGTGACGAAGCCGGTCGCGGGCCCGCTTCCGTTGCCGCGCATTCAGGCATCGGCGTCCGTATCGGCGGATACGGCCGGGCGGCCGCCTGCGCCATCGCCGGTCGACCGGCGAGCATGGCCGCTTGCATCCCACGTGGCGCTGTCAAGCGCGACGGCCGTGACGCTGGCCGTGGTGATATCGGGTGCAGTGAATTATCGGCTCGTCGAGCGGATCGCGGGCGACCTGTCTACCTATTGGAGCACGCCGTCCGTTCGCATCACCGCATCGATCGACTCGTTCGAGCGGCTGCGCGCGGCGCGCGACGAGGTGGCGCGCAATTTGCGCGACGGCGCGCCGTTCGGCGCGGGATGGGGGCTATATCCGGGGCGTGCGCTGCTGCCTCGCGTCGACGTGGCGCTGGCGGCCTATCGGCCGCCGCTCACGACCGTGGAGATCGATAGCCTTTCGCTGTTTCCAAGCGGCAAGGCGACGTTTTCCCCCGCGCACGCGCATCGTGAACTCGCACATGTACTTCGGTTGATCCGGGAGAATCCGGACCAGCGCGTGCTGATCGAAGGGCATGCGGACAGCGAGGGCTCATCCGACGCGAATCTTCGGCTATCCGAGGCGCGGGCGCGCGCGATTCGCGATTGGCTGGTCGTCGAAGGCGGATTGCCGGTCACGCGTTTCGCGATTCAGGGAATGGGCGACATCCGCCCGATCGCGGACAACGGGAGTGAAGCGGGCCGGGCACTGAACCGGCGCGTCGACATTTCGCTGATTCCGGACGGCCTGCGCCGCTGAGCGCGCGATGATGCGCTCGACACGGTAGCGCATCGCATCATTGCTGTGACGATTCATGCGGCCGGGGCGGTGCTCGCTCCGCCGCGTGGCAACGACTCGTCCACGCGCGCCCCATCGCCATTCCAGATAGGGATTCATCTCAGCCGAATGCGGCGTTTTAAATTCGCCGCTTTATTGAGATTAGAGATTTCTTGGATATTTCGTATATCTCCAATTATCGGCAATTAAGTTAGTACTGGTCCTATATAACGGCGCCGACGAGTGTCTTAAGATGCCCGGAGTTTACGCTGAAAGGGCGAAACGGACGAGCATTCGCTCATTGATTTTTTCCCAATCTGAATTCATCTGGAAAGTTTATGGCCATATCCAGCAGTGCACAGAAATTCATTGCGCGAAATCGTGCTCCGCGCGTCCAGATCGAGTACGACGTCGAGATCTACGGCTCCGAAAAGAAGGTCGAGCTGCCGTTCGTGATGGGCGTGCTCGCCGATCTGTCCGGCAAGCCCCTGGAGTCGTTGCCGGCCGTGGGCGATCGGAAGTTCTACAACATCGACATCGACAACTTCGACGAGCGGATGAAGGCGATGAAGCCCCGCGTCGCGTTCTCGGTCCCGAATACGCTGTCCGGCGACGGCCAACTGATGGTCGACATCACGTTCGAAAGCATGGACGACTTTTCTCCGGCGGCGATTGCGAGAAATGTCGACGCGCTGTCGCAGTTGCTCGACGCGCGCACGCAACTCGCCAATCTGCAGACCTACATGGACGGCAAGTCGGGCGCGGAAAATCTTGTCAGCAAGGTGCTGAAGGATCCGGCGCTGCTGAGCGCGCTCGCCAAGGCACCCAAGCCCGAAGCACGGAAGCCGGACGCTCGGGAACCGCAAGAGCAGTGATGCGGCCCTGGATGCTCAACCACGATCTAACACAGGTAAAGGTAAAAAATGGCTGTACGTGAATCGCAGGCGCGAGCTGCCGAGGCGCAGCTCGGCGCCCAATCGGATTTCAATGCACTGTTGTCGCGCGAGTTCAAGCCCAAGACGGAGCAGGCGCGCGAGGCGGTGGAATCCGCCGTCAAGACGCTCGCCGAGCAGGCGCTGGCCAATTCGGTGACGATGTCCGACGATGCCTACAAGAGCATCGAGGCGATCATCGGCGAGATCGATCGCAAGTTGTCGGAACAGATCAACCTGATCCTGCACCACGACGATTTCCAGAAGCTGGAAAGCGCGTGGCGCGGGCTGCATCATCTCGTGACGAACACGGAAACCGACGAGAAGCTGAAAATCCGCTTCATGGACGTGTCGAAGGAAGATCTGCGTCGCACGATGAAACGCTACAAGGGCGTGGCCTGGGATCAAAGCCCGTTCTTCAAGCAAATCTACGAAGAGGAGTACGGTCAGCTGGGCGGCGAGCCGTATGGCTGTCTCGTCGCCGACTATTACTTCGACCACACGCCTCCGGACGTCGATCTGCTGGCGTCGATCGGCAAGGTCGCCGCGGCCGCGCACGCGCCGTTCATCACCGGCGCGTCGCCATCCGTGCTGCAGATGGATTCGTGGCAGGAACTCGCGAACCCGCGCGATCTGACCAAGATCTTCACGCAGAACCTCGAGTACGCACCGTGGAACTCGCTGCGCAACTCCGAAGACTCGCGCTACATCGGTCTGGCCATGCCGCGCTTCCTCGCGCGCCTGCCGTACGGTATCCGCACCAATCCCGTCGACGAGTTCGATTTCGAGGAATCGACCGACGGATCGGACCACCGCAAATACGCGTGGGCCAACGCCGCGTATGCGATGGCCGTGAACATCAATCGCTCGTTCAAGCACTACGGCTGGTGCACGCTGATTCGCGGCGTCGAGAGCGGTGGCGTGGTCGAGAATCTGCCGTGCCATACGTTCCCGACCGACGATGGCGGCATCGACATGAAGTGCCCGACCGAGATCGCGATTTCCGATCGCCGTGAGGCGGAGCTTTCGAAGAACGGCTTCATTCCGCTGATTCATCGCAAGAATACCGATTACGCGGCGTTCATCGGCGCGCAGTCGCTGCAGAAGCCTGCCGAGTACTACGATCCGGACGCGACGGCCAACGCGAACCTGTCCGCGCGTCTGCCGTATCTGTTTGCCTGCTCGCGTTTCGCGCACTACCTGAAGTGCATCGTGCGCGACAAGATCGGCTCGTTCAAGGAGCGCGACGAAATGCAGCAATGGCTCAACGAATGGATCATGTACTACGTCGACGCCGATCCCGCGAACTCGTCGCAGGAAACCAAGGCGCGTCGTCCCTTGGCTGCTGCCGAGGTGGTCGTGGAAGAAGTCGAGGGCAACCCCGGCTACTACCAGGCGAAGTTCTTCCTGCGCCCGCACTTCCAGCTGGAAGGTCTGACGGTGTCGCTGCGGCTCGTCGCAAAGCTTCCGTCGGTCAAGGCGGCCGCCTGATCCCAGCGAGCGATTGCCGCGGGGACGGTTGCTGATCGGCAAGCCCCAGCACGCGCGCTGACCGTCGCGTCGGCGACGTTCCTCGTCCCGCGTATTCCGATGTGATGTTCGACCCCGGGGGAGTGGTGATCAGGCGCTCCGTAAATAAACCTGATCGCAAAGTTAGTTGTACAAAAAATTCAACCAAGACGTAAGGAGTGATGCCATGGCACACGACATTTTCCTCAAGATCAACGGAATCGACGGCGAATCCAAGGATGCTACTCACCATGACGAAATCGAGGTCTTGAGCTGGTCGTGGAACGTATCGCAGCAATCGAACATGCACCTGGGCTCCGGCGGCGGGGCGGGCCGCGCGACCGTCGACGATCTGCAGTTCGAACACTACATCGACCGTGCGAGCCCGAACCTGATTCAGTACTGTCTGCTGGGCAAGCACATCGATCAGGCGAAGCTCACGGTGCGCAAGGCCGGCGGCAATCCGCTCGAATACATCATGTTGACGATGAATGACGTGCTGGTGACGCAGGTGAGCCCGGCTGGCGTCGCGGCTGACGAATCGCGTCCGCGCGAGATCGTTCGCCTGTCGTTCTCGCGCCTGAAGCAGGAATACGTCGTGCAGAACGCGCAAGGCGGCAGCGGCGGTGCGATCACGGCGACGTTCGACATCAAGCGGAACGCGGCGTAAGCGTCGACGCCCGTAGTTCAGGGCGATGCCGCCTGTGCTCGCGCGGGCGGCATCGCAAGCCGTTGACCAAGGCGTCTTCGCGATGCGTGGGGGCCTCGGTCAACGGCTGCCCCGGGTACGACAGGATCTTCCCTATGTTTTCTCGATTTCCGCCAGGTATGGCGACGCGCCGCAATGCACTGAAACGTATCGCGGCCGGACTGACATTTCTGTCGCTTGCTGCGTGCGGAGGGGTGCCGTCGCGGAAGGATCTGGCCGCGTCGCTGAATCTGAAGATCAAGGTGAGCGATGGCGTCAATCCCGACGAGCTCGGGCGGCCGGCGCCGATCATGGTGCGGATCTATGAATTGAAGTCGGCCTATACGTTCGACAACGCCGACTTCTTCTCGCTGCAGAACGACAGCAAGAAGGTGCTCGGCGAAGACGCGATCGTGATCGACGAGTTCGTGCTGCGCCCCGGCGACGTCCGGGATATTCGGCGGCGTATCAATAGCGCGACGACCGCGATCGGCGTGCTGGCCGGATACCGCGAGCTGGGCAAATCGGTGTGGCGCGGCACGTATCGCTTGCCGCCGCCGCCGGAGGAAGCATGGCTTCGGGTGCTGACGGCGCGTACAAAAATCAAATTGAACGTGGATATCGGCCAGCGGGCCGTTCTGGTAACTGAATTGGATTGACATGAGTTGGCATAACAAGGTCGTGTGGAGCGAGGGTCTTTTCCTGCTGCCCCAGCTGTTCCAGCAACAAGAGCGCTATTTCGAACATTTCGCGCACAAGCGTTCCGCGCCGCTCAGCCCGTTCTTCTGGGGCTTCAGTCAGTTCGAGACCGATCAGGAATCGCTTGCGTTCGGCAAGCTGGTGTTGAAGAGCGGTGCAGGCGTGTTTCCCGACGGGACGCCGTTCGACGTGCCGGCGCATGCGCCGCCGCCGCCGCCGTTGACGATCGTGCCCGAGCATCAGAACCAGGTCATCTATCTGGCTGTCCCGTTGCGGCAGCCCAATACCGAAGAGACGGTGTTCCGCGACGAGACGGCGTCGCTGGCCCGCTATCTGGCGTTCGAAAACGAACTGCGGGACAGCAACACGATCGGGCAGGGGCCGAAGCCCGTGCAACTGGCGAACCTGCGCCTGCGGCTGCTGCCCGAAAAAGAACTGACGCAGTCGTGGATCGGCATCGCGCTGACGCGCATCAAGACCTTGCATGCGGACGGATCGGTGTCGCTGCACGTGACCGATCACATTCCGCCGGTCAGCCGGTACGGCGCCGATCCGCTGCTGCGCGAATGGGCGACGCAACTGCATGGCCTCACGAAGCTGCGAGCCGATGCGCTGGCCACCCGTCTGTCCGGTAGCGACGGGCGGGCGGGCGCGGCGGCGGAAGTCGCCGATTACCTGCTCCTGCAGGTACTGAATCGCTATGAACCGCTGCTCGAACATATCTGCCGGATTCGCGAGACGCCGCCGATGGTGTTCTATCGTGAACTCGCGATCATGGCGGGCGAGCTGTCGACGTTCGTGCGCCCGCAGACGCGCCGCCCGCTCCCGACTCCCGGCTACGATCACGCACAACTGTACGCAAGCATCCGGCCGCTCGTGGAGGAGGTCCACTATCTGCTCAACCAGGTGCTGATCCGCGGTGCGCAGCCGATTCCGCTTACCGAGCAGCCGCACGGCATCCGCGTCGCGGCCGTGATGCCCGCGGAACTCTCCGGCTATTCGAGCCTCGTGCTGGCCGTCGGCGCGCAGATGTCGCCGGACGTGCTTCAGCAGCAATTCGCCGCGCAGACGAAGATCAGCCAGCCGCAGCGTTTGCCCGAGTTGATTCGTTCGCACCTTCCCGGGCTCACGATGGTGCCGCTGCCGGTGCCGCCGCGACAGATTCCGTTCAATTCGAGCTACATCTACTACGAGTTGTCGCGCAGCGGGCCGTTCTGGGAGCAGATCGCGCAGCAAGGCGGGCTCGCGATGCATATCGCCGGCCACTTCCCCGAACTGAAACTCGAACTGTGGGGAGTGCGCCATAAATGAACTCCGGTACGTTCGATAAGGACGCGTTCGACTTTCTCGCGGGGGATTCCGGGACGGTGCTCGATCCGCAGAAGGAACGCGCCGGAGACGAAAGGCGTGCCGCGAGCGCACCCGTCGATCCTGGCGAGTTCGATGCGGTCGTGGATATTCAGCAGCGTGTCGACGAGGTGCGCGCAGCCGCGAATCCGCTGCTCGAGGCGGCGCGCCCGTTGCTCAGAATGCTCGCCGACATGCCGGCGACGCTCGATACGTCCGAAGCGGTGGAGGGGCTGAGGACGCTGCTCGTGCGCGAGGTCAACCTGTTTCAAAAGGTATGCGACAAGGTCGATCTGCCGTGGAAGCACATGGCGGTCGTCCGCTACTGTCTGTGCACCGCGCTCGACGAGGCGGCCAACCGCACCAGCTGGGGCGGGAGCGGCGTATGGGCAGCACGGAGCCTGCTGATCACGTTCGAGGGCGAAGTCGACGGCGGCGAGAAGTTCTTCCTGTTGATCGGCCGGATGGCGACCGATCCGCAGGAGTACGTCGATATCCTCGAAATCCTGTATCGCGTGCTCGGTCTCGGCTTCGAGGGCCGCTACAGCGTGATGGCCGATGGGCGCCGCTATCTGGAGCAGATTCGCCAGCGTCTGTGGACGCTCATCACCGGCGCGCGAGACGCGCTGCAGCCGGAGCTGTCGCCGCACTGGCGGGGGGCGCCGCCCGGCAAACTGCCGTTGCTGCGCAGCGTGCCGGCATGGGCGTCCGTCGCGCTCGCGGCGCTCCTTCTGTTCGCACTGTTCGTGTTCTACCAGTACCACCTGCTGACCGAGCGGCATTTGCTGGAGGCGCGCATTCTCGAGATCGGCAAGGAGCGGCTGGCGTCCGCGCCGCAGCGTCTGCGCCTGTCGCAGCTGCTGACGAACGAGATCGCGCGCGGCCTGCTGACCGTTGACGAAGACGACCGGCGCAGCGTCGTCGTGTTCAGGGGCGATTCGATGTTCGCGTCGGGCCAGAGCGTGGTGTTGCCTGAGATCGAGCCGATCCTGAACAAGGTCGCGAGCGAAGTGGCGCGCGTCGGCGGCAACGTGCTCGTGAGCGGGCATACCGACAACCAGCCCATTCGTAGCGCGGCTTTCGCGAACAACCAGGTTCTGTCGGAAAAGCGCGCGGCGTTTGTCGCGCAAATCCTGCAACGGGACGGTACGCCCGCGGAGCGGATTCGCGCGGTCGGCAAGGGTGACACGCAGCCGATCGGCGATAACGCGACGGCGGCCGGCAGAGCACTCAACCGTCGCGTCGAAATCATGGTCACCCCGTAGTACCGGAATTCAGCATGTCTTATTTGAAACGTCTTTTCAGATGGTTGGTCTCGTGGCGGATGCTGGCGTGCGTGGCGATTCTGCTGGCATGCGTGGCGGTCTGGTTTCTGGGGCCGCTGTTCGTGTTCGGCGAGCTGCATCCGTTCGCCGGCGCCGTGATCCGCTCGATCGTGATCGCGCTGTTGGCGGGCCTGCTCGTCCTGTGGCTGAGAAGGTGGCCGCTGAGTCCGGTCTGGGTGATCGCGCTTTGCGTCGCGCTCTGGCACGTCGGCCCGCTGTTCGGGTTCGCGGAGCATCATCCGCTCCAGCCGATCTGGGTGCGCGTGTTGATCGTCGCGGCGATCGTGTTCTGCTATGCGCTCTACGGTCTGTACAAGTTGTGGCAGGCGTTGCGGTCGAACGATGCGCTGCTGAAGCGCTTTCTCGAGCCGAAGGGGGACGAGCCGGCCGAAATCGGCCGCGACGAAGTGCGTGCGGTTGCGATGGTGGTGTCCAAGGCCATCGCGCAGTTGAAGCGCTTGCGCGGCGGCACGCTCGGATGGCGTCGCCTGCTCGAGGTGGACCGTCATCTGTACGGGCTGCCGTGGTACATGATGCTCGGTACGCCGGGGGCCGGGAAGACGACCGCGATCCTCGGGTCGGGCCTGCAGTTTCCGTTGACCGACCAGATGGCGGCGGTGTCCGCGCACGGGATCGAGCACACCGCGAACTGCGAATGGTGGTTCGCGAACGAGGCGGTGCTGATCGACACCGCAGGTCGCTATGTCGAGCAGGACGACGCGCGGGAAGAAACGGCTACGACGGTCAACGCCGCGGAATGGAAGGCGTTGCTCGGCCAGTTGCGCAAGCATCGGCCGCGCGCGCCGCTCAATGGCGCGATCCTGACCGTGAGCGTGGCGGACCTGGTCAACCGGTCGGAAGTCGAGCGCACCGCGCTCGCGGCGAGCTTGCGGGCCCGGCTCGGCGAACTGCGCCAGCAACTCGGGATTCGGTTCCCCGTCTACGTATTCGTCACGAAGCTGGATCTGTTGCCGGGCTTTACCGAGTATTTCCAGTCGTTGACGGCCGACGGGCGCACGCAGATCTGGGGTTTCACGCTGCCGTGCGACGAGTCGGGCGCGGCGAGCGTCGACGGGCTGCGACGTCACTGCATGCGTGAACTGACGCTGCTGGAAGCGCGGGTCGACGCCGGCTTGAACAACCGCTTGCTCGAAGAATACGAGGGAGAGCGTCGCAAGCGGCTGTACCCGCTGGCACAGGAGTTCCGCAGCCTGTCGGCGTTGCTCGCGGATCTGGTGGAACTGGTGTTCCTCGATTCCCGCTACGACGACGCGCAGTTGCAGAACATGCTGCGCGGCGTCTATTTCACGAGCGCCGAGCAGACGGATCAGGTGATGACCGTCGACCGCGACACGGTGCTGCAGCGCCTGAGGCGCAAGCTGGCACGCCTGCGTACGACCAGCGACACGGCAGCGCACGTGCGTGGCGACGATGCGATCGCCGGGCATCGCAGCTATTTCCTGCGCAACGTGTTCCAGCACGTGATCGTGCCGGAGGCGCATCTGGTCCGCGCAGATCTGAAGTGGGAGATTCGCTTCAGAACGATGCGCTGGGCTGGCCATCTGCTGACCGTGGCCCTGTTCGTCTGGCTCGCGTTTTCGCTCACGGTGAGCTACGAAAACAACCGGAACTATCTGTCCGCGATTTCCGGCAAGACGTCGGCGCTGGCCGCGCGGGCTGCGGCATACAACAAGGCACCGAAAGCGGCGGCGATCGGCGGCCTGCTGGACAGGTCGAGGGATCTCCCGCGCCACGGCGATTTCGATCTCGATGCACCGGGCCTTGCGTACCGCTACGGCCTTTATGTGGTCCCGGCCATCGTCTCGGCGTCGGATACGACCTATCTGAGCCTGTTGCAGCAGACGTTGATGCCGCAGATCGTGGCGCGCGTCGAAGGCGATCTGAACACGCAGATCGCCGCGCAAAACCCGGACGATGTATATCGCACGCTGACCATCTACCTGATGTTGTACGAAGCCGGGCGTTACGACGCGAAGGCAGTCCGGGCCTGGGTGCTGCGGGACTGGGAGCGCGCCGACAGCGCGGCGGCGATGGGCGGCCGCAATGCGATGACGCGGCACCTGGAGGCGCTGTTCGTCGACGGCCGTCCGGTCAAACCTTCCATGAAGCAGGATGCCGCGCTCGTGCAGCGCGCACGCCTCTTCCTGAGCCAGAACCCCGCGCCGAGGCGGCTGTACGAGCGGGCGATCGGCGCGATGCAGAAGGAGGCGCCCGAAAACTTCACGCTCGCGCAGGCGCTTGGGCTGCAGGGCGCGTCGCTTTTCAAGCTGGTGGACGGGTCGCGCTTCGAGCAAGGCGTGCCGGGGCTTTACACGTATGACGGTTATCACGCGTTGTTCAGTCAGCGTCTGCCCGAATTTCTCACGCGCGCGCAAGACGACGACGATTGGGTCATGGGACGCGCGTCGAAGCGCAACGATCTCGTGGCATCGATACAGGGCACCCGGATCGTGGCGGCCAGATCGTCGCTCGCCGACGAGATTCGCCGCCAGTATTTGATCGATTACGGAAACTACTGGCAGCAGTTTCTCGCCGACATTCGGCCGGCCACGAGCGGCGAGAACGGCCGGGACGGCACGCTGGCGCTCGACCAGGCGACGCTGCGCGCACTCGCCGCCCCTGATTCGCCGCTGGTGAGGCTGGCGCGCGCGGTGGTCCGGGAAACGTCGCTGTCGGTCATCGATGCACCGGAGCCGTCGTCGCTGAACGACCTCGCGCTGGCAGCGGTCGGCCGGCGATCCTCGGCGGCGCGAACGGCGGCGGTCGAAGCCGGGAAGATCGCCGCGCAGCGGCCGGAAACGCGACTCGAGAAGGAGTTCGTCGACAACCGCTTTGCGGCGTTGCGCGAAGTCACCACCGGGCAGGCCGACACCGGCAGCGGTCCGGCGATGACGGACAAGCCGATTTCGGTGGGCGGCAAGGCCTTGCAGCTCGACGCGATCCTGACGTTGATCAACGAGCAATACACGCGTCTCGTCGTCGCGAGCAACGCACTGTCGGCCAACAGCATGCCGCCGGCGCTGGATATCGGCACGACGCTGCAGACCGAAGCCGAAAAGCTGCCGGCGCCATTGCGGCTCGTCCTGGGCGGTATCGCGACGCAGGTGGCGGACAAGGTCGGGCAGGAGGTCGGCGGGCTGCTCGCGATGCAGGTCGATACGAGCGTCGGGCAAACCTGCCGGCGCACCATCGACGGCAAATACCCGTTCGTGCGCAGCAGCCAGGAAGTCGACGTGGAGGACTTCAACCGGATGTTCGCAAGCGGCGGCGTATTCGACGAGTTCTTTCAGAAATCGCTGGCGAGCTATGTCGATACGAACGCGAAGCCGTGGCGCTACAAGTCACTGAGCCCCGGCATGCCGCCGATCAAGGGGCCGAGCCTCGCACCGTTCGAACGTGCGGCGGCGATCCGCGAAGTGTTCTTCCGCGATCAGGGTGCAAAACGGATGGCGTGGAAGATGGATGCGAAGGTGGCCGCGATCGACCCGGAGATCACCGAATTGCTGATTGACGTCGACGGTCAGACGCAGCGCTACGTGCACGGCCCGGTCACGCCGTTCGCGCTGAGCTGGCCCGGACCGCGCGGCGGCGCGGTAGCGGAGATCGCGGCAAGACCGGCGATCCGGCCGGATACGTCGACGATCGTCGCGACGGGGCCCTGGGCGCTGTTCCGGTTGATCGAGCGCGGCCAGTTGACCGGCACGGCATCGGCCAGCCGCCTGACGCTGGCGTTCGATTTCGATGGTCGGCATGCGGCGCTCGAGCTGATGACGAGCGGGCAGTCGAATCCGCTGACGAGCAATCTGCTGACGAGCTTTCATTGCCCTGGGGGGCTCGCGTGACGGTCGGCATGCCGGCGCTGTGGGGGCGTCTCCCCGCGTCGGTCGAGCAGATCCGGCACCGCACGACCGTCATGCAGGCTCTTCAATGGCAACACTGGCTGACGCGTCATCCCGAATGGGCGGCGCATCTGTCCGGCGAAGGCGGCACACATGCGTTGCCGTGGAGTTTCGTGCTGACGCCCGCCTGTTCGCCGTTCGCCGATGGGCGATATGTCGTCGGCGTGATGGCCGCTTCGTGCGATC
The DNA here is from genome assembly GCF_029268935.1 of Burkholderia semiarida. Classification (NCBI taxonomy): domain Bacteria; kingdom Pseudomonadati; phylum Pseudomonadota; class Betaproteobacteria; order Burkholderiales; family Burkholderiaceae; genus Burkholderia; species Burkholderia semiarida. Next base: position 565,711 of record NZ_JAHLCL010000003.1, on the reverse strand, counting down.
GGGCCGGACGGCGGCATCCATGCATCGTCTGCTGCACCGTGTCGCGCCGCTGGCTGGAACGCCGGCTGCGCGAGCCGCGCGGCGTGTTGTTCCAGATGGCGCGCCTGCTGGCGAGGTACGTGCCGCCGCGTGCGCAACCGGCCGATCCGGATCGCTTCGTGTCGTCGTTGTACACGCAACTTGATGCGCTGTGGGACGCGGCGCACGCATTCGTATGGCCGCGCATGGGCAGGCGCGGCCGAAAGGCGGTCGTGCCGTCGGCGGATTCGGAAATTCAAGGGGCGGGCTGCGGCGACGATCCCGCGCGCGTGCTGACCGGCGTACCCGAGGTGCCGTGGGCGGCGTGGCCGCGGTGTACGACGCAGGGCGAAGGCGGGTGGTTCTGGCAACAGGACGATCGCGGCGGTTTCGTCGATCAGAGGTGGATCGCCGGTTTGCCGGCGGGCGCGGCGGCGATCGCGCGCGACGCCGACGAACCGGATTCGGATTGCACCGTCGATGTCGAGCAAGAGCGGACTCATGAACATACGGAACGCTGATACATACACGTTCGATCAACTGCCGTGCGAGCACGAGCAGGGCACGCGTGCGCTGGAGCGGGCGATTGCTTCGAATTGCACGACCTTGCGCAGCCGACACCGCGAATATCGCGAGATTGTCGCGTTTCGTCGCACGCCGCACATCAAGAAGCTCGAGCGCACGTTGTGGTTGGCTGCGTGGCAACTGCACGACGTGGACGACGCGAAGGTGGCCGCGCTATGCGCGAACGGCAACCTGGCGACGATCGCCAGCATGCTGGCCGAATGGTTAGGCGTACATGCCGCGCCGGTCGAGTGGGTGGCGGGAATCGATCCCGGCGGTGGCGCGCCGTTGGTTCCGGGCGTGCGCGCGGTCTACTGCATGCGCCGCGTCGTTGCATTCGGACGGAAGGTGATCGATGCGCGCGACGCGAGCGATCTCGACCTGGCCGCAAGCTATCTGGTCGATGCCGCGACGAGTATCGGCGCCGATTTGCTGATCGACGTGCTGCTGAAGCTCGCGGCGGTGCGTGTCCGGTATCCGGCGCGCGCATCCGGCACATGACGCAGGCAACCGCAGGGCGGCGCCATACGGCTGCTGCATGCGGATATAGGGCAATGCGCGTGGGCGCATCTTTGTTTTGGGTGAGTGGGAGCGAATAGATCGCATGTCAATCAATTCTTCGGAAGGACTGATCAATCAGGAGCGCACGGTGGTGATTCGCAGCGATGCGATGCCACGGCTGCTTGGCAAGCCCGCGCTCCGATTCCTGTCGCTTCGCGGTGGAGAGCATCTCGGGAAACTTTACACGTACGAGTTGCTGCTGCGCACGCCGGACGATTTTCACGTGCCGTTGTCGACCAGTGCGAATCTCGATCTGAAGGCGATGATCGGCACCGAGATGACCGTCAGTGTGCAATTGGAGGGCATCGGGACGGGCGTGGAAGGCGGTGTCGGCGCCGGCGGGCGGGAAATCAGCGGCCTCGTCGTGAAAGCGGGTTTCCTGCGCACGGAAGGGCGCTACAACGTTTACCGCATCGTGTTGCGGCCGTGGCTCTGGCTCGCCACGCTGACGAGCGACTACAAGATCTTTCAGGACAAGACGGTGGTCGAGATCATCGACACCGTGCTGAGCGATTATCCGTATCCGGTCGACAAGCGGCTCGACGTCGACAAGTACACGGTGCAGGGCGAGAGTACGCGCAATGAGCCGCGGGCATTCCAGGTGCAATACGGCGAGACGGATTTCGATTTTATCCAGCGCCTGATGGAGGAGTGGGGGATCTACTGGTTCTTCGAGCACTCGGACGGCAAGCACCGGCTCGTGCTGTGCGATCACATCGGCGCGCACCGCCGCTCGCCGAGTGCCGCCTATCACGAAATCAGGCACCACCCGGAAGGCGGCAAGATCGACATCGAGTATCTGAATTATTTCTCGACGGACGAATCGCTGCGGCCGGGGCGCGTGGTGGTCGACGATTTCGATTTCACGCGGCCGAGGGCGCAGCTCGTGACGTCGAACCATCAGCCGCGCGAAACGAACTGGGGCGAAGGCGAACTGTTCGAGTGGCCCGGCGACTATACCGACAGCAAGCATGGCGATCTCATCAGCCGCGTCCGGATGGAAGAGCGCCGTGCGCCCGGCACGCGCGCGTTCGGCAAGGGCAACGTGCGCGGCCTCGCGTGCGGCCAAACCTTCACGCTGACGAAACACAAGCACGAGGAAGCCAACCGCGAGTATCTGATCATCGAAGCGGCGTTGATGCTGACCGAAATCGCCGACGAATCCGGCAGCGGTTACCGGTACGAATGCAATAACGAGCTGATCGTACAACCGACGAGCGAAGTGTTCCGGATGCCGCGCGAGACGCCGAAGCCGACCACGAGTGGCCCGCAGTCGGCGATCGTCGTGGGTCCGCCGGGACACGAAGTGTGGACGGACGAGTTCGGCCGCGTGAAGGTGCGCTTCCTGTGGGACCGGTATGCGCGCAACGACGCGACGGATTCGTGCTGGGTGCGTGTCAGCCAGGCATGGGCGGGCGTGAATTTCGGTGGCATCTATATCCCGCGCATCGGGCAGGAGGTGATCGTCGGCTTCATGAACGGCGATCCCGATCGTCCGTTGATTCTCGGCAGCCTGTACAACACCGTGACGCCGCCTCCGTGGGATCTGCCCGGAGAAGCGACGAAGAGCGGCTTCAAGAGCAAGACGATCACCGGCGGCCGCGAAAACTACAGCGGGATTCGCTTCGAAGACAAGAAGGGCGCCGAGGAATTCCACATGCAGGCGGAGCGGGACATGAACCGCCTGACGAAGCGCAACGAGTCGCTCACGGTCGGTGCGAGTCTGTCGGTCGGCGTCGCGCTGACACACACGCGCGCGGTGGGCGGCATGTTCACCAGCATCGTGGGCGGCGCCGCCAGCTACGCGGTGGGCGGCGCCGAGTCGACGATGATCGGCGGTGCTTGTGCGCTGAACGTCGGCGGCGCGTATGCGATTGCGGTGGGCGGTGCGATGTCGACGTCGGTGGGCGGTGCCTATGCGCTGAACGTCGGTGGTGCGCTTTCCATCGTATGCGGTGCGTCGGCCATCAACATGACGGCCGACGGCACGATCAAGCTGGTCGGCACGAAGATCCGGATCGTCGGCAGCAACGAGGTCGTGGTTCAGGGTTCGCCGCTGCAGTTGAATCCTGGATGTGGCGACGGCTGTGCGGGCGGCGGCGGTGGGGGCGGGGCGATTCCGCCGATTCCATTCCCGACTTTCATGTTCAAGATCACCAAGCCGCTTCTGCCGCCGCCGCCGCCGCCGCCGACGGTTGTTCCGCCGCCGCCGAGCGTTGCACCACCGCCGCCGACCGAGCCGCCGCCACCGAGCATCGAGCCGCCGCCGCCGAGTGTCGAGCCGCCGCCGCCGAGTATCGAGCCGCCGCCGCCGAGTGAGACGCCGCCGCCGAGCGAGCTGCCGCCGCCGAGCGAGCTGCCGCCGCCGAGCGAGCTGCCGCCGCCGAGCGAGCTGCCGCCGCCGAGCGAGCTGCCGCCGCCGAGCGAAACGCCGCCGCCAAGCGAAACGCCGCCGCCGAGCGAGCTGCCTCCGCCGAGCGAGACGCCGCCGCCGAGCGAAACGCCGCCGCCGAGCGAGCTGCCTCCGCCGAGCGAGACGCCGCCGCCGAGCGAAACGCCGCCGCCGAGCGAAACGCCGCCGCCGAGCGAAACGCCTCCGCCGAGCGAAACGCCGCCGCCAAGCGAAACGCCGCCGCCGAGCGAAACGCCGCCGCCGAGCGAAACGCCGCCGCCGAGCGAAACGCCTCCGCCAAGCGAGACGCCGCCGCCGAGCGAGACGCCGCCGCCGAGCGAAACGCCGCCGCCGAGCGAGACGCCTCCGCCGAGCGAGACGCCTCCGCCAAGCGAAACGCCTCCGCCAAGCGAAACGCCTCCGCCAAGCGAGACGCCGCCGCCAAGCGAGACGCCGCCGCCAAGCGAGACGCCGCCGCCAAGCGAGACGCCGCCGCCAAGCGAGACGCCGCCAAGCGAGACGCCGCCGCCAAGCGAGACGCCGCCGCCAAGCGAGACGCCGCCGCCAAGCGAGACGCCGCCGCCAAGCGAGACGCCGCCGCCAAGCGAGACGCCGCCGCCGAGCGAAACGCCGCCGCCGAGCGAGACGCCGCCGCCGAGCGAAACGCCGCCGCCGAGCGAAACGCCGCCGCCGAGCGAAACGCCGCCGCCAAGCGAGACGCCTCCGCCAAGCGAAACGCCGCCGCCAAGCGAAACGCCGCCGCCGAGCGAAACGCCGCCGCCGAGCGAGACGCCACCGCCGAGCGAAGAGCCACCGCCGAGCGAAGAGCCACCGGAATCGGAATTTTGATTGCGTGGCTAAACCGTGTGTCGCCGCACCCTGCACGGGTGCGGCGACACCAAAGTGATGGGTTTTACGGGGAGAGAAATCACCATGAGCAATCCAGCAGCCAGAGTCGGTGACGCGATCGGCCATGGCGGAGCGATCGTGACCGGTTCGGGCGACGTGTTCACCAACGGAATATCGGCCGCCTATGTCGGCAGCGCCGCGGTTTGCGGCCTTCATTGTTCGGCCCAGGCGGTTGTAACCGGTTCGGGGTCTGTCTTCATCAACGGCTCGCCGGCGGCTTTCGTTGCATGCTCGACGTCCTGCGGCGCCCCGGTCGCGTCGGGGTCGGGCGACGTGTTCATCGGCGGGTAACGGCAGGTCAGGGAGTTCAAATGAGTGGAATTGGAGGGTTGGGCGGCGTGCTTGCCGGGTTGCAGGGCACGGTGCTGGAGTCGCTCGACGTCGCGCCGCGTCTCGATCGTCATCGCGGGCAGCCGAGTGATTTGGCCGGCCGCCACGGGGTGGAGCGGGCGTTGTCCGGCCTCCTTTGCGAGTCGGTCGACATGGTTTCGGGCAACAAGATTTGCCTGCCGCGAAACGAAGTCGACTTCAGGCTGCCCGGCCGCTTGCCGATCGAATGGTCAAGGTTCTATTCGAGTGCGCTGTCCGCGAACGGCATGCTCGGGGTCGGCTGGCGCACTGCATGGGACGTCACGCTGCGACGCCGGAACGACGACCGGCTCGACTACATCGACGAACAAGGCCGGATCGTATCGCTGCCGATGCCTGAACGCGGCGACCAGATCATCGTTTCATCCGAGCAGCTTCATGTGGCCCGCCTGTCGGACGACCGGATCGTAGTCGCCGATCTGACGCCGCGTTACACCGTCTTCGGGGAATTCGACGAACACGGCATCGCACGTGTCAAGTATGTCGAGGATCTGGGGCGCCGCCGGGTGGGATGCATCTGGGACGGCGGGCGCCTGCTGCGCGTGCGCGGCACGTGCGGGCATGAATTGCGGATGCACTACGAGCGTGACGGATCGCACTTGACCGGCATCGAATGTGTCGACGGCGGACCGACCGGTTTTCTTGTTCGTTATGCGTACGACGAGCACGGCCGGCTAGCCGAGGTGCGTAATCGGCTCGGCGACGTCGTCCGCGGCTTCGCCTACGACGACAGCGGCCGCATGGTCGAGGAAATCGGTCCGCTTCGGCAGACCATGCGTTACACGTGGCAGACGATCGGCGGTGCGTCGCGCGTCGTCGAGCGCTCGACCTGCCGCGGCGCGCGCGAGCACTGCACGTACGAACTGGCCGAACGCAGTACGCAGGCAACCGACGTGTTCGGCCATACGGCACACTGGCAATACGATGCGCGGGGCCGCGTGCTCGCTTATGTCGATTTCGACGGGCGGCGGTACGCGTTCGAGTACGACAACGCAGGCTGGCCGAGCGCACTGACGTTGCCGGGCGAGCGCGAGGTGCGCGTCGTCAACGACAACCTGGGCCGGCCGATCCGTGAGGAGGCGCCATTGAGCGGCGAACGCTCGACGGTCTACGCGTTCGCGAGCCGCGAGCCGCTGAGCATTCGCCTGCAGGACGGCCGGACGTGGCTCTGGCAGCGCGACGACGAATTGCGGCCGACCCAGTTCCAGTCGCCGTCCGACGGCGTGACGCAGACGACGTATTCGGAACAGGACGGCGTCCAGATTCGGACCGACACGCACGAGCAGCGCGGCGCCGTCGTGCTCGAATACGACGGGCGCGGGCTCGTGTCGAAGCGGACCGATGCGGCGGGGCGCACGGTGAGCTATCTGCGCGACGGCAACGGACATGTCGTGGCCGTCACGGACCCGTTCGGGGCCGTGACGAAGATCGAGCCCGATCTGCTCGGGCGGCCGTTGATCGTGACGCTGCCGGACGGCCGGCAGGAGCGGCGGATCTGGAACGCCGCGGGGCAGTTGACCACGTCGACCGGCGTTGACGGGCAGGCGCGGCACTGGCATCGCGACCAGTACGGATGCGTGGTGAGCGCGGTGGACGAGGAAGGAAACGTCACGGCGCACGAGTTCGATGCGCACGGCCGCAGGATTCGCACCGTCGCCGGCAACGGCGGGATTCAGCGCCTGACCTGGGACCCGGTCAAGCGGTTGACGTCGATCGTCGACGCGGACGGCGTGACCCGGTCGTTCAGCTATGCCGCATCGGGCGCGCTGCAGCAGATCACATCGACGTCGGATGGACAGACGCGCACCGAAACCTTCGCCAACGATGTGCTCGGGCGGATGGTTGGCCGCGACACCGAACACGCGCGCTATCGTTACACGTACGTGCGCGACGGCCAGCTCGGGATGGTGCACTGCCTGCCGACCGAAGCCGGGGCGGCGATCGGCGTCGAACCCGACACGCTGCGCTTCGAATACGATGCGGCCGGGCGTCTGACGGCGGAACACGACATGCATGGCGCGCTGCGCTACGTGTACGACGACGCAGGACGGCTCGCCGCCGTGACGCTGCCGGACGGGCACATCTTGAAATCGGAGCGCGACGAGGCTGGCGTAGTCACGCTGATGGGACTGGGCCATGGCGACGAAATGCATGGTATCGCCGCATTGAGTTACGAAGCGGCCACGCGCCAGTTGTTGCGCTCTCAAGGGGAACTGTACCTGCGCTCGGTTTACGCGGGCGCATTGATCGAGCGCTGGTTCGCGATGACGGTGATCCGGACGGCCGACAACGAGATGTTGCCGGGCAGCGCGGAATTCTGGCGCGAGTTTCATTACAGCCCGGCCGACAATCTCGTGCAGGTCGACGATCGTTTCAACGGCCGGACCTATTACGACTACGATCGTCGGGGCTGTCTGCTGCGCGTCGTCTCGGACGAACTCGGCATCGAATATTTCACGTGGGATGCGGCGGGCAACCTGCTCGAGACGCCGCGCACCGGATGGCAGCCTGCCGTGTATCCCGATCATCGGCTACGTGAGTGTCGAGGCTATCGCTACGAATACGATGCGTGGGGGCAGGTGGCCGCCAAGCGCGGCGCGGCGGACGAACAGACGTTCACGTGGGACGCGGACGGCCGGTTGATGAGCGTACGGAGCCGGCGCGGCGAGGTGCGTTATCGCTACGATGCGTTGGGGCGCCGCGTCAGTAAATCGTTCGGACAATCGCAAGCGGGCGGCGCGCGACGCCTGGATGACAACGCGGAGGTCACGCGCTTCGTCTGGCATGGCGAGCGCCTTGTCCAGGAAACGACGGGCGAGAACGTGCGGATTTATCTGTATCAGCCGGCACGGGACGGGGCCGTCGGTTATGCGCCGCTTGCCTGCGTGGACCGGCGACGCAAGGACGACGGCACGTTTTCCGGAATGCACGTGTATTACTACCAGACCGATCTCGCCGGCACGGCGGTCGCGCTGACCGACGCGGCGGGCAAGCTCGTGTGGAGCGGCCGCTACAAGGCATGGGGGCAGGTGATACCGTGGACCCAACTGGCCACGCCGGTGCGGCAGCCGTTGCGGTTCGCGGGGCAGTATCTGGACGACGAGACCGGGCTGCATTTGAATGGCCGTCGCTACTACGACCCCGATGCGGGCCGCTATCTCAGCCCGGATCGTGCCGCGCCGGCGGGCGTGAGCCCGTATCGCTACGTGTCGAGTCCGTTGAGCGTCGCGAACCCGAACGGTCGCGCCGTTTCGCTGAGGCGGCCGAAGGGGGACGTTGACGGCGCATCATGCGCGGACGGCCCGATTGATCTGTCGACGCGGCTGACGGGCGGCATCGACGAGTGCGATGTCATGTCGGGCGGCGAATGGCTGGCGTGGCTGGACCGTTGAGGCGGGGCGGCGTATCAGGTGGGGGGCGGTCGGCCCCCCGTTTCATTTCGGTGAAGCAGACGGCGTTTTCCCTGCACCGGCCGGTATTGCGGCCATGCTTCACGCCGCAGCGGATCAGATCGAGCGCTGGAGTGCGCGCAGCAGGGTGCCGTCGCGGTCGAATAATTCGATCGTGTAGTGGTCGGGGACTTGTTCGAATCCGGTGGCGAAGTACAGATGCATGTCGAACCATTCACGCTTGATGTGCTTGTGAAACTTGCCGGCATCGAGCATTTCGCCGCGGTGAATCACCGTCCCGTCCTGCGCATGGGCGTTCATGCGGAAATGATCGAGCTGCGGCAGGATATCCGTGAACCGGGCCCGATGCGCCCAGACGCGGAAGTCGTGGGCGCGCAGCAGCGTGGCCTTGTATTCCTCATCGGATGTGCAAACCGGCGTATCGGAATTCGGCGGTAAGCCATCGAGCGTTTCCCGGCGCACGCCGCGGTGCGCGAAGCTGATGCCTGCGTAGGCTTCGTATTGTGCGAGCGTGCGCTCGACCCCGAGGCCGTACGGCCCGAAATCGATGCCGTCGGACGACGCGCCATCCACGCCGAGCAGCGCCCGGTTTCGCTCCAGGGAACGGTCGTTGCGGACATGCCAGTTCTCCGCGACGAGGCCGCTGGCTTGCGCCTCGGGCGTGTGGTCGTCCCATATCTTGACTCGGCTGGCGCGCGTGTATTCGTGCCACGCCAACACGCGATGCGGGATGTAGATATCGTAGCCGTGCGTGAACGCACGAGCGGCGATCGAGATTTCCTCGCCCAGAAAGAAGTAGTTCGGATCATGCCGCACATCGACGGCGAAATGCCCGTCCGCAAAAGCGAAGTGAGCGCTGTAGAACGCGCCCGGGACAGGCGCCTCCAACGCTTGCCAGTTATCGAGCCAGCCGGAACGAAGCGACAGCACGCCTTCCGGCATGAAGCGCTGGAAATACAGGCCGGTCGGCGTATGCGCGAGCGTGTCGCGCTGCGCGCCGGGCTGGAAGCCGGGCAGGTAGGTGGTAAGGAGCGGCTTCGCGCTGCGCGGGCGCAGCGACTCGAGCATCGCGATGGCCTGATCGTCCCACGCGTCGACGAAGTAGTGGTGAGAGTCGAGCTGCAACGTGTAGCGTTCGTCGCGGTACTGTTGCTGGATCAGATTGCGTGCCCAGCACGCGCCCTGGGATTGCCGATGGGGCACGTCGATCAGCTCGACGGTGGCGTCTCGATAGGAGAGCGTATGAGTCGGGAACGCGCCATCGTGGCACGCATGCCAACGCGAGAAGCCGTGCGCGAAGAAGGCGCCGATGGTCTCGTCCAGTGCGTGCTGCCAGCACACGACGACGCGGAGCTGGTCGGGTCGGGTGGCGCGCTCGATCAGGTCGAGCAGCGTCGGGATCAACTGCGGATCGCGATAGCTGGCGATCTGGACGAAAATGGTGCGTTCCATGGTCGATGAGTCGGGTTTCGTGAATCCCGTTGGAAAAGTTAGAGAATGTTCAGCGTGATGACCGAAGTCGCGTCGATCTTGCCCGTGGTGGGCGGCTGGTTGCCGACGCGCAGCACGGTGGCTTCGAGATCGAAACCTGACTCCATCGCGCCGCCCGGCTTCTGAACGAGCATGCTGCTCGCGTCGCCGGGCTTGAGCAGGGTGCCGGTCGTTTTGTCGCGCAGACGGATCGCGAGGTGCTGGGCGCCGGTATTCTGGATCAGCGCGGGGTTGTCCGAGTCCCGAGGCGCGCTGAGCGTGGCGGTGATCGACGCCGGGGGCGTCGGGCCCGAGCAGAGCACCCGGAAGTTCACGGGGCGCGTCGGGCCGGTTGTCTGCGAAACGTCATAGGGGCCGAACTGCCCGAAGTCGATGTTCAGCGTGCTGCTGTCGACGCGGCAGCTCGGCAACACCCGGAGCGACACGTTGCCGGAGTAGATGTTGGTGACGGCCACACCGGGATTGCCGTCGCCATAGGTTCGGGCGACATGGCCGAAGCTCGTCGTCGAAAAGCTCGGGATGTCGTTGCTGGTCTTGACCAGATCGATCCTGTATTTTGCGCCGTTGCCGTAGTTGACCGGCTGCGTGCCCGGGGTGGACGGATTTTCCTTCCAGTTGTTCGTGTAAGGCACGACGCTGGTGCTGCCGCTGGCGCGAACGTAGTTGAGCCGAAACCCGACTCCTGGCACGTTGGTATCGTAAATCTTGCCGCCGAGCGACGAAAGCTTGGGAGGCGTGATGAACTCCACATTGATCGTGCCGGTCGGCGGATCGCAGGCGATGAAAATCATCTCGGGCGTCGGAGCGGACTCACCGCTGACGAGCGGGCTGCCGATCGGCAGATCGGGGTCGACGTCGACGACCCCGGCCGGAAAGCTGATATTGAACGTCGTCAATATCTGGTTCGGCATGGGCCGTGTTTCGGTCCACCGCTCCGACTCCGCTTGAGTAACGGGCCGACACGCCGCCAGCACGGCCGGCGACGCGGACAGCAGGCACGCGGCAGCAAGGATAAATCGGGCTTTTTTCATCATTTGAATGCGCTGAAGACGATGAGAGGGCGAGGCGCTCAGATGTCGACGGCGTCCCATTGCGCGAGAAGCTCGGCAGGGATCACGTTCGCCAGCTCCGAGAAGCGCTTGCCGACCATGCGTTCGGATTGCCGGAGCAGCACGACGACGGGGCTGCTCGGCTCGTTTTGCTCGAACCACAGGCGCGTTTCCTGAATCGTCGCGAGCGCGCTCCAGCGATCCATCGGCCGCGCGTCTTGCGTGGTCCGGGCCGCGGCGCCGGCTTCGTGCGGCGCCGCTTCGGTCGGCGGGCTCGCCGTCGCCTCCGGTGCCGAAGCCGGCTCCACCGGCGCATCGGACGGACCGGCGGCAACCGGTGCGCGGCCCGCGTCGAGGGCCGTCCGCGCGAACGGCTGCAGCAGTTTCACGATACCGTCGAGATCGGGCGCATCGGCCTGCAACGTGTCGCGTGTCAGCGCGACGATCTCGGCGACGGCGCGTTGCGCATCCGCCAGTGCGACGATCGCGGCGTCGCGCCGGTTCCACAGTTCACCGAGCAGCCGGCTCGCCGATTCCGGCGCGAGCGCGTCCTTCGCGCGCGGGACCGCGAACGCCTTCTCGATGTCGCGCAACTGCAGTTGCAGACCGGCGGTTTTCGGCAGCCGGATGTCGCGGGCGTCAGCCAGTGCCGCGTCGGCGTCGGCGAGCGCGGCGATCGCGTTCGAGTAGACGATCGGATCGCGCTCGCCGTCGAGCACCGGCATCGGATGCAACGCCTCGCCGTAGCGCTCGAGCATCTGCAGCAGTACCGCGATGCCGTCGCGCAGCCCTTCGGCGCCGCTTTGGCGGATCCGGCAGCGGGTCAGGATCGTGAGCAGCCGCAGGTCCTTCGTGCGTAGCAGCAGCGCGCGGCAGTCGCGCTCGGCTTCGGCCCAGTTCGCCTGCTGCGGCGCATCGACGAAATCGCCGTATTGCGCATCCGTGCGTGGTGCGACGGCCGCTTGCAGCATCACGAAGGCCGGGTCGTATTCGAGATCGGGGCCGCATGGATCGTCGGCCGATACGGGTTCGAGCAGGTCGATGTAGCGCGCGAGCGGGTCGTGTGCGGGAGCATTCATGCCGGATTCTCCAGTTGATCGCAGTATTTCTCGGGCTCGAACACCATGCCGACCACCGGTTTGTCGTCCAGCGATTGGCCGAGCCAGGTCGAATAGCCGAGCCGGTGCGAGCTGTCGGCGCGCGCCGGCGGCGCGGCACGCGGCTTGACCAGCAGCTTGATTTCCCAGTCGTATTCGAGACCGACGAACGCGCGGACCCAGTCGACCAGCGTCGGGAGATCGTCGCCATGCGGCGTGAGACGCAGGTACTGGTCGAGATCGAGCGGCCCGATCACGAGACGGAACTTGTGCTGGCAGTCGGGGATCATGTCGCCCAGCAGCGCACCCTCGCCCATGATCGTCGACGGTGCGGGCGCGCCGAGCAGGCAGCGCTCGGGGCCGGTGATCTGAATCCAGTGCGGCACGAACTCGTCGACGGCCACCGGTACGCCGAAGTAATGGGACAGCGTTGCCGCCAGGCCGTCCGGATTGCGCGCCTCGCGTACCAGGTGCGCCGAGGCCGCATAGCGCGCATGCGGCGGCGGGTGCGTACGCGCGGCTTCGTCCGGATCGGTGCCCATCAGGCTGCCGATATAGAACGAGAAGGTTTCCTGCGACGGCCGGTCGAGCGAGACGGTCGCCTGTGCCGACGCCCACGCCCGGTAGAACAGCGTGAGCGCCCGATGATGGAACAGGTTGGCGAATGCAATGAGCGTCTTGTCCTGATGGCTCTCCGCACGGCTGTACGCCAGTTCCGTCATGTGGAGCGGCAGCGGGCCCTGCGGACCCCACAGTCCAAGCCCGAAGAGCCGGACGTCGAGCCGTCCGCCCTGCACGCCGAGCGCCGCGATTTCGCGCGGCGCGAACGCCATCGACGGTTGCTGGCCGACGCGGAAGGGTTCCTGCCGCGGCAAACGCGCCGTGCCGGGCAGCGGCTGGACGGTGTCGCGCGCGCTGATCGCGCGCAGCAGGCTGAGGAAGCCGGCCTGCCACGGCGTGTGCTCGTCGAACCACGCGCGCAGTGAATCGGGATGCAGCGGCGAGCCGTCGTTGACCGGCACCGAGTCGAATGCGTCCATCGCTTACACGGCCCCCCGCCCGCCCATGCGCGGTTTCCAGCGTGTCACGAGGCCGCGCTGCATCGAGCGCAGCTCCGTCTCGGTGAAGACATTGATCGATACGTGTCGGGCCAGGTATTGCTCGAGCACGAGGCCGAACAGATAGGGGCTCACTCCGGAAAAGCCGGTCTCGTCGACCGTCAGTTCGCAGCGCACGCCACGCCCGTAGACGAGCAGCCCGTGATCCGGAAGGCGCCGGACGACCGGCTCGGTGCGCGCCCCGACGAGGCTCTCGATCTGCGTGCGCTGTTCGTGCTCGCTCGTCCCGACGAACAGCCGCAGCATGTTGCGCAGCGCCTGGCCGCCGTCGCGATGGTCGAGCTCCGCGAGCGGCATGTAGTTGAAGCTCAACTGGCGGATCAGCCGCCATGCCGTCTCGCCCGTCGCATAGGGTTCGCGCGGCGTGCTCGGCGGATGCACGAGACTCACGCCCTCGATCGGCACCGAGTCCTGCATCGTGAGGTCGCTGAATCCGTTGCGCGGAATCAGGCGCGGCAGGTCGCGATTGGTCAGCCACGCGTCGACGGACAGATAGCGGATCGCGTCGTCGTAGGGTGCTTCGGCCTGATCGACGAGCGACACGAATACTTCGGTGCCGACGTACTCGCTGCGGGTGCCGTATTTGCGCGCGTTGGCCGACATCGCGCGCGGCTCCCGCAGAATCGAAAAGTAGCGCCCGTAATTGCCGATGTCGCTGTGTAGCGTCTGGTACAGCGGATTGAACGTCACCTCGGTCGACGTTTCGGCTTTCTGGCCGAATACGCGCGACACCGAGAAGACTTCGTAATCGAGCGGGCGGCTGCGGTCCGGAATCAGGTGGAACGCGGTCAGCGCGCGGTTGATCTCGATCCGGTCGGTACGCCGCGGAAACAGGTTGACGATCGGCGTGCAGAACAACTGAAAGCTCGACGCATCGACGTGTGTCGTCAGTTCGTCGGGCAGTCGGTCGAGCAGCAGCACGACTTCCGCTTCCTGGCCGTCGATCCTGGACAAGCCGGCCTGCAACTGCGTCAGCACGAAGAAATAGAAGCGTTGCCGGCAGGTGAAGTACTCGTGCAGCAGGTTGTGCCCGTGGAACGTATTCCACATTTGCGGCAACAGGCTCTGGTCGGGGCGAAGGCCTTCGAAATCGACCGGATGCTTGGCGACGACCGTGCAATCGTCGCGGGTGGCGCCGTGTGCGCGCACGACCGATGCGATGCCGCCGGCATGGATCAGTTCGAACAGATGCGACGCGATCCGTTCGTCGCCGCCGATATAGAGCGACAGCCTGTCGAGCCCGGTGATTTGCGAGAACTTGATCTCGCCCACCGTGCGCAGCCGCAACCGGAGCGCGCCGCGCAGCCGCATGTGCGGCATCAGTGTGCGCTGCAGGTCCGGAAGGTCCGGCGGGACGGCCGTCAGCTTCGCGTCGACGATCTCGATCGGCCAAAGCGTGATTTCATGGCCGCTGCGGAACTCGCACGCGGTCCGCTCGCCCGGCGGGATCGACGAGCGCAATACGCTGTGGCGCGGCACCGTGAAACCCTTGCTGAAGTTGCCTTCGCGCAGGCTCGGGCGCAGCTTCGCCACGGCCATGGACGGCGTCGGCGCAACGTAGTTCGGATACACGACTTCGAGCAGGCGCTGCGTGAAGCGCGGGAATTCCGCGTCGAGCTTGAGCTGCGTACGGGCCGACATGAAGCAGAACGCCTCGATCATCCGCTCCACGTAAGGATCGGCTGTCTCGATGCCGTGCATGCCGAGGCGGCGGGCGATCTTCGGATGCTGCGCGGCGAACTCCGCGGACAGCTCGCGCATGTAAGTCAGTTCGCGGTTGTAGTGGTCGAGAAATCTGGGATCCATATCAATGTTCGATGCGAGCGCCAGGATCGAGCGTCACCTTGTTCGATTCGATGTCGAAGGTGCTCTGGATCAGGAATTCGAGGGGGTACGGCGACCATTGCATCAGCCCGCGAATCTCGAACGCGAGCTTGTTGTAGCTGGCGGCTTCGCGCCCCGCGATGGGGCGAATCGCGATCGAATCCGCGAGCAGGCGCGGCTCGAAGCGGACGATCGCGGTCTTGACGAGCGTCTCGATCGTTTCCCAGTTGCGGTCGCTCAGGTAGCTTCCCGACAACGGCGGCACGCCATAGTTGACGACGGACGCGGCGGCCTGCGGATAGCGCGCGGCGTCCAGCTCGCCATCGAGATTGGTCGAGTTCAGCAGCAGCGCGAGATCGCGTTGAATGATCCGGCGCATGCCTTCGCCGTTCGGCGCATACGCGCGGGCGGTTTCGTGGCGCGCGTGCGGCGCGTCGTCCTGCAGCCGGTCAAGCAGGGACGGCAGGTACGCGGGCCGGTGCGGGTCTTCAGGATGACGTGCCATCGGTGTCTTCGTCCGTGAAGCGGCAGCCGCCGATATCGAGCAGACCCCAGTCGCCGCGGTTGGTCGTCCAGGTTTTTTGGCCGAGCGCGATCACGTTCGTGTCGCCGAGATCCTGCCAGCGGGTTTCGCGCGCGAGCCGAATGGTGGCCGGGCCGTGCTCGGAGCCGGGGTAGCGGGTCGGTACGTAGCCGCGGAGAACCGTCGCGTCGCGCAGGATCAGCGTGGCAGGGCGCCATACGAGATCGGTCAACGTGCCGATCGGGGTGAGCGTGAGCGACTTGATATGGGCGAACGGAATCCACCGGTAACCACCTGCCACGGCCATTTCGCAGATCGGACCGAGGCGCGTGTCGCTGTCGGTCAGCCAGTCGAAGTCGCCCATTTCGGCGCTTTCGCCCCGGCTCGCGGGCGCCGCGTCGAGCGCGAACTCGCGCAGTGCGTCGGCGCCCGCCACGTCGCCGGCGCCCAGACGCGCATTCGCCTGCAGCAACCGCTCGACCCACGCGGGCGCCGCTTCATCGACGAAGCCGGGCGTGCGCGTGCCGGCGAATACCTCGGCGCGAAACATCTCGCTTTCGATGAGCCCGCGATGCAGTTGCGCGCGCGCGGTGCCCTCGGGCTCGAGCGTCGCCCAGGTCTGCAACTGCTTGAGCGCGCGTTCCCAGTCGCCGTAGACGCACAGCAACTGGAAAAGCAGCCAGCGTTCCGCCGGATCGGACGGTCGCCGCCGCACCGCTTCGATGGTTTGCTCTTTCAGCGCGTCGAGCGACTGGGTCTGCTGCAGGTTCTGTACCGTTGGGCGGCCGGTGGCTGGCGTGGCGGTATCAGGGGCGTTCATCGTCATGTTGTTCGGTCGTTGAAGTGTCGGTGAAGGTGGTCAGCATCGGGAAATGGCTATCGACGCTGATCAGGTGATGCTCGCGACGCGCGAGCAGCGCCGCCGTCGGAAAGTGCGGACGCCGCCGTTGCGCAGGCGCGAGCAGGTGGAGGACGTCGTGGCGTGCGTCGTCGACGAACAACTCGTCGGACAGGAACGGGTTCATGCCGTCGAGCACCCGATCGATTTGCTGGCGCGCGTCCAGCAGATCGCTCAGCAGCGAGCCGGTCCGATAGCGCTCGGTATCGAGGAACGGGTCGGGCGGCAACGGGACCGCGATCTGCGGCTGCTCTATTTCCTTCATCGCGTGCACGGCGGACCGCTCGCGGTGAATCAGCGCCCGCCGGTATTCTGCGAGCAGCGCGTCGAGCGGATCGCCGTTGTCGAGATCGGGCGAGACCGGTGCGACCACGCCGAGCGGTTCCTCGTCCAGCACGGTGCGCGGCGCGTCGCCGTGCGCGCCGTTCGATTTCGCGTCCGCCAGCGCCGTCAGATCGACGAACCCGGCCGGCTCGCTGCGCGGCAGCGCATTGCCCAGCGCGATCAGGTCGACGGGCGCCGGCGCGTCGTCCTGCGCGATGGCGGAGGACGGCAGGCCGATGGTCAACTCGTCGACGCCGACCGTGACCGTCTCGCCGAGCCGAACCTCACATGCGCGATGTCGCGGCACCAGGGTGGCGCCGACGCGGCAGGCGAGTGTTTCGCAGTGGTTTTCGAACTGGATGCGGCCATCGGCGTCGATGAGGAAGACCACGTGGTCGGTGAGCGGATTCGCATCGCCCGACACCGCGGCGAATTCGCCGGACGACGCCGAATACGCGCAGCGGTCCCGGCCGAGCGCGTGCTGCACCGGCGCGCGCGGCGCGCGGCCGCCCCGCCGGACGAGCTTCGCGAACGGCGGCGGCGCGGGATCGGCCGGCTGATGGTCGGGCGTCGTGCAATCGGGCTCGCGGGCCGCGTTCCTGCTCATTTTCGGCATAACGGTTGATCAGTAAAAAGCGAGGGTTTTATCGGTGCAGCGGCATGGCGCACGTGCCTCATTAATTCGAGATAAAGGGGCGCTTCGTTGCGGATTAATTCGAGATAAATCCGGCGTACAAGCGAGAATGAAGGTGCGATCGACGATTCGAGCGGGAATATTATCGTGCGCCGGTTTCGAGGTATATCGGAATTGTTCTAAATGTACGGGGCGTATTTCGTGCAACGACTTCGAAAGTCGGGCCGGCGTGGCAGTCGCGACGGATGTCGGGACGCCCGTGGCGGCGGCGATGTGAGCCGCCAGGGCGCCTTGCGAGGCAATTTGGGACGAACGCGCGGGGATGGAGGCGCGCGGTCCTTTTCGTGAAAAAGCGGATGAAAAAATAATACTTGTCCGATTGATCGATGAATGATGTGGGAGGTAATGTTGGCGGTTTTGATTTAGCATCCGCGGCGACGGATGACGTGACTGTATTCACGTTGGTCTTGCTTGCGGCGCGACTTATTTCCAGATCGATCTCATGACAATTTCAAGGCAGGCCTTATTCGGCAAACTCGGGCATTCGCTGTTCCGAAGCGTCGAATCCGCCACGACTTTCTGCAAGCTGCGCGGCAATCCTTACGTCGAACTGGTGCATTGGCTGCATCAACTGCTGCAGGCGCCCGACGGCGACCTCCAGCGGATCATCCGGCACTGCGACGTCGACTCAGAAGCACTCGATCGGGACGTGCTGCGCGCGCTGGCCGCGCTGCCGGCCGGCGCGAGTTCGATCAGCGATTTCTCCCATCACGTCGAAACCGCCGTCGAGCGCGCATGGGTGCTGGCATCCCTGGATTTCGGCGACCGCCGGATCCGCGGCGCATGGCTCGTCGCCGCGCTGGTCAGGACGCCCGAACTGCGCCGGGTGCTGCTGTCGATCTCTCCGGCGTTCGGCAAGATCCCGGTCGAGAACCTCGGCGAGATGCTGCCCGCGTGGATCGACGGCTCGCCGGAGGCAGCGGATGCGCCGTATGACGGGACCGACTTCGGCGGCGCGGTGCCCGGCGAGGCCGCCGGCGCGCTTGCGCCCGCGGGGGCCGGCGGCTCGCCGCTCGAGCAGTACTGCAGCGATTTGACGGCGCGCGCGCGCGCCGGCGAGATCGATCCGGTCGTCGGCCGCGAACTCGAGATCCGCACGGTGATCGATGTCCTGTTGCGGCGGCGTCAAAACAATCCTTTGCTGACAGGCGAGGCGGGCGTCGGCAAGACGGCCGTGGTCGAGGGGCTCGCGCGCGCGATCGTCGACGGCGACGTGCCGCCGAAGCTGGCCGACGTGCGTCTGCTGAGTCTCGACGTCGGCGCGCTGCTCGCCGGCGCGAGCATGAAAGGTGAATTCGAGGCACGCCTGAAGGGCGTGCTCGAGGCGGCAACGAAGTCGGCGGTACCCGTCATCCTGTTCGTCGACGAGATTCATACGCTGATCGGTGCGGGCGGCCAGGCCGGCACGGGCGACGCGGCAAACCTGCTGAAGCCGGCGCTCGCGCGCGGCACGCTGCGCACGGTCGGCGCGACGACCTGGGCCGAGTACAAGCGCCATATCGAAAAGGATCCGGCGCTGACGCGGCGCTTCCAGGTGCTCCAGGTGCCGGAGCCCGAGGAGGCGGCGGCGATCGACATGGTGCGCGGGCTCGCGCGCACATTCTCGCGGCATCACGGCGTCGTGGTGCTTGACGAGGCGATTCGCGCTGCGGTCACGCTGTCGCATCGGTACATCCCGTCGCGGCAACTGCCGGACAAGGCGATCAGCCTGCTCGACACCGCTTGCGCGCGCGTGGCGCTGTCGCAGCACGCGCCGCCGCGCGAGCTGCAGAACGTGCGCCAGCGCCTGCAGGCGGCGCAAGTCGAATGCGACCTGCTCGACCAGGAGCGATGCATCGGCCTGGGCGACGCGGACGCGCTGGCCCGCACGCAGGCGCGCATCGCCGAGCTGGAGCGCGAGGCGGCGAACGTCGATGCACGCTGGCGCGCGCAGGCCGAGGCCGCGCAGGCGCTGTTGAGCGCGCGAGAGGCGGTGCGCGAGGCCGCCGACAGCGTGTCGGCCGACCGGCTGCAGGCGCTCGAGCGTGCGCTCGTGGATCGGCAGGGCGAGGCCGCGTTCGTTTTCCCGGAAGTGAACGAGGCGATCGTCGCGGCGATCGTGTCGGACTGGACCGGTATTCCGGTGCGCCGGATGGTCACCGACGAGGTTGCCGCGGTGCGCACGCTGCCCGACACGCTCGCGGCGCGCGTGATCGGTCAGCCGGACGCGCTGCAGCAGATCGGCGAGCGCGTGCAGACCGCGCGCGCAGGGCTGACGGATCCGAAAAAACCGCTGGGCGTGTTCATGCTGGCCGGCCCGTCCGGTGTGGGCAAGACCGAGACGGCGCTGGCGCTGGCCGAAGCGCTGTACGGCGGTGAGCAGAACCTGATCACGATCAACATGAGCGAGTATCAGGAAGCCCACACGGTGTCCGGGCTGAAGGGCGCGCCGCCCGGCTACGTCGGTTACGGCGAGGGCGGCGTCCTGACCGAGGCGGTGCGGCGCCGGCCGTACTCGGTGGTGTTGCTCGACGAGATCGAGAAGGCGCATCCCGACGTGCACGAAATGTTCTTCCAGGTGTTCGACAAGGGCTACATGGAGGACGGCGACGGGCGCTACATCGATTTCCGCAACACCACGATCCTGCTGACGAGCAACACGGGCTCCGAGCTGATCGCGAGCCTGTGTTCCGACGAGACGCTCGCGCCTCGCGCGGATGCGCTGTGCGCGGCGCTCGGGCCGGTATTGCTGAAAACGTTCCCGGCCGCGTTCCTTGGCCGCGTGACCGTGGTGCCGTACAGGCCGCTCGCACAGGCGGCGCTGGCGCAAATCGTGCGGCTGCATCTGGATCGTGTAGTGACGCGCATGGCGGACGGGCACGCGGTGGCGTTCGGCTATGCGCCAGCGGTGCTCGACTACATCGTCGAGCGCTGTCTCGTCCAGGAAACCGGTGCGCGCCTGCTGATCGGCTTCATCGAGCAGCACGTGCTGCCGCGGCTCGCCTCGCACTGGCTCGATGCGCTGGCGTCGCAGCGCACACTCGCACGTGTCGACCTCGAGGTGATCGACGCGAACGCGGTACCCGCGGAGGCCTTCGTGTTCCGCGCATCCTACGCGCACGCGGGCGATTGACGCACATCGGTACCACCCGATACGAGGCGCTCGCTCCGTGCGGCGTATCGAGCCGCGTATCGAGCCGCGTATCGGGCGGGCATCGGGCGCGCATCGTCGTCGCCTATTGCAGGATCAGCCTCAGATGGGCATCCGCCTGCTCGCCCGGCGGCTTCTGAAACCCGCCTTTCGCGAATCGATGCCACCGGCCGATCACGTAGCTGACGAGCAGGCTCGCGCGGGCGCCGGGATCGTAGTCGGCCGGCAGCACGAACGGCGCCGCGCCCTCGTGCGGCGCATTCGCCTCGGTGCGCGCAACCCGCAGGCATTGCTTGACCGTCGCCTCGATGCGGTCGAGCAACTGGTTCACGCGCTCGGTCAGCCGCTCGTCCTCGCCGACCAGCGCCTCGCCGGTCAGCACGCGCGTCATGCCCGGGTTCTTCGCGGCGAAATTGAGCATCGTCAGCGCGATCGTGCGCGCCTGCAGCACGCCGTTCGGCTCCTTCGCGACGATCTGGTTGACGAGCCCGAAGAGCGCCTGCTCGATGAACTCGATCAGCCCTTCGTACATCTTCGCCTTGCTGGTGAAGTGCCGGTACAGCGCGGCTTCGGACACGTCGAGCCGGGCCGCGAGCGCGGCGGTCGTGATTTTCTCGGGTTTCGGGGCCTCGAGCATCGCGGCGAGCGTCTGCAGGATCATCACGCGGCGCTCGCCCGGCTTCGGGCGCGGGCGAGAGGGTGTGGCCTGGCCTTCCGTTACGGCTTGGTCCTGCGGGTAAGTCGGCTGCATTTCTGTCGCCCCGATCGTGTGCCCAGTCGCAGCGATTTTAACGAACGAATGCGCTGGTCGACATAATGCGGGCGTCCGGTTGCCGGCAGATGACCGGGCAGGTGGCCGGTGATCCATACGGTACCGATGCCCAGACGCTTGTAGCGCTTCAGGTGGCCGCGCGTATCCTCGACGAGGATCGCGTCGGCGAGCCGCGCATGCGCGGCGCGCAGCGTCCGGCGCAGCATCGCAGGGTCGGGCTTCGCGCGCCACGTGCGGCGGTCGCGCATGTGCTCGATCGCGATCACGCGCTCGAACAGCCGCTCGATGCCCAGCTCGCGCAGCACCGCGCGCGCATAGTTTTCCGGCGCGTTGGTCAGGATCAGCTTGCGGCCCGGCAGCGCGGCGACGATGCGCGCAAGGCCGCGCTCGGCGCGCACCATCGCGGGCAGGTCGGAAAACGTGTGGACCACGCGCAGGAAATCGTGAGGATCGATCGGATGATGGCGCGTGAGGCCGAGCAGCGCGGCGCCGTAGCGCTCGGTGTAGCCGATGCGCAGGCGGTCGGCTTCGGCGCGCTCGACCTGCAGCGCGTCGATGATGTATTGCGTCATCGCACGATTGATCTCGGGAAAGATCGCGTGCGACGCGTGGTGCAGCGTATTGTCGAGATCGAACAGCCACACGGGCGTGCCGGCGCGCGGCCGGCTGCGGGAGATGCGCCGGCGCCGCAGCGACGCCGGCAGGCCGGGGCTGGCAGGCGGGCGGCGCGCGCTCAATGCGAGCGGATCATCGTGCCGAACGGCTGCTCGGTCAGGATTTCCAGCAGCACCGAGTGCTCGATGCGGCCGTCGACGATGTGTACCGACTTCACGCCGCTCTTCGCGGCGTCGAGCGCCGACGAAATCTTCGGCAGCATGCCGCCCGAGATCGTGCCGTCCTCGAACAGCGCGTCGATCTCGCGTGCGGAGAGGTCGGTCAGCAGGTTGCCGTCCTTGTCCATCACGCCGGGGATGTTGGTCATCATCAGCAGCTTCTCGGCGTTCAGCACCGTGGCCAGCTTGCCCGCGACGAGGTCTGCGTTGATGTTGTACGACAGGCCGTCCTCGCCGAAGCCGATCGGCGAGATCACCGGGATGAACGCGTCGTCCTGCAGCGCCTTCACGACTGCCGGGTTGATCGCCTCGACTTCGCCGACCTGGCCGATGTCGATGTACTGGCCCGGGTTGTCGCGATCCGGCATCAGCAGCTTGCGCGCATGGATCAGGCCCCCGTCCTTGCCCGTGAGGCCCACCGCGTGACCGCCGAAGTGGTTGATCAGCATCACGATGTCCTGCTGCACTTCGCCGCCCAGCACCCATTCGACGACTTCCATCGTCTCTTCGTCGGTGACGCGCATGCCCTGGATGAAGGTGCCGGCCTTGCCGATCTTCTTCAGCGCGTGATCGATCTGCGGACCGCCGCCGTGGACGATCACCGGGTTGATGCCGACCAGTTTCAGCAGGATCACGTCGCGCGCGAAGCCCTGCTTGAGCCGCTCTTCCGTCATCGCGTTGCCGCCGTATTTGATGACCACGGTCTTGCCGTGGTAGCGGCGGATGTACGGCAGCGCCTCCGCGAGGATTTCTGCTTTCAGCGTGGGGGCGATCTGCGAGAGGTCGATGGGCTCTGACATGGCGGCGGCTCTGGCTGGGAACGGTTGAAACAGGCCGAATTGTACAGGAGTGGCGCAGCGCAGCATCGGTTTTTGGGCTGGCCGGACGGTGGGTCGCGCAGGTCGGACGGCACGCGCGGCGGCCCGCCGGCCAAGGCTCCCGCTGCCGCGGCGGCGCGCGGGACGGGGCCGCGCCCGGCGCATCAGGCGGGGTCGGCGGCAGCCGTCGGCCAGACGGCCGACGTGCAAAATCCGTCGGCCGCGCTATGCTAGTCGCGTAGGGCGACGTTCGTGCCCGCTTCCGCACCTCGACCATGACCGATTCCGCCGCCGACGCCCGTTCGGCCCCGCGCCGTGCGCGTTGTCCGCACTGCGGGCGCGGTTTCGACTGCGGCGCGCACACGCAGCCGTTCGACTGCTGGTGCGCTGCGATGCCGGTCTTGCCGGGCGACACGGCCCCGGCAGCCCGCGCGCGCTGCCTCTGCCCGGAATGCCTCGCCGACGAGATCGCGCGGCGCATGGCGGCGGCGCCCGGCTGACGTCGCTCGCTCGCGCCCCCGGACGCCGCGCCGGGGCGTCCGACCGTCCATTCGTCCTTCCCGATCCGGCCCCGTGGAGGCGCCGCCCGCTAAACGGGTAAACTGCTCGGATGCAACGAATCACCACCACCGGGCGCGTCAACCTCAGCCACCTGTTCTGGCTGCGCAATCTCGCGATCATCGGCCAGCTCGTGACGATCGGCGTCGTGCAGGCCTATTTCGGCGTGCACCTGCCGTTGCCGGCGATGCTGATGGTCATCGCGCTCGAAATCGTTTTCAACGCGCTGACCTGGGTGCGCGTGCTGCGCGCGCGGCCCGAGACCAATTTCGAGTTGCTCGGCCAGCTGTGGGTCGACCTCGGCGCGCTGTCCGCGCTGCTGTTCCTGTCGGGCGGCACGACCAATCCGTTCGTGTCGCTGTACCTGCCGTCGCTCGCGATCGCCGCGGCCGTGCTGCCGTGGCACCTGATGATCTGGCTCGCGGCGTTCGCGGTGGCCTGCTACGCGGCGCTCGGCTTCGATTCGGTGCCGCTCAACATGGACAATCCGGCGAACCTGTTCGACTACTACCGTACCGGCATGTGGGCGAACTTCATGGTCAGCGTCGGGCTGATCGCGTGGTTCGTCGCGCGCATGTCGAATGCGCTGCGCCAGCGCGACGCGGCGCTCGGCGAGGCGCAGCAGCACCTGCTGCGCGACGAGCGGGCGGTTGCGCTCGGCGTGCAGGCCGCCACCGTCGCACATGAAATGGGCACGCCGCTGTCGACGATCGCGATGCTCGCCGAGGAGTTGCGCGATGCGGCGCGCGCCGATCCGGGGCTCGCGCGCTACGAGGCCGACCTGAAGGTGCTCGAGGAACAGATGACGCTCTGCACGTCGGCGCTCGCGCGCCTGCGCAGCCGCGCGAGCGCGCCGGCGAGCCGCCAGCCGGTGGACGACTGGCTCGACACGTTCGTCGAGCACTGGCGCCTGCGGCATCCGCACGTGCAGTTCGAGCTGCTCGGTGCGCGCCCGGCCGGCGTCGCGCTCGACGATACCGTCGCGGCCGGCCAGATCCTGACGATCCTGCTCGACAACGCCGCGCGCGCGAGCCCGCAGCGCGTGACGCTCGCCGCGAAGGTCGCGCATGGCGGCACGGCCGACGAAATCGAATTCGAAGTATGCGACGACGGGCCCGGCATTCCGGCCGCGCTGCGCGAATCGCTCGGCGCGATGCCGGTCGACAGCACGCAGGGCGGGCACGGCGTCGGCCTGTACCTCGCGTTCAGCGCGGCCGCGCGGCTCGGCGGCGAGATCGAGCTGTCCGATGTCGCGCCGCGCGCCGCGAGCGGCAACGGGCGGGCCGGCGGCGCGGCAAACGGCCACGCGGCGGCCGCATCGGGACAACGCACGGGCGCACGTACGGTCGACCGGCCAGCCGGCACGCCGGAGAGCCGCCCGGCCGGCGCGGCGGCCGGGCGCGGCACGCGGGCCGTGCTGCGCCTGCCGGTCGTGCGCGTCGCGATGCCGGCGGCCTCAACCAACACGTAGACGGAGAAACCACATGAGCGAGAACAATTTCCTGGTGATCGACGACAACGAGGTGTTCGCGGGCACGCTCGCGCGCGGCCTCGAGCGCCGCGGTTACGCGGTCCAGCAGGCGCACGACAAGGAGGCGGCGCTCAGGCTCGCCGCGGGCGGCAAGTTCCAGTTCATCACCGTCGACCTGCATCTCGGCGAGGATTCGGGGCTGAGCCTGATCGCGCCGCTGTGCGACCTGCAGCCCGATGCGCGGATCCTGGTGCTGACCGGCTACGCAAGCATCGCGACCGCCGTGCAGGCCGTGAAGGAAGGCGCCGACAACTACCTCGCGAAGCCGGCGAACGTCGAGTCGATCCTGGCCGCGCTGCAGACCAACGCGACCGAAGTGCAGGCCGACGAGGCGCTCGAGAATCCGGTCGTGCTGTCGGTGGACCGGCTCGAATGGGAACACATCCAGCGCGTGCTGGCCGAGAACAACAACAACATTTCGGCGACCGCGCGCGCGCTGAACATGCACCGCCGCACGCTGCAGCGCAAGCTCGCGAAGAAGCCGGTGCGGCAGTAAGCGGGCGCACCAATGAAAACGGGCGACCCCCGAAGGGGCCGCCCGTCTCTCGTCCCGCACTGCGCGCGTTACAGCACGTAGCGCGACAGGTCTTCGTCCTGCGACACTTCGCCGAGCGCGCGATCGACATACTTCGCGTCGATCGTCACGCGCTCGCCCGCATGGTTGCCGGCCGAGAACGACACTTCCTCGAGCAGCTTCTCGATCACCGTGTACAGCCGGCGCGCGCCGATGTTCTCGGTTTTCTCGTTGACCGCGAACGCGATCTCGGCGAGGCGCCGGATGCCGTCGTCGGCGAATTCGAGCTGCACGTCCTCGGTCGCGAGCAGCGCCTGGTACTGTTTGACGAGGCTTGCGTCGGTCGCGACGAGGATCGCTTCGAAATCGTTCACCGACAGCGAATCGAGCTCGACGCGGATCGGGAAGCGGCCTTGCAGTTCGGGAATCAGATCGCTCGGCTTCGCCAGGTGGAACGCGCCGCTCGCGATGAACAGGATGTGATCGGTCTTCACCATCCCGTACTTCGTGTTGACCGTCGTGCCTTCGACGAGCGGCAGCAGGTCGCGCTGCACGCCCTGGCGCGACACTTCGCCGCCGCTGCCTTCGTTGTTGCGCGACGTGATCTTGTCGATCTCGTCGAGGAACACGATGCCGTTCTGCTCGACGTTCTGCACGGCCTTCGTCTTCACTTCCTCTTCGTTCAGCATCTTCGCCGCTTCCTCGTCGGTCAGCAGCTTCAGCGCTTCCTTGATCTTCACCTTGCGGCGCTGCTTCTTGCCGCTGCCGAGGTTCGAGAACATCGAGCGGATCTGCTCGGTCATCTCTTCCATGCCCGGCGGCGCCATGATGTCCATGCCGACCGACGGCTGCTCGAGGTCGAGCTCGACTTCCTTGTCGTCGAGCTGGCCTTCGCGCAGGCGCTTGCGGAAGGTCTGGCGCGTCGCGTTGTTGTCGTCGTTGGCGTGATCGGCATTGCCGCCGAAACCCACCGCGCGCGGTTGCGGCAGCAGGATGTCGAGGATGCGGTCTTCCGCCTGGTCGGTGGCCTTGCTGCGCACCTTGCGCATTTCGGTCTCGCGCGTCTGCTTGACCGAGGTCTCCATGAGGTCGCGCACGATGCTGTCGACGTCGCGGCCGACGTAGCCGACTTCGGTGAACTTGGTGGCCTCGATCTTGATGAACGGCGCATCGGCGAGCTTCGCGAGGCGGCGCGCGATTTCGGTCTTGCCGACGCCCGTCGGCCCGATCATCAGGATGTTCTTCGGCGTGATTTCCGTGCGCAGCGGATCGGCGACCTGCTGGCGGCGCCAGCGGTTGCGCAGCGCGACGGCGACGGCCTTCTTCGCCTTGTTCTGGCCGATGATGTGCTTGTCGAGTTCCGAGACGATCTCGGCAGGGGTCATGGTGCTCATGGGGCGGTCCTTACTCGATCGTTTCGATGATGCGGTTGTGGTTCGTGTAGATGCACATGTCGCCGGCGATCCCGAGCGACTTCTCGACGATCTCGCGCGGCGACAGTTCGGTGTTCTCGACGAGCGCGCGGGCCGCTGCCTGCGCGTACGCGCCGCCCGAGCCGATCGCGCAGATGCCGCCTTCCGGATCGAGCACATCGCCGTTGCCGGTGATGACGAGCGTGGTGTTCGCATCGGCCGTGATCAGCATCGCCTCGAGGCGGCGCAGCATCCGGTCGGTGCGCCAGTCCTTCGCGAGCTCGACGGCCGCGCGGGTCAGGTTGCCCTGGTGCTTCTCGAGCTTCGCCTCGAAGCGGTCGAGCAGCGAGAACGCATCGGCGGTGCCGCCCGCGAATCCGACCAGTACCTGGTTGTTGTAGATCCGCCGCACTTTCCGCGCGCCACCCTTCATGACGATGTTGCCGAGGGTTACCTGGCCGTCGCCGCCGAGCGCGACCTTGTCGCCGCGCCGGACCGAAACGATGGTCGTGCCGTGAAATTGCTCCATCTGCGTTCCTTGAGAAAAACGGGGAAGAGTCGGGCGGCGCGACGCGCCGCCGCGTGAATCCGCAGTGCGCCAGGGAGCGGCCCGGCGCGCGTCCGTTTCATTTTAGGGCGGGCGCCGGGATATCAAGAGGGGGAGGCAAATCGGCCGGCGCAAGCCCGTTATCAGGGGCACAGGCCCTGAACCGGTGCCGGAAAACAAAAAGCGCGCGGCAGGCCGCGCGCTTTCGGGAAGCAGCGTGTGTCGGAGCGGAATGCCGCTCGATCAGTCGCCGAACAGCTTCTGGCGCAGCTCGCGGCGCTCCTGCGCCTCGAGCGACAGCGTGGCGGTCGGACGCGCGAGCAGGCGCGGAATGCCGATCGGCTCGCCCGTTTCCTCACACCAGCCGTAATCGCCGGAATCGATGCGGGCGAGCGACTGCTGAACCTTCTTGAGGAGCTTGCGTTCGCGATCGCGCGTGCGCAGCTCGAGCGCGTGCTCTTCCTCGATCGTCGCGCGGTCGGCGGGATCGGGGACGATCACCGTCTCGCGCAGGTTCTCGGTCGTCTGGCCTGCATTCTTGAGGATGTCCGCCTGCAACTGTTCGAGCCGATTTTTGAAGAAGGCGAGCTGATCCTCATTCATGTAATCCTTGTCGCTCATCTTCAGGATTTCGGCTTCGGTCAAGAGTTTCTTCGTCATCTGCTTGCTTCTTCAATGTGCGGCAAATCAACAGATATTGCCTGCACTTTGGGATTACCCGCAACCGCGCTTGCAATCATTTGCGATTTGCCGCCGCGGGGCCGAAAGCCTCTGGAAAACCGGTTCTCAAATACCAGGATAGGCCTGGCGCAGATTTGCGCGCGCTGCGAACCGGTGTGCTGCGCGGCACATCGCATCGGCCGCGGCCGGGAGGCGGATTGGCGATCCGGCGCGGTTGCGATGCCCGGAAAACTGGTTCAGCAAGAACCGGGCCTGTTTGTTGCCGTACTCCAGCGGGCACGTATTGTAACTGAATCGCAAGCGGGCGCCGTATCGGGTCGATCCCCGTCGGCTGCGCCAATATCTAGAAAATATAACGCGCAAATCGCGAAAAAGCGATGACGGCGAAACCCTGCCCGGCAAAGGCGTCGCGCGGCGGCCCCCGCCGCCTCGCAGGCGGCCGGGCAGCAAGGGCGCGGCGGGCGCCTGCGCGGGTCAGGCGAGGCAGGCGTCGAGGCCGTCGGTAATCAGGTCCTGCGGCAGATCGACGCCGATGAACACCATCTTGTTGGTCTTCTTCTCGACCGGCAGCCACTTCGCCGCGAGGTCGCTGCCCATCATCTGGTGCACGCCCTGGAACACGACCTTGCGGTCGACGCCCTTCATGTACAGCACGCCCTTGTAGCGCAGCATCCGCTCGCCGTAGATCTGCAGAATGCCGCCGAGGAAGTCTTCCAGCTTGTTCGGATCGAACGGGCGGTCGTTGCGGTACACGAACGACTTGATCTTGTCGTCGTGGTGCGCGTGGTGGTGATGGTGGTGGCCGTGGTCGTGGTCGTGATCGTGCGCGCATTGGCCGTGATCGTGGTCGCAATTCGCGTGATCGTGATCGTGGCCGTGATCGTGGTGGTCGTGCGCGTGATCGTCCTCGGCGAGGAAATCGGGATCGATCTCGAGCTTCGCATTCAGGTTGAAGCCGCGCAGGTCGAAGATTTCCTTGATGTCCGCCTCGCCGAAATTCACGACCTTGATCGCGGCCTTCGGGTTCATGTGCATCAGGCGGTGCTTGAGGCCGGCGACGGTCTGGTCGTCGACGAGATCCGACTTCGTGATGAACAGGCGGTCGGCGAAGCCGACCTGGCGCTGCACCACTTCGTGTTCGTCGAGCTGCGCGTTCGCGTGCTTCGCGTCGACCAGCGTAATGACCGCGTCGAGCAGGAAATCGTCGGCGATCTCGCTGTCGATGAAGAAGGTCTGCGCGACGGGGCCCGGGTTCGCGAGGCCGGTCGTCTCGATCACGATGCGGTCGAAGTCGAGCTTGCCTTCGCGCTTCTTCGCGGCCAGGTCGCCGAGCGCGCGGGCGAGGTCGCCGCGGATCGTGCAGCAGATGCAGCCGTTGCTCATCTGGATGATCTGCTCGTTCGAATCCTGCACGAGGATTTCGTTGTCGATGTTCTCTTCGCCGAACTCGTTCTCGATCACGGCGATCTTCATGCCGTGCTGTTCGTTCAGGATGCGCTTGAGCAGCGTCGTCTTGCCGCTGCCGAGGAAGCCGGTAAGGATGGTGACGGGAGTGGCCATGTCGGTCGCCTGTGGTTCGTGAATCGGGGTCAAAACCAGGATGTGCGTCGCGCCCTCGCGCTGCGAGCCGGGGCGCACAACCATCCATTGAAACATACCTGTCAAGCCCCCGCCCGTCGTCCGGACGACAGGGGCAAGCGTCGGCCCGACAGGCGGGGCCGGCGGACCGGGGTGTCCGCCAAGATCGGGGCGATCAGACGATTTGCAACAGCAGGCCCTTCAGATATTCGCCTTCCGGGAACGCGGCGAGCAGCGGGTGATCGACGCCCGCGCCGAGCCGCTTCAGGATCCGCGCGTCGACCTTCGCGTCGGCCGCGGCGCCCGCGACGATCTTCTGGAACAGGTCCATGTCGATCGCGCCCGAGCACGAGTACGTGAACAACAGGCCGCCCGGACGCAGCAGCCTGAAGCCGCTCAGGTTGATGTCCTTGTACGCGCGCGCCGCGCGATCGACGCTGTCGCGCGTCGGCGCGAACTTCGGCGGATCGAGCACGATCAGGTCGAAACGCTCGCCTTCGTCGACGAGGCGGCGCAGCGTCTTGAACGCATCGGCGTCGAGCCAGGTCGCGCGTTCGGCGTCGAAGCCGTTGGCCACGACGTTCTGCTGCGCGAGCGCGAGCGCGTCGCCCGACGAGTCGATCGACACGACGCGTTTCGCACCGCCCTTGAGCGCCGCGAGCGAGAAGCCGCCCGTGTAGCAGAAGCAGTTCAGCACGTCGCGGCCCTCGGCGTACTGCGCGACGAGCGCGCGGTTGTCGCGCTGGTCGACGTAGAAGCCCGTCTTGTGGCCGTTCGGCACGTCGACGTGGTAGCGCACGCCGTTTTCGTTCGCGATCAGCGTCGCGGGCGGCGCGTCGCCGGCCAGTACGCCCGTCGTCTGTTCGAGCCCTTCCTTGTCGCGGATCGACACGTCCGAGCGCTCGTACACGTTCGGGCAGCCGGTCGCGCCGGTGAGCGCCGCGACGATCGCGTCCTTCCACGCTTCGACGCCCGCGGCCATGAACTGGCACACGAGCTGGCCGCGCGGCGCGGCGCCGGCTTCGGCGGTGTCCGCGACGTAGTAGTCGACGATCAGCCCGGGCAGCCCGTCGGCTTCGCCGAACACGAGCCGCACCGCGCCCGTGCCCGACACCATCGTCGTGCGGTGCGCGACCGCGCGCTGCACGCGGCGCTTGAAGAACGCGTGATCGATCGGTTCGTGCTCGTCGAAGCTCCACACCCGCACGCGGATCTGCGACTGCGGGCTGTACGCGCCGCGCGCGAGGAAGCGGCCGTCGTGCGCGCGCACGAGCACGGTCGCGCCGGGCGCGGGCTTGCCGTCGACGCGGTCGATCGCATTGGCGTAGATCCACGGATGGCGGCGCAGCAGCGATTTTTCCTTGGACGGCTTGAGGGTGACGGTTTGCATGGTGAGATCGAAAGGGGCCGGGCGCGACGCCGGCCGGTGCCGGCCGCCGCGCGCGGCGGGTAACACGGGACGCGCGTCAGTCGCGCTTCTTCGCGCGCGGATGCGCGCTGTCGTAAATCTTCGCGAGATGCTGGAAGTCGAGCGACGTATAGACCTGCGTCGCGGCGACGCTCGCGTGGCCGAGCAGTTCCTGCACCGCGCGCAGGTCGCCGCTCGACTGCAGCACGTGCGTCGCGAACGAATGGCGCAGCACGTGCGGGTGGACGTTGGCGGGGATGCCGGCGGCGAGCGCCGCGCGCTTCACGCGCTCGCGCACCACGCCCGGCGACATCCGGTTGCCGCGCACCGACACGAACAGCGGATGCGGATCGTGCTTCACGAACTCGCCGCGCACCGCGAGCCACGCGTTCAGCGCGTCGATCGCCTTGCGGCCGACCGGCACCTTGCGCTCCTTGTTGCCCTTGCCGCGCACGGTTACTTCGGCCTCGGCGAGATCGAGCCAGCCGGCCGAGCGGTAGCCGTCGGCCTGCGTGTACCGGACGTCGAGCCCGATCAATTCGGCGAGGCGCAGCCCCGACGAATAGAACAGCTCGAGGATCGCGTGATCGCGGATGCCTTCGGTCGTGCCGGCGAGCGGCGCGTCCATCAGCGCGGATGCGTCGTCGACCGACAGCGCCTTCGGCAGGGTTTTCGGGCGCTTCGGCGCGCGTACCGCGGCGACCGGGTTCGCGGGCATCTCGATGCGTTGGGCGAGCCAGCGGTAGAACGCGCGCCAGGCGGACAGCCGGTGCGAGATCGAGCGCGCGGACAGCCCGCCCGCGTGCGCGCGCGCGACCGCGCCGCGCATGTCGGCGGCGGTCAATGCTTCGAGCGGCCGGCCGGCGGCAAGCTTCCTCAGTTCGTCGAGCTCGTGCGTGTATGCGCGCAGCGTGTGTTCCGACAGTTGCCTGACGTGCTTCAGGTTCGACAGGTAGGCGGCGATCGGATCGTCGGTCATCGCGTGCGGCGGATCAGTGCGGCAGCAGGCGCGTGAGCGCGGCGCTCGCGAGCGTCGCGATCTGCGCGAGGAAGTCGGTGGCCATCCCGTCGTGGAAGCGGCGCGGATCGGGCGAACCGAGGACCAGCAGGCCGAACGCGGGTGCATCGTTGCCGGCGAGCGGCGCACGCAGCGCGAGCAGCGCGACCGACGCGGCCGAGCCGTCGCCGGCCGGCGCGGCTTCGGTGCCTTCCGCCGCGCTCGCGGCGGCGCGCGCGGGCGCGAGCCACTGGGCGGCCTCGAAGCCCGTGTTCGCGCCGCAGTACGGCGTCGACAGCCCGTTCGTGAACAGGCGCACTTCCTCGCCGACCTGGCGGGCGAAATCGGCTTGCGCGTAGGTGTCGGCCACGTCCCAGACGCGCAGCGCCGTTTGCGGCACGTCGAACACGTCGGCGATGCCGTCGGCGATCGTGCGCGGCAGCGCATACGGATCGCGTTCCGCGATCACGCGCGCGGTCCAGCGGCTGAACTTCGCGGACAGGCTGTCGTTCTCGTGGCCGTAGCGCACGAGCTCGGCGAGCCGGCGTTCGAGATGCTTGTTCTTGTCGCGCAGCATTTCCATCTGCCGCTCCTGCAGCGAGATCGCGGCCTTGCCGTGCGGGTTCGCGAGACGGATCGTCGCGAGCAGTTCGGCGTGCTGCGCGAAGAATTCGGGATTGGCGAGCAGGTAGTCGGCGACTTCGCGATCGTTCATGTGGCTGGAGCGTTCAGTTATCAGGGACGTTGCAGGGTCAGGCGTTCAGGTCGATCTCGCCTTCGAACACGGTCGTGGCGGGGCCGGCCATCATCAGCGCGGCGGTTTCGTCGCGCGCGCCGTCCCAGCCGATCGTCAGCGTGCCGCCGTGCGTGTGCACGGTCACGGGCGAATCGAGCAGGCCGCGCCGGATACCGGCCGCGACCGCCGCGCACGCGCCGGTGCCGCACGCGAGCGTCTCGCCCGCGCCGCGTTCGTACACGCGCAGCTTCACCTCGTGGCGCGACACGATCTGCATGAAACCGGCGTTCACGCGCTGCGGGAAGCGCGCATGGCGCTCGATCAGCGGGCCTTCTTCCAGCACCGGATACGCTTCGACGTCGTCGACGACCTGCACCGCGTGCGGATTGCCCATCGACACCGTCGAGATCCAGCGCGTCGCGCCGCCGACGTCGAGCGGCCACAGCGTGTCGTTGCCTTCCTTGCGGCCGTCGAGGCCCGACGCCTCGAACGGCACTTGCGCGGGCGCGAACACGGGCGCGCCCATGTCGACGACGACTTCGCCGTTCTCCTGCAGCGTCAGCGTGATCAGGCCCTTCATGACCTGCACGCGCACGCTGCGCTTGTCGGTCAGGCCGCGGTCGCTGACGAACTTCACGAAGCAGCGTGCGCCGTTGCCGCAGTGCTCGACCTCGCCGCCGTCGCAATTGAAGATCCGGTACTTGAAATCCGCGCCGTCGACGGTCGGTTTCTCGACGAGCAGCAACTGATCGGCGCCGATACCGAAGTGGCGGTTGGCGAGCGCGCGCACCTGCGCTTCGGTGAGCGGCGGCAGCGCGCGCGAATAGCCGTCGAGCACGACGAAGTCGTTGCCCGCGCCGTGCATCTTGGTGAACGAGAGTTTCACTGGGTCCGGAATTCCATGGCGAACAAGGCGGTCGGCACGACACGGACGGCCGGCTGCCATGCCGGGCGGCCTCGTTCGTCGTGCCGATCTCAACCGCAAATGATACATGCAGCCGACAGGGGCGTCCTGCGCGGGGCGGGCCGGCGTCCGTTGTGCGGGGGGCGGGGGCCTTGTCTGCCGATCGCGCCGACTGGGCGCGCGGATGATGAGCGGGCGGATTGACAGGGGGCGGCGTGGCGGGCTCGGCTGTGGCCGGTACGCGGAACGGTACGCGATGTGTATTTCGTACCCGTCAAATTGATGTCCCAATCCGGTGATTCGTATAGTGCGGCTATGCGCTGCCGGCGTTTCCGGCATCGCGCCTCGTCACTGAATTGATCCAACACCATGACCCGCATCTTCAATCCGCCCCATCCGGGCGAAACGCTGCGCGACGACGTGCTGCCGGCGCTCGGCCTGACCGTCACCGAGGCCGCGTCGCAACTCGGCGTGACGCGTGCCGCACTGTCGCGGATCCTGCACGGCCATGCCGGCATCTCGCCGGAAATGGCGTTGCGCCTCGAAGCGTGGCTCGGCGAGGAAAACGGGGGAAGGGCCGATCTGTGGCTCGCGCAGCAGTCGGCCTACGATCTCTGGCGCGCGCGCGCCAAGGGCGCGCCGAAGGTGGCGAGGGCGCGGGCACGCGCATGACGGCGCGCCCGCGAACGTCTCGCGGCAGGGTCAGTACAGGCTCGGCTCGCCGGGCGGGCGCGTCTTGAAGCGTTTGTGCACCCAGTAGTACTGCTCGGGCATCAGCGGAATCTGTTCCTCGAGGAATGCGTTCATCCGCCGCGCGTCGAGATCGTCGTCGCCGGTCGGGTAGTGATCCCACGGCTTGAATACCTTCAGACGGTAGCCCTTGTAGTTCGGCAACACCTCGCCGATGAACGGCACGACCTGCGCACGGCCCGTCTTCGCGAGCCGGCCGACGGCCGTCAGCGTGCACGCCGGCACGCCGAAGAACGGGACGAACGTCGAGTTGCGCAGCCCGTAGTCCATGTCGGCGCCGAGCATCACCGGCTTGCGGTCGCGCAGCCAGCGCAGCACGACGCGCGCGCTGTCCGCGCGGCCGACCATCTCGGCGTCGAAGCGCCCGCGCGCCTTCTTCGCCTCCTCCTCGAGCACCGCGTTCGAGAACGGCTGGTACAGCGATCCGCAGCGGCGGTGCAGCGACCGGTTCAGCCAGATCGAACCGGCTTCGATGCCGACGAAGTGCAGACCGAGGAACAGCGTCGGCGGCAGGTCCGGATCGGTGAGATCGACCGCGCTGTCGACCTGGATCAGCTTCGCGAGCTTCTTCTCCGAGCCGAACCACTGCACGCTGCGCTCGACGTAGCTGCGGATCGCATGACGGAAATGCCGGCCCGCCACGTCCTCGCGCCGCTCGTCGCTCCAGTCGGGGAAGCAGAGTTTCAGATTCGTATGTACGATGCGCTTTCGCCGGCTGGGGATCTGATACAGCAGCCAGCCGAGGCCATCGCCGAACCGTGCGGTCAGACCGTACGGCAGTAGCGCGAGCAGCTTCAGCAAGCCGATGGCGAGGTGCGTGCCGAGGCGGCCTAGCATGCGGAATCTCCGTGGGGCCGGCTGGCCGGCACGTTGCGAACAGGGTGGTAAGACAGCGGAAGATGCAGCACGGGCGGCGCTCTGTGACAATTCAGGAAAGCCGCTATAATACGGGCTTCGCCGAGTTAACTGACAACTTGCGGGGCGAAGCCGGCTGGCGCGACACACGCTGCCCGGTCCTGGTAATCCGCTAAAGCGTCGCCGCTTCAGGCCCAACGAAGCTGGCTACGTGAAACCAACCGTAACCACACAGGAGCCTGAAAAAGTGGCAAACGATTATCTCTTCACGTCCGAATCCGTCTCCGAAGGCCATCCGGACAAAGTCGCGGACCAAATCTCGGACGCGATTCTCGACGCCATCCTCGAGCAGGACAAATACTCCCGCGTCGCGGCGGAAACGCTGTGCAACACCGGTCTCGTCGTGCTGGCCGGTGAAATCACCACGACGGCGAACATCGATTACATCCAGATCGCGCGCGATACGATCAAGCGCATCGGCTACGACAACACCGACTACGGTATCGACTACAAGGGTTGCGCGGTGCTCGTCGCATACGACAAGCAATCGCCGGACATCGCGCAGGGCGTCGATCGTGCACACGACGACAACCTCGATCAAGGCGCGGGCGACCAGGGCCTGATGTTCGGCTATGCGTGCGACGAAACGCCGGAACTGATGCCGCTGCCGATCTACCTGTCGCACCGCCTCGTCGAGCGCCAGGCCAGCCTGCGCCGCGACGGCCGCCTGCAATGGCTGCGTCCGGACGCGAAGTCGCAGGTCACCGTCCGCTACGTCGACGGCAAGCCCGATTCGATCGACACCGTCGTGCTGTCCACGCAGCACGCACCGGACATCGAACTGCCCGCGCTGCGCGAAGCGGTGATCGAGGAAATCATCAAGCCGACGCTGCCGGCCGAACTGATCAAGGGCGACATCAAGTTCCTCGTGAACCCGACCGGCCGGTTCGTGATCGGCGGCCCGCAGGGCGATTGCGGGCTGACGGGCCGCAAGATCATCGTCGACACCTACGGCGGTGCCGCACCGCACGGCGGCGGCGCGTTCTCGGGCAAGGATCCGTCGAAGGTCGACCGTTCGGCCGCGTATGCGGGCCGCTACGTCGCGAAGAACATCGTCGCCGCGGGCCTCGCGTCGCGCGCGCTGATCCAGGTGTCGTACGCGATCGGCGTGGCCGAGCCGACCTCGGTGATGGTCAACACGTTCGGCACGGGCCGCGTGTCGGATGCGGTGATCACGAAGCTCGTGCGCGAGCATTTCGACCTGCGTCCGAAGGGCATCATCAAGATGCTCGACCTGCTGCGCCCGATCTACGAGAAGACCGCGGCTTACGGTCACTTCGGCCGCGAAGAGCCGGAGTTCTCGTGGGAAGCGACCGACAAGGCGCTCGCGCTGGCCGAAGCGGCCGGCGTGGAGCCGACCGCACGCGTCGCGTGAACGTCGTTCGCCTGAAATGAAAAACCCCGGCCAAGCCGGGGTTTTTTTATGGGTTCGATCGCCGAAGCAGTGGCGGCCGATCGGGGCGGACGACACCCGCCGGGTACATTCTCAGCGCGCGCCGAACCCGAACCAGCCGTTGCTGGCCGCGAGGCGACGCGGGCGGTTGATGCGGCGCTGCGGGCCGAGCTTGCGGCGCAGCGCGAGCGCGCGCAGCGACGACGGCTTCTGCAGCAGCGAGCGCAGGCCGGCGCGGCGCGCGAACGCCTGCGTGCTCATCATCGAGAAAAATGCGTGAAACCACGCACGGATGCCGTCCAGCCGGCTGCGCGGGTGCGTACGTTCGGCCAGCGCCTGCGTGCGTGCGCGGTGGTGGCGCAGCGGGCGGGCGGGAGCGGACGGCACGACGCGCTTCGCGGCGCGGTTGAAACGGGAAGTCAGACGGAATGGCATGTGAACGATGCTTCGCTTGTATGGATGGCGCCCTGCAGAGCGCACTGGTATGAACGGCCTCGGATAACGCAACGGATCTTACCGAAACCCGTTGCGCGCCGCGCCCGCCAGAATTGACAGGCCGCGTCAGGCTACAGGGGATTCGTGACGGGCAAAAGTCGCGATAAACCCTTGTGCCGCAACGCGTGTGCCGCATACCGCCTGTCGCTCAGGCAGGTGCCGCGCCGCACAGTTCCCTTGCGCTGGATCAAATCCGCGATTGGCATGCCCCTGCGCACGACAATGGCGCTGTTCGCGGTATCCGGCGCCGATTTACAATCGTCACATTCACACAATAAACGTCTGGCATCCCATGTCGTCTCCATTGCAGTCGGAATCGATCCGCGCGCAAGTCGCGGAATTGCGCGAGCGCGGCTTCGTCGTCGCGCGCGGCCTCGTCGGCGAAGCGCAGTGCGCGACGCTCAGGCAGATCGCGGAGCGCCAGTTGCGGGAGGCCGCCGAGCCGATCGAATTCGAGGCCGACCTGCGCTACCCGGGCGCGCCCGAATCGAAGCATGCGCCCGGCGGGCATACGGTGCGGCGCCTGCTCGATGCGTACTCGCGCGATCCGGCATTCGCCGAGCGTGCGATCGCGCCCGAAATCGGCGCGTGGATGCGCGAGTATTTCGGTGAGCAACCCGTGCTGTCGCGCGCGCATCACAACTGCATGATGACGAAGCACCCGGCGTACGGGAGCCTGACCGGCTGGCATCGCGATTTCCGCTACTGGGCGTTCGAGCGCCCGGACATGGTGTCGGTGTGGCTCGCGCTCGGGCCGGAAACCAACGAGAACGGCGCGTTGTGGCTGGTGCCCGGCTCACATACGGCCGAATTCGGGCCGGAAGCGTTCGATGACGCGAAGTTCTTCCGCGGCGATTTGCCGGAAAATCGCAGGATGATCGACGCGGCCACGTGCCCGTCGCTGCAGACGGGCGACGTCGTGTTCTTCCACTGCAACACGCTGCATTCGGCCGGGCAGAACCGTTCCGACCAGGTGAAGTTCTCGCTCGTGTACACGTACCACGGTGCAAGCAACCGGCCGGTGCCCGGCACGCGCTCGGCGTCGAAGCCGGAAGTGCAGTTCTAGGCGCGGATCTGGCGGCCGGTGAAGCCGCCGCGGCCACGCGATGCGGCGCATCGCGAGCGGATGAAACGACGGGCGGCCTGGCCGCCCGTTTCGTTTGGCGCGGCCCCCGCGCGTGACGCGAGCCGCGGATGCGTCGCGATCAGCGCTTGCCGCCCGGCATCGCGAGGCCGATCAGGCCGATGAACGACGCGACGGCGCCGCCGACGATCAGCAGGATCGTCTTCGTCGCGGGCGAGCCGGTGAAGAAGCGCGACACGTTGTCGTTGATCGAATGGAACGACTGGCCGCCGAAATACAGCAGCACGATGCCGCCGACGAGCAGTGCAACCGAGATGACCCGGGACATACCAACCTCGCTGAAACGGTGATTCGAGACGCCGCAGTGTAGGCGAGCGCCGCGGTCGCGTCCATCGCCGTGCCGCCGTGCGCGATTCGGCCGCTTTCGCTACCATAGTCGTCGTATGACTCCTTCGCCGCCGTCGCGCCATCGGCGCGGCCGGCGCGCGTCCCTTCCCCCGATGTCCTGACGGAACAGACTCATGGCCTACGAAGCAGCTTCCGAACGTTATGCCGACATGCAATACCGTACCTGCGGCAAATCCGGGCTCAAACTGCCCGCCCTGTCGCTCGGCCTGTGGCACAACTTCGGCGATTCGACGCCGATCTCGACGCAGCGCGAGATCCTGCGCACCGCGTTCGATCTCGGCATCAACCATTTCGACCTCGCGAACAACTACGGGCCGCCGTACGGCAGCGCCGAAACCAACTTCGGCCGGCTGCTGAAGGAGGATTTCCGGCCGTATCGCGACGAGCTGCTGATCTCGACGAAAGCCGGCTGGGACATGTGGCCGGGCCCGTACGGCAGCGGCGGCGGCTCGCGCAAGTACGTGCTCGCGAGCCTCGATCAGAGCCTGCAGCGGATGGGGCTCGACTACGTCGACATCTTCTATTCGCACCGTTTCGACGCGCATACGCCGCTCGAGGAAACGGCGGGCGCGCTGGCGTCGGCCGTGCAGCAGGGCAAGGCGCTCTACATCGGCATCTCGTCGTATTCGGCCGCGAAGACGCGCGAGATGGCCGACCTGCTCGCGCAGTACAAGGTGCCGCTGCTGATTCACCAGCCGTCGTACAACCTGCTGAACCGCTGGATCGAGCGCGACCTGCTCGGCACGCTCGACGACGTCGGCGCGGGCAGCATCGCGTTCACGCCGCTCGCGCAGGGCTTGCTCACGTCGAAGTACCTGAACGGCGTGCCGGCCGACGCGCGCGTGAACAAGCCGGGCGGCGGCTCGCTGAAGCAGGAGCACCTGAGCGCGGACAACCTCGAGCATGTACGCAAGCTCAACGCGATCGCCGAACGGCGCGGGCAGAGCCTCGCGCAGATGGCGCTGGCGTGGGTGCTGCGTGACGGCCGCGTGACGTCCGCGCTGATCGGCGCGAGCCGGGCGGAGCAGGTGCGCGAGAACGTCGGTGCGTTGAAGAACCTCGAATTCTCGGCGGAGGAGCTCGCGGAGATCGATCGCTACGCGACGGAAGGCGGCATCAATCTGTGGGAAAAGCCGTCCACCGATCAGGCGATCTGACCGGAACTCGATACGGCATGCGAAACATCGCGCGCCGTATCGTCGACGCGCAGGCAGTGCGTCACCTCGCTGCCGTGCAGCGAGGTGTGTCGCGCACGGCGGTGGCGCTAGATCAGCGCGGGCAGGCCTTCAACGAGCAATACCGCGACGCCGACGCCGAGAATGACGCCGAGTACGCGCAGCAGGTTGTGACGGAACTGGGTGGCGCACGGCACCGCGCCGAGAAATAGCGCTCCGGCCAGCGCCATCGGAATCAACAGGATGAAGTCGCCGATCGTGAAGTAGGTCGTCATGCGTGTCTCCAGTGTCGGCCGAAGTGAGCGCTTCAGTGCGTGCCTTGGCGGCTCCATCCCCGCGGGATATCGGCCGAAGCCGGCACGCGTGCGCTCACCCCGGCCCCATGCCGGGTGTTTCTAGTTGGTCCGGCCCGTTACGAGCAGGCCGGTCCATTCGAGTATAGGCAACCGGCGGCGTTTTTCGCTATCCGAACCATTAAAAATCAGCGGAAAGCCCCGGGAATCCCGCATTTTTCGTGCGAACAAGACGAACGCCTTGCACGCATCTTTCCCGTTCCTTTCGATTTTCGCGGAATCGTCGTATGTGTCCGATACGGGCCGCCGCACCCGCGGGCGCGGCGGCCGGCCCGCTCACGCGCGGTCGGATTGCGGGCGGCCGGCCGGCGCGCGGAACACGAGCGCGAGCCCGGCGATGATCGCGCCCATGCCGGCGAGCGCGAGCGGCTCGGGCCGGTTGCCGAGCCACGCGGCATCCATCAGCGTGGTGACGACCGGCACGAGATAGAACAGACTCGTCACGTTCACGAGATCGCCGCGCTGCATCAATCGGTAGAACAGCAGTTGCGCGATCACCGAAATCACGATGCCGAGCCACAGCAGCGGCACGACGAACGCCCAGTTCAGCTCGAACGACACCGGCCGGAACGGCACGATCGCGACGCACAGCGCGAGGCCGATCGCGTTCTGCATCGGCAGCACGTCGGCGGGCGCCGCGCGCACGCGCTTTTGCAGCAGCGAGCCGACGGTCAGCGCGACGAGCGCCGTGAGCGCGCACGCGATGCCGGCCGCCGACAGGCCGCCCGTCCCGCCGCTCACGCCGCGACCGACGACGAGCGCGAGGCCCGCGAGCGACAGCGCGAGCCCCGCGATGCGCGCCGGCTGCCAGCGCCGCTCGACGATCGCGAGCGTGAGGATCGGCTGCACGCCGAGGATCGTCGCGAGCACGCCGGGCGCGATGCCGCGCTCGAGCGCGAGCAGATAGAAGATCGAATAGCCGCCCATCATCAGCAATCCGGTCAGCGCGGCCATGCGCCGCTCGCCGCGCGGCGGCAGCCAGCGTTTGCGCATGAAGGCCAGCACGAGCAGCACGAATGAGGCGAGCGCGAAACGGGCAGTGAGAAAGGCGAACGCGGAGGCGTGCCGCAAACCGAGTTCAGCGAAGATCGCGCCGCTGCTCCACAGCAGCACGAAGAGCGACGTCGCGCCATGCGCGGCAAGCGCGCGTTTGAACGAAACCATGTGAATCCACCTGTCGAACGGATCGAAACGTTCCATCCGCGCGCGGCAACGTGCCGTGCGTCATGACGCACGCACGTGCAGACAACGGGGCGAATGGAAGACGAAGAAGCCGGCGAGTCAGCCGGCGCGTGCCGCCGGCGGGGGCGGCGCGGCGCAGACGCGCGGCGGTGCGACAGGAGGGGGAAGGACCGACGGATGCACGCCCGCCCGCAGCCGCGAGTCGAACTGCGGCCGGGATGTTGTGCGGGCGGACGTGAGCGGATGCATCGTGTCGGAATGCGATTGAACGCGAATGAAAGCCAAAGGTACCGCAAGGCAGCCGTCGAACGCAACTGCTGTCGGCGGCGGCGCATCGCGGGCGGGGCGATGCAAGACGGCGCCGGCTCGCTGGCCGATGCGCATGCAAGCTTTCGACGACCGGAAGAAGGCGATCGGCAAGCGACGCGCGCGAGGTGATGTCAGCGCCGATCGCGGGCGTGTTCCGACGATCCCGCGCGGCGCAAGCGAAACGGGACGCGCGTTGCGTCGATCGCGCGTGCGCGGCGGCGCCGGACGGTTTCGGTAGGCAGCCGCATTCGACAGGGTATGATGGGGGTAACCGGGCGGGCAAGTGCGTGCCCGGCGCAGTGGTTGATTGGAGACATTCGACGAATTCGCGGCACTTCGCCCGCTTCTTCTTCTTTTCGCGCTTCGATAAACCGTGAACAATGGGATCACGCGCAACGCTCCGCCGAGAGCGGCGCGGATCGTGCATTTGCCGGCTCGCCAGCGGGCCGGGTTTCAAGATTCAAGAGTGGGGAACCATCATGCATATCGGGTCGATCGTCTGCACTACCCATATCGCGGTGCCGAAGGGCGCGCGCGGCATCGTCCAGCGCATCCTGGGCGACATGGCCATGGTGACCTGGTACGCGGGCGTGCCGGGTGAGTCGAAAGAACTCAACACCGAGCCGTTCTTTCTCGAGGACCTGATCGACACCGGCGAATCCGTCTTGCCGGCCGGCGCGGCGCTTCACTAAGGACGCTCGTACCGGACGCTCGTCTTTCGGTCCGGCTGGCGGCACAATGCGGGGCATGACCGACACCACTTCCGCTCCCGCTTCTCCCGCCAGCCCGCCGTTCGCCGGCCTCACGCCCGAGTGCGTGCTCGACGCGCTCGACAGCGT
Source organism: Burkholderia semiarida (assembly GCF_029268935.1). Classification (NCBI taxonomy): domain Bacteria; kingdom Pseudomonadati; phylum Pseudomonadota; class Betaproteobacteria; order Burkholderiales; family Burkholderiaceae; genus Burkholderia; species Burkholderia semiarida. The sequence goes on along the minus strand of NZ_JAHLCL010000003.1, from coordinate 523,148 downwards.
GCTGATGCCGGCCGGCCTGCGCACCGACGGGCGCCTGCTCGCCCTCAACAGCTACGAAAACCGGGTCTACCAGGTCGGTATCGAAGACGGCCCGCCGGTCGTCGCGAAGTTCTATCGCCCGGCGCGCTGGTCGGACGACGCGATTCTCGAAGAGCATGCGTTCGTCGCCGAACTCGCCGCGCGCGAGATACCGGCGGTGCCCGCGCGAGCCTTCGACGGCCGCACGCTGCACGCGTTCGACGGCTTCCGCTTCTCGATCTTCGAGCGGCGCGGCGGCCGCGCACCCGATCTCGACCGCAGCGACACGCTCGAATGGCTCGGCCGCTTCATCGGCCGCATTCATGCGGTCGGCGCGACGCAGCCGTATGTCGCGCGTCCCGTGCTCGACATCGGTACGTTCGGCTACGAGCCGCGCGACTACCTGCTCGCGCACGATTTCATTCCGGATGACGTAAGGCCGGCGTACGAGACCGCGGTCGCACTCGCGCTCGAAGGCGTCGAGGCCGCGTTCGAGCGTGCGGGCGAGATCCGCCTGCTGCGCACGCACGGCGACTGTCATCCGAGCAACGTGCTGTGGACCGATGCCGGCCCGCATTTCGTCGACTTCGACGACAGCCGGATGGCGCCGGCCGTTCAGGATCTGTGGCTGCTGCTGCCGGGCGATCGCGAAGGCGCGTCGCGCGCGCTGGCGGACCTGCTCGCCGGCTACGAGGATTTCTGCGAATTCGAGCCGCGCGAGCTGCATCTGGTCGAAGCGCTGCGGACGCTGCGGCTGATCCACTATGCGGCGTGGCTCGCGCGGCGCTGGGACGACCCGGCGTTTCCGGCCGCGTTCCCGTGGTTCAACACGCATCGTTACTGGGAAGCGCGCGTGCTCGAATTGCGCGAGCAGATCGGCGCGATGCAGGAAGGGCCGCTCTGGCCCGTGTGATGGACGACGGCTGCGTGCGCGGCATCCCATGCCGTGCGGCAAGGGCCGCGGCGCGACGCGCGCGGCCCGTCTACCTCAGAACTTCAGCATCAGCTTGATCAGCGCGGCGAAGCGCTTGCCGTACGGCGGCGCGAGCAGGTTGCGCGCGTTCAGCCGCGCCTGCGTGAGCACGGGCTTCATCTTCGAGAACGTGACGAAGCCGTCGTAGCCGTGATACGCGCCCATGCCGCTCGCGCCGACGCCGCCGAACGGCAAGCTGCCGCACGCGATGTGCATCAGCGTTTCGTTGACCGTTACGCCGCCGGAGATCGTTTCGTGCATCACGCGGTCGACCGTGCCGCCATCCTCGTCGAACAGGTACAGCGCGAGCGGACGCGGGCGCGCATTGACGTATGCGATCGCTTCGTCGAGCCGTTCGTACGGCACGAGCGGCAGCAGCGGCCCGAAGATTTCCTCCTGCATCAGTTGCGACGCGGCCGGCACCCGCGTGAGCGCGCACGGCACGAAGCGGCGCGACACGGGATCGGACTGCGCGTCGGACAGCGGATGCAACTGCGCGCCGCCCGCCTGCGCGTCGCTCGCGAGTTGCTGCAGGCGTGCGTAGTGGCGCGGCGACACGATCGTCGTGTAGTCGCCGTTGGCCGACAGGTCCGGATACAGCTTCGCGAAGCGGGTTCGCGCGCGTTCGATGAACGCGCCTTCCATCCCGCGCGGCAGCAGCACGTAGTCGGGCGCGATGCAGGTCTGGCCGGCGTTCAGCGTCTTGCCGGCGACGATCGCGTCGACGGCCGCGTCGAAGCGCGCATTCGGGCCGATGATCGCCGGCGACTTGCCGCCGAGCTCGAGCGTGACGGGCGTGAGGTTGTCGGCGGCCGCGCGCATCACGTGGCGGCCGACCTGCGTGGAGCCGGTAAACAGCAGATGGTCGAACGGCAGCGCGCTGAATGCGGCGCCGACCTCCGCGTCGCCGTTGACGACCGCGACGTGGTCGCGCGTGAAGGTCTTGCCGATGAGCTGCTCGAACAGCGCCGACGTGCGCGGCGTCAGTTCGGACATCTTGATGATCGCGCGGTTGCCGGCGGCGAGCGCGCAGATCAGCGGGCCGGCCGCGAGCAGCACCGGGTAGTTCCACGGCACGACGATGCCGACCACGCCGAGCGGCTGCGGCACGACCTTCGCGCGCGCCGGGCGCAGCCATTTGTTCATCGGCTTGCGGATCGGCTTCATCCAGCGCTTGCCGTGCTTCAGCGCGTCGTCGATCTCTTCCTTCGCCATCCAGATTTCCGACAGCAGCACTTCCTGCTTCGCGCGATGGCCGAAATCGGCGCTGATCGCGTCGGCGAGCGCATCCGCATGGTCGATCAGCATCGTGCGCAGCGCGCGCAGGTGCTGCGCACGCGTGTCCCACGCCGGGTACGGTGCGCGCAGGTACGCCGCGCGCTGGTCGTGCAGCAGCGACGTCAGCGCATCGACCGACGGGCGTGCTTGCGGAGCCAGTTCGGGCAGGTCGTTCTTCATGTCGTCTCCTCCAGTTGGGCCTGGCTGGTCGGCCGGCCGTCACGCCGCACGCTCGGCGAGCGCGGCGACGCGGATCGGGTGATGCGGGTCGCGCGGCACGGGGCCGGATGCGACGGGTGCTCGAAAACCGGTTGATGCATGCGGCCGGCGTCGTATCCGCGCGACGGTGTCCGTGTCCGAAAGTCGTGCCGCACGGCACGCGCGCACGGCCCGATGCGGTGACGCGCGGGCACGCGACGCCGTCTTGCGAGCGTGTGCCCGTGTACCGCGGCAGCGTCGCGCGACGGGTCCGTGACGGCGTGTCGCCGCGCATCGTGCGACGGCGCCGAGACACCGTCCAAACGGTCGGCGGCGACACGCACCGTTCGATTTCGACCGAGGGCGCGCATCACGCCGCGCAGCGTCGCGCGGGCCGCCGTTTGAAATGAAATACGGGCCGCGCGCTTGACCTCTGGATCACCCGGTCGGCACGCGGCCTGCAGGATCTGGCGCTGCATCGTCATTCCTCCCGTTTCGCGACGAATCGGCTTCTCGTGGCCGGTGCATCGCGCGAAGCGCATCGACACATCTTAAATTTAGTTCACGCGGGCGTTTAGAGGAATCGCTCTTGAATCGGCGCGCCGCTCACGGGACGGCCATTCCTACAATGCCCCGAGGGTCTGTTTGCAGATGGAACACGCATGCGTTGCCGCGAGAACGGCCGCTCACGAGGCGCGCGACGCCGCGAATACCGACGTATCGCCAAGGAGCACAACGCGGCGAGCGGCCGTTCTCGTGGCAACTCCAGATTAAAAAAATCATGTCACGGGAATGCCCGAAATCGCCCGTCCCCCAAGGGGACTTCCTTCGGGACGTATGGCGGCGTCCCTCGTCGCTCCTTGCCCTACGAGCGATTTCGGGCATTCGCATGCGTGTTCCATCTGCAAACAGACCCTCCAAAGAGGAGACACGGTCGCGCGGCAGTGCCGGGCGACCTCCATGACACGACGGAGACGTGACATGCAATACGACTACATCATCGTGGGCGGTGGTTCGGGCGGAGCGAGCCTTGCCGGCCGTCTCGCCGACGCCTGCCCGGATGCGACGATCGCGCTGATCGAGGCCGGCTCGCATACGGAGCGCAATCTGCTCGTCAACATGCCGGTCGGCATCGCGGCGCTGGTGCCGTTCAAGCTCGGCACGAACTACGGCTACGAGACGGTACCGCAGCCGGGCCTCGGCGGGCGGCGCGGTTACCAGCCGCGCGGGCGCGGGATGGGCGGCTCGAGCGCGATCAACGCGATGATCTATACGCGCGGCCACCCGGGCGACTACGACGAGTGGGCGCAACTGGGCGCGACGGGCTGGGGCTGGCAGGACGTGCTGCCGTATTTCCGCCGCGCGGAAGGCAACGAGCGCGGCGCGGATGCATGGCACGGCGCGGACGGCCCGCTCACGGTGTCGGATCTGCGCTTTCGCAATCCGTTCTCCGAACGATTCATCCAGGCCGCGCATGCGGCCGGCTATCCGCTGAACGACGACTTCAACGGCGCGACGCAGGAAGGCGTCGGCTTCTACCAGGTCACGCATCGCGACGGCGCGCGCTGCAGCGTGGCGCGCGCGTATATCTACGGCCGCAACCGGCCGAACCTGCACGTGATCACCGATGCGACGGTGCTGCGCGTCGGCTTCGACGGCAAGCGCGCGGTCGGCGTCGTCGTGTCGCGCGACGGGCGGGTCGAGACGCTCGGCGCGCGCGCGGAAGTGATCCTGTCGGCCGGCGCGTTCAATTCGCCGCAACTGCTGATGTGTTCGGGGATCGGCCCAGCCGAGCAGTTGCGCCGGCACGGGATCGCGGTCGTGCACGATGCGCCGGACGTCGGCGCGAACCTGATCGACCACATCGATTTCATCATCAACACGCGCGTGAATTCGTCGGAGCTGGTCGGCGTGTGCCTGCGCGGCATCGCGAAGATGACGCCGGCGCTCGTGCGCTATTTCTCGCGCCGCACGGGGATGATGACGAGCAACGTCGCGGAGGCCGGCGGCTTCATCAAGAGCGACCCGTCGCTCGAGCGTCCCGATCTGCAACTGCATTTCTGCACGGCACTCGTCGACGATCACAACCGCAAGATGCACTGGGGCTTCGGCTATTCGCTGCACGTGTGCGCACTGCGGCCGTTCAGCCGCGGCACGGTCGCGCTCGCGAGCGGCGATGCGCGCGATGCGCCGCTGATCGATCCGCGCTTCTTCAGCGATTCACGCGACCTCGACCTGCTGGTGCGCGGCACGCAGGCGATGCGCCGCATCCTGTCGCAGGCGCCGCTGGCGTCGCAGGGCGGGCGCGAGCTGTACACGCGGCCGGACCAGAGCGAAGCGGAGCTGCGCGCGACGATCGTCGCGCATGCGGACACGATCTATCACCCGGTCGGCACCTGCCGGATGGGCTCGGATGCGCGCGCGGTCGTCGATCCGCAACTGCGCGTGCGCGGCGTCGACGGATTGCGCGTGGTGGATGCGTCGGTGATGCCGACGCTGGTCGGCGGGAACACGAATGCGCCGTCGGTGATGATCGGCGAACGCGCGGCGGACTTCATCGTGGCCGCGCGCAAGGGCGGCGTGCCGCGCGGCGAGGCGGCTGCCGCGGTGCACGGCCGCTAGACGCGGCGCGCACGGCAGCGACCATGCTCAGGCAAACGTATCGACGAGGCCGGCGCGGCTCACGGGTGCGGCGACCGGTGCGGATCGCGCGGCGTCGACGGGTGCATCGACGGCTGACGGTCCGCCGTTCCCGCGTCGCGACGGCTGGCCGCCGGCGAAAGTCTGCTGCGGGTTTTGCTGCTGTTGCTGCGACGCGAGGCCGCCGTCGCTGACGGTCGCGCTGCCGAGCCCGAGCCCGCCCGCTTCCATCGCCTCGCGCAGCTTCGGCAGCGCGGCTTCGACCGCGTCGCGCACCTGCGCGTGCTGCGACACGAACAGCGCGTGCGCGTGATTGTCCGCGACGCGCAGTACGACCTGCAGCGGCCCGAGATCGGGCGGGTTGAGCGTCAGCTCGGCGCTCTGCTGGTGCGCATTCGACAGGAACACGACCTTCTGGCTCAGCGCATCCGTCCAGTCGGCCGTGCCGACGTGCGGCGCGAGCGCGTGCGCGTTGGCGGCGGCGATCGCACCGGCGGCCGGCGACAGTTGCAGGTTCGCCTGCGCGGCGGCGGTGGCCGCCGCGCCTGCCGCGAGCGTCGCGCTGGCGGCCGGGTCGGTTGCGTTGCCGGCTGCCGCGAGCGCGTGCTGTGCGCCGGATTGCGCGTTCGCGTCGGCCTGCAGCGTCTGCGGCGTGACCTGGGCCGGCGTCTGCTGGGTGGCGAGCGCGCCTTTCGCGTCGGCGAGCGTACGGTCGAAGGTCGGGACTTTCGGCGTGAGCGGCGCGGCGGCGTTCGACGTGGTCGCGGCCGGCGCCGTCGGCGTGGCGGCGGCGCTCGTGCCGGTCGCAGGCATCGCAATCGCGTTCGCTCCACCCGTCAGCTTGGCGAGCGCCGCTTGCAGCGCGTCGCGGCTCGATGCCGGGTCGGTTGGCAGGGCGGCTGCGTCCTGGGTCGCATGGTCGGCGAGCGTGGCCGCGGCGTCCGGCTGGCCCGGCACGGCCGTCTTTTGCGCGGCGGCAGCGGCAGCCGCCGCGGCCGTGGTCGTCGCGTCGGCCGGCGTCGCGGTGTCCGGGCGCGCCTGCAGTTGCGCCTGCACGGCCGCGGCAGCCGCGAGCGCGGCGGCATCGGGGTTGGCGGTGGCGGTGGCGTTCGCGGCCGTGGCGTCGGTTGCGTCGTCGTCGTCCGTGCCGGACGGCTTCGCATCGGCGGCCGGCTTCGACGCAGCCTGTTTGGCCGGCACGTCCGGCGTACCGGTGCTGGCCGTGTCGCCGCGCGTGGTGACGCTTTGCTTCAGCGTCTGCGCGAACGGCACGGCGCTCGCGGCAGCCGACGCATCGTTGGCAGTGGCGGACGCGCCCGGGCCGCGGGTGGCCTTGAGTGCGGCGCCGGCGGTGTCGAGCAGCGCGCCGAGCAGGGGCAGGGGAGGCATGACGGTTCTCTCGTTCGAAGGCGGTGTTCGGTTACGACGAGCGGGCCGCGTCGGCCCGCATGCGCAGGATCTTCGCGGCATGTTCGTCGGCGTCGCGCTGTTCGCGCCGGGCGTCGCGCTTCGCTTCCTGCGCGACGCCGCGCGCCTGCAGGATTTCATACGAGCCGACGGTCCGTTTCTTCTGCTGCCAGTTCGGGCGCGCCTCGTCGATGCGGACGTCGGCCGCGGCGAGCACGGTGCGCTGCTGCGCGATCGCCGCATCGAGCGTGTCGATGAACGCCTGGAAATTGCGCCAGTTGCCGGCCGGCATCCCGCTCTGCGCGGATTGCGCGAAGCGCGCGTGATATTCGTCGCGGTAGCGCAGCAGCGCGTCGAGCTGTTCGGCCGCCGCGGTGCGGTCGCGCTGCGCGGTGCCGAGCTGCTTCGCGGCCGAGTCGAGGTCTTCCTGCGCACGGTCGAGCAGCAACTGAAGGGGAAAGCCGTGGGCCATCGGGATCAGCCTCCGTAAGCGTCGAACAGCGCATCGAGCGCGGTGAGGCTCGATGCGAACGGCGCGCATTCGCGAAAGCCCTGCTGCAGGAAGGCCTCGATGCGCGGGTAAAGCGCGATCGCGCGGTCGAGCTGCGCGTCGCGGCCGGGTGCGTAGGCGCCGACCGCGATCAGGTCGCGATTGCGCTGGTAGCGCGACAGCATCTGCTTGAACTGCCGCACGTGGTCGAGATGCGTTTCGTCGATCAGCGCGGTCATCGCGCGGCTGATCGACGCCTCGATGTCGATCGCGGGATAGTGGCCGGCCTCGGCGAGCGCGCGCGACAGCACGATGTGGCCGTCGAGGATCGCGCGCGCCGAATCGGCGATCGGGTCCTGCTGGTCGTCGCCTTCGGTCAGCACCGTGTAGAACGCGGTGATCGAGCCGCCGCCTTCGGGCCCGTTGCCGGTGCGCTCGACGAGCGCGGGCAGTTTCGCGAACACCGACGGCGGATAGCCCTTCGTCGCGGGCGGCTCGCCGATCGCCAGCGCGATCTCGCGCTGCGCCATCGCATAGCGCGTCAGCGAATCCATCAGCAGCAGCACGTGCTTGCCCTGGTCGCGGAAGTACTCGGCGAGCGACGTCGCGTACGCGGCGCCCTGCATCCGCAGCAGCGGCGACACGTCGGCCGGCGCGGCGACGACGACCGAGCGCGCGAGCCCGTCCTCGCCGAGGATCTGCTCGATGAATTCCTTCACTTCGCGGCCGCGTTCGCCGATCAGCCCGATCACGATCACTTCCGCGCTCGTGTAGCGCGCCATCGTGCCGAGCAGCACCGACTTGCCGACGCCGGAGCCGGCGAACAGGCCCATCCGCTGGCCGCGGCCGACGGTGAGCAGCGCGTTGATCGCGCGCACGCCGACGTCGAGCACATGGTGGATCGGCTCGCGATCGAGCGGGTTGATCGACGGCGCCGACAGCGGCGCGTCGACTTTCGACGCGAGCGGGCCGAGGCCGTCGAGCGGGCGGCCCGATGCGTCGACGACGCGCCCGAGCATTTCCCAGCCGACCGGCAGCCGCTTCGCGCCCGCGAGCGGATCGGCGACGGGCGCGGCCTCGAGCGGCCACACGCGTGCGCCGGGCAGCACGCCGGCGACGTCGGTGGTCGGCATCAGGAACAGGCGGTCGCCGGCGAAGCCGACGACTTCGGCTTGCGCGTGCGGCAGCGTGCTGCCGGGCGGCAGTTCGATCGTGCATTCGGCGCCGACCGACAGGCGCAGCCCGATCGCCTCGAGCACGAGGCCGGCCGCGCGCGTGAGGCGGCCGCACGGCCGCAGCGGCAGCGCGCGGTGGCTGCGTGCGGCGAGCCCGTTCAGGTGCGTGCGCCAGTGCGCGAGGTGCGGATTGTGCGGCGCGCGCGGGGCGGCGCCGGCGGCCTCGGATGCCGCGTGCGGCGAGGCGTCGAATGCGGGATCGTGCGGGGCAGCCGGCCCGAACGACGCAAGCGCGAGCTCGCGTTCGAGCGGCGTCATGCCGTCGTGCGCGAGCGCGTCGGGCGAGCGCGTCACCACGTGCTCACCTTGCCGATCGCGGCGGCGACGCGCTGCCAGCGCGTGGGCAGCGTCGCGTCGACCTCGCCGGTCGCGGCGTGCGCGCGGCAGCCGCCGCGCTCGATCGACGCGTCGGTGCGCACGTTCCAGCCGAGCGTGTCGAGGTCGTCCTGCAGATACGCCTCGACGACGGGCAGGTCGGCCGGATTCACCGCGAGATGCGGCGCGCCGGCGAGCGCCGGTTCGGCCGCGAGCACGTCGCGCACGGCGGCGACCAGCGCGGCCGGGTCGTGCTTCACGTGCTGGCGCACGACCTGCTGCGCGATGTCGAGGGCGAGCTGCGCGAGGTCGGACGCGAGATCGTGTTCGACGGCCGAGACGGCTTCGCGAAACGACGCGGCGAGCGCCGCCAGTTGCGCGGCCTGTTCGCGCGCTTCGGCCTGGCCGGCCTCGAAACCCTGTTCGCGGCCCTGTTCGAAACCGGCCTGGTAGCCGCGCGCCTGGCCTTCGACGTGGCCGGCCGCATGGCCTTCGGCGTGCGCGGCGTCGCGCACGCGCTGCAACTCCTCGGCGAGCGCGGCCGCAGCGGCCGCCGCGTCGTCGGGCGGCGGCGGGGGCGGCGGCGGGTCGAACGACGCCATCTCCCACCGCTGGTACGCGGTGAGGGTGCCCACGCGATCGCTCGCCGAATCAGACATAGGCGTCTTCCGCCTTGCCGCCGATCGCGATCGCGCCGCTCTCGGCGAGGTTGCGCACGATCTGCAGGATGCGGCGCTGCTGCGTCTCGACGTCGGACACGCGTACCGGGCCGCGCGCGTCGAGATCCTCGGCGAGCAGTTCGGCCGCGCGCTGCGACATGTTCGCGAGGAACTTCTGGCGCAGCGCGGGCGGCGCGCCCTTGAGCGCGATGATCAGCGTTTCGGACTCGACTTCCTTGAGGATCATCTGGATTGCGCGATCCTCGAGGTCGAGCAGGTTCTCGAACACGAACATCTGGTCGATGATCTTCTGCGCGAGATCGGCGTCGTACTGGCGCACGCTTTCGAGCACGCCTTCCTCGTGCACGCTCGTCATGAAGTTCAGGATCTCGGCCGCGGTGCGGATGCCGCCCATCGGGCTGCGCTTCAGGTTGTCGCTGCCGGACAGCAGGCCGGTGAGCACGTCGTCGAGCTCGCGCAGCGCGGCCGGCTGGATGCCGTCGAGCGTCGCGATCCGCAGCAGCACGTCGTTACGCAGCCGTTCGGTGAAGCACGACGCGATTTCCGACGCCTGGTCGCGGTCGAGGTGCACGAGGATCGTCGCGATGATCTGCGGATGCTCGTTCTTGATCAGTTCGGCCACCGCGGCCGAATCCATCCATTTGAGGCCCTCGATGCCGCTCGTGTCGCTACCCTGCAGGATGCGGTCGATCAGCACGCCGGCCTTGTCCTCGCCGAGCGCCTTCGTCAGCACCGAGCGGATGTACTCGTTCGAATCGAGCGACAGCGCGGTGTGCTGCTCGGCTTCCTTCACGAACTCCTGCAGCACGTCCTCGACCTGCTCGCGCGTGACGTTCTTCAGCGCGGCCATCGCCACGCCGATCTTCTGAACCTCGCGCGGCGCGAGGAACTTGAATACCTGCGCGGCCTCTTCCTCGCCGATCGACATCAGCAGCAGCGCGCTCTTGGTCAAGCCTTCAGCGTTCATCGGACACCCAGTTCTTCACGACGGTGGCGACGATCTTCGGATCCTGGCGGGCGATCGTGCGCGCGTAGTCGAGGTTGCGTTCGTAGCGGTTCTTCTCGTTTTCGAAGCCGAGCAGCAGCGGATCGGCTTCCTCCGCCGCCTTCTCTGGCGCGGGCAGGCCGTCGAGCGCGACCGTGTCCTCCGGCGCCGCGAGCGCCGGCGCGGCCGGCTCGGGCGGCGGGAACGCGCGGCGCATCGCCGGGCGCACGAACATGAAGTAGAGCGCCGCCGCGGCCGCCGCGATGCCGAGCCACTTCGCGGCTTCCTTCGCCATCGCGATCACGTCGGGCTGGCGCCACCACGGCAGGTCGGCGTACGGGTCGCTCACGGTCGAGAACGCGCTGTTCACGACGTTCACCGAGTCGCCGCGCTTCGCGTCGTAACCCATCGCGTCCTTCACGAGTTGTTCGACCTGCGCGAGCTTCGCGGGCGGCAGCGGCTGCATCGTCACGTGGCCCTTCGCGTCGGCCACCGGCTGGTAGTTGACGACGACCGCCACCGACAGCCGCTTCACGCTGCCCATCGGCTGTTCGGTATGGCGGATCGTCTTGTCGAGCTCGTAGTTGGTCGTCTGGTCCTTGCGGTCGCTGACCGGCGTGGTCTGCGGCGCGTTCTGGCCGTTGCCGGCGACGATCGGCGCGGAGGCCGGCTGCGGCGGCGTGTTCGACAGCGCGCCCGGCACGCCGGACGCGCCGCCCTGCGCGAGTTCGGTCGCGCTGCTGGTCTGCTGGCTGCGGATCGCGGCCTGCTGCGGCGTGCCGTTCGGGCCGTAGCTTTCCGAGGTCTGCTCGATCTTCGAGAAATCGAGATCCGCGCTGACCTGCGAGCGCGCGTTGCCGGCGCCGAAGATCGGCGCGAGGATCGCGTCGATGCGCTTCTGCGTGTTGTGCTCGACCTGCTGCACGTACTTGAGCTGGCTCGCGTCGAGGCCGGAAGCGGATGCGGTCTGGGTCAGCAGGTTGCCGTCCTGGTCGACGATCGTCACGTTCTTGGCCGGCATGTCCGGCACGCCGGACGACACCATCCGCGTGATCGCCTGGACCTGGCCCTCGTCGAGCACGCGGCCCGGGTAGAGGTCGACGAACACCGACGCGCTCGGCGCTTCCTTGTCGCGCACGAACACCGACGGCTTCGGAATCGCGAGATGCACGCGCGCGCCGCGCACGGCATTGATCGATTCGATGGTGCGCTGCAGCTCGCCTTCGAGCGCGCGCTGGTAGTTGATCTGCTCGGCGAACTGGCTGATGCCGAATTTCTGGTTGTCCATCAGCTCGAAGCCGACCGAGCCGCCCTTGGGCAGCCCCATCGCGGCGAGTTTCAGGCGCGTCTCGTGCACCTGGCTCGACGGCACGAGGATCGCGCCGCCGGCATCGGCGAACTTGTAGGGAACGTTTGCCTGCTGGAGCGCGGCGATGATCGCGCCGCCGTCGCGGTCCGACAGGTTGCTGTACAGCACGCGGTAGTCGGGCGCCCGGCTCCACAGCACGAGCGCGGTGATCGCGGCGATGGCGAACGCGACGGCGATCACGAACGGCAGCTTCGGGTTGCCCTTCATCCGCGAGATGCCGGGAATGCGTTCCGCGAAGCCGCCAAGCCCGAAGTCCGCGCCTGCGCCTGCGCCGCCCGCGCCCGGCAACGCGGCGGCCGCGGCGGCGCCGGGCACCGGGCTGAGGCCCGCGCGGGCGTCTGGGTTGATCAGCGAGTTGGCCTGCGAATCCATGCGTCGAGTTTCTCCGGAGCGGGACGACTGAGCTCGCTCGGACGAGCGGGCGGACAATGACACGATGCGATTATCGGGACCCGCGGCGCACTCCGATCGACCGAAAAGAGCGGGGTTTCCCCCGTACTTTCGCGGCTTTGACGCGCACCGCGCTGCTATCCTTTGTCGCGATCCGGCATGGTGCGCGTGGTGCGGCGCCGGCGGGTCGCCCGGTGTGTCCGGGTCTCTTCTCTATGTCTGGGGACAGCATGACTGCGAACGTCAGCGGAATCGGTTCGGTGTTGCAACAGATGCAGTCGATGGCCGCGCAGGCGTCCGGCGGCGTCGCGAGCCCGACGGCGGCGCTGGCCGGCGCGGGCGCGGCGACGGCCGGCACGTTCGCGAGCGCGATGAAGGCATCGCTCGACAAGATCAGCGGCGACCAGCAGCACGCGCTCGGCGAGGCGAAGGCGTTCGAGGTCGGCGCGCCGAACATCTCGCTGAACGACGTGATGGTCGACATGCAGAAAGCCAATATCGGCTTCCAGTTCGGGCTCCAGGTCCGCAACAAGTTGGTGAGCGCTTACAACGACATCATGCAGATGGCGGTGTGACGGCCATCCGGGGACGGCCGTCCGGCGACGGCTCGGGGCTTGCCGGGTGAGGCGGGCGGCCGGCATCGCTTGCCCGACGGCAGCCTCCGCGCACCTAAAGCTTTTCAAATCCCTTCCGATAACTCCGGTGAAGGCCGTCCCGTGCAACGCACGGCCGCGGCTCCTGACTAGCCAACGCAAATAACAAGGAGAAGCGCATGTTTTCCCCAGGACACGCTGGAGCCAATGCGTACGCGCGTGTCGGCGTCGAGACGGGGGTGATGGGCGCCTCCCCGCACCGGCTGATCGCGATGCTGTACCAGGGCGCACGGCAGGCGATCGCACTGGCGCGCATGCATTTGCAGCAGGACAACGTGTCCGGGCGCGGCGAGGCGATCGGCAAGGCGATCCGGATCGTCGAGAGCGGCCTGCAGGCGTCGCTGAACCGCGACGCGGGCGGCCAGATCGCCGACCGGCTCGATGCGCTGTATGCGTATATCGGCCGGCGCCTGCTCGAAGCGAACACGCAGGCGAGCGACGCGATGCTGGTCGAGGTCGACCGCCTGCTCGCGACGCTCGAGGAAGCATGGACGGGCATCGCCCCGGAAGTCGCGCGGATGGCCGCGCAACAGGTAGCGGAAGCATCACGATGAATCACAAGGCCGAATACTTCGCGCGTTACGAGGCGCTCGCCGCCGTGTCGGGCCGGATGCTGTGCGCCGCGCGCGACGCCGACTGGAGCGCGTTGCCGGAGTTGCAGGCCGAATTCATGCAACTCGTCGACGGGTTGAAGGAGGCCGATCCGGGCGTCGCGCTCGACGAGTCGGATCTCGGCCGCAAGCTCGACCTGATCCGTCGCATCCTGGCCGACGACGCCGCGATCCGCGATCTCGCGAGTCCCGACGTCGCGCGGCTGTCCGCGCTGTTCGAGGCGCGGCGCTCGACCCAGGTATTGACCGATCTGTACCGCGCGCGCGGGTAGGGCCGTGGTCCGGAGGCGGGTGCGGGGCGCCCGGGCCCGGCGCCGCACGCGGCGCGTGCCGGTCCCGCGGGCGGCACCGGCGTGCCGCGCCCCGATTCGCAACGATGTGGCTGATATAGGCAGGCTTCGATCATGACCGGTATCGACTCCGTTGCGGCCGCGCTGCTGGCGAGCCGCCTCGACAGCCTGCTGACCGGCACCGTATCGGCGCCGGCGGGCGGCGGCGCGGCCTCGCAGGTCGGCACGCCCGGCGCCGGCGCGTCGTCCTCGCCGCCGGCCGGCAGCCCGAGCGCCGCGCCGCCCGCTTCCACGCAGACCGCGCTGTCCGACGTCGGGCGCGTGCTCGACGCGATCTCGCGCTCGGGCGGCGACGCGACGCCGGCGATCGTCGGCCGGCTGCCGCTGCTCGCCGATCCCACCGTGCTGCTCACCGAGACGCCCGTGCCGGCGCGCGCGCCGGCTGCGTCCGGTCCCGCTGCGTCTTCCACGCCGGCTTCCGCTGAAGCGTCGTCCACGGCAGCGGCGCGCGATGCGGCCGCGCCGCCGCCGGTCGCTGCGTTGCGGGCGGCGTTGGCGCAGGCCGTGAGCGAAAGCGGCCTCTTCTACGAATCCCATCTCGCGCAATGGCTGGCCGGCCAGCGGCCGCTCGCGGCACTGATGCGCGAGCCGCAGGCGCGCCTCGCGACCGCGCTCGCGCCCGTGCCGGCCGACCCGGAAGCCGTCCCGCGCGAGCCGACCGACGTGCTCGACGAATTGCTCGCACCGCGCCCGCCGCTGCCCGCCGCCGCGCGGGCCACCGCGCAACCGCCGGCCCAGGGCGGCGCGCCTGCACGCGACCCCGCCCAGGCCGCGCCGGCGGCCGCCCGGCCGGGCGCACCGTCGCCGCCCGACGCCGCCGATCCGCTGGCCGCGCACGCCGATACCCACTGGACGCCCGCGCGTGCCGGGCTGGCCGCCGCATCGTCCGACCCGCAGGCGCAACCGCTCGCGCCCGTGCACCCGGCCGCCGTGCCGCTCGTTCGGCAGCAGCTCGATGCGCTCGCGACCGACCAGTTTCGCTGGACCGGCGAGGCGTGGCCCGGCGCGCGGCTCGACTGGACGATCGAACCCGACGAGCCGGGCCACCGTGCACCGCGCGGCGGCGGTGACGACGACACGGGCGACGGCATCGCGTGGCGCACGCGCCTGACGCTGACGCTGCCCTCGCTCGGCACGGTGGACGCCGAGCTGGTGCTGAACGGCGCACAGCTCGTCGCGCGGCTACGCGCGAACCAGACGGGCGCCGACCGCCTCACGCGCAACGAAGCCGCGCTGCGGCAGCGGCTCGAGGGTTCGGGGCTCAAGGTGGGCGGGCTGTCGATTCGCGCGGTCGACGACGGGCCGGACGGCTTCGACCTCTTTGCCGCCCAGGCCGCCGCCGCCGCGTACGCGCGCGGCGCGGCCGACGTGCGGGTGCCGGGCGACGACGACGAGGCGCTGTGATGAGCATGACGTCCCGCAAGCGCGCGGCCGCGCTCGTCTACGACCCGAAGGGCGGCGACGCGGCGCCTCGGGTGGTCGCGAAGGGCTACGGCGTGCTCGCCGAGATGATCGTCGCGCGCGCACACGACGCGGGGCTGTACGTGCATACGGCACCGGAGATGGTGTCGCTGCTGATGCAGGTCGATCTCGACGACCGGATCCCGCCGCAGCTCTATCAGGCGGTCGCCGATCTGCTCGCATGGCTGTACGCGCTCGATCGCACCGAGCCCGCGCCGGACGCGGCCGCGCCGCGCTTCCCGCTGCCGCCGTTGCGCTGAACGGCCTGCCGTCGCGCGGCTTCTTGCGACATGCGGCTCGTGGTCGGCGGGATCATTCCGCCGGCATCGTGCGCCGATCGATTGGCTTCGTGCTGCAACGGACACCTTTCTTTCGCGTTCCGGCGCGCAGGGAACCCGCCGTTCCGCACGCGCACGGATTGAGCCGGCTTTTGATTTATGTAATGATATCCATTCTCATTTTCATGCTGCCCGGGCGGTGCGCACTTCCTGCGCGCCGCCCGTTGTTTTGAACGAATGGAACCTTTCGCGTGAACGCGCCCGAAACGATCGACCCGCCGAAGACGGGCATGCCGCGCGCCGGCGTCACCATGCTGCACCCGGCGGGCCGCCCGCTGAGCGACGACGAACTGGCCGCGCGCCGCCAGCGCTCGCGCCGCGCGACCTTCATCAAGTGGCTGCGCAAGGTGCACGGCTGGGTCGGGCTGTGGGGCGCGGTGCTCGGGCTGCTGTTCGGGGTGACCGGCGTGGTGCTGAATCACCGCGCGCCGCCGCTGAAGATTCCGACCGGCGAGCCGCAGGTCGAGGAGATGCAGATCGCGCTGCCGGATCCGGTGCCGAAGACGCCCGCCGCGATGACGAAGTGGCTGCAGCAGGAGCTGCATTTCGACGGCAAGCCCGGCCGCATGCGCAAGGAGCCGGCGCAGGCCGTCGCGTGGGGCGACAAGCGCGTGATGCAGCCCGAGCACTGGCAATTCGGCGTGTTCGGGCCGCACCAGAACCTGCAGGCCGAGTACTGGGTCGGCAACGGCTACGTGTCGGTGAAACGCACGGGCAACACGTTCCTGACGACGCTGAACAACCTGCATCGCGGCGTCGGGATGAACCTCGGCTGGGTGCTGCTGATGGATACGATCGCAGGTTCGTTGATCCTGCTGTCGCTGACGGGCGTGCTGCTGTGGACCGAGCTGAACAAGCGCCGCACGGTCGGCGTCGTGCTGGTGGTCGGTTCGGTTGCCGCCGCGCTGGCTGCCGGCCTCACCTGATCGGCGGTGGCGCCGGCCTGCGCCGGCGCCCGGCGCGAGCACGGCCGCCCGCCGCCGCGGGTCAGAGGCCGCAGGCCGCGCCGCCGTTCGCCGCGATTTCGCGCGCGGCCTTCGCGCCTTCGACCTGCAGGATCGTCGGCAGCGACACGTTGTTCTTCGCGGCGGTGATCTCGGCCAGGATCGAGATCGCGATTTCCGGCGGCGTCCGGCTGCCGATGTAGATGCCGGCCGGCCCATGCAGCCGGGCCAGTTCCGCTTCGCTCAGGTCGAATTCGCGCAGCCGCTCGCGCCGCGCCGCGTTGTTGCGCCGCGAGCCGAGCGCGCCCACGTAGAACGCGGGCGTCTTCAGCGCCTCCATCAGTGCGAGATCGTCGAGCTTCGGGTCGTGCGTGAGCGCGATCACGGCCGAACGCGCATCGAGCTTCATGTCGAGCACCGTGTCGTCGGGCATCGAGTGCACGACGCGCGTGCCCGGCACGTCCCACGCATCCGTGTATTCGTCGCGCGGATCGCACACCGTCACCTGGTAGTCGAGCCCGACCGCGATCTGGCACAGATAGCGTGACAACTGGCCGGCGCCGATCACGAGCATCCGGTAGCGCGGCCCGTGGATCGTCACGAGCCGTTCGCCGTCGAACGCGAGCCCGTCGGTCGCCTGCGCGGGCGACAGCGACGCGCGGCCGGTCGCGAGCGTCATCGTGCGCGTGACGAGGTGGCCGGCCTCGACCTGCGCGCACAGCGCGGCGATCCCGCTGTCGCGCGTGAGCGGTTCGAGCACCAGCTGGATCGTGCCGCCGCACGGCAGCCCGAAGCGGTGCGCTTCCTCGGCGGTCACGCCGTACTTGAGCGCTTCCGGGCGCGCATCGGCCGCGATGCCGCTCGCATGCACGCGGGCGATCAGGTCGTCCTCGATGCATCCGCCGGACACGGAGCCGACCACGAGGCCGTCCTCGCGCACCGCGAGCATCGCGCCTTCGGGGCGCGGCGACGAGCCCCACGTTTTCACGACTGTCACGAGCAGCACGCGCCGCCCTTCTTCGAGCCAGCGCGCGCTGGATTTCAGTACATCGAGATCGACGCTTTCCATCGTTTTTCCTGTTGCCGGACGGCCCGCCGCGCGGCGCCGTCGTTCGATGGCGGGATTATGAACCGCCCGGCGCGCGCGTGCAGGCGGCGCGCGGCTCGCGCGGGCAAATCCGGAGGATCGGGCAAGATTTCGCGACGATCGGACAGTGATCGCGCGGGCGCCGAGGGGGCGGGAGAGAAGGGGGCGTGCGGGGCCGGCAGCGGCCCCGCGCGGGAGGCGTCATCGCGCCATGACGGCGCTCAGTGCGCGTCGGGGTGGCCGTGCGCGAGCTTCGAGTGGTGCCGCGAGTACAGGAAGTAGATCACGAGGCCGATCACGAGCCAGATGGCGAACGCGGCCCACGTGACGGCCTGCAGATTCAGCATCAGGAACAGGCACGACGCGACCGCGAGGATCGGCACCACGGGCACGCCCGGGCAGCGGAACGCGCGCGGCAGCTCGGGGTGCGTGCGGCGCAGCACGAGCACGGCGATCGACACCATCGAGAACGCCGCGAGCGTGCCGATGTTGATCAGCTCGGCGAGCACGTTGAGCGGCACGAGCGCGGCGATCAGCCCGAAGAACAGGCCGACCAGCCAGGTGGTCAGGAACGGCGTCGCAAAGCGCGGATGCACGCGCGACAGCGTGGCCGGCAGCAGCCCGTCGCGCGACATCGCGAAGATCACGCGCGTCTGGCCGTAGCTCATCACGAGGATCACGGTCAGCATGCCGAGCACCGCGCCGAGATCGATGAAACCCGCGACCCACTTCTCGCCGGCGACCTGCAGCGCATACGAGATCGGGTGCGAGATGTTCGCGTACTCGGCCGACGGCACGATGCCGGTCGCGACCGCGGCGACCGTCACGTACAGCACCGCGCACACCGCGAGCGACGCGATGATGCCGATCGGCAGGTCGCGCTTCGGGTTCTTCACTTCCTCGGCCGCCGACGACACCGCGTCGAAGCCGATGAACGCGAAGAACATCACGGCCGCCGCGCCGAACACGCCGTTCCAGCCGTGCGGCATGAACGGCTGCCAGTTCGCGGGCGTCACGTGGAACAGGCCGACCGCGATCACGAGCAGCACGACCGACACCTTGATGAACACCATGATGTTGTTGATGCGGGTCGATTCGCGGATGCCGATCGACAACAGCGTCGTGATCACGATCATCACGAGGAACGCGGGCAGGTTGAACCACGTGGTGACGCCCGGCACCGCGCCCGGCGCGGCCGTCAGCACGGCCGGCAGCGTGAGCCCGAAGCCCTGCAGCAGCGACTGCAGATAGCCCGACCAGCCGACCGACACGGCCGACGACGCGAGGCCGTACTCGAGCATCAGGTCCCAGCCGATGATCCACGCCACCAGCTCGCCGAGCGTCGCGTACGAATACGTGTAGATCGAGCCGGCGACGGGGATCGTCGACGCGAACTCCGCGTACGACAGTGCGGCGAGGCCGCACGCGATCGCGGCGATCACGAACGACAGCATCAGCGCGGGGCCGGCCTGGACGGCGCCGGTGCCCGTCAGCACGAAGATGCCGGTGCCGATGATCGCGCCGATGCCGAGGAAGGTGAGGTCGATCGCGCCGAGCGCTTTCTTGAGCCCGGCGGCTTGCGCGCCGGCGATCATGCGATCGACGTTTTTCTTGCGGAAGAGAGACATTGCGGAGGAATCGCCGGCACGCGCGGGCACGGCGCGCCGATTGAGTGAAAACCCGTAATTTTAGCCGATTTGGCGTGCAAGCCCTGCTGCGGTGCAGCGGCGCGCCGCGGAATCGGCCGAGAAAACAAGCGCCTGCGTGCGCAACGGGCGCGCCTGGGCGCGGCGCGGCATGCACCGCGCCGCCGGATCGGACGAATTCGAACTGGCCGGGGGATCAGGCGCCGGCCGTGGGCGCCATGTCGACGAGCTGGTTGCTCATCACGTAGAACGTGAGTTCCGCGTTGTTCGACAGCCGCATCTTCTCGAGCAGCCGCGACCGGTACACGCTCACCGTCTTCACCGACAGCGACAGCGTGTTCGCGATATCGGTGAGCCGCTTGCCCGACGCGAGCATGCAGAGCGTCTGGTATTCGCGGTCGGACAGCTTCTCGTGCGGCAGCGGCTCGTTCTCGAACGACACGTATTCGGCGAGCGCCTCGGCCATCGCGGGGCTCACGTACTTGCGGCCGGCCGCGACCTGCTGGATCGCGCCGATCATCTGCGCGGCGTTCACCGTCTTCGACAGGTAGCCGGACGCGCCTGCCTTCAGCGCGCGCACCGCGTACTGGTCCTCGCGGTACATCGAGAACATCAGCACCGGCGTGCGCGACAGCTTGCGCTTCAGGCGCTTGAGCAGCTCGATGCCGTTCGTGTCGGGCAGCGAGATGTCGAGCAGGATCACGTCGAATTCCTGCTTGTCGACGGCGGCCATCGCATCGCCGCCGTTCTCGGCCTCGGTCACGTCGCGCGCGACGCCGCGATCGATCAGCAACTGGCGGATCCCTTGCCGGACAATCGCGTGATCGTCCACGAGCAGGATGTTCAGGCTCATCGCGGCCTCACGAAAGCGACGTGCGACGTGCCGCGACGGGCACCGCGAGCAGCGAATTCCACGCGAAGCGCGCGATGACGCGCGTGCCGCGGCCGGTTGCCGGCGTGACCGTCTCGAAGCTGCCGCCGAACGCCTCGCAGCGCGCGCGCATGCCGGCGAGGCCGTAGCCGTTGCGGCGGCGCCGGGCGAAACCGGTCCCATCGTCGGTGACACTCAGCGACAGATGGGTGCCGTCGGTGACGATCCGGACGTCGACCGACGTCGCGCGGGCGTGCTTCGCGACGTTCGACAGCGCTTCCTGCGCGACGCGGAACACCGCGAGCGCACCGGCGCCGGCGATCTGCGTCAGGCGCGCGTCGGCCGCGCACACGAAGCTCGTGCGCAGGCCCGTGCGCGCCGCATGGGTGTCGATCCACGACGACAGCGCGCCGACCACGCCTGCGTCCAGCGCCGGCGTATCGCGTTCGTCGATGAGCCGGCGATTCGCGTCGGTCGCGGCATCGAGCGCCTGCTGCGCCAGCGCCAGCGCGCGCAGGCAGCCTTCCGGCGCGTCGGCCGGCAGCCACGTTTGAACGTTTGCGAGTGCGAAGCGGGCGGCGGTCAGTTCGGCGCCGAGCCCGTCGTGCAGCTCGCCGGCCAGATGGCGGCGGGCCGCTTCGTCGGCGGCCAGAAGCTCGGCGGAAAGGGCGGCGATCCGTGCGGCGGACGCGTCGCGTTTCGACGCGGCGTCGGCCATGGGCGGAGTAGCAGCGCAGCCAGGCATGCGCTGCCGTGACGGGAACGGGGCGTGGGCGCCCGAGGGCGCGTTAAGCGACGTATCCATGACTCTCCTGCTCTCAGAAAGCGGTTCAGACACCGGCTGGCTGCGTGCGCTGGCTGCCGTTTCGATGACGGTCGCCGCCAGAGAATCGCTCCATGCCGAGGTAACAAAAGTTACATCTTGTAACACATGCATCCGACCCTTCCATGCTCTTCCGAACGGCAACCACGCGCGCCGAATAATATCTCAAAACTACTGAAAACGTCATGTCGGGCGGACATTTAAGGGTAAATGTGAATAATCGGAATGAAGGTGTTGTAGGAAAAACACTGACATCCGACCACCGGGCGATGACGTATCCAAATGTAACTATTTGAGATGGAATGGTCCCAGTTTGTTACGAATTCGCCAAGTGGGGACGAAAAAAAACCGGAGCTTTTGCTCCGGTTCTTGATGACGCGCAATGAGGGCCTGTTCCCGTTATTGGCGGGAACGGCCCTGAGGGATCGGTCAATCCACGAACGCGCGCTCGATCACGTAGTGGCCCGGCGCGCTGTTCTTGCCTTCGACGAGGCCGGCCTGCTTCAGCAGCTCGGTCGTGTCCTTCAGCATCGCGGTGCTGCCGCACAGCATCACGCGGTCGTTTTCCGGCGAGAACGCGGGCACGCCGAGATCCGTGAACAGCTTGCCCGTCGCGATGAGGTCGGTGATCCGGCCTTCGTTGTCGAACGCTTCGCGCGTGACCGTCGGGTAGTAGACGAGCTTTTCCTTGATGATGTCGCCCAGGTACTCGTGGCCCGGCAGGTCGTGCTTGATGTAGTCCATGTACGCGAGCTCGCCCTTCAGGCGGCACGTGTGGGTCAGGATCACCTTGTCGAAGCGGTCGTAGATGTCCGGATCCCGGATGATCGACATGAACGGCGCGAGGCCCGTGCCCGTCGACAGCATCCACAGCGTCTTGCCCGGCAGCAGGTTGTCGGCGACCAGCGTGCCCGTCGGCTTCTTGCCGATCAGCACCGTGTCGCCCACCTTCAGGTGCTGCAGGCGCGACGTCAGCGGGCCGTTCTGCACCTTGATGCTGAAGAATTCGAGATGCTCTTCGTAGTTCGGGCTGACGATCGAGTAGGCGCGCGCGAGCGGCTTGCCGTCGACTTCGAGGCCGACCATCGTGAATTCGCCGTTGTTGAAGCGCAGGCTCGGCTCGCGGGTGCAGGTGAAGCTGAAAAGCGTGTCGGTCCAGTGATGGACGGATTGGACGGTGGCGGTGTCGTATTTGCTCATGGCTTTGAAAACGGACGCGCGTAGCGGACGCGTGTAACGGGCCCAAAAACGGGCAAAAAAACCGAGTGCGTCGGCCCGATCGCGGACCGGCCGGCCGGCGCGTCGGACACGCGCCTTCTCGATGACAGACGTTTGAGGAACTCGTTATTTTACCCTGCTTGGGGCAGATGCGGGCTTGACCCGCGCGGCCGCGCGGATTTGGCGCAACGCATCCTTTCAACGGGCTTTCGTCGATCGGCCGCGCTCGACCATGCGTTTCGCGCCGAGGCCGACACGTTCGGGCGGCGCCTTGACGGGAGCGCGCGGCCGCCGGCGCGTTACTGCGGATCGAGGCGCAGCCGCGCGATGTACGGCAGGTGGTCCGACAGCCAGGCGGCTTCGCCGGACGGCGCGCGCCATTCGAGCGGCGTCAGGCCGCGCACGAACATCTTGTCGAGCGCGAGCGCCGGCGAGAACGCGGGGAACGTGCGGCCCGATTCACCGAGCAGCGTCGCGACCTCGGACAGCCCGATCTCGCCGAACAGCGCGACCGAGTCGTTGCGCCAGTCGTTGAAGTCGCCGGCGAGCATCAACGGGCCGTCGCCCGCGTTGCGCACGATCCAGTGCGCGATCCAGTGCATCTGGCGCAGCCGCGCGGCGCGCGTGAGCGCGAGGTGCGCGCACAGCAGCGTGACCGGGCGCGCGCCCGCGAGCGTCGCGCGCGCGACCAGCAGCCCGCGCCGCTCGAAGCGGTGCGCGGAGATGTCCCAGCGGCCGCCGAGGTCGAGCGGATGCGGCGACAGGATCGCGTTGCCGTGCCGCCACGACGGCTTGAACACGTTCGGCCCGAGCGCGATCTGCCAGTCGAGCGCCTGCGCGATCTCGGTGGCCTGGCAATGCCACACGTCGTCGACCGCGTCGTCCATCGGCGAGCCGAAGCCCGGTGCGAGCATCGGGCGCGGCATGCGGCGCGCCATCGCTTCCTGCAGGAAATACACGTCGGCATGCATCGACTGCATCCAGTCGCGCATCGCGTTCCACGCGGTGAAGCCGAGCGGCGAGCGGCCCTTGTGCAAGTTCCAGCTCACGGCGGTGATTTCATCGGGCGTGGCGTGCGGCTCGGCGAACGGCAGGGACAGGGCGTCGGCGGACATGACGCTCAATCCTTCGCGACGTGCGCACGCACGCGGTACACGAGATGCGGATGCTGCTCGACGAGCGTCCAGTCGGTCCATGCATCGCCCCCGACCGCCAGGCCGGGGTGGCTCGCGACGATCTGCCGCGGCGCCGCGGGCACGCACGCATCGCCATGCGTCGCATTGTCGTCGTCGAGCGTTTCCTGCACGTCGAGCCCGAGCGACACGGTGTGCGCGTTGGCGTCGACGGCGAGCGGGGCGACCGTCACCGAGCGCGAGCGCTCGGTCGGCACGACGCGCGCGGCATTGCCGCAGCCCACCGGCACGGAGGACGGATAGCGATGGGTATCGGTGCGGGACTGACCCACGGTGGTGTTCTGCTGGAACGTGTCGATCGTCTGACCGTCGCGCACCACCTGGATTTCCCATGCGACGACGGCCGGCGCGGGGCTCTGCGCATGGGCGGCGAGCACGATGCTCGCAAGCAGGACGGCCAGGCCGTGTTTCAGCATGAAACGTCTCCGGAAACGCGCGATAGCAGGGAACGGACGCACATCTTACGCCCGATCGATTTCGGCCGTGATGTGACAGGACGTGCCGCGGCAGGTTCGCAGCACGATGCGGTCCTGCCCGACAAGTGAGGCCGCGTCATGCGTTTTCAAGCGAAAAAGCGCGTGAACTCGGCGACGCTCGCGCGCTCGGTGACGAGGCGGTTCTCGATCGCGTCGGGGTCCGCATGGCCGAGCGCCATGCCGCAGACGAACTGCTCGTTGGCGGGAATGCCGAGGTGTTCGGCGACGATCCGGTGAAACGGCACGAACGCGGCCTGCGGGCAGGTGTCGAGGCCGCGGGCGCGCGCCGCCGTCATCACGCCCTGCAGGAACATCCCGCAGTCGAGCCACGCGCCCTGCGCCATGATGCGCTCGAGCGTGAAGAACAGCGCGACCGGCGCATCGAAGAAACGGAAATTGCGCGCGTGCTGCGCGTGCATGCGCGCCTTCTCGTCGCGGCGGATGTTCAACAGCCCGTACAGGTCCCAGCCGACCTTGCGGCGCCGGTCGAGATACGGCGACACCCATTCGCGCGGATAGTAGTCGTATTCGGCGACGTATTTCTCGTCGCGCGCGGGATCGTCGTAGGCCGCGGTGAGCGCGGCCGCGAGCGCGTCGCGCGTCGCGCCCGTGGCGACGTACACGCGCCACGGCTGGATGTTGGTGCCCGACGGCGCGCGGCTCGCGGCTTCGAGGATCGCCTCGATCGTGTCGCGCGGCACGGGCGTCGGCAGGAACGCGCGGACCGCGCGGCGCGACTTGAGCGCGGCGTCGACGGCATCGACCGCATCGACGCAACGGAGCGCGTCGGCGTCGACGCGCGGGGAAGCGGGGACGGACATCGGCAACCCTTCGGGCGAGGTGTCTGGCGAGGTGCGGAGCGGCATGCGCGCGGCCGCGATCGGCGAACCCCGCGCGAGCGTCGTGAATTTTCGATGATACGCCGCGGCGCGCGGCCGTGCAGCGTGCGCGCGCTGTTAGCAGCAGACGCGCCCGGCTGCTTGCTTGCGCGGCGATGCGGGATCGCTACACTGAAATCGTAAGGGTCTGATGCATGTATGACGGCAAGTGCAGCGAGGTGAGTATGACGACGGCGATGGTGAAACATGAACTGGCGGTGGCGTCCTTCAGCACGGTGTACGACCTCGAGCAGGTCGAGACGGCGCTGGGCGACCTGAACGAGAGCGCGAGCGACGCACTGCGCTCGACCTACGAGAAGATGCTCAAGACCGGGAATCTGCGTTTCTGCGTGAAGCCGAACCGGATGCCGTCGTTCGACGCGCTCGGCGAGGCGTTGCCGAATTTCGGCGAGCCGCTCGACGACGTGCGCAAGCAGATCGCGCTGTGCCTCGAAACGGACGACCGGCTCGAACTGATGCCGATCCTGCTGCTCGGGCCGCCCGGGATCGGCAAGACGCATTTCGCGAAGGCGCTCGCGCAGCTGCTCGGCACCGCGTATCACTACGTGCCGATGAGTTCGCTGACGGCCGGCTGGATCCTGTCGGGCGCGTCGTCGCAATGGAAGAACGCGAAGCCCGGCAAGGTGTTCGATGCGCTCGTGAACGGCAGCTACGCGAACCCGGTGATCGCCGTCGACGAGATCGACAAGGCCGGCAGCGATGCGCAATACGATCCGCTCGGCGCGCTGTACGCGTTGCTCGAGCACGACACCGCGCGCGCGTTCGTCGACGAATTCGCGGAAGTGCCGATCAACGCGGGCAACGTGATCTGGATCGCGACCGCGAACGACGCGCAGGCGATTCCCGAGCCGCTGCTCAACCGGATGAACGTGTACGAGATCGCGCCGCCCGATGCGGCCGGCGCACGCCGGATCGCGCAGACGATCTACGACGAGATCCGCACGTCGCATGCGTGGGGGCGGCGCTTCCCCGAGACGCTCGGCGACGATGCGCTCGACGTGCTGGCTGCGACGCCGCCGCGCACGATGCGCCGCGCGCTGCTGCACGCGTTCGGCGCGGCGCGGCTCGACGGCCGCGATGCGATCGGGCCGGCCGACATCCGCGCCGACGAAGGCGCGGCGAAGCGCCGGCCGATCGGCTTCTGACGCGGCCGGGCGCGCACGGCCGCGGCGCGCGCGCGTGGCGTTCGTGGCGCGCGCGCCCGCATCGTCGGCCTCGTCGCGATGCGCGGGCGTTCGGCAAGCGGGCGAACCGGGACGTACAATCGTCCTCTCTCCCTTCGACGCGCGAGCAGCGCGAAAAGCCATGGAGCAGACGGATTGTGTCGTGATCGGCGCGGGTGTCGTCGGTCTGGCGATTGCACGCGAACTGGCCGCGCGCGGGCGTGAAACGATCGTGCTCGAGGCGGCCGACGCGATCGGCACGGGCACGAGTTCGCGCAACAGCGAGGTGATTCACGCGGGGCTCTACTATCCGCGCGGGTCGCTGAAGGCGACGTCGTGCGTGCATGGGCGCGACCTGCTGTACGAGTTCTGCGACACGCATCACGTGCCGCACCGGCGCACCGGCAAGCTGCTCGTCGCGACGAGCGCCGCGCAGGTGAAGCAGTTGAAGGCGATCGCCGCGCGCGCGGCCGAAAACGGCGTGCTCGACCTGTTGCCGCTCACGCGCGCCGAGGCGCAGACGCTCGAGCCCGCGCTCGAATGCGTCGAGGCGCTGTTCTCGCCGTCGACCGGCATCGTCGACAGCCATCAGCTGATGCTCGCGCTGCTGGGCGACGCGGAACGCGACGGCGCCGTATGCGCGCTGCACGCGCCGGTCGAATCGATCGACGTGCTGCGCGGCGGGCGCTTCGTCGTGCGCACCGGCGGCGCCGTGCCGGCCGAGATCGACGCCGCGTGCGTGATCAACAGCGCGGGGCTCGGCGCGCAGGCGCTCGCGCGCCGTACGCGCGGCCTCGATCCGCGCTGGGTGCCGCCGCTCTATCTCGCGCGCGGCAATTATTTCAGCCTGTCCGGCCGTGCGCCGTTCTCGCACCTGATCTACCCGATGCCCGAGCGCGCGGGGCTCGGCGTGCACCTGACGTTCGATCTCGGCGGGCAGGCGCGCTTCGGCCCGGACGTCGAGTGGTGCGATTCGCTGCGCTACGAAGTCGATCCGGCGCGCGCGGGGGCGTTCTATGCGTCGATCCGCGCGTTCTGGCCGGGCCTGCCCGACGATGCGCTGCAGCCCGCGTACGCGGGCATCCGGCCGAAGCTCGCGGGGCCCGGCGAGCCGCCGGCCGACTTCATCGTGCAGGGCGCCGCGCAGCACGGCGTGCGCGGGCTCGTGAACCTGTTCGGCATCGAGTCGCCGGGGCTGACCGCGTCGCTCGCGCTCGCGCAGCGCGTGGGCGACATGGTGTCGCGCGCGTGACGCATGGCCCGCCGCCGCGCGGGCCGGCCGCGTGAAGCGCGTGTGAAGCCCGTGTGAAATCCCTTATCTCCGGCATTTCGGCGCGCACATTTATTCGCTTGAGCGTTATTCTGTTGGACGCCGTCGCCAGAACGGCTTTCAAACCGATAACGTTGGAGCGAGTCCCCATGAAAACATCCCGTCGGAGTTTCCTGATCACGAGCATTGGTGCCGTGTCCGCGCTGGCGCTGTCGCGCGAAGCACTGGCCGATGCGCCGATGCTGTCGGAAACCGATCCGACCGCGGTGGCGCTCGGCTACAAGGCCGATGCCACGAAGGTCGACAAGACGAAGTACCCGAAATACGCCGCGGGCCAGGATTGCGCGACCTGCATGCTGTACCAGGGCAAGAAGGGCTCGGCTTCGGGCCCGTGCGGCGCATTCCCCGGCAAGCAGGTGTCGGCGAAGGGCTGGTGCAGCGCCTTCTCGAAGATGGGTTGAGGCCCGTGCGGCATCGTGCGATGCCGCAATGCGGCGAAAACCGCAAACGCCCGCCGTCGTTCGATGGCGGGCGTTTTTTTAATGCTTGAAAACGGTTCCGTCGCTTTCTACACTCGCTGCACACCAGCGCGCCGCGGCACCCCGCGCGCCGAACCGCCCGATACGGCGAATCCACGAGGACGAGGCACGCATGGCGACGATTGCGAATTCAACGAAAACGACCCGGCCCGAGCGCGCGCTGAACCGGCGTGCCGTCGTGGCGGCCGTGATCGGCAATGCGCTCGAGTGGTACGACTTCACGGTGTTCGGCTTCATGACGGTCGTGATCGCCGAGCTGTTCTTCCCCACCTCCAGCGAATACTCGTCGCTGCTGCTCACCACCGCGACGTTCGGCGTCGCATTCTTCATGCGCCCGATCGGCGGCATCGTGTTCGGCCTGTACGCGGACCGCGCGGGCCGCAAGGCCGCGCTGTCGCTCGTGATCCTGTTGATGACGGCCGGCATCTTCCTGCTCGCGATCGCGCCGCCCTATGCGGCGATCGGCATCGGCGGCCCGCTCCTGATCGTGCTCGGCCGCCTGCTGCAGGGCTTCTCCGCGGGCGGCGAATTCGGCAGCGCGACGGCGCTGCTGATCGAGGCCGCGCCGTTCTCGAAACGCGGCTTTTACGGCAGCTGGCAGATGGCGAGCCAGGCGGCCGCGCTGCTGATCGGCGCGCTCGTCGGCGCGGCCGTCACGCGCGGGCTGTCGCCCGACGCGCTGCGCAGCTGGGGCTGGCGCGTGCCGTTCGTCCTCGGGCTCGTGATCGGCCCGATCGGCTTCTACATCCGCCGCCATCTCGCGGATTCCGAAGCATTCCTGCATGCGCAGCAAAGCGCGCGCCGCGCGACGCTCGGCGAAGTGTTCACGCGCCACCCGCGCGAGGTGCTGTGCGGGCTCGGCTCGGTGATCGCGCTCACCGTGACGATCTACGTACTGATCAGCTATCTGCCGACGTTCGCGGTGAAGCAGCTGAAGCTGCCCTATGCGGAATCGTTCTACGCGGTGATCGCGGGCAACCTGCTGCTGATGGTGCTGTCGCCGGTCGCGGGCGCATGGTCGGACCGCATCGGCCGTAAGGGGCTGTCGCTGTGGTCGCTCGTGCTGACGCTCGCGCTGATGTATCCGCTGTTCGCGTGGCTCGACGCGGCGCCGAGCATCGGGCGGCTGATCGCGGTGCAGGCCGTGCTGTCGGTGACGCTCGCGGGCTACTACGGGCCGTTCGGCGCGATGATCGCCGAGCTGTTCCCGGCCAACGTGCGCTCGACCGGGCTGTCGATCGCGTACAACGTCGCGGTGATGCTGTTCGGCGGCTTCGGGCAGTTCATCGTCACGTGGCTGATCAAGGTCACGGGCACGCCGCTCGCGCCCACCTACTACGTGATGGCGGGCATCGCGCTGTCGATCGTCGCGGTCGCGTTCGTGCCCGCGCGCAGCGCCGACCTCGATGCGCCGGCGTGAGCGCGTGACGGATCGAATGCCGTCATTACATCGTTTCGCAAAACGCAACGATCGGCGGCCGAACGACGAGGACGCGTGTCGCACCTTCGTGTCCGCGTCCGGATTGTTTAGTCGCCGAACGAAACACGCGCGAAATGAACGGAATCGCCGCTCACGCGCGCTGTCGCATTTTTTACCCACACTAAACATCGGCAAAAACCCGGCGGGCGTCTGGAAGAGTTTTTTCTCCAGCTTGTTGCAGAATCGCTAGCTCAAGTAATATCCGCGTACGCCGGCTCCCTGGCGGGACCGGTTCCGATCTGGAGACCTGGAGGAAACATGGAATACAACCGTCTGTTGCACACCCTGCGTGTTACCGCCATGGCAGGCGTGGCAGCGGCATCGCTCGGCGTCGCGGGTTCTGCATTCGCACAGATCCCGAACAAAACGCTCGTCTACTGCTCAGAAGGCAGCCCGGCGGGTTTCGATTCCGCGCAATTCACGACCGGCGTCGATTTCACCGCCGCCACGTTCACCGTCTACAACCGCCTCGTCGAATTCGAGCGCGGCGGCACGAAGGTCGAGCCCGGCCTCGCCGAGAAGTGGGACGTCTCGTCCGACGGCAAGGTGTACACGTTCCACCTGCGCCATGGCGTGAAGTTCCACACGACCGACTTCTTCAAGCCGACGCGCGAATTCAATGCGGACGACGTGCTGTTCACGTTCCAGCGCATGCTCGACCCGAACAACGCGTTCCGCAAGGCGTACCCGGTGTCGTTCCCGTACTTCACCGACATGGGCCTCGACAAGCTGATCACGAAGATCGAGAAGGTCGATCCGTACACCGTGAAGTTCACGCTGGCCGAGCCGAACGCGCCGTTCATCCAGAACATGGCGATGGAATTCGCGTCGATCCTGTCGGCCGAATACGGCGACCAGCTGATGAAGGCCGGCAAGGCCGCCGACATCAACCAGAAGCCGGTCGGCACGGGTCCGTTCATCTTCCGCAGCTATACGAAGGACGCGACGATCCGCTTCGACGGGAATCCTGATTACTGGAAGAAGGGCGAAGTGAAGCTGTCGAAGCTGATCTTCTCGATCACGCCGGACCCGGGCGTGCGCGTGCAGAAGATCAAGCGCAACGAATGCCAGGTGATGAGCTATCCGCGCCCGGCCGACATCGCGACGCTGAAGGCCGACTCGGGCATCGACATGCCGTCGCAGCCGGGCTTCAACCTCGGCTACCTCGCGTACAACGTCGAGCACAAGCCGGTCGACAAGCTCGAAGTGCGTCAGGCGCTCGACATGGCGATCAACAAGAAGGCGATCCTCGATTCGGTCTACCAGGGCGCCGGTCAGGCCGCGACCGCGCCGATGCCGCCGACCCAATGGTCGTACGACAAGAACCTGAAGATGGCTGCCTACGACACCGCGAAGGCGAAGGCGCTGCTCGCGAAGGCCGGCTTCCCGAACGGTTTCGAGATCACGCTGTGGGCGATGCCGGTGCAGCGCGCGTACAACCCGAACGCCCGCCTGATGGCCGAGATGATCCAGGCCGACTGGGCGAAGATCGGCGTGAAGGCGAAGATCGTCACGTACGAATGGGGCGAGTACATCAAGCGCGCGCACGCGGGCGAGCAGGACACGATGCTGATCGGCTGGACGGGCGACAACGGCGATCCGGACAACTGGCTCGGCACGCTGCTCGGCTGCGAGGCGATCAAGGGCAACAACTTCTCGCACTGGTGCTACAAGCCGTTCGACGAGCTGATCCAGAAGGGCCGCACGACGACGGGCCAGGATGCGCGCACGAAGCTCTACACGCAGGCGCAGCAGATCTTCGCGCAACAGCTGCCGTTCTCGCCGATCGCGAACTCGACGGTCTACCAGCCGGTGCGCAAGAACGTGGTCGACATGCGTATCGAGCCGCTCGGCTATGCGCGTTTCGACGGTGTCAGCGTGAAGTAACGGGGCTGGCGTAAGCTGTCGTCATTGAGAAAACCGGCTTGAAATCATCCGGCGGCGAGGGGCCAGAAGCCCCTCGTCGCCGGTCGCACATTTCCCACAAGAAAATACGAGACGCATCATGTTCAGATTCGTGTTGCGCCGCGTGGGGATGGTGATCCCGACCTTCATCGGCATCACCATCCTGGCGTTTGCGCTGATTCACCTGATACCGGGCGACCCCATCGAAGTGATGATGGGCGAGCGCGGCGTCGATCCCGCGATGCATGCGGAGGCGATGAAACGCCTCGGGCTCGACCAGCCGCTGCCGCTGCAGTATCTGCACTACATCGGCCGGGCGCTGCACGGCGACCTCGGCATGTCGATCATCACCAACACGAGCGTCGCGGGCGAATTCTTCGCGCGCTTTCCGGCGACCGTCGAACTGTCGCTGTGCGCGCTCGTGTTCGCCCTCGCGGTCGGGCTGCCGGCCGGCGTGATCGCCGCGCTGCGGCGCGGCTCGGTCATCGATCACGGCGTGATGGGCACCGCGCTCACCGGCTATTCGATGCCGATCTTCTGGTGGGGGCTGATCCTCATCATGGTGTTTTCGTCGACTCTCGGCTGGACGCCCGTGTCGGGGCGCATCGCGGTCGAATACGATTTCCCGCACCCGACCGGCTTCATGCTGATCGACGCGCTGCTCGCGCCGGACGAAGGCGCGTTCAAGTCGGCGGTGAGCCACCTGATCCTGCCCGCGATCGTGCTCGGCACGATCCCGCTCGCGGTGATCGCGCGGATGACGCGCTCGTCGATGCTCGAAGTGCTGCGCGAGGACTACATCCGCACGGCTCGCGCGAAGGGGCTGTCGCCCGTGCGCGTGGTCGTCGTGCATGCGCTGCGCAATGCGCTGATCCCGGTCGTCACCGTGATCGGCCTGCAGATCGGCACGCTGCTTGCTGGCGCCGTGCTGACCGAGACGCTCTTTTCGTGGCCCGGCGTCGGCAAGTGGCTGATCGACGCGATCGGCCGCCGCGACTATCCGGTCGTCCAGGGCGGCATCCTGCTGATCGCGACGCTCGTGATCGTCGTGAACCTGGTCGTCGACCTGCTGTACGGCGTGCTGAATCCGCGCATCCGCCACACGAGGTAATTCCATGAGCAATCTGCAAAATACCCTGCCGACCGAATCCGCGCCGGCCGGCGGCCGTGCGCTCGCGCTGCGCGAGTTCTGGGCCAACTTCTCGCGCAACCGCGGCGCCGTCGGCGCGGGCATCGTCGTGATCGTGCTGATCGCAGTCGCGCTGCTCGCACCGCTGATCGCGCCGCACAGCCCGGTCGAGCAATATCGCGACTACGTGAAGATTCCGCCCGCGTGGCTCGCCGGCGGCAACTGGCAATTCATCCTCGGCACCGACGAAGCGGGCCGCGACATCCTTTCGCGGCTGATGTTCGGCGCGCGGATGTCGTTCTGGATCGGCTTCGTGTCGGTCGTGCTCGCGCTGATTCCCGGCATCGTGCTCGGGCTGGTCGCCGCGTTCTTCCAGAAATGGGCCGACACGCCGGTGATGCGCATCATGGACGTGCTGCTCGCGCTGCCGTCGCTGCTGCTCGCGGTCGCGGTCGTCGCGATCATCGGCCCGGGCCTCACCAACACGATGTTCGCGATCGCGATCGTCGCGCTGCCGGCCTACGTGCGCCTCACGCGCGCGTCGGCGCTCGGCGAGCTGCAGAAGGAATACGTGACCGCGTCGCGCGTGGCCGGCGCCGGCACGCTGCGCCTGATGTTCTCGCAGGTGCTGCCGAACTGCACGGCGCCGCTGATCGTGCAGGCGACGCTCGGCTTCTCGTCGGCGATTCTCGACGCGGCCGCGCTCGGCTTCCTCGGCCTCGGCGTGCAGCCGCCGACCGCCGAGTGGGGCGCGATGCTGGCCTCCGCGCGCGACTACATCGACAACGCATGGTGGATCGTGACGATGCCCGGCCTGTCGATCCTGATTTCGGTGCTCGCGATCAACCTGCTCGGCGACGGGCTGCGCGACGCGCTCGATCCCAAACTGAAACGGATGGCGTGAACATGAGCAGCCAGAATCTTCTGACCATCCGCAATCTCGCGGTGAATTTCAACGGCCTGCCCGCGGTCGACCGGATCAACCTGTCGGTCGCGCCGGGCGAGGTGGTGGGCGTCGTCGGCGAATCGGGTTCGGGCAAGAGCGTGACGATGATGGCGCTGATGGGCCTGATCGACGCGCCCGGCAAGGTGACGGCCGACGAGGTCACGTTCAACGGCGTGGATCTCCTGAAGGCGTCGCCGAAGGCGCGCCGCAGGATCGTCGGCAAGGACATCGCGATGGTGTTCCAGGACGCGCTGACGAGCCTGAACCCGAGCTACACGGTCGGCTACCAGATCAAGGAAGTGCTGAAGCTGCACGAAGGGCTGCGCGGCGACGCGCTGCACCGGCGCGCGCTCGAGCTGCTCGACCAGGTCGGCATTCCCGATGCGAAGAACCGCATCGCGTCGTTCCCGCACCAGATGTCGGGCGGGATGAACCAGCGCGTGATGATCGCGATGGCCGTCGCGTGCAACCCGAAGCTGCTGATCGCCGACGAGCCGACCACCGCGCTCGACGTGACGATCCAGGCGCAGATCATGGATCTGCTCGTGAAGCTGCAGAAGGAACGCGGGATGGCGCTCGTGCTGATCTCGCACGATCTGGCCGTGGTGTCGGAGGTCGCGCATCGCGTCGCGGTGATGTACGCGGGCGAGATCATCGAGACCAACCGCGTGCCCGACATCTTCCGCGCGCCGCATCATCCGTACACCGAAGCGCTGCTCGCGGCGATTCCCGAGCACAATCAGGGGGCGCGTCGCCTTGCCGCATTGCCCGGCATGGTGCCGGGCCGCGATGATCGCCCGTCCGGGTGCCTGTTCGCGCCGCGCTGCAAGTACGTCGTCGACGATTGCCGCAAGGCGCGGCCGGCGCTCGACACGCTGGTGCCGGCCAACGATGCGATGCGCGCGCGCTGCATCAAGCCGCTCAATGTTTCCAACCTCGACCTGACGGGAGGGGCACGATGAATGCAGTCAATCAAACGCCTCGCGCATCGCACGACGAGGAAGCGGTACTGGTGGCCGACGGCCTCGCGAAACACTACACGGTGAAGCGCGGGATGTTCGGCCAGGGCACGGTGAAGGCGCTGAACGGCGTGTCGTTCTCGCTGAAGCGCGGCAAGACGCTTGCCGTCGTCGGCGAGTCGGGCTGCGGGAAGTCGACGCTCGCGCGCCAGCTCACGATGATCGAGGCGCCCACCGCGGGCAGCCTCGTGATCGACGGCAAGAACGTGGCCGGCGCGAGCCGCGACACGGTCGCCGACCTGCGCCGCCGCGTGCAGATGGTGTTCCAGAATCCGTTCGCGTCGCTGAACCCGCGCAAGACCGTCGAGCAGACGCTCGCCGAGCCGCTCGAGATCAACGCGAACCTGACGGCCGCCGAGCGCGCCGCGCGCGTCGCGCAGATCATGCGCACGGTCGGCCTGCGGCCCGAGCACGCGAAGCGCTATCCGCACATGTTCTCCGGCGGCCAGCGCCAGCGGGTCGCGATCGCGCGCGCGATGATCCTCGATCCGCGCATCGTCGTCGCCGACGAGCCGGTGTCCGCGCTCGACGTGTCGATCCAGGCGCAGATCCTGAATCTGTTCATGGATCTGCAGGAGCAGTTCAAGACGAGCTACGTGTTCATCTCGCACAACCTGTCGGTGGTCGAGCACGTCGCGGACGACGTGATGGTCATGTACTTCGGCAGCGTCGCCGAGCTCGGCGACAAGGCGACGATCTACGCACGGCCGCGCCATCCGTACACGCAGGCGCTGATGTCGGCGACGCCAGCGATCTTCGAGGAAGACCGCCGCGTGCAGATCAAGCTGCAGGGCGAACTGCCGTCGCCGCTCAATCCGCCGTCGGGCTGCGCGTTCCATCAGCGCTGCCCGTACGCGATCGAGCGGTGCCGCGTCGAGGAGCCGCAACTGCGCGAAGTGGACGGCCGGCGCGTGGCCTGCCATCGCGCCGAGGAAGTCGGGGAGGCGAATGCCTGAAGCGTTGGCGGCGCGCGTGTCCGGCGCGCGCCGTGCGGGGGCAGGCGGCGCGCGCGCAATGCGCGCGTACCGCGACGCGCGGCGCTGGAGCGTGCGTACCGTCACGGGCGCGGCGCTGGCCGGCGCGTGCGTGGCGACCAGCGTCGTGGCCCCCGTCGAACCGGCGCGTGCCGAAGGGCGTGCGCCGGCGACCGCGCCGATTCGTCCGTCACAGGTTCCACCGCCCGGCATGAGCCTGCCGGGCTTCCATGCGCCGGCCGTGTCCGACGGCACGGTGTCGCGCGGCACCGTGCGCGTGCAGCCGGCGCGCATGCCGTTCTACGTCGCGACCCGGGGCAAGGTCACGCTCTACGTGCTCGGCACGCTGCACACGGGCGATCCGTCCGACTACCCGAGCGCGCAGCCGTTCCGGCCGCCCATCCTCGCGGCGCTCGCCGCGTCGCCGACGCTCGCGCTCGAGCTGTCGCCCGACGATCTGCTCGAATCGCAGGACGACGTGTCGAAGTACGGCGTGTGCCGCTATCCGTGCCTGCAGCGCCTGCTGCCCGAGCCGCTGTGGCAGCGGCTCGCGGCGCGCCTGCGCGGCAACCCGGCCGCGCTCGCCGAGATCCGCAAGATGCGGCCGTGGCTCGCGGCGCTCGTCGTCGAGACCTACGATTCGCTGTCGGCCGGCCTGCAGACCGAATACGGCACCGAGGCGCAGCTGCAGAACGTGTTCCTGAGGAAGAAGGGCGGCCGCGTGATCGGGCTCGAGACGCTCGCCGAGCAGATGCGCGCGTTCACCGGGCTGACGCTCGCCGAGCAGCGCGAGATGCTCGCGCAGGACATGGTGCAGACGCCCGCGCAGAACGCCGACGACATCAAGGCGCTGCACCGGCTGTGGCGAATTGGCGACGCCGATGCGATCTCGGCGTGGGCCGTCGCGAAGAGCGAACGGCTCGCGCGTTCGAAGGCGTTGTCGGCGTCGCTCGACAACAAGATCGTGTACGAGCGCAACCGGCGCTTCGTTGCACGGATGACGGCAATCGCCGCGCCGAACCGGCCGCTGTTCGTCGCGATCGGCGCGCTGCACCTGGGCGGCCCGCGCGGCGTGCTCGAATTGTTGCGCCAGCAAGGATACCGGGTCGACGCGAACTGATCGCGCCCGGCTGCCCGCCCTGATCATCCCCTGTTTGATCGACGACTCGCGCGCCGCGCGACGCGCCTGCGCGGTGGCGCCGGTCGATAAGGAAAACCCTTGAATCGTCGGAAAATAGCGTTTAAAACGATTGACATCCCGTTCGGCCGATCTCTATTCTTCATCCCACAAGTTGAAAAAATGAAAAGAATAGATAAGTTCTACGGGGTAGCAGAAATAAAGCGCGGGGTGAGCGTCGCCGGCACGTGAAGCACGTGCCGGCCGCGGAGAGTCTGCATGCACGGCGGGGCCAACGTCGTCTACAACACATGCATGCGGGCCGACTTGCACATAAGCGACGTTCCGTCGTTTGACCGGGGAAGGCAGTGATCGGGCGGCGGCGGACGTTTTTTAATCCGGAATATTTTTCCGGTCACCGTCGAAAGACGGTTTCGGGGGGTGAATCGACAGACGGCGAAGCCGCGGCGATTGCACCAACGGAAAAGCGCCGCGAGGGCGCTTTTTTCTTTGCCGCGACGAAAACGTGCGGCCCGCGGCAATGTGCCGAATACGCCGAATGCTTCGTTACGCGCGTTCGTCGGCCTGCAGCGCGCCGGGCGCCACGACGTCGACGCCGGCGGCCGCGAGCGCCGCGCGGATCCGCTTCGCGAACGCCAGCGCATGCGGCCCGTCGCCATGCAGGCAGACGGTCTGCGCATTGAGCGGCACCCACTCGCCGCTCAATGCGCGCACCTGCCGGTTGCGCACCATGTCGAGCGTGCGCGCGAGCACCGCGTCTTCGTCGTCGATCAACGCGCCGGGCTGACTGCGCGGCACCAGCGAACCGTCCGCGCGGTAGCCGCGATCGGCGAACACTTCTTCCACCGCCGCGAGCCCCGCATGCCG
Organism: Burkholderia semiarida; assembly: GCF_029268935.1. Lineage (NCBI taxonomy): Bacteria > Pseudomonadati > Pseudomonadota > Betaproteobacteria > Burkholderiales > Burkholderiaceae > Burkholderia > Burkholderia semiarida. The sequence goes on along the minus strand of NZ_JAHLCL010000003.1, from coordinate 486,170 downwards.
CGCGGCCGCGATGAACACGCTATTCGCGAGGCCGAACACCGCGAGCGACGGATCGAAATCGTGGATCGCGGACACCACGGCGTCGGCGATCATCGGGTCGCGCGCGGCCTGGTTGTACAGCGCGCCGTGCGGCTTCACGTGCGCGATGCGCCCGCCCTCGGCCTGCGCGATCGCCGACAGCGCGCCGAGCTGGTACAGCACGCCCGCATAGATGTCGCCGGCCGGCAGCTGCATTTCCTTGCGGCCGAAATTCTCCGGATCGTGAAAGCTCGGGTGCGCGCCGATCGACACGCCCTTGCGCACGGCCCAGCGCACGCAGTCGCGCATCGCGTTCGCGCCGCCTGCATGCCAGCCGCATGCGATGTTCGCCGACGTGACGAGGTCGAGCAGCGCCTCGTCCGATCCGCATCCTTCGCCGAGATCGGCATTCAGATCGATTTCCATATGTTCCTCGTCCACTGGTTGCGTGGCGCGTCTTTCGCTGCTGCTTCCGCCATTGTCACGCCGCGCGCGATCCGGCGCGGCGGCGCGCCTCCTCGCGCATCTCGATCGCGACGTCGATCTGCCGCAGGTACGCCCGTTCCGCGACGAGGGCGGCACGCGCGGCATCGGGCGTCGTGCGCACGAAGCGGATCGGCAGGTTGAGCCGCGCCTGCGCGAGCTTCCACAGATCGGCGCGGATCACCGTGCCGATCTTCGGGTAGCCGCCGGTGGTCTGCGCGTCGTGCATCAGCACGATCGGCTGGCCGTTCGGCGGCACCTGGACCGTGCCGGGCAGTACCGCGTGCGACAGCAGCTCGACCGGCCGCTCGCGCGCGAGCTCGGCGCCGGCGAGGCGATAGCCCATCCGGTTGCTGTTCGCGGTGACGAGCCATTCCTCGTCCCAGAACGCCTGCTGCGCATCGGCCGCGAACGACGCGTAGTCGGGGCCCGGCAGCACGCGCACGGGCATCGCCCACGGCGCATGCGCGGGGCGGTGACGGCGCGGCGGCTCGTCGACCCGCACGAACGCGCACCACGCGGGCGCCTTCACGCCGAATTCGGGCGCATCGGGCGCCAGGCAGCCCGCGCCGGCCGGCGGCACGCCGACCGGCAGGCGATCGCCGTCGCGCAGCGCGCGGCCGCCGAGGCCGCCGAAGCGCGACGCGAGATCGGTGCTGCGCGAGCCGAGCATCGGCAGCACGTCGATGCCGCCCGCGATGCACAGGTAGCCGCGCATCCCGCGTTTCGCGGCCGGCAGCACGAGCGTCTGCCCGGCGTCGACCGGCAGGCTCCACCACGCGTGCACGGGCTTGCCGTCGAGCGTCGCGCCGAATTCGGTGCCGGTGATCGCGATGCGCGTGGCGCGCGGGAAGCGGAACGCGGCGGGGCCGATCGTGATTTCGACGGCCGCGGCGTCGGGGCGGTTGCCGACGAGCCGGTTGCCGACCTCGAGCGCGAGGCCGTCGAGCGCGCCGCCCTGCGCGACGCCGAGATGGCGCATGCCGCGGCGCCCGAGATCCTGCACGGTCGACAGCGGCCCGGCCTGCACGACCTCGATGGTGCCCGGTGCGTTGCTCTGGGTCATCGTGTGTGGACTCCGGCGATGGTGAAGCGTACGCGGTCGCCAGGCAGCAGCAGCGTCGGCTGCGGCCGCGCCGGATCGAACAGTACCTGCGACGTGCGGCCGATCAACTGCCAGCCGCCGGGCGACGTGGCCGGGTAGATGCCCGTCTGCGCGCCGCCGATGCCGACCGAGCCGGCCGGCACCTCGAGCCGCGGCGCCGCGCGGCGCGGCGTGTGCAGCGACGCGTCGAGGCCGCCCAGATACGCGAAGCCCGGCTGGAAGCCGACGAAGAACACGACGTAGGCGCCGCCCGCGTGGCGCGCGACGACTTCATCGGCCGACAGGCCCGTGTGCGCGGCGACGGCGGCCAGGTCGGGGCCGGCGGCCCCGCCGTATTCGACCGGGATCTCGACCTCGCGGCCGTCCGCGTGCTCGACGTCGGCCGTCTCCCACGCGTCGCGCAGCGCGGGCGTGAGCGAGTCGGCCGTCGCGGCGAGCGCGTCGAACACGATGGTCAGGTTGTTCATGCCGGGGACGACGTCGATCACGTCGGGCCATGCGCGTGCGGCCGCGGCCACGGCCCAGACGCGGCGCTGGCAATCGAGCGTGGCGGGCGGCGGCACCTCGCAGACGAGGGCGGCATCGCCGAGCGGATAAATGCGGGGTTGCGTCATCGGACTGGCACGGTTCGGACGGCAATGTTAGCGCACATTGTCAATAAAATATCGACAACTTCTCAATAAGCGTTTTCGCCTAGCTCGTCGGCCGGGGCTTCTGGCGTACACTCGGGCACATCCTGTCATCCGGCTTGCGCCGCCTTTCCATGAAGCGTCCTGCGACCAAGATCGTGTCATCCGAACACCTCGTTTCCGAATCGAGCGCGGAGCTGTCGGAGCTCGAATACGGGCTCATCATGGCCGGCAACGCGTTCAACCGCTGGATGGTGCGCTGCATGTCGGCGGCGGGCGCGAAGGACATGACGGCGGTCGAGGTCTCGCTGCTGCATCACGTCAGCCATCGCGAACGCAAGAAGAAGCTCGCCGACATCTGCTTCGTGCTCAATATCGAGGATACGCACGTCGCGACCTATGCGCTGAAAAAACTGATCGCCCGCGGCTATGTGAAGAGCGAGAAGAGCGGCAAGGAAGTGTTCTTCTTCGCGACCGACGCGGGCCGCGAGCTGTGCCTGAAATACCGCGAGGTGCGCGAGCACTGCCTGATCGAGACGCTGAAGGACAGCGGCCTCACCAACGAGCAGATCGGCGACGCGGCGCAGTTGCTGCGCCACGCTTCGGGCCTCTACGACACGGCCGCGCGCGCGGCGGCGTCGCTGTAGGCGCCGGCGCAAAGCGGCGCGCGCGGCGATGCGCTCACGGGCGCATGGCGACGATCGCGGCGCCGCGCGCGGCATTATCCGGCGCCCGGGTAAAGCGCGCCGTCGGTGACGATCCAGCGCAGCGCGAGATCGTGCGCTTCGGCCGGCAGCGCATCGACGCGGCATGCTTCGTACGCGATGCCGACCGTCACGGGCAGCGCGTCGCCCGGCCACGCGGCGAGCGTGCGGTCGTAGTAGCCGCCGCCGTAGCCGAGCCGGTAGCGCTGAAGATCGAATCCCACGCAGGGAATCAGCAAAAGATCGGGCACGACGACGATTCCCGACGCCGGTTCGGGAATCCGGTGATGGCCTTCGCGCATCGGCGTGCGCGCATCCCACGCGTGAAAGGCGAGCGGCGTGTGACGCTCGCCGATCACCGGCAGCGCGGCGCGCCGGCCGGCGCCCGCCGCGCACCATGCGAGCACCGCGTCGCGCGCATCGAATTCGCCCGGCAGCGGCCAGTAGAACCCGACCGTGCGCGGCGCCAGACGGTCGAGCAGCGCGCGCAGCCGCGCGTCGAGCGCGGCGTTCGCGGCGGGTTGCGACGCGGCGTCGCGACGGGCGCCGGACAGCGTTTTGCGCAGCGCAACCTTCGGGTTCGGCACAGGGTTGCGTGCTATGCTTTCGCTCACTTCGTGCTCCATTCAAAACGATGTCGAACAGCCTTTTCCGAGTATATCGCGCGCTCGCGCTGACGCTTTCGGCCGCCGCGCTCGTCGCGGGCACGGCCGCATGCGCCGCACCGAACGACGACACGCTCCCCGGGGATGACCAGATCTTCGTGCAGCTTCGCGAAGCCGCACGCCGCAACGACGCCGCGAAGGCCGCGCAGCTTGCGTCGATGATCCCGAACTATCCGGTTCCGTCCTACGTCGAGTATTTCCAGATCAAGCCGCAGTTGTTCGATTCGACGGGCCGCGCGCGCGTCGATGCGCCGGACGCGCCCGTGCAGTCGTTCCTGCAGCGCTACGACGGGCAGGCGATCGCCGATCGCCTGCGCAACGACTACCTGCTCGTGCTCGGCGCGCGTCACGACTGGCGCAATTTCGACGACCAGTACAAGCGCTTCGTGCTCGACGACGACACGCAGGTCAAGTGCTATGCGCTCGAATCGCGCGCGGCGCGCAACGAGAACGTCGCCGACGCGGCGCGCGCGCTGCTCGTCGAGCCGAAGAACTACGGCGACGCGTGCGTCGACCTGATCACCGCGCTCGCCGTCAACCAGCAGTTCACGAGCGACGACGTGTGGCAGCAGGCGCGCCTCGCGTACGAGCAGAACTACACGACGCTCGGCGGCAAGATCGTCGACGCGCTCGGCCCGCGCCCGGCCGGCTTCGACCAGGCGACGAGCGCGCCGCCGCTGTATCTCGCGCGCGGCGTCGGCCCCGACGCCGCGTCGCATCAGCTCGCGCTGATCGCGCTCGGCCGCATGGCGCGCAACGATCCGGACGCGGCCGCCGGGATGCTGACGACGGTCGCGCCGTCGCTCACCAAGCAGGAACAGGCGATCGCGTGGGGCGCGATCGGCTACCAGGGCGCGATCAAGCGCTCGCCGATGGCATCGGTCTGGTACGCGAAATCGGCGAACGCGCCGCTGTCGAACCCGGGCTACGAATGGCGCACGCGCGCCGCGCTGCTCGCCGGCAACTGGCCGATGGTGCGCTGGTCGATCGAGCAGATGCCGCCGTCGCTGCGCAACGATCCGGCGTGGATCTACTGGCATGCGCGCGCGCTCAAGCAGAGCGGCGACACGCTGCAGGCGAACCAGGAATTCGAGCAGGTGGCCGGCCAGTTCAACTTCTACGGGCAGTTGGCCGGCGAGGAGCTCGGCCAGCGCACGACGATTCCGCCGCGCACGAAGGTGAGCGACGCCGAGATCGATGCGATGAGCAAGATCCCGGGCTTCGCGCTCGCGCAGCGCTTCTATGCGCTGAACCTGCGCCTCGAAGGCAATCGCGAATGGAACTGGCCGCTGCGCGGGATGACCGATCGCCAGCTGCTCGCGGCCGCCGAATACGGCAAGCGCGTCGAGCTGCTCGACCGCACGGTCAACACGGCCGACCGCACGAAGGCCGAGCACGACTTCACGCTGCGCTATCCGTCGCCGTACCGCACGACCGTCGAGCGCTACGCGCAGTCGACGGGCCTCGACGTCGAGTGGGCGTACGGGCTGATCCGCCAGGAATCGCGCTTCATCATCAGCGCGCGTTCGTCGGTGGGGGCGGGCGGCCTGATGCAACTGATGCCAGCGACGGCCCAGATGGTCGCGAAGAAGCTCGGCATGGGCACGATCTCGCGTGCGCAGATGCACGACATCGACACCAACATCCAGCTCGGCACCTGGTATCTCGCCGACATCTACAACAACTTCGACAGCTCGCCGGTGCTCGCCACCGCCGGCTACAACGCGGGCCCGGGCCGGCCGCGCCAGTGGCGCCAGGTGTTGACGCAGCCGGTCGAAGGCGCGATCTTCGCGGAGACGATTCCGTTCAACGAGACGCGCGACTACGTGAAGAACGTGCTGTCGAACACCGTCTACTACGCGGCGCTCTTCGAGGGCAAACCGCAGTCGTTGAAGAAGCGTCTAGGCATGATCTCGCCCTGATACATGAACTGCCGCGCGAGACGCGGCAGTGTTCTTTCGAGGCCCACATCATGGATCGCCAGACCGTCGCGCTGCTGGGCGGCACCGGCTTCATCGGCAGCCGGCTCGTCAATGCGCTGATCGACGCCGGCAAGCACGTGCGGATCGGCACGCGGCGGCGCGACCACGCGCGCCACCTGCAGATGCTGCCGGTCGACATCGTCGAGCTCGACGCGCTCGACACGCGCACGCTCGCGCGCTTCGTCGCCGGCGCGCACGCGGCGATCAACCTGGTCGGCGTGCTGCACGGCGGGCGCGGCACGCCGTACGGGCCGGGCTTCGAGCGCGCGCACGTCGCGCTGCCGGCCGCGCTCGCGACGGCCTGCACGGAGGCCGGCGTGCGGCGTCTGCTGCACATGAGCGCGCTCGGCGCCGATTCCCACGGCGCGAGCATGTACCAGCGCTCGAAGGGCGACGGCGAAGCCGCGCTGCATGCGATCGCGGCCACCGATTCGCTCGCGCTGACGATCTTCCGTCCGTCGGTCGTGTTCGGCCCGGGCGACGCGTTCCTCAATACGTTCGCGACCCTGCAGCGCACGGTGCCCGTGCTGCCGCTCGCGATGCCCGACGCGCGCTTCCAGCCGGTGTTCGTCGGCGACGTCGTGCGCGCGTTCGTCAACACGCTCGATCTCGCGGGCGCGCACGGCAAGACCTACGAGCTCGGCGGCCCGACCGTCTACACGCTCGAGCAACTGGTGCGCTACTGCGGCACGCTGGTCGGCCGGCAGGCACGCATCGTGCGGCTGCCCGACGCGCTTGCGCGGCTGCAGGCAAGCGTGTTCGAATGCCTGCCGGGCGAGCCGGTGCTCACGCGCGACAATCTCGCGACGATGTCGGTGCCGAACGTGCTGTCGGGGCCGCTCGCGCCGGAACTCGGGCTCTCGCCCGCGAGTCTCGAAAGCATCGCGCCCGCGTATCTCGGCGAAGCGACGAAACGCTCGCGGTTCGACTGGTTCCGCTCGCGTCGTTAACCCGCGCGCCGGGCAACGTCGGCCGGCCCCTTTCTTTTCCTTTTTCGCGTTTTCGGGAACCCCGTCATGAAGCTCGTCATTGGAGACAAGAACTACTCGTCGTGGTCGATGCGGCCGTGGCTGCTGCTCGTGCATTTCGGCATCCCGTTCGACGAGATCGTGGTCGAGCTGCGTCGCGACGACACGGCCGCGCGCATCCGCGAATACTCGCCGACCGGCAAGGTGCCGTGCCTCGTCGACGATCACGGCTCGGCGATCTGGGATTCGCTCGCGATCGCCGAGACGCTCGCCGAGCGCTATCCGCAATTCCCGATGTGGCCGGCCGACCCGCTCGCGCGCGCGCATGCACGCTGCATATCCGCCGAGATGCATTCGGGCTTCGCGGCGCTGCGCACGCAGATGGGCATGAGCATCCGCGCGTCGATGCCGGGGCGCGGCGCGACGCCGGAAGCGCTCGCCGACGTCGCGCGCATCGACGCGCTGTGGAGCGAATGCATCGAGGCGTCGGGCGGGCCGTTCCTGTTCGGCGAATTCGGCATTGCCGACGCGATGTACGCGCCCGTCGTGATGCGCTTCAACACGTACGCGCCGGCGCTGTCGCCGGAAGCCGCCGGCTATGCGGCGCGCGTGACGGCGCTGCCGGCGGTGCGGCAGTGGATCGACGGCGCGCGCCGCGAAACCAACGTGATCGCCGAATACGAGCCCCAGTGATGAACATCTACGCAGTAGGCGGAGCGATCCGCGACGAATTGCTCGGCGTGCCGGTGCAGGACCGCGACTACGTGGTGGTCGGCGCGACGCCCGAGCAGATGACCGCGCAGGGCTTCCGGCCGGTCGGCAAGGATTTCCCGGTGTTCCTGCATCCGCAGACGCAGGAGGAATACGCGCTGGCGCGCACCGAGCGCAAGACGGCGGCCGGCTATCACGGCTTCCAGTTCCATTACGCGCCGGACGTGACGCTCGACGAGGATCTCGCGCGGCGCGACCTGACGATCAACGCGATGGCGCGCGAGGTGAGCCCGGATGGCGCGCTGGTGGGCCCGGTGATCGACCCGTTCGACGGGCAGGCCGACCTGCGCGCGCGCGTGTTCCGGCACGTGAGCGACGCGTTCGTCGAGGATCCGGTGCGGATCCTGCGCATCGCGCGCTTTGCCGCGCGGTTCGCGGATTTCACGGTCGCGGACGAAACGCTCGCGCTGATGCGGCGCATGGTCGACGCGGGCGAGGTCGATGCGCTCGTGCCCGAGCGCGTATGGCAGGAGATCGCGCGCGGGCTGATGGAGGCGAGGCCGTCGCGGATGTTCGCGGTGTTGCGCGACTGCGGCGCGCTCGCACGCATCCTGCCCGAGGTCGACGCGCTGTGGGGCGTGCCGCAGCGCGCCGATTACCACCCGGAAGTCGATACCGGCGTGCACGTGATGATGGTGGTCGACTACGCGGCGAAGCAGGGCTATTCGCTGGCGGTGCGCTTCGCGGCGCTCACGCACGATCTCGGCAAGGGAACGACGCCCGCGGACGTGCTGCCGCGCCACGTCGGCCACGAAGGCCGCAGCGTCGAACTGCTCAAGCCGCTGTGCGAGCGGCTGCGCGTGCCGAACGAATGCCGCGATCTCGCGCTGGTGGTCGCGCGCGAGCACGGCAACCTGCATCGCGTGATGGAAATGGGCGCGGCCGCGCTGGTGCGGCTCTTCGAGCGCAGCGACGCGCTGCGCAAGCCGGCGCGCTTCGCCGAACTGCTGCAGGCCTGCGAATCGGATGCGCGCGGCCGGCTCGGGCTCGAGGCGCAGCCGTACCCGCAGGCCGAGCGGCTGCGCGTCGCGCTCGCGGCGGCGCGCAGCGTCGATGCCGGCGCGATCGCGCGCGGCATCGGCAGCGACACGGAGAAGATCAAGGATGCCGTGCACCGCGCGCGGATCCAGGCTGTCGCGCAGGCGCTCGCGATCGGCGAGTAGGCGGGGCGGAACAGCGCGCAGGGCGTGCGCGCCCGTCGGCCGTTACGGTTTCTTCCTGCGTGCCGGGGTCGCGGCCGCCGGGCGTTTGCCGGCGGCGGTGGCGCGCGCCTTCGCCGTCCCCTTCCTTTCGGCTGCGCCGGCCCTCGACGGCCGTGCCGCGGCGGCGTCGCGGCCATTCCGTTCGAGCGCCGGCGCGCGGCGGCGCGCGCGCGGCGCGCCAGCGGCCGGCTGCCCGATATCCGTCGTCGCGGGCACGCATTCCGCACCGCTGTCGTCGAACAGCGGCAGCGTGCTGACGGTGATCAGCTCGGCCGGCCCGTCGCCGACGTTGGCCACGCGATGGCGCTTGCGCGCGTCGAAGTGCAGCGAGTCGCCGGCCGTCAGCGGGTAATGCTTCTTGCCGACCGTGTAGCAGACGCGGCCGGCCAGCACGTACACGAATTCGTCGCCGCCGTGCGCGACCCATTCGGACCGGTAGCCTTCCAGCATCTGCACCTTGAGCGCGTTGATCTGGCTGCCGTCGAACGTGGTGGACAGCCGCTCGTACCACTGCGACGCGGCGTCGAGCGCGTACGGCCGGCGGCTGCCCTCGTGCGAATCGGGCTGCGCCTGGCGCGGCTGGTCGATCAGCGCGCCGAGCGGCACGCCCAGCGCCTTCGCGACGTTGACGAGCGACGACAGCGAGATGCCCGTCAGATGACGTTCGACCTGCGACAGGAACCCCACCGACAGTTTCGCTTCGGACGCGACTTCCAGCAGCGTCTTCTTCGCTTCCCGGCGCAGGCGGCGAATGCGCTGGCCGATACGCATGAGGTCTGAATCCATGAATCTCTTTCGTGTGGCAACGAGTCGGGACGCGGGCGAAGGGGCTAAGCGGCCGCCGGGGCGGGGCGGCGGCTGGGCCGGCGCATTGTACCGCGCGGCGTCGCCGGCCGAATTGGCGTTGTGCCGGGATCCGCGGGCGGGGCGCCGATTTTAGTCCTACGAAAATTTTGGCTTGACCTCGATTTCAGCGTGCTCTAGATTCTGTCGCGCATCAAACAAAGTTAAGTGAGACAAAAATTTTACCGAGGGCCTGCCGCCTGAACGGCGGCGCGGCCGCGGCCGCGCGTCGTGCCGTGCGTGACCTGAACCGCGGCGACGTGTCGTGTCAGGCAGGTGCGACGCCGCGACATGCTTCCGGCCGCCGACAACAACGCATAACGGGCATCCGATGATCGATCGACTGAAATACAGCTTCTCCGGCCTTCCCCCGTACGACGCGTCCGTCGCCGACACGCAGGCCGGCCTGTCGCGCCTGCTCGATGCCGCGCGGCTCGACGCGGTGGTAATCACGTCGCAGGACGAATACGTGACCGAATACCTGCCGCGCGGCAACAACCCGCGCTATGCGGTGTCCGGTTTCGACGGGTCGGCCGGCTGCGGAATCTTCCTGAGCGCGGCGACCGCGCAGGCGCTCGATCTGCCGCCGTTCGTGCTGTTCGTCGACGGCCGCTATCACTTCCAGGCCGACGAGCAGTGCGATCCGGCGCGCGTGCGCGTCGAGAAGCTCGGCATCGACGTGACGATCTGGCAGGCGATGGCCGACTGGCTGCTCGCGCACGCGAGCCGGCTCGCGCGTGTCGGCTACGACGCGCGGCGGATCAGCGTCGCGCAGCGCGACCGGCTGTTCGAGCAGACACGGGCCGCGTCGCTCGACTGGGCGAGCCTCGCCGATCGAGAGATCGATCGCGCGATCGCGCTGCCGGGCTGGAACGTCGAGCGGCCGATCTTCGAAATTCCGGCCGCGATGACCGGCGCGAGCGTCGCGCAGAACCTCGACGCGCTGAACCGCCGGCTCGCCGCGCATACCGGCGCGGCCGACGGCAGGACGGCGTTCTTCACGTGCGCGTCGGACGATCTCGCGTATCTGCTGAACAGCCGCGGCTATCACATCCCGAATGCGTCGTCGCACCTCGGCTTCCTGTTCGCGATCGGCGGCCAGGTGGCGCTGTTCTTGCCGGAAGGCTGCGACCGCTGCGAGGTCGCGCTCGATTCGTATCCGGCGCTGCACGTGATCCGGCGCGACGTCGCGGCGCTCGAACGGTTTCTGGCCCGGTTCGCGGTCGAGCACGTGTGCTACGGCTTCGAATCGGTGAACTGCGCGCTCGTCGACGCGGTGAAGCGCGTGTGGCCGCACGCGCGGCATGCCGATTTCAACCCGGTCGAGGCGATGCGGGCAAGCAAGACGCCGGCGGTGCTCGAGCGCTTCCGCGACGCGTTCGCGCGCAGCTCCACGGCGATCGCCGAGACGATGCGCTGGGCGAAGACCGGCGAGCCGGGCGTGCGCCACACCGAGTACGACCTCGCGCGCAGGATCAACGACGCGTACGGCGCCCGTTCGGCGGTCGCGCTGTCGTTCCCGTCGATCGCGGCGAACGGCGCGAACAGCGCGTTCGCGCATTACACGGCAGCGAGCACCGACGTCGAGCTGACCGAGGGCGAGCTCGTGCTGCTCGACAGCGGCGCGTACTACGAAGCCGGCTTCGCGACGGACTGCACGCGCGTCGTGCTGCGCCGCACGCGGCCGGAGACGGTCGCGCAGCCGTGGCAGCGCGAGATCTACACGGTTGCGCTGAAGGCCTGCATCAAGGGGCTCGTCGCGCGCTTTCCGGCCACGGCGACGGGCGGCGACGTCGATGCGCTGGTGCGCCAGGTGTGCCGCGATCATGGCCACGATTTCGGCCACGGCACCGGCCACGGCGTCGGGATCCACGTGCACGAGGGCGGCGTGCGGTTCGCGCCGGGCGCGACCTACGGGCTGGTGCCGAACGCGGTGATTTCGGTCGAGCCGGGCATCTATCTGCCGGGCAAGGGCGGCGTGCGGATCGAGAACATCGTGATCGTGCGGCCGGACGACGCGCAGCCGGGCACGGTGACGTTCGAGAACATCGTGACGGTCGGCTACGACTGGGACCTGATCGATCTCGATCTGCTGGACGACGCCGAGCGCGCGTACCTGCGCGACTACGAGCGGCTGTGCGTGGAACGCGGCACGCAGGTCACCGCGTGTCCGCTGTTGTAACGAAGGGGAAAGCAGGGAGCGTGGCCGCCGGGCGGCGCGACGCCGGCCGGTCAGCGCGCGAGCGCCGACACGCGCCCGTCGGGGCCGTACACGCCGGCCGGCGCGGGCGCCGAGCGCAGCACCGCGAGCGCGCGCTCGTTGTAGTCCATCCGGATCCGGATCAGCATCCCGTTGTTCGCATTGGCCTGGCGCGCGCGTTCGGCGGCCTGCTGCAGCAGTTGCCAGCGGCTCGCGAGGCGCGTATCGCGCTCGGCCGCCTGGTCCATGCCTTTCTTGCCGGCCGGAAAGCCGAGTGCGGAAAGCTGCGTGTCGCGCATGCGTTCGAGCTGCGCGAGCCGGTCGATCAGCGCGCTTTTCTTCTCGACGATCCCGGGCAGCATCTCGAGCGGCTCGGCCGTCGTCAGCGCCTTTTCCTCGTAGACGAGCAGGGACGCGAACGCCTCGACCGTCGCGTGTTCGTCGTTGACCGTGGCCAGCAGCTCTTCTCTCATCGCGTCATGCTCGTCACGCCGGTGCGCGCAGTGCTGCGCGCGCCGGCAAACCGGGGTGACCCGGCCACGAGGCCGGGGATTAGCTGCCCGGACGCTGCTGCTGCAGCAGCTCGCGGGCGGTGTTCAATACGCCGTCGGCAATCTTGTGCGCGTCGATCGTCAGCGTGCCGTCGTTCAGCGCGTCCTTGATCGACTGGACCAGGCCTGCGTCGATATCGGCGTCGCCCGATGCGGACACCGAACGCAACTGGCCGGACAGACCCGACAGGTTCACGGTCGCGTCGCCGCCGGTCGATCCTGCGTCGGCTGCCGGTGCGGACGGCTGGTCCGTGCCGGACGGCGCACGGGCCGCGCCGTTGCCGGTCGGCGCGAGGGGGCTCGGTTTCGGAGTGGAATCGATCTTCACGATGGGTTTCCTGTACGGTTTGACCCAGATAACGGCCGGGTCGGCCCGAACTTTAGCATCGCGAGCCCGACAGGCTCCGAATAAACAATTCTTTACATTTTTACGGCCGATCCGTCCCTACAGCGGAATTTCCACGGTGCCGGCGTCCTTGACGACCGCCGTGACGATCTGGCCCGCCGCCATCCGCACCCGCACCGACTGGCCGGGCGCCGCATTCGCGAGCGCGCTGCCCTCGGCCGAAATCGTGAAGCCGGGGCCGGCCGCGACGACCCGCACCGTCTGGCCGGCCGACACCGACGCCGCGCTCTTCAGCATGTCCTGCCGCAGCGGCAGCCCGGCCGAGATGCGCGCGAGCGCGGTCGCGCCGATCGCCTGCACCGGATCGGTGATCACCGCGAGCGGCAGCACCGTCAGGTCGCCGTCGCGCGCGACGAGATCGGCCGCGGAGAGCGGCTCGCCGGGCGCGATCTGGCGCGCGGCGACGTAATAGGTAGCCTGCACGGCGACCTTCGCCTGCAGGTAGACGGTCCACGGCCGCTCGCCCGCGCAGCGCACGCCGACCGTCGTGCGGCCCCACAGGCGCGCGCCGGTCGGCAGGAACGGTTCGAGCGTCGTGCACGCGGCGAGCCCGCGCGGAAAGGCGGTCGTGACCGTCGCGGTGGTCTTGCCGGGCAGGCCGGCGATCTGCTGCTGCAGGAACGCGAGGGCCGCGCGCCGGATCGTTTCGGGATCTTGCTGGCCGGGCGGCGTCGCGGGCGGGGGCGCGGCGGCAGCCGGGGCAGGGTTGGCGGAGGCGGCCGCCGTGCGCGGCGCCGCCGCGACCGACGCGGCGCGGGCCGCCGCGAGGCGGGCCGATGCTGACGGTTGCGGCGCCGGCCGCGCGGCATTCGATGCCGGCTCGGCCGTGCCGGCGACGACCGTCGCGATGGCGGCCGGGTCCGCCGCACGCGGCGGCGCGCCGTACCCGGCGTTCGCGCGGGCGGCTGCGTAGACGGGGACCGGCGCGGGAGCCGGCGCGGCGGCCGGCGGCGGCACGCTCGTCACGACCATCTGGCCGGCCGGTTGCGCCGCGTAGCCGGCGCCGGCCACGCGCTGCGCGCCCGAAGCGGAAGCGGCGCCCGCATTCGCGCCGAACTGCCCGCCGCTCGCCGCGTTGGCGTGCGCGAGCGCGGTTTCGGCCGTCTCGCCGCGTCCGGGAATCACGATCATCCCGTCGTCCGCGTGCACGGCGGGCGCGGCGATCCACAGCGCCGCGGCGAGCGCGAATGCACGCCGGACGTGCGTGAGCCGCCCGTTCCTGTCGCGAAGTGCGCCGCTCGTCATCGCCGTGTCCTCGATCCGTTGATTCGCTTCGCATTCTAGGGAGCGCGGGCGTCGCGCAAACGATGAATAGAGGGGGCCTTTGCCGCGTTATTCGCCCGATTGCCGGTTGCGTGCCGCGCCTACCATCGCTGTCATGGAAAAAAGCCGCTCGGGCCGCCATCCGGCGCGAGGGGCGTGCAGCGCTTCATACGGAGAGACGCACACATGCTGGACAAACTCGATGCGGAATTCGCGTTCGGCCGACAGGCGCTCGACGTGCGCGCCTACCGGCAGGAACTGCTGTCGTCGAACATCGCGAACGCCGACACGCCCGGCTACCAGGCCCGCGACGTCGATTTCGCGTCGACGCTCGCGCGCTCGCTGAAGCAGACGGGCGGCGGGCTCGCGCCGAGCAACGCCGCGCCACTGCCGATGGCGCAGCCGGCCGGCGTGACGAGCGGCATGTCGATGGTGTCGACGGCGCCGGGCCACATGGCCGGCACCGCGAAGCTGATCCCGACCGGCGGCCCGTCGGACGACTACGGCCGCGCGCAATACCGGATGCCGCTGCAGCCGTCGCTCGACGGCAACACGGTCGATCTCGACGTCGAGCGCGTGCAGTTCGCGAACAATGCGCTGCACTACGAAACCGGGATGACCGTGATGACCCAGCAGATCAAGGCGATGATCGCCGCGATCTCGACGAACTCGTAAGCGCCGCTTCCGAATCCGGACCCAAGCACAAGGAGCCTCCATGCCTTCGTTGATGAACATCTTCGGCGTCGCCGGATCGGCGCTGTCCGCGCAATCGCAGCGCCTGAACGTGACCGCGTCGAACCTCGCGAACGCCGACAGCGCGACCGGCCCCGACGGCAAGCCGTACAAGGCCAAGCAGGTCGTGTTCGCGACCGACCCGATGGGCGGCGCGCGCACCGCGTCCGGCCAGGGCGTGGGCGGCGTGCGCGTGACGAAGGTGATGGACGACCCGTCGCCGATGAAATCGACCTACGATCCGGCGAACCCGGCCGCCGACGCGAACGGCTACGTGCAGATGCCGAACGTCGATCCGGTGCAGGAGATGGTGAACATGATCTCGGCGTCGCGCTCGTACCAGGCCAACGTCGAGACGCTGAACACCGCGAAGACGCTGATGCTCAAGACGCTGACGATCGGCTCGTAAGCCGCGCGCCGACGACCCGACCGACCCGACACCGACAGTTCCGACAGAAGGCCACCCAGGATGACTTCCTCCAACACGACGATCGGCAGCAACGGCACCAACGTGTCGACGCTGCCGACCGACACGATGAACACCAACAAAGTGTCGTCGACCAACGGCACGTCGGCGAGCGACCTGCAGGCGACGTTCCTGAAGCTGCTCGTCACGCAGTTGCAGAACCAGGATCCGACGAGCCCCGTCGACAGTTCGCAGATGACGTCGCAGCTCGCGCAGATCAACACGGTGAGCGGCATCGCGCAGTTGAACACGTCGCTCACGTCGCTGTCGTCGCAGCTCGCGGCCGGCCAGCAGACGCAGGCCGCGCTGCTGATCGGCACCAACGTGCTTGCGCCGGGCAACAGCGTCGGCGTGAAGAGCGGCGCGGCGTCGCCGTTCGGCGTGTCGCTCGCGAACGACGTGTCGAACCTGACGATCACCGTGAAGGACAAGACGGGCGCCGTCGTCAACACGATCGACGCGGGCAAGCAGTCGGCCGGCACCGTGCCGTTCAACTGGACGCCGACGGACGCGGCCGGCAACGCGCTGCCCGACGGCACCTACACCGTGAGCGCGCAGTACACGGGCAGCGACGGCAAGACGTATGCGCCGACCGTGCTCGCGGCCGCGACGGTGCAGAGCGTGATCAAGCAGGCGGACGGCACCGCCGGGCTCGTGCTGTCGAACGGCACGACGGTGGGGCTCACCCAGGTTGCGTCGATCTTCCCGAACACGAAGTCGTCCTCGTCCGGCGACACCACCACCAACTGATTGATCGAGCTTTTTCCTAACGGAGACCGAAATGGGTTATCAACAGGGTCTGAGCGGCCTCGCCGGCGCATCGAACGCGCTCGACGTGATCGGCAACAACATCGCGAACGCGAACACGGTCGGCTTCAAGTCGAGCACCGCGCAATTCGCCGACATGTACGCGAACTCGGTCGCGACGTCGGTCAACACGCAGATCGGCATCGGCACGTCGCTGAACGCGGTGCAGCAGAACTTCGGGCAGGGCACGATCAACACGACGAACTCGTCGCTCGACGTCGCGATCAACGGCAACGGCTTCTTCCAGATGTCGAACAACGGCGTGACGACGTACTCGCGCGACGGCACGTTCCAGCGCGACAAGAACGGCTTCATCATCGACTCGCAGGGCCGTAACCTGATGGGCTACGCGGCCAACGGCGGCGGCGTGATCAACACCGCGCAGACCGTGCCGCTGCAGGCGCCGACCAGCAACATCGCGCCGACCGCGACGACCAAGATCACCGGCCAGTTCAACCTGAACTCGCAGGACAAGGTGCCGGCCAAGACGCCGTTCGACCCGAACGACAACACGACGTACAACTATTCGACGTCGATCCAGGTGTACGACTCGCTCGGCGGCTCGCAAGCGGTGAACATGTACTTCGTGAAGTCGGCGGCCGGCACGTGGGAAGCGTATGCGAACGTGCAGGGCGCCGCGACCCCGACCGACCTCGGCACGATCACCTTCGATTCGTCGGGCGCGATCAAGAGCACGACGCTGCCGGGCTCGACCACGCCGACCACGTCGCTCGGCCAGTTCGACTTCACGGTGCCGACCACCGACGGCTCCACGACGCCGCAACAACTGACGCTCAACCTGACCGGCACGACGCAGTACGGCGGCAAGAACGGCGTGAACAACCTCGCGCAGGACGGCTACGCGAGCGGCACGCTGACGACCTACACGATCGGCGCCGACGGCAAGCTGACCGGCAACTACTCGAACGGCCAGACCGCCGTGCTGGGCCAGATCGCGATCGCGAACTTCAACAACCCGAACGGGCTGGTGAACCTCGGCGGCAACCAGTACGCCGAATCGTCGGCGTCGGGCGTGCCGCAGGTGTCGGCGCCGGGCAGCACGAACCACGGCACGCTGCAGGGCAGCGCGCTCGAGAACTCGAACGTCGATCTGACGGCGCAGCTCGTCAACCTGATCACCGCGCAGCGCAACTACCAGGCGAACGCGCAGACGATCAAGACGCAGCAGACCGTCGACCAGACGCTCATCAACCTGTAAGCGCGGATAACCGGCAGCCATGGACCGACTGATCTATACGGCGATGACGGGCGCGTCGCAGTCGCTCGACCAGCAGGCGGTGGTCGCGAACAACCTCGCGAACGCGTCGACGACGGGCTTTCGCGCGCAGCTCGCGACGTATCGCGCGGTGCCGATGAATTTCGGCGACGGCAGCAACATCGACCCGACGACGACGCGCACCTACGTGCTCGCGTCCACGCCCGGCGCCGATTACGCGCCGGGTCCGATCACGCGCACCGGCAACCCGCTCGACGTGGCCGTGCAGGGCGCCGGCTGGCTGTCGGTGCAGACGGCCGACGGCGGCGAGGCGTACACGCGCGCCGGCAACCTGCACGTCGACGAGAACGGCCAGCTCGTGAACGCGAGCAACCTGCCGGTGATCGGCAACGGCGGCCCGATCTCGGTGCCGCCGAACGCGGAAGTGACGATCGGCAAGGACGGCACGGTGTCCGCGCTGATGCCGGGCGACCCGCCCACCGCCGTCGCGATCGTCGACCAGATGAAGCTCGTCAATCCCGACCCGGCCACGCTCACGCGCGGCAACGACGGGCTGTTCCGCACCGCCGACGGCAATCCGGCCGACGCCGACCCGAACGTGGTCGTCACGCCGAATTCGCTCGAAGGCAGCAACGTGAACCCGGTGACCGCGATGGTCGCGATGATCGACAACGCGCGCGCGTTCCAGCTTCAGTCGAAGCTGATCCAGACGGCCGACCAGAACGAGCAGACGGCGAACCAGCTGCTCAATTTCAGCTGAGCGGCACGGCCCTCGCTATCAGGAGAAGATTCAAATGAACCGTTCGCTCTACATCGCCGCCACCGGCATGAATGCGCAGCAGGCGCAGATGGACGTGATCTCGAACAACCTCGCGAACACCAGCACGAACGGCTTCAAGGCGTCGCGCGCGGTGTTCGAGGATCTGCTGTACCAGACCATCCGCCAGCCCGGCGCGAATTCGACGCAGCAGACCGAGCTGCCGTCGGGCCTGCAGCTCGGCACCGGCGTGCAGCAGGTCGCGACCGAGCGCCTGTACACGCAGGGCGGCCTCACGCAGACCGGCAACTCGAAGGACGTCGCGATCAACGGCGCGGGCTTCTTCCAGGTGCTGATGCCGGACGGCACCAACGCGTACACGCGCGACGGCTCGTTCCAGACCAACGCGCAGGGCCAGCTCGTCACGTCGAGCGGCTACCAGGTGCTGCCGGCGATCACCGTGCCGCAGAACGCGCAGTCGCTGACGATCGGCAAGGACGGCGTCGTGTCGGTCACGCAGCCGGGCTCGAGCAACGCGGTGCAGATCGGTTCGCTGCAGATCGCGACCTTCATCAACCCGGCCGGCCTCGAGGCGAAGGGCGAGAACCTGTTCGCGGAAACGACGTCGTCGGGCGCGCCGAACGTGTCGCAGCCGGGGCTGAACGGCGCGGGCGTGCTCAACCAGGGCTACGTCGAGGCGTCGAACGTGAACGTCGTGCAGGAACTCGTCAACATGATCCAGACGCAGCGTGCCTACGAGATCAACAGCAAGGCCGTGACGACGTCCGACCAGATGCTGCAGACCGTCACGCAGATGAAGAGCTAACCGGAAGTCCCGTCGTCGCCATGAAGCAGGTTCGCCTCCCCTCGTCAGCCACCGTCCGCGCCGCGTGCGCGGTCGCGGTGGCGGCGCTCGCCGGTTGCGCGCAGATTCCGCGCGACCCGATCATCCAGCAGCCGATGACGGCGCAGCCGCCGATGCCGATGTCGATGCAGGCGCCCGGCTCGATCTACAACCCCGGCTTCGCGGGGCGGCCGCTGTTCGAGGATCAGCGCCCGCGCAACGTCGGCGACATCCTGACGATCATGATCGCGGAGAACATCAACGCGACCAAGTCGTCGGGCGCGAACACGAACCGGCAGGGCAACACCGATTTCAACGTGCCGACGGCCGGCTTCCTCGGCGGGCTGTTCGCGAAGGCGAACCTGTCGGCGACCGGCGCGAACAAGTTCGCGGCCACCGGCGGCGCGAGCGCGGCGAACACGTTCAACGGCACGATCACGGTGACCGTCACGGGCGTGCTGCCGAACGGCAACCTCGTGGTGAGCGGCGAGAAGCAGATGCTGATCAACCAGGGCAACGAATTCGTGCGCTTCTCGGGGGTCGTCAACCCGAACACGATCTCGGGCGCGAACTCCGTCTATTCGACGCAGGTCGCCGACGCGAAGATCGAATACTCGTCGAAGGGCTACATCAACGAAGCCGAGACGATGGGCTGGCTGCAGCGTTTCTTCCTCAACATCGCGCCGTGGTGATGACGATGAGAACGACCCTGTTCAGCCGCCTGTCGGCCCACGCGCACACGGCCGCGCGGCTCGCCGTCGCGTTCGCGGCGGTGGCCGCCGCGTGCGTGCTCGGCGCCGCGCCCGCGCACGCGGAACGCCTGAAGGATCTCGCGCAGATCCAGGGCGTGCGCGACAACCCGCTGATCGGCTATGGCCTCGTCGTCGGCCTCGACGGCACGGGCGACCAGACGATGCAGACGCCGTTCACGACGCAGACGCTCGCGAACATGCTCGCGAACCTCGGCATCTCGATCAACAACGGTTCGGCCAACGGCGGCCCGTCGTCGCTGAACAACATGCAGCTGAAGAACGTCGCGGCCGTGATGGTGACGGCCACGCTGCCGCCGTTCGCGCGGCCCGGCGAGGCGCTCGACGTCACCGTGTCGTCGCTCGGCAACGCGAAGAGCCTGCGCGGCGGCACGCTGCTGCTCACGCCGCTGAAAGGCGCGGACGGCCAGGTGTACGCGCTCGCGCAGGGCAACATGGCGGTCGGCGGCGCGGGCGCCAGCGCGAACGGCAGCCGCGTGCAGGTGAACCAGCTCGCGGCCGGCCGGATCGTCGGCGGCGCGATCGTCGAGCGCGCGGTGCCGAACGCGGTCGCGCAGATGAACGGCGTGCTGCAACTGCAACTGAACGACATGGACTACGGCACCGCGCAGCGCATCGTGTCCGCGGTCAACGCGAGCTTCGGCCCGGGTACCGCGACGGCGCTCGACGGCCGCACGATCCAGCTCGCGGCGCCGGCCGATTCCGCGCAGCAGGTCGCGTTCATGGCGCGGCTGCAGAACCTCGACGTGAGCCCGGACAAGGCCGCGGCCAAGGTGATCCTGAACGCGCGCACCGGCTCGATCGTGATGAACCAGATGGTCACGCTGCAAAGCTGCGCGGTCGCGCACGGCAACCTGTCGGTGGTCGTCAACACGCAGCCGGTGGTGTCGCAGCCGGGGCCGTTCTCGAACGGGCAGACGGTGGTCGCGCAGCAGTCGCAGATCCAGTTGAAGCAGGACAACGGCGCGCTGAAGATGGTGACGGCCGGCGCGAATCTCGCCGACGTCGTGAAGGCGCTGAACACGCTCGGCGCGACGCCCGCGGACCTGATGTCGATCCTGCAGGCGATGAAGGCGGCCGGCGCGCTGCGCGCCGACCTGGAGGTGATCTAAATGGCAGCCACGCTCCCCAACGCAAACGACCTCACGCAGCGCTTCGCGCTCGACGTGCAGGGTTTCGATGCGCTGCGCGCGCAGGCGAAGCAGTCGCCGCAGGCCGGCGCGAAGGCCGTCGCCGGCCAGTTCGACGCGATGTTCACGCAGATGATGCTCAAGAGCATGCGCGACGCGTCGCCCGACGGCGGCTTGCTCGATTCGCACACGTCGAAGATGTACACGTCGATGCTCGACCAGCAGCTCGCGCAGCAGATGTCGACGCGCGGGATCGGCGTGGCCGACGCGCTGATGAAGCAGTTGCTGCGCAACGCGGGCGTCGGCGCCGGCGGCGCCGCGGCGGACGTTGGCGCGGGCGGCATGGGCGGCATGGGCGTGGGCGGCCTCGGCACGACCGGCAACGAAGGCGGCCTCGCCGCGATGAACGCGATGGCGAAGGCCTATGCGAACGCGGCGAACAACGGCGGCCTTGCCGGCGCGCGCGGCTATTCGGCCGGCAGCGCGCTGACGCCGCCGCTCAAGGGCGCGAGCGGCGTGCGCGACGCGGACGCGTTCGTCGACCGGCTCGCGGGCCCCGCGCAGGCGGCCAGCGCGACGACCGGCATCCCGGCGCGGTTCATCGTCGGCCAGGCCGCGCTCGAATCGGGCTGGGGCAAGCGCGAGATCCGCGCGACGGACGGCTCGACCAGCTACAACGTGTTCGGCATCAAGGCGAACAAGGGCTGGACCGGCCGCACCGTGTCGGCGCTGACCACCGAATACGTGAACGGCACGCCGCGCCGCGTGGTCGCGAAGTTCCGCGCGTACGACTCGTACGAGCACGCGATGACCGACTACGCGAACCTGCTGAAGAACAACCCGCGCTACGCGGGCGTGCTCAGCGCGAGCCGCAGCGTCGAAGGCTTCGCGCACGGGATGCAGAAGGCCGGCTACGCGACCGACCCGAATTACGCGAAGAAGCTGATCTCGATCATGCAGCAGATCGGCTGACGGCCCGCCCGCCACCGATTGGCCCCTTCGGACCGCGCCCGGCACCTTGCCGCGCGCGGTTTCAACGTTTGCGACAAATAAATGGCCGTTTCGATCTAAACTTTCGGTCAGCACTGCCGCTAAGTGTGAGAGACCTGCGACCGGGCCCCCGTTCTGGCCCGGTTTTATTGCGCACCGGTTGCCCCGGGCGCCCATGACAAGAAAGACCGGCTAGCCATGAATATCGAAACGTCGACGGACCCCAGCCTGGATGCAGGCCACTCCGGGCCCGACTATGCCCGCCGCAATCCGCTGGAAATCGGCGTGCAGCTGCGCAACCTGGTGAATCGCGGCGATTTCCTGACCGTCCAGTACCCGGGCGGCCAGCTCGTCACGCGTTTGCTCGAGGTCGACGTCGGCGCGCGGACGTTCACGTTCGACTGGGGCGCGTTGTCGGAGCAGAACGCCGGCATCCTCGGCGCGTCGCACTGCACGTTCGCGGCCGCGCCGGAGGGCGTGCGCGTCGAATTCACCACGGGCACGCCGCGCGAGACGCGCTACGAGGGGCTGCCCGCGTTCGTCGCCGATTTCCCCGACGTGCTGGTCTGCATCCAGCGCCGCGAATATTTCCGCGTCGACGCGCCGATCGTCGATCCGTTCCTGTGCCGCGGCAAGCTGCCGGACGGCGAAAGCTTCCTGTTCGAGGTGCACAACCTGTCGCTCGGCGGCGTGGGGCTGCGCACGGCCGACGAGCGCGTCGAGGCGCTCGAGGTCGGCACGCTGCTGCCGGACGTCGAGCTCGAGCTGACGGGCCACGGCAAGCTGTCGCTCGACCTGCAGCTCGTGTCGCAGCGTTCGACGCAGATGCCGAACGGGGCGCGGCGCTACCAGCTCGGCTTCCGCTACATGTCGCTGCCGGGCAGCGCGGAGAACACGCTGCAGCGGCTGATCACGCAGCTCGAAATGAAGCGCCGCTCGCTCGCGCGGGCCTGACGCGCCCCAGCGGGCGGCCCCCACGGGCGGCCCGCGCAGCGCCGCCGGCGCCTCGTGCCGGCCGCTTCCGACGGCGACGCACGCTCGTGCGCCGCGCGTGCATTTTTTCCTCAATTTTTTCGATCCGCGGCCGTTATACCGGGAGTCACGCAACCCGGCGGCCGCAACGCGCGGCCGGCTCATCAGGATCGCGCATGTCCAACACACTCATGAACCTCGGCGTCAGCGGCCTGAATGCCGCGCTCTGGGGCCTCACGACGACCGGCAACAACATCAGCAACGCCGCGACGCCCGGCTATTCGGTCGAGCGGCCCGTGTATGCCGAAGCGAGCGGCCAGTACACGGGCAGCGGCTACATGCCGCAAGGCGTGAACACCGTCACCGTGCAGCGGCAGTACAGCCAGTACCTGAGCGACCAGTTGAACACCGCGCAGACGCAGGGCAGCGCGCTGTCGACCTGGTACACGCTCGTCGCGCAGCTGAACAACTACATCGGCAGCCCGACGGCCGGCATCTCGACCGCGATCACGAGCTACTTCACCGGCCTGCAGAACGTCGCGAACAACGCGTCCGACCCGTCCGTGCGGCAAACCGCGATCAGCAACGCGCAGACGCTGGCCAACCAGATCAACGCGGCCGGCCAGCAGTACGACGCGCTGCGCCAGAGCGTGAACACCCAGCTCACCAGCACGGTGTCGCAGATCAACACGTACACCGCTCAGATCGCCGAGCTGAACCAGCAGATCTCGGCGGCGAGCAGCCAGGGCCAGCCGCCGAACCAGCTGATGGACCAGCGCGACCTCGCCGTGTCGAACCTGTCGAGCCTCGCCGGCGTCCAGGTCGTGCGCAACGAGGGCGGCTACAGCTTGTTCCTCGCGGGCGGCCAGCCGCTCGTCGTCGCCGACAAGAGCTACCAGCTCGCGACCGTCTCGTCGCCGTCGGATCCGAGCGAGCTGACCGTCGTGTCGCAGGGCATCGCCGGCGCGAACCCGCAGGGGCCGAACCAGGCGTTGCCCGATTCGTCGCTGTCGGGCGGCACGCTCGGCGGCCTGCTCGCATTCCGCAGCCAGACACTCGACCCCGCGCAGGCGCAGCTCGGCGCGATCGCGACCAGCTTCGCCGCGCAGGTCAACGCGCAGAACGCGCTCGGCATCGACCTGTCGGGCAATCCGGGCGGCAACCTGTTCAACGTGCCGTCGCCGACCGTGTACGCGACCCAGGGGAATACCGGCAACGCGTCGCTGTCGGTGTCGTTCGCGAACGCGTCGCGGCCGACGACGAGCGACTATACGCTCTCGTTCGACGGCGCGAATTACACGCTGACCGACCGCGCGAGCGGCGCGGTGGTCGACCAGAAGGCGGGCCCGATGCCGGTTTCGCTCGGCGGGCTGAACTTCTCGGCCGCGACCGGCACGCAGATGCAGCCGGGCGACAAGTTCACCGTGCTGCCGACGCGCGGCGCGCTGAACGGCTTCGGCCTTGCGACGACGAGCTTCTCGGCGATCGCGGCCGCGTCGCCGGCCGTCACGTCGGCGGCGAGCACCAACACGGGCACGGGCAAGATCACGCTGGGCGGCGTGACCTCGGGCTATCAGGTGCCGACGACCAAGCTGACCTTCGACGCGACGGCAAAGACGCTGACGGGCTTCCCGGTCGGCACGACGGTGACGGTCGGGACGACGCCGCCGACGACGGTGACCATCGTGAATCCGACGGACACCGTCCCGTACGACCCGGCGTCCGGCGCGACGATGACGATGTCGGGGACGGCCGCGGGCGCACTCAACGGCGTGAGCGTGTCGCTGTCCGGCGCGCCGGCGACCGGCGATTCGTTCACGATCGGGCCGTACGCCGGCGGCACCAGCGACGGCTCCAATGCACGGGCGCTGTCGCAACTCGTCAATGCGAAGGCGCTCGGCGGCGGCACGACGACCCTCACGGGCGCGTACGCGACCTACGTCAACGGCATCGGCAACACGGCGACGCAGCTGAAATCGTCGAGCACCGCGCAGACCGCGCTGGTCGGTCAGATCACGCAGGCACAGCAGTCGGTGTCGGGCGTGAACCAGAACGAGGAAGCGGCCAACCTGATGCAGTACCAGCAGCTTTACCAGGCGAACGCGAAGGTGATTCAGACGGCGGCGACGCTGTTCCAGACCGTCCTTGGCCTGTTCAACTGACCGGATTCGAGAGGATAGAAACGATGCGGATCTCCAGCGCCCAGTATTTCCAGCTGAACGTCACGCAGATGAACGACCAGCAGGCCCAGCTTGCGCAGCTGTACCAGCAGATCGCGAGCGGCGTGAGCCTGCAGACGGCGGCGGACAATCCGGTCGGTGCGGCGCAGGCCGTGCAGTTGTCGATGACGTCGGCGACGCTGTCGCAGTACGCGACCAACCAGACCACGGCGCTCGCGTCGCTGCAGGCCGAGGACCAGGCGCTGCAGAACGTGAGCGGCGTGCTCACGAGCGCGCAGACGCTGCTCGTGCGGGCGGGCGACGGCTCGCTGTCCGACAGCAACCGGGCGGCGCTGGCGACGCAGCTGCAGGGCTACCGCGACCAGTTGCTGACGCTCGCGAACACCAACGACGGCGCCGGCACCTACCTGTTCGCCGGCACGAACAATTCCGCGCCGCCGTTCAAGGCCGCGCCGAACGGCAGCGTGGCGTATGTCGGCGACACCGGCACGCGCGACGTGCAGATCGCCGATTCGAGCACCGTGTCGCAGAGCGACACGGGGGCGGCCGTCTTCATGTCGGTGCCGGCGATCGGCAGCACGCCCGTGCCGTCGGCGGGCGCCGCCAATGCGGGCACCGCCACGATCGGCACGGTGGCCGTGACGAACCCGGCGGCCGCGACGAACGGCCATCAGTTCGCGATCACGTTCGGCGGCACGCCCGCCGCGCCGACCTACACGGTGACCGACAACTCGGTCAGCCCGCCGAGCACCACGCCGGCGCAGGCCTATTCGGCCGGCTCGGCGATCTCGCTCGGCAACGGCATGACGGTGGCGGTGTCGGGCACGCCGGCCGTCGGCGACACGTTCGCGGTCGACCCGGCGCCGCAGGCGAGCGGCGGCGCCGACATATTCTCGACACTCGACGCGATGATTTCGGCGCTGAACAAGCCCGTGACCGGCAACCCGGTGGCGAGCGCCGCGCTGACGAATGCGCTGATGACGGGCTCGACCAAGCTCGGCAACACGATGCGCAACGTCACGACGATCCAGGCGTCGGTCGGCGGCCGCGAGCAGGAAGTCAAGGCGATGCAGGCCGTCAACCAGTCCGCGGCGCTGCAGACGAGCAGCAACCTGTCGGATCTGACGAGCACCAACATGGTGACGACGATCAGCCAGTACCTGCAGGTGCAGAACGCGCTGACCGGCGCGCAGAAGGCCTACGTGCAGTTGCAGAACATGTCGCTGTTCCAGTACATCAATCCGTGACGTACGCGGCGCCGGCTGCGATGTGAGCGCATGCTTGCTTCGCGGCCGGCGCGCGCCGCCGCCCCGCGCGTCGGGCGCGGACGGGCGCTTCACCGGGCCGCGCGCCCGCGCACCGGTTCTCTGGCGCGACCTGCCGCTCCGGCACCTGGCCGTTCCGCTTGCCGGCCCCGCCTGCCGGTTCGCTTGCCAGCCCCATTTCCGCTCCGTAAACTCGCGCCAGATTCCAGACCGGCGCATCCCTGGCAGCCGGCGACCGACGACCGACAGGAGCGCTTTCCCCATGTCCGATTCCTACTTCCCGCGCTGGCGGGTCCAACCGACCGGCGCGGCCTCGCGCGTGGTCGGCCCCGACGAACGTCTCGCGTGGCCGCAGATGGTCGCGATGGGCGTGCAGCACGTCGTCGCGATGTTCGGTTCGACCGTGCTCGCGCCGCTGCTGATGGGCTTCGACCCGAACCTGTGCATCTTCATGTCGGGCATCGGCACGCTGCTGTTCTTCGTGCTGGTCGGCGGGCGCGTGCCGAGCTACCTCGGCTCGAGCTTCGCGTTCATCGGCCTCGTGATCGCGGTGACTGGCTACGGCGGCAGCGGCCCGAACCCGAACATTCCGGTCGCGCTCGGCGGGATCGTCGCGTGCGGCGTCGTGTACGTGGCGCTCGGCGCGCTCGTGCAGGCGATCGGCACGCGCTGGATCGAGACGCTGATGCCGCCCGTCGTGACCGGCGCGGTGGTCGCGGTGATCGGGCTGAACCTCGCGCCGATCGCGGTCAAGGGCGTGTCGGGCTCGACCTTCGATTCGGTGATGGCGCTCGTCACGGTGCTGTGCGTCGGCGGCGTCGCGGTGTTCGCGCGCGGGACGGTGCAGCGCCTGCTGATCCTCGTCGGGCTCGTGATCGCGTACGTGATCTACGCGATCGCGACCAACGGGATGGGCTTCGGCAAGCCGATCGATTTCGCGATCGTCGCGCATGCCGCGTGGTTCGGCGTGCCGGGCTTTCGCGCGCCGGTGTTCGATCCGCACGCGATGCTGATGCTCGCGCCGATCGCGGTGATCCTGGTCGCGGAGAACCTCGGCCACATCAAGGCCGTCAGCGCGATGACGGGCACCAACCTCGACCGCTACGTCGGCCGCGCGTTCATCGGCGACGGGCTCGCGACGATCGTGTCGGGCAGCGTCGGCGGCACGGGCGTGACCACCTACGCGGAGAACATCGGCGTGATGGCCGTCACGCGGATCTATTCGACGCTGGTGTTCGCGGTCGCCGCGCTGATCGCGATCGGGCTCGGCTTCTCGCCGAAGTTCGGCGCGGTGATCCAGACGATCCCGGGCCCCGTGCTCGGCGGCGTGTCGATCGTGGTGTTCGGGCTGATCGCGGTGACGGGCGCGCGGATCTGGGTCGTCAACAAGGTCGACTTCTCCGACAACCGCAACCTGATCGTCGCGGCCGTCACGCTGGTGCTCGGCGCCGGCGACTTCTCGCTGAAGATCGGCGGCTTCGGGCTCGGCGGGATCGGCACCGCGACGTTCGGCGCGATCATCCTGTACGCGATCCTGCGCAAGGAGAAGGAGCCGGGGCCGGTGGTGTGAGGCGCGGGGGAGGCCGGCGCATCGGCCATCACGGATTCGGCTGCACCGAAAACGTGAGTGGCCACGCAAAGGTTCCGTCCTTCGCCTTCGGCGCGAACACGAACCGATAGGTCAGCGTAAACGTCGTGTTCAGCGCCGTATACGGCACGTTGATCGTGCCGCCCGTTCCCGGCAGCACCACCTTGCCGCCGAAGCCGCTGATCTCGATCGAACTGAACTGCGACAGGCTCGCGGCGGCAACCTGTACGCGCACCGTATAACCAGCCCGGTCGTTGGTCTGGACCGCGAGGGTCGTCCCCGACGGGTTGTTCGCGTTCGGCACGGCCAGGTAGCCGATGCTCGTGTCCTTGTTCGCGATCACGAGCTTCGCCGGATGGGTCGCGTTCAGCCGCGCATACGCCTGGACCGTTGCCCCGACCTGCACCGGGCGGCTGGCCTGCTTCGCGGCGCTCGGGCCGGGCACCGCGCCGACGAGCGCGATCGAGAGCGCGGCCAGTGCGGCCAGCAGCCCGCGCGCGCGGCCCGCACCGCATGGCGCGAGTGGCGCCGCACCGGTCCGTCCGCGGGCGCGCCGCGCTGCGGCGGCGCTCGCTGTCTGGGTTCGATTCATGTCTGCCCCCGTTGTCCGAGTCCGTGATGGTGGTCGATGGCGGCATGCGCGACGCACGCGCCGTTGGCTCGCCTAGTAGTTGAACAGGATCGTGATGTTGTGGTCCGCGTAGCTGCCCGGCACGGCGTTCTGGCCGCCGCGGATCAGCCCGTACACGGTCGCGCTGAATGCGCCGGCGCCCGTGATCTTGCCCCATGAAATCGTCGACGTGCCGCTCGTGCCGTCTCCCCAGACCGACGTGTGCGCGCTGTCGAGATACAGGTTGTAGCCGAGCGTCTGCGTGTCGCCGGTGCGCGTCATCAGCCGGTTCGCGAACGTGCCGCCGCCCGCGCTCGCCGTGACCGTCGGCGTCGCGTTGCCGCTGCCGGTGCAGTTCACCGAGACGGTGACGGCCGACGTCGCCGCGTTGATGGTGTCGTACGTGCCGAACACCATCGACGACGGTGCCGCCATCGTGCACGTCGTCGCCGCGCGCGCGGCCGGCACGGCCATCAGCGCGGCGCCGGCGGCGAACAACGCGAACGCGGCGGACGCCGCGGAGGTCGCGGCCGTCGCGCGAACGCGCGGGAGCCGGACCGGCCGCCCGGCATGCTTGCGATGTCTCATGGTGTGACTCCCTTGCAAAGATGGGTGCCGAGGTCCGGCAGCGGATCGTCACCGGCGGGAAAGCGCACGGTCACGTCGCACTGCCGGTCGCGCCACGCCGCATGCAGGCGGTTCTGCTCCGACAGTCCGGTGACGTACACGACGCCGTCGCGGCCGACTGGAAACGCGTCCTTCCGCCCGTCGATCGTGACGATCGCGCCGGCCGGCAGGTGCGCGCCGTCCGCGAGATCGAGCGTGAGCATCGCGCCGCG
Source organism: Burkholderia semiarida (assembly GCF_029268935.1). Taxonomy (NCBI): domain Bacteria; kingdom Pseudomonadati; phylum Pseudomonadota; class Betaproteobacteria; order Burkholderiales; family Burkholderiaceae; genus Burkholderia; species Burkholderia semiarida. The sequence continues at coordinate 457,193 of NZ_JAHLCL010000003.1, read as the reverse complement.
CGAGCGCGTGATCGGGAACACGAGCGCCATGCCGCTGCGGAAGTAGGGCACCGCGTCGAGCTTCAGCGTGCCGATCGTCGCGTCGAACGGAAGATCGGCCTGCTCGATCGAAATCGGGTTGTTTTCATACGCGCGCAGCCGCGGCAGCAGCGCGACGCCGCTCGCGTCCGTGTGCGCGACGAGCTGGTTGTCCGCGAGGATGCCGACGTTGGCGAAGCCCGGCACCTTGACCAGCGCGAAGCTGTCGGTGATCTGCCGCGACAGGCGCGCGGTGCCGTCGACGAACGCGACGCCGCCCGCGACGTTGGCGCGCACGCCGGCGCGGCCGCGATACGCCGCCGCCTCGACGCTGTAGGTGCCGGTGCGCGTCTGCAGCGTCGCGCTCGCGTCCTGCGTATCGTTGCCGGCCTGCAGCGCGTAGCCGAAACCTTCGCCGACCGGCAGGCTGCGCTGCAGTTGCGCGAGCATTTCGGTGCGGCCCTGCTGGTGCATCATCGTGACCGATGCGCTCGTGCGGTTGTCGACCGGAATCGTCCACGCGACGCCGACGATCGTCGCGCCAGCGCCGCTCAGCGGCTTGCTGACGCTGACGTTGGCGAAGCCGAAGCGACCGAGCTGCGCGCTGTAGCTGAGCGACAGCAACTGGGTCTTGTAGCCGTCGCGATCGTCGAGGAACACGTGCGCGAGCCCGAGCGAGCCGAAGCGGCCCATCCCGAGGCCGACGTTGACGCTCGTCAGCAGCTTCGGCGCGAGCCTGCCCGGCTCGAGCCCGATCTGCGCGAAATGCGGGGTCGCCCATTGCGCGTGCGCGCCGATCTCCACGAGGCCGGCCTGGCTCTCGGCGCCGATCGTCGCCAGCGCGCCCGCGCCACCGGCGCTGCGGCTCGCCGCCGCCGCCGCGTTGAGGACGCCGAGCGGCCCGGCCAGCACCACGCCGCCGACGCCGACGTTTTGCCGCGACGCTTCGGCTTCCGCGTGGATCTCGCCGGTGAACCGGTCGGTCATGCCGATCCGGTGCGTCGCGCTGGCGAACCAGCGCCCGTAGTCGTTGCTCGCGAGGCCGAAATCGCGCCGCTCCTTGCCGATCTCGTACGAGAAATCCTGCATCCCCCGCTTCAGCAGATTCGCGCTTGCGTAGAACGATTGCGTGATCACCTGCTCGCGACCCATCACGTCGCGCACCACGACCCGCACGTCGCCCTGGCCGGTCACCACCGGCACGTTGTTGATCGCGAACGGGCCGGGGGCGACCTCGCGCGTCGACGTCAGCGCGTTGTTGACGTAGACGTCGACCGTCGAAGGCAGCACGGCCTGCCCGCTCACGCCCTGCAGCGGGATCGTGACGAGCCCCGGCTGCGTCGCGAAATTGGTCGCGTACTGGATGCCGCCGAAGCGGACCGCGCGGCCCCACATCCCCGCCCGGCTGATCGCGTCGCCGATGCGCAGGCTCGCGAGATGGCCGGGCCGATCGGTCGTCCACGTGGTTTCGAGGCGCGTGAGGCGCCGCGTCGGGCCCGCTTCGTCCGCGAGAAACGTGCCGACGCCCACGCCGAAGCGGTTGAAGAAGCCAAGCTCGAACAGTCCGGAGCCGTGCGTCTGGCCCGCGGCCTGTTCGGCAAGCAGGTCGTAGTTGAAGAAGCCGCCGATGCCCGGCTCGACGGCCGACGCGCGGTGCCGCTCGGTCTCGTCGAAGGTCGCGCCGACGAATGCCTGGGCCGGAGCGCTGATCGCCATCGTCAGATTCTGCTCGTCGACGGTGTACGTGAGGCCCGCGATCGCGTTCAGCGGGTAGTACGGCGTGTCGTTGCCGGCCAGCGGCGCGACGTCCGGCCGCCTGAGCCGCCAGCGCTTCAGGTCGTCGGCCGACACGTAGAACGCGCCGTCGGCCGCCTTGATCAGCAACGCGGTTTCGTCGAGGCCCTGGCGGTTGATGTCGACCTGGTACAGCAGCTCGGCCGGGCCGCCCGCCGCGCCATGCGACGCCTGCGCGGCCGCGGCGGCCGGTGCCGCGACGAGACGTTCTTGTGCGTGTGGGGTCTGCGCGCTCATGAGAATCGCGATCAGCAGCGCCGCGTCAGCGCGCGTTCGGCGCGAGCGTCGTATCGATGTCGCCCGCATCGGAGTAGCCGATCAGGTGCATGCCGGAGGCAACGGCCGGCGCGGTTCCGGCGCCGGGCTTGAACGTCAGTTCGCGCGACTGGCCGGGCAGCACGTACGCGAATTCCGCATGCGTGGCGACGGGGCGATCGCTGCCCGGCGCGAGCAGCGCGAGGTTCGCCACCTGCGCATGCGCGGTGCCGTCGTTGGTCACGCGTAACGCGAGCGTGCCCGAGCCGCCCGGGCGCGGCTCCGCGCTCCAGCGCAGCCGCGGGGCGGTGTCGACGGCCGGCTTCACGAAGATCGGCAGGCTCATTTCCAGCGCGATCTGCACGCCGGTGAAACCGGGCTTCGGCGCGGGCGGAATCTCCTGCAGATACAGCCGGTAGCTGGTTTCGCGGTCAGCGGCGGGCGGATGCCGCAGGCCGACGCGCACGACCTGCGCACTGCCGGGCGCGATCGTGAAGATCGGCGGCGCGGCGATCAGGTCGCCGGTCGACGCATAGACGTCGTCGCCCGCGTTTTGCGACCACGCGACGGTGCGCAGCTGGACGATCACGGGCTGGTCGGGCGATTCGTTGCGCACCGTCAGCGCGACGCTGCGTTGCGCGGCCGACAGCTCGACGCGCACGGGCGACACGGTGAAGTCGGTGGCCCGGCTGTCGGCGGAGGCGGCGGCGAGCGTCACGGCCGCGAGCCAGGTCGCGAGTTTGTACACGTTCGGTTTCATCACGGATCCACCTCCAGGGGGGCGCTGCTGGATGTTCGACGTCTGCCGGTCGGGAGGGCGCGCATCTGCGCTGCCGCACGCCCTCCGCGCGGCACTAAAACGTGACGGTGACCGTCACCGTGTCCGCATAGCTGCCCGGCACCGCATTGGGCTGGTCCGGCACCTTGCCGTACACGGTCTTGGTGATCGCCTGCGCCATCGCCATCCCCTGGCCGGTGCCGTTGACGGTATCGCTCGGCGGCGTGTTGCCCCACACGACCGTGCGGTTCGAATCCTGGTACAGCGAGTAGTTGAGCTGGTTCGAGCCGCTCGTCATGATGCGGTTGGCGACCGTGGCGCCGGACGTCGTGCCCGCATTCAGGCCGATGTTGAAGTTCGTCCCGTTCGTGCAGCGGACCGTGATCGCGGACTGCGCCGATTGATCGCCGGTTCCCGGTGTGTAGGCGGGGAAAGTCAGCGCGCCGGCCGAGTCGATCAGGCACGTTGCGTTGACGGTGGCGGATACGCCGAACGTCGTGGTGGTCTGTCCGGCCGATGCCGAGAGGGCCGTGCAGGCGAGCGATGCGGCAAGCGCCGCGTGGGTCAGTACGGAGTGCTTCATGATGCAGTTCTCCCTTGAGAGCTGGAATGTGCGGCCGGTGCGTCGAGCCGTTCGGGACGGGATCTCGATCGTCAGCGCGCGATGCGTCTTCTGGTCGTGTCGGAATCGGGTCGCTTGCTGGGCGGGCACCTCCTTTGTGTCGTCGTGCGGAATCGGGCGCGCGGCCGGGCAGCCGGCCGCTGCTGCAGCGCGTACCGCGCGAGCCGTGGCCGTTGCCGCTCGCGTGCGCGTCGGCACGCGGGCGGCGCCGCCCTGGCGAGCGGCACGACTCGGCGCGGCGCGCATGCGCGCGGCGAGGGATTTCCGGGATTCGCCTATCGGATCGGCGCGTCGTGACTTCGGGTAACGGTGTGGGCCGTGTGCGCGCATCGGACGGCGACGGTGCGAAGCCGCGCCGCCGGCATCAGCGAATGCGTGACAGGAGCAGTGATGCAGGACAGCAGCCGTGTGACGGCCGATATGAGATTCGACATGATTTCCCCGACCCGCTTGATGATTGTTCGTCGCCTGCATCGAGCCGCCGGCCCGTGCAGTGTCGTTGTCTGCACCGCTGCATCAGCAAGCAACGGGCCAACGCGCGCAGAGCCGCGCAAACAGGGGCAGGGAGGACCGCGTGGGGCCGTCGGCGACGGTGTGCGCGCGCAAATGTTTCAGTCGTGCAACACGGCGCGGCGCGGGCTGGCCGGCGGCGGGCCCGGCGGGCGGGCGATGGCGGGATGACGGGGGCGGCTCACGGCGCACGCGGCCGCGATTCCGCTGGGGAATCGCACGCGCCGCAGGCCGATCGGTTTCATTCGTGCAACGTGCGCGCGGCCGATTCGGTCAGGTGTCGGCGGCACCGCGCATCATGCGTTCACATTCGACTGCGCGGCGAGCCACGCACAGAACTGGGCGACGAGCGGATCGTCGGCCGGCGCGCCCGGCGCGATCCACCAGTAGCTGCGCGTCGCGATGCGCGGGCCGGGCAGCGGCATCACGAGGCGCCCGCTCGCGAGCTCGTCGTCGATCAGCGGCAACGGGCCGAGCGCGACGCCGAGCCCGTCGACGGCCGCCTGCAGCGCCAGGTAGAAGTGGTCGAACGACTGCCGCTTGCGCCCCTTCATCGTCACGCCGGCCGCCGCGAACCAGTCGCGCCAGCCTTCCGGTCGCGTATCCGAATGCAGCAGCACGTGCCGCGCGAGATCGTCCGCGCGGGTAATCGGCGCGCGCTTGAGCAGCGCGGGGCTGCACACCGGGATCACGCTTTCGTCGAGGAAGTGGCCGCTCGTGCAATTCGGCCAGTGGCCGGGGCCGCGGCGGATCGCGACGTCGAAGCCGTTCAGCGTGTCGAGCGGCGCGTTCGACGTCGACAGCTTCAGCTCGACGTTCGGCACGTCGCGCTGGAACCGCGACAGGCGCGGCAGCAGCCATTTCATCGCGAAGGTCGGCAGCGCATTGATGCGCAGCACGCGCGCCGCGCCGGTGCTGCGCAACTGTTCGGTCGCGTGCGCGATGCTGTCGAACGCCGCGCGCACGGTGTCCAGGTAGCGGCGGCCTTCGTCGGTGAGCTTCACGCGCTTGCCGTGGCGATGGAACACCGGCTTGCCGAGCCATGCCTCGAACCCGGCGATCTGCCGGCTGATGGCACCGTGGGTCACATGCAGTTCGTCGCCCGCGGCGCTGAAGCTTTCATGTCGTGCCGCGGCTTCAAAGGCCCGAAGCGCGGAAAAGGGTGGGAGATCGCGTGCCATGCTTGTGATTCTAGATCACAAGGACCCGCCGATAAAATCGTTTTGACGGCATCCCGAACAGCGGTAACCTCGGTTCACCGCTTGATGAGGAGCCCCATGCAATCCGCCTTCCCGCCGGCCTCGCCGCCGCCTGCCGCGTCCCCCCGCAGCGTCGGTCTCACCGAGCTGTTCACCGGTTTCCTGTCGCTCGGCCTGATGTCGTTCGGCGGCGCGTTGCCGTTCGCGCGGCGCACGATCGTCGACGAGCGCAAGTGGCTCTCCGCCGACGAATTCACCGATCTGCTCGGCCTCTGCCAGTTCCTGCCGGGCGGCAACGTGATCAACCTGTCGGTCGCCGTCGGCATGCGCTTTCGCGGCGTGGCCGGCGCGTTCGCCGGCATTCTCGGGCTGATCGCCGGCCCGACGCTCGTCGTCGTCGCGCTCGGCGTGCTGTACGCGAAGACGCAGAACGATCCGCGCGTGCAGCACCTGTTCGCGGGGCTCGCGGCCGCGGCGGCCGGCCTGCTCGTCGCGATGGCCGTGAAGGTCGCGAAGCCGCTGCTTCAGGCGCCGCGCGCGGCGGCCGCGATCGCGGTGCTCGCGTTCGTGGCGATCGCGGTGCTGCGCATGCCGCTCCTGACCACGATGCTGGTGCTGACGCCCGTCAGCATCTGGCTCGCGTCGCGCCGCCGCGCGGCCGGCACGCCGCGGCCGGCGCCGGCTGCCGCGCGGGGCACGCACGATTCGCACGATTCGCCCCACGGGCAACAGGAGCGCCGGCCATGAGCGACACGCTGATCGCCATCGCGACGATCTTCAGCCAGTTGTCGCTGCTCGCGTTCGGCGGCGGCAACACGATCCTGCCGGAGATGCAGCGGCAGGTCGTCGACGTGCATCACTGGATGAGCGCGCACGAGTTCACCGCGCTGTTCGCGCTGGCCCAGGCGGCGCCGGGGCCGAACATGATGATCGTGTCGCTGGTCGGCTGGCACGTGGCCGGCTGGGCCGGGCTGCTGGTCGCGTCGCTCGCGAAGTTCGGGCCGTCGTCGATCGTCACCGTGCTCGCGCTGCATGCGTGGGAGCGCTTTCGCGACCGGCCGTGGCGCCGCTACGTGCAGCAGGGGATGATGCCGGTGACGGTCGGGCTCGTCGCGGCAAGCGCGGTGCTGATTTCCGATGCGTCGAACCGCACCGCGATCCAGTGGGGCATCACGGCCGCATGCGCGGTGCTGGCGTGGCGCACGCGCATTCATCCGCTGTGGCTGCTCGCGGGCGGTGCGTTGATCGGGCTCACGGGCATCGGGCAGTGACTGGCGTGTCGCGTGTCGCCGGCCGTTGCGCGCGACGGTTCAGCGGCTAGTGCGACGCACGGCGCCCGGTGGCGCACGTTATATTGGCGCACGGCAGGCGGCGAAGCCCGGCCGCGCAGTGCCGGCGGCGCGCCGCGCCTGCCGGCACGACCGACATTCGCGCCGCCCGCCGCGCACACCACGGAGGATCGATGGATCTCGACGGCGCCAGCCGCAATCTCACTGTCGCCGCATTGCTGACGCTGTCCGGCGGCTATCTCGACGCGTACACCTACGTCGGCCACGGCCACGTGTTCGCGAACACGATGACCGGCAACGTCGCGCTGCTCGGCATCAACCTGTCGGCCGGCGAATGGGCCGCCGCGCTGCACCACGTGCCCCCGCTCGGCGGCTTCGTGCTCGCGGTCTTCGTCGCGCATCTGTTCGGCCTCGCCGCGCGGCGCGGCTGGATGCGTCATACGGCGTTCGTGAGCCTCATCGTCGAGATCGCGTTTCTCGGCGTCGCCGCGAGCGGCCTCGTCGGTGCGTCGAGCGCATGGCTGATTCCGGGCATCTCGTTCGTCGCGACGTTGCAGACGCTGTCGTTCACGCATCTCGAGGAACTGTCGTACACGTCGGTGATGACGACCGGCAACCTGCGGCGTGCCGCGCAGAAGCTGTTCGTCGGGCTGATCCCGCGCTACGACGCCGGCGCGCTGCACGACTCGGCGCTGCTCGCGACGATCAGTTTCTGTTTCCTGGCCGGCGCGGTGGTCGGCGGCCTCGTGACGCGGCTCGTGCCGGACATCGCGCTGTGGGGCGCGGTGCTGCTGCTCGTCGGCGCGTTCGCGGAGATCGTGCGGCGGGCGTGGCGGCGCGCGGGGAACGGCGGTGCGGGGAGCGAGGACGGTAACGGCGACGCGGGCACCGGCAGCGACGGGGCGACGCAAACGGCCTGACGGCAAGCGGCAAGCGGCAAGCGGCAAGCGGCAAGCGGCAAGCGGCAAGCGGCAAGCGGCAAGCGGCAAGCGGCAGGCGGCAGGCGGCAATCGGCAAGCAGCGGACAGCAAGCGGCAGCCCGCGCAACGATTTCGCCGGCTCTTTCGCCGCAATCCGCGTGACCGCACCGCACCATCGTCGCACCTCGCAGCGCCGTACTCGTCCGCCGGCGCCGCCGCGCACCGCCACCTCCCGTCCACCCACCGCGCGAGCCAGGCCCCGCGCGGGAAACGTTGCTCCCGGACGACAATCGCGCGCTTGCCGCGTATTTCAATTTCTTTCAGCGTTCGCACTCGTCTTATGATTCAGCCCACATCGCGCGCGCCATGAACGTGTGCGATCGCCACCCGGCTGCGCACGCGGCCGGTCACGAATGGAGACACCTAAAAAAGGAACGCTCATGAAGCAGACCACCCGACTCGCCGCTATCGCAGGGGGCGCGGCGCTGGCCTTCGCCAGCCAGTACGCAGCAGCACAAAGCTCGGTCACGCTGTGGGGCGTCGCCGACGCCAGCATTCGTTACCTGACCAACGCCAACGCCAAGAACGACGGCCTGCTGTCGATGAGCAACGGCGCGATCACGAACAGCCGCTTCGGCATCTACGGCACGGAAGACCTCGGCGGCGGCCTGAAGGCCGTGTTCAACCTCGAGAGCGGCGTGAACCTGCAGAACGGCGCATTCGCCGACAGCGGCCGCCTGTTCAACCGCGCGGCGTACGTCGGCCTGCAGAGCCCGTACGGCACGGTGACGCTCGGCCGCCAGAAGACGCCGCTGTTCGACCTGCTGGCGGACACCTACGATCCGCTCACCGTCGGCAACTACCTCGAAAACGCGTGGCTGCCGGTCGCCCTCGGCGGCGGCCTGTATGCGGACAACCAGATCAAGTACACGGGCACGTTCGCGGGCCTGACCGCGAAGGCGATGTACTCGACCGGCACCAACTACGAATCGACCGGCGTCGGCGGCTTCTCGGGCCAGATTCCGGGCTCGCTCGGCAAGGGCAATGCATGGGGCGTGTCGCTGTCGTACGTGATGGGCCCGCTCAGCATCGCGGCCGGCGCGCAGCAGAACAGCGACAACTCGGCGCGCAAGCAGACGATCTACCACGCGAACGTCGTGTACGCGTTCAGCAAGGCGAAGATCTACGCGGGCTACCTGCGCTCGAAGGACGACACGGGTTTCGTCGACAGCCTGCTCGCGCAGCAGTCGATCCCGGTCGCGAAAGGCACGGGCCGCATCGACGACGGTCCGTTCGCCGGCGTGAGCTGGCAGGTCAGCGCGCCGCTGACGCTGACGGGCGCGTTCTACTACGACCACATGCGCAATGCGATGACCACGAACGGCACGCTCGCGAGCGGCAACCGCTACGCGATCGTCGGCATCGCCGAGTACGCGCTGAGCAAGCGCACCGAAATCTACGGCACCGTCGACTTCAACAAGACGAACGGCGCGGCGAACGTCGAGCTGCCGGGCCGCAGCAACCAGACCGGCATCGCGATCGGCCTGCGCAATATCTTCTGACGAACGTCGGAAAATGCATGCGCCGGCTTCGTCCGGCGCGCATCGACGAGGCTCCGCGGAGCCTCTTTTTTTTTCGTCGCGCGACCTTCATGCGCGCGCCCGACTATTCGGCGAACGCTCCATTGCGGCAGTCCCGCGCCGTAAGCGATCCGTCGGCAATCCAGAACATACTTTTACAGTACGCGCGCAGGCTTTCCGCTACGCTGCGTGCATCGCGCGTGGCATGCCGTCCGGCGTGCGCGTGCGTCGTTCCGATCGCGCTCCGCGAGCGCGGCCGGCCTGGTGCGTAACTTCTGTATCCGGCGATGACAAACGCGGTTCGCCGGTTTCTTTCGTGGGACGATGCGCTCACGATTTTCTTGAAAGGGGATGACGATGGGTATCCTGAATGTCGTGGGTGAAATCGCCGGCGCAGTGGCCGCCGTCGAAGGCGTGGAAAAGCTGGACCCGGATGCGGGCCTGCTGACCAAGGCGGCCGCGGCCGTCGCCGGCTTCAAGGGCGCCGAGGCGATCGAAGGCATGCTCGAGAAGAAGGACGAGCAGCCGCAGCAGGCAGACGATACGCAGGCGACGGACGGCAGCGACACGTCGCAGGCATGAGCATGGCGGCCGGTCCGGCCGCGGGCGCGCCCTTCGCGCGCCCGGGCCGGCCGGTGCCGCGCAACCGGCAGGTCGGGCATGCGGTCGATCGGTGACGCATGGCACAACCGCCAGCCGGTTTGACCGGCGAGAGGCGTCGTCTCTCGCCGTTTTTTATCGCGCGCGCCATGCGCCGCACGAATCCCCGAATCTTGCTATCGTGCCCCCATCCGAACTGCGATGAGGGAATGCGATGGATTTCGACTACGACCTGTTCGTCATCGGCGCCGGCTCGGGCGGCGTGAGGCTCGCGCGCATGTCCGCGTCATACGGCGCACGCGTCGGCATAGCGGAAGAAGAGCAGATCGGCGGCACCTGCGTGCTGCGCGGCTGCATCCCGAAGAAGCTGCTCGTCTACGCGTCGCACTACCCGCATGAAGTCGACGATGCGAAGGGCTTCGGCTGGACTTTCGGCGCCGGCACGCTCGACTGGCGCGCGCTGATCGCCGCGAAGGATCGCGAGATCAACCGGTTGAGCGACATCTACATCAGCCTGCTGCGGCAATCCGGCGTCGACATGCACGCCGGCCGCGCGACGCTCGTCGACGCGCACACGGTCGCGGTCGGCGCGCGCACGATCCGTGCGCGCCACATCGCGATCGCGACCGGCTCGCGTCCGGTGTTGCCGCCGCGTCCCGGCATCGAACACGCGATCACGTCGCGCGAGGCGCTGTCGCTCGCGACGTGCCCCAAGCGCATCGCGGTGGTCGGCGGCGGCTATATCGCGGTCGAGTTCGCGGGCATCTTCAACGGTTTCGGCAGTCACGTCGACGTGTTCTATCGCGGCGAAAAAATCCTCCGCGGCTTCGACGACGACGTGCGCCAGTTCCTGACCGACGAGATGACGAAGCAGGGCGTCACGATTCACCCGCGCGCGGTGATCGAATCGATCGAGCGCGCGAGCGACGGCACGCTGTTCGTGCGCGTCGGCGACGCGCGGCACGGGCCGTACGATCAGGTGCTCTATGCGACGGGGCGCGTGCCGAACGTCGACGGGATCGGGCTCGAGCAGGCGGGCATCCTGCTCGATGCGCGCGGCGCGATCGCCGTCGATGCGTATTCGGCGACGTCGGTGCCGTCGGTCCACGCGATCGGCGACGTCACGTCGCGGCCGCAGCTCACGCCGGTTGCGACGCGCGACGCCGGCTTGCTCGCGCGCACGCTGTTCGGCGGCTCGCGCGTGGCGGTCGATCACGCGTACGTGCCGTCGGCCGTGTTCAGCCAGCCGGAGGTCGCGACGGTCGGCCTGACCGAGGCCGATGCGCGTCACGCGCACGGCGACGTCGATATCTACCGCACGTCGTTCAAGGCGCTGCGTCACACGCTGTCGGGCCGCGACGAGCGCACGCTGATGAAGCTCGTCGTCGCGCGCGACAGCCAGCGCGTGGTCGGCGCGCACATGGTCGGCCGCGATGCGGGCGAGATCATCCAGGGCATCGCGATCGCGATTCGCGCGGGCGCGACGAAGGCGCAGTTCGACGACACGATCGGCATTCATCCGACCGCGGCCGAGGAATTCGTGACGATGCGGCAGAAGGTGGCCGACTAGGGCGTGAACACATCCTGGGACGCACCGGGCGCGCCGGCTCGCGGGGCCGCCGTGCGCGTTGCACCCATGCTCGGTCGGCGCGTCGTATATCACGCGCTGGCCGACGATTCGGAAAGCACGTCCATTCTTCTCAAGAAATACCGTCTCAATAATCAGGCTTGGTATGATCCACAAAAATCATATACGGGGCCGATCATGCGCGAACAACAGCGCAGTAACCAGAATCATCGCGTAGCGGGCGCACGTGGGGGCGCCGATTCATGCGCCGCGCGTTCGCATCTTGCCGCGACCGATCCGTTGCGCGCATTTTCTCTTCGCATGCCGCCCTCTCCGTCGCCGTCCGGGCGATGAAGTCGCGCGCGCCGAAGCACGCCCAGGCCGTTTCGATCACCGCATCAACCGCCGGCTCTTCAGTCAGCCTGTGAGCCGGCATGCCCGTTCCGGGCCATCTTTCCACGCAAGGAGACCAGCAGTGAACATTCAGACACGACGCACCGTCCTCGTGGCGGCCGCGGTCGTCGCGGCGCTGTCCGGCTGCGCGACCGAATCGTCGCGCACGCTCGACGTGCCGGCCGTCAGCAGCGCGCAGAAGCCGTACGCGGGCAAGCCCGTCGCGATCGCCGTGGGCAAGTTCGACAACCGTTCGAGCTACATGCGCGGCATCTTCTCCGACGGCATCGACCGCCTCGGCGGACAGGCGAAGACGATCCTCGTCACGCGCCTGCAGCAGAGCCGCCGCTTCAACGTGCTCGATCGCGAGAACCTCGACGAGATCAAGCAGGAAGCGGGCTTCATGAAGAAGGCGCAGGCCGTGAAGGGCGCGAACTACGTCGTCACCGGCGACGTGACCGAGTTCGGCCGCAAGGACGTCGGCGATCATCAGTTGTTCGGCATTCTCGGCCGCGGCAAGACGCAGGTCGCGTACGCGAAGGTCAACCTGAACATCGTCGACACGACGACGTCGGAAGTCGTCGCATCGAGCCAGGGCGCGGGCGAGTTCAGCCTGTCGAACCGCGAGGTGATCGGCTTCGGCGGCACGGCCGGCTACGACTCGACGCTCAACGGCAAGGTGCTGGATCTCGCGATCCAGGAAGCCGTGAACCATCTGGCGGAGCAGGTCGACGCCGGCGCATTGAAGGTCGCGCAGTAAGCGTCGCAACCCGCCGCAGCGGGCGCCGGGGCCGGCGCCGCGCTCGACCGATTCAACACGACATCACAAGAGAAAAGACCATGAAACGGGGTAACTGGCTGCCGGCGACGGCCGCCGCCTTGCTGCTCGCCGGCTGCGCGAGCTCCACGCCGCCGCTCTATCAGTGGACCGGCTATCAGCCGCAGGTGTACGAATACTTCAAGGGGCAGAAGTCGCCGCAGGAGCAGATCGACGCGCTCGAAAAAGCGCTGCAGGAGATTCGCGGCAAGGGCCATACGCCGCCGCCGGGCTTCCACGCGCATCTGGGGATGCTGTACGCGAGCATCGGCAGCGAGCAGCAGGCCGAACAGGAACTGCAGGCCGAGAAACAGCTGTTTCCGGAGTCCGCGACCTACATGGACTTCCTGCTGAAGAAGAAAACCGGTGCGCCGAAGGCCGCCGACCCGAAGGCGGCCGGCCAGAAGGCGGTCGACCAGACGGTCGCCGGCCAGAAGAACGCCGATCCGACCACCGCCAAACAGTGAGCGACGCACCCGCCATGTTCAAGACACTCTCATTCAAGCTGCTGTCCGTGCTGTCGCTCGTCGCGCTGCTGAGCGCGTGCGCGCAACCGGTGAAACGGCCCGACTACACGGCGTTCAAGAAGAGCCAGCCGCGCTCGATCCTCGTGCTGCCGCCGCTCAACGAGACGTCCGACGTGGGCGCGACCTACGGGCTGCTGTCGCAGATGACGCTGCCGCTCGCCGAGTCGGGCTATTACGTCGTGCCCGTCGCCGTGATGGACGAGACGTTCAAGCAGAACGGCCTGACCAACCCGGCCGAGATCCAGGAGACATCACCCGCGAAGCTGCGCGAGATCTTCGGCGCGGACGCCGCGCTGTATTCGAAGGTGTCGCAGTACGGCACCGTCTACCGGGTTCTCGCGAGCGCGACGGTCGTGTCGGCATCGGCGAAGCTCGTCGACCTGCGTACCGGCGACGTGCTGTGGCAGGGCCGCGCGAGCGCGAGCAGCGACGAAGGCAATAACAACGGCGGCGGCAGCCTGATCGGCATGCTCGTGGTGGCCGCGGTCAAGCAGATCGCGAACACGCTGATGGACCAGAGCCACGACGTTGCGGCGTACACCAGCACGCGACTGCTGTCGGCCGGTCCGCCGAACGGGCTGCTGTACGGTCCGCATTCGCCGAAGTACGGCACGGACTGAGCGGCGCAGGGCGCGCGGGCGCTTCATGCGCCCGTCGTGCCGCCTGCATGCAATCCGGCCGAACGGCTGCACCATGTGCGCGCGCGGTGTGTGCTTGCCGCGTTTTCGCGCTCACGGCCGTATCGCAATCCAGTGCCGCGCAATCACGCTCAATGCACGCCGAACGCATCCAGCAGCCGGTACCAGCTCATCGCGAGCACCAGTGCCGGCGTGCGCAGCGCCTCGCCGCCGGGGAAGTCGCGATGCCGGATCTTGTCGAACAGATCGAAGCGGCTCGCCTGTCCGTCGATCGCTTCGGCGATCAGCTTGCCCGCAAGCGCGGTCGTGTTCACGCCGTGCCCTGAAAACCCCTGCGCGAAGTACGTCGTCGGCGTGATGCGGCCGAAATGCGGCGCACGGTTCATCGTGATGTCGACGAAGCCGCCCCACGCATAATCGACCTTCACGTCCGCGAGCTGCGGGAACGTCTTCAGCATGTCCGCGCGCATCGCCGCGGCGAGATCGCGCGGCTCGCGCGTCGAATAGCTGACCTTGCCGCCCCACACGAGCCGCGTGTCCGGCGCCGGCCGGAAATAGTCGAGCACGAAGCGGCTGTCGCAGATCGCCGCGCGCGCGGGCATCAGCGCGTCGGCGCGCGCCTGGCCGAGCGGCTCGGTCGCGATCACGTAGGTGCCCACCGGCATGATCTTCCTCGCCAGCGCGGGCGCGAGCGTGCCGACGTATGTATTGCATGCGAGCACGACGAAGCGCGCACGCACGTTGCCGCCGCTCGTCTCGACGACGTGGCCGCCGGACACGTCGCGCACGCGCGTCACGCAGCTGTCCTCGTGAATACGCACGCCTGCTTCGGTTGCCGCCCGCGCGAGGCCGAGCGTGTAGTTCAGCGGATGGAGGTGGCCGCTGTCCGGGTCGTACAGGCCGCCGCGATAGCGTTCGGACTGCACGTAGTCGCCGAGCGCGTCGGCTTCGACGAAGTGGAAGCGGTCGTAGCCGAAGCGCTTCGCGGCTTCGTCGCGCCACCGCTTCAGCGCATCGGCGTCGCGCTCGGTGTTGGCCGCGGTCAGGTAGCCGGGCATCAGCGCGCAGTCGATGCCGTGCCGCGCGATGCGCGACTTCACGAGCGACAGCGTTTCGAGCCCCATGTCCCAGATGCGCTTCACGTCGCCTTCCGGCATGAATCGCGCGAACGTGTCGATGTCGCACGCGAAGCCGCCGATCAACTGGCCGCCGTTGCGGCCGCTCGCCGCCCATCCGACCCGCGACGCTTCGAGCACGGTCACCGAATGGCCGCGCTCGGCGAGGTTGAGCGCGGCCGACAGGCCGGTGAGGCCCGCGCCGATCACGCACACGTCGGCGTCGGTCGTGCCGGCGAGCGGCGCGTGGCGGGTCGTATCGTTGGCGGTCGCCGCGTAGTACGACGCGACGTGCGGCTGGTTGGCGAATGTCTGCATGATAGGAAGCGCGGAGTGAAAGGGCTCAGAACAGCTCGCGTATGCGGTGGTACAGCATGCCGAGCTCGAGCGCGGGCTGCCGCCATGCGTCGCCGCCGGGAAAGCGCCGGTGACGCAGGCGCGCGAACAGGTCGAACGCGCGCGTGTCGCCCGCGATCGCGCCCGCGACCGCGCGCCCGGCGATGCCGGTGAGCGCGACGCCGTGCCCGCTGAAGCCCTGGACGTAGAAGAAGTTCGGATCGATCGCGCCGAAGTCCGGCGCGCGGTTGCGCGTGACGTCGACGAAGCCGCCCCACGCGTGCTCGACGCGCACGTCGCCGAGCTGCGGGAACACGCCGGCCATGCGCTGCCGGATCGCTTCGGCGAGCGCGGCGGGCGACGCGCCGGCCGAATTCGCGCGGCCGCCGAACAGCATCCGGTGGTCGGCCGACAGGCGGAAGTAGTCGAGGAAGAAATTGTTGTCGCACACGGCTTCGCGTCGGGCGATCAGCGCGTCGGCGCGCGTGCGGCCGAGCGGCTCGGTCGCGATGATGTACGACGCGATCGGCGCGATGCGCGCGGCGGTCGCCGCCGGCAGCACGCCGCCGGGGCCCGCGTTGCAGCACGACACGACGAAGCGGCAACGCACCTCGCCCGACGGCGTGCGCACGACGGGCCGCGCGCCGCGCACGACGTCGAGCGCGGGCGTGTGCGCATACAGCGCGACGCCCTCGCGGCGCGCGGCATCGGCGAGCCCGAGGCAGTACTTGAGCGGATGCAGATGGCCCGATAGCGGATCGTGCACGCCGGCCAGATAGCGCGTCGATGCAATGCGCGCCTGGATCTCACCGGTATCGAGCCACGCGAGCGACGGATGGCCCCAGCGCGACGTCGCGGCGTTCATCCACGCACGCAGGTCGTCGATGCGGCGCGGCTTCGTCGCGACCGTCAGGTAGCCGCGCGTGAAGTCGCAGTCGATTCCGTAGCGCGCGATGCGCTCGGCGATCAGCGCGACGCCGTCGAGCGACAGCGACCACGCGGCGCGTGCGCCGTCGGCGCCGAGCTGCCGCTCGATCGCTTCGTCTTTCGCGAAGCCCGTGATCGCCTGGCCGCCGTTGCGGCCCGATGCGCCCCAGCCGGGCCGGTGCGCATCGATCACGGCGACGGACAGCCCGCGCGCGCGACAGTCGAGCGCCGTCGACAGGCCTGCGAAGCCGGCGCCGATCACGCACACGTCGACGTCGATCGCCGCTTCGAGCGTCGGATCGTCCGCCGCGGGCCGCGCGGCGGTTGCTTCGTAGTACGAGTCGCGCGCGAGCGCATCGGCGCGGCGGGTGAAAGACTGCGTCATGAAACCGACTCCCTCGACAAGGCCGCGCGCTGCGCGCGGCCACCCAAAAAACGGCGCGGGACGCCGTGCGTGCGGCACGGCGCCCCGCGCGTGCCGCATCAGAACGAATAGATGAACTGCGTCGCGAGCAGGTCGTTGGACTTGCCGTACGACCCGTCGTTGCGCAGGAACACCTTGTTGTTCGCCCAGTCATGCCGGTATTCGACCTTCACGGTGATCTGCTGGGTCGGATAGAACAGCAGGTCGAGCGCGACGTCCTGGCGCACCGCGCCCTTGCACTCGAAGCCCAGGCCGCCGCCGGCCTTCGACATCGCGAGGCAGTCCGCGTCGACGCCGAAGCCGTTGCTCGGGTCCATCCCGTTGCCGTTCAGCGCGATGCCGCCGCCGCCGCCGCCGTTCTTCGAGTTCGCGAGCAGGTCGTAGCGCAGCGTCACGCCCATGCGGCCGACCACCGGCGCGTTGAACTTGCGGTGCGCGAGCAGCGACAGCCCGTACCACTGCGCGAGCCCGCCGTTGAACGCCGCATGCTGCTGCCGGCCGTAGTCGACTTCGGCGTTGTACTGAACGTCGGCGAGCGTGTAGGTCGCGTCGAGTTCGCCGAAGAAGAACGAACCGTAGCCGCTCGGCGCCGCGCCGCCCGGGCCGTAGTGGACGTTGCCCTGATCGTCGATCGCGCTCGCCAGCGTCTGCCGCCCGATGTTGAACGAGCCGCCGATGTCGAGCGCGCTCGACCACGTGTAGTCCGCGCGCGCGGTGAAGGTCGGCACCTTGTTGCTGGTGGTGATCGGATCGCCGAGCGCGTTGGTGCCCGTCTGCGTGACCGAACCGTACGTGCGGTACTGCTCGTTGCCGAGGAAGAACTTCCACGCCCAGGCGCCCTTCGTGTAGTTCGCGCCGACACCGACGTAGCTGCCCGGATCGGAGAAATCGTACAGCAGGTTGTGCGTGAGCGTGAGCATCTGGTTCGACTGCTGCACCTCGTAGCCGCCGAAGCTCGGGATCAGGCCGGCCACCAGCGTGGTCGACGCGGTGATCGGCACGTTGACGACCGCCGTGTTCAGCAGGTTGTCGGTGATCGAGCCGCGCGAGTTCTGCAGCAGCGTGATGCCGTTGCCGCGGTTCGGCATCAGCGTGATCTCGGCCGACGGCGCCATCGGGCCGACGCCGAACGTCTTCTTGATGTCGAGGTAGAGATCGCCGAACGTGCTGTTGAAATAGTTGTACGCGTTCTCGTGGTTCGCGAACAGGAACGACGACGTGCCGGCCGCGCGGTTGTAGACGTAGGTCGGATCGATGTAGCCGGTGACCGACAGGCCGGCGAGCGGGCCGGTGTTGGCCGCGTCGGTCAGCGAGTCGACCTTCAACTGCTGGTTCGCGATCTGCTGCTTCATTTCGCTGACCTCGTCGTTGGTCAGCATGGCGCGCGCGCGGCCGTAATCCGGCGAGCCCGGATCGGCCGCGACCGCGACGGCGCTGCCGCCGCTGCCGCCGCCGGCCATGCCGCCGCTCGCGCCGGACGCCGCGACGGCCGCCGCCCCGACCGGCTTCGCGGCGAGCTGCGCCTGCATCGCCTTCATCTGTTTCTGCAGCGCCGCGACCTGCGCCTGCAGCGCCTTGATTTCGGCGGATGTCGAACCGGCCAGCGCGACGCCCGGCAACGCGCCGGCCACCAGCAGGCAGATCAGTTTCTTCTTCATTGCGGATTCTCCTAGTCGTGCGCCTGTCAAATCGGGATCGAATCGCGCGCCCCCCTGGGGCAGCGCGTGTTGCTTGTCTGCAGTGCTTGTTGTCGTCGAAGCAGGCGGCGGGCCGTCAGGCCGCCGCGAACGCCGCCTTCAAGTCGGCCATCCGGCGCCGCTCGCGCGCGATCATCATCCGGTTCACGACGATCACGCCGATCGTCACGGCCGTGATGAACAGCGTCGCCAGCGCATTCATCTCGGGGTTCAAGCCCAGCCGCACGCGCGAGAACACCACCAGCGGCAGCGTCGTCGAGCCGGGCCCGGACAGGAACGCCGACAGCACCAGATCGTCGATCGACAGCGTGAACGACAGCAGCCACCCCGACAGCAGCGCCTGCGAGATCAGCGGCAGCGTCACCACGAAGAACACCTTCAGCGGCGTCGCACCCAGGTCGAGCGCGGCCTCCTCGAGCGACTTGTTCATCTCCTTCACGCGCGACTGCACGATGATCGCGACGTACGACACGCACAACATCACGTGGCCGATCCAGATCGTCACCATCCCGCGCCCCTTCGGCCAGCCGAACATCTGCTCGAGCGCGACGAACAGCAACAGCAGCGAGATCCCCTGGATCACCTCCGGAATCACCAGTGGCGCGTTGATCATCCCCGTGTACAGCGTGAAGCCCTTGAAACGGCCGAAGCGCGCGAGCACGAAGCCCGCCCACGTGCCGATCACGACCGACGCGGTGGCCGTCAGGAGACCGATCTTCAGCGACAGCCACGCGGAGTTGAGCAGCTCGTCGTCGTCCAGCAGCGCCGCGTACCATTTCAGCGAGAAGCCCGACCACACCGTCACCAGCTTCGATTCGTTGAACGAGTACACGACGAGGCTGATGATCGGGATGTACAGGAACAGGAAGCCGAAGGCGAGCACGCCCGTCGACAGCGGTTTGTTCGGCTTGATCATTTCGCGTCTCCCAGTTCCTTGACCTGGTAGTACTGGAACAGCGCCATCGGCACCAGCAACAGCAGCACCATCGCGACCGTCACCGCGGACGCCATCGGCCAGTCCATGTTGTTGAAGAATTCATCCCACATCACGCGGCCGATCATCAGCGTGTCGGCGCCGCCAAGCAGCTCCGGGATCACGTACTCGCCCACCGCCGGGATGAACACCAGCAGGCTGCCGGCGATGATCCCGTTCTTCGACAGCGGCAGCGTGATGCGCGTGAACGCGACCCACGGCTTCGCACCGAGGTCGTACGCGGCCTCGAGCAGCGTCAGGTCCATCTTCACGAGGTGCGCGTAGAGCGGCATCACCATGAACGGCAGGTACGAATAGACCATCCCGATGTAGACGCCCGCATCGGTGTGGTAGAGCCGCAGCGGCGTGTGGATGATGCCGAGCGCGATCAGCGTGTGGTTCAGCAGGCCGTCGTCCTTCAGGATGCCGATCCATGCGTACACGCGGATCAGGAACGACGTCCAGAACGGCAGCATCACGGCCATCATCAGCACGTTGCGGCGGTTCGGCTCCGAGCGCGCGATGTAGTACGCCATCGGGTAACCGATCAGCAGGCACAGCACCGTCGACACGGCGGCCATCTTCAGCGAGCTGAGGTAGGTCGCGATGTACAGGTCGTCCTGCAGCAGGAACGCGTAGTGCGACAGTTGCAGCGCGAAGTACACGACGCCGTCCTTGATCTCGACGAGCGACGTGTACGGCGGGATGCCCATCACCTGGTCGGCGAAGCTGATCTTCAGCACCAGCACGAACGGCAGCGCGAAGAACACGGCCAGCCACAGGAACGGCACGCCGATCGCGACGGTGCGGCCCGACGGCAGCAAGCGCGACAGCGCGGCGAAGCGGCCCGGGCGGGCGCGGCCCGCGCCGGTGCGCGCGGCGCCGGTCGACACCGGCGCGGAAGGCGTGGAAGCGGAGGTTCTCATCGTGGCGTCCTCACTGCGTCAGCACGACGCCGCTGGCCGGCGACCACGACACGAACACGTCGTCGTTCCACGCCGGCGCACCGTCGTTCATCAGGTGCGAGCTCGACAGGTTCGACACCACCGTCTTGCCGCTCGGCAGACGCACGTGATACAGCGAATAGCTGCCCATGTACGCGATGTCGGTGACGACGCCGCGCGCCCAGTTGTGCTTCGAGCCCGGCTTCTCGCGCGACACGTGGATGCGCTCCGGGCGCACCGAGATGCCGACCGGCATCCCGAGCGGGCCGGTCACGCGGTGGCTCACGTACATGCGGGCTTCGAGGTCGTCGCTCTCGACGAAGATGTGATCGGGCTCGTCCTCGACCACGCGCCCTTCGAACAGGTTCGTCGAGCCGATGAATTCGGCCGAGAAGCGGCTGTTCGGGTATTCGTAGACCTCGCCGGGCGAGCCGATCTGCACGATCTTGCCTTCGCTCATCACCGCGAGGCGGCTCGCCATCGTCATCGCCTCTTCCTGGTCGTGCGTGACCATCACGCAGGTCACGTCGACCTTCTCGATGATGTTCACGAGTTCGAGCTGGGTCTTCTGGCGGATCTTCTTGTCGAGCGCGGACATCGGCTCGTCGAGCAGCAGGAGCTTCGGGCGCTTGACCAGCGAACGCGCGAGCGCGACGCGCTGCTGCTGGCCGCCCGACAGCTGATGCGGCTTGCGCTTCGCGTACTTGCTCATCTGCACGAGCGCGAGCGCATCGGCCACGCGCTCCTTGATCTCGTCTTTCGGCGTCCCTTCCTGCTTCAGGCCGAACGCGACGTTCGATTCGACCGTCATGTGCGGGAACAGCGCGTACGACTGGAACATCATGTTGACCGGGCGGCGGTACGGCGGCAGCGACGCGAGGTCCTCGCCGTCGACGAAGATCTTGCCGGAGGTGGCAGTTTCCAGCCCGGCGAGCATGCGCAGCAGCGTGGACTTGCCGCAGCCCGAGCTGCCGAGCAGCGCGAACAGCTCGTTCTTCGCGATCGTCAGGTTCACGTTGTCGACGGCCGTGCTGTCGCCGAATTTCTTCACGACGTTTTCGATGCGCACGAATGCATCGTTCTGCGTACGGGGCGCGGCGGCCGGTTGGGTCTGGCGTGCGGCAGCGGAAGAGGGTATCGATTGCATGGGAGTCACCATTCGTTCTTCACGGATTGCAGGCGTGAGCGTCCCCGCGCGAGGCGCGCAACGCGACTCGCGAGCAACGGCTCGTGCCGGATGGAACAGCGCGCGCGTGGCGCGCGGGCGGACGGACGTCCGCGGATCTCAGGCGGGCAGGCGTACCGCGATGCCTGCGCCGCCGCGATGCATGGCGGTCAGTGGCCCGTCTTCAACTGCGCCCACAGACGGTTCTCGAGGCGCAGGATGTCGGCCGGCATCGGCTTCATCAGCACCATCTTCTTCAGCACGTCTTCGGGCGGGTAGACGGTCGGGTCCTGCGCGACGGCCGGCGTGACGAACGGGTGCGCGGCCTTGTTCGCGGTCGGGTAGAACACCGTGTTGGTGATCGCCGCGTTGACCTTCGGGTCGGAAATGTAGTTGATCCACTTCATCGCGGCTTCCGGGTGCGGCGCATCCTTCGGGACCACCATCACGTCGAACCACAGCAGGCCGCCTTCCTTCGGGTTCGCGAACTTGATGTCGTACGAGCGCTTCGCCTCGGCCGAGCGGCGGTGCGCGATGCCGACGTCGCCCGACCAGCCGAGCACGACGCACACGTCGTTGTTCGCGAGGTCGTTGATGTAGCCGGACGAATTGAACTGGGTGATGTACGGGCGGACTTTCTTCAGGACCTCGAACGCAGCCTGGTAATCGGCCGGGTTCTTGCTGTTCGGATCCTTGCCCATGTACTGCAGCGTGGCGGCGAACACGTCCACGGCCTGGTCGAGGAACGACACGCCGCAGCTCTTCAGCTTTTCCATGTTGGCCGGGTCGAACACCAGCGCCCAGCTGTCGACCGGCGCCTTGTCGCCGAGCGCCTTCTTCACCGCCTGCGCGTTGTAGCCGATGCCGTCCGTGCCGTACGCCCAGGGCACGCCGTACTGGTTGCCGGGGTCGGCGTCGGCGATCATCTTCATCAGCAGCGGGTCGAGGTTCGCGAGGTTCGGGATCTTCGACTTGTCGAGCTTCTGGTACACGCCGGCCTGGATCTGCTTGGCCATGTAGTTCGACGTCGGCACGACGATGTCGTAGCCGGAGCTGCCGGCCAGCAGCTTCGCCTGAAGCGTGTCGTCGCTGTCGTAGTTGTCGTACTTGACGTGGATACCCGTCTGCTTCTGGAAGTTCGGGATCGTGTCCGGCGCGATGTAGTCGGACCAGTTGTAGACGTTCAGGTCCTCGGCATGGGCCGACGGGCTGGCGACCGACGTGAACGCGGCCACTGCGGCAAGGGCCGCGATGGAACAGGCTTGGCGAAGTAAGCAGGCACGCATGGTGGAATTCCCCTGGATGATGGCGGCGTGCGGCGCCCGCCGCACGCCTGTAGGCAAAACCGTTACGAAATACCCAGTTGCTGGGCGGTGGCGTCGACGGCCTTCTTCGCCTTCGACACGAGCTCGTCGATTTCCTGGCGCGAGATCACGAGCGGCGGCGACAGCAGCATCCGGTCGCCGGTCGCGCGCATGATCAGGTTGCCGTTGAAGCAGAAGTCGCGGCAGATCGTGCCGACGTCGCCGCCGTTCGCGAAGCGGCGGCGTTCGGCCGGCGCTTCGGCCAGTTGCAGGCTCGCGACCATCCCGTGGCCGTGCACTTCGCCGACGATCGGATGACGTGCGAAGGTTTCGCGCATCAGCGCCTGGAAGTAGGGGCCCGTGTCGGTCTTCACGCGTTCGACGATCCCTTCGTCGCGCAGCAGCTTCAGGTTCGCGACCGCGACGGCCGCCGCCACCGGGTGGCCCGAATACGTGAGGCCGTGGTTGAATTCGCCGTTGTCGATGATCGGGCGCGCGACGCGCTCGTGTATGCCCACCGCGCCCATCGGTACGTAGCCCGACGTCAGGCCCTTCGCCATCGTGATCAGGTCCGGCTCGAAGCCGAAGTGCTGATGCGCGAACCATTCGCCGGTGCGCCCGAACCCGCCGATCACCTCGTCGGCCACCAGCAGGATGTCGTACTTGCGGCAGATCCGCTGGATTTCCGGCCAGTACGTCGACGGCGGGAAGATCACGCCGCCCGCGCCCTGGAACGGCTCGCCGATGAACGCCGCGACGTTCTCCGCGCCGAGTTCGAGAATCTTCGCCTCGAGCTGCCGCGCGCGTGCGAGGCCGAACGCCTCGGGCGTCTCGCCGGCTTGCGCTTCGCCGAAGAAATACGGCTGGTCGATATGCACGATGTGCTCGACCTTCGACGGCATCTGCTCGTGCATGTAGCCCATCCCGCCGAGCGTGCCGCCCGCGATCGTCGAGCCGTGATAGCCATTCCTGCGCGAGATCACGTATTTCTTCTGCGGCTTGCCCTGCACGCGCCAGTACTGGTGCACGAGGCGCAGCACGGTGTCGTTGCCTTCCGAGCCGCTGTTGCAGTAGAAGAAGTGGTTGAAGCCGGCCGGCGTCACTTCCGCGAGCATCGCGGAAAGCTCGATGATCGGCGGGTGCGTGGTCTTGAAGAACGTGTTGTAGAAGGGCAGTTCCTGGATCTGGCGATACGCGGCGTCGGCGAGTTCCTTGCGGCCGTAGCCGACGTTCACGCACCACAGGCCGGCCATCCCGTCGATGATCTTGTTGCCGTCCGAATCCCACAGGTAGACGCCGTCGGCCTTCACGATCACGCGGCTGCCGGCGCGGTTGAGCGCGCCCATGTCCGAGAACGGGTGGATGTGGTGCGCGGCGTCGAGCGCGCGATATTCGGCGGTCGAGCGCGCCTGCGTCGCGCGCGGCGCGGCGGCCGTGGCGCTCGGCGCGGCCGGCTGGATCCAGGCAGATTCGTTGCGGTAAGTCATGTTTCCTCCGTGATTCCGTATGCGGTTGGCACGCTTACACGTGCAGCAGCAGATGGCGGCGTTCCCACGAGCTGATCACGCGGAAGAACGCTTCGTATTCGGTTTCCTTCAGCGCGAAATACGCCTTCAGGAACTTGGGCCCGAGGATTTCGCCGAGCGGCTCGCACGCGGCCATCAGCGTCAGCCCTTCCTCGAGGTTGCGCGGCAACTGGTACGGCAGGCTGTAGCCGTCGCTCACCAGCGGCTCGGTCGGCTCCAGGCGCTGCGTCATGCCGAGGTAGCCGGCCGCGAGCGTCGCGGCGAGCGCGAGGTACGGGTTGCAGTCCACGCCCGGGATGCGGTTTTCGATGCGGCGCGCGGCCGGGCCCGAATGCGGAATGCGGAACCCCACCGTGCGGTTGTCGTAGCCCCACTGCACGTTGATCGGCGCGGCCATGAAGCGCGACAGGCGGCGGTACGAGTTGATGTACGGCGCGAAGATCGGCATCAGCGCCGGCGTGTACTTCTGCAGCCCCGCGAGGTAGTTGTAGAACATCGACGTCGCGCCGCCCGTCTCCTGCGACGTGAACAGGTTCTGGCCCGTTTCCTCGTCGACGATGCTCTGGTGCACGTGCATCGCCGAGCCCGGTTCATCCTCCATCGGCTTGGCCATGAACGTCGCGTACATGTTGTGACGCAGCGCGGCCTCGCGCACCGTGCGCTTGAACAGGAACACCTGGTCGGCGAGCGACAGCGCGTCGCCGTGCATGAAGTTGATCTCCATCTGCGCGGCGCCGACTTCGTGGATCAGCGTGTCGATGTCGAGGTTCTGTGCTTCGCAGTACTCGTAGATGTCCTCGAACAGCGGGTCGAACTCGTTGACGGCCTCGATCGAATACGACTGGCGGCCCGTTTCCGGGCGTCCCGTGCGGCCGACCGGCGGGCGCAGCGGCAGGTCGGGGTCCTTGTTCATGTCGACCAGGTAGAACTCCAGCTCGGGTGCGACGACGGGCTTCCAGCCCTTCGCCTTGTACAGGTCGAGCACGCGGCGCAGCACGTAGCGCGGCGAGATCTCGACCGGCGAGCCGTCGAAATGCACGCAGTCGTGGATCACCTGCGCGGTCGGGTCGACGGCCCACGGGATCAGGCGGATCGTCGACGTGTCGGGCACGCACACCATGTCGGGGTCGGTCACGCCGGTGAGCGATCCGTCTTCCGGATAGTCGCCGGTGACGGTCTGCACCATCACGGCCTGCGGCAGGCGCATCGATTCGCCGGACGTGAACTTGTTGCGCGGCGTGATCTTGCCGCGCGCGATGCCGGCCATGTCGGGAATGATCGCTTCGATCTCGGTGATCCGGTGCTGCTTCAGAAAGCCTTCGATGTCTTGCATGTCTGTTCTCGTTGTCTGGTGGGCGCGCTCAGGCGAGCGCGGCGGCGGCCGTGGCCCGCGTGCGGGCGGCGCGGCGGGCGCGGCAGGCGTCGCCGAACGCGCGGAAGATCGCGCTCGACAGCGGGTTCTGCGCGTGCCGCCATTCCGGATGCCACTGCACGGCGAGCGCGAATGCCGGCGCGTCGGCGACGCTCACGGCCTCGATCAGGCCGTCCGGCGCGACGGCCTCGATCGCGAGGCCCGCGCCGAGCCGCGCGATGCCCTGCTTGTGCAGCGAGTTCACGTGCACTTCGTCGCGGCCGCCGGCGAGCGCATGCAGCTTGCCGCCGGGCGTCAGGCGCACGACGTGCGCCGGGCCGTATTGCGTGTCCAGCGGCGCGTCGTCGTCCTCGCGGTGATCGGCGAGGCCGGGCACGTCGTGCACGTGCTGGTGCAGCGTGCCGCCGAAGACGACGTTCAGCTCCTGGAAGCCGCGGCATACGGCGAGCACGGGCACGCCCGCGACGATGGCCGCACGCAGCAGCGGCAGCGTCGTCGCGTCGCGCGCCGGGTCGTGCTTCGTGCCCGGCGCACTCGGTTCGCCGCCATACAGATGCGGCTCGACGTTCGAGTAGCTGCCGGTAAACAGCAGCCCGTCGACCGCGTCGAGCACGTCGTCGGTCGACTGGCGCTCGCCGAGGGCCGGCAGCACCATCGCGAGCGCCTGCGCGCCGTCGACGATCGCGGCGACGTACTTGTCGCCGACCGTATGCGACGCGTGGGCGCCGATCTGGGTGAGGTCGGCGGTGATGCCGACGAGAGGTTTCCTTTCCATGACGTCAATCAGTAATCCGTAGGGACGTGACGTGCCTCGAGCCGAATGCGGCAAAACGCGGGCGCGACACGACCCCGCAGCCGGGCGCGAGGCGCACGGCCGCTGGTGAATGGGCGCAACGGGATGGCGTGGTGATCCGCGCTGCGCGCGACGGTCAGGCCGTCGTTCGGTTCATCGCGATGCGCGACGCGGCAACGCATGCGCGCACGCGTTCCGTCACCGCATGGACGATGCGGTTGGCGAATCGGCGGACGAAACGAACGGCGTAAAGAAAGGAGAGGCGCTACGGCAGCAGCGACGCCACTTCGTCGGTATCGACGGCGACGAATGCGCGTGCGGAAACGGCGTTGTGGCGCCGAACGGAACGACGGGACAGGATGGTGTAGATCGACAGGTGAAGCAGGCGAGGACTATGCCAGCCGCAACTGCCGTCGGAAGCGGGACCGGCGCTGCGCAAACTTCGCACATCGCCTCGATCCCACCTCACCAGAGGGCCACGGACTCTCACGATTACACTCGACTGGTTTGTTGAAAGTATTGAACACCTGATCGTTTCGACGCGCGGGGCGTTTAAAATAATCGAGGCGCCGGCCCTGCGTCATTCAACATTGACGGGCATCGATTGCTGCATTGCGATGCCGCTTTGACGCTGACCTGAGAGCCAGCATATACGAGCCAATAACGGCGTCAAATGTTTTTTAATGGTCCTGCATCAGGGCTTTCCCGAGCAGTATGAATAAAAGATTCGTAAAGGGAATAGTCGGCGCGCCGTCCATTATTTCGAACGCCTTTCAGGGTTTTCCCCGCTGATGTGCGTCATAAAGTGATTAGAATATTCAACGGCTGTCCAATGCGTCGTTTCACTTTGTCATCGCACTTATCGTGTCCGAAACCGAATCGATGTCCACCGAAGTCGCCGAGCGCCTGCGTTTCGTGCGCAACAAGCATGGCCTGTCGCAGCGCGAACTCGCGAAACGCGCCGGCGTCACCAACGGCACGATCTCGCTGATCGAACAGGGGCGCGTGAGCCCGTCGGTCGGCTCGCTGAAGAAACTGCTCGAATGCATTCCGATGAGTCTCGCCGAGTTCTTCACGTTCGAGCTCGTCGAATCGCGCGCGATCGTGTCGCGTCGCGACGAGATGCCGAACCTCGGCAACGAGTCGCTCGCGTTTCAGCTCGTCGGCGCGAACGTGAAGGACCGCAACATGTGCATCCTGCGCGAAACCTATCAGCCGCTGGCCGACACGGGCCCCGAGATGCTGGTGCACGCGGGGCACGAGGGCGGCGTCGTCGTGTCGGGCCGGCTCGAGCTGACCGTCGACGGCGTGACGTGGCTGCTCGACCCCGGAGACGGCTACTACTTCGAAAGCCGTTTGCCGCATCGTTTTCGCAATCCCAGCGCGGAACTGATCTGCGAGGTCGTCTCGGCCAATTCGCCGGCGACCTTCTGACCGCGCGTCACCGCATTCGCTGCAGGCCGGCCGCGTGCCACGCGCGCGGCGTGCCGCATCGCGAATGCCACAACATTGAGGTATCCCGATGAACAAGTTGACTTTGGCTGACTGGCAACGCAAGGCGGCGTCGCTCGAGATCGAAGGGCGCGCATTCATCGATGGCGCGTCGCGCGACGCACACGGTGGCAAGACGTTCGACTGCGTGAGCCCGATCGACGGCCGCGTGCTGGCGAAGGTCGCCGACTGCGGCGAAGCGGACGTGAACGCGGCCGTCGCGGCCGCACGGCGCGCGTTCGACGCAGGGGTATGGGCCGGCCTGAACCCGCGCGAACGCAAGGCCGTGCTGCTGCGCTGGGCCGCGCTGATGCGCGCGCATCTCGACGAACTGTCGCTGCTCGAGACGCTCGACGCGGGCAAGCCGATCGGCGACACGACGACGGTCGACGTGCCGGGCGCCGCGTACTGCGTCGAATGGTTCGCAGAAGCGATCGACAAGGTCGGCGGCGAGGTCGCGCCGGCCGATCACCATCTCGTCGGTCTCGTCACGCGCGAGCCGGTCGGCGTGGTGGCCGCCGTCGTGCCGTGGAACTTCCCGATCCTGATGGCCGCGTGGAAATTCGGCCCCGCGCTCGCGGCAGGCAACAGCGTCGTGCTGAAGCCGTCGGAGAAATCGCCGCTGACCGCGATCCGCGTCGCGCAGCTCGCGTTCGAAGCCGGCATTCCGGCCGGCGTGTTCAACGTCGTGCCGGGCGCGGGCGAGCCGGGCAAGCTGCTCGCGCTGCATCGCGACGTCGACTGCATCGCGTTCACGGGCTCGACGGCGGTCGGCAAGCTGATCATGCAGTACGCGGCGCAGTCGAACCTGAAGCGCGCGTGGCTGGAGCTCGGCGGCAAGTCGCCGAACATCGTGCTGCCCGACTGCCCCGATCTCGACCGCGCGGCGCAGACGGCGGCCGGCGCGATCTTCTACAACATGGGTGAGATGTGCACGGCGGGCTCCCGGCTGCTCGTGCATCGCGACATCAAGGATGCGTTCATCGAGAAGCTCGTCGCGGCCGCGCGCGCCTACGTGCCGGGCAATCCGCTCGATCCGTCGGTGTCGATGGGCGCGATCGTCGACGGCATCCAGCTCGAGCGCGTGCTCGGTTACATCGAGGCGGGGCGCGGCGAAGGCCGGCTCGTTACCGGCGGCGCACGCGTGCATGCGGAAACGGGCGGCTTCTACGTCGAGCCGACGGTGTTCGAGGTGAAGCCCGATGCGAAGATCGCGCGCGAGGAAATCTTCGGGCCCGTGCTGTCGGTGATCGTGTTCGACGACGTCGACGAGGCCGTCAGGATCGCGAACGACACCGAGTACGGGCTGGCCGCGGCCGTATGGACGTCGAACCTGACGACCGCGCACGACGTGTCGCGCCGGCTGCGCGCGGGCACCGTGTGGGTGAACTGCTATGACGAGGGCGGCGACATGAACTTCCCGTTCGGCGGCTACAAGCAGTCGGGCAACGGCCGCGACAAGTCGCTGCACGCGCTCGAGAAGTACACCGAACTGAAGTCGACGCTGATCCGGCTGCGCTGACGTGTGGCCGGCTGCCGGCGCCTCGCCGTTCGGCGGTGCGCCGGCGATCGCAAGCGCGTTACGCGCTGCGCAGCGCGGGATGGAAGCCGGCGGCTTCGATGATCGACCGCACGCGTTCGGCGCCTTGCGCCGACTCGACCTTGACGATCTTCGCCGCGACATCGATGTCGAGCTTCGCGGCGGGATCGGCGGCCGTCACCGCGCGCGTGATCGCGTTGGCGCAACCGCCGCAGGTCATGTCCTGGACTTCGAATTCCATCGTGTGTTCTCCGGATTGGTGGTTGACGAATACGTTCAGCATGAAGCTTGCCACGGTAGGAAGGTCAAGCGCCGCATACGGCGGTGGGCATCGCATCAGCCATTTGTAATGCTGAGGTCTGACGAATGGGCATTTGCATGCGTGCGTCAGTCCGAATCTTTCCCGATTGACGGCCGTGCATTGCCGGAAAAACCCGGCAAAGCCTTGCGCGGCAACGCGCGCGTCGCATCGACGGTGCACGATCTCCATGCCGCGAGTAAGGGTACTTCGGGGTGAAAATGCGAATCGATCTTAGTATCGATTCCCTTCCATATTTCAAACGATTACGCACATGACCCGTTTCGCTATCGGTTTCGCACTGGCCCTGCTGGGCGCGTCGGCCACGTCCGCCTTCGCTGCCGACGACGTCGTCAACCTCACGCTGAAGGACCACAAGTTTTCGCCGGACGGCGTGACGATTCCTGCCGGCAAGAAGGTGAAATTCGTCGTGAAGAACCTCGACGCGACGCCCGCCGAATTCGAGAGCGACGACTTCAAGGCGGAGAAGGTCGTGCCGGCCGGCAAGTCGGTCGAGATCCTCGTCGGGCCGCTGAAGGCCGGGACCTACGAGTTCCACGACGAGTATCACGAAGCGCAGTCGAAGACGCATCTGACCGTCAAGTAAGCCGATACCGACATGCTGTCCACTGCCCTGATCGTCTTTCGTGAAGTGCTCGAGGCCGCGCTGGTGGTCTCGATCGTGATGGCCGCCACGAAGGGCGTGCCGCGGCGCGGCTGGTGGGTGGGCGGCGGGCTGGTCGGCGGCGTGGTCGGCGCCGGCCTGATCGCGGCGTTCGCCGACGTGATCTCGCAATGGGCGTCCGGCATGGGGCAGGAGGTCTTCAACGCGGGCGTGATGTTCGTCGCGACGCTGATGCTCGCGTGGCACTGCATCTGGATGAGCCGGCACGGCCGCGAAATGGCGCTGCACATGGGCGAGGTCGGCCGCGCGGTCGCGGCCGGCCGCCGGCCGCTGACCGGGCTCGCGATCGTGGTCGGGGTCGCGGTGCTGCGCGAGGGTTCCGAGGCCGTGCTGTTCCTGTACGGGATCGCGGCGGGAGACCCGGGGCAGACGCCGCAGATGATCGCGGGCGGGCTGCTCGGCGTGCTCGGCGGCGCGGGCCTCGGCTATGCGATGTATGCGGGCCTGCTGCAGATTCCGCTCAAGCGCCTGTTCTCCGTCACCAACGGGTTGATCGTGTTGCTGGCGGCGGGCATGGCAAGCCAGTGCGTCGGCTTCCTGCTGGCCGCGGGCCTCGTGCCGTCGTGGGGCGATGCGGTGTGGGACACGTCGTGGCTGCTCAAGGAATCGAGCATCGTCGGCAAGGCGCTGCATACGCTCGTCGGCTATACCGCGCGCCCGGCGGGTATCCAGATCGCCGTGTACGTCGCGACGCTGGTGGCGATCGTCGTGCTGGCACGGCTCGTCGGCCGGCCGCGGGAGACGGTGAGGCCGCCGCACGCCGCGGCGTGAGTCGAGGGGTTCGAATGAAAGAAGGGGCGTCGCGGACGCCCCTTCTTCATTTGCGGTGCGCGCCGCACCTGCGCGGCCTCATCGGTGACGGCCGTGGATGCGCGCTTGCGTTCGGTCAGCTGTGGTTGTCGATCCACGCGCGCGCCCATTCGAGCCCTGCATCGCGCGCGTCGTCTTCGGTGTCGAATACGCCGAGCACGCCCGACGCCTCGACCAGCCGGTTGTTCTGCGTGATCGTGCCGCTCGCCGCGAAGCGCTCGGGCTGCATGATCTCGTCCTGCTGCAGGATCGCGTGGCCCCAGATCTGGTAGCCGTGGTAGGTCTGCGCTTCCATTATCGAGTCACCTCCGCGGAGCGGCCGTGCGTGCCGACCTGCAGCACGTTGCCGTCCGGCGTGTATTGACGCGGGATGTCGGAGAACGTGAGCGCATGCGTCGCGTCCGGTGCGCCCGGCTGCATCACCGTGAGATGCCCCGGCGCGGGTTGCGCCACGGGGCGCGGGGCGGCCGGCGTGTCGGTCGCGGTGGCGGCCGGGCGGTGCGGGCCGGCTTTCACGGCCTGCGCGACGCGGCGCTTGTGCGGTTTCGCGGCGGCTTTCGGCGTGGCGCTCGCGTGCTTCTCCGCGCTCTTGCCGGTACGCGCGTCGGCGCCCGGGCGCGCAGCCGGCGTGCGAGCCGCGGGTTGCCGCGCCTCGGGCGGGTTCCAGACCTCGACATAGTGCTCGGCGGCCCAACTCGTCGACGCGAACGTCAGCGCCAGCAATCCGCATCCAAACAGTCTTACCATTGTCTCTCCGTCACATTCGTTGCGGCGCGCGTGCGGCCGGGCCGTGCATGGGCAGTCGGGGAAGCCGGCTCAGGAGAACACCTCGAGCCCGTGTTTTTCGACGATCTGAAGCATGCGCGCGGCGATGCCGCTCGGCCGCTTGTCGCCCTGTTCCCATTGGCGGATCGTCGACGTCGTCGTGTTCAGGTAGAGCGCGAACACGCTCTGGCTGACGTTGACCGACTTGCGGATGCGGGCGATCGCTTCCGGATCGAATTGCGGCGCGGCTTCGATGCAGAGATCGTCGTATTCCCGCATCGTCTTCTTGTCGAGCAGGTTGGCGCGATAAAGCCCCGACGCGGCGCTGTGGATCGCCTCCGTTGCGTCGCTCTTGAATCGACCCTTGGCCATTGCAAATCTCCACAAGCGCTTTCAGTGCGACCGGCGTCGCGATGTCGCTGTCGGTGTGTCGACCTACGTCCGCGGCGAGCTTTCCGAGGCGCCTCTTCCAGACATTGCCGCCGGGATCGACGCCCTGGCCGCGGGCCAGTTCCCGCACCGCGCGGCAGAGCTCGCCATCGGCGATTCCCGCTTTCCCGGCTGCCTGGTGAAACCCCTTCGTCTTGAACACGCGTCGTACGGATGCAGGCATGTCGAGCCGGTCGAGTCAGCACCGGATTATATACCACTACGTGGTACATATTTCGACCTGGCCGAATGGCCTGCCTTGCGCGCGCACGCGGTCGGGACGGCCCGGCGAGGGGGCCATCCCGTCGCGCGGCATTACTCCACTGTCACCGATTTCGCGAGGTTGCGCGGCTTGTCGACGTCGGTGCCGCGCGCGCACGCGGTGTGATACGCGAGCAGTTGCAGCGGCACGACGTGCAGGATCGGCGACAACTGGCCGTAGTGTTCCGGCATCCGGATCACGTGCAGGCCGTCGTCGTTGACGATCTGCGTGTCGGCATCCGCGAACACGTATAGCTCGCCGCCGCGCGCGCGCACTTCCTGCATGTTCGACTTCAGCTTCTCGAGCAGCGTGTCGTTCGGCGCGACCGTCACCACCGGCATCGCTTCGGTGACGAGCGCGAGCGGCCCGTGCTTCAGCTCGCCGGCCGGATAGGCTTCGGCGTGGATGTACGAGATTTCCTTCAACTTCAGCGCGCCTTCGAGCGCGATCGGGTAGTGCAGCCCGCGGCCGAGGAACAGTGCGTTTTCCTTGCGCGCGAATTCCTCCGACCACGCGATGATCTGCGGCTCGAGCGCGAGCACGCTGTTCAGCGCGGCCGGCAGGTGGCGCAGCTCCTTCACGAATTGCGCTTCCTGCGCGGCGTCCACGTGCCCGCGCAGCTTGCCGAGCGTCGCGGCCAGCACGAACAGCGCGACGAGCTGCGTGGTGAACGCCTTCGTCGACGCGACGCCGATCTCGGTGCCCGCGTGCGTCAGGAACTGCATCTCGGTCAGGCGCACCATCGCGCTCGTCGCGACGTTGCACACCGCGAGCGTATGCGTATGGCCGAGCGACTGCGCATGCTTGAGCGCCGCGAGCGTATCGGCCGTCTCGCCCGATTGCGAGATCACGAGCACGAGCTGGCGCGGGTTCGGCACCGACTCGCGGTAGCGGTATTCGCTGGCGATCTCGACCTGGGTCGGGATCTTCGCGATCGATTCGAGCCAGTACTTCGCGGTGAGGCCCGAGTAGTAGCTCGTGCCGCACGCGAGGATCAGCAGGCTGTCGATCTCGGCGAACGCGGCGGGTGCGGCATCGCCGAACAGCGTCGCGTCGAAGGCTTCCGTCTGCGGCACGGTGTCGCCGATCGCGCGCGGCTGCTCGAAGATTTCCTTCTGCATGAAATGGCGATAGGGCCCGAGCTCGACCGCGCCGCCGTACGCGCTGACCACGCGGATCTCGCGCTGCACGGTGGCGCCGTGGCGATCGACGACCGTCACGCCGTCGAGCGACAGCTCGCACACGTCGCCTTCCTCGAGGAACGTGAAGCGGTCGGTGCTGCCCGCGAGCGCGAGCGCGTCGGACGCGAGGAAGTTCTCGCCGTCGCCGTGACCGACGACGAGCGGCGAACCCTGGCGCGCGCCGACGACGGTGTGCGGCTGGTCCTTGTGGATCACGGCGATCGCATACGCGCCGTGCAACTGGTGAACGGCTTCGCGCACCGCGTCGAACAGGTTGCCGCGGTACAGGCTGTGCACGAGGTGCGCGATCACTTCGGTGTCGGTCTGCGACACGAATTCGTAGCCCTTCGCGCGCAGCGTTTCGCGCAGCGTCTCGAAGTTCTCGATGATGCCGTTGTGCACGAGCGCGAGCGCGTTCGACGAGAAGATCGGGTGCGCGTTGTGCGTGACGGGCGCGCCGTGCGTAGCCCAGCGCGTGTGCGCGACGCCGGTCGAGCCTTCGAGGTGCGTCTCGCGCACCTGCGCATCGAGATCGGCGACGCGCGCGACGCTGCGCGCGCGCTTCGGTGCGTCGGGCTCGAGCACGGCGACGCCGCACGAGTCGTAGCCACGGTATTCGAGGCGCCGCAATCCTTCGATCAGCACCGGAACGATATTACGCTGCGCAACTGCGCCGACAATGCCGCACATGAATGGTCAGTCCTGTAAGTCGACGCGGGCGCCGCGCGGGCGCCCGCAAAAGGTTCAGCTCTTCTTCTTGACCGGGCGGACGTAGCCGCTCTTCGCGGTCTGCGTCTTCTCGTTCAACGCGAGGACGCCTTCGGCGACGTCCTTCCAGATCGTCGTGCCGGCGGCGATCGTCACGCCGCGGCCGACGCGCACGGGCGCGACGAGCTGCGTGTCGGAGCCGACGAACACGTCGTCCTCGATCACGGTGCGGAACTTGTTCGCGCCGTCGTAGTTGCAGGTGATCGTGCCCGCGCCGATGTTCACGCGCGCGCCGATGTCGGCGTCGCCGATGTACGTGAGATGGTTCGCCTTCGAGCCGTGGCCGATCACCGCGTTCTTCACCTCGACGAAGTTGCCGACGTGGGCTTCGTCAGCGAGCTGCGCGCCGGGGCGCAGCCGCGCGTACGGGCCGATCACGGTGTTCGCGCCGAGCGTGGCGCCGTCGATGTGCGTGAACGCGTCGATGCGCGTGTCCGCGCCGATCGATGCGTTGCGGATCACGCAGTTCGCGCCGATCGTCACGTTGTCGGCGAGCGTCACGTTGCCTTCGAACACGCAGTTCACGTCGATCGACACGTCGCGGCCGCAGCGCAGCGTGCCGCGCACGTCGACGCGCGCCGGATCGGCGAGCGTGACGCCGTCGGCGAGCAGCGCGTCGGCCACGTTGCGCTGGTGAATGCGTTCGAGCTCCGCGAGCTGCGCCTTGCTGTTCACGCCGAGCGTTTCCCATTCGTCGTCGGGCTGCGACGTGACGACCTCGAAGCCGGCCTCGATCGCGAGTTCGACGACGTCGGTCAGGTAGTACTCGCCCTGCGCGTTCTCGTTCTTCAGCGCGCCGAGCCACATCGACAGCTGGGCCGTCGGCGTGACGATGATGCCGGTGTTGATCTCGGCGATCCTCAGCTCTTCCGGCGATGCATCCTTCTGCTCGACGATGCGCGTGACGAAGCCGGACGCGTCGCGCACGATCCGGCCGTAGCCGGTCGGGTCGTCGAGCGTGACGGTCAGGATCCCGTAGCGGCCCTCGCGCGCGGCGTCGACGAGACGCCGCAGCGTCGACGCGCGCGTGAGCGGCACGTCGCCGTACAGCACGAGCGTCGGTTGCGCGGGATCGAGCAGCGGCAGCGCCTGGCGCACCGCGTGGCCGGTGCCGAGCTGTTCGGCCTGCACCGCGAACTGGACGTCGGGCGCGGCGACGGCGGCCTGGACCTGCTCGGCGCCGTGACCGACGACGACGACCAGCCGGGACGGCTGCAGCGTGCGTGCGGTGTCGATGACGTGGGAGAGGAGCGGCCTGCCGGCCAGGGGGTGAAGCACTTTCGGCAGCGCGGAGCGCATGCGCTTGCCGGTGCCTGCCGCCAAAATCACGATATTCATGGCGCCAGCTTGTCAGAGGAGTTTGAAGCCGTCCATTTTAGCATGCGGCCCCTGGCGCTCCGGGCCTGTCGCGGCGGGGCGACGGCGCCGGAAAGGGCGGCCGGCGCCCGGTTCCGGCGGGTGTTCCGCCCCTGCTTACAGGTCGTCGAACTGGACGATCGAGATCGGCCGGGCGGCGCCCGGCGCCGCCGACTCGTCACCCGACGCGCACGGTTCCTCGTCGAACGCGATGTCGCCTTGCGGGTCGGCCTCGCCCGTCGCGCGCAGCGACTGGAACGGATACAGCGTCGTGTCCATCAGGTGCGACGGCACGACCTTCGCGAGCGCGTTGAACATGTTGTCGACGCGGCCCGGGAAGCGCTTGTCCCAGTCGCGGATCAGCGCCTTCATTTCCGCGCGCTTCAGGTTCGGCTGGCTGCCGCACAGGTTGCACGGGATGATCGGGAATTCGCGCAATTCCGCGTATTTCTCGAGATGGGTTTCCTTCACGTACGCGAGCGGGCGGATCACGATGTTCCTGCCGTCGTCCGACTGCAGCTTCGGCGGCATCCCCTTCAGCTTGCCGCCGTAGAACATGTTCAGCAGCAGCGTCTGCACGATGTCGTCGCGGTGATGGCCGAGCGCGATCTTGGTCGCGCCGAGCTCGCCGGCCACGCGGTACAGGATCCCGCGGCGCAGCCGCGAGCACAGCGAGCAGGTCGTCTTGCCTTCCGGCACGAGCCGCTTGACGATGCTGTAGGTGTCCTGGTTCTCGATGTGGAACGGCACGCCGACCTGCGTCAGATATTCGGGCAGCACATGCTCGGGGAAGCCCGGCTGCTTCTGGTCGAGGTTCACCGCGACGATGTCGAAGTCGATCGGCGCGCGCTCGCGCAGCCGCAGCAGCACGTCGAGCATCGCGTAGCTGTCCTTGCCGCCCGACAGGCACACCATCACCTTGTCGCCGTTCTCGATCATGTTGTAGTCGCCGATCGCCTGGCCGACCTGGCGCACGATCCGCTTGAACAGCTTGTTGTTCTCGTACGCTTCCTTCTGCTCGCGGCGCGTGAGCGCGGGGCGGCCGGCCGACGCGGCGGCGTCGTCCAGCGTGGCGGCGTCGGCCGCCGTGTCGTTCATGTGGGGGGCGTTCATGCGCGCTCCTCGTCCTTGATGCGAAAGACTTCGACGCCGACGGCGTCGCAGTCCGGATAGGCGTCCGGTTTCTCGGTACGGACGCGTACCGCGCGCACGGTGTCGTGCGCCAGCAGGTGCGCGGCGATCGAATCGCACAGCGTTTCCTGCAGGTGGATGTGGCCGCGCGCCAGGCATTGCGCGACGCTCTGCTTCATCAGGTCGTAGTCGACGACTTCGTGCAGCCGGTCGTCGACCGGGGTGGACAGCGCGAGCGGCACGAACAGGTCGATGTTGATGACGACGCGCTGCTCGCCGCGCTTCTCGTGTTCGAAGGCCCCGATGTTGATGTGCACCTCGTAGTCGCGCAGGTAGAGCCTGCGGCAATCCGCGAGGCGGGGGTGCAGGAGAGCGGAAAACATGGTCGTCCCAGTCAAATTGGCGTGCGCGCACGCAAAGCGGCGCGGGCGGCGGCTCTCAGGCCGCGCCCGCGCGGTTCATTCATTCGGGCCGGCGGCGGGCGGCACCAGGTGCTCGCCGCCGTCGACTGTCAGTGTCGCGCCGGTGACGCCGGGCGCGCTCGCGAGATAGCAGGCGGCCGCCGCGATGTCGTCCGCGTGGGGCGCGTGGCCGCGCACCAGCGCCGCGACCCGCACCTTCGGCGCGAGCGCCAGCGCGAGCGCCGACGTCGCGCGGTTCAGTGCGGCCTGCATCAGCGCGTGCGACAGCTGCGCTGGCGCCGGGTGAAACAGGGCCTGATCCAGTACGTGGATCGCGCACGCGCGCAGCGTTTCGTCGTCGCGCGCGGCGTCGGGCGTCGCGTCGGCGAGTGCGCGCGCCAAGGCGAGCGGCGCCGTCACGTTGCGTGCGAGCGCAGCAGCGAGCGACGCGCCGTCCACCGTGTGCGCGTCGTCGGCGCCGGCGCTGGCGCTGACGAACACCGCGCACGCGGGCCGGCCGAGCGCTTCGCCGCACGCGGCGACGAGCGCGGCCGCATCGGTTTCCAGGGCCAGATTGGCGTCGAGCACGGCCGCGCGACGGCCGAGCGCCGCGACTTCGGCGACGAGCGCGTCGGCGGCCGCGCGCGGCGCGCCGTGGCCGCGCTGCAGCGCGACGTCCCAGCCCCGGCGGGCGAAACCCGTCGCGAGCGCACGGCCGATCGACGCGGCGTCGGCCGCGCTGCCCAGGGCGCCCGTGACGAGCACCACGCGTGGGGTCGACGTATCGGCTGAAACGGTCATTTACAATGCCGGGATGAACCCGAAAGCTCACGAACCCGCTAGTTTACCTGCTCCCGGCCCTGACGCGCTCGCGCAGTCCGAAACCCTCGCCGCGCAACTGCGCGACGAGATCGCGACGGCCGGCGGCTGGCTGCCGTTCGACCGCTTCATGGAGCGCGCGCTGTATGCGCCGGGCCTCGGTTATTACAGCGGCGGCGCGCGCAAGTTCGGGCGTCGCGCCGACGACGGCAGCGACTTCGTCACCGCGCCGGAGCTGTCGCCGCTATTCGCGCAGACGCTCGCGAATCCGGTCGCCGAAGCACTGGCGGCGAGCGGCACGCGCCGCGTGATGGAATTCGGCGCCGGCACGGGCAAGCTCGCGGCCGGGCTGCTCGCGGCGCTCGACGCGCCGGGCGTCGAACTCGACGAATACCTGATCGTCGACCTGTCCGGCGAACTGCGCGAGCGGCAGCGCGACACGATCGAAGCCGCGGTGCCGGCGCGGGCCGCGAAGGTGCGCTGGCTCGACGCGCTGCCTGAGCGGTTCGAGGGTGTCGTGGTCGGCAACGAGGTGCTCGACGCGATGCCGGTGCGCCTCTTCGCGAAGGCGGACGGCGCGTGGCGCGAGCGCGGCGTCGCGCTCGACGCGCGGCAGGCGTTCGTGTTCGACGACCGGCCGGTCGGCGCGGCCGCGTTGCCGGCGGTGCTCGCGGGGCTGGACGTCGGCGACGGCTACGTGACCGAAACGCACGAGGCCGCGCTGGCGTTCACGCGCACCGTCTGCACGATGCTCGCGCGCGGCGCTGTGCTGCTGGTCGACTACGGTTTCCCTGCGCACGAGTACTACCACCCGCAGCGCGACCGCGGCACGCTGATGTGCCACTACCGCCACCACGCGCACGACGACCCGTTCGTGTACCCGGGCCTGCAGGACATCACCGCGCACGTCGAATTCACCGGCATCTACGACGCGGGCGTCGCGACCGGCGCCGATCTGCTCGGCTACACGTCGCAGGCGCGCTTCCTGTTGAACGCGGGCATCACCGACGCGCTGGCCGCGATCGATCCGTCCGACGTCCACGCGTTCCTGCCGGCCGCGAATGCGGTGCAGAAGCTGATCTCGGAGGCCGAGATGGGCGAGCTGTTCAAGGTGATCGCGTTTTCGCGCGGGATCGACGGCACGCTCGACGCGTTCGCGCGCGGCGACCGTTCGCACGCGCTCTGACGGGCGCGACACATGTACGTTCCCCATGTAAACGGGCCTCAGGCATGCTGCGCTGGCTATTGACGACGTTCATCGCGGTGATGATCCTCACGCGCTGCTGGCCGTGGCTCGGCAAGCTCGGCATCGGACGGATGCCGGGCGACGTCACGCTGACGCTCGGCGGGCGGCGCTACCCGTTCCCGTTCATGTCGACGCTGGTGCTGACGATGCTGGTATCGATGGTGGCGCGGCTGCTCTGAATCGAGCGGGACGGCGCGTCGCGGTCGCGCCGCGGCGCGCGCGTGAGGGTGCTGCGCGTCACAGCTCGATCTCGCCGAGGATCCGGTGCGCGAGCGCCTTGGCTTCCTCGAACGCTTCTTCCTCGCTCGAACTCGTCGTGTGGACGTCGTAGCGCATGTTTTCCGTCTCGTCGCCGTCGTCCCGCGCCAGGATCACGTAGCCCTGAAACTCGCCGTTGTCCGAGCGGTGCGTATGCGCCTTGGCCGTGTAGATGCCTTTGGTGAACGTGTTCGTGTCCATCGTGCCTCTCCCGCAATAGGACGCTTCATCGTAGCACTGCGGCGCAGCATGGTGAATGCGGTTTATCGGTGACCGATCGGCGGCCGGCCACCGTTCCTTCTTCGCCTCTTCAGCGTGCCTTCACCCTTCAAGCAGCGCGACGACCTCGTCGAGCGTCGGGGCGTGCGCGCCCGTATGCCGGCACGCGGCGGCGCCGGCCGCCACCGCGAACGCGAGATGCTCGCGCCACCCGCGCCGCGGCGCGGCCATCAGGCTGAACAGCAGGCCGCCGATCGACGCGTCGCCCGCGCCGACGGTGTCGGCCACCTCGACGCGCGGCGGGCTGGCTTCGTGCACGTCGCCGTCCGCATGGAGCGTGGCCGCCTGCGCGCCGCGCGTGACGAGCACGGCCGCCCGCGGGTTCAGCGCGCGCACCGCCGCGATCGCGTCGGGGCCGTCGCCGCCGAACAGGTGCCGCAGGTCTTCGTCGGACACCTTGATCAGGTCGGCGAGGGCGGCCATCTTCTCCAGCGTCGGCCGGTACGCGGCCGTCATCAGGTTCCGCACGTTCGGGTCGAAGCTGATCTTCACGCCGCGCGCATGCAGGTCGGCCGCGAGCGCGGCCAGCGTGCTCGCGAGCGGTTCGCGCACGAGGCTGATGCAGCCGAAATGCGCCCATTTCACGTGATCGGTCCAGCCGGCCGGCAGCCGTGCCGGATCGAACGCGAGATCCGCGCTCGCTTCGCCGATGAAGAAGTACGCGGGCGGGCGCGTCTCGTGGACGATCGCGAGCAGCGGCGGCCGCGCGACGCGCTGCAGGAAGCGCAGGTCGAGGCCGGCCGCTTCGCTCGCGCGCCACAGCACGTCGGAGAAGCAGTCTTCGCCGATCGCGCCCGCAAGCGCGCTCGGCACGCCGAGCCGCGCGACCGCGCGCGCGACGTTCCAGCCGGCGCCGCCCGGCACCGACGTCCACTGCGCGTCGCCCGCGCGCACCATGTCGGTCAGGATGTCGCCCGCCGACACGAAAGCCGGAAACGTGCCGCCGCTCATTGCGTCGGCTCGCTGCGTTGCGCGCGCGCGAGGGTCGCGAGCACGTCGTAGCAGGCGCCCATCGTGTGGTAGTCGGTCTTGCCGGCCGGGCTCTTCTCGTCGCTGTACTTGCGGTTGTCGCAGGTGAGGATCCGGTACCACGCGCCGTAGCGGTGATCGACGAAGTGCGCCCAGCTGTAGCGCCAGATCTCGTCGTACCAGTCCCAGAAACGCTCGCTGCCGGTGCGCGCGCCGAGCATCGCGGCCGCCGCGAAGGTTTCCGCTTGCACCCAGAAATACTTGTTGTGGTCGCAGATCGTGAAGTCCGGGCCAAAGCCATAGCAGAGGCCGCCGTGATCGGCGTCCCATGCGTGCGTGAGCGCCGCGTCGAACAGCTCGGTCGCGCGCGGCACGAGCCAGTCGAGCGGGCGGTGCCGCTCGAGGATCAGCAGCAGCTTCGCCCACTCGGTCTGGTGCCCGGGCTGGAAGCCCCACGGGCGGAAGATGTTCGAGCTGTCTTCCTTGTTGTAGTCCCAGTCGACCGACCAGTCCGCATGGTAGTGCTCCCACACGAGCCCCCCCGACAGCGCGGCCTGGCGCTGCGTGATGTGGGTGGCGAGCTTTTCCGCGCGATCGAGGTACGTGAGGTGGCCGGTCGCCTCGTAGGCGGCGAGCAGCGCTTCCGTCATGTGCATGTTCGCGTTCTGGCCGCGATACGTCGATACGTTCCAGTTCGGCGTCGCGTCGTCCGCATAGAGGCCCGCGGCCGCATCCCAGAAGCGGTGCTCGGTGAGCTCGTAGGTGGCCGCGATCAGCGGGCGCGCTTCGTCGATGCCGGCCATCGTCGCGTGGGCGGCCGCGAGCAGCACGAACGCGAGGCCGTAGCAGTGGCGCGTGCCGTCGAGCGTCGCGCGCTTCGCGCCGTCGCGCCAGTCGAGCTCCCAGTCGTAGCCCTGCAGCGCGTCGTCCCAGTGCGCGTCGCGCAGGAAGCGCAGCCCGTGGCGCGCGTATTCCAGGTGGCGCGGATCGCCGAAATGCCGGTACGCCATCGCGTAGTTGAAGACGAACCGGCAACTGCTGACGAGATGGCGCGACGTGCGGTTGTAGATGCTGCCGTCGTCGCGGAAGTAGTGGTAGAAGCCGCCCGTCGGGTCGAATGCGTTGGCCGCGTAGAAGCGCAGCGTGTCTTCGACGTGCGACAGCAGGAACGACGGATCGCGGAAGCTCGCGACGAACGGTGCGGCTGGCGCGTGGCCGGCCGGCGCGGCGGCGCGGGGTTGGACCGGAGGCATGTTCATGATTCTTGGACCGTGGCGGTATCGAGTGCCGGGGAGCCGGCGGGCTGGCTGCTGGCCCGCACGATCAGCTCGACGGGCAGGGAAATCTCGGTGCGCTCGGGCGCTTCGGCGAGCAGCAGCTCGACGCCGCGGCGGCCCAGCGCTTCCTTGTCGACCGCGAGCGTCGTGAGCGGCGGGCTCGCGTGCGCGGCGGCCGGGATGTCGTCGAAGCCGACGATCGCGATGTCGTCCGGAATCCGCAGCCCGCGCGCGATGCACACGCGCTGCGCGGCCAGCGCGGCCGCGTCGTTGTACGCGAACACGGCTTCGGGCCGCGGGCCCGGCGCGTCGAGCAGTTGCTCCATCGCACGCGCGGCGCCCGTGTCGGGGTCGAGCCCGGCGTCGATCGTCACTTCGTACGCGGGATCGAACAGCCGCCCGGCTTCGAAGAACGCGCGCCGATAGCCGATCGCGCGCTGCGCGATGCTGTAGTGCGCGGCCGAGCCGCCGATGAAGGCGATCCGCGAGCGGCCGGTGGCGAGCAGGTGGCGCATCGCGAGTGCCGCGCCGGTCGCGTTGTCGATGTTGACCGAGCGCAGCCCGGGCGCCCACAGGTCGATCAGCACGAGCGGCCGGCCGGTGGCGGCGAGCGCCTCGATCGTCTCGGGCTCGATGAAGCCGGCGACCGCGATCGCGTCGGGCGCGTGCGGGCGCATCTGGCGCAGCACGTCGTCGTTCGGGCCGACCGTGAGCAGCGTCGGGACGATGCCGCGCTCGCGGCACGCGTCCTCGACGCCGTGCAGCACGTGCGAGAAGAACGGGCTCGCGGGAAAGCGGTTGTGCTGCCGGTGCAGCAGGAACGTGAGCCGGCGGATGCGCGGCCGCAACTGGGCGGGATCGTAGCCGAGCTGCTGCGCGATCCCGACGATGCGCGCGCGCGTGGCTTCGGACAGGCCGGGCTGGTTTTTCAGCGCGCGGGAGACGGTGCCGATCGAAACCTCAGCCGCCCGCGCCACATCGCGAATGGTCGTACCCATCGTTCGGGGTCCGGTTTGTTTAGGGTGGAGGCGATTGTATAGTAAAACACATTGCGGAATTCGGGCCGGATAACCGGGGAATACCCGCAAATAGCGGATTTTTAAGCGCTAATCTGCGAAAACACCGTTACTAAAAATACTAAACAAAACGCGAAAAAGGCAAGGTGGGCGTGCGGGTGTCCGGCGGTGCCGACGCAGCGCCGCAAAATGGGCAGTCGGATCGCGCGCCCGTGCGAGCGTGGGGGCGCCGTGGCCGTGACCGATGACGATGAGAGGCCGTT
Source organism: Burkholderia semiarida (assembly GCF_029268935.1). Lineage (NCBI taxonomy): Bacteria > Pseudomonadati > Pseudomonadota > Betaproteobacteria > Burkholderiales > Burkholderiaceae > Burkholderia > Burkholderia semiarida. The sequence continues at coordinate 413,866 of NZ_JAHLCL010000003.1, read as the reverse complement.
GCGCGACAGCCGAACGTTGCGGCGGCCGGGCATCGCCCCCGTCGCACGGTGCACCGGTTTTCCGTGCGTCGCGGGCGACCGTCCGTCGTTCAGCCGGCCGCCACCGCCACGGCCGGCGGTTCGCCGCGATGCCGCAGCGCGGCGCGGCCGGCATCGAGATCGACGACCGCGAGCCCGTCCGGCTGCTGCTTCGCCCGCCGCTTCGCGAGCGCGGCGACCGACGCGATCTCGTCGCTGCCGTAGCGTTTCGCGCCGTGCGCGCCGGCCGGCACGCCCACCGCGCCGATCGCCATCGTCACGAAGCCGAAGAACGCCGGGTTGCCGTGGCGGTCCTCGCCATGCAGCCCGCCCGCCTGCCGGTCGGCCTGCGTGTAGAAGAGCCGCGCGCCGTCGTTGAAGCGCGCGATCGCGTCGGCGGCGCGCTCGCGCCAGTCGTCGCGCTGGAACAGCACCAGGAAATCGTCGCCGCCGACATGGCCGAGAAAGTCGCGCTGCGGGTCGCATACGCCGGCCAGCACGGTCGCGGCGAACTTCAGCACTTCGTCGCCTTGCCAGTAGCCGTACTGGTCGTTGAACGGCTTGAACTGGTTCAGGTCGACGTAGCACGCATGAAAGCCGGCGTCGCGCTGGAGCAGGCGGTCGATGTGCGCGCTGATCGGGATGTTGCCGGGCAGGAAGGTCAGCGGATTCGCGTAGCGCGCGGCCTCGATGCGCATTTCGGTCACCGTGCGCACCAGGCTCTCGCCGGTGCCGAGCCCGACATAGCGGCCGTGTTCGGTGATCACGAAGCCGTCCGCGAGATAGCGCTGGTCGTGGCTCGCGAGCAGCAGCGCGAGTTGCTCGAAGGTCGTCGCGTTGTCGATCATCAGCGGCGCATCGTTCGCGAACTGCAGGCACGGCTTCTTCCCGAACACCTCGCGGTGATACGGCAGCGCGAAACGGTCGATGAAGCCGCGACGATTGACGAGCGCGACGGGCCGCCCGCGCTCGACGAGCGCGACCGCGTGCAGGTCGGGCATCCGGTTGAACAGGTCGAGCACGTCGTTGCTGGTCGCGTCGCGCGGCAGCGCCGGGGCGGGCACGAGCATCTTCCCGGCGATCGTGCCGGCCGGCCGCACCGCGCGCGTCATGCCGGGAAACACCGCGATGTGCGGCGCGCGGATCGCGTCGCGCGCGGCCGGCGCGACCACCCGCGACGGCTGCGCGTTCGGCCGGCCGAGCAGGAAGCCCTGCACGCAGCAGATGCCCATGTCGCGCACGACGATCAGGTCGCATTCGTTCTCGATGCCTTCCGCGATCAGCTTCGCGCCGCTCGCCTGCGCGAAGTGCTGCATCGCCTTCACGGCCTCGAACTTGAGCGGGTCGCGCGCGATGTCGTGGATGAAGAAGCGGTCGATCTTCACGAGGTCCGGGTGCAGGCGCAGCCACAGGTTCATGCTCGCGTTCGCGGTGCCGTAGTCGTCGAGCGCGAACTGGATGCCGGCGTCGCGCAGCGACGCGACCGCCGGCCCGATGTCCGCGAGATCGGGAATCGCGTTCTGCTCGGTGAGCTCGATCACGATGCGTTCGGCGCCGATGTGCGCGCGGCCGAGGAACTGGCATGCGCGCTCGCGTTCGCTGGCGAGCGTGAGGATGGTGCCCGCGCTGAAATTGAGGAACAGCTTGCCGTCGCAGCCGAGCGCCGCGAACGCGTCGAGGCAGGCTAGCGCGGCCGCCCGTTCGAGCGCGATGGTTTCGCCTTCGCGCGCGGCCTGCGCGAACAGCGCGGCGGGCGGCTCGAGGTCGGTGCCGCGCGGGCCGCGGATCAGCCCTTCGTAACCGACGACCGTCCCCGACCCGAGGTCGACGATCGGCTGGAAGACGGCGGCGAGCGCGCGATCCGCGATCAGGCGCGAGGTGCGGGTGGCGGCGGAACCGGAGTGGGGCGCGGGCATGGGCGAGGGCAGCCGAATCGACGGGACGTCCGGCTTAACGGCATCGCGCGCGGAGAATTGAATGAAGATTTCGTGACATGACCGGCGTTGCCGGTGCATCGCGCCGGATGCGCGTCGGCGCGTGGCCGGAAGGGGCGAGGGACCGAAAACGGGGGGCGATGAGCGGTAGGCGGAAAGCGGAAAGCGGAAGGCGGAAGGCGGAAGGCGGAAGGCGGAAGGCGGAAGGCGGAAGGCGGAAAGCCGCCCGCGGCGGCCATCGCGCCCCCGGACGCGTCAGCGCTTGCCCGCGCTCAGCGCGCCGGACGCGGCCGTCGCGCCGCGCTCGTCGTGCTCGCCGCTCGTGTCGCGCGCGCCCCAGCGCTGCGCGAGCGCCGCGCACGCCATCAGCTGGATCTGGTGAAACAGCATCAGCGGCAGCACGATCGCGCCGACCGCGTTCGCCGAGAAGATCACCTTCGCCATCGGCACGCCGGCCGCGAGGCTCTTCTTCGATCCGCAGAAGATGATCGTGATCTGGTCGGCACGGTTGAAGCCGAGGCGCTTGCTGACGAACGCGGTCAGCAGCAGCGCGATCGCGAGCAGCACGAGGTTGACGACGAGCAGGCCGCCGAGCGCGCGCGGCGGAATCTGGTGCCACAGCCCCTCGTTGACGGCCTCGCTGAACGCGACGTAGACGACCAGCAGGATCGAGCCCTGGTCGACGAAGCGCAGCACGCCGCGATTGCGGTCGATCCAGCCGCCGATCACGGGCCGCAGCAACTGCCCGGCGATGAACGGCACGAGCAGTTGCATCACGATGCTGCCGACGGTGCTCCACGGCGACGCGGCCGCAGCCGACTGCGACGTGATCATCAGCCCGACGAGCGCAGGCGTGACGAAGATCCCGAGCAGGCTCGAAGCGGAGGCCGCGCACACGGCGGCCGGCACGTTGCCCTTCGCGATCGACGTGAACGCGATCGACGACTGGACCGTCGACGGCAGCGTGCAGAGGAACAGCACGCCCGCATACAGCGTCGGCGTGACGAGCGGCTGCAGCACGGGTTTCAGCGCGAGGCCGAGCAGCGGGAACAGCGCGAACGTGCTGAGCAGCACGAGCGCGTGCAGCCGCCAGTGCGTCGCGCCCGCGACGACGGCTTCGCGCGACAGTTTGGCGCCATGCAGGAAAAACAGCAGGCCGACGGCGATGTTGGTCGCCCAGTTGAACGCGTGGGCGGCCGGGCCGCGGCAGGGCACGAGGCTCGCCAGCACGACGGTGCCGACGAGCGCGAGCGTGAAGTTGTCGGGAAGAAAACGGGGACGGGCCATCGGGAACTCGATTCGGAAACGACGAAGGCGCGCGTCGCGCGCGCGGATGGCGTTATTGTCCCGGTTGACGATTCACTACACAAATTCATTGTGCGAATCGATTGATGAATCGGTGGCATGCAACGGCGGCCGCCGTACGAGTCGCGGCGGCGGCCAAAACCGCGGAAGAACGTTCCGTCGCGATCGCGCCCGGAAGTGAAAAAACCTAGCAGTAACATGGTGTTACACCGATGCCGGCGACATAACACTTTTTGGCTCGACACGCTTTCCCCCCGCTCATAAATTACTGCTGAAAGCCTTGGGTCGGCCGAAAGGAGCCGACGGCGGGCGTCGATGGGCACGGAACGATGACGGAACGGGTGAAACGGAAGATCGGACGATGGGCGGCATGCGTGCTCGGCACGCTGCTGATGCCGCTCGCGCTCGCCCAGCCTCCCCACGGCGGTCACGGGTTCGGCAGCCACGGCTTCGGCGGCGGCGACATGCGCGCGTACGGTCAGCCCGCCGGCGGCGCTCCGGTGTGGCGTCGCGTGCCGCCGTCTGCCGGCGTGCGTCCCGGCGGCGTGAGCGGTGCCGGCTCCCGCTGGGGGCTGCGCCCGACACCGTCGTACGGCCATTACGCCGCGCAAAGCCCGTATCGGCCGATCAACGCCGAAGTCCGCCAGATGCCGCGCCCGCCCGGCGGCGGCAACGTCCCGCTGCGAGCCGGCTCGATCCGCGCCGACGTCGCGCGCTACAACGAGGAGCGCGGCGGCCGCCCGATGCCGCCGCCTCGCTCGCAGGAAGAGCCTGCGCACTCGCCGTTTTTCTCCCCGTTCTACCGAAACTGAGCGCCCCGGCGCTCGTCCCCTTGCCGGCTGATGCGAATTCGCCACAGTCGCGCGCAGATTCCCGCTGATTTTCCCGCCGCATTGCGCTATCTTTCGCGCCCGGCACGCCATGCCGCGCCGCCGCCCGCCCGTGCGACCGCGTTCGTGCCGGGCCGCCGCCGTGCGTGCGGCCATGGATACCTGCCGCGAAGTTAATGCCGACGCTATACCCGCAATAAGCGTGCGCAATTTTGACCGGACGAATGATCCGTAAAGATGGCTGCGCCCCATACGACGCAAGCACTCGGCTCCATACAACAACGCTCGCGCCACTTATCGACTATTCGACAAAACCTGGAGATCCCATGAAAGCACTCGCCCGCCGTGCGTCGCGCACGTCCGTCAAGCTGATCGCCGCAGCCGCCTGCGTGGCGGCTGCCGCACCCGTCCATGCGCAGTCGAGCGTCTCGCTCTACGGGCAGGTTGACGAATGGGTCGGCGCCACCAAGTTCCCGGGCGGCGATCGCGCGTGGAACGTGTCGGGCGGCGGCATGTCGACGTCGTACTGGGGCCTGCACGGCGCCGAGGATCTCGGCAGCGGCTACAAGGCGATCTTCACGCTGGAGAGCTTCTTCCGTGCGCAGAACGGCCAGTACGGCCGCTTCCAGGGCGACACGTTCTTCGCGCGCAACGCGTACGTCGGCATCAGCTCGCCGTACGGCACGGTGACGGCGGGTCGCCTGACGACGCACTTGTTCCTGTCGACGATCCTGTTCAACCCGTTCTACGACTCGTACACCTTCTCGCCGATGGTGTATCACGTGTTCCTCGGCCTCGGCACGTTCCCGACCTATCCGAGCGACCAGGGCGCGGTGGGCGATTCGGGCTGGAACAACGCGCTGGGTTACACGTCGCCTTCGTTCGGGGGCCTGAACTTCGGCGCGATGTACGCGCTCGGCAACCAGGCCGGCGACAACCGTTCGAAGAAGTGGAGCGCGCAGTTCAACTACGCGAACGGCCCGTTCGCGGCGACCGCCGTGTATCAGTACGTGAACTTCAACAACGGCCCGCAGGACCTGAGCGCGCTCGTGACCGGCATGAAGAGCCAGGGCATCGCGCTGGTCGGCGCCACCTACGACCTGAAGCTCGTGAAGCTGTTCGGCCAGTACATGTATACGAAGAACGACCAGGTCGCGGGCAGCTGGCACGTGAACACCGCGCAGGGCGGCGTGTCGGTGCCGATCGGCGTGGGCAACGCGATGGCGTCGTATGCGTACTCGCGCGACGCGGGCGGCCTCGACCAGACGCGCCAGACCTGGGCCGTCGGCTACGACTATCCGCTGTCCAAGCGCACCGACGTCTACGGGGCCTACATGAACGATCACATCAGCGGCCTGTCGACCGGCAACACGTTCGGCGCCGGCATCCGCGCGAAGTTCTGACGCGCACGCGCGATCGGTGCGCCGGCCTCGCGTCGATCGCGCGTTCCGGCTGCATGTTTTCCTGCCCGTCATTTTCAGTCCGAAGCGGCGCCGCCACCCGCGGCGCCGTTTTGCCTTTCTTGACCTTTCTGTTTCCCCGCCTTTGTTACCCTATCTCGTAATTGGTCGATTTCCCGGGATTGCGAGCTAGTTCGATGGATACCCTCGTCAGCATGAATGTGTTTCGCTACGTCGTCGAAGTGGGCAGCTTCGTCGGCGCGGCGGAGCGCATGCAGATGTCGGCGGCGATGGCGAGCAAGCACGTGATGCACCTCGAGCAGCAGCTCGGCGCCCGGCTGCTGCATCGCACGACACGACGCGTCGCGCCGACCGAGGCGGGACGCGAATACTACGAGCGCCTCGTGCAGGCGCTGTCCGAACTCGACGAAGCCGGGCAGGCCGTCGGCGCCGCGAGCGTGGTGCCGCAGGGCCGGCTGCGCGTGACGTCGCTGTCCGCGTTCGGGCTGCGGCACGTGATGCAGGCCGTCACCGATTATGCGGGCCGGTTCCCGGACGTGACCGTCGACATGACGCTGTCCGATCGCGTGGTCGACCTGATCGAGGAGGGCTACGACGTCGCGGTGCGCGCGGCGCCGAACGGATTGAAATCGTCGTCGCTGGTCGCGCGCCAGATCGCGACCGCGCACATCCTGCTGGTCGCGTCGCCTGCGTATCTGGAGAAGCACGGCACGCCCCGGACGATCGCCGATCTCGCGAATCACAACTACCTGCGGCGCGATTCGAATTCGACGATGCTCGATTCGCTGGTGATCGACGCGGCCGCCGCGTCGCGCGTGAGCCTGAACGGCAACCTGATCGTGAACCATCTCGAAGGGCTGCGCGCGGCCGTGCTCGCCGGCGCGGGCATCGCGCTGCTCGGCACCGAAGTGGTCGGCGACGACATCGAAGCGGGCCGGCTCGTGCCGGTGCTGCTCGATTCGGTGCCGCCGCACGAGGCGCCGATCTATGCGGTGTACGCGAGCCGTCGTCACGTGTCCGCGAAGGTGCGCTCGTTCGTCGACTTCCTCGCCGCGCGTTTCGAGGGGCAGTCGCTGTGTCCGTCGATCGAATCGCGCCTGCGCGTGCTGCCGATCACGCGGATGAAGCGCGCGGGCTGAGCCGCGTCGTTCCGCCGCGGCGGGGCAATAAAAAAGCGCGAACCGCTGCGGTTCGCGCTTTTTTCGTTGGGGCGACGATCTCGCGCCGATGGCGGCCGATGGCGGCCACCACGGCCGCCGCATCCTTCAGCGCGGGATGCCGAGCCGCGCCTTCGCGTCGTCGTACTCGCGCTTGAGCCGCTCGACGAGCGCAGCCACGCTCGGTAGATCGTCCATCAGGCCGACGCCCTGGCCGGCGCCCCAGATGTCCTTCCATGCCTTGGTTTTGTCGCTGCCGAAATTCATCTTGGTCTTGTCGGATTCCGGCAGCGCGTCCGGATCGAGGCCGGCCTTCTCGATGCTCTCGCGGATGTAGTTGCCGTGCACGCCCGTGAAGAGGTTCGTGTAGATGATGTCCGACGATTTCGCGTTCAGGATCGCGTGCTTGTAGTCGTCGATCGCGTGCGCTTCCTGCGTCGCGATGAAACGCGTGCCCATGTACGCGAAGTCGGCGCCCATCGCCTGCGCGGCGAGGATCGAGCCGCCGTTCGCGATCGAGCCGGACAGCACGATCGGGCCGTCGAAGATCTTGCGGACTTCGCCGACCAGCGCGAACGGCGACGTCGTGCCCGCGTGGCCGCCGGCGCCGGCCGCGACGAGGATCAGCCCGTCGACGCCGGCTTCGAGCGCCTTCTGCGCGTGGCGCAGGTTGATCACGTCGTGCAGCACGATGCCGCCGTAGCCGTGCACCGCATCGACGATCTCGCGCGCCGGCGCGCGCAGGCTCGTGATGAAGATCGGCACCTTGTGCTCGACGCACACGCGCACGTCGTGCTCGAGCCGTGCATTCGACTGGTGGACGATCTGGTTGACCGCGATCGGGCCGATCACCGCGTCGGGATGTTTCGCCTTGTGCTCGGCGAGTTCCGACTGGATTTGCGTGAGCCACTCGTCGAGCAGTTCGGCCGGGCGCGCATTGAGCGCGGGGAACGAACCGACGATGCCCGCCTTGCATTGCGCGAGCACGAGTTCGGGGTAGCTGACGATGAACATCGGCGACGCGATGACGGGGAGCGTCAGGTTCTGCAGGACGGTGGGCAATGCCATGTGATGTCTCCAGTCTCCGGGGGCGTGGCGGTCGAACGGTGATTCGAGTGTAGCCGCGGAACGCATTCGGTCATATTAATACGAACGGTCGTGCGATTCTACGCGAGCTTAGCAAAAGGCGCGGTGTGCCGGCAATCGAGTGAGTGTTCTCTTTCTACGGTTTCGGGCGGTGACCTCGCTGTGAAGACGCGCCGGCACTTTTAAAATAGCCGCCATAACAAACCAACGAGAAACAAACCATGTCGTTTGACGCGTTTGCATCGTTTCGCGTGACGGTGCAGGACACCGACATCTTCGGTGTCAAAGGAGGCGCGGGGCCGCCGCTGCTGTTGCTGCACGGCCATCCGCAGACCCACATGATCTGGCATCGCGTTGCCGCGACGCTTGCGAATCACTTCACGGTGATTGCCACCGACCTGCGCGGCTACGGCGCATCGGGCCGGCCGCCGAGCGACGCGCGGCACGCGCCGTATTCGAAACGGGCGATGGCGGCGGACCAGGTCGCCGTGATGCGGCATTTCGGCTTCGAGCATTTCCATGTGTGCGCGCACGATCGCGGCGCGCGGGTCGCGCACCGGCTCGCGCTCGATCACGCGAATGCCGTCGAGCGGATGATGCTGCTCGACATCGCGCCGACGCTCGCGATGTACGAGAAAACCGATCGCGCGTTCGCGACCGCGTATTTCCACTGGTTCTTCCTGATCCAGCCCGAGCCGCTGCCCGAGACGCTGATCGGCGGGCACACCGATGCGTACATCGAACGCGTGATGGGCAACCGCTCGGCCGGGCTCGCGCCGTTCGTGCCCGAGGCGCTCGACGCGTACCGGGCGGCGCTCGCGCAGCCGGGCGCCGTGCATGCGATGTGCGAGGACTACCGCGCGTCGGCGACGATCGATCTCGAGCACGACCGTGCGGACCTCGAACGCGGCAACAAGGTCGCGTGCCCGCTGCGCGTGCTGTGGGGCGAGCACGGGGTCGTCGGCCGCTGCTTCGATCCGCTCGACGAATGGCGGCGCGTCGCGCGCGACGTCAGCGGCCGCGCGCTCGACTGCGGGCACTACATTGCGGAAGAGGCGCCGGCCGCGCTGATCGACGAACTGCTCGCGTTCTTCGAGGCGCGCGACCCAGCCGCGTGACGGTGCGTGCGGGCGTGCCGCCCGCGGTTCAGTGGTGTGCGCCGCCGACGGCTCGGCGGTATGCGCCGCCAGCGGCTCAGCGACGCGCGTGGTCGTCTTCGACGAGCGGCGGCAGGCGGCGCGGCACGGGCGTCGATTTCACGATCGCGGTGCTCGTCTCCGCGCGCTCCGTCACCTTCGACAGGATGTCGTCGAGGTGCTCGATCGTGCGCAGGTAGAGCCGGCAGATGAAGCAGTCGTCGCCGGTGACCTTGTCGCATTCGACGAATTCCGGAATCCGCCGCAGCAACTCCTCGACCAGATGCAACTGGCCCGGCAGCGGCTTCACGCGGACGATCGCCTGCAGCGTATAGCCGAGCGCGCGCGGGTCGAGCTCGACGGTGAATGCGGCGATCACGCCTTGCGCCTCGAGCCGCCGCACGCGGTCGGCGGTGGCGGGCGCCGACAGACCGATCTGCCGGGCGAGTTCGCTGGTCGCGATGCGTGCGTCGTCGGCCAGCGCGGCGACGATCGCGCGGTCGGTCGCGTCGAGCGACGCGACGGCGGGCGGGGAAAGGCGTTTCGGCATGATTGCTTTGGTTTCGAAGGTGAATCGGCTGATTGGCTTCAGTTTAGCCGTGGTTGTGGCGAAGGCAAGTTTCTAGAATCGAAGTCATCCCCTCTCTTCAACGGAATCCATGATGGCCACGAATGAAATTCGCCGCGGCGCCGCCGAGATGATCGTCGCGATGCTGATGTCCGGCACGATCGGCTGGCTCGTGATGTCGTCGCAGCAGCCGCTGACCAATGTCGTGTTCTTCCGCTGCGTATTCGGCACGGCGACGCTCGCGATCGTCTGCGCGGCGTTCGGCTTCCTGCGCCGCTCGCTGTTCTCGCCGCGGATGCTCGTGCTCGTGACGCTCGGCAGCCTCGCGATCGTCGCGAACTGGCTGCTGCTTTTCGCCGCCTATTCGCGTGCGTCGATCTCGATGGCGACCGCCGTCTACAACACGCAGCCGTTCATGCTGGTCGCGCTCGGCGCGATCGTGTTCCGCGAGCGGATCACCGCGTCGACGGTCGCGTGGCTCGTGCTCGCGTTCGCGGGGCTCGTGTTCGTGGTGCGCGTCGAGCCGGCCGTGCTCGCGGTGCCCGGCGCATATCTGGAAGGCGTCGCGCTGTCGCTCGGCGCGGCGTTCCTGTATGCGATCTCGTCGATCATCACGAAGCACCTGAAGGGCACGCCGCCGCATCTGCTCGCGTTGCTGCAGGTCGGCCTCGGCATCGTGCTGCTCGCGCCGTTCGCGCACTTCGACACGTTGCCGGCGACGGCCGGGCAATGGGCCGACCTGATCGTGCTCGGCATCGTCAACACGGGGCTGATGTACGTGTTGCTGTACGGCGCGGTGCAGAAGCTGCCGACCGCGATGACGGGCGCGCTGTCGTTCGTCTATCCGGTCGTCGCGATCGCCGTCGATCGCATCGCGTTCGGGCAGACGCTCGCGTGGACGCAGATGTTCGGCGCGCTGCTGATCCTGCTCGCGGCGGCCGGCGTGAACCTCGGCTGGCGCATCGTGCCCGCGCGTCGCGAGGCGGTCGGCAACTGATACGGTCGGACGATTCGGCGCGGCTGCGCGGTCGCGCCGCGGCGCGCCGACTGCGCGTGTCGGGAACGGCGATTGCGCGCGAGAGGGCGTCGCGTGCAGCCGCGAAAAGCGCGGCAGGAAGTTGTAGGGAAACACCCGATGCGATGCGGCCGCGTCGCTCGTATGATGCGGGCTGTGACGTTGATCACGTTCACAGGATTCCGATCTCGATGCCGTTCGCCCGTGAGGCTGAACGGCTTTTTTTTATGTCTCGCTGCCCGCGATCAGGCGCCGCCGCGCGTCCAGCCGCGCGAGCAGCGCGCGCCTCGCGTCGTCGTCCGACTCACGCCATCCCTTGATCTCGCCGCGCGTGCGCAGGCAGCCCGCGCACCAGTCGGTGCGCGGATCGATCCGGCAGACGTCGGTGCACGGCGACGCGACCGTGGCGACCGGCATCGTCACGTCGCTCATGCGGACTCCCGCAACGCGACGTCCGCGACGGGCGCGCCCGTCAGCGACACGAGCTCGTGCGGCGACAGGTTGAACACCGCGTGCGGATGGCCGGCGGCGGCCCACAGGCTGTCGAGCGCGAGCAGGTCGGCGTCGATCAGCGTGATCGGTTCGACCAGATGGCCGATCGGGCAGACGCCGCCGATCGCATAGCCGGTGTTGTCGCGCACGAACTTCGCGTCCGCGCGGCCGACCGGGCCGACCTGCGCGGCGACCTTCTTTTCATCGACGCGGTTGACGCCGCTCGCGACGACGAGCACGGGCGCGTCGTCGGCCTGCCGGCGAAACAGGATCGACTTCGCGATCTGCGCGACCGAGCAGCCGAGCCCGGCCGCGGCCTCGGCCGACGTCTTGCCGGTTTCGGCGAGCATCACGATGCCTTTCGCATGGCCGCGCTCGCGCAGCAGCAGCGCGACGCGTCGCGCGGAATCGGGCAGGGAGTCGAATGAAGCGGGTGTCGTCATGTTGGAGAATCCGTGGAGTGGCGCGATCAGACGCAGTTCGCGGCGTCGGCCGCGCTCTGCGCCTTGGCGAGCAGTGCGCGACCGGCGCGCGACACGTTCGCGCGGCCGATCGCGTTGGAGATGAAGTCGCCGGCGGCGACGACCTGCGCGAGATTGATGCCGGTCTCGATGCCGAGGCCCTGCATCAGGTACAGCACGTCCTCGGTCGCGACGTTGCCGGTCGCGCCTTTCGCGTACGGGCAGCCGCCGAGGCCCGCGACCGACGCGTGGAAGATCTCGATTCCTTCGAACAGCGCCGCGTAGATGTTCGCGAGCGCCTGGCCGTAGGTATCGTGGAAATGGCCCGACAGGCGTTCGCGCGGGAACACGCGCGTCACCGCCGCGAGCACTTCGCGCGTGCGCTTCGGCGTGCCGACGCCGATCGTGTCGGCGATGTCGATCTCGTCGCAGCCGAGCGCGGCGAACCGCTCGACGACGTCGACCACCGACGCCACCGGCACCTCGCCCTGATACGGGCAGCCGAGCGCGCACGACACGCTGCCGCGCAGCCGCAGGCCCGCATCCTTCGCGGCCTTCGCGACGGGCTCGAAGCGCGCGATGCTCTCGGCGATGCTGCAGTTGATGTTCCGCTGCGAGAACGCCTCGCTCGCCGCGCCGAAGATCACGACTTCGTCCGCGCGGGCGGCGAGCGCATGCTCGAAGCCCTTCAGGTTCGGCGTGAGCACCGAGTACACGGTGCCCGCGCGGCGCTCGATGCCGGCCATCACGTCGGCGCCGTCGGCCATCTGCGGCACCCATTTCGGCGACACGAACGACGCGGCCTCGACGTTGCGAAAACCGGCGCGCGACAGCCGGTCGACGAGCGCGATCTTCACGTCGGTCGGCACGAAGGTCTTCTCGTTCTGCAGGCCGTCGCGCGGGCCGACTTCGACGATCTTGACGGCGGTGGGGAACGTCATGGTTGTCTCCTGGTTTCTCTTTGTGGCGGAATTCAGTAGCCGCGTGCGTAGTCGACGATGCCGCTGACGGGCGCGCCGCGCTCGAACGCGCGGATCTTGCCGGCGATCTGCTCGACGGCTTCCGCGCGCAGCGTCTCGGCCGAGCTGTGCGGCGTGATCGTGATGCGCGGCGCGCGCCAGAACGGATGGTCGTCCGGCAGCGGTTCGTGCTGGAACACGTCGAGCGTGGCCGCGGCGACCTGGCCGCTCGCGAGCGCGTCGAGCAGGTCGGCTTCGACGAGATGCGCGCCGCGCGCGACGTTGACGACGTATGCGCCGCGCGCGAGCCGCGCGAATGCGCGCGCCGACAGGATGCCGTCGGTGTCGCGCGTGCTCGGCAGCAGATTGACGAGCACTTTCGCGCCGTCGATGCACGCGTCGAACGCGCCGTCGCCGGCGAACGTGGTGACGCCGTCGAGCTGCTTCACGCTGCGGCTATAGCCGCGCACCGGCAGGCCGAGTGCGGCGAGCGCGCGGGCGACCTGCGCGCCGAGCACGCCGAGCCCGAGGACGGCGACGGTGAAGCTTGCGCGCGCGTGCGGTTCGAGCGGCTGCCAGCGGCGTTCGCGCTGGAGCAGGTCGTATTCGTCGAAGCGGCGCAGGTAGCGCAGCACCGCGTGCGTCACGTATTCGACCATCTGCCGCGCCATGCCCGAATCTTCGAGCCGCACCAGCGGCACGTGCGCGGGCAGCGTGCCCGGATGGGCGTGCTCGAGCGCGAGCAGCGCATCGACGCCCGCGCCGAGGTTGAAGATCGCGCGCAGGCCGTCGCGCGGCGTGAAGAACTCGCGCGGCGCGCGCCATACGAGCGCGTAGTCGGCGGCGGCCGTATCGCCCGGCTGCCACGCGCGCAGTTCGGCTTCCGGCAGCGCCCGCGCGATCTCGTCGCGCCATGCGTCGGCTTCCTGATGCGGTGAATGGAACAGGATCTTCATTGCGCGAGGGCGCGCGCGCCGGCGAGGCGCGTCACGGGAACGGTGAGCGGAGCCGGGCGCGGCGCGCCGGCGGACATGGCGGACATCGGGCGTCTCCTGACGGACGGCCCGGCGCGTCGGCGCGGGGCCCGGTTCCGTGTGAAGCTGACGGGAAGCCCACATTCTACGGTTTCGCCGCGCGTTGCGCCGCCGCACGGAGCGTGCGGCCGATGCGGGCCGTCGTCGCGCGGTGGCCGGGCCGCCGGCGGTCATCGCCCCGCGCAAAAGCAAAGCACAAAATATTGGTTCGGTCGCCGCGTACCCGACGCCACAATCGAACCTCGTGTTCAAGCAAGCGAGGGCAATCATGCGCGCATGCAGCAAATCGGCGTGGCCGCCGCGGCTCGTCACCGTTCCGGGCCTGCACGGCAGCGAAGGCGCCCACTGGCAGACCTGGCTCGAGCGGCAGTTCCCGCGCTCGTTGCGCGTCGAGCAGCACGACTGGGACGCGCCCGATCTCGCGGGCTGGGCGCAATCGGTGCGCGCGCTGCTCGATCGCGAGCGCGGCCCGTTCGTGCTCGCCGCGCACAGCTTCGGCTGCCTCGCGGCCGCGCATGCGCTCGCGCAGTGGCCGCACGTGGGCGATGTGGCGGGCGTGCTGTTCGTCGCGCCGGCCAGCCCGAAGAAATTCACGTTTGCCGGACCGTTCGACGCGCGCCGGCTCGCGGTGCCGTCGATCGTGATCGGCAGCGAGACCGATCCGTGGATGCCGCTCGCCGATGCTCGCGCACTCGCGCAGCGCCTGGGCAGCGCGTTCGTGAACCTCGGCGACGCCGGGCACATCAACACGGCGGCCGGCTTCGGGCCGTGGCCGCGCGCGAAGTACTTCATCGACACGCTGGTGCATTGCGCGGCGCCGCTGCGCTTTCGCGACGCGGACGACGGCTTCGAGGCCGCGCGCGTCGACCGCGCGCTCGCGCACGCGGTCTGACGCGCAGGCCGCGCGGTGGCTGTCGCGCCTACGGCGCGGAAACGGGCCTGACGGCGGCCGGGGGCCGAACAGCGGCGCGGCCATGCTCGACACGGCCCGCGAAGCGGCGCGGCACCGTGCCGTTCACGCCGCCATCCACCGTGTCGTCATGCCGGTGGCGGCGCGACGCGAGCGCCCACCGCGCTCCCCGAGCGGTACCGACTCCTGTCAGGCGACAGCGGGATCAGCCCGGCATCGACGCGGCGGCGCTCGACGCGGCCGCGTTCGTGGCGGGCTTCGCATCGTCGTCGTCATCGGGCGGGTAGTGCACGACGGGCGGCGCGAGCGGCGCGGCATCCGACGCGGCGGCGTTCGCGCTCGCGCCGCTGTTGAACGCGCTGGCGGCGCCGTTCGATGCGCCGGCCTGCGGCGCGGCGGCGTCGGTCGCGTTGGCGTCGTGCGGTGCGTCGTCGCTGCAGGCGGCGACGAACACGGCGGCACACAGAACGACGGCGACGAAAACGCGACGCATGACTTCTCTCCTGGCAAGGCTGATCGGGAAACGTTTTCGAGTATGCCGCCGCGATGCGACGTTTCGGTGAATCGTTTGCGATTCCGGCGGCATCGCGACATGTTTTCGTCACGCTGACCGGATGCCTTCGCGGTAATCGGCCGCGGCACGCATGGCGGAATTTTCCAGCGAACGCGGATGCTGCGCGCATTTACACGGCGCGCAACGCCTCGGCCCGGCCGTGGCGACGCGGACGCCATGCGCGGCACGGCACATGCGGCCGGCAATTTGTGACCGATGCGTTGCCGGTCACGTCGAAAAATCCGGGCGTTATTGCCGCTTCGTCAGCGAACGGCCAGCCGTGCGCCAGCGTGGCGTCATGGACGCGCAGTCAGCGACGACCCGACCCGTTTGCCGCCCGGTGCGCGCCACGAGGCGGGGCCGGCATTGCACATGGGCGCTGCTCCCCCGTTTCGCGGCACCGGAATTGCTCTTTGCGCGATGCGCGTGCCGACCGCGCCGCCCTCCGGGCGCGGGCGGCACATCCGCGTCCATCAACCATGGAGCGAGCAGAAGCCATGTCCAGCGATCGATCCGATTCTCCGTCCGCCGAGCCGGCGCGCGACGCCGCCCCGGCGCCGCGCGGGCCCGGCCAGTCAGCGGCGCCGCCGTCGCCGCACGATACGCCGCCCAGCGCCGCGCGGCGCCGCTTCCTGCAATCCGCGGCGGCTGCCGCGACCGTCAGCGCCGCCTCGCACGTTCATCCGCAGCCGCCGCACGCGGCAGCCGCACCTGCCGCGCCCCGCCGCGATTCGGTGCCGGCGCGGCCCGTGCATCTCGACATCAACGGGCGGGCGTACACGCTGCAGCTCGAACCGCGCGTCACGCTGCTCGACGCGCTGCGCGAATACGCCGGCCTCACGGGCACGAAGAAGGGCTGCGATCGCGGGCAGTGCGGCGCGTGCACGGTGCTCGTCGATGGGCGGCGCATCAACGCATGCCTGACGCTCGCGGTGATGCACGAAGGCGAGCGGATCACGACCGTCGAAGGGCTGGCGCGCGGCGGCGAGCTGAGCCCGGTGCAGCGCGCGTTCGTCGAACACGATGCGTTCCAGTGCGGCTATTGCACGTCCGGCCAGCTCTGCTCGGCGACCGCGCTGCTCGACGAGTTCGCGGCGGGCGCCGGCAGCGCCGCCACCGACGACGTGCGGCGCCGCCCCGCGCATCTGTCGGACGACGAGATCCGCGAGCGCATGAGCGGCAACCTGTGCCGCTGCGGCGCGTACCCGAACATCGTCGCCGCCGTGCGCGCCGCGCATGCGGCGCACGGCTAGCGGCGGAGGGCACGGCAATGGAAGCGATCTCCTACGAACGCGCGATGGACGTCGCCGGCGCCGTGCGCGCGGCGCAGCGGCCCGGCACGGCCTTCATCGGCGGCGGCACGAACCTGCTGGACCTGATGAAGGGCGGCGTCGCGCGGCCCGTCGCGCTCATCGACATCACGCGCATCGCGGGCCTCGACGCCGTCGATGCGCTGCCCGACGGCGGCTTGCGCATCGGCGCGCTCGTGCGCAACAGCGATGCGGCCGATCATCCGCGCCTGCGCGCCGACTATCCGCTGCTGTCGCAGGCGCTGCTCGCCGGCGCGTCCGCGCAATTGCGCAACATGGCGACCGTCGGCGGCAACCTGATGCAGCGCACGCGCTGCCCGTATTTCTACGATCCCGCGTTCGCGCAGTGCAACAAGCGCGAGCCGGGCAGCGGCTGCGCGGCGATCGGCGGCCACAACCGGATGCACGCGATCCTCGGCGCGAGCCCGCAATGCGTGGCGGTGAACCCGTCGGACATGAGCGTCGCGCTCGCCGCGCTCGACGCCGTCGTGCAGGTGAGCGGCCCGCGCGGCGCGCGGCAGATTCCGATCGCGTCGTTTCACCGCTTGCCGGGCGATCGTCCCGATCTCGACACGACGCTCGAACCGGGCGAGCTGATCACCGCGGTGGACTTGCCGCCGCCGCGCTTCGCCGACCATGCGCACTATCTGAAAGTGCGGGACCGCGCGAGCTACGCGTTCGCGCTGGTGTCGGTCGCGGCCGCGCTGCGGATGGACGGCCCGCGCATCGCCGATGCGCGGATCGCGCTCGGCGGCGTCGCGCACAAGCCGTTGCGCGCGACGGCCGCGGAGCAGCATCTCGCCGGGCACGCGTTGAGCGATGCCGCGCTGAATGAAGCGGCATCGCTCGCGCTGCGCGACGCAACGCCGCTCGACGGCAACGGCTTCAAGGTCGCGCTCGCGCAGCGCGCGATCGTGCGTGCGGTGAAGACCGCCGCCGGACCGACCGGAGGTGCCGCATGAACACGCTGACCGGACAGCCGCTCGACCGTGTCGACGGCGTACTGAAAGTGACGGGCGGCGCGCACTACGCGGCCGAGTTCCCCGATGTGCGGCTCGCGCACGCGGTGCTCGTGACGAGCACCATCGCATCCGGCCGCATCGAGTCGATCGACACGGCGCGTGCGCGCACGATGCCCGGCGTGCTGCTCGTGATCACGCACGAGAACGCGATGCGGCTGCCCAACGGCGGCCGGCCGCCGCTGTCGCCGCCCGCGGGGCGCCGGCTCACGTTGTTACAGGACGACACGGTGCGCTACAGCAACGAACCCGTCGCGGTCGTCGTGGCCGAAACGCTGGAGCAGGCGACCGACGCCGCGCATGCCGTGCAGGTGCGCTATCGCGCGAGCGATGCCGTGGTGGATTTCGCGCACGCGAAGCGCGGCGCGCGCGTGCCGCCGAAGCAGCAGGGCCGCGCGATGGACACGCAGCGCGGCGACGTCGATGCCGGCTTGCGCGAAGGCGCGGTGCGCGTCGACGCAACCTATACGACGCCGATGCAGCACCACAACCCGATCGAGCCGCACGCGACGATGGCGCGCTGGGACGGCCCGACGCTCACGCTGCACGATGCGACGCAGGGCGTGTCGGGCGCGAGCACGGCCGTGGCCGCCGTATTCGGCATCGCGCCGGAACACGTGCGCGTGATTTCGCCGTTCCTCGGCGGCGGCTTCGGCTGCAAGGGTTCGTCGTGGTCGCACGTGTCGTTGTGCGCGATGGCGGCGAAGCAGGTGGGGCGCCCGGTCCGGCTTGCGCTGACGCGGCCGCAGATGTTCGGCCCGGTCGGCGGGCGGCCGTTCACCGAACAGCGCGTCGTGCTGGCCGCCCGTCGCGACGGCAGACTGACCGCGATGCGCCACGACACGATCGCCACCACGTCAACGTTCGAGGACTGGATGGAGATGTGCGGGATGCCGTCGCGGATCATGTACGCGGTGCCGAACCACGCGACCACGCACCGGATCGTGTCGCTGAACGTCGGTACGCCGACGTTCATGCGCGCACCCGGCGAGGCGTCCGGCTCGTTCGCGCTGGAATCGGCGATGGACGAGCTCGCATGGCAACTCGGCATGGACCCGGTCGCGCTGCGGCTTGCGAACTACGCGGAGGTCGATCCGCAGGACGGCAAGCCGTGGTCGAGCAACAAGCTGCGCGCGTGCTACGAGGTCGGCGCGCGGCGCTTCGGCTGGTCGCGCCGCACCGGCGCGCCGCGCACGATGCGCGACGGCGACACGCTGATCGGTCTCGGGATGGCGGCCGCCACGTATCCGGCGAACCGCAGCGAAGCGTCCGCGCGTGCGCGCATCCTGCCGGACGGCACGGCCGAAGTCGCGTCGGGCACGCAGGACATCGGCACCGGCACCTACACGGTGATGACGCAGGTCGCGGCCGACGCGCTCGGTTTCGCGCCGCGGAACGTGCGCTTCGCGCTCGGCGATTCCAGCCTGCCGCGCGCACCGGTATCGGGCGGCTCGCAGTCGGCCGCGAGCGTGGCGCCCGCCGTGCGCGAGGCCGCGCTGCAGGCGCGTGCGAAGCTGATCGCGCTGGCGATCGCCGATCCCGGCTCGCCGCTGCACGGCGCCGCGGCCGACGACGTGACGGTCGACAACGGCTGGGTCGTGCATCGCGGCGAGCCGTCGCGGCGCGATCCGGCCGCGGCGGTGATCGCGCGGGCGGGCGGCCAGCCGATCGACGCGCAGGCGACGGCGAAGCCCGGCGACGAGAAGTCGCGCTATGCGTCCCATTCGTTCGGCGCGGTGTTTGCCGAAGTGCGCGTCGATGCCGAGCTCGGCACGATTCGCGTACCGCGCATCGTCGGCGTCTACAGCGTCGGCAGCCTGCTCAACGCGAAGACCGCGCGCAGCCAGTTGATCGGCGGGATGGTGTGGGGGCTCGGCACCGCGCTCGAGGAAGGCTCGCATCTCGACGTGCGGCACGGCCGCTTCACGAACGCGAATCTCGCCGAATACCACGTGCCCGTCAACGCGGACATCGGCGAGCTCGACGTGAGCTTCGTCGACGAAAGCGACACGCATTTCAATCCGCTCGGCATTCGCGGCATCGGCGAGATCGGGATCACCGGCGTGCCGGCCGCGATCGCCAACGCGGTCTATCACGCGACCGGCGTGCGCGTGCGCGATCTGCCGATCACGCTCGACAAGGTGGCGATGCCGGTGCGCGCGTGAGCGCCGGCGTCAGCGCCGCGGCGTCCTGCGCCGCACTTCGCTGCGCAGCCAGTCGAGCCACGTGCGGATCGCCGCTTCGCGGGGATGACCGGGGCGCCACACGACGTAGTGCGCATACACGTCGGTGATGCGCACGCTCGACACACGCACGAGCGTGCCGCTCGCGAGTTCGGGCTCGATCAGCGAGCGGCGCGCGAGCGCGACGCCGCGGCCTTGCAGCACCGCGGCGATCAGCGCGTTCGCATCGGTGAAGCGCGGTGCGCGCGCGGATTCGGTAAGGTCGAGCCGCGCGGCCTGGAACCACGGTTCCCACGGTTGCGCGGGATGGCGCAGCAGCGTCGCGCGCACGAGATCGGCCGGCGCGCGCGGGGCGACGCCGTCGCGATTGCGGTACGCGGGGCTCGCGACCGGAAAGATCGTCTCGTTCATCAGCTTCTCGGCGACCACACCGGGCCACGTGCCGGGCCCGTAGCGCAGCGCGACGTCGATGCGGTCGCGCTTGCGCAGCGGCGCGAGCGCCACGTCCGGATGCAGCACGATCGAGATGTGCGGATGCGCGGCCGAGAAACGCGGCAGGCGCGGCGCGAGCCAGCGCTCGGCGACGCTCGGCAGCACGCTCACGTTCAGCGTCGCGTCGCAGGTGCGCGGGCGGCGGCGCACCGCCAGCGCCGGCTCGAACGCGCGTTCGAGCACGCTCAGGCCCTGGCGCACCTGCAGCGCGAGTGCGTGCGCGGCGTGCGTCGGCGTCGCGCCGTTGCGTTCGCGCGTGAACAGCGGATAGCCGAGCTGCGCCTCGAGCGCGCGGATGTGCTGGCTGACCGCGCCTTGCGTGAGCGCGAGCTCGTCCGCCGCGCGCGTGAAGCTCTGCAGCCGCACGGCGGCTTCGAACGCGCGCAGCGTCTGCAGCGGAGGGAGATGGATGCGTCGCATGCGGGTATTAGTAACACTAATGCTCGAGCACGACAATTCATCGTTTGCTGCGTGCCGGCATGCGTTCCTACACTCGGTTCCGTCTTCCACAGCCCCGTCGGCCCCCACCGCCATGACCGCCTATCGTCTCTATCTTTCGCCGGGCGCCTGCTCGCTCGCCGCTCACATCGCGCTGGAGGAAACCGGCGCGCCGTTCGACGTCGAGATCGTCTCCGTGAAGCAACGGCAGAACCTCGAAGCGCGCTACCTCGCGATCAACGCGAAGGCGCGCGTGCCGGTGCTCGCGATACCGGGCGAGCCGCGCGTGCTGACCGAAACGCCGGCGATCCTCACGTATCTCGCGCGCCGCTATCCGGACGCGCAATTGCTGCCGCTCGACGATCCGCTGCGCGAGGCGCGCTGCCACGAATGGCTCGCCTGGCTGGTCGGCTGGGTGCACGGCGTCGGCTACGGCGCGCTGTGGCGGCCGGGCCGTTTCATCGACGATCCGGCGCTGCACGGCGCGATCAGCGCGCATGGGCGCAGCACGATCGAGGCCGCGAACGCGTCAATCGAAGCCCTGCTGGCCGACGGCCGCACGTGGGCCGAGCCGGGCGCGCATTCGATCGTCGATCCGTTCCTGCTCGTGCTGTATCGCTGGGGCGTCGCGATCGGGCTCGACATGACGCGGCATCCCGCATGGACCGCGCATGCGCAGCGCGAGGCCGAACGGCCGGCCGCGCGGCGCGCGCTGGCGCGCGAGGCCGCGCAAGCGACCTGAGCGGCCGACGCGCGACGCGCTGCTCCGGCGTTTCGGTCGCGCGTTCGTTCGGACCGCGAAGTTCGGACGTGTCCAATTGCGGCGTCGACGCCATTCCATTTAAATGAGAATTATTCTCATCAATGGAATGGAGTGAGCATGAGCAGTTGCATTTTGTCGAGCGCGACGCCGCCGCGTCGCGCGACCGCGTCCGTCGCGTTCGCGATGATCGCCTGTGCGGCCGCGCCGGCGTGTGCGGAAGAAGGCGAGCCGGGGCAGGCGCCGCACCTCGATCCGATCTTCGTTCGCGGCGCGCACGACGCAGGCTCGCGCGTCGATCGGTCGGGCTCGGCCAAATATGCGACGCCGCTGCTCGACGTGCCGCAGACGATCACCGTCGTGCCGCGCGCGGTGCTGGACGAACAGCAGGCGCTGAGCCTGCGCGAAGCGCTGTCGAACGTCGCCGGCATCACGTTCAACGCCGGCGAGGGCGGCGGGGGCTCGGGCGACAGTTTCAATATCCGCGGTTTCGGCGCGAACGCGAACATGCAGCTCGACGGGCTGCGCGACAGCGCGCAGAACAATCGCAGCGACCTGTTCAACATCGACGCGGTGGAGGTGATCAAGGGGCCGAACTCGGTGTTCGGCGGCGCCGGCACCACGGGCGGCTCGGTGAACCTGGTCAGCAAGACGCCGAAGGCCGGCGCGTTGACCGAAGCCGGCGCGGTGCTCGGCACGTCCGACTACCGCCGCGTGACGCTCGATACGAACCAGCCGCTGCCCGGCGCCGACGGCAAGGCGGCGTTCCGCCTGAACGCGATGGCGCACATCAACGACGTGCCGGGCCGCGACGACATTCGCAAGCGGCGCTGGGGCGTCGCGCCGTCGCTCGCGTTCGGCCTCGGCACGCCGACGCGCGTCACGCTCGGCTATTTCCATCAGTACGACAACAACCTGCCCGATTACGGGCTGCCCGCGCGCGACGGGCAGGTGCTGGCCGGCGTGTCGCGCGACAGCTACTTCGGCTGGCGCAATCTCGATCGCGAACGCATCATGTCCGACACGTTCACCGTCAAGGCCGAGCACGACGTGTCGCCGCACCTGAAGGTGCAGAACCTGAGCCGCTACACGCACCTGAATCGCGATACGGTGGTGTCCGCGTCGCACGCGAATCTGCAGGGGCTGCCACCGGGGCGCTACAAGCCGGCCGGGCCGCAGGGCTACGGCCGCGATGCGTCGACGGCGATGTGGGCGAACCAGACCAACGTCACGAGCGAATTCGCGACGTTCGGCATCGGGCACACGCTCGTCACGGGCTTCGAAATTTCGCGGGAAACGTACGGTCGCACCACGTATTCCTACGGGCTCAACCGTTTCTATCCGGCCAACGGTTTCGCGCTCACCGCGCCGCCCGGCGTGTGGCTCGGCCCCGCGAAGCGCGAGAACAGCGCGCGCAGCGATACCGAGCTCATCGTGAAGGCGCTGTACGCGTTCGACACGCTCTCGCTCGGCCGCTACTGGGACATCGACGTCGGGCTGCGGCACGACTGGATCGACGGCTGGGCCGAAAGCACGCCGGCCGGCAAGCCGACCGAGCGCGCGGCGAACAGCGACCGCCATCTGAGCACGCGCGCGGGGCTCGTGTTCAAGCCGACGGAGAACGGCCGCGTGTATTTCTCGTATGGCACGTCGTTCAATCCGTCCGCCGAATTTCTCGTGAGCAACGGCTCGGGCCTCAACGCGGCGACCGAGTCGCTCGCGCCCGAGAAAAACGAGAGCTTCGAGCTCGGCACGAAATGGGAAGGGCTGGCCGGCATCGCGCTGAACGGGGCGCTGTTCCAGACGGAGAAGAAAAACGCGCGCGAGCGCATGGCCGACGGCAGCTACGCGCTCGTGGGCCGGCAGCGCGTGCGCGGCATCGAGCTCGGCGCGGCCGGCAAGGTGACGCCGCAGTGGGACGTGTTCGCGAATTACACGTACCTGGCGAGCGTCACGCTCAGTTCGCCGGCCACGCCGCGCCGCGATGGGCAGGCGCTCGGCAACACGCCGCGGCACGCGCTCAACCTGTGGACGACCTATCGGCTGCCGGCAGGCTGGACGATCGGCTACGGCTCGCACTTCGTCGGCCGGCGCAACGTGACGTCCGAAGGCGGCAGCCAGCTCGGCGCGTATTGGGTGCACAACCTGATGGCCGGCTACGAAGTGAACCGCCGGCTGCGTTTCCAGCTGAATATCGACAACCTGTTCGACCGCGCGTATGTCGAGCGCGTGCGGCAGGTGTTGGGAAGCGAGTCGCGATCGTCGGCCGTCGAGTTCGGCGACGGCCGCTCGGCGATGCTGTCGGCCGTGTACAAGTTCTGACCGTCTCGCGCATGCTGCCGCGAACGTTGCCGCGTCGGCCCGCTATCGCGCGAACAGCGGGTAGGTCGCGGCGGCGATCAGCGCGGTCGCGAGCCACACCACGCTCCACGAACTGACGGCCAGCAACGGAGGAATCGCGAGCGGCGTCGCGAACAGCCCGAGATACACGACCGTATTCGCCATCCCGAGCGCGGTGCCGGCGTGGTTCGCACCCGCGAGCGTTGCGAGCTCGGTGTACGCGACGCCGTGCCACGCCGATACGCAGATGCCCGCGAACACGAGAATCGCGACGATCGCCGCGAGCGGCACGTGCGGGCTGCCGGCCGTCGCGGCCGCGAGCAGCGCGAACGACCCGGCCGCGACGCACACCGACCCGCGCAGGTACGCACGCCGGTTGCCGTACCGGTCGGTATGGCGGCCGCTCCACACGCGCATCACCATTGCGCCGACCTGCAGCGCGACCATTGCCGCGCTGATGCCGGCGAGGCCGAGCCGGCCGAAATCGTGCAGGAACACGGTCGCGAACGTGAGCACCGCGAACTGCGGGGCGCACAGCGCGCCGATGCCGAGCACGATGCGCCACACGCGGCCGCTCGCGAGCGGGCTGCGCATCGGTGCGGCCGGCGGTGGCGGCGCGAGGGGGCGGCCTGCGGTGGCGGGCGTCGCAGTCGTCGCATCGGGCGGCTCGTGCAGCCAGCGCCAGGTCAACGCGGCCGAGCCGGCGCACAGCAGCATCAGCGCGCCGTACACCGCGGCGAAGCCCGCATGCGACGCAAGCGACGGCAGCAGCGCCGCGCCGAGGCCGCCGCCGAGCGGCACGGCCGTCTGGCGGATGCTCATCGCGAGCCCGCGTTCGCGCTCGCCGAACCAGCGCATCACCGCACGTCCGCTCGAGCCGTTCACGCTGCCGCCGAGCAGGCCGACGCAGCACATGGCAGCGACGACCCGCATCAGCGGCGGCACCGCGTGCGCGGTCGGGACGATCGTGCCCACCATCAGCGCGAGCATCGCGGCCGTCGCGACGAGCCCGGTCAGCAGCACGCGGCGGTCGCCGAAGCGGTCGGCGGCGATTCCCCAAGGCAGCTCGGACAGCGCGACGCCGAACCCGAGCGCGCCGAGCACGAGGCCGAGCGCGCCGTTGTCGAGGTGATACGCGGCGCGCATCCAGACGGCCGTGGTCGGGATGCCGGCCGCGGCGGCCGAAAAGCTCATGTTCGCGGCGACGCCGGCGGCCAGCACGCGCCAGCGATGGGCCGGCCCGCGCCCGTCGCGGGCAGGCGAAGAGGGGGAAGCGATGCACGAGGTATCCATGACGGCAGGCCCGGTTCGAAGTTGACGTCCACAGTCTGGCGGTCTACATTCATCCTGAAAATCGGAAAGTTTTTGATGAATCGTTCGATAAATCAGGATAGTTGAGATGGCCGGACAAGACACTTCGCGCGATGGCGGCGAGGCCGTCGCGGGCGCCGATGCCGCGCTCGCGCGGCCCAACTTCGACGTCGCGGCGTTGCGCAGCCTCGTCGCGGGCGTGGATCTCGGCAGTTTCGCGAAGGCGGCCGATCGCGTCGCGCGCTCGTCGTCGGCGGTGAGCGCGCAGATCCGCAAGCTCGAGGAGCAGGCCGGCACGCCGCTGTTCGTGAAGGCCGGGCGCGGGCTCGCGCTGACCGACGCCGGCGACGCGATGCTGCGCTACGCGCGGCGGATGATCGAGCTGAACGACGAGGCGGCCGCGGCCGTGCGCGGCGTGAAGCTCGACGGCTGGGTACGGGTCGGGCTGCAGGAGGATTTCGGCGAAGCGATCCTGCCGGACGTGCTCGGGCGGTTCGCGCGCGCGCATCCGAAGGTGAAGATCGAGGCGCGCGTGGCGCGCAACGCCGATCTGCTCGACCGGCTCGATGCGAACCAGCTCGATCTGGCGCTCGTGTGGGGCGATCCGGTGTCGGCGGCGCTCGTGTCGCGGGCGGGAATCGACAGCGAAGCGATCGCGCACGTGCCGATGCAATGGATCGGCGCGGTGGCGGGCGGTGGTGTCGGCGTGCCGGATGGCGGCGGGGACGCGGGCGCGCAGGGCGGTGCGAGCGGCGGCGACGAAACGCGCGATCGCGCCGTGCGCGCGGCGGGCGAGCCGTTGCCGCTCGTCGTGTTCGACCGGCCGTGCCGGTTCTTCGGCGCGGCGACCGATGCGCTGGACCGCGCGGGCGTGCCGTGGCGCGTCGCGTTCACGACGCCGAGCCTGGCCGGGCTATGGGCGGCCGCGGCGGCCGGCCTCGGGCTCACGGTGCGCTCGCATTACGGGCTGCCCGCGTCCGTGCGAGGGCTCGATGCGGCGTCGTGCGGGCTGCCGGCGCTGCCGAGCCTGCCGCTGATCCTGCTGCGGCGTACGTCGTCGGCGACGCCGACGGTCGATCGGCTCGCGCGGATCGTCACGCAGGCGGTGCGGGGGGCGACGGAGGGGGCGGTGGCGGCGTGATGAAACGCTCGATTGCCGTCGCGGGCCGCGGTTCGGTCGTCCCTCTGCCGATCGGCCGAATGGATCGATCGGGCAAACCTGACTACAGTGATGATCACTTGAAACGGAGGTCATCATGCAAAACGCAAATACACCGGGCGCCAGCGCGGTCGATCCGGCGCAAAGGGCGGAAGCCTCGATCCGCGACGGCGGGCCGTCAGCCGATTGCCCCGTGCCCGTCAATCCGCCCGTTCGGTTCGGTGTCCTGCAAGGGCAGGCGTGGATCGCGGACGACTTCGATGCCCCGCTGCCCGATGGCTTGCTGGATGCATTCGAAGGGCGCTGATGCGGCTGTTGCTCGATACGCACATATTTTTGTGGATCGTGACGAATGACCCCAAGCTCAGCGCACGAGCGCGCAGCGTGATCTCGGCCGCCGACGAGCGTTTCGTCAGCAGCGCAAGTATCTGGGAGGCTGCCATCAAGGCCGGACTGGGCAAGCTCGATATCGACGTCGGCGAGCTGATGCGGGCGATCGGGCCGAGCGGGATCCGCGAACTGCCGGTTCGGGCGGCGCATGGGGCCGCGGTCCGCGATTTGCCGCATCACCATCGTGATCCCTTCGATCGTTTGCTGGTTGCCCAGGCGCGGCTCGAGCCGCTTCAGCTCGTGACGGCCGACGCTCATCTTGCACGGTATGACCTGTCTCTCGTTTTGACAGTTTGAAGCAATCTGTCGGTGCACGATCCATCGGTCGCCTGCACGTCACGTAGCGTTGCGGTTCATGCGACGGCGATGTCCGGCTCGATTTCATGCAGTTCCGCGGAAATGGCTGCCAGTCGCGCCCGCAATCCCTCGCTCGCCGGCACGAACGGCAGCCGCAACCCGTCCTCGCACCATCCTTGCGCGGCGAGCACGGCCTTCACCGGCGCCGGGTTCGGTTCCGCGAACAGCGCCGCGACGAGCGGCTGCAGCGCGACCGCCAGGCGCCGCGCGTCGGCGAGCCGCCCGTCGCGCAGCCACGCGTGAATCCGCACGTGCCATTCGGGCAGCACGTGCGCGCTGCTCGCGATCGCGCCGTGCGCGCCCGCGCACATCGCCGCGAAGTTCTGGTTGTCGTCGCCGGACAGGATCGCGAGCGGCGTGTCGTGCACGAGCCGGCTCATCCGGTCGAGCGTGCCGCCGCATTCCTTGATGCCGGCGACGCGCGAGTCGCGCGCGAGCGCCTGCAGCGTGTCCAGTTCGACGTTCACGCCCGTGCGGTACGGGATGTTGTAGACGAGCACCGGCAGGTCGGCCGCGTCGACGATCGCTTCGACATGGCGGCGGATGCCGTCCTGCGTCGGCCGCACGTAGACGGGCGGCGTGACGAGCAGCCCGTCGGGGCGCAGCGCCGCGAGTTCGCGCGCGCGGGCGGCCGCGAAGTGCGTCGCGCTCGCGGTCAGCCCGACGACGATCGGCAGCCCGGGCGCCGCGTCGCGCAGCGTCGCGAACACCGCGTCCTGTTCGCGCGCGTCGAGCAGCACGCCTTCACCGGTCGTCGCCCCCGCGACGAAACCCGCGATGCCGGCGGCCGCATAGTGGCGCGCGAGCCGCGCGAGCGCCGCATGGTCGACCTCGCCGCGGTGGAACGGCGTGATGATCGGCAGCCAGATACCTTCGAAACGTGTGTTCATGCAAAGCCTCATGGTGGAAACGGAGTGGGAAGGAACCGTTCCGCCGGCGGCGTGCCGGAGCGAGGCGTGCATGCAAGGAGAAAGAAACGACCTGCGGGTATCCCGTCCGGCATTCGCCTGACGGGACGCGACGTCCCCGTCAGTCGAGGAGTCGTTTTTTCAGTTTCAGCCCGGCCGCGCGCGCACCTGCCGCGACGGCGGCGAGGATCGAGGGCGAGCGCAGGGTAGCGGACATGGATGAACCGTGAATGGGCTGAGCGGCGATCTTAACACCGGAGCGGCGGCGCGTGCGAGCCGCGGCCGTCGTTTAGCAGAATTAGAGATTTGCTTTCCACGACTGATTGGAAGGCGCGCTGCGGCCGGCCGCTAGAATGCCCGCTTACGTTTCGATGACAGCACGTACGCGTACGGTCACGCACATTCACCACCACTGGAAACGGGGCATATCACGATGGCAAGCATCAAGGGGATCGGCCGCTGGCTGCACACGGGCGCGACGGCGGCGCTGGTCGTGGCGGCGACCGCCGCGCACGCGGACACGTCGATCCTGAACGTGTCGTACGACGTGACGCGCGAGCTGTACAAGGACATCAACGCGAGCTTTGCCGCCGCCTACAAGCAGAAGACAGGCGAGTCGGTCACGATCAAGCAGTCGCACGGCGCGTCGAGCGCGCAGGCGCTGTCGGTGCTGCAAGGGCTGCAGGCCGACGTCGTGACGATGAACCAGCCGAATGACATCGACCTGCTCGCCGAGCGCGGCCAACTGCTGCCGAAGGACTGGCGCGCGCGCTTCCCGGACAACAGCTCGCCGTACTCGACGACGATGGTGTTCCTCGTGCGCAAGGGCAACCCGAAGGCGATCAAGGACTGGAGCGATCTCGCGAAGCCGGGCGTGCAGGTAATCATCGCGAACCCGAAGACGTCGGGCAACGGCCGCTACGCGTATCTCGCCGCGTGGGGCTTCCAGAAGCAGAAGGGCGCGACCGACCAGCAGGCGCTCGACTTCGAGAAGGCGATCTTCCGCAATGTGCCGGTGCTCGACTCGGGCGGCCGCGGCGCGACGACAACGTTCACGCAGCGCGGCATCGGCGACGTGCTCGTCACGTTCGAGAACGAGGTCGCGCTGATGGACACGGGCGCGTCGGGCGCGCAGTTCGACGCCGTGTATCCGTCGGCGAGCATCCTTGCGGAGCCGCCCGTCGCCGTCGTCGACAAGGTGGTCGACAAGAAAGGCACGCGCAAGGTCGCGCAGGCGTATCTCGACTACCTGTACACGCCGCAAGCGCAGGAGATCATCGCGCAGCATCATCTGCGCCCGCGCGACGCGGCCGTGCTGCAGAAGCATGCGGCCGAGTTCAAGGCGCTGAAGACGTTCAGCGTCGAGCAGGTTTTCGGCAGCTGGGCGAACGCGCAGAAGACCCATTTCGCCGACGGCGGCACGTTCGACCAGGTAATCGTCGACCGCAAGTGAGCGCGGCGCGCGCCACGCGCGGGCTCGCATGACGACGCAGCCGGCCGCATGTGCGGCCGGTTTTTTTATGACGACGCGGCGGATTGCCGTGCCGAACCGGTCCGCATTCCCGGCCGCCGCCGCGCGTGCTACGCTCATCGCCTTCCTGCAACCGGCGCCGCGCGATGAACGTCGATTCGTCCTCCCCAGCCTCCCGCGGCCGTGGCCGCAAGATCTGGTCGGGCACCCGCCCGGTGATCGCGTACGGGATGCCGCCGCTCGGCTGGCGCGATTTCTATCACCGCGCGCTGACGGTGAGCTGGCCCGTGTTCTTCCTGTCGCTCGCGGTGCTGTTCCTGCTGCTCAACAGCGGCTTCGCGGCGCTCTACCTGCTCGGCCAGGCGCCGATCGCGAACCAGTCGCCGGCCGGCTTCGGCGGCGCGTTCTTCTTCAGCGTCGAGACGCTCGCGACCGTCGGCTACGGCGACATGCATCCGCAGACCGTTTATGCGCACCTCGTCGCGACGTTCGAGATCTTCGTCGGGATGTCGAGCATCGCGCTCGCCACGGGGCTCGTGTTCGCGCGGTTTTCTCGGCCGCAGGCGAAGATCCTGTTCGCGCGCCACGCGATCGTGCGGCCGCTGAACGGCCGGATGACGCTGATGGTGCGCGCCGCGAATGCCCGCCAGAACGTGATTGCCGAGGCGCAGGCGAAACTGCGGCTGATGCGCGTCGAAGGCACGCACGAGGGCTACTCGCTGCGCAAGATTCACGACCTGCCGCTCGTGCGCAACGAGCATCCGATCTTCCTGCTCGGCTGGAACCTGATGCACGTGATCGACGAGTCGAGCGCGCTGTTCGGCGAGACGCCCGAATCGCTCGCCGCGCGAGATGCGCAATTGCTGATCACGATCGAGGGATCGGACGAGACGACCGCCCAGGTCATGCAGGCGCGCCATGTGTGGGTGCATGGCGACATCCGCTGGCATCACCGCTACGTCGACCTGATGCACGACGAGGACGGCATCACGCACATCGATTACACGCATTTTCACGACGTCGTGCCGATCGACGCCGATACCGACGAGCGCGGTTCGCCGGGCGTGGTGATCGACGCGGGTGCGTTGGCGCCGGGGCCGGGCGCACAGGCGTGATCGACGGTGGCCGGGCGCCGCTCCGTTGCGCGTCACGCGTGCAGCGGGCGTGACGCCTCGCGCTGTTCGATCGCGATCGCGCGGCGGAACGCGTCGCGGTCCTCGGCGCGCGCGACGTAGTCGCCGAGCACGCCTTCGTGCGGCAGCAGATGCGCGTCGAACGCGATCTTCAGAGTGCTCGCGAGCAGCAGGTCGGCCGCGGTGAAGCGCTCGCCGACGAGCCAGCGGCCGTGGGCGAGCGCCTGCGCGAGGGCGCACTGCACGCGCCCGATGTTGCCCCAGCCGAACGCGACCGGATTCCCCGACGCGCCGGTGAATTTCTCGACCATCGCCGGTTCGAGGCAGGTCGGCGTGAAGAACATCCACTGGAGGAAACGGCCGCGCAGCGGATCGTCGGGCGCGACGCCGAGCCCGGCGCGCGGGCAACGGTCGACGAGATGGAGCAGCACGGCGCCCGATTCGGCGAACCGGGCGCCGCCGTCGTCGAGCGCGGGCAGCTTGGCCATCGGGTTGACCTGCACGAACGCGTCCCTGCCCTGTTCGTGCGAGCGCAAGTCGATCGGCACCAGTTCGTACCCCACGCCTATTTCCTCGAGCATCCACAGCGCCCGGAATGCCCGGTCGTCGGCCAGTAGTAGAGCTTCATCGCGTGCGCCCTATATGCGGTGACGGTCCAGTGTAGTCGAGTCGGTTCGCCGAATGTGTCGTTCGTTATGTGACCGAGTGTGCGACGCGTTCGGTGGAACGCGCGCCGCTTGGGTATCGCTACCGGGCAACGGCTGTTGACGTTTTGCAACTTTTTTTTCGCGTCTATCTGGCTTTGAGTGCTTTCCCGCTGTCGTTCTGTTGTTTAAAAGCTATCTCGAAAATTGAAATACAAACGGCGACCGTGCATCGTTTCTAGCGTTTTATTTCGGTGCTGACGTGTCGGGTATGGGTCGGACGCGTATGCAACTACCTGTCTTGTGCTGGACGCGAACAACCTAACCAATTCAATCGGAGGGTGAAAATATGCCGGTTCAAGAGCCAGCGAAGAGCGGCTTCGAAAAATGGCAGGATGGTATTGGCGCGGCTGTTGGCGATGTCAAATGGGATATATGGGATTGCGAAATTCAGATGGCAGTGAGCGAATACAATCGACATTTGTCAGGCGCTGCCGGCTACAGGCCGCTGGATTGGCTTCTGATCAAGGCAATGCTGTGGGTTGAAACCGGGGCAAATAGCTCGGAGTGGAAGATCAAACCATTGCAGATTGGCGTATCGGGTGACCCGGGTTTGACGTCGTTTCTTTCGGGCGAAGAAGGCGGCGACTTGATTCTGCCTTCCGCGTGGAGAGCGCAACTGACTGTGGGATCGGCGAGAACGAACCCTGCGCATAATCTCAGGGCAGGAATCGGCTATCTGCTGATGCGCATGGCGACCTTTGAGCACCGTAGTGTGCCCAATGCAGACGCTAGGGTGTATGAGGTCACAGTCAAGCCGGGCGATAGCTTCGACAAAATCGCGAAAGTACATGGCAGCACAACCGACGTGCTGACGAAACTGAATCCGATGATCACGGTGTTGCGACCAGGGCAAGTCTTAAAGTATCAGAAGGCGTCGATTCAACGTGTCATTACAGGATGGCGGCCGTTCTCTGCGACGTCAGTGGCGTTACGTTACAATTCAATGCGTCGAGATCCGAACTATGCAAGGAAACTAGATTTTGCATGGGGCATCGTGCGAAAGGGACAGGAGACTTCATGCGTGCAATAAGAAGTATCGGCTTTGGGCTTGCGCTATCGTTTCCGTTACTCTCGATCGCCGCATCTGACAACACCATCAATACCGAGAAGGGGCTGTACGAGCAGTGCGGTGCTTATTCGCAGGCTGGAATGAAGGATTGTCTTGCGAAGAAGGCCAGTGAAAGTCGAGAGTATTTAAAAAAGGCCGAAGACGATGCGCTCGCTGTCATAAAGAAATGGGATGAGGGTAATAAATATATTCATGCATCCGAGGAGGCTTTGGCGGCATCGAACAAGGAATTCGCAAAGTATCGCGCGGCTCAATGTGAATTCTCCGCTTCGCTGAGCGGCGGTGGAGCGGGTAACGCCCACGAAATGGGGCGCTTGGCCTGTGTCGCGGCACTCAACGGCGCACGCGTTGAGCAACTGCGCAACGCCGTATCCGACTTGCCGTCGAAGTAGCGCCGAAGCTTACGCCGGCCGGCCCGGCCGGACGACATGCGAACGGACCGGTGCGACGATCGGCGGCGGCGCGACGGTCGGCGAGAATGCCGTGGTCGGCGCGAGTTCGGTCGTGACGCGGGAGGTTCCGCCGGCTACGCTGCTCGGTGGAAATCCGGCGCAGATCATTCGATCGATTACCGAGTGACGATGGCTGACGGCCTCTTCAGCGGCGACGTGAATGTGGACAACCGGCCCGCCGACCACTCTGAACGCTGTGGATGCGAACGGTGAGTGTATGGCTGGAGCCAGCATTGGCGGGACTTCCCGGCATTCGACACCGATCGAGGGCAGACGCATGAGCCGACGTTGCCGATGCGCTGGCCGCACATTCCTGCGCGGCGTCGGTTGTGGATATCCCGGCCCCGAATCACTCGCCACGCTGTGCTTTCCATCGGTGAGCGCGATGCAGGGTGTGGACAACCGCGCCCTGAACGACGAGAAATGCGGTGCTTTCGAAGGGTGAGTGTCGGCGACCGATTGCGGGTGAGGCTTGCCTGGTGCGGATTTCCGGGCGTCGAGCGCGCGTCGCGCGGGAATGCGGGGGCGCCGCGCATTCTAACGGCACGCGCGGGTCGGCGATAGATCTGGATGCGTATCGCGGTGTGGATATCTCGTGGCCGAATTCACTCGCAACGCTGTGTATTTCAATGGTGAGCGTCGGAGGGGCGACCGAATGGCGTGTCCGTTCGTGATCTTCGGCACCGCTTCGAGCGGTTGCGCATTCTAACCGCACATGCGATCGCACGTTCCGTTCGAGTTCGTGCACCGATGCGGATAGCCGGTCGCCGAAGCCAGTCGACCTGCTGTGTATTTCAGCGGTGAGGGGCGCGCGCATGCGGCGCGGCGCGTCTGCGCGGATCCCGGTCCACGGAGCGCAGCGTGGGCGGGGGGGCGCGGCTGTTCGCGCCGAGGCGCCGCCTTCGTGCGACCGGACGCCCATGCTCACCGTTGAATTTCACAGCGTCTCGACTGGCCTCGGGCGCGGTTGTCCACACTCGGATCGGCACCCTGGTTGGATCGTCGCGCGTCGCTCACCGCTGGAACTCACAGTGTTCGGTGTCGTCGCAGGGTCGAGCGATTCGCGCCCGAGCCGGCGCACTCGTCTAATCGTTTGCCGTCACTCACCACCGAAATTCACAGTGTTCAGGGTCGTCTCGGGGCGATCTGTCCACATCCGAATGGGTACCCTTGTTCGAACGCGTGCCGTTGCTCACCATTGAAATTCACAGTGTTCAGAGTCGTCGTGGATCGGGCGGTCCACGCCCGAATTGGCCCCCTTGTTCGAACGCGCGCCGTCGCTCACCGTTGAAATTCACAGTGTTTGGAGTCGTCGTGGATCGGGCGGTCCACGCTCGAATTGGTACCCTTGTTCGAACGCGTGCCGCCGCTCACCATTGAAATTCACAGTGTTTGGAGTCGTCGTGGAGCGGGCAATCCACGCCCGAATTGGCCCCCTTGTTCGAACGCGCGCCGTTGCTCACCGTTGAAATTCACAGTGTTTAGAGTCGTCGCGGATCGGGCGATCCACGCCTGAATCGGCGCCGTTGTTTGTGCGCTGTCGATGCCCACCATTGGGATTCACAGCGTTTGGAGTCGTCGCGGATCGGGCTGTCCACCCCCGAATCGGCACCGTCGTTCGAGCGCGTGCCATCACTCACCGTCGAAATTCACAGGGCTTCGAGTGTCTGCGGGTGGGTGATATCCACACCCGTACCGACCTCTCGTTCGACTACCCAACGGCACGCACGAGGCACGCACGAAGGGACGGACATGTGGATATCCTGCCGCCGAGCCGACTCGCGCCCCTGTACATCCGGAAGCTGAGCGCCAACGTCGCGGCGGCGACGCAGGCATCCGGCGGTGTGGATATCTCCTGCCGGCATCGACTCGTCGCGCTGTGGATTTCGATGGTGAGCGTCGCCGTCCGCATGTGCGGCGGACAGATCGAGGTGTGGACATCCGGCACCCGACGCGACTCGAAACGCTGTGCGATCGAACGGTGAGCGCGATCACCCGCTCGGCCGACAGCCCCGGCATTGTGGACATCCCGCGCCCTCACTCCAAATGCTGTGCATTCCATCGGTGAGCGCGCCGCCGTTTCCCGGCCCCAACCCTTGTCGCACGGGCCCCGAGCGAGCGCCGCCGGGCCCGCGGCCGGCGTCCCGCTCGTCACCCGCGATGTCGACGCAAGCGCTCCCCCATCCCGCCCAACCCCCGACCGCCACCCGCCACCCCGCGCGAAAACTCTCTCAAATCCCGGCAAAAACCTGCGCGGTTTTTCTCGCCGTGCACCGGTCCGAGCAAGATGAGGAAAAACATTCTCGGCCGCGCGCGAAAAAATAGAGCCATTCGCTGCCGCACTCATGCGTCACCCGGCGCCCCGCCGCGCACGGCCCAGAACAGCACCATCCGGAGACTTCCCCCCATGACCGCCCGCCTGCCCGTCGACGGCACGCCTGCCCTGTCCGACTACCGCCTGACCGACAACCTGACCGCGACGCGCGGCCGGATCTTCCTGACCGGCACGCAGGCGCTGATCCGCCTGCTGTTGATGCAGCGCACGGTCGACACCGAGCAGGGCCTCGACACGGCCGGCTTCGTCAGCGGCTATCGCGGCTCGCCGCTCGGCATGGTCGACCAGCAATTGTGGAAGGCGAAGAAACTGCTCGACGCCAGCGGCGTGCGCTTCCTGCCGGCGATCAACGAGGAACTCGGCGGCACGGCCGTGCTCGGCACGCAGCGGGTCGAGGCCGACCCCGAGCGCACGGTCGACGGCGTGTATGCGATGTGGTACGGCAAGGGCCCGGGCGTCGATCGCGCGGGCGACGCGCTGAAGCACGGCAACGCATACGGTTCGTCGCCGCACGGCGGCGTGCTGGTCGTCGCGGGAGACGACCATGGCTGCGTGTCGTCGTCGATGCCGCACCAGAGCGATTTCGCGATGATGGCGTGGCACATGCCGGTCGTGAACCCGTCGAACATCGCCGACATGCTCGAATTCGGCCTGTACGGCTGGGCGCTGTCGCGCTATTCGGGCGCGTGGGTCGGCTTCAAGGCGATCTCGGAAACGGTCGAATCGGGCTCCACCGTCGACCTCGATGCGTTGCAGACGCGCTGGCCGGCGCCGGAAGGCTTCACGCCGCCGGCGGGCGGCCTGCACAACCGCTGGCCCGACCTGCCGAGCCTGACGATCGAGGCGCGCCTCGCGGCGAAGCTCGACGCGGTCCGCCATTTCGCGCGCGCCAATAGCATCGACAAGTGGATCGCGCCGAGCACGCACGCGAACGTCGGCATCGTCACCTGCGGCAAGGCGCACCTCGACCTGATGGAAGCGCTGCGCCGCCTCGACCTGACGGTGGCCGATCTCGACGCGGCCGGCGTGCGGATCTACAAGGTCGGCCTGTCGTATCCGCTCGAAATGACGCGCATCGAGACCTTCGTCGACGGGCTCGCCGAAGTGCTGGTGATCGAGGAGAAGGGCCCGGTCATCGAGCAGCAGATCAAGGATCACCTGTACAACCGCACCGAAGGCGCGCGCCCGCGCGTGCTCGGCAAGCACGACGCGGCCGGCGCGTGCCTGCTGTCCGAACTCGGCGAACTGCGTCCGTCGCGCATCCTGCCGGTGTTCGCCGACTGGCTCGCGCGGCACAAGCCGGCGCTCGACCGGCGCGAGCGCGTCGTCGATCTCGTTGCGCCGCGGATCCTGTCGAACGAGGCCGACGCGGTGAAGCGCACGCCGTACTTCTGCTCGGGCTGCCCGCACAACACGTCGACGAAGGTGCCCGAAGGCTCGATCGCGCAGGCCGGCATCGGTTGCCACTTCATGGCGTCGTGGATGGAGCGCGATACCACCGGCCTGATCCAGATGGGGGGCGAGGGCGTCGACTGGGCCGCGCACGCGATGTTCACCAACACGAAGCACGTGTTCCAGAACCTCGGCGACGGCACCTACTTCCACTCGGGTATCCTCGCGATCCGCCAGGCGGTCGCCGCGAAGGCGAACATCACGTACAAGATCCTCTACAACGACGCGGTCGCGATGACGGGCGGCCAGCCGGTCGACGGCAGCATCTCGGTGCCGCAGATCGCGCGGCAGGTCGAGGCCGAAGGCGTGTCGCGCTTCGTCGTCGTGTCCGACGAGCCGGAGAAGTACGACGGTCATCACGGGCAGTTCCCGACGGGCACGACGTTCCATCACCGCAGCGAACTCGATACGGTGCAGCGCGAATTGCGAGAGACGCCGGGCGTCACCGTGCTGATCTACGACCAGACCTGCGCGGCCGAGAAGCGCCGCCGCCGCAAGAAAGGCGAATTCCCCGACCCGGACAAGCGTCTGTTCATCAACGATGCGGTGTGCGAAGGCTGCGGCGACTGCGGCGTGCAGTCGAACTGCCTGTCGGTCGAGCCGCTCGAGACGCCGCTCGGCCGCAAGCGCCGCATCGACCAGTCGTCGTGCAACAAGGACTATTCGTGCGTGAACGGCTTCTGCCCGAGTTTCGTGACGGTCGAAGGCGCGGCGCTGAAGAAGGCGGCCGGCGCCGCGTTCGACGAAGCGGCGCTCGCCGCACGCGTCGACGCGCTGCCGGTGCCGGCGACGCACCTCGACGCGGCGCCGTTCGACATGCTCGTGACGGGCGTCGGCGGCACCGGCGTCGTGACGGTCGGCGCGCTGATCAGCATGGCCGCGCACCTCGAAGGCAAGAGCGCATCGGTGCTCGACTTCATGGGCTTCGCGCAGAAGGGCGGCTCGGTGCTGTCGTTCGTGCGGATCGCGTCGAGCGACCGCTGGCTGAACCAGGTGCGCATCGACACGCAGCAGGCCGACGTGCTGCTCGCGTGCGACATGGTCGTCGGGGCGAGCGCGGAGGCGCTGCAGACGGTGCGCCACGCGCGCACGCGGATCGTCGTCAACACGCATCGGATCCCGAATGCATCGTTCGTGCAGAACCCCGACGCGAACCTGCATGCGGACGCGCTGCTCGAGAAGATGCATCACGCGGCCGGCGACGGCTACCTGTCGAGCTGCGACGCGCAGGCGCTCGCCGCGAAGTTCCTCGGCGACTCGATCGGCGCGAACATCCTGATGCTCGGCTACGCGTGGCAGCTCGGCCTCGTACCGGTGTCGCTCGCCGCGATGATGCGCGCGATCGAGCTGAACAACGTCGCGGTGCCGATGAACAAGCTCGCGTTCTCGATCGGCCGGATGGCGGCCGGCGATGCGGCGGGCCTCGACGCGCTGTGGAACGCGCGTCATGCGGTGGCCGCGCACGCCGCGCCGGAGACGCTCGCCGAGCTGATCGCCGATCGCGAAGCGCGTCTCGACGCTTACGGCGGCGCGCGCTACGTCGAGCGCTACCGCGCGCTGGTGAACGCGGCGCAGGCGAAGGGCGACGACACGCTGACGCGCGCGGTCGCGACGACGTTCTACCGGCTGCTCGCGGTGAAGGACGAATACGAAGTCGCGCGGCTGTACGCGGACGACGCGTTCCGCACGGCGCTCGAAGCGCAGTTCGAAGGCGTGCCGGGCCAGACGTACCGCGTGAAGTTCAACCTGGCGCCGCCCGCGGTCGCGAAGGCCGGCAGCGACGGCAGCACGCCGAAGAAGCGCGTGTTCGGCCAGTGGATGTGGCCGGTGCTCGGCATGCTGGCGCGCGTGCGCGGCCTGCGCGGCACGTGGCTCGATCCGTTCGGCCGCACGGTCGAGCGGAAGATGGAGCGCGCGCTGGCCGACGACTACGAGACCACGCTCACGCGTGCGTTCGCCGCGATGACCCCCGGCAATGCCGCGCAGGTCGTGCAACTGGCCGACTTGCATGCCCGCGTGCGCGGCTTCGGTCACGTGAAGGTGCGCAATCTGGCCGGCGTGAAGCGCGCGGAACGCGAGCTCGCGTTGCAGCTCGGCATCGACGCGGCGACGAGCGCGGCCGTGCAGCATGCGCTCGACGAGATGAAGGGCGCGGGGATGCTGAAGGGGATTCCGGTCGTCGTCGCGAAGTAACGCGAGCGTGAGTGGACGTGAAAACGGCGACGCGGGTGCGTCGCCGTTTTTTTATGCCCGTCGGCAGCTGCGCGCGGGCCGCGGTCGATCCTTCAAAGAATGCCTTTCTTGCGCGTCGACAGCGCGGTTTCCGACAGATCGATCTCGCGAAGCAGCTTCGTCAGCGTTTCGTCGGAAATCTTGCTGTCGCTGCGCAGCCGGTACAGCGCCGAGCGTTCCGCGCGCACGGCCGCGATCCGCATCTGCAATTCCATCGTTTCGGCCTGCTTCGCTTCCGCGCGCGGCGTGGGGCCGTCGTCGGCGAGCGCGGCGAGCCGGCGGCGATATTGGTCCATCACGCGTGCGGAGATGTCGGCGCAGCGGGCCGCGCCCGATTCGTCGAGCTCGGCCGAAATGGCATCGTGCGACGAATCGATCGCGCGGATCGCGGCCTGCGCGGCGGCCGAGCGAGCGATGCGCTCCTCGTCGCCGAGCGGGTTGCGCGACGAGCGCACGCCGCGCAGCAGCAGCGGCAGGCCGATCACCGCGACGATCAGCGAGCCGAGGATCACGGACGACGCGATGAAGATCGCGGTGTCGCGGCCCGGCAGCGGTGCGCCGTCGGACAGCGCGACCGGGATCGACAGCACGCCGGCGAGCGTGACCGCGCCGCGCACGCCGCCCACCGTCATCACCGCGATCGTGCGCACGCCGGCCATCGTGCCGGCGAGGCCGCGAC
Organism: Burkholderia semiarida; assembly: GCF_029268935.1. Lineage (NCBI taxonomy): Bacteria > Pseudomonadati > Pseudomonadota > Betaproteobacteria > Burkholderiales > Burkholderiaceae > Burkholderia > Burkholderia semiarida. The sequence goes on along the minus strand of NZ_JAHLCL010000003.1, from coordinate 374,790 downwards.
GCGCGGCGCGGCGGCTTGCGAACCAGCGCAGCAGCCATACCCACAGGAAGCGGATCGCGTACAGCGCGAGCATCATCGCGCCCACGTTGAAGATCATGCGGCCGACCAGCACGTCGCTCGTGTGGTGCGCGTCGACGAGCGCGCGGCCGATGATGTGCGGCAGCTGCAGCCCGAGCATGATGAACACCATGCCGTTGAACACGAACTCGATCATCGCCCACGTGCTTTCGGCACGCACGCGCGACGCGACGGTGCTTTTGCGGGAGAAGCTCGTGTAGTTCATCATCATCCCGGCCGACACGGCCGCGAGCACGCCCGACAGGTCGAGATGCTCGGCGAACAGGTAGGCCGCGAACGGCACCAGCAGCGTCATCACGATGCCGGGCGCCGGGTCGCCTTCCTGCTCGGCGTTCAGGAAGCGCGTCGACAGCGCGCTGAACAACCACGCGACGATCGCCCCCGTCGCGAGCCCGCCGGCCGCGACGATCACGAACGTGACCGACGCGGCGCGCAGCGAGAACACGCCCGTCAGCGCGGCCGCGATCGCGAACTTCAGTGCGACGAGGCCCGACGCGTCGTTCATCAGCGCCTCGCCTTCGAGAATGTGCATCAGTTGCGGTGGAATGCGACCCTTGCCGGCGATGCCCGACAGCGCGACCGCGTCGGTCGGCGACAGCACGGCCGCGAGCGCGAACGCGATCGGCAGCGGCAACTCGGGAATCAGCCAGTGTGCGAAGTAGCCGACCGCGAGTACCGTCATGAACACGAGCCCGAACGCGAGCATCAGGATCGCGCGGCGCTGCAGGTAAAGCTCGCGCTTCGGAATCCGCCAGCCGTCCGCGAACAGCAGCGGCGGGATGAACAGCAGCATGAAGATCTCGGGGTCGAACGTGACGTGCAGGTTCAGCTTCGGCCACGCGAGCATCGCGCCGAACGCGATCTGCATCAGCGGCAGCGGCAGTTGCAACGGGAGGATGCGCGTGACGGCGCCGGATAGCGCGACGGTCAGCAGCAGAATGAGGACGGTGAAGACGATTTCCATCGAGACGGCGGATGCGGGGAATGAAACGATCGTACGGAGTGTAGCGTGCCGACGTAACGGATGCGTTCGAGCGGCCGGTGCGTGCGCACGGAAACGGTGCGCGGATGGCGCGCCACGATGGTGCGGCGGCGCGGCGCGGCCATGCGGCGCATGGGTTCCGCACGCCTTGCACGGAGCTTGCTTGAAGGTGGGCAGCCGCCCGGCACGTGTCGGGCAACCGAGGGTCCAACCATGACATTGCGCGCGCCGTCCCGGTCGTCGTCCATGACGCCGGACGTCGCGTTCGACTGCACCACCAGGAGGAAGGCATGACGATCGTGCAACAGGAGCGTCCGGCCGCCGCGTCGCCGTACCGGTTCGAGCGGGAGATGAGCTCCGGCTTCGAACGGCTCGCGACGCAGCACCGCGACCTGACGCTCACGACCGTGTTCCAGCCGATATTCAGCCTGTCGCACCAGCGCGCGGTCGGCTACGAGGCGCTGCTGCGCGCGCACGATGCGCTCGACCGCGCCGTGTCGCCGCTCGACGTGTTCGGCGAAGCCGCGCGCCAGGGCGAACTGCTGCAACTCGACCGGCTCGCGCAGGCGCTGCATCTGGAGAACTTCGCGCTGCTCGGCGCCGAGCGCGAGTGGCTGTTTCTCAACGTCCACCCGGGCGTGCTCACCGATCCGTTCCAGGCGGCCGCGCTGCTCGCGAACCTGAAGCGGCTCGGCATGCCGCCGCGGCGCATCGTGCTCGAAGTGCTCGAACAGCGCGCGGACGACGTCGAGCGGCTCGCGGAGGCCGTGCGCGAGTTCCGCACGCACGGCTTCCTGATCGCGCTCGACGATTTCGGCGCGGGCCACTCGAATCTCGAGCGGATCTGGCAATTGAACCCGGACATCGTGAAGCTCGACCGGATCATGCTGTCGCACGCGGCGCACCGTACGGGGCTCACCGCGATCCTGCACGGGCTCGTGACGCTGTTGCACGAGGCCGGCAAGCTCGTGCTCGTCGAAGGGATCGAGACCGAGCACGAAGCGCAGATCGCGCTGTCGTGCGAGGCCGACTTCGTGCAGGGCTACTACTTCGGCCGCCCGGCGCCGGGGCTGCCCGACAGCGCGACCGCGACCGGCTGCATCGGCGAGCTGACCGAGCGCTATCGTCAGCAGACCGAAGCGCGCGAGCGGCGCGACGCGCAGCGGCTCGCACCGTACCTGCGCGCGTTCGAACGGGCCGCCGAGCGCCTCGAGGCCGGCGAGCCGCTCGACGAGGTGTGCTGGAACTTCCTCGCGCTCGACGCGGCCGCGCGCTGCTTCCTGCTCGATGCGCACGGCCGGCAGTCGGGCCGCAACGTCGTGCTGCGCGCCGATCGCGCGCTGGCCGAGGCGCGCTTTTCGCCGCTGGCCGACGCGCAGGGCGCGAACTGGCTGCGCCGGCCGTATTTCCGCTCGGCGATCGCCGAACCGGGGCGCGTGCAGGTCACGCGGCCGTACCTGTCGATCAACGAGGCGCAGCCGTGCGTGACGCTGTCGGTGGCCGTGCGCGTCGGCGACGCGCAGCGCGTGCTGTGCGGCGACATCGACTGGATCGACGAGGACGCGCAAGTCGCGTAGCGAGGTGCGGCTCGCACGCGGCGAGCGGCCGCGCCGTTCCGGTTCGTGCCCGCCACGGCGGTGACGGCGGTGTCCGCGCGCGTCGGCGTGTGGCGCATGCGGCGCGGCTGAAATACGCGGCTGAAATACGCGGCAGAAGTACGCGGCGGAAGTACGCGGCCGCCGGCACGCTGGCGTCCGTCACGCGGCTCGGCTAGGATGCGCGAATTGTCCTGACGATTCGCAAGCCGCCATGAACCGACCCGCTGCTTCTTCCGTCCTCCTCGAAGTGATCGCCACGACCGTCGGCGATGCAAGGACCGCCGCCCGCGCGGGCGCCGACCGCCTCGAACTCGTGACCGCGATCACCGAAGGCGGGCTGACGCCCAGCGTCGGCCTGATCGAGGCCGTCGTGGCCGCCGTGCCGATTCCCGTCAACGTGATCGTGCGTCCGCACAGCCGCTCGTTCGTCTATGACGCCGACGACATGCGCGCGATCGAGCGCGACGTGCGTGCGGCCGTCGCGGCCGGCGCGAACGGCGTCGTGTTCGGCGCGCTCGACGCGCGCGGCGACATCGATCTCGGCGCGCTGGCCCGCGTCGCGGCCGCCGCGGACGGGCGCCCGCTCACGTTCCACCGTGCGTTCGACGTCGCGCGCGACCTGAACGCCGCGTTCGATGCGCTGCTGCGCGTGCCGGCCGTCACGTCCGTGCTGACGTCGGGCGGCCATCCGTCGGTACTCGACGCGGCCGCGACGATCACGCGGCTCGTGCGGCAGGCGGCAGGCACGACCTGCACGGTGCTGGCCGGTTCGGGGCTCACGATCGATGCGGTCGGCGATTTCGTTCGCGCCACCGGCGTGCGCGCGGTGCATTTCGGCTCGGGCGTGCGGCCGCGCGGCGAGGTGCTGGCGCCCGTCGACGGACAGCGCGTCGAGCGCGTGCGCGCGGCGCTCGACGGCGCGGCGTCGCACGTGTGATGCTGCCGCGACGCACTCGACGGCGTGTATCAGTCGTAACGAATCGCCAGATCCTTCAGGATCTCGACGTTGCCCCATTTGAACGAACAGCGTCGACCGACTTCGATCGCGTGGCCGTCCTGTGTTTCGCTGACCGGCGTGCAGCCGCCGGAGATTTTCACGGTGGGCGTGCCTTGCTGCGACAGCGGGAATTCGATCGCCGCATCCTTCGGGATCGTGTGCGTGAGGGCAACGTCTTCGATATAGTCGTCCGGCAAGACGAAGATCAGCGCGCGGTCGACCTTGAGCGTGTAGTAGTCGTGCTGGAACGGTACGCTGGTCACGCATAGTTCGCTGGTGTGTCCGTTCAGCGTCTGCGTCGAGCATTTCGGTGCCGCGGCATGCGCGGTCGTGGCGACGAGGGCGAGCAGCGTCAGTGCTGTTTTCTTCATTCGTGTTTCCCCGGATGTAACTGGATACCCGCACGTCCGACGGGTATTCGTTGCACCCGGCGATCGCAGCGGAGACGCAATGTTAGTGCGAAGTTTGCGTCGCTGCTCGCGATCGGTAACGCAATTTGACAAAGCATGAAAAAAGCCGGGGCGCGCCCGGCTTCTCCATTTGCGCACAGTACGCGTCCCACTTGCTACCGCTTACGCGTGTTCCGCCAGCGCGTCGGCCTGGCTCGCGCGGATGCCGAGGCGCTCGAACAGCGCGCGGTCGCGCTGCGTCTGCGGGTTGCTGGTCGTCAGCAACTGGTCGCCGTAGAACATCGAGTTCGCGCCGGCGAGGAAGCACATCGCCTGCATCGCGTCGTCGAGCTGCTCGCGGCCGGCCGACAGGCGCACGACGGCCTTCGGCATCGTGATGCGCGCGACCGCGATCGTGCGCACGAACTCGAACGGATCGAGCGGCGCGGTGCCTTCGAGCGGCGTGCCTTCGATCGCGACGAGGTTGTTGATCGGCACCGATTCCGGATACGGGTTCAGATTCGCGAGCTGCGAGATCAGCCCCGCGCGTTCGCGGCGCGACTCGCCCATCCCGATGATGCCGCCGCAGCACACGTTGATGCCCGCGTCGCGCACGCGGTCGAGCGTGTCGAGGCGGTCCTGGTACGTGCGCGTCGAGATCACCTGGCCGTAGAACTCCGGCGACGTGTCGAGGTTGTGGTTGTAGTAGTCGAGGCCCGCGTCGGCGAGCTGCCGGGCCTGCTCGTCTTCCAGCATGCCGAGCGTCATGCAGGTCTCAAGGCCGAGCTCCTTCACGCCGCGCACCATCTCGGTCAGCGCCGGCATGTGGCGCTCCTTCGGGTTGCGCCACGCGGCGCCCATGCAGAAGCGGCTCGCGCCGTTCGCCTTCGCCGCGCGCGCGGCGTCGAGCACCGCGTCGACGTCCATCAGCTTCTCGGCCTTCAGGCCCGTGTCGTGATGCGACGACTGCGAGCAGTAGCCGCAATCTTCCTCGCAGCCGCCCGTCTTGATCGACAGCAGCGTCGAGAGTTGCACCGCGTTCGCGTCGAAGTGCTCGCGATGCACCTGCTGCGCGCGGAACATCAGGTCGTTGAACGGCAGCTCGAACAGCGCGACGACGTCGGCGACGCGCCAGCGCTGCGGCGCCGGAGCGGCCACGGGGATCGCGTCGGGTTGCACGGCGGCGGTCTGGGCTTGGGTCATTTCTTTTTCCTGTCCTGGGCGGGATTGGGGGATCGGTTGGGTCAAGGCCGCGCGGCGCGCAGCGACTCGACGAGCGCGGCGATGTCGAGCATCGCCGCGGCGGATTCGGGGGCGGCCGGCGTCAGGTGCGCGATGCGGCCGATCAGCGGCGCGCGGTGCTCGCGCGCGAGCCAGTCGCCAATCGTCGCGACGTTCTCGTCGGCGAACGACATCGCCGGGTCGACGTGGTTCGCGACCCAGCCCGCGAGCGTGAGGCCGCGCTGGCGAATCGCATCGGCCGTCAGCAGCGCGTGGCTGATGCAGCCGAGCCGGACGCCGACGACGAGGACGACGGGCAGGCCGAGCGCGACCGCGAGATCGGCGGTGTCCTGCGTGTCGTTCAGCGGCACGCGAAAGCCGCCGACGCCTTCGACGACGACGACGTCCGCGCGCGTCAGCGCTTCGCGATGGCACGCGACGATCGTGTCGAGGTCGAGCGTCACGCCTTCGCGTGCGGCGACGATATGCGGCGCGGCCGGCGCTTTCAGCAGGAACGGCGTGCGCAGCTCGGGCGGCAGCACGACGTTCGCGGCGGCGTCGAGCTGGTCGGCGTCCTCGTTGCGCCACACGCCGTCGCGTTCGTACGCGCCGGCCGCGACCGGCTTCAGCGCGGCCGCGCGCAGCCCGTGCCGCGCGAAGCCGTGCAGCATCGCGGCCGACACGAAGGTCTTGCCGATTTCGGTGTCGGTGCCGGTCACGAAGACGGAGAGCGGGGCGGTCATGCTGCGGCCTCCTCGCTGGCCTGGATCAACGCGGCTTCGAGCCTGGCGAGATCGTCGAACGAATGCGCGGCCGACAGCGACACGCGCAGCCGCGACGTGCCGGCCGGCACCGTCGGCGGCCGGATCGCGGGCACCCACAGGCCGTGCGCGTCGAGCGCGCGCATCGCGGCGAGCGTCGCGTCGTTGCTGCCGATCACGAGCGGCTGCACGGCCGTGTGCGAATCGACCGGCTGCCAGCGCGTGTTGCGCAGCAGCGCGCGCGTGCGTTCGATCAGCGCGGCGAGGTGCGCGCGGCGCGCGTCGCCTTCGTCGCCCGCGATCACCTTCAGGCTCGCCGATACCGCGTGCGCGACGGCCGGCGGCGCGGCCGTCGTGAAGATGTAGCTGCGCGCGCGCTGGATCAGCCATTCGATCACGGTTTCGTGCGCGATCACGAACGCGCCGGCGACGCCGGCCGCCTTGCCGAGCGTGCCGACGTACACGAGATGCGGCGAACGCAGCGCGGCGGCCGCGAGCGCGCCGCGACCCTGCGGGCCGAGCACGCCGAAGCCGTGCGCGTCGTCGACGACGAGCCACGCGCCGTGGCGTTCGGCCAGCGCGACGAGTTCGGCGAGCGGTGCAATGTCGCCGTCCATGCTGAACACGGTGTCGCTGACGATCAGCTTCGTTTCCGCATCCGATGCGTCGAGCAGCGCGGCGAGCGCGGCGGTATCGGCGTGCGGATAGACCTGCACGTTCGCGCGCGACAGCCGCATGCCGTCGATCAGCGACGCATGGTTCAGCGCGTCGGAGAAGATCGTCGCGCCCTTGCCGGCGAGCGCGGTCATCGCCGCGAGGTTCGCCATGTAGCCGGTGCTGAAGTACAGCGCGCGCGGCGCATCGGAGAAGCCGCCCGCGAAGCCCGCGAGTTCGTCCTCGAGCCGGGCGTGCGCGCGCGAATGGCCGCCGAGCAGGTGCGAGCCGCCGCTGCCGGAGCCGTAGCGCTGCGCGCCTTCGGCGAACGCGGCGACGAGCGCCGGATGCGCGGCGAGGCCGAGGTAGTCGTTGCTCGCGAAGCCGACGATCTCGCGGCCGTTCACGGTCATGCGCGCGTCGCACGCGGTGTCGGCGATGCGGCGCACGCGGCGCAGCCCTTGCGCGTCGAGGTCGGCGAGGCCGCGTTGCAGGGTGTCGAGCAGGCTCATCGGCCGAGATCCTCCAGCGTGGCGTCGAGCGTGTCGCGCGTGCGCCGCGCGAGCCACGCGATGTCGTCGTCGCTCATCACGTACGGCGGCATCAGGTACACGGTCGTGCCGATCGGGCGCAGCAGCAGTTCACGTTCGAGCGCGCGCTCGAAGAACCGCCGCGAGAAGCCGTGCGCCGCGTCGCCGTCGAGCGCGACGTCGAACGCGAACAGCGTGCCGCGCTCGCGCAGGTGGCGTACGTGCGGATGGGCGCCCAGCGGCGCGAGCGCCGCGCGCAGCGTCGCCGATTTGCGGGCGTTGCTCGCGAGCACGTCGTCGCGCGCGAACAGGTCGAGCGTCGCGAGCGCCGCGCGGCACGCGAGCGGGTTGCCCGTGTACGAATGCGAGTGCAGGAAGCCGCGCGTCGTGTCGTCGTCGTAGAACGACGCGAACACGTCGTCGCGCGTGAGCACCAGAGACAGCGGCAGGTAGCCGCCGCTGATTCCTTTCGACAGGCACATGAAATCGGGCCAGACGCCCGCCTGTTCGCACGCGAAGAAGGTGCCCGTGCGGCCGCAGCCCACCGCGATCTCGTCGGCGATCAGGTGCACGCCGAATTCGTCGCACAGTGCGCGCAGCCCGCGCACGTACGACGGATCGTGCATGGCCATGCCGGCCGCGCACTGCACGAGCGGCTCGACGATCAGCGCGGCGATCCGGTCGCCGCGTTCGACGAACAGGCGCCGCACGTCCGCGAGCGCGCGGCCCGCGACGTCGGCGGCCGTCTCGCCCGGCAGCGCGCCGCGCGCATCGGGCGACGCGACCACGTGAGCGTGGCGGATCAGCGGATCGTACGCATCCTTGAACAGCGCGACGTCGGTCACGCCGAGCGCGCCGATCGTCTCGCCGTGATAGCTGTTCGCGACGCAGACGAATTCCTGCTTGTTCGCGCGGCCGCGGTTGCGCCACGCGTGGAAGCTCATCTTCAGCGCGATCTCGACGGCCGACGCGCCGTCCGACGCGAAGAACGCATGGCCGAGCGTGCGGGCGGTCAGCGCGTGCAGCCGTTCGGCGAGCTCGATCGCCGGTTCGTGCGTGCAGCCGGCGAGCATCGCGTGCTCGAGCGTGTCGAGCTGGTCCTTCAGCGCCGCGTTGATGTCCGGGTTCGCATGGCCGAACAGGTTGACCCACCACGAGCTGATCGCGTCGAAGTAGCGGCGGCCGTCACGGTCGACCAGCCACACGCCCGCGCCGCGCGCGACGGGGACGAGCGGCAGGCGCTCGTGATGCTTCATCTGGGTGCAGGGGTGCCAGACCGCGCGCAGGCTGCGCGCGACCCAGTCGTCGGTGGCTGGCGTACTCAAGGCGACTCCGGGGGGTAAAACGGCCGCGCGGTATCGACGGGGGCCGCGCGGCGGGATACGAAACGCGCAGAGATTAGCGTGTTCCGCCGGACGTTGCACTAGCGGTTACAAACGCCGCGCAGCCTTGCTGGGCGGGAGTTCGGCGCAGTTCGGGGGGGCTCGGAACGGAACGCGGCGGATCGGCCGAAATGCACGCAGATGACGACGGTCGAGTGACACCCCCCGACAGAAAAAAATCGCGGGGCGGGGCGGCCGGGCAGCGAAATATGGGGAAGGATGATGGTGCGGTGTTGGCGGCGACAAGGGGCGAACTTGCTGCGCGCAGGGTCGATCGACCGGGTGGTGCAATGCCGGACCACTGAGCGAAATCGAGCGGTCAGGTTCAGGGCAATGCTTTGCGAAGTGCCGCGTCGGCCACGTGGTCGATGTGACGGAACGCCGGCGCAATCTTGTCGACTTCCTTGTCAGGCACGCCATGCTCTTCGAAACACGTCTTCCATTCGCGTGTCGGTTGCCAGACTTCAGCAATCGCGAGTCCGGCGTCTGATTTCGAAAGGCCGAATGCATCCCGGGCATTGAACGCGTTATCCAGGGTGGCGAGCCGCCCCTGCGGGCCGATGCCGAGGTGGAGATAGCGCTCGTGTGCAGTGCTCGGCCGGGGCAGAACATCGTATAACGGGCTGAGACGCCAGCCGGGGAGACGCGGGTCGCGAATGAATCCGTGGTTGCGCAAATGGTCATCGTCGTTGCTCACGAGGATGTTAAAGACCATCCGCTTGAACAGTTCCCGGTTGTCGGCTCGAATTGCGTCCACGTGCCCGTGCTGCCGGATCGCGTGAGCCACGTCCTGATAACTTTTCTCCATCGATTCCATCTCGGAACAGCCGACCAGCGTCAATGCGCTCGCGAAGGGCACTCTTCGCTCGGTTGCCCCGGCACGGGGAGGCAGATAGAGCGCGTCGTCCCCTCGAAGGGCGTCGAATTCGGGGTGAGTCCAGTACCGGTCGAATCGGCGGATCAACATGACTTGTCGGCCGCCGACGTCGACGATGCGGGTAGGTGGGACCCGAATGCCGCACCGGGCCGCAAGACGAAGCGTGGCCTCTTCGATGACCGTCACGTTCAGCCGGTCGCTACGACTCGGGAATTTGGCCAGCCAAAGCACGCCGTTTTCGTCCCGCACCGTAGCCTTTGGCCGGGCGCCGCCGAGACCGCTGCCCTGTACGAAGATGGCTTCGAGTTCGGCCGGCACGGGCTCGCCTTCCTCGATGCGCGCTGCCGAATCGATCAGATATTCGAGCCTGTGCAGGCCCTTGCCGGCTTGCGGGCCTGGAGGGGTGTCCAGATTCGCCCGGATATCGAGCGCACCAATCCGCTGACTGCCCGCGTGGAGGAGATAGGTGGATTCGGGCAGTGTGTTGGCCCGGACTTTGAGTTTGGCTTCGATGACACGCCGTCCCCATGCATCGGGCGCGGCGTCGCGAATCCCGCCGAACTGCGTCAACCCGCCCGCCGGGAAGTTCATCTTGCCGCGTGTCTCGTTCTTTCTCGCCAGACTCAGGCTCACCGGGTCGATTTCGATGGCGTTGGGCCGATCGATATAGCGCAACCCGTACGCGAAGCTCGATGCCTGTAGATCCGCACCGTCTTCGGTCATTTGAAGCAGCCCCGCGGGTGCCCAGTCATCGTCGAGATAGGCAAACACGGCGAGTCTTTTGACGACGGCGACCATCAGAAATCAAGATCCTTGAGTTCGTTGTCCGTGAGAGATCGTACGCGTCGACTGCGTTCGCGGGCCGCCTGTGCCTTGAGCGACGGGTCTGTTCCGGAGAGCAGTTCCAGCAGGGTCGTTTCCGGTGCAATCGCGTCGAGATACCGCAGCCACTGTCCCAGCGCGACGCCAGGATCGCCTTTCTCGATGCGATAGGCGGTATTGCGTGAAAGCCCGGCCCGGGTGGCCGCCTCGCTCTGCTGGATGCGCCGCGAGATGCGCAGACGGGCGAGCGCTTCTCCGACACGCGCGGCTTCCGCGAGAACGGTGGGGCTGGCGGCCGCAGCTTGATTGACCTTCATGCTCGTAAAATCGATCGTTAAGTCGATTATGATCGAAATAACGATCATGATAGATCATGCCAGCTCGAATTCAAGCCGATTGCGCGTAAAAACGAGCATTACGCGGTGAGTGCTCGATTTGACGAGCAGGCGGGAGCGTGCCGCGATGACCTTGAAAGGACGGGGCGTGCGAGGCGGGAAGAACGACAGCCGCGCGTCAGCGCGAAGCCAGCGCGCGCGTATCGGTGTCGCGGATGTGATCGTCGCCGTTGTCGGCCGTCTGCGTCGGGCTGGCGTTCCACACGACGCGGTCGTTGACCGCGTACAGCCGGCACGCGCCCGCGCCTTGCTTCGCGCAGTTGTCGAGCGCGAGCGCCATCGGGTCGTCGCCGCCTTCGGCCCACGACCACGCGCCTTCCGACGACACCGCGAACGCGCGGCTCGGATGCTGGTTCAGGAAGCGGCGATAGCCTTCGCGGCCCGCTTCGTCGACGTACGGCACCGCGTTGACCGCGTCGATCGACGCATAGCCGCTGGCCTTCGGCTCGTGCGGGTTCGCGACCGCATAGCGCACCGCGGTCGGCAGGTTCAGTTCGGCGAGGAATGCGTTCACGGCCGGCCACCAGACGGGCACGCCGTCGCGATCGACGATCAGCCGGTGCGCGTCGTCCTTGTAGCGGCCGAAATCGATGAAGCGGGCTTGCGTGCCGTGCGACACGTACGCATCGTGCATCTGGGCGACGAGCGCGGGCGTCCATACCGAATCGTTGTCGCCGTACAGCCACAGCGACCGCACGGCCGTATGCGCGCCATACTGGTCGAACGCATCGACGAGATTGCGCTGCCAGCCGTCGCACAGGTCCTGGCGCAGCCCGCCGGAGAAGTTGATGATGCCGCGTACGCCGGCTGCCGCTTCGGTGCCGTATGCGACCGACACGAGCCCGCCATGCGACGTGCCGGCGACGACGATGCGCGACGCATCGACGTACGGCTGGCGCGACATGTAGCGCACCGTCGCGTCGACGTCGGCGGCCTGCGCGAGCCCGTTCTTGCCGACGTTGCAGCCTTCCTGCCGGTACGTGCCGTCCGAACCGGCGAAGCCCTGGCGATTCGGCGCGATCACCGCATAGCCGCGCCGCACGAATTCGCGCGCGAACGCGAGCGGCCGGCTGCGCGGCTGCAGATGGAGATCGCCGGTATTTTTACCGTGGTTGAAGACGACGAGCGGGAACGGGCCGGGGCCGTTCGGCTTGAAGAGCGTCGCCTCGAGCGTGACGGCGCCCGAAGCATCGGCCGGAATGCGCAGGATCTGTTCGTTGAGGTCGGCGGCGACCTGCGGCAGGTTCGCGTCGGCGTAGTCGAAGCGCTCGGCGTGCGCGAGCGATCCGCTGGCGCCCGCCCCCGTAGCGGCGCCCGGCAGCGTACCGGCCTGAGCGGCCGACAGCGCACAGGCCGCCATCCATCCCACCAATACCTTGCTGAACGCCATCCGTAAGCCCTGCCATGCAACATGACCAATTCGAGGCCATCGTAGCCCGACAAAATCAGGTTGTGCAATGCGGGAATTACCCGGCGTCTGACATGGCAACTATTTGTCAGCGTTCATTTACTTCGCCGTCGACATAACGCCAGAAACCGTGCTCGTCGCGCTCGAAACGGCTCGTCTCGTGGAGCCGGTAAGCGCGCCCGCCAACCTTGTAGCGCGCCACGAATTCGACCTCCGCGTGCCGCTCGTCGAGCGGCACGTGGCGTTTGACCGCGAGGCCGAGCCAGCGCGGCGCGTCCGGTGCTTCCGGGTCGGTGTCGAGATCGGGCGGGCAGGTGCGCGCGGCCCACGTCGCGCGCAGGTAATCGGTCGCGCCGAGCACGTACGCGCTATACCGCGAACGCATCAATTCGAGTGCGGTGGCGGCGGCCTCGCCGCCGTCGATGAAACGGCCGCAGCAGGCCGCGTAGCGCGGCGCCGGGGCTTTGCGGGCGGGCGCGGGAGACGCGCCGCCGCACGGGCACGCGTCAGGTCGGTTCAAAATCATGCGAAATGTGAATTAACAACGATCGGTTGCCGGTGCCGCTCACCAGCTCAGCTCGACGCCGTCGTACTGGAAGAACCGGCCGTTCGCCTGGGACACGTCGGAACCCGATTCGGCGATCACGCGACGCATGCCGGTCACGCTCGTTTCCGGGTCGATCGCGGCCTGCGCGCCGCCCATGTCGGTGCGCACCCAGCCGGGATGCAGCGAAATGCACGCGGCATGGCGCGTCTGCAGCGAAGCGATGCGCAGCGCGTCGTTCAGCGCGGCCTTGCTCGCGCGGTACAGCCAGCCGGTCGTGCCGGTCGCCTCGGCGATGCTGCCCATCCGGCTCGACACGACGGCCAGCACGCCGCGCGCGTCCTCGACGAGCGGCAGCAGGATCGGCAGCAGCTGCATCGGCCCGCGCACGTTCGTGTGCATCACCGCGTCGAAATCCTCGGCGGTGATCGTCTCGACGCCCTCGGTGCGCGGCCCGTACACGCCGGACACGAGCACGGCCGCATCGAGCCGCTCGCCGTCGAGCTTCCAGCCGAGCGCCGCGATCTGCTCGGGCTGCGCGATGTCGAGCGCATGCGGCTGCGCGCCGAGCGCGCGCAGCGCATCGAGCGACGCCGCGTCGCGCGCGGTGGCGATCACGTTCCAGCCGTCGCGCCGGTATTGCCGGACGAATTCGCGGCCGAGGCCGCGCGATGCGCCGACGATCAATACGGTTTTCATGCCTGTCGCTCCTTGCGGTGGCGCCACCGAGGCAGTGCCGTTGTCAGATCCGTTCGACGCGTGCCGCGGCCGCGTCGCAGCCGCCGCCCGGCGGCTGGCGCGTTACTGCTGCGCGTCGTCGCACGGCTTGAGCGTCGCGGCGACCGCCTGCGCGACGCTTTCGAGCCGGGCGGCGTCCGCCGCGACCATGTCGTTGTCCGGCGCATGCTCGCCGCCGGCGGTGAGCGCGGCCACGCAGCGCCGGTAAGTCGAGTCGAGCGCGTCGAAGTTCGACACGGCCATCCCGAGGTTGCGCATCCGGCCGTCATGCACGCCGTACACGAGCCCGTGCACGGTGAGCGACTGGCCGCGCGCCCACGCGTCGTTGACGATCGTCGTGCGGCACACGTTGACGACCTGTTCGATCGCATTCAGCTCGATCAGGCGACGGTAACGCGCTTCGCCGACCGGCCATTCGTCGAGCAGCGCCGCATGGCGCTCGCGTACGTCCTGCACGTGATGCAGCCAGTTGTCCGCGAGGCCGACACGGCGGTTGTGCAGCGCCGCGTTCACGCCCGAGCAGCCGTAGTGGCCGACGACCATGATGTGCTTGACGCGCAGGATGTCGACCGCGAACTGGATCACCGACAGGCAGTTCAGGTCGCTGTGCACGACCACGTTCGCGATGTTGCGGTGCACGAACACTTCGCCCGGCGGCAGGCCGATGATCTGGTTCGCCGGCACGCGCGAATCCGAGCAGCCGATCCACAGATATTCCGGCGCCTGCTGGTCGGCGAGTCGTGCGAAGAAATCGGGATCGTCGGCGAGCTGGCGCTTGACCCAGGCATCGTTGTTGTCGAACAGATGTGAAAGCGGATTGTCTGGAGTAGTCATCGGTGTGGCTTCCGTTGGCGGAAATCGGTCGATATCGGATTCGGTGTTGCCGGCGTCAGGCGGCGCGCTGTGCGTCGCCCGCGCCGTCGTCGAGGCCCGTCGCGCCGAAGCGCGCAGGGTAGCGCACGCTAAAGCGCAGGGCCGCATCGTACGGATAAAAATCGGGCAATTCGCCCTGCATCAGCTTGTCCTTGCTCGCCTGCCACAGCGCCGGATCGAAAAAGTCCGCGTGATGCTTCATGAAGACGCTGCGCACGCGCGGGTCGCCGAGCAGGAACGGCCCGTAGGTCTCCGGAAAGATGTCGTGCGGGCCGACGGTATACCACGGTTCGCCGGACAGCTCGTCTTCCTCGTTGCGCGGCGGCGGCACGCGCCGCACGTTGCAGTCGGTCAGGTACTCGATCTCGTCGTAGTCGTAGAACACGACGCGGCCGTGGCGCGTGACGCCGAAGTTCTTGTACAGCATGTCGCCGGGGAAGATGTTCGCCTTCATCAGCTCCTTCACCGCGTTGCCGTATTCCTTCACGCCGTGCTCGACGTCCGCGTCGCTGCCGTTCTGCAGGTACAGGTTCAGCGGCGTCATCCGGCGCTCGATGTACAGGTGCTTGATCACGAGCTTGTCGTCCTCGTACTCGAGCAGCGACGGCACTTCCTTCTCGAGTTCACGCACGAGCGCATGATCGAGCCGCGCGAGCGGCAGCGCGACGCTCGAATACTCGAGCGTGTCGGCCATTCGCCCGAGGCGGTCGTGGCGCTTCACGAGCTGGTACTTCTCCATGATTTGCGCGCGCGTCGTTTCCTTCGGCGGCGGGAATTGATCCTTGATGATCTTGAACACGTACGGGAACGACGGCAGCGTGAACACGAGCATCACGAGGCCCTTGATCCCGGGCGCGATGATGAAGCGGTCGCTCGAATGCGACAGATGGTGCAGCAGGTCGCGGTAGAACAGGTTCTTGCCCTGCTTCTGCAGCCCGACCGACGTGTAGATCTCGGCCTTCGGCTTGCCCGGCATGATCGTGCAGAGGAACTCCACGTACGCGGACGGCACGCCCATGTCGACGAGGAAGTACGAATGCGAGAAGCTGAAGATGATCTGCAACTGCTCGCGGCGCAGCAGCACGGTATCGAGCGCGAGCACGCCCGGGCGCACGTGGCGGATCGGCACCGCGAACGGCAGCACGCGGTCGGCGTTGATGATGCGGCCGACGATGTACGCGCTCTTGTTGCGGAAGAACAGCGACGACAGCACGTGGATCTGGAAATTCGGCGCTTCGTCGAAGTGGCCGAATTCATCGTCGATCGCCTGCATCACGCAGCCGATGTCGCGCGTGAGATCCTCGAACGCCGGCTCGAGCTGGAAGTTCGTGACGATGCGCTCGAGCGTGGCCGCGAGCCCGTCGGTGCCCGGATAGTACGCGCGGTACGTCGGTTTCGCGGCCGGCTCGTCGTTCTCCAGATACTCGGTCGAGATCGCCGGGCGCACGAAGATGAAATCGTTGCTGAAATACGAGCGGTGCAGGATCTTGCAGCACACCGAATTGAAGAAGGTTTCCGCGCACTCGGGCTGGCGGTGCGACGTGAGCAGGCCGATGTAGTGCAGCTTGATCTGCTGCCAGACTTCGTCGTCGATGTTCTCCGCGTCGTATTCGTCTTCCAGCACCTCGACGCATTCCTTCACGCGATCGTCGTACGACGTGATCCGCTCGCGCGCGAGCCGCTGCAGCCCGTGCCAGTCGCCGCGCTCGAACAGCGTCTTCGCATCGACCGCCGCCTCGCGGAAGATCCGGTAATGGCGATCGAAGTATTCGAGCATCGTCTGCGCGACGTCGAAACCGATCTGCGACGACAGCAGTTTGGGGAAGTGATTCATCGCGTGCAGGCTCGTTCAAGGGGCTGTAAGCACTCGCCATTTTAGCGCCCAAGTCGGCGTTTCAATGACTTTCGCGGTGATGCGCGAATGGTCGTCAATCGGCGTGTTGATCGCCGTTGGGCGCCGTTCAATGCATCTTCGCGTAAAGATACGGGTACGGAACCGATTCTGACACGAACTTTTTTTGGCGCGTCGGCAGGGGCCGGGCACGTGTTTCGCGCGACGGCGATAGAATCGACGCACCGCCCGCCGCACCCTGCCGCCGGCGCGCCTTCGCACCGATAACGACGAGACGCCCCACCGATGAATGCCCTGGAACACCAACTCGACTACCCCTTCGCCGATACGCTGCCCGCCGCGGGCGACACGTTCGAGGTCGCGCCCGGCGTGCGCTGGCTGCGCATGCCGTTGCCGTTCTCGCTCGATCACATCAATCTCTGGCTGCTGCGCGACGAGATCGACGGGCAGGCCGGCTGGACGGTCGTCGATTGCGGGATCGCGTCGGACGCGATCCGCACGCACTGGGAGCAGATCTTCGACACGCAGCTCGACGGCCTGCCCGTGCTGCGCGTGCTCGTCACGCACTGCCACCCCGATCACTTCGGCCTCGCGAACTGGCTGTGCGAAGGCGGCGACAAGGGCCGCTGGAACGTGCGGCTGTGGATGACGCTCGGCGAATACCTGTTCGGCTGCCTGATGGCGGCCGGCAACGGGTCGAACGCGGGCGGCGCGGCCGCCGCCGATCACTTCGCGCGCCACGGCCTGACCGATCCGGCCGCGCTCGACAAGCTGCGCAACCGCCGCAGCTACTACTCGGATCTGGTGCCGGCCGTGCCGCCGCGCTACCGGCGCCTGCGCGAAGGCGACGAGGTGACGATCGGCGCGCGCACGTGGCGCGTCGTCACCGGCTTCGGCCATTCGCCTGAACATTGCGCGCTTCACAGCGAAGCCGACGGCGTGCTGATTTCCGGCGACATGGTGCTGCCGCGCATTTCGACGAACGTGTCGGTGTTCGACCTCGAGCCCGAAGCGAACCCGCTCGCGCTGTACCTGGAATCGCTCGGCCGCTACGAGACGATGTCGCCCGACACGCTCGTGCTGCCGTCGCACGGCAAGCCGTTCCGCGGCGTGCGCACGCGCATCGCGCAACTGCGCGAACACCACGATGCGCGCCTGGCCGAAGTGCGCGTCGCGTGCGCGGAAAAGTCGATGAGCGCGGCCGACATCGTGCCGATCATGTTCCGCCGCCGCGAGCTCGACATCCACCAGATGACGTTCGCGCTCGGCGAGGCGCTCGCGCACCTGAACCTGCTGTGGCTCGCGGGCGAACTCGTGCGCGAGCAGGGTGACGACGGCGTGCTGCGGTTCCGCGCCGCCAGCTGAGCGCGCTTCGTCATCGTTACACGACGGGTTCGTAACGCCATCCGTCGGGATGCCACTGCATCGTGTGCGTCGGTTCGAGCGCCGCGAGAAACGCGGCGTCGTGCGACGCGACCACGAGCGCGCCCGGGAAACCCGCCAGCGCGGCTTCGATCGCACGCACCGATTCGAGATCGAGGTGATTGGTCGGCTCGTCGAGCAGCAGCAGTTGCGCGGGCGTGCCGCGCCACAACGCGCACGCGAGCGCGGCCTTCAGCCGTTCGCCGCCGCTCAGTTGCCGCGCCGGTTGCGTCGCACGTGTCGCGTCGAGCTGCAGCAGCGCGAGACGGCTGCGCAGGTCGCCTTCGGCGAGCGGCGTATCGAGCAGCCCGAGTTGCTCGACGATCGAGCGCTCCGGGTCGAGCAGTGCGAGCCGCTGGTCGAGATACGCGGCGCTCACGTGCGTCGTGCAAGTGCCTGAGCGCGGCGCCAGCTCGCCCGCGAGCATCCTCAGCAACGTCGACTTGCCGCAGCCGTTCGGGCCCGTCAGCGCGATGCGCACGGCGCCGCTGGCCGACCACGTGATCGCGTCGGCGTCGCCCGCGACGCGCCACGGCAGTTGCGCGCGTTCGAGCGTGAACAGCTGGCGGCGCGCGCTGACCTCCGTGCCCGGCAGCGACACCAGTACGGGCGCGTCGGTTTCGACGCGCGCGGCCGCTTCCTGCACGCGCGTGTCGAGCGTCGCCTTGAAGTCGCTCTGATGACGCCGGACCGTCCCCATGATGGCGCGCGCGGCGCCCTTGCGGCGCTGGCGCGCCATCGACGACAGGTTGGCCGCCTTCGCGTCGCGCAGCGACGCGGCCGCATGGCGCTGGATCGTGTCGTGTTCCTGTTCGAGCCTGCGCCGCACGCGCTCGCGCTCGGTGCGCACATGGTCGAGCGCCGCTTGCGCGGCTTCCTGTTGCGCGTCGCGCTGCGCACGGTAGAGCGCGTAGTTGCCGCCGTACGAGCGCGCGCCGTGCGGCGTCAGCTCGACGATGCGCTGCACGCCGGCGAGCAGCGCACGGTCGTGGCTCACGATGACCACGCCGCCGCGCCAGCCGTCGAGCGCCGTGCGCAGCCACGCGCGGCCCGGTGCGTCGAGATGATTGGTCGGTTCGTCGAGCACGAGCAGGCCGGCGCCGGACAGCAGCGCGCCGATCAGCGCGACGCGCGCGAGCTGGCCGCCGCTCAGCGTGTGCGCGGGCGTGTCGGCGCGGACATCGTGCAGGCCAGCCGCGTCGAGCGCCGCGCGCAGCCGCTCCGCGAGATCCCAGCGATCGCCGATCAGGTCGAAGTCGTGCGGCCCCGCGCGGCCGTCCGCGAGACGCGCGAGCGCGCCGAGCGGCGCATCGAGCGCGGCGATCTGCGCGACGGATCGCGGGGCGGCCGTGGCGTCGTGGTCGTGCTGCTGCGCGACGTAGACGACCTGCGCATGTCGCTCGACCGTCCCCGCACTCGGCGCGCGGCGGCCCGCGATCAGTTGCGCGAGCACGCTCTTGCCGACGCCGTTGCGGCCGACGATGCCGGTCGGCGTGCGATCGATGGTCAGGTCGAGCGAATCGAACAGCGTGACGCCGTCGTCGAAGCGGAAGGAAACGTGATGAAGCGCGACGAGCGCGCCGGTGGGCGTGGCTGCAGCCATAAGCACCTCCAAAAATGCGTGAAGACCTTCGCGCGCGGCGTGCGTGGCACGGGCGGCGAAAACATTTCGGGAAGGCTTAGTTGTTCACTTTGGCTGGCGTCCGGTGTGAGGAATGAGCGCGCAGTGTAGCAAGCGCGGCGCGCGGGCCGCAAGCGAGCGGCATGTGCGCCGTCGCTTGCGCGCCACGCGAGGTTACTGCACCGCGACCGTCGCGAAGTTCTGCCGTCCGAACGGACTCACGTGATAGCCGCTCACGTTTGTGCGCGTCAGCGCGGCCGCGGTCGGGTAGCCGAGCGGGATCCACAGCGCCTGGTCGTGGATGATCTTCTGCGCGCTTTCATAGAGCTTCGCGCGCTTGGCCTGGTCGGCGGTCGACTTGCCGTCGGCGATCAGCTTGTCGAGCTGCGCATCGCAGAAGCGCGCGAAGTTGATGCCCGACTTCACCGCGTTGCAGCTGAACAGCGGCGACAGGTAGTTGTCCGGATCGCCGTTGTCGCCGGCCCAGCCCATGAACAGCATGTCATGCTGGCCGAGCTTCGCCTGCTTGATCAGTTCGCCCCATTCGATCACTTTCACTTCCGCTTTCACGCCGATCTTCGCGAGGTCGGCTTGCAGCAGCTCGGCGCCGGCTTTCGGGTTCGGGTTCAGCACGCTGCCGGTCGGGCGCGTCCAGATCGTCGTCGAGAAGCCGTTCGGGAAGCCGGCCTGCGCGAGCAACTGCTTCGCCTTCGCGGGATCGTACGCATACGGCGCGATGTCCTTCGCGTAGCTCCACGTGTTCGGCGGATACGGATTGTTCGCGGCCGTCGCGGTGTTGTCGAACACGACCTTCAGGTAGGTCGCGCGGTCGAACGCGAGATTCAGCGCCTCGCGCACCTTGTCGTTGTCGAGCGGCTTCTTCTGCGTGTTCAGCGCGACGAACGCGGTCATGAACGCGGGCGTCTGCACGACCTTCAGCGCGCTGTCGCCCTTCGCGGCGAGCACGTCTTGCGGCTTCGGCGACAGCGCGATCTGGCATTCGCCGGCCTTCACCTTCTGCATGCGCACCGATGCATCGGGCGTGATCGCGTAGATCAATCGATCGACCTTCGGCTTCGCACCCCAGTAGGTCGGGTTCACGTCGTAGCGGATCAGTGCGTCCTTCGTATAGCTCTTCAGCACGAACGGGCCGGTGCCGACCGGCTTCGCGTTCAGGTCGGCCTGCTTGCCGGCCTTGAGCAACTGGTCCGCGTACTCGGCCGAGTAGATCGACGCGAAGCCCATCGTCAGGATCGGCACGAACGTCGCGTTCGGCTCGTTCAGCACGAACTTCACCGTGCTGTCGTCGACCTTGGTCACCGATTTCACGAGCTTCACGAGGCCCATCGACTGCGCATGCGGAAAACCGCTCGCGCCGGCCACCTTGTGCCACGGATTCGCATCGTCGAGCATTCGCGTGAACGTGAACACGACGTCGTCCGCGTTCAGCGGGCGGCCCGGCTTGAAGTAGTCGGTGGTCTGGAACGCGACGTTCGGGCGCAGGTGGAACGTGTACGTGAGGCCGTCGGCGCTCGCTTCCCATTTGTCCGCGAGCGCGGGCACGACCTTCTTCGCGGCTTCGTCGTAGGACACGAGCGTGTTGAAGATCACGTCGGCCGACGCGTTGGTCGTGACGAGCGAGTTGTACTGCACGACGTCGAAGCCGTCCGGGCTCGATTCCGTGCAGACGGTGAGCGGCTTGGCGGCGGCGAGGCCGGGAGCGGCAAGGGCCGCGGCCACGGCGGCCGCGGCGAATAGCTTGACGTGCATAGGATCTCCCACGTGGCTTGTGTTTTTCGCTGGATGACGGAGGCGGGCGCGGCCCGGCAGCGGGCAGGGCCGGCGCGGCTGGCGAATAGGATACCGTCAAAGCGCGCGACGCGTGGAAAAAGGCGCCGGAACGCGACGAATTGACCGAAAAAAGGCTGCGATGGCGACGGAACGGGTGTTGATGCGGCCGTGCGGGGAGGGCGAGCGCGGCGCGGCAGGCGAGGGGCGAGGCGGGCGGCTGCGAATGCGCGGCGCGAGCGACGGAACGGGCAGGATCGCGGCAGCGGTGCGCGGTATGTGGCGCGACACGAAGGTAGAGGCCCGCGCGGATTCGCGCGGTATGGCGAGGCAGATCGGGCCAAGGCCCGACAGGACCCGGCGACGCGCACGCCGGATCCGCGGCGCACTCAGTGCGCGCCGGCCTTCGGCTTGCGCGGCGCCTTCTCGAACAGGCGGTCGTACAGCCAGCGCGGCAGCACGTGCAGCACCTTCGCGACGACGCCCATCTGCCACGGAATCACGCGGAACGCGTGCTGCCGGGCGATCGCCCGCGCCGCGCGCGCGGCGAAGCGGTCGGCGTCCATCAGGAACGGCATCCGGTACGGATTGTGCGCGGTCATCGGCGTGCGAATGTAGCCGGGCGCGATCGTCACGACGCCGACGCCGGCCGGGCGCAACTCGACGCGCAGCGATTCGAGATACTTGATCGCGGCCGATTTCGACGCGCTGTACGCGCCGGAGCCGGGCAGCCCGCGCACGCCGGCGACGCTCGCGACGCCGACCAGCGTGCCGTGGCGCGCGGCCGTCATCGGGCCGACGAACGGCTCGAACGTCGCGACCATCCCGTAGTAGTTGATGTCCATCACGTCGCGGAACGTCGCGAGGTCGCCCTGGCCCGTGACGGCGCCCTGGCTGATGCCCGCGTTCGCGATCACGACGTCGGGGCAGCCGTGCGCGGCGATGAACGACGCGGCGGCGGTGGCCAGCGCATCGGCGTCGCGCACGTCGGCGGAATAGACGGAGATGGAGAGCTTGGGGAACCGCCGCGCGAACGCATCGAGTGCATCGGTGCGGCGCGCGACGAGCGCGAGCGTGGCGCCCTGGCGGGCGTATTCCTCGGCCATCGCGAGGCCGAGGCCGCTCGACGCGCCGGTGATGAAGACCTTCAGCGGAGTAGTCATGCCGGCGCGCGGGCAGGGATCAGAGCTTCTTGTCCTGAACCTGCTTCACGAGGAAGTCGAGCACCTGGGCGGTACCCGGGATGCTGTTCGTGTAAGCGGGTCCCGTCTTGTACTTGCCCTGGACGACGACCGTCGGCACGCCGTCGATCGCGTAGTCCTTCAGCAGCTTGGCCGACTGGTTCACCTCGCCCTGCACGCTGAACGAGTTGTACGCGTCCATGAACTTCTTCTTGTCGACGCCCTGCGTGGCCAGGAAGTCGGCCTGCGCCTGCGGCGTCAGCAGGTAGTTCTTCTGCTTGTGGATCGCGTTGAAGATCGCCGGCGTGACCTTCTCGGAAATGCCGAGCGCGGACACCGCGTAGAACAGCTTCGAGTGCGGGAGGAAATCGTCACGGAATGCGACCGGCACGCGCTTGAAGTCGATGTTGTTGCCCTGCTTCTTCACCCAGGCCTCGATCGTCGGCTCGAATTCGTAGCAGTGCGGGCAGCCGTACCAGAAGAACTCGATCACCTCGACCTTGCCGGCCGGCGCCGACACCGGCTGCGGCGACTTCATCACCTCGAAATCCTTGCCGGCGGCCGGCGCGGCGGGCGAAGCCTGGGCGAGGCCGGCGGCCAGGCCCAGGGACAGAAGGAGCGTGCTAAGCAGTTTTTTCATGTTGTGAACGTCGAATCGGTTGCTCGGGTTACGGAACGTAACGGGTTCTGCGTGGGCGCGGCCGGTTGGCTTACTGCTTCGTGAAGCGGATCACCGCCGTGTCGACACCTGCATCGGACAGGCGCTGACGGGCCGAGTTCATATCCTCGAACTTCGAGAACGGGCCGACGCGCACGCGGAAATAGGTCACGCCGCTGACGTCGCGCTTCGACACCTTCGACTCGAAGCCCTGGAAGCCGAGGCGCGCACGCTGCTGTTCGGCATCGCCTTCCGTCTTGTACGCGCCGACCTGCAGGAAGTAGCCGGTGTTCGCGTCGTTCGCGGTCGGCGGCTTCGCCGCTGCCGCCGCGGCGGCGGCCGACGACGTCGGCTTCGGCGTGTTCGCGGCCTGCTGCTGTTGCTGCTGCTTTTGCGCGGCGGCCTGCTGCGCCTGCTTCTGCGCGGCGAAGCGTGCGAGGTCGTCCTCACCGCCTTGCTGCTGTTGTTGCTGCGCCTGTTGCGTCTTCTTCGGCGGCGGCGTGGTGTCGGCCGGCTTCGGTGCGACGGCGACGCCGTTGCCCGACGACGGATTGTTCGACGCGGTGGCGTTGCTCGAGCCAGCGGCGCCGTTCGCGTTGCCCGACGGCGGCACTTCGACGATCTGCGGCTCGGGCAGCAGGCCGCCGCCCTGAGTCTGGTTCGCGGCCTGGCCGGGCGCGGTGTTCGGCGGTGCGGATTGCGCGGCCTGCGGCACCGGCTGGCCGGGCGTCTTGCCCTGCAGCGCGCGGTTCGGGTCGAACTGCTGCGGCTGGCTCGCGCCGTTGTCGGCCTGCGGCGGCGCGACCTTCGACACGAACGGCGACGGCGAACGCGTGATGTAGAGCGCCACCACCACGGCGATCGCGAGGCCGACGATCAGGCCCAGTACGATTCCAAGAAATGTCCCTCCGGCTTGTTTCGATTGCTTCGAAGTTCGGCGTGGTTGTGCCATTGCTTGAGTCACCTGCAAAAAGAATCGTGAGAGGGCTGCGACGGGCGCCCGACGGCGGGCAATCCGACGGCGGGCGTTGCCGCAGCCAGTCGCGGCCCGGTTCGGGCCGCGCGGACATCCTTACATCTTGGCGGGGGCGGACACGCCGAGCACCGTCAGGCCGTTCTCGAGCACCTGACGGGTCGCGGCGAGCAGCGCGGCGCGCGCATTGCGCGGCGCTTCGTCGTCGACCAGCACGCGCTCCGCATTGTAGAACGAGTGGAATTCGCCAGCGAGATCGCGCAGGTAGAACGCGACCGCGTGCGGCGCCAGCTCGTTCGCCGCGTGCGTGAGCATGTCCGGATACTCGGCCAGCTTCTGCATCAGCGATGCCGCCTGCGCGCTCGTCAACTGCGACAGGTCGGCGCCCGGCAGTTGCGCGACGTCGACGTTGTAGCGCGACTTCAGTTCGTTGAGCACCGAGCAGATCCGCGCATGCGCGTACTGGACGTAATAGACCGGGTTTTCGTCGTTCTGTTTCAGTGCGAGATCGATGTCGAACACGAACTCGGTATCGGCCTTGCGCGAGATCAGGAAGAAGCGCACCGCGTCGCGGCCGCGCGTGATGGTTGCTTCGTCGATCAGGTCGGGGGCCGCTTCCTGGCCCGCCGCCGCGCCGCCCGACCATTCGATCAGGTCGCGCACCGTCACGTAGCTGCCCGCGCGCTTCGAGATCTTCACTTCCTGGCCGTCGCGCATCACGGTGACCATCTTGTGCAGCACGTAGTCGGGATAGCCCTTCGGGATCCCGATGTGCAGCCCCTGCAGGCCGGCGCGCACGCGCGCGATCGTGCCGTGGTGGTCCGAACCCTGGATGTTGATCACCTTCGTGAAGCCGCGTTCCCACTTCGTCACGTGGTATGCGACGTCCGGCACGAAGTACGTGTACGTGCCGTCCGACTTGCGCATCACGCGATCCTTGTCGTCGCCTTCGTCGGTCGTGCGCAGCCACAGCGCGCCGTCCTGCTCGTAGGTCATGCCGGCCTTGACCAGCGCGTCGACCGTCTTCTCGACGCGGCCCTCGCTGTACAGCGACGACTCGAGGTAGTACTGGTCGAACTTCACGCCGAACGCCTGCAGGTCCATGTCCTGCTCGCGACGCAGGTACGTGACCGCGAACTTGCGGATCGCGTCGAGATCCTCGACGTCGCCCGCACCCTTGACCGGCTCGCCGTCCGATGCGGCGACCGTTTCGCCGTTCAGGTAGTCGCGCGCGATGTCGGCGATGTACTCGCCGTTGTACGCGGCTTCCGGCCAGCCCGCGTCGCCCGGCTTCAGGCCGCGGGCGCGCGCCTGCGTCGAGATCGCGAGGTTGCCGATCTGCACGCCCGCGTCGTTGTAGTAGAACTCGCGGTGCACCGCATAGCCCTGGCTCGCGATCACGTTGGCGAGCACGTCGCCGAGCGCGGCCTGGCGGCCGTGGCCGACGTGCAGCGGGCCGGTCGGGTTGGCCGACACGAATTCGAGCAGCACCTGCTTGCCTTTCTCGCGATCCGACGTGCCGAATGCGCGGCCCTGCTCGAACACGGCGGCGATCACCGCCTGCTTCGCGGCGGCCGACAGGCGCAGGTTGATGAAGCCGGGGCCGGCGATCTCGGCGGCTTCGACGAGGCCTTGCGCGGCCGGCTGCGCGGTGAGCGCGGCGACGATCCGTTCGGCGAGCTGGCGCGGGTTCGTGCCGAGCGGCTTCGCGAGCTGCATCGCGACGTTGCACGCGACGTCGCCGTGCGCGGCGACCTTCGGGCGCTCCAGCGTGATGGTCGGGGCGACGAATGCTGCGTCGGCGCCTTTCAGCGCGTGTGCGACCTGCTTGACGCTATCCGCGAGCAGGGCTTCGAGGGTCTGTTTGTGTGCTGGCAGCATGCTGGTAGAAGGCTTCGTTGGTGGGGGCCGGAAATGCTGGCCCGCCGGCGCGCTTTTTAAGCGCGCGTTTCAGGGATCGCAGAATTTTAACAGGTGCTAATATGCCGCTCAGGCGGCCCGCGTCCGCGAGGCCGGACGCCGGTCTGCCGGCGTTCCCCAACCTCGCCGCGCAGGCACAACAAGATGAAAAGGGAATTGTCATGATTACGTTCAAGAGCAAGGCGGCACAGGATCTCGACGTGCTGAAGGATTTCGCCGTGTATGTGCTGGGTCTCGTCGGCAAGCAGCTGGGCGAGCGCGGTGTCATTACGCACGACGAACTGGACCACGCGATCGCCAAGCTGGAAGGCGCGGTCGCGCAGGCCAAGCAGGAGCGCGCCGAGCACGCCGGCCATTTCCACGAGGACGAAGCCGACCACGCGCACCACGAAGTGCCGCCGAGCCTGGCGCAGCGCGTCGCGCCGTTCCTGACGATGCTGCGCGAAGCGAAGGCTGGCCAGGCCGACGTGCACTGGGGCTTCTGAGCTTCCTTCTTCCTTGCCGGGCGGATCGAACGGTCGGCCAGACAGGAAAAAGCCCGCTTTCGAGCGGGCTTTTTATTTTGTCTGATGAAATGGTGGCGGGGCAGTAGGCGGGCGCGACGAAATGGGGCGGCAGTGCGGGCCTGCCTTGACCGATAGGTGAAATTCCTTATAATTCAATGCAAGACTATGTGAAAGCGGGTGCGAAAACATAGCGCCGCCCGGGCAACCGGGTCCCACCTGGAGTGGGTATTTCGTCGAAAGACGGAAAGAGAATCCCGCATGCGACGGCTGCCGAAAGGCGGCCGTTGGTTTTTCTACGCCCGGATCTTGCGGCCTTCCAGGCTTGCGCGCAGCAACGTGCGCAACGCGACTTTCCGGGCTTCCCGCTGGCGTCGGGTGAGTCCGCCATCCAGCACGTAGGCCGACTGCACGCGCAGGATGAGCCGGCGTTTCCTGATCCGGTCCTTCGCCACCTCGAAGAACACGGCATACACGCGCTGCGTGCCGTCTGACGCGACCTCTTCCACCGTCACGAAATTGGGCTGCCGTTCATCCGCGACAACGATCCGCCGCGTCGCCAGCCCGACGATCACGCCGCGCAACAGCTGCCGTGACGCGCGATACCGGTCCGCGCAGAGCACACGTGTCTCGCGGCCGTCGTCGTAGATCTCGTCGTCAGGAATGGTGTCGCGGGTCCGCCCGTCCCATTTGAGGCTGCGTGTGAAGCAGTGACAGGAGAACAGGACCAGAACCGTCACGTCGAAGCCGGTTTCCAGATCGCAGGTGAACGTCAACGGGCGCAAGTGGCTCAGGTCCCAGCTTTCGCCGCGATAGCGGGTGGGCGGGAACGGGGTGGCGGCGTCGAGCGGTGTTTCGGTGATCCTGATCTCGAAGGAAGGCATGGCTGCGGGGGTGTCGGGTCGAGAGATTGCAGCGTTGATCGACGAATATTGAGATTAGTTATCCTGAATAAGTGGTGGGGTAGACAACGCGCCCCGAGATCGGGGCGCGTGACGGTAAGTCGCGGCTGCGCGCCGCGGCTCGATTACAACTGCGGCGCGAGCGCGCGGCGTGCGTCGTCGAGCGACAGCGCCATGCGCCGTGCATAGTCCTCGAGTTGATCCTGCCCGATTTTACCGACCGAGAAGTAACGGCTGTCCGGATGCGCGAGGTAGAAGCCCGACACGCTCGCCGCCGGCAGCATCGCCAGCGAGTCGGTCACGCTCATGCCGATCTCGTCCGCGTGCAGCACGTCGAACATGTCGCGCTTCACGAGGTGGTCGGGGCAGGCCGGGTAGCCGGGCGCCGGGCGGATGCCCGCGTACTTCTCGGCGATCAGCGCGTCGTTGTCGAGCGTCTCGCCGCTCGCATAGCCCCACAGCTCGCGCCGCACGCGCGCGTGCATCGCTTCGGCGAACGCTTCCGCGAAGCGGTCGGCGAGCGCCTTGAGCATGATCGCGCTGTAGTCGTCGTGATCGGCTTCGAACTGCTTTTCCTTCACGTCGACGCCGAGGCCGGCCGTCACCGCGAACATCCCGATGTAGTCGGTGACGCCCGACTCTTTCGGCGCGATGAAATCGGCGAGCGAGCGGTTCGGCCGCATCACGCCGTCGACCACCGGGCGCACGCTCTGCTGGCGCAGGTTGCGCCACGTGAGCAGCACCTCGGAGCGCGACTCGTCGCTGTAGATCTCGATGTCGTCGTCGTTGACGGTGTTCGCCGGCAGCAGCGCGATCACGCCGTTCGCGGTCAGCCAGCGCCCCTGGATCAGGCGCGCGAGCATCGACTTGGCGTCGGAGAACACGCGCCGCGCCGATTCGCCGACGATCTCGTCATTCAAAATCGCCGGGTACGGGCCGGCGAGATCCCAGGTCTGGAAGAACGGGCCCCAGTCGATGTAGTTCGCGAGCTCGTTCAGGTCGTAGTTCCTGAACACGCGGCGGCCGATGAACTTCGGCTTCACCGGCTGGTAGCCGGCCCAGTCCACCTTGGTCTTGTTCGCGCGCGCCTCGGCGAGCGTGACCATCGGCTGCGCCTTGCGGTTCGCGTGCTGGTCGCGAATGCGTTCGTAGTCGGACTTCAGCTCGTCGAGATACTTCGCCGCGCCTTCGTCGGACAGCAGGTTCGACGCGACCGACACCGAGCGCGACGCATCGGGCACGTAGACGACCGGGCCTTCGTAGTGCGGCGCGATCTTCACGGCCGTGTGCACGCGCGACGTCGTCGCGCCGCCGATCAGCAGCGGAATCTTCTTCACGCGGAAGTAGTCGTCGCGCTGCATTTCGGACGCGACGTACGCCATTTCCTCGAGGCTCGGCGTGATGAGGCCCGACAGCCCGATGATGTCCGCGCCTTCGACCTTCGCCTTCGCGAGGATCTCGTTGCACGGGACCATCACGCCCATGTTGACCACTTCGAAGTTGTTGCACTGGAGCACGACCGACACGATGTTCTTGCCGATGTCGTGCACGTCGCCCTTCACGGTCGCGATCACGATCTTGCCCTTCGCGCGCACGTCGCCGCCCGCTTCCGCGAGCAGGCGCTTTTCTTCCTCGATGAACGGGATCAGGTGAGCGACCGCCTGCTTCATCACGCGCGCCGATTTCACCACCTGCGGCAGGAACATCTTGCCCTGGCCGAACAGGTCGCCGACGACGTTCATCCCGTCCATCAGCGGCCCTTCGATCACGTTGATCGGACGGCCGCCGGCCGCGGCGATCTTCGCGCGCGCTTCTTCGGTGTCCTCGACGATGAAGGTCGTGATGCCGTGCACGAGCGCGTGCGCGAGGCGCTTCTCGACCGGCTGGTTGCGCCATTCGAGGTTCTCTTCCTTCTTCGCGGCGCCGGTCTTGAACTTGTCGGCGATCTCGAGCAGGCGATCGGTGGAATCCGCACGGCGGTTCAGGATCACGTCCTCGACGCGCTCGCGCAGCTCGGCGTCGAGATCGGCGTATACGCCGAGCTGGCCCGCGTTCACGATGCCCATGTCCATCCCGGCCTGGATCGCGTGATACAGGAACACGGTGTGGATCGCCTCGCGTACCGGGTCGTTGCCGCGGAACGAGAACGACACGTTCGACACGCCGCCGCTCACCTTCGCGTACGGCAGGTTCTGCTTGATCCAGCGCGTCGCCTCGATGAAGTCGACCGCGTAGTTGTTGTGCTCCTCGATGCCCGTCGCGACCGCGAAGATGTTCGGGTCGAAGATGATGTCCTCCGGCGGGAAGCCGACTTCGTTCACGAGGAAGTCGTACGAGCGCTTGCAGATCTCGGTCTTGCGCTCGTACGTATCGGCCTGGCCGGTCTCGTCGAACGCCATCACGACCGCGGCCGCGCCGTAGCGGCGGATCAGGTTCGCGTGGTGGCGGAACGCGTCCTCGCCTTCCTTCAGCGAGATCGAGTTCACGATCGCCTTGCCCTGCACGCACTTGAGGCCGGCTTCGATCACGTCCCACTTCGACGAGTCGATCATGATCGGCACGCGCGCGATGTCCGGCTCGGATGCGATCAGGTTCAGGAAGCGCACCATCGCCGCCTTCGAATCGAGCATCGCCTCGTCCATGTTGACGTCGATCACCTGCGCGCCGTTCTCGACCTGCTGGCGCGCGACGGCGAGCGCCTCGTCGAACTGGCCGTTGAGGATCATCCGTGCGAACGCCTTCGAGCCGGTGACGTTGGTGCGTTCGCCGACGTTGATGAAGAGCGTCCCGGGCGTGACGTTGAACGGCTCGAGGCCGGCAAGGCGCATCATGTGATCGGTCATGGCGGTGCGAATTTGGTGATGAAGGACGTGGGGCAGGCGGGTCAGGCGTTGTCGCTGTACTGGTTCGGCCAGCGGCGCGGCTTCACGTCGGCGAGCGCCTTCGCGATCTCGGCGATGTGCTCGGGCGTCGTGCCGCAGCAGCCGCCCGCGAGGTTCACGAGCCCGGCCTGCGCGAATTCCTTCAGCAGGCCCGACGTGACGTCCGGCGTTTCGTCGAAACCGGTGTCGCTCATCGGGTTCGGCAGGCCCGCGTTCGGGTAGCACGACACGTAGGTGTCGCACAGCTTCGCGAGCTCGGCGATGTACGGACGCATCAGCGCCGCGCCGAGCGCGCAGTTCAGGCCGAACGTGAGCGGCTTCGCGTGACGCAGCGAATTCCAGAACGCCTCGACGGTCTGGCCCGACAGGATCCGGCCCGACGCATCGGTGACGGTGCCCGAGATCATGATCGGCAGGCGCTCGCCGGTGTCCTCGAACAGCTCGTCGAGCGCGAACAGGGCGGCCTTCGCGTTCAGCGTGTCGAAGATCGTCTCGACGAGGAACAGGTCGACGCCGCCGTCGAGCAGCGCCTTCGCCTGCTGGTAGTACGACGTGCGCAGCTCGTCGAACGTGACGTTGCGGGCGCCCGGATCGTTGACGTCCGGCGAGATGCTGGCCGTCTTCGGCGTCGGCCCGATCGCGCCCGCGACGAAGCGCGGCTTGTCCGGCGTCGCGTATTTCGCGGCCGATTCGCGTGCGAGCTTCGCCGATTCGACGTTCATCTCGACGACGAGATCTTCCATCCCGTAGTCGGCCTGCGCGACGGTCGTCGCGCCGAACGTGTTGGTTTCGACGATGTCGGCGCCGGCCGCGAAGTACTGGTCGTGGATCTCGCGGATGATCTGCGGCTGCGTGAGCGACAGCAGCTCGTTGTTGCCCTTGATGTCGCGCGGGAAATCCTTGAAGCGCTCGCCGCGATACGCGGCCTCGTCGAGCTTGTAGCGCTGGATCATCGTGCCCATCGCGCCGTCGAGGATCAGGATGCGCGATTTGAGCAGCGCGGGCAGGGCGGCGCCGCGCGTGTAGGGCGCGTCGAGCGGGACGGAAGCGGCGAGAGGAGTCGCAGACATGGGCGGAAGACCGGCGAAGACGGAAAACCGTCATTGTAGCCGGTGCGTCAAGCGGTCGCCGCCCTGGCCGCGCCGGCCGGGCGGCCGCCAAATGAAAGCCCCCGCCGGCGAGCCGGACGGGGGCAGGATCGGAGTGCACGCGGCGCCGCGTCGATGCGCGGCGAATGGCCCGGCCGCGTGGCGCGCCGGGCCGCGAGTCGTCAGTGCAGCACGACGGGCATCATCATCAGGCTGTCGAATTGTCCGAGGAATTCGTCGACTTCGTCGAGCGACGGTTCATCCTCGATCAACTGCTTCACGTGCGCGCGGAATCGTTCGGCAAGTTCGCCGTCGATGAAGATCTCGCGCTGCGCGTTCTTGTCGACGATTTCATATCCGCCGGCATTCATCAGGTGATGGCCGGCCTGCGGCGCAAATTCGACGACGCAGTAGTTGGGGCTGTTGTAGATCATTTGCATGGCGGCACTCCTCTTCGCAGTGGCATCTGGCCTTGTTGTCCCCTAGGTGGGGCAAGCCTTGCCGGTTTCAAGGGGCTTGCGCTGCACACCCCGTTCCTCCCGTTCGCGTGGGGTGTATCGGTTAGAAGCCGATGTCTATCAAACGTTTCTCATTGTGAGCCGGTGGACTGAAATAGTTGTTAAAGAGTGTCATCGGCCATTTCCGGGAAAACTGTAATCGGTCGAAATTGCCGATTCGTGCATGTTTTTTACTGTGTGACAACCGAGGAGGCCGGTGGTTGCACGGTTGCAGCGGGCGTGGACGGCGCCGCTTGCGCGGGCGGCGCGGCCGGCACATCGGGCGCCGGTGCGGCGTCGGGCGCGCTCGTTGCGCCGCCGGGCGGTGCTGCATCCGCAGGCACGTCCGGTGCGGCGAGGCGGCCGTGCCACAGCAGCTCGATCTGCGCGCCGTTCGGCTCGGTCTGCACGAGCCGCGCGGGCAGCCAGCCGAGCGACGGCGCGAGCCACATGTCGATGCGGCGCGTGTCGCCGTCGCGGCGCGGCAGGCGCATGAAGTGCCGCGCGGCGATGATGCCGGCCTGCGTCTGCACCTGCTCGTCGCCGATCACGGTGATCGGCCAGGTCTCGCCGCTGTTGTTGTCGATCACGAAGAACTGCTGCGTGACGCCCGGCTTGTACGCGGAAGGATTGCCGCGCACGAGCCCCGACAACTGCATCAGCATGCTGAAGCGGTCCTGCACGCCATCGGGCAGCGGCGCGTTGTTCGGCGTGCGCGTGAACACGACCTGCCGGATCTCGCGGTTGAAGATCGCGATGTCCTCCGGCCGCTTGCCCCGCTTCTCGACGTAACGGTCGGGCGCGACGCCGAATGCATCGATGCGGCCTTCGCTGCGATAGGCGAACGGGCCGACGAACGGCACGGGCATCGACACCGACAGGTCGTAGGTGTGCCCGTCGGTGCGCCAGCGGATCGTGCCGATCATGTTCTGCATGCCGTTGTAGAACGTGTCGTACTGCAGGTCGCCGGACGGCGGCGCGGCGAACTTCACGCCGCTCGCGGCAGGCCCCGGCGTCGCGGCGCTGGCGCCGGCGGCCGGCGCGGCGTGCGCGCCCGAGGCGCCCGGTACGCCGCTCGCGGCGGACGCGGCGGCAGCCGGCGGTTCGCCGTGCTCGGCCGTCTGCGTCGACGTGAGGACCGGTTCGTCCGGCGGCGCGGGTTTCGGCGGGGCCGCCTTCGGCGCGGCGGGTGCGGCCGGACGTTCGACCGGCTTCGACTCTGGCGGCGCAGGCTGGCGTTCGATCGGCCGCGGTTTCAGCAGTTCGATCTGCACGGGGATGTCGGCGGGCGGCGGCGGCGTGAACGATTCGCGGTTGCGCATCAGCCAGAACCCCGCGAGCGCGTGCAGCACCAGCACGGCGACGAGCGCGACGCCGACGCGCAGCCAGCGGCGGGGCGGGGCGTAACTCGGGCGAAGGTCGGCAGGCTGCATGGGCATCGGAACGGGGTCGGGGCGCGTGCGTGACGTCGGGCGCGCGGCGCGCGCCACAGGAATCGGACCGCCGGATGCGCCGCGCGTTCGCGACGCGTGACGTGGGGTGAGCCGGAGGCGTCAGGCGTCGCGTGCGTCGGGACTATAGCCGAGTTCGTAAGACAGTTTCCGCGCGCACGCGCGCAGCGCCGTGTCGATCTCGCCGCCCCACGCGATGTCGAACGAGCCTTCCTGGCCGAGCGCGACGATCGCGAGCGCGAGTTCGCCGACCGCGTCGAACACCGGCATGCAGAACGCGTGGATCGTCGGCAGCAGCATCCCCTCGACGCGCGCGGCCTGGTGCCGGCGCACGTCGGCGAGCACGGCGTCGACTTCGTCGAGCGTGCGCGGGCCGCCGTGGTGCGGCGAGCGGCGCGTATCGGCGAGTTCGCGCTCCAGCATCGCGGCGGTCTTGCTGCGCGGCAGGTACGCGGCGAACAGCAGGCCCGTCGCGGAGCCGAGCAGCGGCATCACGTCGCCGAGCTTCAGCGACGCCTTCGCCGGATGGCTCGATTCCATCCAGTGCACGATCGTCGGCCCCTGGTTGCCCCATACCGCGATGCCGACCGTCTGGTCGAGGCGGTCGCGGAATTCGGTCAGCGCGATCCGCGCGAGCTTCACGCCGTCGACGCGCGCGAGCCGCGCGAGGCCCATCTGCAGCGCGAAGCCGCCGAGCTCGTAGCGGCCCGAGACGGGATCCTGCGACACGACGCCGAGCCGCGAGAAGCTGACCAGGTAGCGGTGCGCCTTCGCCGGGCTCATGCCCGCGCGCTGCGCGAGATCGCGCAGCATCATCGCGCGCGGCTCGCTCGTCAGCACGTCGAGCAGGCGGAAGCCGACCTCGATCGACTGGATGCCGGAACGGACCTTCTCGCCGTGTTCGCCGGACGCGGTGTCGTCGGTATCGGAGTCGGTGAGATCGTCGTCGGGAAGCGGGCTGGCGGGCATGGGCAACGGGTGCGCGAAAATGCGGCAGGAAACGGGGTGAAAACGGCGCGCGCGATCGGGGCGCGCCGCATGGATTCACCATCGTAAAATAGATTCCCTCCATCGTCACTACAACGGCAGATCCTCCCTATGAAACTTGCTTCGCTGAAGGACGGCACGCGCGACGGCCAGCTGATCGTCGTGTCGCGCGACCTGCACACCGCGGCGATCGCCGATGCGGTCGCGCCGACGTTGCAGCGCGTCCTCGACGACTGGGCGTTCTACGCGCCGCAACTGCGCGACCTGTACGACGCACTGAACCACGGCCGCGCGCGCAACGCGTTCGCGTTCGATCCGGCCAACTGCATGGCGCCGCTGCCGCGCGCGTTCCAGTGGGCCGACGGCTCCGCGTACGTGAACCACGTCGAGCTCGTGCGCCGCGCGCGCGGCGCGGAGATGCCGCCCGAGTTCTGGACCGATCCGCTGATGTATCAGGGCGGCAGCGACGATTTCCTGGGGCCGCGCGACGACGTCGTGTGCCCGTCCGAGGAATGGGGCATCGATTTCGAGGCCGAAGTCGCGGTGATCACCGGCGACGTGCCGATGAGCGCGTCGCCCGACGCCGCGCTGAAGGCCGTGCGGCTCGTCACGCTCGCGAACGACGTGTCGCTGCGCA
Source organism: Burkholderia semiarida (assembly GCF_029268935.1). Taxonomy (NCBI): domain Bacteria; kingdom Pseudomonadati; phylum Pseudomonadota; class Betaproteobacteria; order Burkholderiales; family Burkholderiaceae; genus Burkholderia; species Burkholderia semiarida. Next base: position 340,179 of record NZ_JAHLCL010000003.1, on the reverse strand, counting down.
ACCTGATTCCGGCCGAACTCGCGAAGGGCTTCGGCTTCTTCCAGAGCAAGCCGGCCACCGCGTTCGCGCCGGTCGCCGTCACGCCGGACGAGCTCGGCGACGAATGGCGCGAGGGCCGCGTGCACCGCCCGATGATCGTTCACTGGAACGGCAAGAAGGTGGGGCAGCCCGATGCGGGCACCGACATGGTGTTCCACTTCGGCCAGCTGATCGCGCACGCGGCGAAGACGCGCAACCTGCGTGCCGGCTCGATCGTCGGCTCCGGTACGGTATCGAACAAGGATGCGAAGCGCGGCTATTGCTGCATCGCCGAGAAGCGCTGCCTCGAGACGATCGAGCACGGCGCGCCGCAGACCGAATTCATGCGTTACGGCGATACCGTGCGCATCGAGATGTTCGATGCGGCCGGCAAGTCGATCTTCGGCGCGATCGAGCAGTCGGTTTCCCCACCCGACGGCGCGGCATAGGCAACGCGGCGGCGGCACCCGGCCTCGGCCCGCGCGCCGGGTTTCGCCCGATGTTTGACCGCGCGGGCTTGGCTACACTCGATTCAAGCGTTCGAGCGCCTCGAACAAGGAGCAGCAGATGGCCGATCTCGCCGCGTACGGCGGTTACGAAGCACTGAAGGTGACGCGCCGCGATCATGGCGTGCTCGATATCGTGATGAGCGGCGAGGGTGCGAACCGCAGCGGCCTCGCGACCGCGAACGCGCGCATGCATCGCGAGCTCGCCGACATCTGGCGCGACGTCGACCGCGATCCCGACACGCGCGTCGCGGTGATCCGCGGCGAAGGCAAGGGCTTTTCGGCGGGCGGCGATCTCGCGCTCGTCGAGGACATGGCGAACGATTTCGACGTGCGCGCCCGCGTGTGGCGCGAGGCGCGCGACCTCGTCTACAACGTGATCAATTGCAGCAAGCCGATCGTGTCGGCGATGCATGGCCCGGCCGTCGGCGCGGGGCTCGTCGCCGGGCTGCTCGCCGACATCTCGATCGCCGCGAAGGATGCGCGCATCATCGACGGCCACACGCGGCTCGGCGTCGCGGCCGGCGACCACGCGGCGATCGTGTGGCCGCTGCTGTGCGGGATGGCGAAGGCGAAGTACTACCTGATGCTGTGCGAGCCCGTGAGCGGCGAGGAGGCCGAACGGATCGGGCTGGTCTCGCTCGCGGTCGAGCCCGCCGACCTGCTGCCGAAGGCGTACGACGTGGCCGAACGGCTCGCGCACGGTTCGCAGTCGGCGATCCGCTGGACCAAGTACGCGCTGAACAACTGGCTGCGCACGGCCGGGCCGACCTTCGATACGTCGCTCGCGCTCGAATTCATGGGCTTTTCGGGGCCCGACGTGCAGGAAGGCATCCGCTCGCTGCGCGAGCGGCGCCCGCCCGCGTTTCCCGGCGACGCGCCGTTCTGACGCGCGCGCTATGATCGAATCATGGGCGGCCGCGCGACGCACGGCCGCCTCGCTCCCCCAGTCAACCAGGATGCCCGTATGACGACCGATGCCTCCGGCGCCAACCCTTTCGCCGGCTTTGCCGGGTTCCAGCCCGCCGACATGATGGACCGGATGTGGGACATGATCCGGATGTCGCCGTTCGGCGGGATGGCGCCCTTTCCGGGCGCCGCGCACGGGCTGCCGCCGTCGCTGTCGAGCATGTCCGACATGATGTCTCCGCTCACGAGCGTCGAGGAGCTCGACAAGCGGATCACCGATCTGCGCGCGGTCGAGCAGTGGCTGAAGCTCAATCTCGGGATGCTGCAGTCCGCGATCCAGGCGCTCGAGGTGCAGCGCGCGACGCTCGCGACGCTGCGCGCGTTCGGCGCGTTCGCGCAGAGCTCGATGTCGGCGGCCGAGGACGCGGCGGTCGCCGCCGCGCAGGCCGCGAAAACCTCGGCGGGCGAGGCCGCGCCCGCACCGGATGCGGCGGCTCCGGCGGCGGATGCGCCGGAAGGCGACCCCGCGCAGCAGCCGTTCGATCCGGCCGGCTGGTGGAACCTGCTGCAGACGCAATTCAACCAGCTCGCGAGCCTCGCGATGGCGCAGCCGGGCATGCAGCCTGCGGCGCCGGGCGCCGCGTCGCCCGAGCCCGCCGCCGCGCCGGAACCCGTCGCGAAGCCCGCCGCCGCCGCGCCGCGCAAGCCCGCGGCCAAGCGCGCCGCGAAGCCGTCCGGTTCGGCCGCGGCGCGCGCGGCGGCCGCTTCGTCGCCCGAAACGCGTCCGCCGAAGCGCTCGACGTGATGCGGCGCAGGTAGCAGGTCGATCATGCGACTCGCGCTCGTTCTGATGGGAGGCGGCGCGCGCGCCGCATACCAGGTCGGCGTGCTGAAGGCGCTGGCCGAGATCGCGCGCGAGGCCGATCCGCGGCGGCACACGGTGCCGTTCACGGTCGTATGCGGTTCGTCTGCCGGCGCGATCAACGCGACGTCGATCGCGAGCCACGCGGACGATTTTTCCCATGGCGTGCGGCGCCTGCTCGAATTCTGGGAGCCGTTGCGCGCCGATTACGTGTATCGCACCGACTGGCTCGGCATCGCGGGCGCCGGCGCGCGCTGGCTCGCGACGATGACGTTCGGCTGGGCGGCCCGCCGCTCGCCGCGCGGGCTGCTCGACAACACGCCGCTCGCGCACCTGCTGCAGCGCGAGCTGAGCTTCCACCGGATCGAGCAGATGCTCGAGGCGCGCCTGCTGCACGCGCTCGCGGTTACCGCGCTCAGCTATTCGAGCGGCCGGCACCTCACGTTCTACCAGGCCGCCGAGCCGATCCAGGCGTGGCGGCGCGCGCAGCGCACCGCGCGGCTCGTCGATCTGTCGGCGTCGCACCTGCTCGCGTCGTCGGCCATTCCGTTCGTGTTTCCCGCCGTGCCGCTCGTGCTCGACGGGCAGGTCGAGTACTTCGGCGACGGCTCGATCCGGCAGATCGCGCCGCTGTCGCCGGCGATCCACTTCGGCGCGGACCGGATCGTCGTCGTGGGCGCCGCCGACCCGCGGCCCGAGATTCCGGCCGCGAACGGCGCGGGCCGGGCGCGCGGCTACCCGACGCCCGCGCAGATCGGCCAGCAGGTGCTCGCGAGCGTGTTCCTCGACTCGATCGGCTCGGACATCGAACGGATCGAGCACATCAACCGGATGATCGAGCACTTGCCGCACCAGGTCGAGATCGACAGCGGCTGGCGGCACGTCGACGTGCTCGCGATCGCGCCGTCCGAGCGCATCGAGCTGATCGCCGCGAAGCACCTCAAGCAGATGCCGGCGACGATGCGCGGGCTGCTCGGCGCGATCGGCGGCAGCCAGCCGGCCGGCGCGTCGTTCGCCAGCTACCTGCTGTTCGAGGAAGCCTTCACGCGCGAGCTGATCGAACTCGGCTACCGCGACGGCCGCGCGCAGCGCGAGACGCTCGCCGGCTGGATCGCGCAGGCGGACGGCAGCAGCGCGCCGGCGGCCGGCACGCCGCCCGAAGACGGCCTCGCGACCGACGAAATACGGGTCTGACACGCGCAGGCGCAATGCAAGGTTGCGTTTTCGCGACGGCCGGCCGCGACCGATCGCCGCATTCCGGTTGGCGGCGCGCGACCGGGCCGGCGTCTCGGAAGCGTCATGCACGCGTGCTATCATGGCCGCCGCCGTATACACCATATCGAGCAGCCCGCCGATCCGGCATCCGCACGGGACCTTTCGGGGAACCCGCCTGGGGCAGGGGACGGGCGCGCCAACGAGCCGGCCAGCGCCGGCCCCCCACTCAGGCAAGCGCGGCCGGCTCCGTCCGAACGGAGCGGGTTGCGGCATGCCCAACGGCGGCGACGCGGCCGCCCGGCGGCCGGACGAGGAATCAGCGTCCGGCGGGCCGGTTTCCCGCGTAAAATTAGAGTCTTGGCTGCAAAAAGCGCGCGTGGCGCGCTTGCGCGGCAACAGTCACGTTTAGAGAAGTCGCATTGCGCAGAACAGGGGTGGGACCATCATGAACACCATGCTTTATCCGGAACTTTACAGGTCGCTCGAAGCTGTCCGCTGGGACATGGAGAAGGACATTCCGTGGGACAAGTTCGACGCTTCGCTGCTCACCGACGAGCAGGCGAAGACGATCAAGATGAACGCGATCACCGAATGGTCGGCGCTGCCCGCGACGGAAATGTTCCTGCGCGACAACCAGCACGACAGCGACTTTTCCGCGTTCATGAGCGTGTGGTTCTTCGAGGAGCAGAAGCATTCGCTCGTGCTGATGGAATACCTGCGCCGCTTCAAGCCGGAGCTGGTGCCGACCGAGGAGGAACTGCACGCGGTGCGTTTCCAGTTCGATCCGGCGCCGCCGCTCGAGACGCTGATGCTGCACTTCTGCGGCGAGATCCGTTTGAACCACTGGTACCGCTGCGCGGCCGACTGGCACACCGAGCCCGTCATCAAGCAGATCTACGAAACGATTTCGCGCGACGAGGCGCGTCATGGCGGCGCGTACCTGCGCTACATGAAGAAGGCGCTGAACAACTGCGGCGACGTCGCGCGTGCGGCCTTCGCGAAGATCGGCGTGCTGATGGCGTCGGCGCGCCGCACCGAGAAGCCGCTGCACCCGACCAACCTGCACGTGAACCAGGCGCTGTTCCCGCGCGACACCGTGCAATCGCGCCTGCCGGATCCGGAATGGCTCGAGCGCTGGCTCGACGAGCAGATCCGTTTCGACGGCGAGTGGGAGAAGAAGGTGGTCGACCGGATCCTGCACAACCTGTCGATCCTGTTCGAGCGCACGTTCGCCACCGCGCAGGAGCTGAACCGCTATCGCAAGGAAGTCACCAGCCGCCTGCAGGCCGAAAGCGGCCCGTCGTCGGCCGCGCAGCCGGCCTGAGGCCGGGAGGTGCCGGCGCCGGCGCGCGTCGTGCCCGATTCGCGCCCGGCTCGCGGCACCGTGTCGCGTGTGTTGCGTGAAGCCCGCCCGGCCGGTCCGGCGGGCTTTTTATCTGGCGCTGCCGTCGCGCGCGCCGTGGTCCATTCCGTCCTGTCGCCATTATGTCCGCCACCTTCGAACGCAAGCTGATCACCCGTGACGCCCTCGTCGCGCTGCGTGCGTCGCTGCCGTCGCCCGTCGTGTTCACCAACGGCGTGTTCGACATCCTGCATCGCGGTCACGTCACGTATCTCGCCGATGCGAAAGCGCTCGGCGCGTGCCTGATCGTCGGCGTGAACAGCGATGCGTCGGTGCGCATGCTCGGCAAGGGCGACGACCGGCCGATCAACCGCGAAGAGGATCGCGCGGCATTGCTCGCGGCGCTGGAAAGTGTCGACTGGGTCGTGACGTTCGGGGAAAAGACGCCCGTGTCGCTGATCGAGGCCGTCCGTCCGGACATCCTCGTGAAGGGCGGCGATTACGACATGGACGCGCTGCCGGAATCGGCGCTCGTGCGCGGCTGGGGCGGCCGGGCGCTGGCGATTCCGTTCGAGCACGATCGCTCGACCACCGCGTTGCTGAAGAAGGTGCGCGCGCAACAGTCCTGAGCGCGGCGCGGGGCCGTCACGGGGCCGATGCCGCGAGCGGCGCGGTCGTGACGGCCGGCGCCGCGATCGGGCCGCCGACCACGGGCTGGTCGGTCGCGCGCATGAGCGGTGTCACGCGCAATGCGTCGGGCCGCACCTGCCGCGACAGCACGCCGGGTTCGCGCGGGCCGGCCGCCGGCAGCGGCCCGAACACGCCGCGCGCCACCACGAACGCGAGCATGTTGGCGAGAAAGAGAACAGCGATCAGCCAGCGCAGCATCGTCGAAACTCCTTGTCGTCATTGACGTGGTTCACGTCGTTCAGTCGAGCCGGCCGAAGGGCCGGCTTTTTTCATGGCTTCCGTTGACCTGACCGTTCGTGCGGGCCGCAGGCGCGGCGTCGCGCGTATTGCATCGTCGGCGTGACGCGGGCCCGCCTGGGCTTGCATCGGCCCGCGCCGCCGCGCGCCGGCACGCGCGCGTCAATCCGGCGCCGTTGCCGGGTCGCCCGCATCGGCTGCGATCAGCGCGAGCCCGGACAGGATCAGCGCGTCATGCCGCGTATGCGCGACCGTCAATGCACGTGCGACGTCGTCTGCCGCACCGCCTGCCAGCACGAGCCGCACGGGCGCCTGCCAGGCATCGGCGAGATCGCGCCATGCGCGTTCGATGAGGCCGGCCTGCGCGTACAGGCAGCCGGCCGACAGCGAGCGCGGCGTATCGACCTGGAACGGCTCGGCCTGCGCGCCCGCGAGCAGCCCGCTTGCGATATCGGTGGTCAGCGTCGGCAACTGCGCGGTGTGCGTGCCGAGCGCGCGCATCATCAGCGCCCAGCCCGGCGCGATCAGCCCGCCGGTGAACCGGCCGTCCGCGCGCAGTGCCTCGAGCGTCGTCGCGGTGCCGAACGTCGCGATCAGCAGATGCTCGCCCGGAAACGCCGCGTGCGCGCCGATCAGGCCGGCCCAGCGGTCGCTGCCGAGCTGTTCGGGCGTCGTATAGCCGTTCGTCACGCCGCATTGCGCGGGCCGCGAGCGGATCGTCGTGCGCGGCAGGCCCGGCCAGCGTGCGTCGAGCAGCGCGTCGATCCGTGCGGCCACGTCGGCGCCCGCGACGTTCGAGATCCAGGCGCCGCGCGGTCTCGGCACGCGCGACCAGTCGGGATCGGCGCCGCCGTCGCGCGTGTGGCCGAACGCGCCCGTGTCGACGAGCGTGCGCCGCGTGTCGGCGAGCGCCCATTTGATCCGGCTGTTGCCGGCGTCGATCAGCAGGTACGGTTCGCTCATTGCGCTTCGCGCAGCGACACGTCGCCGGCCGCGATCGTCTGCACGCCGTTCGGCGTGTCCAGCAGCAACTGGCCGGTCGCGTCGATGCCCGTCGCGATGCCGCGTGCGCGTTCGACGCCCTGTTCGAGCAGCACGACTTCGCGGCCCGCGTATGCGTGCAGCGCGTGCCAGCGCGGCAGGAACGGCGCGAGGCCGTCGGCGCCGAATTGCGCGAGCGCGGGCGTGAGCGCGTTCAGCGACGCGGCGAGCGTATCGGTGAGGTTCGCCGACGCGCACGCGATCGACAGCGCGGCGGGCGGCAGCCCGCTTGCGAGCGTCGCTTCGCGCGCGCGCAGCGCGTCGACCTGCGCGGCCACGGCTTGCGCGCCGCGCACGTTGATGCCGAAGCCGATCACGACGGCGGTGGCGTCGGCGGTGGTCCAGACGGTTTCGATCAGGATCCCGGCGAGCTTGCCGACGATGCGCGGCGCGCCGTCGTCGGCGGCCGTCAGCAGCAGGTCGTTCGGCCATTTGAGCGCGACGCGCATGCGGGCGTCGAGCGGCAGCGTGGCCAGCCCTTCGGCGAGCGCGACGCCGATCGCGATGCTGAGGCCGCCGAGCGCATCGACGGCGCGCGGCACGATGCAGCCGACCGAGCACAGCAGCGCATTGCCGGGCTGCGCGAACCACGGGCGGCCCTGCCGGCCGCGGCCGGCCGTCTGCTCGAACGCGACGCGCACGAGCGGCGCGGGCAACGCGTTCGGGCCGCGCGGCAGCGCCTTGAGCCGGGCCGCGACGTCGGCGTTGGTTGAGCCGGTGGCGGCGACGATGTCGAGCGGCCACGCGCGCGGCGCGGCATCCAGGTGCGCCTCGAGCCGGTTGCGCGCGATGTGCGCGTCGCCGGATTCGGGCGTGTCGGAGGAGGTGGGGGCGTTCATGGCGCCTATTGTAGCGACAGGGGGGCGGTGGGAGTTGGCAAGTGGGCAGGCGTGTGTCGAGGCGCTTGTCCGGATCGTCGCGACAGGTCCGCTCGAATTGCGTCGCCGCCAGGCGAAGGTATCGCGTTCTCAAGCGGAAGGGCATCGTCACGATAGGTGAAGTCGCCCGGCTCTTGTTCGTGATGAAAACATATAGTCGACCCATATTAATTGATTGCGATTTCGAATACGTCTGATTGATTGCCTCGTGCGGATTGGGCATTTTGGATTCCAGCCATTGACGACGAGGAATCCAGATGAGCAACGGGCAAGCGTCACCAGCATTTTCTTTCATGGTTATTTGCCGGCTTGCTGCGCAGAGTGGTCGGCTTGTCCTGGACGGCAAGAAGGCAGTCATCGCGTCGGCAGCGGTTCATTCCGCTACGGACGAGAAGCGTTCGGGCCGGACGTTCCGTGGCTGGCCGGCATGATTCGCTATTTCCTTGCCAAAGGCGACCGGGGCGGTAACGCCGTGATTACGGAAGGGCTGGAGTTCGTCACGTGTTCCAGTCCACCCCCACGTGTACAGATCGCCACGCTTTACATGAAAACCTACTGCGCGGCTTGCAAACAGGAAGGGTTCATCGCGCCGGAAGGTCCGCGTTTGCCGGGTACGGGGCCCAATGGTCGGCAGTGGGCATTGAGTGGCGATGTCAACGTATGCGGATGTAGTCCGCCCCCCGTCTTCTATGCCGAGCGTGGCATGAAGATGATTCTGACGTCACGAGATGCAGCCGGCGCCGAGAAGAAACTGCGAATGGGAGAGATCGACGAAAAAGAAGATACCGCACCACGATCTCGCACTGCTCCCATCTATGACGAACAGGTGCGCGCCTGCATCGGCACTACGCTATCTCAGAATTATCCGTATTTGATAGAAATGGCCGATGGGCGGACGATCGCGGGCCGCGTCGATACCAACGGTCGGTTGCCGCGCATTCATACCGAGATCTCCGGAAGTTACCAAGTATATTGGGGTGAGGATGCGCTTGCCCACGAGGACTGGCCGCCATGCCAAACAGACCGACAACCGTAACAACGAACACGACGCCTGATTCGATCAAGGGTGTGCAACTCAGGGCAGTAACATTCAAGGAACTGTGGGCCGCGTATCCGTCGGGCAATCCTTATAAGAATCCCGCTTATACCAATCAATGCGCCATTCGGTTGAGCGTCGCGCTTCACCGGGTCGGCATAGAAATGAAGTCCTTTTCGTCGAAACTGGTCAAGCCGCTTGGCGGTCAGTCGAGCATCGGGCGTATCCTGTTGAACGGGCGAGCAACTGCCACGCGCGCCAACGAGCTCGGCGAGTGGTTGAGGCTGCAACCATTTGCAGGGCTGGGGAAGGCGGAAAACGTCACCGGCACCAATTGGAGGGATAGGGTCGAAGGACGAACAGGCATCATCATGTTTGACGGCTACTGGACTCGCGAGGGCGAGGCAGATGCAAATGCAAGCGGTGGGCACATTGATCTATGGAATGGCGAAAAACTCACGGGATTCGGTACTGGAATTCGAATCCGCTGGAATATCGTGATTCCTGGATTTTGGTCCGATTTTCGTGTTTCGAAAAGAATCCTGTTTTTTCCGATCAAATGAAACTATTGGGATTTACCATCGGTGCAATTGCCGGCTCGGCCGTGACCACACTCGTTTGTTGGGGTGGGTTGTATTTGTTCGGCGTTTTGATTCTTCACGGAAGGGGCAGTCTGTTCGATACGCACCCGAGAGTCGCCAACCTGTTTTTTTTCGGCTGGTTGGTATCCGTGGCTGTGGTCTCGGTAATCGGCGGCTGGTGTGGTTGCGTCTGGGGGAGAAACCGGGAAGGAAAAATGCGGGAACGGGATTGAGGTGCGCTCGCCCGGGCCCCGCAACCGATTCCGCGTGACGGCGATCGATGAGCGGGGCGTTAGATCATGCGGAGGACTCGCGCCACGGCAAGCGCGAGCCGAAGGACTATCGCGTCACGGCGCGACGACCGGATGCTTCAGCGCATGCGCGGTCTCGATCCACTGCGCGTGGAATTCGTCCGCGTCGGGCCGAAGCCCGAGTTCGCCGTTGCGATAGGCCATCGCGAGCGTCTGCACGGCTTCCGGTAGCTCGTGCTCGGCGGCCCGGCGATACAGCGCGAGTGCGCGCGCGTCGTCGCGCGGCACGCCGCTGCCGTCGCGGTACGCGTTCGCGAGCATGAAGTCGGCAGCCGGAATGTCCGCGCGCGACGCGACGTCGAACCAGTGCGCGGCCTGCGCCGGGTCGGCCGCGATGCCGTAGCCGCTGCGGTAGATCAGCCCGAGGTAATACGCGGCGGCCGGGTCGCCCTGTTCGGCCGCCGCGCCGAGCAGCGCGCGGGCGCGTGCATAGTCTTTCGGGAAGTCGCCGCTGCCGAGCAGCAATGCCTTGCCGAGCGCGAGCCGCGCGCGCCGCGCAGCCGGCGCGTCGGCCCGGCCGTCTGCCGCCGCGGCCGTTTCCAGCCAGCCGCGCCCCTCGTCGCGCAACCCCGGTTCGTGCGCATCGACGAGCGCGATGCCGAGCGCCGCCTGCGCGGCGCCCGAGCCGCGGCGCGCGAGCGTGCGCAATTGGGCCAGCGCATGCGGCTCGGTCGCCTGCGTGACCATCGCCTGCCATTCGTCGAGCTGCGCGGCGCTCGGCGCGGGGCCGGCGCCGCGCAGGCCGGCGGCCGCGACGACGGCCGCGACGGTCACGGCCGCCGCCGCGAGCAGCGCGGCCGGCGGGAGTTTCGCGCGCAGCACGCGCCGCGCGGCGGCGGCGAGGCCGGTTTCGGCGGGCCGCATCGTCCGGATCGGTTGCATCGCGTGTCTCATTGCGTGAGGTCGATTTCGTAGGTCGCGAGGTTCTTGCCCGAGCCGTCGTCGGCCGCGACCTGCGTGATGCCGGTCAGGCCGGCCGCCGCCGCGTCGCCGAGGCGGTTCGGCGCGGACGCGAACCGCACGTGCGCGACCGAGCTCGCGAGCTTCGTGAAGCGCCAGCTGCGCTGCGCGCCGTCGGCCGCGCGCGTGATCGCGCCGCGCTTCTTGATGAACGCGATCAGCACGTCGCGGTTCGCGTCGGGCGACGCGAAGATCGTCTTGCTGCCGTCGAGGCCCGGGAAGTTGCCGCCGCCGCTCGCGCGGTAGTTGTTGGTCGCGACGATGAACTGCGCGTTCGGGTCGATCGCCGCGCCCTTGTACGTCAGGTTCCTGATCCGGCTGCCGACCGGCTGCGTGACGTCGACTTCATACGCGAGATCGGCCGACGTGAACATGTCGAAGTTGTAGCCGGGGAAGGTGCTGACGAGCGGCTGCACGGTCGCCTGCGTCGGGTCGATCCGGTTGAAGCGCTTCGCGGCCGTCTCGAGCCAGTTCTTCACGTCGGCGCCGCTCACCTTCACCGCGTACACGGTGTTCGGATACAGGTACAGGTCGGCCGCGTTGTTGATTGCGAGCGCGCCCGGCGCGACGTCGGTGTAGTCGGTGCCGCCGCCGAAGCCGCTCTTGAACGGCGCGCTGACCGACAGCACCGGCAGCGACGCGTACTGCGGCAGGTTCGCCTGCACGTACGTCTTCACGTAGTCGGCCTGCGCCTCGTTGACGATCTGGATCGCGCCCGGATCGCCGACGTCCGCGAAGTACGTGTTCATCCGGTAGTCGGTCGAGCCGATCGGCGTCTTCACGTAGTCGATCGTCGCCTGGTGCTCGGCCGCGATCGCGGCGGAGACCGACGGGTCGGCCGCGACGTAGCTCTTGTCGGCGTTCTGGATCGGCCGCGCCTCGACGGTCGTCTGCGATTTGTCGACGGCCCACGTCTTGCCGTCGAACTTCAGGCCGAGCTTGATCACGCCGAGGTGCTTGCCCCAGTAGTTGGCCATCACGGTCGGCACGCCGTTGACGGTGCCCTTGACCTTGTCGACGCCCGGCAGGTTGAACTGCGCCACGGTGCTGTTCGCGTCCGGGAACACCTGGTGCGAGTGGCCGATCAGCATCGCGTCGATGCCGGGCACCTTCGACAGCCACCAGCTGCCGTTTTCCATCGTCGGCGAGTACGCGGAATTGTCGAGGCCGCCGTGCGAGATCGCGACGACGAGATCGGCGCCCTTCGCGCGCATTTCCGGAATGTACTTCTCGGCCGCTTCCTTCAGCCCGGTCGTGTAGACCTTGCCGTCGAGCCAGCGCTTGTCCCAGTTCATGATCGCGGGCGGCGTGAAGCCGATGATGCCGATCTTCACGGGCGCGCTGACCGTCTTGCCGTCCGGCGTCGTGGCCGTCACCGTGCGCGTCAGGATCGTGTACGGCGCGAACAGCGGCGCGTTGGTCTTCGCGCTGATCACGTTCGCGAGCACCTGCGGGAAATTCGGGCCCGCGCACTTCTTCTGCTGGGCCGGCGCCGGCAGGCCGTCGACCTCGAACGTGTTGCCGGTCACCTGCGACAGGTACGGCAGCCCGTAGTTGAACTCGTGGTTGCCGATCCCGCCGCCGTCGAATTTCGCGGCGTTCATCACCTTGTAGATCGCGAGCGTCTGGTCGCAGCCGACCGGCTTCACGAGCGCCTGGTAGTCCGACAGCGCGGTGCCCTGGATCGTGTCGCCGTTGTCGAGCAGCAGCGTGTTCGGGTACTGCTTGCGCGCCTGCGCGATCAGCGTCGCCACGCGTTCGAAGCCGAGCGAATTGTCGGCGGCGAGCTTGAAATAGTCGTACGACAGCACGTTGGTGTGCAGGTCGGTCGTCTCGAGCAGCGCGAGCGTGGCCGTCGTGCCGGCGGGCGCCTGGGCCTCGGGCCGCGACGGCGGCGTGGCGGTGACGTCGTCGCCGCCGCAGCCTGCGAGGGCGAAGGCGAGGCTGGCGAGCGCGGCGGCGGCCGGCGCGTGGCGGCGGGAAAGCGGGGGGAGACGCATCGGATGTCCTGTTCGGTGTTCTGTTTTATCAAACGCGAGGTACGCACGAATGGCGGCGCGGCGCGCCGACGGCCTGACGTGCGGCGCGTGAGAGTATCGAAAGGAAACGTGACGGAACAATGAAAGGTCGCGATACCGGCCACGGGCCCAGGCCCGTTATTGGCATGAACAGGCCCCGCGACGCTCGGCGGCGTCGGGGCACGGCCCAGCCGCCCCGGCTCCGGCCCGGCGCCCCGGCCGCGCCCCGAGCCCGGTGCCCCGCCCACATCCTCACGTCGCGGCGCCGGGCGGTTCGCTACAATGGCCGCTGTCATCCTTTTGCAAACAACCTGCCCTTGGACTTCGAGACCCCTCCCGGCCTGTCGGTCGACGCCGGCGGCCAGGGCCAGACGGTGCGCCTGACCGGCCAGTGGACCGCGCTCTCGCTCGCGCGCAACCGCGGCGCCGTGGCGCGCCGCATCGCGAGCATCGCCGCCGGGCGCGTCATCGAATGGGATCTGTCCGGCATCGAGCGGCTCGACCACGTCGGCGGTCAGGCGCTGTGGCGCGTGTGGGGCCGCAAGCTGCCGGCGGGCGTCGCGCTGAGCGCCACGCAGCGCACGATCTTCGAGCGCATCGAGCGGCTCGACAGCGCGCGCGAGGCGCCCGAGCGCGTGGTGCGCGTCGATCCCGTCACGCGGCTCGGCCAGGCGATCTTCGCGTTCGGCGAACACCTGCAGGGCGGCATCGCGATGTTCGGCCTCGTGATCCTCGACGCGCTGTCGGTGCTGCGCCGCCCGAAGACGATGCCGTGGAAGGAAACCTCGGCGAACATCTACAGCGCCGGCGCGCAGGCGCTGCCGATCACCGCGCTCGTCGCGTTCCTGATCGGCATCGTGCTCAGCTACCTGTCGGCGCAGCAGCTGCAGATGTTCGGTGCGAACCGCTACATCGTGAACATTCTCGGGCTGTCGGTGATCCGAGAACTCGGCCCCGTGCTGTCGGCGATCCTCGTCGCGGGCCGGTCGGGCTCGGCGATCACCGCGCAGATCGGCGTGATGCGCGTGACGGAAGAGCTCGACGCGATGCGCGTGATGGGCATCCCGCACGGGCTGCGGCTGATCCTGCCGCGCGTGCTCGCGCTCGGCGTCGCGATGCCGCTGCTCGTGATGTGGACCAACATCATCGCGCTGACGGGCGGAGCGCTCGCCGCGAAGATCGTGCTCGGCATCGACATCAACTATTTCGTGCGTTCGCTGCCGGGCGTCGTGCCGATCGCGAACCTGTACATCGGCGTCGGCAAGGGCGTCGTGTTCGGCATGCTGATCGCGCTGGTCGCGTGCCATTTCGGCTTCCGGATCAAGGCGAACTCGCAGAGCCTCGGCGAAGGCACGACCACGTCGGTCGTGTCGTCGATCACGGTCGTGATCCTCGCCGACGCGGTGTTCGCGATCCTGTTCCAGAACGTGGGGCTCGGATGAACGCATCGAACGAAACGACCGCGCATGCCGCGGCCATCGGCGCCGGGTCGGTCGGCCCCCGGCCGGGCGCGGCCGTCGATGCCGGCGATCTCGTGATCGAGGTGCGCAACCTGACCAAGCGCTACGGGCGCAACATCATTCACCAGAAGCTCGACTTCGACGTGCGGCGCGGCGAGATCGTGTCGATCGTCGGCGGGTCGGGCTCCGGCAAGACGACGCTCGTGCGGCAGATCCTCGGCCTCGAACGGCCGACGTCGGGCACGATCAAGGTGTTCGGCGAGGATACGGCGACGATCGACGACGCAAGCGCGCGGATGATGCGCACGCGCTCGGGGATGCTGTTCCAGCAGGGCGCGCTGTTCTCGTCGATGACGGTGTTCGACAACGTCGCGCAGCCGCTGCGCGAGCTCGGCCGCGTGCCGCCGGACCTGCTGCACGACATCGTGATGCTGAAGCTCGAGATGGTCGGGCTGCCGTGCAAGCACGCGTCGAAGATGCCGGCCGCGCTGTCGGGCGGGATGGTGAAGCGCGTCGGCATCGCGCGCGCGATCGCGCTGGAACCCGAGCTGCTGTTCCTCGACGAGCCGACGGCGGGCCTCGATCCGCAGGCGTCGGACGAATTCGTCGAGCTGATCGCGACGCTGCACCGCACGCTCGGGCTGACCGTCGTGATGGTGACGCACGACCTCGACACGATGGTCGCGCTGTCGACGCGCGTCGCGGTGCTGGCCGACCGCAAGGTGCTGGTCGCGGCGCCCGTCGAGGAGGCCGCGAACGTCGATCATCCGTTCATCCACGAGTATTTCCTGGGGCTGCGCGGGCGCCGCGCATTGCAGGCGCTGCCGCCCGAGCGGCGCGCGAAGCTGCCGAAGGCGGCCCTCGAACCGGCGCTGTCGAGCGTCGAGCTGTAGAAGCAAGGAACCCGCGAATGGAAAACAAATCACATGCGTTCTGGGCCGGCCTGTTCACGATCGCGCTGACGCTCGCGATCGCGGGCACCGTGTTCTGGTTCAACGTCGACCGCACCGTGCGCGTGCCGTACGACCTGCTCGCGCGCACCAACGTGACGGGGCTCTTTCCGGACGCGGCCGTGCGCTTTCGCGGCCTCGACGTCGGCAAGGTGCAGTCGATCGGCTTCGATCGCACGCATCCGGGCCAGATCCGGATCCGCATCCTCGTCGATCACGACGCGCCGATCACGCAGTCGACCTACGGCAGCCTCGGCTTCCAGGGCGTGACCGGCATCGCGTTCGTGCAGTTGGAGGATACGGGGCGCGATCTGTCGCCGCTGCCGTCGTCGCCGAAGGCCATCGCGCAGATCCCGATGCGGCCGAGCCTGTTCGACCAGATCCAGGAACGCGGCGACGTGCTGCTGCGGCAGCTCGAACTGGCCGCGAAGAGCGCGAACGCGCTGATGTCGCCCGAGATGCGCGAGCAGCTGCGTGCGACCGCCGAAAGCCTGCAGCACGCGGCCGACGGCGCCGCGACGCTGACGAAGCAGCTCGGCCCGGCCGTCACCGCGCTGCCGGAGACGATGCACGAGGTGAACCGCGCGATGGCGTCGGCGAACACGCTGCTGCAGCCGAACGGGCCGCTCGTGTCGAACCTGAACAAGGCCGGCACGGCCGCCGAGCAGGTCGGCGTCGCGCTGAACGGCCTCAACGCGCGCGTGCAGTACGACACGCTGCCGCGCTTCAATGCGCTGGCCGACAGCGTCGGCGACGCGTCGCGGCAATTGAAGGACGTCGCCGGTGAACTCGGCCGCAACCCGCGCAGTCTGTTGTTCGGATCGCCCGGCGCGGCGCCCGGGCCGGGCGAAGCGGGCTTCGTCTGGCCGGGTGCGACGGCCGGGCACTGACGCCCATCGAAACCGGAAACCTTACGCAGGAATACGCCATGCCACGAATCCTTGACCGCGCGCTGCGCCCGGCAGCGGCCGCGCTTGCCGTACTGACGCTCGCGGCGGCAGCCGGCTGCGCCGGCAACAGCGCGGTGCTGTCGAACATCCGCTACGACCTGGGGCCTGCGTCGTCGGTGGCGACCACCGGTTCGGGCCCCGCGCTGAAGGTGCTCGACGTCGCCGCGCCCGACGCGCTCGATTCCGACAAGTTCGCGTACCGCCTCGCCTATGCCGATGCGCAGCACGTGGCCGTCTATCGCGACAGCCGCTGGACCGCGCCGCCCGCGCAACTGCTCACGCAGCGCCTGCGCGGCGCGCTGTCGTCGCGCGGCACGGTGCTCGAAGGCGTCGACGGCGTGCGCGCGCCGACCCTCAAGGTCGACCTGAGCGAATTCGAGCAGGTCTTCGACGGGCAGTCGCAAAGCCACGGCGCGGTGACCGCGCGCGCGACGCTGACGCTCGACGGCAAGGTGCTCGGCCAGCGCACGTTCGTCGCGCGCGCGCCGTCGAGCACGCCCGACGCGGCCGGCGGCGCGCGTGCGCTCGCCGCGGCCAGCGACGAACTCGTGTCGCAGATCGCCGCGTGGGTCGGCGTGCAGGCGTACGCGGGCACGCCGTGACGCCCGACGCGCAGCCGCGATTGCATCCGCGATTGCATCCGCGATGAACGTGCCGGGCACGCATCGCGCGTCGCCGCTCGCGCGGCAGGCGTTTGCCGCTTACGCGGCGCTGATCGTCTATGCGTCGCTGTATCCGTTCGATGGCTGGGTGTCGCTCGGCATCGGTCCGTTCGATTACCTGCTCGCGCCGATGCAGCGCTACGTGACGGCGTTCGACGTGGTCACGAACGTGCTCGGCTATCTGCCGTTCGGCGCGCTCGGCGTGCTGGCGCTGCACCCGCGCTGGCGGGGCGTGGCCGCGACGCTGATCGCGGGCGCGCTCGGCGTGCTGCTGTCGGGCGCGATGGAAGCGCTGCAGACCTACCTGCCGACGCGCGTCGCATCGAATCTCGATCTCGGCGCCAACGCGCTCGGCGCGCTGCTGGGCGCGGCGCTCGCCGCGCCGGCCACCGGCGCGCTGCTCGACCGCGGCGTGCTGCGCCGGCTGCGCTTCGCGTGGCTCGAGGCCGACGGTTCGACGCCGCTGCTGCTCGCCGCGCTGTGGCCGTTCGCGATCGTGTTTCCGTCGCCGTTCCTGTTCGGCATCGGCGACTGGCCGGCCGCGTTGTGGGAGCGCGCCGACGCGTCGATGCAGGACGCGCTGCTCGCGTGGCTGCCGGCCGCGTGGCACGTCAGCGAATGGCCCGAGCGGGTCGACGGCTGGCTGTCCGATTCCGCGTGGGAAGCCGTGCTCGGCGGGCTGATGCTGTTCGCGGCGCTGGCGATCGCGTCGCTCGCGATGCGCCCGCGCGCGCCGCGCATCCGGCTGCTGGTCGCGCTGGTGGTCGCCACGCTCGTGCTGAAGGCGGCCGCGACGTTCATGCAGTCGGCTACCGGCCTCGTCGTCGTGTGGGCGACGCCCGGCGCGCGGCTCGGCATCGAGCTCGGTTTCGCGGCGGCGCTCGTCGCCTTGCGCGTGCCGGCAACGTGGCGCGCGATGCTCGCGGCGCTCGCGCTTTTGGCCGGCGTCGCGCTCGTGAACCTGCTGCCGGTCAACCCGTTCTTCGACTTCACGCTGTCGGGCTGGCGGCAGGGCCGCTACGTGCACTTCAACAGCCTCGCGCGCTGGCTCGCGTGGATCTGGCCCTACGCGGCGCTGATCTGGCTCGGCCAGCGCGTCGAGCACGCGTGGCTGCCGGCCGCGCTGCGCCGCTGACGCGGCAGCCGGCGGCGGCCGCGCCGCGGGCAGCCGCGTGCGCCGGTCGCTATAATCGTCCGCATCCTCCGTTGCCGCGTCGCGCAACGGCAATTCATCGCCCCTCTTTGCGCACGGCCTCGCGCCGGGCCGCTCGTCATCACCATGGATTCCTACTACCAGCACCACGTCTTCTTCTGCCTGAACCAGCGCGATCCGGGCGCCGAGCGTCCGAGCTGCGCGCAATGCAATGCGCAGACCATGCAGGAATACGCGAAAAAGCGCGTGAAGGAGCTCGGTCTCGCGGGGCCCGGCAAGGTCCGCATCAACAAGGCCGGCTGCCTCGACCGCTGCGAGGAAGGGCCGGTGATGGTCGTGTATCCGGAAGGCACGTGGTACACGTACGTCGACCAGGCCGACATCGACGAGATCGTCGAGTCGCACCTGCGCGACGGCAACGTCGTCGACCGCCTGAAAATCTGAGCGGGCCGGCGCAATGAACGTTCATACGCAGAAATCGCTGATCGCGGGCCCGGTCGGCCAGATCGAAATCGCGGTCGACCTGCCCGACGCCGTGCGCGAGGGCGGCGCCGCGCCGCGCGGCATCGCGCTCGTCGCGCATCCGCATCCGCTGTTCGGCGGCACGATGGACAACAAGGTCGCGCAAACACTGGCGCGCACGCTCGTGCAGCTGAACTACGTCGTCTACCGGTCGAACTTCCGCGGCGTCGGCGCGACCGAAGGCGTGCACGACAACGGCACGGGCGAGGCCGACGACCTGCTCGCGGTGCTCGCGCACATGCGCGCGCAGCCCGCGTATGCGGATCTGCCGCTCGTGCTCGCGGGTTTCTCGTTCGGCACCTTCGTGCTGTCGCACGTCGCGAAGCGCCTGCGCGACGCGGGCGAGACGATCGAGCGGATGGTGTTCGTCGGCACGGCCGCGAGCCGCTGGCAGGTGGCCGACGTGCCCGAGAACACGCTCGTGATCCACGGCGAGACCGACGACACGGTGCCGATCGCGTCGGTGTACGACTGGGCGCGGCCGCAGGAGCTGCCGGTCGTCGTGATTCCCGGCGCCGAGCATTTCCTTCATCGCAAGCTGCACGTGCTGAAGCGCATCATCGTCGACGCGTGGCGCTAGCCCGCATGCGGGCGCCGGCCTGAGCCCGGTGCCCGTATCACGTACCGGCGCATCCGGTCGGTGCGCACTCCTTGCCGCGCGCAACCTCGCGCGACATCGCGCCACACTGCGCGGCGCGGTGCCGGCTCTGGGGCCGCGCAACGCGAGTGGCACGCCGCCTGCGCCCGCCTTTCGCGCGGCTTCGCGCATGCCTGCCCGCTGCACTCCCGTGTCATGCTCTTGCAGCCGATAGCCGGGCGCCTGCCGCCCGGTTCGCGAAAACGCCGTTCGCGGCCACGTATAATGGCCGCTTCCGCGTTGCCCGCGGCCCGGCTGGGCCCATGCGGCGCTCGTTTCGCCGCCTGTCCGCCCGCTCGCGACGGCCGCGAACCGAACGCGCCCGCACGAGTCCAACCGGCGCGTTTCGCGTCGCCCGACGGTGTCGGGCGAGCGCCCGACACGCCCGCCGCCTTGCCGTTCAACCCTGCGCGTTTCGCACCGCACTTTCTGCCATCAGCCTGAATCGATCATGCGTCTGTCTTCCCAAGGCCTCAAGTCCCTCGCTTCCTCCATCGCCTTCGGCACCGCCGCGCGCAACGTCGCGCTCGGCGTGATGCTGCCCGTCGCGCTCGCCTCGACGATCGTCGTCGCCGAGGCGAAGCCGGCCGCCAAGGCCAAGGCCGCGCATGCGGCGCCGGCCGCCGAGCAGTTCACCGGCGCGCCCGCGACCTACATGCCGGGCGCGGTGCCGCCGCCGGGCGTGAACGCGCGCTCGTGGGTGCTCGTCGACGCGACGAGCAACACGGTGCTCGCATCGGGCAACGCGGACGAACGCGTCGAGCCGGCGTCGCTGACGAAGCTGATGACGGCGTACCTCGTGTTCGAGGCGCTCGACAAGAAGAAGATCTCGATGGAGCAGATCGTCACGCCGAGCGAGGCCGTGCGCCGCGTCGGCCGCGACGAGTCGCGCATGTTCATCGAGGCGAACAAGCCGGTGTCCGTGCACGACCTCGTGTACGGGATGATCATCCAGTCGGGCAACGATGCCGCGATCGCGCTGGCCGAACTCGTCGGCGGCAGCGAAGGGCAGTTCGTCACGATGATGAACGACGAGGCGCAGCGCCTCGGCATGAAGGGCACGCACTTCGCCGACGTGAACGGCATGCCCGACCCGAACCACTACACGACGGCCGGCGACCTCGCGAAGCTGTCCGCCCACCTGATCCGCGATTTTCCGCAGTACTACGGCATCTTCTCGGAGAAGGAATTCAAGTACAACAACATCCGCCAGGGCAACCGCAACCGGCTGCTGTGGCTCGACCCGACGGTCGACGGCCTGAAGACGGGCCACACGCAGGCGGCCGGCTACTGCCTGATCGCATCGGCCAAGCGCGCGATTCCGGGCGTCGACGGCCAGCGCCGCCTCGTGTCGGTGATGATGGGCGAGCAGAAGGAAAGCGATCGCACGCAGGACAGCATGAAGATGCTGAACTACGGCTACAGCGCGTTCGATTCGGTGCGCCTGTTCAAGGGCGGCCAGGCGATCTCGACGCCGCGCATCTACAAGGGCAAGGACAACACCGTGCAGGTCGGCGTGAAGAGCGACCAGTGGGCGACCGTGCCGCGCGGCCTCGGCGACAAGGTCAAGACCGAAGTGGACGTCAACGCGCCGCTGATCGCGCCGCTCGCGCAAGGCCAGCAGGTCGGCACCGTGAAGATCGTCGCCGACGGCAAGACGCTGTCCGAATTCCCGGTCGTCGCGCTGCAGGCCGTGCCGGAAGCGGGTATCTTCGGTCGTATCTGGGACTCGATCCTGCTGATGTTCAGCAAGAAGAAGTAAGCGCGACGGGCCTTTGTTTTCACGACTTCATCCCCATCTGACATAGCCATGAGCCAAGCCGAATTCGAACCGATCGTCTACCTCAGCGTCTCGTCGCAGGAGGAACTGGTGCCGCTGTCCGAAGCCCGTGTGCCGGTGCTCGACCGCGGATTCATCTTCGGCGACGGCGTGTATGAAGTCGTCCCCGTTTATGCGCACGACGGCGCGCACGTGCCGTTCCGGATCGAGCAGCATCTGGACCGGCTCGCGCGCAGCCTGAAGAAGATCGGCATCGACAACCCGCACGACGCGGCGGGCTGGCGCGCGCTGATCGAGCGGCTGGTCGCGGCGAACGCCGAAGGCCTCGGCGACGGCAACGCGCTCGTCTACCTGCAGGTGACGCGCGGCGTCGCGAAGCGCGGCCACGCGTTCCCGGCGAACGCGGTGCCGACCGTGTTCGCGATGACGAGCCCGCTGCGGCTGCCGTCGGCGGAGGAGCGCGCGAAGGGCGTGCGCTGCGTGACGGCCGAGGATCGCCGCTGGCTGCATTGCGACATCAAGTCGATCTCGCTGCTCGGCAACGTGCTGATGGCGCAGCATGCGGCCGAACGCGATGCGTTCGAGACGATCCAGCTGCGCGACGACAACGTGACCGAAGGGTCGTCGTCGAACGTGTGGATCGTGAAGAACGGCGAACTGTTCGCGCCGCCGCGCAGCAACAGGATCCTCGAAGGGATCCGCTACGCGCTCGTCGAGCAGTTGGCCGAGGAATGCGGGATCCGGTTCGTCGCGCGCGAGATCAGCGAGGTCGAACTGCGCTCGGCGGACGAAATCATGATCACGTCGGCCACGAAGGAAATCCTGCCTGTCACGTCGCTCGACGATCTGCCCGTGCAGGGCGGCAAGCCGGGGCCCGTGTTCGCGGCGTTGTACGACGCGTACCAGCGTGCGAAGGCACGCGAGTTTGAACAGTTTGACCTAACCCGGAGAAAGTGATGAGCGAACCGACCAAAACCGTCGAGGTGACCGGCGCGATCGAGACCCGGAAGGAGTCGCTGCTGGAGTTTCCGTGCGATTTCCCGATCAAGATCATGGGCAAGGCGCACCCCGAGTTCAAGGACACGATCTTCAAGGTCGTCGCCGTTCACGACAACGAGATCGACGTGGAGAAGATCGAGGAGCGCGCATCGAGCGGCGGCAATTACACGGGCCTCACGATCACCGTGCGCGCGACGAGCCAGGAACAGCTCGACAACATCTACCGCGCGCTGACCGGCCATCCGATGGTCAAGGTCGTCCTTTAAGCGTCCGTTCCGGCGTGCGGGATCAGCGCAAACGGCCGCTGATCCCTTTCCATCCTCCCTCCAGCGCGCACTCGGCGGGGCATTTCCCCGCCGCGCGCCGCGCGTCCAGCTCGTCGCACAGCCGCTTGAATTCGGCCACTTCCTCGAACAGCCAGGTCCGGAACGCCTGCACGCGCGGCGTGTTCAGCAGCGGCGGCGGACACACGAAAAAATAGTGCCACGGGCTCGGCCCGTCGATGTCGAACAGGCGCACGATGCGCCCGTCGAGCAGGTCGTGCACCGCGAGCGAGCGGCGCACCAGCGCGATGCCCTGGCCCTCGATCGCGGCCAGCAGCAAGTTCGACGAATCCTGGTACAGGATCCCGCGTTTCGGCTCGGTCAACGTATCGAGCCCGGCCGCGTCGAACCACGGCCGCCACAGTTCGTCGTCCGAGCGCAGCAGCGGGTAGTGCACGAGATCGGCCGGCGTTTGCGGCAGCTTGCCGCCGTTCAGCGTCGGCGCGCACGCCGGAAAGAACACCTCCTCGAACAGCGGCTCCACATGGAGCCCCGGATAGCTGCCGAAGCCGAAGCGGATCGCGAGATCGACGTCGTCGCGCGCGAAATCGGTGAGCGAGTTGGTCGACTGCAGCTCGACGTCGATTTCCGGATGCCGTTCGATGAACGTGCCGATGCGCGGCGTGATGAAGCGCGCGGCGAACGACGACAGCATCGACACCACCAGCCGCCGGTCGCGGTCGCTCGCGCGCACGTCGCGCGTCGCGTCGGCGATCACCATCAGCGCGGTGCGGATCTGCTGCGCATAGCGCATGCCGGCGTCGGTCAGGCACAGCCGCTTGCCGTTGCGGGTGAAGAGCTGCACGCCGAGCTCCTCCTCGAGCGCGCGCACCTGGTGGCTGACCGCACCGTGCGTGACGAACAGCTCGTCGGCGGCGCGCGAGAAGTTCTCGTGGCGGGCGGCGGCCTCGAACGCGCGAATCGCGTTCAGCGCCGGGAGCTGGCGGAGGTCCATTTGCTAATTTTCCTCACATCGTCGTGAAAATTGGTCGTTTGGTCGGACGCCTTTGAATGACTACGATTGTAGCCATCGAAGCACTTATTGGCGGAGTCGATCATGCAAGAAATCTCTTCAAGCATCACGTTCGAAATTCCCCCGGGCGAAACCGTGCCGATGAAGGTGCAGCGCAGCACGCGGCTGACCGTCCAGTGCGGGCCGGTCTGGGCGACGCGCAGCAACGACGTCGACGACTACTTCCTGGCCGACGGCGAGACGCTGAAGCTGCGCCGCGGCGAACGGCTGTGGCTCAGCGCGGAAGGCCGCGAGGGCGCGTGTGTCGCGTTCTCGGTGTCGCGGCCGCCGCGGGAGGTCGCGCTCGGCGGGCTGACCCGGCTGCGCGAACGCGTGAGCGCGCTGTTCCACGACGGCTGGCGCACCGTTTGACCCTCGTTTCATCCGACGGATACCGGCGATCCGTCCCCCTGCCCAGGCCGGCGAGACCCACGGGTTTTCGGTAAACTACCGCCCATGTCCGTTTCGCCGGTTTCCATCGTGTCCACGCCTGTCGCCGTTTCCGCATCGCCCGCCGGAGCCCCGGATCAGCCGGTCACCGTGCGGTGGCGGGGCCGCGAGGCGTACGAAGCGAGCTTCGACGCGATGCGCGCGTTCACCGACACGCGCACGGCCGACACCGGCGACGAGATCTGGGTGGTCGAGCATCCGCCCGTCTACACGCTCGGCCAGGCCGGCGACCCCGCGCACCTGCTGGTGGCCGACAGCGGCGTGCCGCTCGTGAAGGTCGACCGCGGCGGGCAAATCACCTACCACGGCCCCGGCCAGATCGTCGTCTACCTGCTGCTGGACTTGCGCCGGCGCAAGCTGATGGTGCGCACGCTCGTGACGAAGATCGAGGAGGCCGTGATCGAAACCCTCGCGGCGTATAATCTCGCTTCGGTCCGCAAGGCGGGCGCGCCGGGGATCTACGTGGCATCCGGCGTGCACGAGGGCGCGAAAATCGCCGCGCTCGGCCTGAAGATCCGCAACGGCTGCAGCTATCACGGGCTGAGCCTGAACGTGAAGATGGATCTGCGCCCGTTTCTTGCGATCAATCCGTGCGGCTATGCCGGACTGGAAACCGTCGACATGGCGAGCCTCGAGGTTGCCGCCGACTGGAACGACGTCGCCCACACGCTGGTGGGGCGTCTGATCGCCAACCTCGACGGCGCACCCGCGGCCGCCGACAAGCCGCACGCACTGGAACAATCGAATGACTGACGTTACCGCTTCTCCCGCACCGGCCGATTCGGCCGCGACCCCGGCCTACGATCCGACCGCCAAGCAGAAGGCGCAGGCGAAGACGGCGCGCATTCCGATCAAGGTCATTCCGATCGAGAAGCTGAAGAAGCCCGAGTGGATCCGCGTGAAGGCGGCCACCGGCAGCTCGCGCTTCAACGAGATCAAGACGATCCTGCGCGAGCACAACCTGCACACCGTGTGCGAGGAAGCGAGCTGCCCGAACATCGGCGAATGCTTCGGCAAGGGCACCGCGACGTTCATGATCATGGGCGACAAGTGCACGCGCCGCTGCCCGTTCTGCGACGTCGGCCACGGCCGTCCCGATCCGCTCGACGCGGACGAACCGAAGAACCTCGCGCGCACGATCGCCGCGTTGAAGCTCAAGTACGTGGTGATCACGAGCGTCGACCGCGACGACCTGCGCGACGGCGGCGCCGCCCACTTCGTCGAATGCATTCGCGAAGTGCGCGAGCAGTCGCCCGACACGCGCATCGAGATCCTGACGCCGGATTTCCGCGGCCGTCTCGACCGCGCGATCTCGATCCTGAACGCCGCGCCGCCCGACGTGATGAATCACAACCTCGAAACGGTGCCGCGCCTGTACAAGGAAGCGCGCCCGGGTTCGGACTACGCGCACTCGCTGAAACTGCTGAAGGACTTCAAGGCGCTGCATCCGGACGTCGCGACGAAGTCGGGCCTGATGGTCGGCCTCGGCGAGACCGAAGAGGAAATCCTGCAGGTGATGCGCGACCTGCGCGCGCACGACGTCGACATGCTGACAATCGGCCAGTACCTGCAGCCGTCCGAGCACCACCTGCCGGTGCGGGCTTACGTGCATCCCGATACGTTCAAGATGTACGAGGAAGAGGCGTACAAGATGGGCTTCACGCACGCGGCCGTCGGTGCGATGGTGCGCTCGAGCTATCACGCCGATCTGCAGGCGCATGGGGCGGGGGTGGTCTGAGCGCCGCGTTCGCGTCCATCGGCAGAAGTCCCGCAATTCACAAAGCCCGCAGCGATGCGGGCTTTTTCGTTGGCGCGGCGGTTATCCGTGCCTGCGCACGGCAATCGTTACCCGACCGGACGCGCAATCCGGTCGAGCATGAAAAGCAAAGCTGAAACGGCATCGATAGCTTCGCAGGATAAGTTCGCTCCCGCCGCGCGCAAAGCCCGTAAAGTCGGCTCTCCCGCAGCAATGCCCGCATTCCGAAGGAGAGCCGCATGTCCCGTTTCAGCTTCGTCCGCCGCGCCGTCGTCGCGCTGACCGCCTTTGCCGCGCTCGGCGCGGCGCACGCCGAATCGCGCGAGGTCGTGATCGCGTACCAGGACATGGTCGTGCCGTGGCGCTACGCGCAGGCGAGCGGTGAAGTCGAAAAGGCGACCGGCTACAAGGTCACGTTCCGCAAGCTCGACAGCGGCGCCGACGTGATCCGCGCGCTCGCGTCGGGCTCCGTGCAGCTCGGGGAAGCCGGGTCGAGCCCGATCGCGGCCGGCCTGTCGCAGGGGCTCGACATCTCGCTGTTCTGGGTGCTCGACAACATCAACGACGCCGAGGCGCTCGTCGCGCGCAACGGCTCGGGCGTCACGAGCATCGCGGCGTTGAAGGGCAAGAAGATCGGCGTGCCGTTCGTGTCGACGTCGCATTTCCATACGCTCGTCGCGCTGCAGGCCGCGGGCGTCAATCCGAACGACGTGAAGATCGTCAACCTGCGTCCGCCCGAAGTCGCGGCCGCATGGACGCGCGGCGACATCGACGCGACCTACATCTGGGATCCGGTGCTCGCGAAGGTCAAGCAGTCGGGCACCGTGCTGACGACGTCCGGCCAGGTTGCGAAAGAAAGTGGCAAGGCGACCTTCGACGGCTTCGTCGTGAGCCGCAAGTTCGCGCGCGAGAACCCCGAATTCGTCACGCGTTTCGTGAAGGTGCTCGCGGCGGCGGACGCCGACTACCGCGCGCATGCGGCGGCGTGGAAGGTCGGCTCGCCGCAGGTCGCGGCGGTCGCGAAGGTGTCCGGCGCGAACGCGCAGGACGTGCCGGCCAGCCTCGCGCTCTACGCGTTCCCGACGGCGGCCGAGCAGGCTTCGCCGACGTGGCTCGGCGGCGGCGCGCAATCGGGCGCCGCGAAGTCGCTCGCGGCCACGGCCACGTTCCTCAAATCGCAAGGCACGATCCAGACGGTGCTCGCCGACTATTCGGTCGGCGTCGATCCGCAGTTCGTGCAGAAGGCCGCGCGCTGAGCGCGGCCGTTCAGCCCACTCGTCGCGGAGCCCTTCGATCATGAGCACGCTGGAAGTCCGTCAGGTATCGGTCGCCTACCCGGGCGAGCGCGGCAGGCCGACGACGCAGGCGCTCGCGCGCGTCGACCTGCGCATCGATGCCGGTGAATTCGTCGTCGCGCTCGGTGCATCCGGGTGCGGAAAGACGACGCTGCTCAACTGCATGGCCGGCTTCGTCGCGCCGACGACGGGCGACGTGCGCGTCGACGGCGTGCCGGTCACGGGCCCCGGCGCCGATCGCGGCGTCGTGTTCCAGAAGTACGCGCTGCTGCCGTGGCTCGACGTGCTCGACAACGTCGCGCTCGGGCTGCGCTTCGCGCGCGTGCCGAAGGCCGAGCGCGAAGCGCGGGCGCGCGAGATGCTCGCGCTCGTCGGCCTCGAGCGTCATGCGCATGCGCGCGTGTACGAACTGTCGGGCGGGATGCAGCAGCGCGTCGGCATCGCGCGTGCGCTCGCGAGCGACCCGCGCGTGCTGCTGATGGACGAGCCGATGGGCGCGCTCGATGCGATGACGCGCGGCACGATGCAGGCGCTCGTGCTCGACGTGTGGGCGCGCACCGGCAAGACGGTGTTCTTCATCACGCACGACGTGGAGGAGGCGTTGTTTCTCGCGACGCGTCTCGTCGTGATGACGCCAGGCCCCGGCCGCATCGCAGAAACCTTCGCGCTGCCGTTCGCTCGGCGTTACGTCGAATCGCGCGATGCGCGCGCGGTGAAGTCGTCGCCGGAATTCATCGGCTGGCGCGAGCGGCTGATCGCGTATCTGCATCGCGACGACGCGGTCGCGGAGCCCGCGTGATGAGCGAGCTCGCGCGACACGGCGTGGCCGTCGGGCGCGGCCGGAACAGCACTTTGCACAGGCAGGACGACATGAGCACGCAGGATTCCTGGGCGGCCGATCGCGCGCCCGCCGATTTCGAAGAACGGGATGCGCGCGCGGCGCAGCGGCGCCACGCGGCGCATCCCGCACGCCCATCGCACCGCTACCGGTTGCCGGGGCAAGGGAAAACGGCCGCGCTCAGCACGGCGACGATCGCGGCGCTGGCCGTGCTGTGGTGGGTCGCGACGCATCTGCAGTGGCTGCCGCCGCTGTTCCTGCCCGCGCCCGAAGCGGTGTGGACCGCGTTCGTCGACGCGTGGCACGGCCGTATCCAGGGCGGCCTGCCGCTGTCCGACCATCTGTTGTGGAGTGCCGCGCGCGTGTTCGGCGCGTTCGTGCTCGCAACCGCGATCGGCGTGCCGGCCGGCATCCTGATGGGCGTGAGCCGCGTCGCGCGCGGCGTGCTCGATCCGCTGCTGGAGTTCTATCGGCCGCTGCCGCCGCTCGCCTATCTGCCGCTCGTCGTGATCTGGTTCGGCATCGACGAGACGGCGAAACTCGTCGTGATCTTCCTCGCGTGCTTCGCGCCGATCGCGATGGCCGCGCGCGCCGGCGTGCGCGCGGCGACGGTCGAGCAGATCAACGCCGCGTATTCGCTCGGCGGCAGCTTCGCGCAGATCGTGCGCCACGTGGTGCTGCCCGCCGCGCTGCCGGAGATCCTCACCGGGCTGCGGATCGCGATCGGGTTCGGCTGGACGACGCTCGTCGCGGCCGAGATGGTCGCCGCGACGGCCGGCCTCGGGCAGATGGTGCTCAACGCATCGAGCTTCCTGCGCACCGACATCGTCGTGATGGGCATCCTGATCATCGGCGCGATCGCGTGGCTGTTCGATCTCGCGATGCGCTGGGTCGAGCGGCGCGTGGTGCCGTGGAAGGGAAGGGGTTGACGTCATGCAGGCAGCGGCGGCGCACGCGCGTCGCCGCTGCCTGTCGCACTCAATCCCCCATCGCGACCCCTTCGCGCCGCGGATCGGCCCCGCCGAACCACACCGTCTGCCCCTGCACGTTCAGCCGCTGGATGCCCTGCAGCCCCGAGTTCATCTCGACGACCTGCACGTCGTGCCCGCGGCCCTTCAGCCCGTCGGCGAGCGCGTCCGACACGCGGCCGCGTTCGAGCTGCGTCGGCCCGTTCATCGACCCGAAGTTCGGCAGCGCGATCGCCTGCTGCATCGTCATGCCCCAGTCGAGCACGCCGACCAGCGTCTTCGCGACGTGATTGATGATCGCGGGGCCGCCGGCAGAGCCGACGATCATCGTCACCTGCTTCGTCTTCTTGTCGAACACGAGTTCCGGCGACATCGCCGAGCGCGGCCGCTTGCCGGGCTGCACGCGATTGGCGACCGGCCGGCCGTTCTCGCTCGACACGAACGAGAAATCGGTCAACTGGTTGTTCAGCATGAAGCCGCGCACCATCAGCCGCGAGCCGAACGCATCCTCGATGCTGGTCGTCATCGACAGCGCCTGCCCGTAGCGGTCGACGATCGCGATGTCGGACGTCGACGGCAATTCGGGGCTGCGGTCGTCGGCCAGCGCGAGCGTCGCGCCCTGCGGCGTGCCGGCCTGCGCGACGCCCATGCTGGTGTCGCCGATCAGCCGCGCACGCTGCGCGAGATAGGCCTTGTCGGTGAGGCTCGCCCAGTTGCCGCCCGGCAGCGGCACGAAATCGGGATCGGCGACGTAGCGCGCGCGGTCCGCATACGCGAGGCGCCCGGCCTCGCTGAACAGATGCGCGGCGAACGGCGTCGGCTCGTAGCCGACTTCGTTGCGCACCGGCTTCTGCGCGCCGATCTGCTGCCAGTCGGGCATCGCCTCGAGCATGCCGAGCATCTGCGCGATCGCGAGGCCGCCCGACGACGGCGGCGGCATTCCGCACACGACCGAGCGCCGGTAGTCGGCGCACAGCGGCGCACGCACCTTCGCCTGGTAGCGCGCGAGATCCTGCAGCGACAGCAGCCCCGGGTTGCTCGGGTGCTTGCGTACCTTCGCGACGATGTCGCGCGCGATCGCGCCGTTGTAGAACGCGTTCGCGCCGCGGTCGGCGACCTGACGCAGCACGGTCGCGAGCGCCGGGTTCTTCAGCACCGTGCCGGCGGCCTTCGGCGTGCCGTCGGCGTTGTAGAAATAGGCGCGGGCCGCCGGATCGTTCTTCAGGTACCTGTCGTTCGCGATCAGCATCGCCAGGCGCGGGCTGATCGTGAAGCCGCGCTCGGCGAGCCGGATGGCCGGCTGGAACAGCCGCCGCCACGGCAGCTTGCCGTGCGCGCGGTGCGCGGCGTCGAGCATGCGCAGCACGCCCGGCGTGCCGACCGAGCGTCCGCCGACGACGCCTTCGTAGAAACTCATCGGCTGGCCGGTCGGCCCGTAGAAGAGGCGCTCGGTCGCGGCGGCCGGCGCGGTTTCGCGGCCGTCGTACGCCTGCGTCGCCTTGCCGTCGAAGTACAGCATGAACGCGCCGCCGCCGATGCCCGACGATTGCGGCTCGACGAGCGCGAGCACCATCTGCGTCGCGATCGCCGCGTCG
Source organism: Burkholderia semiarida (assembly GCF_029268935.1). Lineage (NCBI taxonomy): Bacteria > Pseudomonadati > Pseudomonadota > Betaproteobacteria > Burkholderiales > Burkholderiaceae > Burkholderia > Burkholderia semiarida. The sequence continues at coordinate 310,225 of NZ_JAHLCL010000003.1, read as the reverse complement.
ATCGCGGTGCCGCCCGCCTTCAGCATGTCGTAGCCGGCCTGCGTCGCGAGCGGGTTCGCGGCCGCGATCATGAAGTGCTGCGAGGTCCAGCCCGGCTTGTCGGTCCAGCCGGACGACAGCTCGGGCGCGTGGAAGCCGGGCAGCGGCACGGCCGCGCCCGATGCGGCGGCGACGGGCACCACCGCGCTGGACGACGGCGCGGACGGGGACGTGCAGCCGGCGCCGAACGTGACGAGCGCGACGGCGGCAGCGAGCGTCCAGGGACGCGAATGCGGACGAATCCGGTCGAACATTGAACCCTCGGCGGCAGTGAATTCGAACGAGACGGCGGCGTTGATGTTGACGTTGAGGTCGGCGCGGGCGCAACGGCGCTGCCCGCCCCGGCGCGCTATTGTCGCCGTGCGCCCGGCGGCTTGTCATCCGACAGGAAACCCTGACGCATCGCGCCGGGCCCGCCCCGGCCGGTCTTTCCGGCCTGTTCGAGGATGAACTCTATGAACGTGGCGGTGGCGCGCGTGTGGTGGCGGTTCGGCATGTACAGCATGTACATGTGCGTGCCGAAGATACTGAGCCGGTATGCGTCGAGCGACGTGACGACGGTGCCGTGCCGCAGGTCGTCCTGCATCACGTAGTCGGGCACGATGCCGACGCCGATCCCCGCGAGGATCGCCTGGCGCAGGAAGAGGAAGTTCTCCGAAATCAGCGTCGGTTCGAGCAGCACCTCGTGGCGCTCGTCGCCGAGATACGCGGCGATCCGCAACTGCCGGCCGAGCACCGTCGCGGTGACGACCGGCGCGGCGGCCAGCGCGCCGAGCGTCGCGGGCATCCCGTGCGCGGCCGCGAACGCGGGCGACGCGCACGCGACGTAGCGCACCGCGCCCATGTCGCGCGCGACGAGGTTCTGCGGCGGCTCCGACATCACGCGGATCGCGATGTCGACTTCGTCGCGCATCAGGTCTTCCACGCGATTCTCGAACACCACGTCGAGCACGATGCCCGGATGCAGCCGCTTGAACGCGAGCAGCCACTCGGACATCACCATCTGCCCATAGCCGCTCGGCACCGACAGCCGCACGCGGCCCTGCAGGTCCTGCCCGAGCGTCGTCACCGATTCCTGCGCGGCCAGCAATTCGTTGCGGATGCGCCGGCCATGCTCGTACAGCTTGAGCCCGATCTCGGTCGGTTCGATGCGCCGCGTCGTGCGCCGCACGAGCTGCTGGCCGATCGAGCGTTCGAGCTGGTTCAGCCGGTAGCTGACGTTCGCCCGGCTCATCTTGAGCCGCTGCGCGGCCTTGCTGAGATTGCCCGCGTCGAGGATCTCGACGAGCAGCGTCAGCGCGTTCAGGTCCATCCGGGGGTCTCCTGATCCGTCCCGCTTAAAGGGCCGAAACAACGGGCCGAAACGGTTCGAAAGCATTCAATGTCAAGTCGGACTTGACAGCTTGTAAAGGCGCGCGGGAATTGTCAATGAATCTCGATCAATCGAGAATCGAGTCATGCCCGGCAACCACGCCGGACCGTTTCCCGCCGCGCGGGACCCCGCTCGCGAACCGGCGTCGCCCGCCGACCCGGCGGCCGGTCCCGCCCGCCCGGCGCACCGCACCCGGAGACACGATGAATTCACCCGCTTCCCCCGAAACATCCGCCACCGCCACCGGCACCGTCACGCGCGAACGGCGCGACAAGGTGCTCGTCGTCACGATCGATCACCCGCCCGTCAACGCGTTGTCCGCCGACGTGCGGCGCGGCCTCGCCGACGCGATCGACGCCGCGCAGGCCGACGACGCGATCCGCGCGGTGCTGATCGTCGGCGCCGGCCGCAACTTCATCGCGGGCGCCGACATCCGCGAATTCGGCAAGCCGCCCGTGCCGCCGTCGCTGCCCGACGTGTGCGAGCGGATCGAATCGGGCGCGAAGCCGGTCGTGGTCGCGCTGCACGGCGCGACGCTCGGCGGCGGCCTCGAGGTCGCGCTGGCCGCGCATTACCGGCTCGCGGTGCCCGGTGCGAAGCTCGGGCTGCCCGAAGTGACGCTCGGCCTGCTGCCCGGCGCGGGCGGCACGCAGCGCGCGCCGCGCCTGATCGGCGCGAAGGCCGCGCTCGACCTGATGCTGACGGGCCGCCATGCGAGCGCCGAGGAAGCGCTCGCGCTCGGCCTCGTCGATCGCATCGCGCACAGCGACGACACGCTCGCCGAAGGGCTCGCCTATGCGCAGGAACTCGTGTCGCTCGGCGCGCCGGTGCGCCGCACGCGCGACGCGCAGGGCCTCGCCGACCGCGCGGCCGCGCAGGCCGCGATCGATGCGGCGCGCGCGGAATTGCCGAAGAAGTCGCGTGGCCTTTTCTCGCCGGCGAAGATCGTCGACGCGGTCGAGGCCGCGCTCACGCAGTCGTTCGACGCGGGGATGAAGCTCGAACGCGGCCTGTTCCTGCAGTGCGTCGACAGCCCGCAGCGCGCGGGCCTCGTTCATGCGTTCTTCGCGGAACGCGAGGCGGCGAAGGCGCCCGAGGCGCGGCACGCGAGCGCACGGCCGGTCGAGCGGATCGGCGTGGTCGGCGGCGGCACGATGGGCGCGGGCATCGCGGTCGCGGCGCTCGACGCCGGGCTGCCGGTGACGATGATCGAGCGCGACGAAGCGTCGCTCGCGCGCGGCCGGGCGCACGTCGAGAAGGTGTACGACGGCCTCGTCGCGAAAGGGCGGATGACGCCGGCCGCGCACGCGGCGCGCCTCGCGCGCTTCAAGGGCAGCACGTCGTACGACGCGCTCGCGCAGGCCGACGTCGTGATCGAGGCCGTATTCGAGGACATGGCCGTGAAGCAGGCGGTGTTCGCCGAACTCGCCCGCGTGTGCAAGCCGGGCGCGGTGCTCGCGACCAACACGTCGTATCTCGACATCGACGCGCTCGCCGCGAGCATCGACCGGCCGGCCGACGTGATCGGCCTGCATTTCTTCTCGCCGGCCAACGTGATGAAGCTGCTCGAGATCGTCGTGCCGGCGCGCGTGAGCGCGGACGTCGTCGCGACCGCGTTCGCGCTGGCCAAGCAACTGAAGAAGACGCCGGTGCGCGCGGGCGTGTGCGACGGCTTCATCGGCAACCGGATCCTCGCCGTCTACCGGACGGCGGCCGACTATCTGATGGAAGACGGCGCGTCGCCGTACCAGATCGATCGCGCGGTGCGCGGGTTCGGCTTCCCGATGGGTCCGTTCCAGGTGGTCGACCTCGCGGGCGGCGACATCGGCTGGGCGACCCGCAAGCGCCGCGCGGCGACGCGCGATCCGAACGCGCGCTACGTGGAGATTTCCGACCGGCTGTGCGAGCGCGGCTGGTTCGGGCAGAAGACCGGCCGCGGCTACTACCTGTATCCGGACGGCGCGCGTGTCGGCACGCCCGACCCGGAAGTCGAGGCGATCGTCGCGGAAGAGCGCGCGAAGAAGGGCGTCACGCCGCGCACGTTCACCGATGAAGCAATCCTGCGCCGCTACCTCGCCGCGATGATCAACGAAGGCGCGAACGTCGTGCACGAGAAGATCGCGCTGCGCCCGCTCGACGTCGACGCGGTGTTCCTGTACGGCTACGGTTTTCCGCGTTACCGCGGCGGCCCGATGCACTACGCGGACACGGTCGGCCTCGCGAACGTGCTTGCCGATATCCGCGCGTTCGCGAAGGAAGATCCGCTGTTCTGGAAGCCGTCGCCGCTGCTCGTCGATCTCGTCGCGCGCGGCGCGGATTTCGCGAGCCTGAACCGCATCGACTGAACGCCCACCGCATCCGCAACGGACCTACGATGAACCTCGATTTCACTCCCGAAGAGGAAGCGTTCCGCACCGAAGTGCAGCGCTTCCTGCAAGCCGAACTGCCCGAGCGCATCGCGCGCAAGGTGAAGGGCGGCCTGCACTTGACGCGCGACGACATGCGCGAATGGCACGCCATCCTCAACGCGCGCGGCTGGCTCGCGAGCCACTGGCCGCGCGAATACGGCGGCCCCGGCTGGAGCGTCGCGCAGAAGTTCCTGTTCGACAACGAATGCGCGCTCGCCGGCGCGCCGCGCATCGTGCCGTTCGGCGTGAACATGCTCGGCCCCGTGCTGATCAAGTACGGCAGCGACGCGCAGAAGCGTCACTGGCTGCCGCGCATTCTCGACGGCACCGACTGGTGGTGCCAGGGCTACTCGGAGCCGGGCGCCGGGTCCGATCTCGCGTCGGTGAAGACCACCGCGGTACGCCACGGCGATCACTACGTCGTGAACGGCCAGAAGACATGGACCACGCTCGGCCACTACGCGAACATGATCTTCTGCCTCGTGCGCACCGCGACCGACGTGCGCAAGCAGGAAGGCATCAGCTTCCTGCTGATCGACATGAACACGCCGGGCGTCGAGGTCCGCCCGATCATCACGCTCGACGGCGAGCACGAGGTGAACGAGGTGTTCTTCACCGACGTGCGCGTGCCGGTGGAGAACCTGGTCGGCGAGGAGAATCGCGGCTGGACCTACGCGAAATACCTGCTCACGTACGAGCGCACCAACATCGCGGGGATCGGCTTCTCGACGGCCGCGCTCGACCGGCTGCGCGCGGTGGCCGCGAAGGTCATGAAGAACGGTCGGCCGCTCGCCGACGATCCGTTCTTCGCGGCGCGCGTCGCACGCGTCGAGATCGAGCTGGAAAACATGCGCACGACCAATCTGCGCGTGCTGGCCGCGGTCGCGGGCGGCGGCGTGCCGGGCGCGGAAAGCTCGATGCTGAAGATTCGCGGCACGCAGATCCGCCAGGAGATCACCGCGCTGATGCGGCGAGCGATGGGGCCGTACGCGCAGCCGTTCGTCGATGAAGCGCTCGATGCCGATTACGACGGCGAACCGGTCGGCCCGGAAGAAGCCGCGAGCGCCGCGCAGCAGTATTTCAACAACCGGAAGCTGTCGATCTTCGGCGGCTCGAACGAGATCCAGAAGAACATCATCGCGAAGATGATGCTCGGGCTGTGACGAGGGACGCGACGATGGATTTCCAGCACACAGAAGACCGCCGGATGCTGGCGGACACGTTGAACCGCTTCATCGCCGAACAGTACGCGTTCCCGGTGCGCGACCGCATCGCGCAGTCGGCCGAAGGCTTCGACCGCGCGATGTGGCGGCGCTTCGCCGAACTCGGTACGGTCGGCGCGCTGTTCGCCGAAGCCGACGGCGGCTTCGGCGGCGCGGGCTTCGACATCGCCGTGGTGTTCGAATGCCTCGGGCGCGGGCTCGTCGTCGAGCCGTTCCTCGGCGCGCTGCTCGCAGGCCGTGCGCTCGCGCTCGCCGGCGGCGATGCGCATCGCGAGCGGCTCGCCGCGCTGATCGACGGCAGCGCGAGCGCCGCGTTCGCGCACGACGAACCGGGCTCGCATTACGAGCTGACGACCGTGCGCACGCGCGCCGAACGTGCGGGCGACGGCTGGGTGCTGACGGGCGCGAAGGGCGTCGTCGACCAGGCCGCGCAGGCGGCGTTCTTCGTCGTCAGCGCGCGCGTGTCGGGGCGCGACGACGATGCGGCCGGCATCGGCCTGTTCGTCGTGCCGGCCGATGCGCCGGGCGTGTCGCTGCGCGATTACAAGAAGATCGACGGCGGCCGCGCGGCCGAAGTGCGCTTCGAGCGCGTCGCGCTGCCGGCCGATGCCGCGCTCGGCGCGCCGGATGCGCTCGGCGGCGAAGCGGGCGCCGAGTTGCTCGAGCGCGTGCTCGGCTACGGGCTGCTCGCGCTGTCGGCGGAAGCGCTCGGCGCGATGGACGTCGCGAAGGCGCACACGCTCGACTACCTGCGCACGCGCAAGCAGTTCGGGATGCCGATCGGCAGCTTCCAGGCGCTGCAGCACCGGATGGCCGATCTGCTACTCGAAGTCGAGCAGGCGCGCTCGGCCGTGATCAACGCGGCCGCGCAGCTCGATGCGCCGCGCGTGGTGCGCGAGCGCGCGCTCGCCGCGGCGAAATACAGCATCGGCCGGATCGGCACGCTCGTCGCGGAGGAAAGCATCCAGCTGCACGGCGGGATCGGGATGACGTGGGAGCTGCCGCTGTCGCATTACGCCAAGCGTCTCGTGATGATCGATCACCAGCTCGGCGACGAGGATCACCACCTCGCGCGCTACATCGCGCTGTCGAAACAATAAGCGGCGAAACGCGAATGGAGGAGACAAGGATGACGAACGACACGCGCGCGCTGCCGCTGGCCGGCGTGAAGGTGCTCGATTTCTCGCGCGTGCTCGCGGGCCCGTGGTGCGCGATGGTGCTCGCCGATTTCGGCGCGGAGGTGATCAAGGTCGAGCATCCGGCGCGCGGCGACGATACGCGCGACTGGGGGCTGCGGATCGGCGACACCGAAACCACCTATTTCAACAGCGTGAACCGCAGCAAGCGGTCGATCTGCGTCGACCTGCAGACGGAAGCCGGCCAGCGCATCGCGCGCGAGCTGGCCGCGCAGGCCGACGTGGTGATCCACAACTTCAAGTGCGGCGGCGCGGAGAAGCTCGGGCTCGGCTACGACGCGCTGGCCGAACTGAATCCGCGGCTCGTGCATTGCGCGATCTCCGGCTACGACCGCTCCGGCCCGGAGGCCGGGCGGCCCGGCTACGACCTCGTCGTGCAGGGCGAGGCCGGGCTGATGGCGCTGAACGGCGAGGCCGGCCAGCCGCCGCTGAAGTTCGGCGTCGCGGCGGTCGACCTGTTCACCGGCATGTATTCGGCGCAGGCGATCCTCGCCGCGTTGTACGAGCGCCATGCGACCGGGCGCGGGCGGCGCATCGAGATGGCGCTGTTCGACTGCGGGCTGATGATCACCGCGTACTACGGGCTCGACGCGCTGCTGATGGGCGAGGACCCGCCGCGCTACGGCAACGCGCATCCGTCGATCGTGCCGTACGGCGTGTTCGACGCGGCCGACGGTCCGCTCGTGATCACGGTCGGCAACAACACGCAGTTCGCACGCTTTTGCGACGCGATCGAGCGGCCCGATCTCGCGGCGGACGAACGCTACAGGACCAACCTCGGCCGCTCGGAGAATCGCGCCGACCTGCTGCCCGAGATTCGTGGCGAACTCGCGCGCCGGTCGCGCGCGACGCTGCTGGCGGCGCTCGCCGAGGCGGGCATTCCGTGCGGCGAAGTGCTCGGATTACACGAAGCGCTGACGTCCGAACGCGCGACCCGCGCCGGGCTCGTCACGCGGCAGCCGCATCCGGTCGCGGACGGCGTCGACGTGCTCGCGCCGCCGTACCGCTTCGACGGCGCGCGGCTGCCGGTGCGCGGCGCGCCGCCGGTGCTCGGCGCGGATACGGAGGCGGTGCTCGGCGGCTGGCTCGGGATGTCGGCGGAGGACGTCGCGCGGCTGCGGGCGGATCGCGTCGTGTAACGCATTGATGTGCCGCCACGGCGCGGGCGGATGCCGATCACGCGCCGATCATCCACAAGACAGCTCTCGCGACGACGAGGCGACTTGCCCTGCGGGGACCTGAGTAGGCGCTGAAGCGCCAACTCCGGTCGACCGCGAAGCATGGGACCGGAGTAAGCGCTAAAGCGCTAACTCCGGTCGACAGGAGACAACATGGAGCTTTCCGTCATCGAATCGGTCACGGCGCGCCGCGACTACCAGCAGCTCGTGCGCGCACGGCGCCGCTTCAGCTTCACGCTCACCGCGCTGATGATTGCTACGTACTACGGCTTCATCCTGCTCGTCGCGCTCGCGCCGCACGTGCTCGCCGCGCCGCTGTACCGCGGCGCGACGACGACGGTCGGGATCGCCGCGGGCGTCGCGATCATCCTGATCGCGATCGGCCTGACCGCGTGCTACGTGCTGCGCGCGAACCGTGCGTTCGACCGCCGCGTCGACGCGATCCTGCAACGTCCGTGACGGAGGCCGACATGCGATTCATTTCGAGCGCGCCCGTCGCGCTGGCCGTTCTCGTTGCCTCCACCGCCCATGCGACCGGCGTCGCCGGCCCGATGCCCGACAAGGTCGAGCTGAACCCGGTCGCGATCGCGATGTTCTTCGCGTTCGTGTTCGCGACGCTCGCGCTCACGCGCTGGGCCGCGCGCCGCACGCGCTCGACGCGCGATTTCTACACGGCCGGCGGCGGCATCACCGGGCTGCAGAACGGGCTCGCGATCGCGGGCGACTACATGTCGGCCGCGTCGTTCCTCGGGCTGTCGGGGATGGTGTTCATGTTCGGCTTCGACGGGCTGATCTACTCGATCGGCTTCCTGGTCGGCTGGCCGTTCGTGATGTTCCTGATCGCCGAGCCGCTGCGCAACCTCGGCAGGTTCACGTTCGTCGACGTCGTCGCGTATCGCTTCGCGCAGCGGCCGATCCGGCTGCTGACGTCCGCGAACGCGCTGACGATCGTCGTGCTGTACCTCGTCGTGCAGATGGTCGGCGCGGGCAAGCTGATCCAGTTGCTGTTCGGGCTGTCGTACGGCACGGCCGAGCTGATCGTCGGCGTGCTGATGGTCGTCTACGTATTCTTCGGCGGAATGACCGCGACCACCTGGGTGCAGGTGATCAAGGCCGTGCTGCTGCTCGCCGGCGCGACGCTGCTCGCGTGGCTCGCGCTCGGCGAATTCGGCTTCAGCATCGACGCGATGTTCCGCCGCGCGGTGGCCGTGCATCCGGGCGCGCTGTCGATCATGGGGCCCGGCAAGCTGATCCGCGATCCGGCCAACGCGCTGTCGCTCGGCATCGCGCTGATGTTCGGCACGGCCGGCTTCCCGCACATCCTGATGCGCTTCTTCACGGTGCCGAACGCGAAGGAGGCGCGCAAGTCGGTGCTGTACGCGACCGGCTTCATCGGCTACTTCTACCTGCTGACCTTCGTGATCGGCTTCTCGGCGATCGTGCTGCTCGCGCAGCATCCGGAGTTCTTCAAGCTCGGCGCGAACGGCACGTTCAACCTGACGCACGACCTGCTCGGCGGCTCGAACATGGTCGCGGTGAAGCTCGCGCAGGCGGTGGGCGGCAACTGGTTCTACGGGTTCATCGCGGCTGTCACGTTCGCGACGATCCTCGCGGTGGTCGCCGGGCTGACGCTCGCCGGTGCGACCACGATCTCGCACGATCTCTATGCGCAGATGTGGGCGCGCGGCAAGCCCGACGAGCGGCTGGAGATGCGCATTTCGCGCGCGGCGACGATCGGGCTGTCGGCCGTCGCGATCGCGCTGTCGATCCTGTTCGAGCACGTGAACGTCGCGTTCATGGTCGGGCTCGTCGCGGCGGTGGCCGCGAGCGCCAATTTCCCGGTGCTCGCGATGTCGATCTTCTGGCGCGGGATGACGACGCGCGGCGCGGTGCTCGGCGGCGGCCTCGGCCTCGTGTCGGCGGTCGCGCTCACGGTGCTGTCGAAGTCGGTGTGGGTCGACGTGCTGCACCACGCGCATGCGGCGGTGTTCCTCGACAATCCGGCGCTCGTGTCGGTGCCGCTCGCGTTCGTCGGGATCGTCGTCGGCTCGCTCCTGGATCGCGGCGAGCGCGCACGCCGCGAGCGCGACGCGTTCGCGCGGCAGGAGTTCTACGCGCAGACGGGCGTGCTCGCGAGCCGGGCCGTGCAGCACTGATTCGTCCGATGAAACGATGGATCCGTCCGGATCGCCGGACGGATATTTTCCGGAAATCCGGAATACCGGATTTCCTTGCCTGCCGCATTATGAGAAATACAATGAAAACAACGGCTTGAGGGGTTCCGGAAACCTGGCATCGACCTTGCAATATAAAGCGCATGGCCGGCCCCCCGGCCTGACTATTAAACCAAGGAGACAACCGATGACCAATGCCTTCCTCCCCCTCCGGATGTCCTGAGGCATCGCTTGTTGCGGCACGGCAGCCGCGCGGGCGAATGCCTTCGGGGGGGATTGCCCCCCGTTCTCATTCATCCCTGCGCGCGTGACGCCGTTTCCACCGGCTCATCTACTTCAGCAGGAACCATCGTGAAGAAGAAACCCTTCTACAAAGTGCTCTATGTGCAGGTGATCTTCGCCATCATCGTCGGCGTGATCCTCGGCCACTACTACCCGTCGATCGCCACCGACATGAAACCGCTCGGCGACGGCTTCATCAAGCTGATCAAGATGGTGATCGGCCCGATCATCTTCTGTACGGTCGTCACCGGCATCGCCGGCATGGAGGACATGAAGAAGGTCGGCCGCGTCGGCGGCAAGGCGCTGCTGTACTTCGAGATCGTGTCGACCTTCGCGCTGCTGCTCGGCCTCGCGGCCACGCACCTGCTGCGCCCGGGCGTCGGCTTCAACATCGATCCGGCGACGCTCGACGGCAAGGCCGTCGCGTCGTACGCGGCGAAGGCGCACGGGCAGTCGACGGTCGACTTCCTGATGCACATCATCCCGAACACGATGGTCGATGCGTTCGCGCAGGGTGAAATCCTGCAGATCCTGCTGATCGCGCTGCTGTTCGGCAGCGTGCTCGCGCACCTCGGCGAGCGCGGCAAGGTCGTGACCGACTTCATCGACGGCCTGACGCGCGTGCTGTTCGGCATCGTGCACATCGTCACGAAGCTGGCGCCGATCGGCGCGTTCGGCGCGATGGCGTTCACGATCGGCAAGTACGGCGTCGGCTCGCTGGTGCCGCTGCTCAAGCTGATCGGCACGTTCTACCTGACGTCGCTCGTGTTCGTGCTCGTCGTGCTCGGCGCGATCGCGCGCTTCACCGGCTTCTCGATCATCCGCTTCGTGTCGTACATCAAGGAAGAGCTGCTGATCGTGCTCGGCACGAGCTCGTCGGAAGCCGCGCTGCCGCAGCTGATGGAAAAGCTCGAGAAGGCCGGCTGCTCGCGTTCGGTCGTCGGCCTCGTCGTGCCGACCGGCTATTCGTTCAACCTCGACGGCACCAACATCTACATGACGATGGCCGTGCTGTTCATCGCGCAGGCGACCAACATCGAGTTGACGTGGATGCAGCAGCTCACGCTGCTGGCCGTCGCGATGCTCACGTCGAAGGGCGCGAGCGGCGTGACGGGCGCGGGCTTCATCACGCTCGCCGCGACGCTGGCCGTCGTGCCGACGATCCCGCTGTCGGGCATGGTGCTGATCCTCGGCATCGACCGCTTCATGAGCGAATGCCGCGCGCTGACCAACATCGTCGGCAACGGCGTGGCGACGGTCGTCGTGTCGGCGTGGGAGAAGGAGCTCGACCGCAACAAGCTGCGCCAGGCGCTGAAGGGCGGCGGCGAAGTCGCGCCGACCGAGACGACGGCCGGCGTCTGACGGCATGAGCGAGCAGGCGGCGGTGTCGCCCGCGGGCGGCGCGCCGCGCGGCGGCCCGGGCATCGATGCGGAGCCCTATGACACAATAGGCGATCCGCATCGTCAGGAAGCCTCGACCGTGACGCGCCGCCTGCTCATCCTCGTCGTGCTCGCCGCCGCGCTCGCCGCGGCGTGCGCGCTGACGTGGACGATCACCTGGCAGCGCGGCGTCGCCGAGCTGCAGCGCAATGCCGCGGTGCGCGTCGATCGCACCACCAACGCGCTCAAGAGCACGCTCGACCGCTACGAATCGCTGCCTTATCTGCTCGGCAGCCATCCGTACGTGCAGGATCTGCTCGCCGAGCCGAAGCGCGCCGACTACACCGCGCGCGTCAACCGCTATCTCGAAGACCTCAACGAGCACGCGCACGCGACCGTCACCTACGTGATCGGCGCGGACGGCCTGTGCGTCGCCGCCAGCAACTGGCGCGCGCCCGACAGCTTCGTCGGGATCGAATACCGTTTCCGCCCGTATTTCGTCGATGCGATGAACGGCCGGGTCGGCCGCTTCTTCGGGATCGGCACGATCTCGCGCGACCCCGGCTACTACATCTCGCAGCCGGTGTGGCGCGACGGCAGGATCGCGGGCGTCGTCGTCGTGAAGCTCAATCTCGAATGGTTCCAGGGCGCCGATGCGTCGGAGCCGCTCGTCGTCGCGGACGATCACGGCGTCGTGTTCCTGTCGTCGGTGCCCGCATGGAAGTACCACACGCTGCGCCCGCTCACGGGGCCCGTCGCCGCGTCGATCTACGAAACGCGCCAGTACGCGCAGCAACCGGTCACGCCGCTGCCGCTGCGCGTCGAGCAGACGCTCGGCGCCGATGCGGAAATCGTGCGCCTCGGCGCCGGCCGGCGCGCGCCGCGCTTTCTCGCCAGCAAGCGCCGGATCGGCGAGCCCGACTGGCTGCTCGTCACGCTCGCGCCGATCGCGCCGATCGATGCCGACGCGCGCAACGCGACGATCGTCACCGGCTTCGGCTTCGTGTCGGTCGCGCTGCTCGCGTTCTACTGGCGGATGCGCCGCGCCCGCGTGCGCGAGATGATCCGTGGCCGCGCGCTGCTGCAGCAGGCGTACGCGGAGCTGAACCGGCGCGTCGAGGAGCGTACGGCCGATTTGTCTGAAGCGAACGAGCAGTTGCAGAAGGAAGTCGGCGACCGGATCCGCGCGGAGCAGGAGCTGCGCGCCGCGCACGACGAACTGATCCAGGCGAGCAAGCTCGCCGCGCTCGGCCAGATGGCGGCCGGCATCACGCATGAACTGAACCAGCCGCTCGCGGCGCTGCGCAGCTTCTCGGACAACACGCGCGTGCTGCTCGATCGCGGCGAGCAGGCCGCCGCGCGCGAGAATCTCGAGGCGATCGCCGCGCTCACCGAGCGGATGGGCAAGATCACCAACCAGTTGAAACTGTTCGTCGGCCGCGCGAAGCCGCGCAACGAGCAGGCGCTCGTCGTGCGTGCGCTGCGCAGCGTGCTGTCGTTGCTCGACGAGCGCCTGCGCGGCGTCGCGCTCACGCTGACGCTGCAGGATGCCACCGTGTCGCCCGCGCGGGATGCGCCGCTCGATCTGGCGCGCGACTATCCCGAACTCGTCGCGCGCTGCGAGGACCTGCGCCTCGAACAGGTGCTGATCAATCTGCTCGGCAACGCGCTCGACGCGGTGGCCGGCGTCGCGGCGCCGGCCATCGAGGTGACGATCGCGGTGTCGGCCGCGACGCTCGCGGTCGAGGTGTGCGACAACGGCTCCGGCATTGCGCCCGATTTGCTGCCGCGCCTGTTCGAGCCGTTCTTCACGACCAAGGAAATGGGGCGCGGGCTCGGGCTCGGCCTCGCGATCTCGTCGTCGATCGCCAGCGACGCGGGCGGCGCGCTGACCGCCCGCAATGCCCCGTCGGGCGGCGCGCTGTTCGTCTTGACGCTGCGGCGCGCCCGCACGCATCATCCGGACTCCGTGTCCGAGCCGGCGGGCTCGCATTAGCCTGGACGGGCGGCAGGATGCAGGCCCGGTCGGCGACGACCGGCATCAACGAGAGCCGCGCGGGCGCCGCGCGGCCTGTCAGGAGCAAGTGACCAAGATGGCCAACCGGCTGCAAGTGATCTATATCGAAGACGATGCGCTCGTGCGCCGGGCGAGCGTGCAGAGCCTTCAACTGGCGGGCTTCGACGTCGCCGGCTTCGAGTCGGCCGAGGCGGCCGAGAAGGCGATCGTCGCGGATACCGCCGGCGCGATCGTGAGCGACATCCGGCTGCCGGGTGCCAGCGGGCTCGACGTGCTCGCGCAGTGCCGCGAGCGCGTGCCCGACGTGCCGGTGATCCTCGTCACCGGGCACGGCGACATCTCGATGGCCGTGCAGGCGATGCGCGACGGCGCGTACGACTTCATCGAGAAGCCGTTCGCGGCCGAGCGCCTGATCGAGACGGTACGCCGCGCGCTCGAGCGCCGCGAGCTCGTGCTCGAGAACCACGCGCTGCGGCGCGAGCTGGCCGGGCAGAACGTCGTCGCGCCGCGCATCATCGGCCGCAGCCCGGCGATCGAGCAGGTGCGCAAGCTGATCGCGAACATCGCGCCGACCGACGCGTCGGTGCTGATCAACGGCGACACGGGCGCCGGCAAGGAGCTGATCGCGCGCAGCCTGCACGAGCTGTCGCCGCGCCGCGACAAGCCGTTCATCGCGGTCAATTGCGGCGCGCTGCCCGAGCCGATGTTCGAGTCGGAGATGTTCGGCTACGAGCCCGGCGCGTTCACCGGCGCGGCGAAGCGGCGCGTCGGCAAGCTCGAATACGCGTCCGGCGGCACGCTGTTCCTCGACGAAATCGAAAGCATGCCGCTCGCGCTGCAGGTGAAGCTCTTGCGCGTGCTGCAGGACGGCGTGCTGGAGCGGCTCGGCTCGAACCAGCCGATCCGCGTGAACTGCCGCGTGGTCGCGGCCGCGAAGGGCGACATGAGCGAGCTCGTCGCGGCCGGCACGTTCCGGCGCGACCTGCTGTACCGGCTCAACGTCGTGACGATCGCGCTGCCGCCGCTCGCCGAGCGCCGCGAGGACATCGTGCCGCTGTTCGAGCACTTCATGCTCGACGCGGCCGTGCGCTACGGGCGGCCCGCGCCGGTGCTGACCGACCGGCAGCGCGCGAGCCTGATGCAGCGCGACTGGCCGGGCAACGTGCGCGAGCTGCGCAACGCGGCCGACCGGTTCGTGCTCGGCGTGGCCGACATGCCGCAGGAAACGGGCGCGGGCGACGCGGCCGACAACGACCAGACGCTGAAGGAGCGCATCGAGCAGTTCGAGCGCGCGGTGATCGCCGAGGCGCTGAACCAGACGGGCGGCGCGGTCGCGGCGACGGCCGACCGGCTGCATGTCGGCAAGGCGACGCTGTACGAGAAGATGAAGCGCTACGGGCTGTCGGCGAAAGGCGAAACCGAGCGCTGAAATGCAAACGGACCGCGGTGCGGTCCGTTTTGCGGAGCAGGGCGCGGTGTGCGGCCCTGCAAGTCCTGCCGTGCGGTGTGCGGCGCTCAGGCCGCGTTGCCGTCGAGCGCCTTCTTGAGCAGCGCGTCGAGTTCCGCGAATTGCGGCGCGCCGACGTAGCGCTTCAGGATCTTGCCGTCCTTGTCGACGACGAAGGTCGTCGGCGTGAGCTGCACGTTGCCGAACTGCTTCGCGACGCTGCCGTCGTCGAGCGCGACCTTGAACGGCAACTGGCGCGTCTGCGCGTAGTTCGCGACGTACATCGGCGGATCGTAGTTCATCGCGACCGCGACGAATTCCAGCCCCTGACCCTTGAAGCGATTGTAGGTATCGACCATCTGCGGCATTTCCTGCATGCAGGTCGCGCAGCTTGTCGCCCAGAAGTTCACGAGATAGACCTTGCCCTTCAGGTCGCCGGCGGTCGAGACCTTCTGGCCCGACAGCAGCGTGAAGGTCGCGTCCGGCACGCTGGACTTGCCGTTGAACGCGAAGAAGCCGGCGACGGCGATCGCCGCGACGACGGCGGCCGCGACGAGGTAGCGCACGGGGCCGGCACTGCGGCGGGTGGAAGGCGTGGTGTTCATCTGGTGCTCTCGGAGTCGATGACGCGGATCGATGCAAACGACGTCGACGAAAAGGACGTCGAAATTCGGCGCTCATTTTAGCGCGAATGCGGCGCGCGCACCGGCGGCGGCCCCGCGTCCCGGTTTTCGGGTTCGGCGGATAATGGCCGTTTTGCCTGCCGCGATCCACGCCATGCCGAAGGAAGTCATCGATTCGTTGCGCCCCCGTTTTCGTCCACTGCGACACTTCGCCGCGCTGGCCTGCCTGAGCGCCGCCCTGGCCGCGTGCTCGCCTTCGTACGACTGGCGCACGCTGCACAACGATGCGGGCTACACGATCGACCTGCCGGCGAAGCCGACCGTCGAGGAGCAGCCGGTGGTGCTCGGCGGCACGTCGATGCCGATGCGGATGCAGGCCGCGCACGTCGACGGCGCGGTATTCGCGGTCGGCACGTTGACGCTGCCCGACGATCGCGACGACACGCGCCGCGCGGCGCTCGAATTTCTGCGCGCCGGGCTGTCGCGCAACCTCGACGGCGCGCCGCGGACGGCGGCGGTGCCGGTGCCGCTCGCGGCCGGCGGCGCGGTGAACGGGGTCGAGCTACGCATCGCCGGCGCAGCCGCCGCCGGAGGCGATCGCGCCCGCAAGACGATCGTCGCGCGGCTCGCCGCGCGCGGCCGGCACGCGTATCAGGCCGTCGTGATCGCCGACGGGCCGCTCGCGCAGGAGCAGCTCGACCAGTTTTTCGGCTCGTTCAAACTCGATTGACGACGGCCGGCGAGGGCGCTCAGACACGCTGCGACAACTGAAAGTTCATTCGCAGCTTTCGACGCTAATCGCCGGATTTTGCGAGGGTTTTTCGACTATCCACAGCGCATGTGGATAACTTTGTTGAAAAGTCGCGCGTATCTCCCGCAAAGCCGCGCCGGACGGCCTTCCGACTCGTTTGGTCGCCCGCTCGCCGTTTGAGAAAAATCAATTAAAACAACGGGATACGAATTCCCTTCGGTAAAGGCCGCGGCGAGCCGCGATCCGGGGCCGGATTCGCGAAATTGTGCATAAGTCAAGTCTTGACAGCCTGATTTTGTCCTCCTCGCGCGCTCACAGCGCCGTCAACGCGCGCCGGTAGCGGATCGCCTCGGCGATCTGCGCGGCCGTCGGCAGCGGGTCGCCGGCCAGGTCGGCGATCGTCCGCGCGACTTTCAGCACGCGGAAATACGCGCGCGCCGACCAGCCGAAGCGCTCGCCGGCCTCGCGCAGCAACCGCTCGCCTTCGTCGGTCGGCCGGCACAGGTCGTCGGTTTCGCGGCCGCTCAGCATGTGATTCGTCTTGCCCTGCCGCTCGAGCTGCAGCGCACGCGCCTGCGCGACGCGGGCGGCCACCGCCGCGCTCGGCTCGCCGGGCGCCGTCGCGCGCGTCGCGAGCTCGGCCGGCGACAGCGCGGGCAGGTCGATCTGGATGTCGATGCGATCGAGCAGCGGCCCCGACAGCTTGCGCAGATAGCGGGCGGCGACGTCCGGCGAGCAGCGGCAGCGCCCGGACGGATCGCCGTGCCAGCCGCACGGGCACGGGTTCATCGCGGCGATCAACTGGCACGCGGCGGGGAAGTCGGCCTGCTGGGCCGCGCGCGAGATCGTGATGCGGCCGGCTTCCAGCGGCTCGCGCAGCATTTCCAGCACGTGCCGGTCGAATTCCGGCAGCTCGTCGAGAAACAGCACGCCGAGGTGCGCGAGCGTGATTTCGCCCGGCTGCGGCGGATTGCGGCCGCCCACCAGCGCGGCGGCGCTCGACGAGTGGTGCGGCGCGCGGAATGGCCGGCGGCGCCACTGCGCGGGCGAGAAGCCAAGCCGGCTCGCGGACAGCAGCGCGGCCGAGGTCAGCGCCTCGTCGTCGGTGAGCGGCGGCAGCAGCCCCGCGAGGCGCGCGGCCAGCATCGACTTGCCGGCCCCGGGCGGCCCGACCATCAGCATGTGATGGCCGCCCGCGGCCGCGACTTCGAGCGCGCGCCGGGCGCCCCGCTGCCCGACGACGTCCGCGAGGTCGGGGGCGGCCGGCGCCGCGAGGCCGTCGAGGCAGGGCGCCGCGACCGGCGCGAGCCGCCCGTCCGGCGCATCGGCGAGGTGCGCGCATAGTGCGGGCAGGTCGCGTGCACCGAATACGGTCACGCCCGGCACGAGCGCGGCCTCGGCGGCGCTGTCGAGCGGCAGATACAGCTCGGGCGGCCGCGATGTCGCGGTGCAATCGCGCGAGGCGGGGAAATCAAGGCTCGGGCCGCCGGCGCTGCCAGCGCCGGATTGCGCCGCGCGCCAGTCCCGCGCGGCGCCGCAGGCCATCGCGAACGCGCCGCGCATCGGCCGCAGCGCGCCCGTCAGCGACAGCTCGCCCGCGAATTCGCGGCCGGCCAGCGCGTCGGCCGGGATCTGGCCGTTCGCGGCAAGGATGCCGAGCGCGATCGGCAGGTCGAAACGGCCCGATTCCTTCGGCAGATCGGCCGGCGCGAGATTGACGGTGATGCGGCGCACCGGGAATTCGAATCCGCAGTTCTGCAGCGCGGCGCGCACGCGCTCGCGGCTTTCGCGGACTTCGAGATCGGGCAGCCCGACGATCGAGAACGACGGCAATCCGTTGGCGAGATGGACTTCGACGGTGACGTCCGGCGCGCGGCCGGAGGCGGGCGCGCGACTGCGCACCACGGCGAGCGACATGGCGAGGCTCCTGCATGACGGGCGGACGACGGCCGTTCGGGGCCGCACGCCGCGGGAATCGGAGAAATCGGTGCGCGCTTGCCGGCGTGGCGCGGGGAAAGAACGAGGTGTTGCGAACGACGAACTGCGAAGAGCGATGGACTGCGAAGAGCGGAGGATGCTGCGAAGAACGATGAACGGCGAAGAGCGGAGGGTACGGCGAAGAACGACGGACGACGAAGCGTGGAGGAAGGTGGCGGGCGCAGGCCGCACGTGGCGGCCCGCGCCCGGCCCTCGCGGCCGGGTGGCGTCAGGCCTGCGGGGCGGCGAGCTTCTGCTCGAGTTCCGCGACGCGCTTTTCGAGTTCCTCGAGGCGCACGCGGGTGCGGGCGAGCACCTGTGCCTGGGTGTCGAATTCCTCGCGCGTGACGAGATCGAGCTTCGAGAAGCCTTGCGACAGCATGGCCTTCACGTTGCGCTCGACGTCCTTGGCCGGCGAGTTTTTCAGCAAATCGCTGACGCGCGATTGCAGGTCGTTGAAAACGTCGCTGGGTTGCTTCATGGTGATTCCCCTTCCTTGCACAAAAAATGTGCATCTTCAGTTGCGTACGTGCCCATGATGCACGCATGACCGGAAATGGTGCGCGCGGGGCGCGAATTCCGGGCATGGCGCCCGCATGGGTGAATGGCCCGGCGTTCCGGGACGTGCGTGCACTCTAGCAACGATCCTTTCGCCGCGCCAGCAAAGCGGCCCATGTTGGCCATTCGGCCGGGCTTCCGCGCCTTACACCACGCGATGTGACCCCGTTCCGAAGCCGTTCGAGACGGTGTTCGGGCCGACATGGCATGCGAGTTGCTGAGAAGAGTCCGTTACAACATTCCAACCAATTCGACGGGACAACCCAGCGAGAGGACTTCATGAAACTCATTACCGCAATCATCAAGCCGTTCAAGCTCGATGAGACGCGCGAGGCGCTGTCGGCGCTTGGCGTCTCGGGCATCACGGTGACGGAGGTGAAAGGGTTCGGGCGCCAGAAGGGGCACACCGAGCTGTACCGCGGCGCCGAATACGTGGTCGATTTCCTGCCGAAGATGAAGATCGAGGCGGCCGTCTCCGACGATCTCGTCGACCAGGCGGTGGAAGCGATCGAGCGGGCGGCGCGCACGGGCAAGATCGGCGACGGCAAGATCTTCGTCACGCCGATCGAACAGGTGATCCGGATTCGCACCGGGGAGACGGGCGCCGACGCGCTGTAACAGAACAGACAAGACAAGCGACAAGAGGAAACCCAAGATGCGCAAACTTCTGATGTCCCTGCTGATGGCAGGCTCGCTGATCGCGGCCGGCGTCGGCTCCGCGCTCGCGGACGACGCGGCGTCCGCCGCGGCTGGTTCCACCGCGGCTGCTTCCGCGCCCGCCGCCACCGCTTCCGACGCATCGGGCGCGGCCGCGCCGGCGGCTTCCGCACCGGCCGCCGACGCATCCGCCGCCGCACCGGCTTCGGGCGCGGCCGACGCATCGGCTGCCGCCGCCGCGTCCGCGCCGGCCGCCCCGGCCGCACCGACGGCCCCGTTCTCGGTCGATTCGTCGAAGATCAGCGCGGGCGACACCGCGTGGATGCTGACGTCCACCGCGCTCGTGCTGTTCATGACGATCCCCGGCCTCGCGCTGTTCTACGCGGGCATGGTCCGCAAGAAGAACGTGCTCGCGACCGTGATGCAGAGCTTCGCGATCACCGCGCTGATCACGGTGCTGTGGACGGTGGTCGGCTACAGCCTCGCGTTCACGCCGGGCAACGGCTTCATCGGCGGCCTGTCGCGCGTGTTCCTGCACGGCATGGCCTACGTGAAGGGCGACAAGGCGACGACGCTGACCGTCAGCCACCTCGCGACGACGATTCCGGAATCGGTCTACTTCGTCTACCAGATGACGTTCGCGATCATCACGCCGGCGCTGATCTGCGGCGCGTTCGCCGACCGGATGAAGTTCTCGGCGATGCTCGTGTTCATGACGCTCTGGTCGCTGATCGTCTATGTGCCGATCGCGCACATGGTGTGGGAGCCGACCGGCTGGCTGTCGTCCGACGGCGTGCTCGACTTCGCGGGCGGCACGGTGGTGCACATCAACGCCGGTATCGCGGGCCTCGTGTCGTGCCTGGTGCTCGGCAAGCGCGTCGGCTACGGTCGTGAATCGATGGCGCCGCACAACCTGGTGCTGACGATGATCGGCGGCTCGATGCTGTGGGTCGGCTGGTTCGGTTTCAACGCGGGTTCGGCGGTCGCGGCCGACGGCCGTGCCGGCTTCGCGATGCTGACGACGCAAGTCGCGACCGCCTGCGCGGCGCTCGGCTGGATGTTCGCCGAGTGGATCGCGAAGGGCAAGCCGTCGGTGCTCGGCATCGTGTCGGGCGCGGTCGCGGGTCTCGTGGCGATCACGCCGGCAGCCGGCTTCGTCGGCGTGGCGGGCGCGCTCGTGATCGGCATCGCGGCGGGCGTGATCTGCTTCTGGTCGGCCACCTGGCTCAAGTCGAAGCTCGGCTACGACGATTCGCTCGACGCGTTCGGCGTGCACGGCATCGGCGGGATTCTCGGCGCGCTGCTGACCGGGGTATTCGCGGTCAAGGACATCGGCGGTTTCGACGGCAGCCTGCTGCTGCAGGCGAAGGGCGTGCTGATCACGCTGGTCTACAGCGGCGTGCTGAGCTTCGTGCTGCTGAAGCTGATCGACCTGACCATCGGCCTGCGCGTGACCGAAGAGGAAGAGCGCGAAGGTCTCGACGTGATCCTGCACGGCGAGCACGTGGAATAAGTCACACGAATCAACGGCGGGCCGCCGCGACGACGGCGCCCGCTCCGAATGAGCGCAGCGACTTCGGCCCGCCTCACCGGCGGGCTTTTTTTCTCCTGTCACGGGCTGCCGTAGCGGATAACCCTTCACTCTATCGGGTCAATAGCCGAAAACTGCCTCCATAATCCTTGTGAAGCCGGGAACAATCCCCAAATGGGCAAGGCAATTGCTCTACAATCTTCATTCTCCCGCTCGCGAGTGATTCATGGTTCCCCACCTCGTTACCGCGTTGAACGGTCCGCTGCTCGAACTCGAGCAGAAGATCCTCGACGCGACGCCTGCGATCGAACGCTGGTTCAGGCTCGAATGGCAGGAACACACCCCGCCGTTCTATTGTTCGGTGGACCTGCGCAATGCCGGCTTCAAGCTGGCGCCCGTCGATGCGAACCTGTTTCCCGGCGCATTCAACAATCTGCCGTCCGAAGTGCTGCCGCTCGCCGTGCAGGCCGCGATGGCCGCGATCGAGAAGATCTGCCCGGACGCGAAGAATCTGCTCGTGATTCCCGAGTTGCCGACCCGCAACGCGTTCTATCTGGAAAACGTCGCGCGTCTCGCGACGATCATGCGCCAGGCCGGCCTGAACGTGCGCTTCGGCTCGCTCGACCCCGGCATCACCGACATGACGCCGATCACGCTGGCCGACGGCCAGAAGATCGTGCTCGAACCGCTCGAGCGTTCGCAGCGCCGCCTCGGCCTGAAGAATTTCGATCCGTGCTCGATCCTGCTGAACAACGACCTGTCGGCCGGCATCCCGGCCGTGCTGGAAAACCTGCACGAGCAATACCTGCTGCCGCCGCTGCACGCGGGCTGGGCCGTGCGCCGCAAGTCGACGCACTTCGCGTGCTACGACGACGTCGCGAAGAAGTTCGCGAAGATGGTCGGCGTCGATCCGTGGATGGTGAATCCGTATTTCGCGCACGTGGAAGGCGTCGACTGGCAGGCGCATGAAGGCGAGCAGGCGCTCGCCGACGCGATCGACGGCGTGCTGAAGAAGATCGCGCGCAAGTATCGCGAATACGGGATCAGCGAGAAGCCGTACGTCGTCGTGAAGGCCGACGCGGGCACCGCGGGCCGTGGCGTGATGACCGTGCACGACGCGGCCGAGATCGGCCGCATGACGAAGGCCGAGCGCGCGCAGATGGCCGAATCGAAGGCCGGCCTCGCGGTGCGCGACGTGATCGTGCAGGAAGGCGTCTACACGTTCGAGCGCGTCGGCGACGAAGTGGCCGAGCCGGTCGTGTACATGATCGACCGCTACGTGGTCGGCGGCTTCTACCGCACGCACGGCGGCCGCGAGCGCGACCAGAACCTGAACGCGCCCGGCATGCACTACGTGCCGCTCGGCTTCGAGCACACCGCGCTGCCGGATGCAGGCGCCAAGCCGGGCGCCGCGCCGCCGAACCGTTTCTACATGTACGGCGTCGTCGCGCGGCTGTCGCTGATCGCGTCGTCGATCGAACTGGAAAAGACCGACCCCGAAGCCATCCAGGTGTAACGGACCTTCGCTACGTACAGGACCCGCATGGACATTCTTTTTATCGCCGACCCGCTCGAGCATTTCAAGATCTACAAGGATTCGACCTACGCGATGATGGCGGAGGCCGCCCGGCGCGGGCATGCGGTGTACGCGTGCGAGCCGCGCCACCTCGCGTGGACGGGCTCGGCGGTCGAGGCCGACGTGCGGCGCATCGCGTTCGTCGGCGAACTGGACGACCTGCATCGCGACACCTGGTTCGACGCGGGCCCGGTCGACGCGCGCCGTCTCGAATCGTTCGGCGCGGTGCTGATGCGCAAGGATCCGCCGTTCGACATGGAATACGTGACGTCGACGTGGCTGCTCGAGCTGGCCGAGCGCGCGGGGGCACGCGTGTTCAACAAGGCGCAGTCGATCCGCGATCACTCGGAGAAGCTCGCGATCGGCGAGTTTGCGCAGTTCGTCGCGCCGACGCTCGTCACGCGCGACGCGAAACGGCTGCGCGCGTTCCACGCCGAGCACGGCGACGTGATCCTGAAGCCGCTCGACGGGATGGGCGGGATGGGCGTGTTCCGCGTGAAGCCGGACGGCATGAACCTCGGCTCGATCGTCGAGATGCTGAGCCACGACGGCACGCGCTCGGTGATGGCGCAGAAGTTCATTCCCGAGATCAAGGCCGGCGACAAGCGCATCCTGCTGATCGGCGGCGAGCCCGTGCCGTATTCGCTCGCGCGGATTCCGCAGGGCAGCGAGGTGCGCGGCAATCTCGCCGCGGGCGGCCTCGGCGTCGCGCAGCCGCTGACGGAGCGCGACCGCGAGATCGCCGCGACGCTCGGGCCCGTGCTCGCGTCGCGCGGGCTGCTGCTGGTCGGCCTCGACGCGATCGGCGACTGGCTGACCGAGGTGAACGTCACGAGCCCGACGTGCTTCCGCGAGATCATGGAGCAGACGGGCTTCGACGTCGCCGCGATGTTCATCGACGCGCTGGAGCGTGCGGCCGCGTAGGCCGCCGCCCGTGCAACCCCGGCGGCGGCCGCGCAGGTCCCCCGTCGCCGGAGCCGCTTGACCGGCCTGCTACAATGCCCGCTTGCCCGGTGCCGTGATCGGCGCACCGAAGGCCCGGCGGTCGGGCCGACACTGTTGCAAGGCTGAACATGAAACGTTCCCCACACTCGCTACGCTCATTGCCCCGCCGCGGGGTATCGGCCCGCCAGGGGCGGCCGGGAGCGATCTGACATGGCCGGGATCCTGATCATCGCGCACGCCCCGCTCGCCACCGCGCTGCGCGACTGCATCGCGCACATCTACGGCGGCGTGCCCGCCCGCATCGGCTGCATCGACGTGATGGCCGACAGCGATCCGGCCCAGGTGATGGCGTTTGCGCACGCGGAACTCGCGCGGCTGCGCGAAGACAACGGCGTCGTGGTGCTGACCGACATGTACGGCGCGACGCCCGCGAACATCGCGGGCCAGCTCGCGAAGCTCGACAACGTGCGCGTGCTGGCCGGCGTGAACCTGCCGATGCTCGTGCGGGCCGTCTGCTATCGCACCGTGCCGCTCGACAAGCTGGTCGACAAGGCGCTGTCCGGCGGCGCGAAGGGCGTGCACGAGGTGTCGTCCGGCACGCCGCCGCCGCCGACGGAAACCGGCTGCGGCCAGTGCGCGCCGATTCCGCCCGAACCGCAGCCGCGTACCCCGAGCGAATCGCACTGAGCATCCGTTTTCCGTTTTAGACCGACCCGCCGGCGCGCGCCGCCGGCGGTCCCGACCGACCCGACCGAGAATCATGCTTCAACAAGAAACCACCATCGTCAATAAATTGGGGCTCCATGCGCGCGCATCGGCCAAGCTCACGCAACTGGCCGGCAACTTCCAGTCGGAAGTCTGGATGACACGCAACGGGCGCAAGATCAACGCGAAGAGCATCATGGGCGTGATGATGCTGGCGGCCGGTATCGGCAGCACCGTGACGATCGAGACCGAAGGGCCCGACGAGCGGGAAGCGATGGACGCGCTGCTGAAGCTGATCGCCGACAAGTTCGGCGAAGGTCAGTGATCGCCGCGCGCGATCGTTGCCGTTTCGACTGAGAATGCCGCGGGTTTCGCGGCATTTTTTTCGTCGGAAGCATTGATGCGAAATGCGCAATGCTGCGGTGCATGCAGTCAGCAGGGAGTCGCGGAATTTATAATCGCTAACCGGGGTCATAAGCGCATCGCAGCAGTGTGCCGCGGCTTTACTTGTACAGAGGAGGTGCGCGTGTCCTTCACGCTGCATGGCATTCCCGTCTCACGAGGTATCGCGATCGGGCGAGCGTATCTGATCGCGCCTGCGGCGCTCGACGTCGCCCATTACCTGATCGAGGCCAACCAGATCGACGCCGAAGTCGAGCGATTCCGCACGGCGCTCGACGTCGTGCGTCGCGAGCTCGGAGCGCTGCGCGCCGACCTGACCGACGACACCCCGAGCGAAGTCGGCGCTTTCATCGACGTTCACACGATGATCCTGAGCGACGAGATGCTCGTGCAGGAAACCATCGACTTGATCCGCACGCGCCGCTACAACGTCGAATGGGCGCTGACCGAGCAGCTCGAGCTGCTCACGCGCCATTTCGACGACATCGAGGACGAATACCTGCGAGAGCGCAAGGCCGACATCGAGCAGGTGGTCGAGCGCGTGCTGAAGGCGCTCGCCGGTGCGCCGTCGGCGTCACAGGCGCTCGACGGCGCGGCCAGGAATGGCACGAACGAGATGATCGTGGTCGCGCACGACATCGCGCCGGCCGACATGATGCAGTTCAAGACGCAGTCGTTCCAGGCGTTCGTCACCGATCTCGGCGGGCGCACGTCGCACACCGCGATCGTCGCGCGCAGCCTCGGCATTCCGGCCGCGGTCGGCGTCCAGCATGCGAGTGCGCTGATCCGCCAGGACGACCTGATCATCGTCGACGGCGACGCGGGCATCGTGATCGTCGATCCGGCGCCGATCGTCCTCGAGGAATATTCGTACCGCCAGTCCGAGAAGCTGCTGGAGCAACGCAAGCTGCAGCGCCTGAAGTTCTCGCCGACGCAAACGTTGTGCGGCACGAAGATCGACCTGTACGCGAACATCGAGCTGCCCGACGACGCGAAGGCGGCCGTCGAGGCCGGCGCGGTCGGCGTCGGCCTGTTCCGCTCCGAGTTCCTGTTCATGCATCAGAAGGAGATGCCGGAAGAGGAGGAGCAGTTCGCCGCGTACAAGCGGGCCGTCGAGTGGATGAAGGGCATGCCGGTGACGATCCGCACGATCGACGTCGGCGCCGATAAACCGCTCGAGGCGCTCGACGAAGGCTACGAAACGGCGCCGAACCCGGCGCTCGGGCTGCGCGCGATCCGCTGGAGCCTGTCCGAGCCGCAGATGTTCCTCACGCAGTTGCGCGCGATCCTGCGCGCGTCCGCGTTCGGCCAGGTGAAGATCCTGATCCCGATGCTCGCGCACGCGCAGGAAATCGACCAGACGCTCGACCTGATCCGCGAGGCGAAGCGCCAGCTCGACGACGCGGGGCTCGCGTACGATCCGAACGTGCGCATCGGCGCGATGATCGAGATCCCGGCCGCGGCGATCGCGCTGCCGCTGTTCCTGAAGCGCTTCGATTTCCTGTCGATCGGCACGAACGACCTGATCCAGTACACGCTCGCGATCGATCGCGCCGACAACGCGGTCGCGCATCTGTACGATCCGCTGCATCCGGCGGTGCTGCATCTGATCGCGTACACGTTGCGCGAGGCGAAGCGCGCGGGCGTGTCGGTGTCGGTGTGCGGGGAGATGGCGGGCGATCCGGCGCTCACGCGCCTGTTGCTCGGGATGGGGCTCACCGAGTTCTCGATGCATCCGAGCCAGTTGCTCGTCGTGAAGCAGGAGATCCTGCGCGCGCACCTGAAGGCGCTCGAAAAGCCGACGGCCGACGTGCTGGCCGCGTTCGAGCCGGAAGAAGTGCAGGCGGCGCTGCAGCGGCTGTCGGTCGCCGAGCCGCGCGCGGACGCGGCCGCCTAGGCAAGCCTGGGCGCGCTTGGGCGTTCAGCCGCCGCTGGCCGCGAATTGTAGCGAAGTGTCACGCAAGCGCGTCCGGCGCGTGCGTGATGCGCGCGTCAGTGCCGCCCGCCGCACACGGGGCAATCGGCCTGGCGCGCGATTTTCATCGTCGTCCATTCCATCCGCAGCGAATCGAGCATCATCAGCCGCCCGTTGAGCGTCTTGCCGATGCCGCCGATCACGCGCAGCGCCTCGGCCGCCTGCATCGCGCCGATGATCCCGACGGTCGGTGCGAACACGCCCATCGTCGCGCACGCGACTTCCTCGAACGGCTGGTCTTCCGGGAACACGCACGCATAGCAGGGCGCGGCCGCGTCGCGGAAGTCGAACGTGCTGATCTGGCCGTCGAAGCGCAGCGCGGCGCCCGACACGAGCGGCACGCCGTGCGCGACGCACGCACGGTTGATCGCGTGCCGCGTCGCGAAGTTGTCGGTGCAGTCGAGCACGACGCTCGCGTGCGGCACGTGCGCGTCGAGCCATGCATCGTCGACGCGCGCCGCGACCGCGTTCACCTTCACCTCGGGATTCAGTTGCGCCAGCGCGTCGCGTCCCGACTCGACCTTGCTGCGCCCGACCGATGCCGTCACGTGCAGGATCTGCCGCTGCAGGTTCGTGAGGTCGACCGTGTCGGCGTCGACGAGCGTGAGCGTGCCGACCCCCGACGCCGCGAGGTACATCGCGGCGGGCGAGCCGAGGCCGCCCGCGCCGACGACGATCGCATGCGCGTCGAGAAAGCGCTGCTGCGCCTCGATGCCGATTTCGTCGACGAGGATGTGGCGGGAGTAGCGAAGGAGTTGATCGTCGTTCATGGGCAGTCGTGGGCGAGGCGGGCGGACGTTCGTTATTTTAGGCGCGCATGAAAAACGGGCCATCGCGGTCTTCCCGCGATGGCCCGTCGGATGCCGGCCGGCGCTTACTTCGGCGCGGAGGCGGGCTTCGGTGCGGAAGCCGGCTTCGCGGCGCTCGCGCCCGATGCCTTCGCGCTCGCGGCAGCCTTCGCGGCCGGGCTCTTCGTCGTGCTCTCGGCGAGCAGCGACTTCGATTCCTGGACCGGCTTGCCTTCGAGCTTGTTGAGCGCCTGCTGCATCATGAAGTCGTCGGCGCTGCCGAACTCGATCGGCTTGCGATCGCGATCCTTCTGGCGCTGCTCCGGCGTCTTCTTGTCGTTCTGCTCTTCGAGCACGCGCAACTGATCCATCCGGCGCTGCTCGCGCTCTTCCTGTTCCTTCTTCTCGTTCGGATCCTGCGTGTTCGCGAGGTGGTTCGTGTAGTCGACCTCGCGCGTCACGAGCACGTCGTCCGGATCGCCGTCCGCGTACTGATCGACCGGCACGTCCGGCGTGATGCCCTTGTTCTGGATCGAACGGCCGCTCGGCGTGTAGTAGTACGCGGTGGTCAGGCGCAGCGCGGTGTCGGCCGTCATCGGGCGCACCGTCTGCACCGAACCCTTGCCGAACGTCGTCTTGCCCATGATCTGCGCGCGCTTCGAATCCTGCAGCGCACCGGCGACGATTTCCGACGCGGACGCCGAATATGCGTTCGTCAGCACGATCATCGGCACGGTCTTGAAGACGGGCGGCAGGTTCTTCAGCGGATCGCCGTCGAAGGACGGCAGGCGATAGTTGTCGTACGTATCGCGGTAGACCTGCTTCGAATCGGGGATCTGGCCGTTGGTCGACACGACGACCGAGTCGGGCGGCAGGAACGCGCCGGCCACGCCGACCGCGCTCTGCAGCAGGCCGCCGCCGTTGTTGCGCAGGTCGAGGATCAGGCCCTTCAGGTTCGGCTGCTGGCGCGCGATGTCCTGCAGCTTCTGCGCGAGATCGGGCGTCGTGCGCTCCTGGAAGCTCGTGATGCGGATATACGCGTAGCCCGGATCGAGCATCTTCATCTTCACGCTCTGGACCTTGATGATCGCGCGCGTGACCGTGACCGGGAACGTGCGGTCGTCGCTCTTGCGGAAGATCGTCAGCGTGACCTTGGTGCCCGGCTCGCCGCGCATCTGCTTGACGGCCTTGTCGAGCGTCATGCCGCGCACCGGCTTGTCGTTGATGCGCGTGATCAGGTCGCCCGGACGGATGCCGGCGCGGAACGCGGGGGTGTCCTCGATCGGCGAGATCACCTTGACGAGGCCGTCTTCCTGCGAGATCTCGATGCCGAGACCCGCGAAACGGCCCTTCGTCTGCTCCTGCAGCTCGTCATAGTCGGTCTTGTCGAGGAACGACGAGTGCGGATCGAGGCTCGACACCATGCCCTTGATCGCGGCCGTCAGCAGCTTCTTGTCGTCGACCGGCTCGACGTACTCGCGCTTGATCTGCCCGAATACTTCCGCGAACAGGCGGAGCTGGTCGAGGGGAAGCGGCGCCGTGGCGGTCTGCTCGGCCGATGCGGAAACCTGCAGCGTGGCGAATACGCCCGTGGCGAGGCCCGCGGCAATCAGGCCGATGTTCTTCAAATTCATTCGCATAGAGAGTCGGGTGCGGTCGGGAAGCGCGTGGCGGTAGCGGGGATGTAGCGGACAAGTATAACTGTTCGTCCGATAACTCAGTGGAACGGCGCGAAAAGCGCCGCAACGGCCGCTGAGGGCCCGGCAGGGCGCCGCCGGGCGCGCAGCGGAGTTCGAAAGCGGATTCGACCGCGGCAGGGCCGCGAAGGTTCGCGCGGCGTGCAGGCCGCGGCCCGAAGCGCGGACGGACGGCCGCGCCGGGGCGCGGGCCGCCCGCCGCGACGGGCGTCAGCCCGCCTTGCCCTGCTTCGCGACGGCGGCCTGCGCCTGCGCGATCGCTTCCTGGTCGCCGAGGTAATAGTGCGTGATCGGCTTCAGGTTCTCGTCGAGTTCATACACGAGCGGCACGCCGTTCGGGATGTTCAGGCCGACGATGTCGCTGTCCGAGATGCCGTCGAGGTACTTGATCAGCGCGCGCAGCGAGTTGCCGTGCGCGGCGATCAGCACCTGCTTGCCGGCGCGCACCGCGGGCGCGATCGACTCGTTCCACAGCGGCAGCACGCGCGCGACCGTGTCCTTCAGGCATTCGGTGAGCGGCAGCTGCTCGCGCGGCACCTTCGCATAGCGCGGGTCGCCGAACGGCGCGCGTTCGTCGGTCGGCTCGAGCGCGGGCGGCGGCGTGTCGTAGCTGCGGCGCCACACGAGCACCTGCTCGTCGCCGAACTTCGCGGCCGTTTCCGCCTTGTTCAGGCCCGACAGCGCGCCGTAGTGGCGCTCGTTCAGGCGCCACGAGTGGACGACCGGCAGGTACATCAGGTCCATCTTGTCCTGCACGTGCCACAGCGTGCGGATCGCGCGCTTGAGTACCGACGTGTACGCGATGTCGAACGTGTAGCCGGCCTCCTTGAGCAATTCGCCGGCCTGGTAGGCTTCGTTGCGACCCTGTTCGGTCAGGTCGACGTCGACCCAGCCGGTGAAGCGGTTTTCCTTGTTCCACGTCGATTCGCCGTGGCGGATGAGAACGAGTTTGTACATGGATCTTGCGGTCGGTAGTGAGAGGGAAGCGGGGCGCGTCGCGCGGCGCCCGGTTCGGGCCCGCCATCGCGCAAGACGGTTATTTTATAATGGCGGGATTGTCCTCATCCGATTTCTCTTTTCCGGCGACATTCCGTGACGTTCTTTACCAATTACACGAACCTGGCCCTTATCGCGATCCTGCTGGTTTCCGGCGGCCTGCTTGCATGGCCGGCGCTGCGCCGCGGCCGCGGCGGCTTGTCGGCCGCGGAGGCGACGCAGCTCATCAATCGTCGCAACGCGGTCGTGATCGACCTGCGCGCGCCGTCCGATTTCGCGGCCGGCCATCTGCCGTCGGCGCGTCAGGTCGCCGCGGGCGAGATCGGCGCGAAAATTGCGCAGGTCGCGAAGAACAAGAGCACCCCGGTGCTGCTCGTCTGCCAGAACGGCCAGCAGTCGCAGAAGGCGGCGCGCGAGGTCGAGGCGGCGGGCTACGCCGAGGTGCACGTGCTCGAAGGCGGCGTGGCCGCCTGGCAGCAGGCCGGGATGCCGGTCGTCAAACAAGGAGTGGCGAAGTGAACAAGGTTTTGATGTACAGCACGCAGGTGTGTCCGTATTGCATGCAGGCCGAGCGCCTGCTGAAGCTGCGCGGCGTCGAGCAGATCGAAAAGGTGCTGATCGATCGCGATCCGGCCCGCCGCGAGGAAATGATGACGCGCACGGGGCGCCGCACGGTCCCGCAGATCTATATCGGCGACACGCACGTCGGCGGTTACGACGATCTGTCGAAGCTCGACCGCGAAGGCGGCCTCGTGCCGCTTCTGCAAGCGGCCTGATTAGGGCAGAATGGCCGCCGGCCGCGCCGCGGCTTGGGCGCGCACGATACATCCGTGGCGGCCGGCGAACAGCCGGGCCGCCCCGTCACCACTTTTAGGGAAACACCATGTCCGACGTCGAAAACCAACCGTTCTTCAACATCCAGCGCGTCTACCTGAAGGATATGTCGCTCGAGCAGCCGAATTCGCCGGCGATCTTCCTCGAGCAGGACATGCCGTCGGTTGAAGTCGAAGTCGACGTCAAGGCCGACCGCCTCGCGGAAAGCGTGTTCGAAGTCATCGTGTCGGGTACCGTCACCGCGAAGGTGAAGGACAAGGTCGCATTCCTGATCGAAGCGAAGCAGGCCGGCATTTTCGACATCCGCAACATTCCGGACGAACAGCTCGACCCGCTCGTCGGCATCGCGTGCCCGACGATCCTGTTCCCGTACCTGCGCTCGAACATCGCCGACGCGATCACGCGTGCCGGCTTCCCGCCGATCCACCTGGCCGAAATCAACTTCCAGGCGCTGTACGAGCAGCGTCTCGCGCAGCTTCAGCAGCAGGCCGGCGCCGCGGCAGGCGCGAACGGTGCGCCGAACGGCACGACGCTGAACTGACGTTTCACTCCGGACCGGTGCTGGGTATGAAAGTAGCCGTTCTCGGCGCCGGTGCCTGGGGCACCGCGCTCGCGGGCCATCTGGCCGCGCGGCACGATACGCTTCTGTGGGCGCGCGACGCCGCGCTCATCGCCGGGCTGCAGGCCCGGCACGAAAATTCCCGCTATCTGGACGGCATCGCGCTGCCTGATGCGCTGCGCTACGACGCCGATCTCGGCGCCGCGCTCGCGCATGGCGCTGCTCACGACGCGCTGTGCGCGATCGCCGCGCCGGTGGCCGGGCTGCGCACGCTGTGTCGCGCGATGCGCGATGCAGGCTGCGTGCCCGCGCACATCGTCTGGGTCTGCAAGGGCTTCGAGGCCGACACGCATCTGCTGCCGCATCAGGTGATCGCGGCCGAGTTGCCCGAACAGCGGAGCAACGGCGTGCTGTCGGGCCCGAGTTTCGCGCGCGAGGTCGGCCAGTCGCTGCCCGTCGCATTGACGGTCGCGAGCGCGTCGGCCGAATGCCGCGAGCGCACGCTCGCCGCGTTCCATCACGGCGCGATGCGGATCTACACGGGCGACGACGTGGTCGGCGTCGAGGTCGGCGGCGCGGTGAAGAACGTGCTGGCGATCGCGACCGGCATTTCCGACGGCCTCGGCCTCGGGCTGAACGCACGCGCCGCGCTGATCACGCGCGGCCTCGCTGAAATGTCGCGGCTCGGCGTGGCGCTCGGCGGCCGCGCGGAAACCTTCACGGGGCTCACGGGCCTCGGCGACCTGATCCTGACCGCGACGGGCGACCTGTCGCGCAACCGCACCGTCGGCCTGCAACTGGCGGCCGGCCGCACGCTGAACGACATCCTCGGCGCGCTCGGCCACGTGGCCGAAGGCGTGCGCTGCGCGCAGGCCGTGCTGGCGCTCGCGCGCGCGCAGTCGATCGAAATGCCGATCACGGAAGCCGTATGCGGCGTGCTGTTCGACGGCATCGCGCCGCGCGACGCCGTGAGCGGCCTGCTGCGCCGCGACGCGCGCGCTGAATAGGCGCGGTCCGCGTCGCGCGCGACCGGATCGCCCGGCACGGTTGCG
This sequence comes from Burkholderia semiarida, assembly GCF_029268935.1. Classification (NCBI taxonomy): domain Bacteria; kingdom Pseudomonadati; phylum Pseudomonadota; class Betaproteobacteria; order Burkholderiales; family Burkholderiaceae; genus Burkholderia; species Burkholderia semiarida. Next base: position 277,883 of record NZ_JAHLCL010000003.1, on the reverse strand, counting down.
CCGGGCGCGCGGCGCCAAAGCGGACTACGCTTGAACGGTCTCCCGCGTTCCGCGAGGTTGTCATGCTGCAGATCCATTCCACCACGCTCGATGCACAGCTCGTCGACATCACGACGCTCGACGTCGATGCGATCGTCAACGCCGCGAACGGCTCGCTGCTCGGCGGGGGCGGCGTCGACGGCGCGATCCACCGCGCGGCAGGCCCCGGCCTGCTCGCCGAGTGCCGCACGCTCGGCGGCTGCGACACCGGCGACGCGAAGCTCACGCGCGGCCACGGGTTGCCGGCGCGCTACGTGATCCACGCGGTCGGGCCGGTCTGGTACGGCGGCGCGCGCGGCGAGGCCGAGCTGCTCGCGTCGTGCTACCGGCGCGCGATCGAGCTGGCCGAAGAAGTGGCCGCGACGTCGATCGCGTTTCCCGCGATCAGTTGCGGCGTCTACCGCTATCCGGCCGAAGCCGCCGTCGACATCGCGGTCGGCACCGTCGCCGAGATGCTCGCGCAGGCGCCGAATCTCGCCCGCGTGGTGTTCGCGTGCTTTTCCCCCGACATCTACGACCTGTACCGCGCGCGGCTCGCGCGAACCTGACGGGCTCCGCGCCGCGGATTGCGCCAGCGAGCGTTACGCGCCGCCTTCGAAGCCGGCCTGGCGCCACGCCTCGAACACGACCACCGCGACCGTGTTCGACAGGTTCAGGCTGCGGTTGTCCGGCCGCATTGGCAGGCGCACGCGCTGTTCGTTCGGGAAGCGGTCGAGCAGCTCGGCGGGCAGGCCGCGCGTTTCCGAGCCGAACACGAACCAGTCGCCGGGCAGGAACGCACGATCGTGGAAGCGGCCCGAGCCGCGCGTCGTGAACGCGAACATCCGCGCGGGATCGGGCGCTTCGGCGGCAACGAACGCGTCCCAGTCGCGGTGCACGCGCATCTGCGCATACTCGTGATAGTCGAGGCCGGCGCGGCGCATCCGCGCGTCGTCGAGCGGGAAGCCGAGCGGCTCGATCAGGTGCAGGTGCGCGCCGGTGTTCGCGCACAGGCGGATCACGTTGCCGGTGTTCGGCGGAATTTCGGGAGCGACGAGGACGACGTTGAACATGTTTCGGTTTGGCTGGGGTGGCCGGAGCGGCGCAACGCGCGTGCATCCGGCCGGCCGGTTCGTGACGGCCGCGCGCGGGCGGCCGGCCTTTCCATCTAATTAATCCTTGGCGGTGCGCAGCGCAACCAGATTCGTCACGCGCACGGCGCCCGCCGCCTTCAGCGCCTGCGCGGCCGCCGCGAGCGTCGCGCCGGACGTCATCACGTCGTCGACGAGCGCGACGTGGCGGCCGGCGACGCCGCCTGCCACCGCGAACGCCGCCATCACGTTGTCGTGCCGTGCGCGCCGATCGAGCCGCGATTGCGGCGCGGTGTCGGCGACGCGTGCGAGCAGGGCCGCGTCCGCTGGCACGCCGAGCCGGCGCGCCAGCGGACGCGCGATCGCCCACGCCTGGTTGTAGCCGCGCGCGACGAGCCGCCGGTGCGACAGCGGCACCGGCGCGACGAGGTCGAAGCCGCTCGCGCCGCGCGTATCGTCGACCAGCCGTGCGAGGCGGGCCGCGAATTCGCCGCCGAGCGCGAGCCGCGCGTGAAACTTCAGGCCGCGCGCGAGCCCGTCGAGCGGCGCGCGGTAATCGGCGAGCGCGAGCGTCGCATCGAACGGCGGCGGCGCGGTGCGGCATGCGTCGCACCGGTACGCGGCCGCGCGGCCGGTGCCCATGCGTGTGCCAGCGGGCGATCGTGCCTGCCCGACGCCGAGCGGCAGCGCGCACACGTCGCAGCGCAGCCGCGCTTCGTTCCAGTACGCGGCATCGCAGGCGCCGCAAATCACGGTGTGTGACAAATTGCCGCACAACGCGCAGCGATTCGGCAACGTGACCGCGGCAACGCGCACGACCAGCGTTCGAACCTGCGACAAAACGACGCGCATCGTGCGCCCGGCGGAACCGCGGACCATCGCAACACTCCTGGCATGCCGCCTCAATGAAGCTTGCGAGGCGAGCGAGTATACTTCGGGCTCTTCGCCAGTGTGCCCGACATGTCCCCAGCTTCGACTTCAACCGGCCGTCCGGCCAATGACGCCAGGCGCGTGCGGCGGATCTTCGACCGCCGTGCCGCCACGTTCGATGCGGTTGCGTTCCTGCCGCGCGAGATCGCGCAGCGGATGAACGAGCGCCTCGAATACATCAAGGTGAGCCCCGCGGCCGTGCTCGATGCGGGCTGCGGCCCGGGCGACGACCTGCCGGCGCTGCGCGCGCGCTTTCCGGAGGCGCCGGTGTTCGGCGTGGACCTGTCCGGCGCGATGCTCGCGCGGGCCGGTCAGCGCGAGGTCGAGCAGACCACCTGGCGCCGCTGGTTGCCGGCCTCGCTCGGCCGGGCGCTGGGCCAGCGCGGCCCGCGCGTCGCGCAGGCCGATTTCGCGGCGCTGCCGTTTGCCGGCGGCGCGTTCGACCTGATCTGGTCGAATCTCGCGCTCCACTGGCATTCGCGTCCCGATACCGTCTTCCCCGAATGGCAGCGCGTGCTGCGCGTGAACGGGCTGCTGATGTTCAGCACGCTCGGCCCGGACACGCTGCGCGAGCTGCGCGCGGCCTGCGCGGACGCCGAAGCCGCGCTCGGCATCGCGCCCCCCGCCGCGCGCGTGATCGATTTCGTCGACATGCACGACCTCGGCGACATGCTCGTCGAAAGCGGCTTCGAGATTCCCGTGATGGACCAGGAAGTGCTGACCGTCACGTACAAATCCGCCGATTCCCTGCTGGCCGACGTGCGCCGCTGGGGCGCCTATCCGTTCGCGCGCACGGCGCCGCCGCAAGCGGCGCGGCGCTTTCGCGCGGCGCTCGGCGACGCGCTGGACGCGCGCCGGCGCGAGGACGGCACGATCCCGCTGACGTTCGAGGTGATCTACGGCCACGCGTGGAAGGCCGTGCCGCGCACGACCGCCGAAGGGCACGGGATCGTGCGCATCGAGGACATCGGCAAGGGGCGCCCGAAGAATCGGTAAAGCGGTAAAGAGGGGTTTTGTTATGTCCGAAATTAGCGGTGCAAAGCGGGGTCGAATTGGCGGCTAAAACGGCCGGAAAGCTTGTCGCGCTTGGCTTGGCGGGCGATAGGCGCTTGCTTGTGGATGCCATTGAACCCGCCTATAATGCGTCAGCTTGTCGTCCCGGGGTCCCCGCAATACGGGCCGGCGAGTCCGATGCAGGCATGCATCGCATGCCATTCGCGTGAGGCGGCGATGGAAGCAGCGAACGTTTTGGCGGAGACGGCGGACAGCGAACCGGTCCTCGAAGACTGGCTCATGAAACGCAACTGTTCGGTGTCGCCGCGCCAGTTCGTGCTGTTTTACGCGTCGCTCGCGGGCTTCTCGCTGGCGATCGCGGCGTTGCTGATGTGGAGAGGGGCCTGGCTCGTCATGCCCTTCACCGGGATCGAGTTGCTGGCGGTGGGTGTCGCATTCGCGATCTACGCTCGCCATGCGGTTGACTACGAGCGCATCAGGCTGTTTCCGCACCGGCTCGTGATCGAGCGGATGGATGCGGAGCGGCTCACGCAGATCGAATTCAACCCGCGCTGGGTGCGGGTCGAGCCGGGTGCGACGCCACGCGATCCGATTCGGCTGGTGTCGCGCGGGCAGACCGTCGTGATCGGGCAGCATCTCGCGCAGTACAAGCGTGCGCAGTTCGCCGACGAGCTGCGTGCGTCGCTCAGGCGCTGCGGCTGACGAGGCGCGGCCAATGGCCGGAACAGGCCGGCGGCTTGCGACGGGGGAGGGTTTGAATGGAAATTTTGGGTAAGGATGCTATGAAAACAATCAAGCGAGCCCTCGCGGGCGTGCTGGCATGCAGCGGATTGCTCTTTGCCGGTGCGGCCCTGGCGGTCGGTGATAGCCCGGGCGGCCCCCGTGTCAACGAGATCAACTTTCAGCCGCCTGTCACGAAGATCGCCGAGGAGCTCTACGATCTCCACACGATGATGCTGATCCTGTGTACGGTGATCTTCGTCGGCGTGTTCGGCGTGATGTTCTATTCGATCTTCGCGCACCGCAAATCCAAGGGCCACAAGGCCGCCAATTTCCATGAAAGCACGACCGTCGAGATCATCTGGACGATCGTGCCGTTCGTCATCGTCGTGCTGATGGCGCTGCCGGCGACGAAGGCCGTCGTCGCGATGAAGGACACGACGAACGCCGATCTCACGATCAAGGTCACCGGCTACCAGTGGAAGTGGGGCTACGACTACGTGAAGGGCCCGGGCGAGGGCATCGGCTTCCTGTCGACGCTGACCACCCCGCGCGACGAAGTGATGGGCAAGAAGCCGATCACCGACACCTATCTGCAGGAAGTCGACAACCCGCTCGTCGTGCCGGTCAACAAGAAGATCCGCATCATCACGACCGCGAACGACGTCGTCCACTCGTGGTACGTGCCCGCGTTCGGCGTGAAGCAGGATGCGATCCCCGGCTTCGTGCGCGACACGTGGTTCAAGGCCGACAAGGTCGGCACGTTCCGCGGTTTCTGTACCGAGCTGTGCGGCAAGGAACACGCGTACATGCCGGTCGTGGTCGAAGTCCTGTCGGACGACGATTACGCGAAGTGGGTCACCGCGCAGAAGGCCAAGCTGGCGAGCGCCGCGGTCGATCCGAACAAGGTCTACACGATGGCCGAACTCGTCGCGCACGGCGAGGAAGTCTACAAGGCGAACTGCGCGGCCTGCCACCAGGTGAACGGCAAGGGCCTCGGCGCATTCCCGGCGATGGACGGCAGCCCGATCGTGAACGGCCCGATCGCCGCGCACGTCGAGCGCGTGCTGCACGGCAAGGGCGCGATGCCGTCGTGGGCGTCGCTGTCGGATCTCGACATCGCTTCGGTCGTCACGTACGAACGCAACTCGTGGGGCAACCACAAGAACGACCTGCTGCAGCCGAAGCAAGTGGCCGACGCACGCAACGGCAAGCTGCCGGAAGACACGGCGGGCGCGGCAGCGGCACCGGCTGAAGCGGCTTCCGCGCCGGCGCAAGCCGCGTCGGGCGCCGAGCAGCCGGCGGCAGCGGCATCGGCCGCGCTGTCGACGATCTACTTCGAGACGGGCAAGAGCGTGCTGCCGGCCGACGCGAAAGCGGCGATCGCCGCCGCGGCCGACTATGCGAAGGCGCATCCGGACGCGAAGCTCGCGCTGTCGGGCTTCACCGACAAGACGGGCTCGGCCGACGCGAACGCCGAACTGGCGAAGCATCGGGCGCAGGCCGTGCGCGATGCGCTGAAGGCAGCAGGCGTGGCGGAAGACCACATCATTCTCAAAAAGCCGGAAACGATCACGGGCGGGGCTGACGCGAAGGAAGCCCGGCGTGTCGAGATCGGCCCGGCGGCTTGACGTGTCGCTGAGTTAGTCGACGTATTCGCATTAGGAGATTCTCATGTCTAGCATCGGGCACGACGTAGCCGCGGACCACGCGCACGACGACCACGCGCACGAAGCCCCGCACGGCTGGCGTCGCTGGCTGTTCGCCACCAACCACAAGGACATCGGTACGCTGTACCTGCTGTTCTCGTTCATCATGTTCCTGTCGGGCGGCGTGATGGCGCTCGGCATCCGTGCCGAGCTGTTCGAGCCGGGCCTGCAGATCATGCGTCCGGAGTTCTTCAACGAACTCACGACGATGCACGGCCTGATCATGGTGTTCGGCGCGATCATGCCGGCGTTCGTCGGCTTCGCGAACTGGATGATTCCGCTGCAGATCGGCGCATCCGACATGGCGTTCGCGCGGATGAACAACTTCAGCTTCTGGCTGCTGCCGGTCGCGGCGGTGCTGCTGGTCGGCTCGTTCTTCGCGCCGGGCGGCGCGACGGCCGCCGGCTGGACGCTGTACGCGCCGCTGTCGACGCAGATGGGCCCGGGCATGGACTTCGCGATCTTCGCGGTCCACATCATGGGCGCGTCGTCGATCATGGGCGGGATCAACATCGTCGTGACGATCCTGAACATGCGCGCACCGGGCATGACGCTGATGAAGATGCCGATGTTCGCGTGGACGTGGCTGATCACCGCGTACCTGCTGATCGCCGTGATGCCGGTTCTGGCGGGCGCGATCACGATGGTGCTGTTCGACCGCCACTTCGGCACGTCGTTCTTCAACGCGGCAGGCGGCGGCGACCCGGTGATGTACCAGCACATCTTCTGGTTCTTCGGCCACCCCGAGGTGTACATCATGATTCTGCCGGCGTTCGGGATCGTGTCGCAGGTGATCCCGGCGTTCGCACGCAAGACGCTGTTCGGCTATAGCTCGATGGTGTACGCGACGGCGTCGATCGCGATCCTGTCGTTCATGGTCTGGGCGCACCACATGTTCGCCACGGGCATGCCGGTCACCGGCCAGTTGTTCTTCATGTACGCGACGATGCTGATCGCGGTGCCGACGGGCGTGAAGGTGTTCAACTGGCTCGCGACGATGTGGCGCGGCTCGATGACGTTCGAAACCCCGATGCTGTTCGCGATCGGCTTCCTGTTCGTGTTCACGTTCGGCGGCCTGACGGGCCTGATGCTCGCGATGGCGCCGCTCGACATCCAGTATCACGGCACCTACTTCGTGGTCGCGCACTTCCACTACGTGCTGGTGGCCGGCTCGCTGTTCGCGCTGTTCTCGGGCTGGTACTACTGGGCGCCGAAGTGGACGGGCTGGATGTACAACGAGACGCGCGGCAAGATCCACTTCTGGGCGTCGATGATCTTCTTCAACCTGACGTTCTTCCCGATGCACTTCGTCGGTCTCGCGGGCATGCCGCGTCGCTATGCGGACTACCCGGCGCAGTTCACGGACTTCAACCAGGTGGCGACGATCGGCGCATTCGGCTTCGGCCTCGCGCAGGTGTACTTCCTGTTCGCGGTCGCGCTGCCGGCCTACCGTGGCGGCGGCGAGCTGGAAAAGGCGTCGGACAAGCCGTGGGACGGCGCGACGGGCCTCGAGTGGACGGTGCCGAGCCCGGCTCCGTTCCACACGTTCGAGCAACCGCCGCACGTCGAATAAGTTTTACCGAGCGCTCCGCCGCTGCCTGCCGCGCAGGCAGGCGCGGCGGGCGCGAAACTGAGGTTTCAGCGAAGTTTCAGATGACCCGGAATCCACAAGAAAGACGAACGCCCGAGCAGATCCGCGCGGGCAACAAGCGGCTCGGCCTCACCCTGCTCGTCATCGCCGCCGTTTTTTTCGTGGGTGTCGTGATCAAGCAGTGGTGGCTGTCCACCCACTAATGCAGCAACTGACGCAGTAGCGAGGAAGTCGTCGTATGTCGAAGCCGGAAGAGGGCGCCGTGGATCGCGCGTTCAATCGTTCGATGCTGGTGAAGCTCTTCGTCGTGGCCGGGCTGATGTTCGGTTTCGGCTTCGCGCTGATTCCGATGTATCGGGCGATCTGCCAGATCACCGGCATCAACAACCTGGTGCAGCGCGATGTCAGCGAGCGCGAGGTGAAGAACTCGCAGGTCGACTACAGCCGCACGGTGTCGGTCGAGTTCGATGCGAACGCACGCGGGCCGCTCGGGTTCAAGCCGGAGCACAACAGCCTCGACGTGCACCCGGGCGAACTGACGACGATCGTGTACGACGTGACGAACGGGCAGGGCCGGCCGGTCGTCGCGCAGGCGATTCCGAGCTACGCGCCGAAGCAGGCGACGGAGTTCTTCAAGAAGATCGAGTGCTTTTGCTTCACGCAGCAGACGCTGACCGCGAACGAGTCGCGCAAGATGCCGGTGGTGTTCGTGATCGACCCGAAATTGCCGAAGGACGTGAAGACGATCACGCTGTCGTACACGTTCTTCGAGCTGAATACCCCGGCCACGCCGGCCCCGGCGCAGCGCAGTACGGCGGCGGCGCAGGGTGCGGCGAAGCCGGACGCATGACGAAGGAGACGGGGCGATGACGGAAGCCAAGCGGAGCGGAACGTTCGGTCAGGCGCTGAAAGCGGTGCTGTGGTCGTTCTTCGGGGTGCGCAAGCGGCGCGACCTGGAGGCCGACGCGACGCAGCTCAATCCGCTGCACGTGCTGATCGTCGCGTTGATCGCGGCCGGCGTGTTCATCGGCGTGCTGATCCTGATCGTGCGTGCGGTGGTGGGTTGAGGGCGCGGCGTGCACGGCTAGCGGCCAGACAGAATGCAGTGCGCGGCGCCACGGCGCGGCGTGCAGGAACGAGCGGTGGCGGTCTCGCCGCGCAAGAAATAAAGCCGGAGCGGTTTCCGGTACACAAATTGGACTGAAGTGGAGAATCAAGCATGAGCGGTCAAAACCAGACCCCGTACTATTTCGTGCCGCATCCGTCGCAGCATCCGATCAGCGCGGCCATCGGCCTGCTGGTCATGCTCGGCTCGGTAGCGCTGTGGATCAACGGTCACGACTGGGCGCCGTTCACGGCGCTGCTCGGCCTGCTGTGGTTGCTCTTCACGCTGTATCACTGGTTCGGCGACGCGATCGCCGAATCGGAAGGCGGTCATTACGGCAAGAACGTCGACAAGTCGTACCGCTGGAGCATGAGCTGGTTCATCTTCTCGGAAGTCATGTTCTTCGGCGCGTTCTTCGGCGCGCTGTTCTATGCGCGTGAAATCGCGCTGCACCAGCTCGGCAGCCTCGACTACAAGCTGATCTGGCCGGACTTCTCCGCCGTGTGGCCGAACGAAGGCCCCGCCGCGCTCGCCGGTCACTTCAAGACGATGGGCCCGTGGCCGGTCCCGACGCTGAACACCGCGTTCCTGCTGTCGTCGGGCGTGACGCTGACGATCTCGCACCACGCGCTGCGCGACGATCATCGCAAGAAGGCGATCGCATGGCTGGCCGCGACGCTCGTGTTCGGGATCTGCTTCCTGTTCCTGCAGGGCTTCGAGTACTACCACGCGTACAACGAGCTGAACCTGACGCTGAACTCCGGCGTGTACGGTTCGACGTTCTTCCTGCTGACCGGCTTCCATGGCTTCCACGTGTTCCTCGGCGGCACGATGCTCGCGGTGGTGCTGGTGCGGATGATCCGCGGCCACTTCAAGCCCGATCATCACTTCGCATTCGAAGGCGCCGCGTGGTACTGGCACTTCGTCGACGTCGTCTGGCTCGGCCTGTACGTCGTCGTCTACTGGCTGTAAATGGAAAAACGGCCCGCGCAGCGATGCGCGGGCCGTTTTCATTGGTGTCGTGGGCGCGGCGGCGACGCCGCGAGCGACACGGCCCCGGCGCCGCCGCGACTCAGTCAGGCGGCGCTTTTGCTTGGTGGCGCGGCCGTGCGGCTAAATGTCACAGCGGTCACGGCGTGCCACAGCGGCAACGGCATCAACGCCCGATCGGCAGGCCGGTCGAATGGATCCAGCCCATCCAGTTCGCGAACAGGATGAGCAGGAACAGCGACACCGACAGCCCGACGCGGGTGGCGAGCGACCAGACCATGCGTTTCGTGTGGCCGCGGTCGTGCATCATGAAGTAGAGCGCCGAGCCCATGCTGGCAATGATGAGGACGAAGGCGATGGGAACGAGGATGTGCATGACACGAACCGGACGACGGCAATTCGAAAGGAAGAGGATAATTATCGCACTTCGTTTTCGCGGATGTGCCGGGCGGGCCGCACGATGAAGATTCGCTGGCTGCCCGCGCTGCTGATCCTCGTCGTCGTCGCCGTCACGGTCCGTCTCGGTTTCTGGCAGCGCGACCGCGCGCACCAGAAGGAAGCGCTGCAGGCGAGCATCGCGCGCTACGAGCGGGCGGCGCCCGTCGACATCGGCGCGCAGCCGGTTCCGCTCGCGTCGATCGAGTTTCATCGCGTGCGGGCAAAGGGCCGTTTCATGCCCGAGCAGGCGGTGTTCCTCGACAATCGGCCGTATAACGACCAGCCGGGCTTTTACGTCGTGATGCCGCTTAAACTCACGGGCGGCGGCGTCGTGCTCGTGAATCGCGGCTGGCTGCCGCGCAACATCGCCGATCGCACGGCGATCGAGCCGTTCGCGACGCCGGCGGGCGACGTCGAGATCGTCGGCATCGCGCGCGCCGACGCGTCGCGCGCGTTCGAGCTCGGCGAAGGCGGGTCGGCCGCGCACCAGAAGATCCGGCAGAACCTCGACGTCGCCGCGTATGCGAAGGAAACCGGGCTGCCGCTGCAGCCGTTCGTGATCCAGCAGACGAGCGACGACGGCGACAAGCTCGTGCGCGACTGGCCGGCGGCGACGACCGGCGTCGAGCGCAATTACGGTTACATGTTTCAGTGGTGGGCGATGGCGGCCGCCGCGCTCGGCTTCGGCCTGTACGCCGCGCGGCGTGCGGCGAAGAAGTCGGCCGGCGCGTGAGCGTCGTGCCAGGACGCGGCGCCGGCGCCGCGGGTTCGTTTCGAGAGGTCTGATTTGTCCATGCAATCTTCCCGTCAGGGTCCGGCCGCCGCGCCGATGTCGCAGGCGGCCCGCAAGCGCGGCCGCTGGATGCTCGTGCTACTGGGGCTCGTGTGCGCCGCGCCGATGATCGCGTCGTACTTCACCTATTACGTGATCAAGCCGAAGGGCGGATCGACGAACTACGGCACGCTGATCGAGCCGCAGCGCCCGATCCCGGCCGATCTGCAGGTGACCGACGAAACCGGCAAGACGGTACCGCTGTCGTCGCTGCGCGGCGTCTGGCTGTTCGTGATGACCGACCGCAGTGCGTGCGACGACGCGTGCGCGAAGAAGCTCTATTTCATGCGGCAGATCCGCGTCACGCAGGCGGGCGAGCGGCACCGGATCACGATGGTGTGGCTGCGCAGCGATGCGGGCGCGGTGCCGCAGAAGGTGCTGGACGCGTATCCGGACACGCGCCGGCTCGTCGCCGATCCGGCCGCGGTGGCCGCGTGGCTGCCCGCCGACGCCGGCACGAAGGACAGCGACCACCTCTACCTGGTCGACCCGAACGGCAACCTGATGATGCGTTTCCCGAAAGACCCGAATCCCAGCAAGATCAAGTCGGACGTGACGAAGCTGCTGAAGTGGTCGAGCATCGGTTAAGGCGAGAGAACGAGGCACCATTCCGATGTCGTATCTACTGCAACTCGGCCTGATCGGCCTGTGCATCGCGCTGCTGCCGCTGTCGTACGTGTGGGTGAAGGCCGACGACGACAAGTTCCGCAAGCTCGTGTGGATCACCACGTTCCTGACCCTCGACCTCGTGATGTTCGGCGGCTTCACGCGGCTGACCGATTCGGGCCTCGGCTGCCCCGACTGGCCCGGCTGCTACGGCACGTCGTCGCCGTTCATCGCGCACGCGGCGATCACGGCCGCGCATCAGGCGATGCCGACGGGGCCCGTCAGCATGACGAAGGCGTGGATCGAGATGATCCACCGCTATTTCGCGATGGCGATCGGCGTGCTGATCATCGCGCAGGTGGTGATCGCGTGGGCCGCGCGGCTGCGCCGCCGCCCGCTGCACGTGTCGCCGTGGTGGCCGACGAGCCTGCTGCTGCTGATTCTCGTGCAGGGCGCGTTCGGCGCATGGACGGTCACGATGAAGCTGCAGCCGGTGATTGTCACGATCCACCTGCTGCTCGGCCTCACGCTGCTCGGCACGCTCGGCTGGCTTGCGGCGCGGCAGACGCCGCTGCCGTCGCATGACCCGGAGGCCGGGCGTTACCGCGCGGCCGCGCTCGCGGCGCTCGTGCTGCTCGTCGTGCAGATCGCGCTCGGCGGCTGGGTGAGCACCAATTACGCGGTGCTCGCGTGCACCGACTTCCCGACCTGCAACGGCCAGTGGATTCCGCCGATGGACTTCCAGCACGGCTTCCACCTGTGGCGCGCGCTCGGGATGACGAAGGACGGCGACGCGATCACGCAGGACGCGCTGGTGGCGATCCACTGGACGCACCGCACGTTCGCGTTCGTCGTGGTCGCGTACCTGGTTGCGTTCGCGCTGAAAATGCGCCGCTTCGAGTCGCTGCGGCGGCCCGCGAACGGCGTGCTGCTGGTCGTCCTGCTGCAGTTCGTGACGGGGCTGACCAACATCGTGCTGCAGTGGCCGCTGCCCGTCGCCGTCGCGCACAACGGCGGGGCCGCGATCCTGCTGCTGCTCGTCGTCATGTTAAACTTTCGCATCCTTTCAAGCCGCCCCGGCCGTGTCGCGCAGCCTGCGCGCGACGCCGCCCCGGCGTGACCGCCCCCATGCAAAGCACCCTCTCCCAATCGCCCGGTAGCCGCTTTTCCCAGTACATGGCGCTGACGAAGCCGCGCGTCACGCAGCTCGCGGTGTTCTGCGCGGTGATCGGCATGTTCCTCGCGACGCCGGGCATGGTGCCGTGGCATGTGCTGATCGGCGGCACGGTCGGCATCTGGCTGCTGGCCGGCGCCGCGTTCGCGATCAACTGCCTCGTCGAACAGAAGATCGACGCGATGATGCGCCGCACCGCGTGGCGTCCGTCCGCGCGCGGCGAGATCACGACGCCGCAGATCCTGCTGTTCTCGGCCGTGCTCGGCAGCGTCGGCGCCTGGACGCTCTATACGTTCACGAATCCGCTGACGATGTGGCTGACGATCGCGACGTTCGTCGGCTACGCGGTGGTCTACACGCTGCTGCTCAAGCCGATGACGCCGCAGAACATCGTGATCGGCGGCGCGTCGGGTGCGATGCCGCCGGCGCTCGGCTGGGCCGCCGTCACCGGCGCGGTGCCGGGCGACGCGTGGATCCTCGTGCTGATCATCTTCGTATGGACGCCGCCGCATTTCTGGGTGCTGGCGCTCTATCGCCGCAAGGATTACGAGAACGCCGGGCTGCCGATGCTGCCCGTCACGCACGGCGAGCAGTTCACGCGGCTGCACATCCTGCTGTACACGGTGATCCTGTTCGCGGTCACGATGATGCCGTTCATTTCCGGCATGAGCGGCGCCGTCTACCTGACGAGCGCGGTGCTGCTCGGCGCGGTGTTCCTCGCGTATGCGTGGAAGATCCATCGCGACTATTCGGACGAACTCGCCCGCAAGGCCTTCCGCTACTCGATCGTCTATCTGTCGCTGCTGTTCGTCGCGCTGCTCGTCGATCACTATGCACGCCCGCTGCTCGGCGTGTAACCGCACGGTTTGAACGCAATGCTCCCATCACGGTTCGGGCGCCGCGCGCGCCAAGGCTGGATGCTCGCGTGCGCATTCGCGGCAGCGCTGCTGCTTGCCGGATGCGACAACGCGCCGAAATTCCAGAATCTCGACATCACCGGCAACACGCAGTTCGGCAGCGACTTTTCGCTGCCCGATACGACCGGCAAGGTCCGCACGCTCGCCGATTTCAAGGGCAAGGCCGTCGTGATGTTCTTCGGCTATACGCACTGCCCGGACGTGTGCCCGACCACGATGGCCGAATTGTCCGAAGCGCTGAAGCAGCTCGGGCCCGATGCCGCGAAGCGCGTGCAGGTGCTGTTCGTCACCGTCGATCCGGAGCGCGACACGCCGGCGTTGCTCGGCCAGTACGTGCCCGCGTTCGATCCGTCGTTCATCGGCCTGCGGCCGGCCGACGAAGCGGCGCTGAAGAAGGTCACGAAGGATTTCCGCGTGTATTACGCGAAGGTGCCCGGCAAGACGCCCGGCAGCTACACGATGGATCACACGGCCGCGAGCTACGTGTTCGACCGCGACGGCAAGCTGCGCCTGTTCGTGCGCGACGGCCAGGGCCCGGCCCCGTGGGTCCACGATCTTAAGCTGCTGGTCGACTGATCGGCAGCCGCCGGGCGCCCGGCCCGGCGTTTTGCGTGACGGCCGTTCGCGCCGCCACGCTTTCCCTCTATCTTCGTCGTGTGCATGCGCTCCCGCCGGGCGGCGCGTCGGCATGCGCGCGTATCGCGCCGCAGCCGCGTTACGGCAGCGCCGGCACGTTGAAGCCGGAGGCGGCGCGCGTGATCCGGAATTCCGTCACGCGATAGGTGGCGAGCCCCTCGGTGACGAACGGGTCGGTCTCGAGGATCGCGTCGAGTTCGTCGCGATCGATGCGGGCCGCGAGGATCACGCCGCCTTCGCGCGGCACTTTCGGCCCCGCCGCGATGAAAATGCCCTTGTCGAATTGCGGCTGCAGATACGCGCGGTGGCGTTCGAGCGCGTCGTCGATGCGCTCGAGCGACGCGGTGTAGTGGATGTCGATGACGTACATGGATGGCCCTGGGATGATGCCGGCGCGCCGCGCACCGGCCAGCCGGTCTTTTTAGCACAGCGGATGCGGGCTGTCGCGCCGGCGAGCCGCGTGGCGGGCGGCGGGCGGCGGGCGGCTGGTGGCGCTGCCAGTCGAACGCCGGTTCGCCGCGGCCGCGCGTATTCAAGATGTAAGCCTCGTTGCCGTAAATGAAAGAGCAACCGTTTGCGCGCGGCAGGCCGTTCGCGCGCCGGAGGCATCGACATCGACAGAGGCACGCAGATGAGCAGAATGAGTTTGAACCGCAAGCTGTGGCTCGCGCTTGCGCTGGTATGGATCGGTCTTCTGGGCGTCGGCGCATGGAGCGCCTACGAGACGCGCGCGACGATGCTCGCCGAACGCAAGGCCGGCATCGCGAATCTCGTCGACTCGGCGGCGGGCATCGTGAAGGCCTATCACGCGCTCGCGCAGAGCGGCACGCTGCCCGAGGCCGACGCGAAGCGCGACGCGCTCGCGAGCCTCGCCGCGATGCGCTACGGCGATTCGGGCTACGTGTTCGTGATGGATTCGAAGCCGGTCGTGCTGATGCATCCGACGCTGCCGAAGCTCGTCAACACGCAGGTCGGCGACTATCTCGATCCGGACGGCAAGCCGCTGTTCGTGACGATCCTGAACGCGGCGAAGGCGACCGGCAGCGGGTTCGCCGAATATCGCGGGCGGCTGCCGCACAGCGAGACGGCCGTGCCGAAGATCAGCTACGTCACGCGGTTCGCGCCGTGGGACTGGAACATCTCGAGCGGCGTGTTCCTGAAGGACATCGACACCGTCTACTACCGCACGCTGCTCGGCCACCTGGCCGTGGTGTTCGTGATCGGCCTCGTGATCAGCGCGGCGATGCTGGTGATCATCCGCAACGTGCGCGGCAGCCTCGGCGGCGAGCCGGACGAAGCGGCCGCGCTCGCGGCGCGCATCGCGCGGGGCGACCTCACGCAGCCGGTGCCGGTGCGCGCGGGCGACCGCACGAGCATGATGGCCGCGATGCACGACATGCAGGCGCGGCTGCAGGCGACGATCGGCGGGATTCGCCAGTCGGCCGAATCGATCGCGTCGGCGAGCCGCCAGATCTCGGCCGGCAACGACGACCTGTCGCAGCGCACCGAGGAGCAGGCCGCGTCGCTCGAGGAAACGGCCGCGAGCATGGAGCAACTGACCGCGACGGTGAAGCAGAACGCCGACAACGCGCGACAGGCGAGCGGGCTCGCGAACAACGCGTCGGACATCGCGCGCACGGGCAGCGACGTCGTGAACCGCGTGATCGGCACGATGGGCGAGATCGACGACAGTTCGCGCAAGATCGCCGACATCATCGGCGTGATCGAGGGCATTGCGTTCCAGACCAACATCCTCGCGCTGAACGCCGCGGTCGAGGCCGCGCGCGCGGGCGAGCAGGGCCGCGGCTTCGCGGTGGTCGCGGGCGAGGTGCGCTCGCTCGCGCAACGCAGCGCGACGGCCGCGAAGGAGATTCGCGCGCTGATCGTCGATTCGGTCGAGCGCGTGCGCAACGGCTCGGCGCTGGTCGGCCAGGCCGGCACGACGATGGGCGAGATCCTGCAGGCGGTCGCGCGCGTGACCGACATCATGGGCGAGATCGCGGCCGCGTCCGAGGAGCAGGCGAGCGGCATCACGCAGGTCGGCCGCGCGGTCACGCAGATGGACCAGGTGACGCAGCAGAACGCGGCGCTGGTCGAGGAAGCCGCGGCGGCGGCCGCGTCGCTGCAGGAACAGGCCGCGCGGCTGCGCGACGCGGTCGGCGCGTTCCGGGTCGGCAATGCCGGCGGCCTGTCGTCGCAGGGAGCCCGTGGCACGGCGGCCGAACCGGCATTCGGTAGTGCGAAGGCGGCCGACGAACTGGCGGCGGCGTGACGCATGCCGCGTGAGGGGGATGCGTCGCGGCAGGAACGCAACTAACGGCCGAGTCGTGCAGCGGTCGCCGGCACTGCGCTGGTGCATACCCATATGAGCGGGATGTATTTCACTTCGCGCCGATCCTGTGACACCATTTGCCCCTTCGTGCGAGTCCGGGCATACCCGTATCGCGCCCCATTTCAGTCAAGCAAGAAAGCGAGAAACAGATGAAGCGTCGCAGTCTCCTGAAGGTATTTTCCGTGCTGGCCACCGGCGCCGCGCTGACGCTGTCGGCAGGCGCGCACGCCGAAGACAAGGTGATCAAGGTCGGCACGGTCGCCGGCCCGGATGCGCAAGTGTGGCAAGTCGTGCAGAAGGTCGCGAAGGAGAAGGAAGGCCTGAACGTGAAGGTCATCGAGTTCAACGACTACGTGCAGCCGAACGCGGCGCTCGATTCGGGCGACCTCGACGCGAACAGCTTCCAGCATCAGCCCTACCTCGACAGCCAGGTGAAGCAGCGCGGCTACAAGCTCGTCAGCGCGGGCCTGACCTACATCTCGCCGATCGGCGTGTACTCGAAGAAGTTCAAGTCGCTGAAGGATCTGCCGCAGGGCGCGAAGCTCGCGGTGCCGAACGATCCGTCGAACGAGAACCGCGCGCTGCTGCTGCTGCAGACGCAAGGCGTGATCAAGCTGAAGGCGGGCGCCGGCACGGGCGGCAACAACGCGACGGTGCTCGACATCGCCGAGAACCCGAAGAAGCTGAAGATCTCCGAACTCGACGCCGCGCAGCTGCCGCGCGTGCTGTCGGACGTCGACGCGGCCGTGATCAACACGAACTACGCACTGGCCGCGAACCTGCAGCCGACCAAGGACGCGATCGCGCTCGAAGCGCTGACGAGCCCGTACGCGAACCTGATCGCCGTGCGCGCGAAGGACAAGGATCAGCCGTGGGTGAAGAAGCTGGTGAAGGCGTACCAGTCGCCGGAAGTGAAGGAATTCATCAAGAAGCAGTTCAAGGGCTCGATGGTCGCGTCGTTCTGAACGCCGCTCACCGGGTGGACCGCTGAACGAAAAGGCCTGCATCGCGCAGGCCTTTTTCATTGGCGCGGCCGCTTGGCGGCCGCCCGGAGGTCAGCGCCCGCTCACATCTCCCCGCGCCGCGAGCAGATCGACATGATCTGCTGGATTGCGTAGTTGTCGCGCACACCCGGCAGCGACTGCACGACGCATTCGTGAAAGCGCCGTTCGCGCGGCAGCAGCATCGCGTTGTTGCGGTACAGCGCGTCGCACGAGCGCTGGATCAGCTGCGCGGCGGCGCCGTTGCGGCTCTCACGTAGCGCATTGAGCATGCAGTCGTCGTATTGCGCGTTGCCGTCGGTCAGCGCGAAGGCTGCTCCCGGCAGTGCCAGCGCGACCGTCGCGCATGCGATTGCACGAATCGTTCGTTTCAAGTCTCCTCCGATGGTGTGGATCGGGTCGGCGGACAGCATAACGTAAAGCGATCAACGCGGCTGGCGCGTTGCGCCCGAACCGGCGCGGCGGGTCATGACGGGCGCGCCGGCTTTTCCCCGGTTTCTTCCGACGAAAACCGGTTTCGTACCAGTACTGTGCGACGCGGACGCATTGCCATATACTGTATATCCATACAGGTGCGACCTGAAAGTCGCTATCACAACTGTCTTGCCAATAGCAACCGGACAAGACCTGCTGTTCTGCCAGCAGTAGCCCACTCGCCTTATAGAGGCTTGAGCCGTATGCGGGGAAACTCGCACGTACGGTTCTTAGGGGGCGGCGGCGCAGCAATGCGTCGTCGCTACCCGACTTGTGGGTGGCGTCATGCTCGCATCCTCCATTACTCCCGAATCCCTTCATCCGTCCCTCTGGCGCGGCTCGCAGCTCGCGCGCGGCGGTCCCCGCACGGTCGAAACGGGCTTCGCGCCGCTGTCCGCCGAGTTGCCGGGCGGCGGCTGGCCGGTCGGCGGTCTCGTCGAACTGCTGGCCGCGCAGCCCGGCTGCGGCGAGATGCGGCTGCTCGCGCCCGCGCTCGCCCGCACCGTCAGCGCGCGGCGGCCGCTCGCGCTCGTCGCGCCGCCGCAGGCGCCGCATGCCACCGCGCTCGCCAGTCTCGGCGTGCCGGCCGACGCACTGCTGTGGCTGCGCGCCGGCAGCCGCACCGATGCGCTGTGGGCCGCCGAGCAGGCGCTCAAGACCGGCTGTTGCGGCGCGCTGCTGCTCTGGCAGGACGCGCGGCCCGATGCGCTGCGGCGTCTGCATCTCGCGGCCGCGCGCACGGGCGACACGCTGTTCGTGATGCTGCGTCCGCTGTCGGTCGCGCGGCAGCCGTCGCCGGCCGTGCTGCGCGTCGCGCTGCATCCGGTGCCGGGCGGCGTATCGCTCGACATCGTCAAGCGTCGCGGGCCCGCGCGCAGCGAGCCGCTCGTGCTCGATTTGCCGTCACCCATCGTGGAGAGCCGCTATGCGCGTCTTGCTCGGCATCCATCTGCCGCGCCTGCCGCTCGACGTGTGCGTCCCGCCGCCGTCTGATGCAGCAGCCGGCGAGGCCAGCGAGGCCGGCTGTGCGGTGCTCGAGCAGGGGGTCGTGCTGATCGCCGATGCGGCCGCGCGCCGGCAGGGCGTACGTGCGGGCATGAAGCGCGGCGGCGTGCTCACGCTCGCGCCCGCGACGCAGCTCGTCGAACGCGATCCCGCCCGCGAAGCCGATGCGCTGCGCGCGGTCGCGCTCGCGTTGCTGCGCTTCTCGCCGTGCGTCGCGCTCGACGACGAAGCCACGCTGATCGTCGACGTCGGCCCGAGCCTGCGCCTGTTCGGCGGCCTGCCGTCGCTGTGCCGCCAGGTGCGGGCGACGCTCGCGGCGCTCGGCTATGCGGTGCGCCTGTCCGCCGCGCCGACCGGACGCGGCGCGTGGCTGCTCGCGCGCACGTCGGCCCGCGCCCGCATCCGGCGGCGTGTCGCGCGCCAGGCCTCGCTCGTCCGCACGCTCGACCGGCTGCCCTGTGTGCTGCTGCCCGATGCGCGCCCATATGCGGGCTGGTTCGACGGTCTCGGCTGCCGCACGCTCGCCGATCTGCGCCGCCTGCCGCGCGCGGGGCTGCAGCGGCGCTGCGGTCCCGCGCTGCTGGCCGTGCTCGATCGTGCATACGGTGAAGCGGTCGAGCCGCTTGCGTGGATGGCGGTGCCGCCGGTATTCGACGTGCGGCTCGAATTGGCGGAGCGCGTCGAATACGCGGAAGCCGTGCTGTTCGCCGCGCGGCGGCTCGTCGTGCAGCTATGCGGCTGGCTGGCCGCGCGGCAACTGTCGCTGGCCGCGATGACGTTCGATCTCGAGCACGAGCGCGGCCGTCAGGCCGTGCCGCCGACGCCGCTCGCGCTCGCGTTCGCCGCACCCGTGCGCGACGAGGTGCATTTCATGCGGCTGCTCGGCGAGCGGCTCGCGCGCGTCGAGCTGCCGGCCGCGGTGATCGCGGTGCGGCTGAAGGCCACGCGCGTCGAATCGATCGCGCCGCCGGCCGACGATCTTTTTCCGGAGCCGGGCGGTACGCGGGAAACCCGCGAGCGGTTGCTCGAACTGCTGGTGGCGCGGCTCGGCGCGGACAACGTGCTGCGCGCGGCGCCCGTCGCCGATTACCGGCCCGAGGCCGCGAACCGCTGGCTGCCGCTCGATGCGCAAGCGGGCAAGCCGGCCGCCGGTCCGCCCGCTGCGCCGCCGCGTCCCGCGTGGTTGCTGGCCGAACCGTTGCCGCTGCTGATGCGCGGCGAGCGGCCGGTATTCCATACGCCGCTCCGGATGATGTCGTCGGCCGAGCGAATCGAAGCCGGGTGGTTCGACGGGCAGTTGATCGCACGCGATTACCACGTCGCGCAGGACGAAGAGGGCGCGTGCTACTGGGTATTCAAGGAGCGGACGAGCAGTCAGGCGGCCCCGCGCTGGTTTCTGCACGGGTTGTTCGGGTGAGCGGAGATGGTTGCGGAATTCAGTTTGCTGCCCGATTACGCGGAGTTGTTCTGCCGCTCGAATTTTTCGTTCCTGCATGGCGCGTCGCATGCGGAAGAACTGGTCGAGCGCGCGGCGGAACTCGGCTATCGCGGGATCGCGATCACCGACGAGTGTTCGCTCGCCGGCGCGCCGCGCATGCATGTCGCCGCGAAGGCGAAAGGGCTGCCGCTCGTCGTCGGTTCGTATTTCGACGTCACGCCGGATGAAGTCGCGCCCGGCCACGATCCGGGCCCCGGTGCGTTCGGGCTCGTGCTGCTCGCGCAGAACCGCGACGGGTACGGCAATCTCTCCGAGCTGATCTCATGGCGGCGGATGGCGGCGCCGAAGGGCACTTACACGCTGACGTCGCGGATGCTGTCGGCGCCGCCGGCGGAGTTTGCCCACTTGCGCGGGATGCCCGACTGCTTCGCGATCCTCGTGCCGACGTATCCAGTGCGGGCGGACGTGCTCGATGCGCAGGTCGCCTGGTTTCGCGCGACGTTCGGCGAGCGCGCGCGGCTCGGGCTCGTGCAGTTGCAGCGTGCGCTCGACGGCGCGCAGCGCGACGAGATTCGTGCGGCCGGCAAACGGCGCGGCGTGCGGATCGTCGCGCTCGGCGACGTGACGATGCACCGGCGTTCGTGCAAGGCGTTGCAGGACGTGATGACGGCGATTCGCATCGGCATGCCGGTGGCCGAGTGCGGGTATGCGCTCGCGCCGAATGCGGAGCAGCATCTGCGTGCGCGTGGACGGATAGCGAAGCTGTTTTCGCCGCAAGAGATTGGTGAAACCTGCGCGATGCTCGATGCGTGCGATTTCGATCTCGGCAAGCTGCGCTACGAATATCCCGACGAGATCGTGCCGAAGGGGCTCACGCCGACGCGCTATCTGGAACAGGAAACCCGGGCGGGCGCGGCCGTGCGTTATCCGAACGGCATCCCGGAAAAGGTAGAGAAGCTGATCCGCCATGAACTCGACCTGATTGCGAAGCTGAGTTACGAACCGTTTTTCCTGACCGTCTACGACATCGTCAAATACGCGCGCAGCCAGAATATCCTGTGCCAGGGCCGCGGCTCGGCCGCGAATTCGGTCGTCTGCTATTGCCTCGGCATCACCGAGGTCGATCCCGATCAGAGCACGATGCTGTTCGAGCGCTTCATCAGCGAGAAGCGCGGCGAGCCGCCCGACATCGACGTCGACTTCGAGCATCAGCGTCGGGAAGAGGTGATCCAGCACATCTACGAAAAATACGGGCACGACCGCGCCGCGCTCGCGGCCGCCGTCTCGACGTATCGCCCGCGTGGCGTGCTGCGCGAAACCGGCAAGGCGCTCGGCGTCGATCCGATGCTGGTCGATCGGGTCGCGAAGGGGCATCGCTGGTTCGACGGCAGCCGCGATCTGCTGCAGCAATTCGCGTCGACCGGGCTCGATCCGGCGACGCCCATGATCAAGGCATGGGCCGAACTGGCGGGGCGCTTGCTCAACTTTCCGCGTCACCTGTCGCAGCATTCGGGCGGCTTCGTGATCAGTCGCGGCAAGCTCACGCGGCTCGTGCCGGTCGAGAACGCGGCGATGGACGGGCGGCGCGTGATCCAGTGGGACAAGGACGATCTCGAGGCGCTCGGGCTGATGAAGGTCGACGTGCTCGCGCTCGGCATGCTGTCGGCGCTGCATCGCGCGTTCGACCTGCGCACCGCGTGGCGCGGGCCGCCGGAACCGGACGGCGAACCGTTCACGCTGAAACACATTCCGCAGGATGACAAGGAAACCTACGACATGATCTGCCGTGCCGATACGGTCGGCGTGTTCCAGATCGAATCGCGCGCGCAGATGTCGATGCTGCCGCGGCTGAAGCCGCGCAACTACTACGATCTCGTCGTCCAGGTATCGATCGTGCGGCCCGGCCCGATCCAGGGCGGCGCGGTGCATCCGTACCTGAAGCGGCGCAGGATCGTGGCCGGCGAAGAGGAGGGCGAGGTCACGTATCCGAGCGACGCGCTCAAGGAAGTGCTCGTTCGCACGCTGGGTGTGCCGATCTTCCAGGAGCAGGTCATGCAGATCGCGATCGTCGCCGCGGGTTTTACGCCTGGCGAAGCGGATGACTTGCGTCGCGCGATGGCCGCATGGAAGCGCAAGGGCAATCTCGAGAAATATCAGGACAAGATCATCAGCGGGATGCTCGAACGCAACTACACGCGCGAATTCGCCGAACAGATCTTCGAGCAGATCAAGGGCTTCGGCGAATACGGTTTCCCCGAAAGCCACGCGGCCAGCTTCGCGAAGCTCGCGTACGCGAGCAGCTGGCTCAAATGCCACGAGCCCGCGATCTTTCTCGCCGCGCTGCTGAACAGCCAGCCGATGGGCTTCTATCCGCCGTCGCAACTCGTGCAGGATGCGAAGCGCCATCGCGTGAAGGTGCTACCGATCGACGTCACGCAAAGCGGCTGGGAGGCGTCGCTCGAAGCGCTGCCCGATCAGCCGCCTCCACATGGCCAACCGGCCGTGCGGCTCGGCCTGTCGCTCGTGCGCGGCCTTGGCGAAGCCGCCGCGCGGCGCATCGAAGCCGCCCGCGCCGCCGGCCCGTTCGACACCGTGAACAGCCTCGCCCGCCGCGCGCAGCTCGAACGCCGCGATCTCGAAGCGCTCGCCGCCGCGAACGCGCTCGCGACGCTCGCCGGCCATCGCCGCGATGCGTTGTGGCAGGCCGTCGCCGCGGCGCCGGAGCGCGACCTGCTGGCCGCCGCGCCAATCGACGAGGCGGAGCAGCCCGCGCTCGGCGCGCCGTCGGAAGCCGACGACATCCTCGCCGACTATCACACCACCGGCCTCACGCTGAACCGCCACCCGGTCGCGCTGCTACGGCCGGCGCTGCGCGCGCAGCGCCTGTCGTCCGCGGCCGAGTTGCGCGACCGTCCCGACGGCCGGCTCGCGCGCGCGTGCGGGCTCGTGATCGCACGGCAGATGCCGGGCACCGCGAAGGGCGTGATGTTCATGACGCTCGAGGACGAAACGGGCTGCGTGAACGTGATCGTCCGGCCCGAACTGCTCGCGCGGCAGCGCCGCGAAACGCTCGATTCGCGGCTGCTCGCGGCGTCCGGCGTGTGGCAGGTTGTGAGCGACGTGCGGCACCTCGTCGCGCAGCATTTCGAGGATCTGACGCCGTTGCTTGGCGGGCTGCGCACGTCGAGCCGCGAATTCCACTGATTCCTCCGGCGCGGGCCGCCCCTCGCGCGGCGCTCATCGCACGATCCATACCAGTCGGCTCAACGGGCTCTACTCCGATGAAGTTCACCGCCGTGTTCGGCGCGATTGTCTACGCTTCCTTATTGCGTCGAAACGCACTTCGGCGGGAATAAGGGGGGGCGCGGCATTCTGTCGCGCATTACCTGACGAATCGGCCGCCGCTCCTGAGCGGAACGCGGATGCCGGATGCGATTTCCATTGGCGAGTCATGCCGCGCGCCTTATGTCCGTGCGATGCCCATCTGGCCTTCTCCCGCATCGGCGGCTCGCGTCCGTCTGTACGCGGCCCGCGTGTCAGACCGCGCCGGCTGCGGTCGCCATCAAGTCAATAACTAATAAGCATAGCAATATATCCAGAATGTCTAATATTAATTTCAATTCGAATTGATGTATTTGGTACCTGTCCTATTTGTGTCGGTGTGAAAAAGGTGAATGAAATTTGTCATTTGAGGGTGATTATTTCGTACCCGTCTAATGGAATTGAAAGGAATGAATTGCCACAATAATCGTGGAAATACGCGGCGCGGCAGGCCATCGCAATAAACATCCGCGCGGCCTGTTTTGCAGGTGCATATTCCCCTTCGTTTTTTAACGTTATCAACATAATGAGGTCTGTTTATGAAGCTTACCCGCGCAAGTCTTGCCATTGCGACGTTCGCCGCCGCGATTGCGGCGCCCGGCGTTTCGCAAGCCGCGCCCGACGGCACCATCACGTTCAAGGGCAACATTTCCGCGCAAACCTGCACGGTTAGCGGCAACGGTGGCGGCAAGGACTTCACGGTCACGCTCCCGTCGGTGTCCGTCAGCACGCTGTCGGCCGCAGGTCAGGTGTCGGGCCGCACGCCGTTCACCATCGCACTGACCAACTGCTCGACGAAGACGGGCGTCGTTCACACGTTCTTCGAGTCGGGCCCGACCACCAATCAGGAGATCGGCACCCTGATCCTCCAGGGCGCCGACGCCGCCCAGAATGTCCAGGTTCAACTGCTGAACGCGGATCATTCCCCGATCAAGGCGGGCGCCGACGATGCATCGCAGGGCGACAAGAAGGTGTCGATCGTCGATGGCAGCGCAACGTTGCAGTACTACGCTCAGTACTACGCGACCGGCGCGGCGGGCGCGGGTCCGGCGAACACGCAGGTCATGTACACGATGGCCTACGAATAAGCGCGGAGCAGTTTCACCGTCTATCGATCTCTAAGGATGAGACAGGTATCTCCTGTCTCATCTTTCCCGCGCTATTTACCAATTTGAAACAGTTGATAACGGTCATGCAAACTAAGCAATCCTTAAGACGGTTAATCGTCGGTGGATGCGTCGTGTTGGGGCTCGCAGGCGCCTTGAATGCACGGGCGTCCGTTGTCGTCGGCGGAACCCGGCTCGTATACGACGCGAACGAGGCCGAGGCCACGATCAAGCTGTCGAACGACGATGGCAAGTCTCCCGCGCTGGTGCAGTCATGGGTCGATACGGGCGACATCAAGGCCGCGCCGTCGGCGATCGACGCCCCGTTCACGGTCACGCCGCCGATTGCACGCATCGATCCCGGCAAGGGCCAGACGCTGCGTGTCGTGTTCACCGGCGAGCCGCAGCCGCAGGACAGGGAATCGGTGTTCTGGCTCAACGTCCTGGAAGTGCCGCCCAAGCCCGGTGCGGATCAGGCCGACACGAACAAGCTGCAACTCGCGTTCCGCACCCGGATCAAGTTGTTCTACCGTCCCGCGGGGCTCAAGGGCTCGGCCAACGATGCACCCCGGCAAATTGGCTGGCGGCTGACGCACAAGGACGGCCGTCCGTTTCTCGAAGCGCGCAATCCGACACCGTACTACGTGTCGTTCTCGGCGATCGAAGCGAGATCCGGCGGCAAGACCATCCCGACGAACGAAGCCGGCATGGTGGCCCCGATGAGCAACAAGGTTTTCCCGTTGAAGAGCGACCTTCCTGCGGCGCCGGACGCGAAAGTGTTTTACAGCGTGCTGAACGACTGGGGCGGTTCCGTCGAAGGCGATGCGGCGTTGAAGCCGGACAACACGTCTGCCACGAACTGACGCCGGACGACTGATACCGCGCCACGGCGGTTTCACGCTCCTTCCATTTCCTCCGCTTGTACTCGATTTGCCAGACCGCAGCAGGCGGTCCAGGCGTGTTTTGTCGCGGAGATTTCAACTGGCCTTCGCTATGCAAAGAAGCAATCGAGATTCATTTTCCACCGCGCTACGCCCGTTCAGCCTGGTTGCATCCGCGTTGTTCTCGTGCTCCGGCGCGTACGCGAGCAATGGCACCGCCATGCAGGTGGCGGAAGTGGAATTCAACGATTTATTCTTGCAGCGACCCGGCGCGCCGCGCGTCGACGTCAGCCGCTACAGCAAGGGCAACATCGCGTCGCCCGGTGTCTACCGTGCGGATATCTACGTGAACCAGCATTGGCTCGGCCGCTCGGAGGTGACGCTCAAGCAGATCGGTAGCCGAAGCGATAACGTCCAACCGTGCTTCGATCGCGCGCTGCTCGAGCGCATGGGCGTGGATCTGTCCAGGCTGCCGGAGCAGGCGGCCGCGCAGATCGACGGCCCTGCCGACGCCAGTGCGTGCCTGACCTTGCCGGAGCTGGTGCCGGACGCGACCGCGCAGTTCGACAACGGCGAGCTGCGGCTCGACATCAGCGTGCCGCAGGCTTCGATGCTGCGCAACCCGCGCGAGTACGTCGATCCACGCTACTGGGACGAAGGCGTGCCGGCCGCCATCTTGAAATACAACGCGAATGCGTACCGCTCGGTGGCGGCGGGCACGGCATCGACGCAAGGGTATGTCGGGCTGACGGCCGGGCTCAATGTCGGTCCGTGGCGTTTCCGGCACGACGGCAACGTATCGTACAACTCGTTCAGCGGCGGCACCCAGTATCAGAGCGTGCAGACCAACGTGAAGCGCTCGATCGCGAAACTGAAAAGCCAGCTCGTCGTGGGCGAAGCCTTCACGAACGGCAAGCTGTTCGATAGCGTCGGCTTTCGCGGCGTGCAGATCGAATCGGACGAACGGATGTATCCGGCCTCGCAGCGTGGCTACGCACCGACGATTCACGGCATTGCGAAGAGCAACGCGTTGGTGAGGATCCGCCAGAACGGCAACACCATCTATGAAACCAACGTCGCGGCGGGGCCGTTCGAGATCGACGACCTGTATCCGACCGGCTATGGCGGCGATCTTCAGGTGGAGGTCACCGAAGCCGACGGCAGCAAGCATGTGTCGAGCGTGCCCTATGCAGCGCCCGTCAACGCGCTGCGGGTCGGCAACACGCGCTTCAGCGCAACGGTGGGTCAGTACCGGAGCCAGATGCTCAACAGCAAGCCGTGGATGTTCGAAGGCACGCTGCTCCACGGTTTCACGAACGCGATCACCGGTTATGGCGGCGTGCAGGCAAGCGAAGGCTATATATCGGCCCTGGCCGGCGTCGCGCTCAACACGTCGTTCGGCGCGTTCGGCTTCGATATCACGCAGGCGAACGCGAGCCTGAAGGGCCTGCCGAGCCGCAGCGGGCAGAGTGTGCGAATCACCTACAGCAAGCTGCTCGTGCCGACCGACACGAACCTCACGATGGCGGCCTATCGTTATTCGAGCAGCGGCTACCTGAGCATGCGGGACGCGGTGACGTTGCGGGATCTCGCCGGGCGCGGCATGAACGATCACATGATGACGACCGGCGTGCAGCGCGGGCGGCTGCAACTTACCGTCACGCAGAATTTGCCGCGCGGGTATGGCTCGTTCTACGTGTCCGGCTCGACGCAGGATTACTGGAATCGGAGCGGC
Organism: Burkholderia semiarida; assembly: GCF_029268935.1. Taxonomy (NCBI): domain Bacteria; kingdom Pseudomonadati; phylum Pseudomonadota; class Betaproteobacteria; order Burkholderiales; family Burkholderiaceae; genus Burkholderia; species Burkholderia semiarida. Next base: position 250,819 of record NZ_JAHLCL010000003.1, on the reverse strand, counting down.
CGGGATACGCAGTTCCAGGCCGGCTACAGCAACAACTTCAAGCAACTGAATTACAACGTGTCGCTGGTGCGCCAGCTCGACGCGACGCGGGGCCGGTGGGACAACCGCATGATGCTGACGCTCAACGTGCCGCTCGGCAGCGGCCCCCGCGCGCCGTATTCGTCGACCATGTTGCAGCGCGACTCCGACGGCAGCGTGCAGGTGCAGGAATCGGTATCCGGCTCGCTCGGCGTCGACGATGCGTTCAGCTACGGGCTGAACGGCAGCAACACGAGCGGCGGCCCGGGGCGCGCGACGTCCAGCGTGGGCGGCAACGTGTCGTACGCGTCGCCGTTGGCCACCGTCACCGGCAGCGCATCGAAGGGAACGGGCTACAGCCAGGTCGGCGCGGGCCTGTCGGGCGGCGTCGTGGCCTACAGCGGCGGCGTTGCGTTTGCGCCGCAACTGGGCGAAACCGTCGCGATCGTCGAGGCGCAGGGCGCGCGCGGCGCCCGTGTACTGAACGGCAGCGGCCTGCGTATCGACCGTTGGGGGCACGCCGTCGTCACGAGCCTGCAGCCGTTTTCGCGAAACGACATCGAACTCGATCCGAAGGGCTTGCCGCTGAGCGTCGAACTCAAATCGACGGCGCAATACACGGTGCCGACGGCGGGCGCGGTCACACGGCTCAAGTTCAAGGCCGAGGGCGGCGGGCGCTCGGTGATCATCCGCGGCAAGACGGCCGACGGCGAGCCGTTGCCGTTCGGCGCGCAGGTGTTTGATGCGAAGGGGCAGGAAGTCGGCACCGTTGCGCAGGCGGGACGCATCATCGTTCGCAGCATGAAGGGTGAAGCAGGCGACTTCAGCGTGAAGTGGGGCGACGGCACGAACGACCAGTGCCGGATGAGCGTTTCGCTATCGGGCGGCGCATCGGGCGACAAGGCCTGGTCGACCGCGAATGCAGTGTGCGTGCGGTGATTTCGCCGCCGGAAGGCGAAGCCGCAGGTAAGTGTTCAGTCCGTGTCCAATATGCGGCGACAGATGGTCGCAACGAGGATTGCAGTCTGTATCGAGTTAAGAAAAGGAATGCGAAATGTTGATGACGAAACGAATATTCGGGCGCCGGCTGCCGGCGCTTGGCAGAGCCGTAGCGGGCGGTCTCCTGTGTGCGCTCGCACTTTTTTCGGGCACCAGTCAGGCGGCTTGCACGGTAAAGAGCATGCTAGGAGGGCCGACAATGCCCCAACTGGATGTGTACGTCAGCGGCCTTGCCGGAACGATCAACGTCGATCCGAATGCACCTGTGGGGACGGTTCTCTACGAGGGCAAGGCCAGCGACGATGGGTTTTACCAAGTAAAGTGCACAGGAAAAATGGGCTCGACCACGTGGTTTACAACGGGAACTAGAGTATCACTGCCGGGGGTCACTGACGTACACGCAACGAATGTTCCTGGCATCGGGGTACGACTCAGATCGACTTTCTCGGAAACCGGGCTCGCCAATTATCCAGTCACGCTTATAGGTTCCCAGAATGCGACCGAGTGGATTTACCGCATCGGATTCTGGACCCAGATAATCAAGACCGGCGATTTCGGGCTCGGAACGGTGAGTGGGTTGATCGGTGGTATGAAGGTCAATGGCTTCAATCAGCAAGTCTTCTACTTCTATCTGAAGACGCCGATCGTCATTCAGCCGAGGGCGCCCACGTGCAGTGTGAAAACGAAGGCGATCAACGTAAATATGGACACCGTCCTCGCGTCGCAGCTCGCGGGTGTTGGCAAGACGTCGCCCGAAAAGAAAGTGGATGACATCGTGTTGACGTGCGCGGGCGCGACGCAAATCGCCGGGACAATGGGCAAGACGGATATGTACATCACGTTGACGGACGTCACCAATCCGGGGAACCGGTCCAGCACGCTGTCTCTCACGCGAGACTCCACGGCGACCGGAGTTGGCATTCAGATTTTGCGCGGCGGCAACACCCTTGTCAGCTACGGCCCCGATTCGAACGCCCCGGGCAACCAGAACCAGTGGTTCGTCGGCACGTACAGTAACGCTACCGTATCGATCCCGCTGAAGGCGCGCTATATCGCGACCGATGCGAAGGTCGGGCCTGGCACGGCCAATGGCGCTGCAACCTTCACGATGAGTTATCAGTAATCGGCACAGGCAGCGCCCACCCGCGGCGCTGCCGCTTCAATGCCGAACCCGGCCTGTTCGTTCGGCGTGAGCGTAACGTGTCGTGCGATGACCGCATCCCCCCGCCGCGCAATGCATAGCAGTCACCCAAAGTGGTTCTATCCTGGTCTGCTTTCGACGCACGAAAACGCGGCAAATCCTTCCTTCGAACTGTCCCCTTGCATACCACCTCGGGTAAATCCCTATCCCGTACTGCTTTGTAAACAAAGGCTTTGCCGGCACTAAAACGCTTGCCGCGCAAGGCTTCCGGCGATTTCCGCGGTGCTAATACCAGTTCGTTGACTGGTATTATGGTGGTTATATAATGCGTTCACTTTCGACGGTCCGAGATCGTCGTCCGACACGCGGAGGCACATGGAAACCGGCTGGGCCGAACTGGCGCCCGATCCCCTCGACGACACGCCGCTCTATCTGCAGCTCGCCCGCAATCTGGCGAGCGCGATCCACGCCGGCGCGTGGCGGGCCGGCGAGGCGCTGCCGTCGGAGCGGCTGCTGTCGGTGTCGGTCGGCGTATCGCGGATCACCGCGCGTCGTGCGCTCGCGCTGCTGGTCGAGCAAGGCCTGATCAAGCGGGCGCGCGGCGCGGGCAGCTTCATCACGCCGCGTGTGGCCGATCCGCTGTCGCGTCTCGTCGGCTTCACCGCGAAGATGCGGCAGCGCGGCTTCGTGCCCGATTCGGTGTGGCTGTCGCGCACGCTGCGCGCCGCGAGCCGCGACGAGCTTACGCATCTCGGCCTCGCGCCCGGCGCGACGGTCGCGCGGCTCGAACGGCTGCGCCGCGCGGACGGCATCGTGATGGCGGTCGAGCATTCGACGCTGCCGGCCGCGGTGGTGCCCGATCCGCAGGTGCTCGGCGCGTCGCTGTACGAATACCTCGAGGCGCGCGGCATGACCGTCGTGCGCGCGCTGCAGCACTTTCGCGCGGCCAACGCGACGCACGCGATCGCGAAATGGATGGCGGTGAAGCCGGGCTCGGCGCTCCTCGTGATCACGCGCATCGGCTACGGCGTCGACCAGCGCGCGATCGAAGTGACCGAAACGTATTGCCGCGACGACTACTACGACTTCGTCGCCGAACTGAAACGCTGACGCGCGAGACTGCCCGCGCACCCCGCGCGATCGCGATGGAACGCAATCGCGCGCAATGAATCGCAACGAATTGGCCAATCGCGACGCGGATGCCCGCGTCACCCGATCATCAAGAGACACGTCATGCTGACTGGCAACATCCTCACCCCCGACGGCTGGATTCACGGCTCGCTCGATAGCGAGAACGGCCGCATCACCACGCTCGACGGCACGCCCGTCGATCCCGCGACGAACGACGCGCCGTACATCCTGCCCGGCTTCATCGACCTGCACGTGCATGGCGGCGGCGGCGCCGACGTGATGGAAGGCGGCGACGCGATCGAAACGATCGCCCGCACGCATGCGCAATTCGGCACGACGAGCCTGCTCGCGACGACGATGACCGCGCCGCGCGACGAGCTGATGGAGGTCGTCGCGAATCTCGGCACCGTCGCGCGCACGCGCACGCCGGGCGGCGCACGGGTGCTCGGCGTGCATCTCGAGGGGCCGTACATCAACCCCGGCAAGCTCGGCGCGCAGCCCGACGCGGCCGTGTCGGCCGTGCTCGACGAAGTGCTGAAGTACCTGTCGATCGCGCCGATCCGCGTCGTCACGCTCGCGCCGGAAATCGCGGGCCACATCGAGATCATCGGCGAGATGGCCGCGCGCGGCGTGCGCGTGCAGCTCGGCCATTCGCTCGCGACCTACGACGACGCGGTCGCCGCGCTCAAGCACGGCGCGTGCGGTTTCACGCACCTGTTCAACGCGATGTCGCCGCTGCATCACCGCAACCCGGGCCTCGTCGGCGCGGCGCTCGCGCATGCCGAATACGCGGAAATCATTCCCGATCTGCTGCACGTCCATCCGGGCGCGATTCGCGCCGCGCTGCGCGCGATTCCGCGCCTGTACGTCGTGACCGACAGCACGTCCGCCACCGGCATGCCCGACGGCGAATACCGGCTCGGCAGCCAGCACGTGACGAAATGCCTCGGCGGCGTGCGGCTCGCCGACGGCACGCTCGCCGGCAGCACGCTGACGATGGACCAGGCGCTACGCAACCTCGTGTCGCTCGGCCTGCCGATCGCCGACGTGTCGAACCGGATGTCGCGCTACGCGGCCGACTACCTCGGCATCGCCGATCGCGGCCGCCTCGAGCTCGGCGCATGGGCCGACCTCGCGGTGTTCGATCGCGACCTGAACCTCACCGCGACCTACGTCGAAGGAGAATCGATTGTCGAATATGCTTAAGGAAGCGCGCGAGTCCGCCCAGGTCGTCGCCGCGCAACTCGCCGACACCGCGCGCGTCGAAGCGCTCGCCGGCCAATTGCTCGATCACCCGCCGGCCGTCGCGCTGACGGTCGCGCGCGGCAGCTCGGATCATGCCGCCAGCTATTTCGCGAGCCTGACGATGAGCCGCCTCGGCGTGCCGGTCGCGTCGCTGCCGATGTCGGTCGCGACGCTGCAGCAGGCGCCGCTGAAGGTGCAGGATCAGCTCGCGATCGCATTCTCCCAGTCGGGCAAGAGCCCCGATCTCGTCAACACGATGGCCGCGCTGCGCGAAGCCGGCGCGCGCACGGTCGCCGCCGTGAACGTGCTGCCGTCGCCGCTCGCCGACGCGTGCGAGCACCAGTTGCCGCTGCTGGCCGGCCCCGAATTGTCGGTCGCGGCGACCAAGAGCTATATCGCGATGCTGTCGCTGTCCGCGCAGATCGTCGCGTACTGGCAGCGCGACGCCGCGCTCGTCACCGCATTGCGCGGCCTGCCCGACGTGCTCGCGCAGGCCGGCCGGCTCGACTGGTCGGCGGCCGTCGCGGCGCTCGCGGGCGTCGAGCGGATGATCGTGATCGGCCGCGGCCTCGGTCTCGCCATTGCGCAGGAAGCCGCGCTGAAGCTGAAGGAAACGTCCGGCATCCAGGCCGAGGCATTCTCGAGCGCCGAAGTCCGCCACGGCCCGATGGAGCTGATCGACCGCGACTATCCGCTGCTCGTGTTCGCGCCGCCCGGGCCGGAACAGGCCGGGCTGCTGCAGCTCGCCGCCGACATGCGCGCACGCGGCGCCGCCGTGCTGCTCGCGGCGCCCGCCGGCACGCCCGGCACGCCCGACGTAAAGGGCACCGTGCTGCCGCTCGCGCAGTCCGCCCATCCGGCGCTCGACCCGATCGCCGCCATTCTTTCGTTCTACGTGATGGCGGCGGATCTCGCCGTCGCGCGCGGCCGCAATCCCGATACGCCGCGCCACCTGAACAAAGTCACCGAAACGCACTGATAGCCGAGAAAGCCGATGAGACGCGCCGAGGAGTCCCAGTTGAAGAGCCCCACCCACGATCAGATCGTCCTGCTCAGCCCGTTGACGGGGCCGATCGTCGCACTGGCCGACGTGCCCGATCCGGTGTTCTCCGGCGGGATGTTCGGCGACGGCATCGGCATCGACCCGCTCGCGGGCCGGCTCGTCGCGCCGTGCGCGGGCGTCGTGTCGCATCTCGCGCGCACCGGCCACGCGGTGACGATCACGACGCCGCAAGGCGCGGAAGTGCTGCTGCACATCGGCATCGATACCGTCGAGCTGAACGGGCAGGGCTTCATCGCGCACGTCGAAGCCGGCGCACGCGTCGAAGCGGGCGCGTTGCTGATCGAGTTCGACCAGGACGCGGTGGCGCGTCACGCGCATTCGCTCGTGTCGGTGATCGCGATCGCGAATTCCGATGCGTTCGAGGTGGTCGACCGCGCGAGCGGTTTCGCGACGGCCGGCGAGACGCCGTTGCTCGTGCTGCGCGGCAAGGGCGAAGCCGCCGCGCAGGCGGCGCAGGCCGGCGCGGCCGCGCACAACGAAGTGCGCCGCGAGATCGTGCTCGCGCAGCCGGGCGGCCTGCATGCACGGCCGGCCGCGCGGGCGCGCGAAGCCGCGCGCGGGTTCGACGCGAGCGTCGACGTGCTGTTCGACGGCCGCAAGGCGTCGATCGCGAGCGTCGTCGGTCTGCTCGGTCTCGGCGCCGGCGAAGGCGCGACGGTCGAACTGGTCGGCCGCGGCGCGCACGCGCAACAGGCCGTCGATGCGGTCGAGCGCGAGCTGCTGCGCGAGGCGCACGGCGAAGTGGAGGAAAAGCCGGCGCGGCTGAAATCGCCCGCGCCGCAAACCATCGTGCACGCCACCGGCGCGGCGCTCGACCCGAACACGCTCGCCGGCGTGTGCGCGGCGCCCGGCATCGCGGTCGGCACGCTGGTGCGTCTCGACGATGCGGACATCGTGCCGCCCGAACAGGCGTCCGGCACGCCCGCGTCCGAAAGCCGCCGGCTCGACCAGGCGCTGAAGGCGGTCGACGCCGAACTCGCCGAAACGGTTCGCAACGCGTCGGCGCGCGGCGCGGTCGGCGAGGCGGGGATTTTCGCGGTGCATCGCGTGCTGCTGGAAGACCCGACGCTGATCGACGCGGCGCGCGACCTGATCAGCCTCGGCAAGGGCGCCGGCTTCGCGTGGCGCGAGACGATCCGCACGCAGATCGACACGCTGTCGAAGCTCGACGACGCGCTGCTCGCCGAGCGCGCGGCCGACCTGCGCGACATCGAGAAGCGCGTGCTGCGCGCGCTCGGCCACACGAATGGCGCGGCGCGCATGCTACCCGACGAAGCCGTGCTCGCGGCCGACGAATTCACGCCGTCCGACCTGTCGTCGCTCGATCGCGAGCGCGTGACCGCGCTCGTGATGGCGCGCGGCGGCGCGACGTCGCACGCGGCGATCATCGCGCGGCAGCTCGGCATCCCGGCGCTGGTGGCGGTTGGCGATGCGCTGTACACGATTCCGGACGGCACGCAGGTCGTCGTCGATGCGAGCGCGGGCCGGCTCGAACATGCACCGACCGCGCTCGACGTCGAGCGCGCGCGTCACGAGCGCCAGCGCCTGGACGGCGTGCGCGAGGCGAACCGGCAACTGGCAGGCGTTGCGGCCGCGACCGTCGACGGCCGCGCGATCGAGGTCGCCGCGAACATCGCGACGCTCGACGACGCGAACACCGCGGTCGACAACGGCGCCGATGCGGTCGGCCTGCTGCGCACCGAACTGATGTTCATCCACCGCCAGGCCGCGCCGACCGTCGTCGAGCACCAGCAGAGCTACCAGTCGATCGTCGACGCGCTGCAGGGCCGCACGGCGATCATCCGCACGCTCGACGTCGGCGCGGACAAGGAGGTCGACTACCTGACGCTGCCGCCCGAGCCGAACCCGGCGCTCGGGCTGCGCGGCATCCGTCTCGCGCAGGTGCGCCCCGATCTGCTCGACGATCAGTTGCAGGGCCTGCTCGCGGTGAAACCGTTCGGCGCGGTGCGCATCCTGCTGCCGATGGTGACCGACGCGGGCGAACTCGTGCGGCTGAGGAAGCGCATCGACGAATTCGCGCGCGCGCAGGGCCGCACCGAGCCGATCGAGGTCGGCGTGATGATCGAGGTGCCGTCGGCCGCGCTGCTGGCCGACCAGCTCGCGCAGCATGCGGATTTCCTGTCGATCGGCACCAACGACCTCACGCAATACACGCTCGCGATGGATCGCTGCCAGGCCGATCTCGCCGCGCAGTCCGACGGCCTGCATCCGGCCGTGCTGCGCCTGATCGACATCGCGGTGCGCGGCGCCGCGAAGCATGGCAAGTGGGTCGGCGTATGCGGCGCGCTCGGCGGCGATCCGCTCGCGGTGCCGGTCCTGGTGGGCCTCGGCGTGACCGAGCTGTCGGTCGATCCGGTGGCGGTGCCGGGCATCAAGGCGCGTGTGCGCCGTCTCGATTACCAGTTGTGCCGTCAGCGCGCGCAGGATCTGCTCGCGCTCGATTCGGCACAGGCGGTAAGGGCAGCAAGCCGCGAGGTCTGGCCGCTCGACTGAGCGTCGACGGCGGGCTCGCGGCCCGTTTTACTACGAAAGCAATTAGGTCAACGACGCTTAACGACGAGACATGGATTGGAGGATCGAATGGACGGGAATCCGTTTCTGAAAATACAGGGCCTGGGCCGGGCGCTGATGCTGCCGATCGCGGTATTGCCGGTCGCCGGCATCCTGCTGCGGCTCGGCCAGCCGGACGTGTTCAACATCAAGATGATCGCCGACGCCGGCGGCGCGATCTTCGACAACCTGCCGCTGCTGTTCGCGATCGGCGTGGCGGTCGGTTTCGCGAAGGACAACAACGGCGTGGCGGCGCTCGCGGGCGCGATCGGCTACCTGATCGAAACCGCGATCATGAAGGACATCGATCCCAAGCTGAACATGGGCGTGCTGTCCGGGATCATCGCGGGTGTCGTCGCGGGGCTGCTGTACAACCGCTACAAGGACATCAAGCTGCCGGACTACCTCGCGTTCTTCGGCGGCAAGCGGTTCGTGCCGATCATCACGGGGCTGGTGTGCGTGATATTGGGCATCGCGTTCGGGTACGTGTGGCAGCCGATCCAGCATGCGATCGACGCGGCCGGCCAGTGGCTGACGACGGCGGGCGCGATCGGTGCGTTCGTGTTCGGCTTCCTGAACCGGCTGCTGCTCGTCACCGGCCTGCACCACATCATCAACTCGCTTGCATGGTTCGTGTTCGGCAACTTCACGCCGCCGGCCGGCGGCGAAATCGTGCACGGCGACCTGCACCGCTTCTTCGCGGGCGATCCGACCGCGGGCACCTTCATGGCCGGCTTCTTCCCGATCATGATGTTCGGCCTGCCGGCCGCGTGTCTCGCGATGCTGCACGAAGCGCCGAAGGAGCGCCGCGCGATGGTCGGCGGCCTGCTGTTCTCGATGGCGCTGACGTCGTTCCTGACCGGCGTGACCGAGCCGATCGAATTCAGCTTCATGTTCCTCGCGCCGGTGCTGTACGTGATCCACGCGGTGCTCACCGGGCTGTCGCTCGCGATCTGCCAGATCCTCGGCGTGAAGCTCGGCTTCACGTTCTCGGCCGGCGCGATCGACTACGTGCTGAACTACGGGCTGTCGACGAAGGGCTGGATCGCGATCCCGCTCGGCATCGCGTACGGCGTCGCGTACTACGGGCTGTTCCGCTTCTTCATCCGCAAGTTCAACATGGCCACGCCGGGCCGTGAGCCGGCCTCGGCCGATGCGGCCACGGAATCGTACCCATCGGGCGGCTTCGTCGCGCCGGCCGCGGGCGCGGCTGCAACGGCCGCCGCACCGCGCGCGCAACGCTACATCGCCGCGCTCGGCGGGGCGGCCAACCTGTCGGTCGTCGACGCGTGCACGACGCGCCTGCGCCTGAGCGTCGTCGATCCGGAAAAGGTATCGGAGCCGGAACTGAAGTCGATCGGCGCACGCGGCGTGCTCAAGCGCGGCGGCAACAGCGTGCAGGTGATCATCGGGCCCGAGGCCGACATCATCGCCGACGAGATGCGCGCCGCGATCGGCAGCGGCGCGGCAGCGACGGCGCCGGCCGCCGCCGCGCAGCCCGTCACGGGCGCGGCCGCCGGCCCGCTCGATCCGGAGCCGACGCGCTGGCTCGCGGTATTCGGCGGCGCGACCAACGTCGTGTCGCTCGATGCGGTGGCCACCACCCGCCTGCGCGTGGTCGTGCGCGATCCGTCGGCGGTCGATCGCGAGCGTCTCGGCGCACTCGACGTCGCATGGGTGTCGCTCGACACGTTCCACATCGTCTGCGGCAACGCGGCCGCACGCTATGCCGAACAGCTCGGCGCGCGCCTGCCGCCCTCGGGCGGCGGGGCGGCGGCACAACCGGCGTGAGGCGGTGAAGCCGGCCGGAGCCGCGAGGCGGGTCCGGCCGGGGATGAAACGAAAAACGGCTTGCGACGTGTACGTCGCAAGCCGTTTTTTCTTTGGCGCGGGCAATGCTCGATGCGCGACAGGCGATGCGTGGGCGCGCTTCGCCTGTCGCGCCGACTGCCAGGCCGTTCAACCGTTCACGGATTCGTCAGCGTGAAGGTCGGTTTCCGGTAGCCGATGCCGGCCCGGTCGAGCTTCGGCAATTCGCGTTGCGTGAGCAGCGTCGCGAAGCCGGCCCAGTCGCGCTGCAGCGCGGCGATGTCGACGTGGTGCGTGTCGCCGCGCTTGAAGCGCACGCCGGCCGCATACGGCAGCTCCCAGTCGGCCCGGTGCCACGCGCGCTCGGCCAGCGCGAGCAGCCGCGGGTAGGTCATGTATTCGAGGAAGGTGTCGTTGCGCATCACCTCGCCCCACGCCTGGCCCTGCATGCCCTCGATGCGCGGCGCGGGGCCCGTGCCCGTCACCTCGAACGCGTTGCCGTCGCGGTCGCCCATCACTTCGGCGTTCTGCGGCAGGTTCTCCGGCGCGAGCGAGAACACCTTGTACTCGTCGGTCGCGTGCGAGCCCCAGTAGTAGCCGCGCTCGCGCGGATTGAGCGTGTACGGGAAGTCGAAGTACAGGTAGTCGGGCAGCGCGAGCACCGTCTGGTAGCCCTTGCCGCTCAGGTCGCGCGCGCTGTCCGACGCACCCCAGAAGATCGTGTCCCACAGCGACACCATCACGTGGCGCGTGCTGAAATCCCGCGGCCCGTTCGCATGCTTGATACCGTCCTGCCACGCGGCCATCGTGCCGATCCCGTTCGCGTCGACCGCCGCGCTCACCTGTTTCGCGAAGCGCGTCGGCAGCTCGTCGATCGACTTGATCTCGCCGCGCTGGAGCAGCGCCGTGCACGCGGGCGACCGCGCCCACGGCTTGTCCTGCGCGGCCAGATCGATGCGCCCCTTGTTCGGGTCGGTGCCGTTCAGCGGCTGGAAGCCGCCGCCGAGGAAGATGTTCTTCGCTTCGTCGCCGCCGTAGTGCCAGGTCTGCAGCGGTGCCTGCGCGTCCGCGTGCATCGCCGCGATCTCGCGGATCACCTTCGACGCGAAGTTCAGCGCGCCCGGCACGCATGGGTTCAGGTCGCTGCGCCGGTCGTAGAACTGCACCGTCGTCAGGTTCGTCGTGTCCTGCGGGTCGAGCAGCCGATACGCGTTCGCTTCCTGCTCGCGGCCGGCCGCATGCAGCCGCCGGTAGCGCGCCTCCATCGTCACGACGGCAGCCCGTGCGTGCGCGGGCATGTCGATCTCGGGGATGATCTGCACGAAACGCGCGGCCGCGTAGCGCACGAGCGCCACGTAGTCGTCGCGCGTCAGGTAGCCGCCGCCCGAGCGGTTGTCGGGGCCGGAGCCGAGCTGCGGCAGCAGGCAGCGCGTCTCGTCCGGGTCGTGACAGCGGCGCGAGCCGATCTCGGTCAGTTCGGGCAGGCCGGGAATCTCGATGCGCCAGCCCTCGTCGTCGGACAGATGCAGGTGCAGCCGGTTGAGCTTGTACGCGCTCATCTGGTCGATCAGGCGGCGCAGCGTCGCCGGCTGCTTGAAGTTGCGCGCGAGGTCGACATGCATGCCGCGATGCGAGAAGCGCGGCGCATCCTCGACGAGCATCGCAGGAATCGGGCCGCCGCCGGCCGGCGCGAGCGAGTAGAGCGTCTGCACGCCGTAGTAGAGGCCTGCGCGATCGTAGCCTTCGATCAGCACGCCGCGCGGCCCGATCGCGAGCCGGTAGCCGCCCGGTGTCGCGAGGTCGGCCGGCAGCCGGCGCGGCGCGACGAAGCCGCGAACCGGCACGCGTGCGCCGTCGAGCCCGAGCGTCGTCGCGCGCTCGCGCAGCGCCGCGACCTGCGCGTCCGGCAGGTCCGGCAGCGCGAGTTCGACGCCGCGCAGCTCGAGCGTACCGGGCAGCGGCAGTTCGCGCTTCACGCTCGGCAGCGCGCGGCCCGGATCGGACCGTGCTGCCACGGGCGGCGCGTTGCCGGTCGAATTGTTCTGCGCGTCGGCCGGCAGGGTTTCGACGTAGCGCAGTTCGTTGTCGGTATCGTTGTAGCGCAGCACGGCCGGCGGCGCGCCGTCGACGACGACATACGGGCGCGGAATCACGTCGCTGTAACGCAGCAGCCAGTATTCGGCGACGAACGGCAACTCGATGCGCTCGCCGGGCGCGAGCCGCACCGAGCCCGGTTGCGGCGTCAGTTCGTACAGGTCGCCGGTGAGCCGCCGCAGCGCGAAGCCCGGGCGGTCGATCCGCAGCAGACGGCGGATGCTGTGCAGATAGAGTTTCCAGCCGCCGTCGGCGATCGCCTGGTGGCCGCGGTTCTGCAGGATCAGGCGGCCCGTCGCGCAGGCCGCGCCGTCGGCGCCGAGATCGGCGCAGGGTACGCCGGCGGTGGCCGCATGGTTGTTGTCGACGGCCACGCGCAACGCGAGCCCGTTCGACAGCACCGTCGCGAGGCTGGCTGCTTGCGCGGCGGCTGCTTGCGCGGCGCCGGCGGTCGCGCCGGCGGCGGCCGACGCCGGTACCGCGGCGATCGCGGTGGGGGGCAGCACCGCGAGCAGCAGACCGGCAATGAGGGAAGGCAAGGTACGCTTCAATTCGAACTCCTGAGAAAAAGAGGGCGTGGCGGCGTCGTGACGCGACGTCGCTGCGATCGGGTCTTTCAGTGGAGCTGCGGGAGATGCCTGCACGCGGGGCGATGCGGCTGCACCGCGCGCATTCGGCACGCGGGAGCGTGCGTTACGGAACGGGAGGCGGGCATGCGTGCCGATCGGATCGGCGCGGCCGCGTGCGCGGATTCATCGGCGGCGCGCGGCAACCGCCGCGACGACGACGCGGCCGCGGCCGACGGCATACGTGCGGCCGAACGCGATCGCGACGACGGCGCGCGCCGCGGCACACGGACGTCGACACGGCGCGCACGCGCACGCCACACACGGGATTCGCATGTCTCCCCCACCCAGAAGGAATCGGCCTGTCAGCGGCCGTGTCCAACGATCTTATGAAACCTTTTATTGGTATTCAAGTGGTATCAATCTGGCGCTAAATTGGCATCGATGCATGACGCCTGCCCGCGCGCGGCCAGGACGAAAAAAAACCTCGCGTGAAGCGAGGTTCTTTCCCTTCCGGGCGGTGGCGGCGCGCGATCGGCGCGCGCGTCACGCGTCAGTGCGCCGGTGCGCCTGTGCGTCAGTCGCGGCGTGCCCGCACGGGCGCTTCCTGCGTCTTCTGCCGCGCTTCGAGCCACATCGCGTTGACGATGCCGAACGACAGCGCGACGCCGATACCGAGAATCCAGCTGAAATACCACATGATCCGACTCCTTGCGAAACGGTGGAACGGCGGGCGAGGCGCCCGCGCGCCCCGACCCGGTTCAATGCATCAATACATCGAGTGCTTGTTCTCTTCGAGCGTCTGGTGCGTGACCTTCCCGCGCATCACGCGATACACCCAGCTCGTGTAGATCAGCACGATCGGCAGGAACACGATCACCGCGAACAGCATCACCTGCAGCGTCATGTGGCTCGACGTCGAATCCCACACGGTCAGGCTGCTGCGCGGGTCGAGCGACGACGGCATGATGAACGGGAACATCGAGAAGCCCGCGGTCAGGATCACGCCGGCGATCATCAGGCCCGTGCAGAAGAACGCCGTCTTTTCCTGCTTCGAGCCGGCGAGCAGCAGCGCGAGCACGCCGCCCGCGATCCCGGCGACCGGCGCCGCGATCATCCACGGATAGTCGCCGTAGTTCGCGAGCCACAGGCCCGAACCGGCGGCGACGTCCTTGAGCAGCGGGTTCGCGACGGTGTCGGTCGGCGCGGCGTGGGTGATGTGGAAGCCGCCGATGTAGGAGGCCACCAGCACGCCGGCCAGCACGAACAGCACGACCGCGAGGAACGACGCCACGCGCAGCGCGATCGACGCACGGCGCGCGATCGCGCCGTCGGTCTTCATCTTGATGAACGCCGCGCCGTGCGCGACGAGCATCGTGAGGCTGACGAGCCCGCACAGCAGCGCGAACGGGTTCAGCAGCGCCCAGAAGCCGCCGTAGTAGGTCACGCGCAGGTCGCTGTCGAACTTGAACGGCACGCCCTGCAGCAGGTTGCCGAACGCGACGCCGAACACGAGCGCCGGCACGAAGCCGCCGGCGAACAGGCCCCAGTCCCAGCCCGCGCGCCAGCGCGGGTCCGGCCGCTTGCTGCGGTAGTCGAAGCCCACCGGCCGGAAGAACAGCGCGAACAGCACGAGCAGCATCGCGAAGTAGAAGCCGGAGAACGACGCCGCGTAGACGAGCGGCCAGGCCGCGAACATCGCGCCGCCGGCCGTGATCAGCCACACCTGGTTGCCTTCCCACGTCGCGCCGACCGTGTTGACGATGATGCGGCGCTCCTCGTCGGTCTTGCCGAGGAACGGCAGCAGCGCGGTCGCGCCCATGTCGAAGCCGTCGGTGACGGCGAAGCCGATCAGCAGCACGCCGACGAGCACCCACCAGATCAGCTTGAGCGTTGCATAGTCCATAGCGATTCCTTGTTCGGTTGCGAGGGCGTGTTCAAACCGCGGCCCGCTCGCCGGCAGCGGCGAGTTCGTGGTGATAGCGGCCGGTATGCAGCGACGACGGGCCGAGGCGCGCGTACTTGAACATCAGCTTGATCTCGATGACGAACAGCGCGGTGTAGAACAGGATGAAGCCGGCGAGACTCAGGTACAGGTCGCTCGGCTGCAGGCTCGACGCGGACAGGTGCGTCGGCAGCACGCCGGCGATCGTCCACGGCTGGCGGCCGAGTTCGGCGACGATCCAGCCGAATTCGATCGCGATCCACGGCAGCGGGATCGCCCACACCGCGTAGCGCAGGAACCAGCGGCGGTTGTCCTGCAGCAGTTGCCGGCGCGCGCAGAACCAGAACGCGGCAACGAACGTCGCGACGAACAGGAAGCCGAGGAACACCATGATCCGGAACGAGAAGAACACCGGCGCGACGGGCGGGATCGTCTTCTTCGCGGCGGCCTTGATCTGCTCGGGCGTCGCGTCGGTCACGTTCGGCGTGAACTGCTTGAGCATCAGCCCGTAGCCGAGATACTGCTTGTGCTGGTCGAACAGCGCGCGCGTCGCGTCGCTCGTGTCGCCCTGCTTGATCTTCTGCAGCGCACCGTACGCGATCATCCCGCTCTGGATGTGCTCCTCGCTGTGCTTCGCGAGGTCGCGCAGGCCGATCACGGGTTCGTCGATCGAGCGCGTCGCGATCAGGCCGAGCGCGTACGGGATCTTGATCGCGTAGTCGGTGCGCTGTTCCTCCTGGTTCGGGATGCCGATCAGCGTGAACGACGCGGGCGCCGGTTGCGTTTCCCATTCGGATTCGATCGCGGCGAGCTTCATCTTCTGCACTTCGCCGGTCGTGTAGCCCGATTCGTCGCCGAGCACGATCACGCACAGCGTGGCCGCGAGGCCGAAGCCGGCCGCGACCGCGAACGAGCGCAGCGCGAAGTCGACGTCGCGCTTCTTCAGCAGGTACCACGACGACACGCCGAGCACGAACATCGCCGCCGACACGTAGCCGGCCGACACGGTGTGCACGAACTTCACCTGCGCGACCGGGTTGAACAGCACGTCGAACAGGCTCGTCATCTCCATGCGCATCGTCTGGTAGTTGAATTCGGCGCCGACCGGGTTGTTCATCCAGCCGTTCGCGACGAGGATCCACAACGCGGACAGGTTCGAGCCCAGCGCGACGAGGAACGTGACGATCAGGTGCTTGACCTTCGACAGGCGGTTCCAGCCGAAGAAGAACAGGCCGACGAACGTCGATTCGAGGAAGAACGCCATCAGGCCTTCGACCGCGAGCGGCACGCCGAAGATGTCGCCGACGTAGTGCGAGTAGTACGACCAGTTCGTGCCGAACTGGAATTCGAGCGTGATGCCGGTCGTCACGCCCATCGCGAAGTTGATCCCGAACAGCTTGCCCCAGAACTGCGTCATGTCCTTGTAGACCTGTTTGCCGGTCATCACGTAGACGGCTTCCATGATGACGAGCAGCCAGGACAGGCCGAGCGTCAGCGGCACGAACAGGAAGTGGTAGAGCGCCGTGATGCCGAACTGCAGACGCGACAGATCGACGACTTCGCTACTTATCATGGTGGTCTCCCTCGGTGGGTGCAGGCGCCGGCACCGAGAGCAGCTTCTCGGCCACGGCGGCAGGCGGCAACGACATGTGCTCGGCCTGCGGATGATTGAAGAATGCGTATTTGAGCGACATCAGGAGGATCAGCTTGACGATCAGCACCAGGGTGATGTCGCGGGCGAGGGTCGGTCCGCGTGCCCATGCGGCGATGCGCGCGCGCCAGCCGATCGGGCCGGCCGGCCGCGAGGGCGGCGCAGGCTCTTTATTGATCGAGATCAAGGCGATTATCCTGAATCGATTTAGGTCGGATTGGGGGCGACTTTACGTCGGATTGGTGACGGCCGTGAAGCTGTTTTAATCCTTTTGCGCCTGACGTGCCAATTTTAAAAGGACTGCTTTCCGATGCCGAGTGCTGCGCTGCGGCAGACCGTCGCGAAACAGGGGTTGAAAATTGAGGTGGATCAAGGTTATGCGGATGAGCGCTGCAAATAGCGCAATGCCGGATGAATCAGTTCAATTAACGGGCGGGAAACGGGGAGGGAAACGGGGCGTGAAACGCGCTGAAAAGCGCGTCAAAAGCAGTGGAAAACGGACGAAAAAAAACCGCTGCCGGTCGGGCAGCGGTTTCGATGCAGTGCTCTGAATCGCCGGGATTTACGCGTATTCGGCGAGGGCCGTGCGCATCTTTTTCATCGCGCTCGCTTCGATCTGGCGGATGCGTTCCGCCGACACGCCGAACTCGGCGGCGAGATCGTGCAGCGTCGAGCCGCCCGAGCCGTCGTCGTCGACGTGCAGCCAGCGCGCCTCGATGATGCGGCGGCTGCGCGCGTCGAGCGCGTCGAGCGCCTGCGCGATGCCGTCCGTCTGCAGCATGTCGCGCTGGCGCGCGGCGAGCACGGCGGTCGGCTCGTTGTGCGAGTCGGCCAGGTAGGCGATCGGCGCGTACGACTCCTCGCCGTCGTCGACCTGCCCTTCGAGCGCGATGTCGCCGCCCGACAGGCGCGTTTCCATCTCGGTCACTTCCTCGCGCTTGACGTTGAGCTCCTGCGCGAGGCCGTCGATTTCCTCCGGCGTCATCGCCTGCATGCTCTTCTTGTGGCTGCGCAGGTTGAAGAACAGCTTGCGCTGCGCCTTCGTCGTCGCGACCTTCACCATGCGCCAGTTGCGCAGGATGTACTCGTGGATCTCGGCCTTGATCCAGTGAATCGCATACGACACCAGGCGCACGTTTTGCGCCGGGTCGAACCGCTTCACGGCTTTCATCAGGCCGATGTTGCCTTCCTGGATCAGGTCGCCGTGCGGCAGGCCGTAGCCGAGGTAGTTGCGCGCGATCGACACGACGAGACGCAGGTGCGACAGCACGAGCCGACGCGCCGCGTCGAGGTTGTTGTCCTCGCGGAATTCGGTTGCGTACCGGCGTTCCTCTTCGGCGGTCAGCAGCGGAATGCGATTGACGGCCTGGATGTACGCGTCGATGTTGCCGAGCTGGCCGGGCAACATCGATTGGGCTGCGAGCGCCAGCGAGCCTGCCGATTCGGCCTTGGCCGGCGTCGGGCGCAGGGTGTTCGGGAGGGTCAGGGCGTTGCTCACTAAAAACTCCTTTGGAATCAGGGGCAAACCCCCGGTCTCGGTTGAGATTCCGGAGGCCATCTTAGCACTCCCGCAAGATGAGTGCTAATTCCTTAGAGGCCACGGGGGCATCCAAGTTCCCTATTTTCTATCGAATCAGTCGAGCCGATAGTCTATTCTGCGACAAGGCCTCCGCCGCGAAGTTCCGTAAGCCGTTGTTTCTGATGGGAATCGGGAGACGATTTCGATTTTTGTCGTTTTGGAAGCAAACAATTTCGCTTCGTGATGCCGATCCGAAAAGTCCTTTACCATACCATTCAGTTCGCTCGGGCCGGGCCGTCGCGGCAGGCTCCATTCAACCCACAAAGTTGGAGTGTCAGATGAACAATAAGAAGAACCGTCGGCCCCGCGGCCGGGTGGTGCTGCACGCGACGCTGGCGGCGTCTCTCCTGGGCGGATCGGGTGCGGCTTTCGCGGATCGCTGGGGAATCCAGGCGGGCGGCGGATTTTCCGATCGCCACGGGATCGACAAGGCCGATCTCGGCGTGGTCTGGGATCCGGGCTGGAACTGGTGGGAAATCGGCGGCTGGCACTTCGCGTTCGTGATGGAAGGCCATGTCGGCTACTGGCACACCGGCGGCAACGTGCACGCCAACATCGGTGAATTCGGCGCGACGCCGATGTTCCGTTTCATCAAGAGCGCGGGCCAGGTTCGCCCGTTCGTCGAGGCCGGCGCCGGCATCCGGTTCCTTACGCATCCGACGATCTCGAACAATCTGTCGCTGTCGACATCGTTCCAGTTCGCGGACGTCGTCGGCGTCGGCGCGCAGTTCGGCCAACGGCAACAGTATCAGGTTGGTTACCGTTTCCAACATGTGTCTAACGCGGGTATCAAAGAGCCGAATCCTGGTATAAATTTCCACCAGTTCTACCTGCAGTACAACTTCTGATCCGCACGCCGGCGCACGGCGGGCGCGTTGCCGAGGAGTCAGGCGATGGCGAAGGTGGTCGATGCGATCCGCGCGCTCGAGCGCGATCGGTTCCGGGCGATGGTGGACGGCGACGGCGAGGCGCTCGACGCGCAATTGTCGGACAAGGTGTTCTTCGTGCACACCAACGGCAAACGCGAAACCAAGCAGCAGTTCATCGACGCCATCGTCGCCGGCCGCCGCCGCTATCGTCAGATCGAGGTCCAGTCGCAGGACCTGCTGCCCGTCGGCGATGCCACCTGCGTCGTGACCGGGCGCGCGTTGATCGAGATGGAAACGAACAATGGCGGCCTCGTGTTTCCGATTGCCTACACGGCCGTGCACACGCACGAGCACGGGCAGTGGCGGCTGCTCGCGTGGCAGGCGACGCGGTGCGCGACCGAAACATGAGCGCGGGTGGCGCCCCCGGGTAGTGTCCCTTTTCATGCCTCGACCGAAGCGGCCTTCTGAGCCGCTTTTTGCTGCCTCGTGCGGCGCGGATCGCGCGGCGCACGGGCGGTCACGCACCGCTCGCTGACATTCAACCCTGCATCGAAGCCCGGCGCTCAGGCCGCGGCGCGGCGATCCGCGCAGTGCCATGCCGAGCGGTTGATCGCGCTGACGAGCGCATCGAGCGCCGCGCTCGCCGCATCGGCGTGCACGCCGACGCCGTGCCGCAGCGGCGCGTCGCCGACCCGGCAGCCGACCGATACCGCGATCCGGCCGTCCGCGGCGCGCACGTGTTCGCACGACGCAATGTCGACGGCGGCGCCGGCGGCCGTCGCAAAGGCCGCGGCGAAACGTCGCACGGTGTCGTCGGGCGTCGCGTCGGCGGCGGGCGCCGCCGCGATCTCGCGGTTCCGCCAGCGCGCGCCGCTGCCGTGGCGCGCGGCCGGGCCGTCGGTTTCGAGGAATTCGCGTGCGAACAGCGCGCAGATCGCGTCGCCCGTCACTTCCTCGCCCGACGCATC
The DNA here is from genome assembly GCF_029268935.1 of Burkholderia semiarida. Lineage (NCBI taxonomy): Bacteria > Pseudomonadati > Pseudomonadota > Betaproteobacteria > Burkholderiales > Burkholderiaceae > Burkholderia > Burkholderia semiarida. The sequence continues at coordinate 231,170 of NZ_JAHLCL010000003.1, read as the reverse complement.
GGCGAGCGTCTGCACCGCCTGGCTGAATTCGATCTGCACGCGGCGCGTCGGCGTGAAGCCCATCCCGCGTTCGAGCAGGAACGTCGCGCCGCCCTTGCCGGACTGGCTGTTCACGCGGATCACCGCGTCGTAGCTGCGGCCGAGATCGGCCGGGTCGATCGGCAGGTACGGCACTTCCCAGACCGCGTCGGCGCGCTGCTGCGCGAAGCCCTTGCGGATCGCGTCCTGGTGCGAGCCCGAAAACGCGGTGAACACGAGGTCGCCCGCGTACGGGTGGCGCGGATGCACCGGAATCTGGTTGCAGCGCTCGACGACGCGGCGCACCGCATCGATGTCGGAGAAATCGAGGCCCGGGTCGATGCCTTGCGTGTAGAGGTTCAACGCGAGCGTGACGAGATCGACGTTGCCGGTGCGCTCGCCGTTGCCGAACAGGCAGCCCTCGATGCGGTCGGCGCCCGCGAGCAGCGCGAGTTCGGCCGCCGCGACCGCCGTGCCGCGATCGTTGTGCGGATGCACGGAGAGCACGATGCTGTCGCGATACGCGAGGTTGCGGTCCATCCATTCGATCTGGTCGGCGAACACGTTCGGGGTCGCGGCTTCGACGGTGGCCGGCAGGTTGACGATCATCTTGTGGTCGCGGGTCGGACGCCACGTCTGCGCGACCGCGTCGCAGATCTCGCGCGCGAACGTCAGCTCGGTCATGCTGAAGGTTTCCGGCGAGTACTGGAACGTCCAGTGCGTATCGGGGCGCGCGGCGGCGTGTTCCTTGATGATGCGCGTGCCGTCGATCGCGAGCGCCTTCACGTCGTCCTTCGACATCCCGAACACGATGCGGCGGAACGACGGGCAAACCGCGTTGTACAGGTGCACGATCGCGCGCGGCACGCCTTCCAGCGCGTCGAACGTGCGCGCGATCAGGTCTTCGCGCGACTGCACGAGCACCTCGATCGTCACGTCGTCGGGAATCCGCTTGTCGTCGATCAGCTTGCGGACGAAATCGAAATCGGTTTGCGACGCCGACGGAAAGCCGACTTCGATCTCCTTGAATCCGATCGCGATCAGCATCTCGAAGAACTCGAGCTTCTGCTCGATGCTCATCGGCTCGATCAGCGACTGGTTGCCGTCGCGCAGGTCGGTGCTCATCCACACGGGCGCGCGCTCGATGGTGCGGGCCGGCCAGCGGCGGCCATTGAGGCGGACGGGCTCGAACGGACGGTACTTGTCTTGCGGATTGCGCATCATCTTCTGGACCTCGGGTCTCAAGTCGCGAGCGAAGACGGGCGGCATGGGCGATGGTTGGCGCTGCCTCGCACCCCCCGGCGCGCGATGGCGCCATGGATGCGGATGGTCTTCGCGAATCGGCCGACGGATGGACGGACGAAGGCTGACGACTTCGGGTTGTAAAAACTGCGAGAGGGGTACGGCGAGGAACTGCTGGGAGGACCGTGCGGACAGCACACGGCGCTACGACAGCCTTAGGCTAGTCGTAGCGATAGCGGCCGCGCTAGGCGGCCGGAGGTAATTCGGAGGGTGTTCGGAAAGGAACGCATGACGCCAACTCTATGCCAGGATGCGCTCCCGTGTCAAATATCGGGATAACGGGGCGGGCGCCGCCGCGCCGTCAGCGCGCGACGCGGGCGATCCGCACGATCGTCGCGACCTGCCGCGCGACCGTGTCGGGCACCGGCACCTCGCCGCGCAGCACGGCGTCCGTCCACGCGGCCGTGGTCGCCGCATCGCGCGACTCGGGCAGCGCGACGGGCGGCGCGTCGGTCGACGAACGCTCGGCGTCGATCAGCGTGTCGCACACGCCGTCGTGCAGCCAGTCGACCTGCACCTGGCGCCGCGTGTCGGCCACCGCTTCGCCTTCGGTGCCGCGCGCGAGCAGCGCACCGCCGAGCGCGGCGTCCGGATGATCGCGGAACAGCTGCGCGAGGCTGTCGCGGTACGGCGGGTGCGTGTAGTTGACGAGCCGCAGGCCGGCCGGCGCGAACGGCTGCAGAATCTTCACGAGCGTATGCGTCGAGTTGCGCACGCCGAGCACCCTGCGCATCGACAGCAGGTGCGCGATGCGCGGCGCGAGCACGTCGATCGGCGCGAATGCGACGCGGCGTTCGGCGAGCGTGTCCTCGATCGCATCGTGCGACGTCGACGGCGCGAGCGACAGCGCCGAGAAAATCTCCGCGCTCGTCACGCGGCCCGGATCGCGCTCCACCCCATGCACGAGCACCGGCACGCCTTCGCGCGCGAGCAGCAATGCGAGCAGCGGCACGAGGTTCGGCTGCTTGCGCGCGCCGTTGTAGCTCGGGATCGACACTGGGCGGAACGCGGCGTCCTGCACGTGCACGGGCTCGAACGACGCCTGCGCGGCGGCGAGCATCGCGGCCAGTTCGTCGGCGGATTCGCCTTTCAGCCGATAGGCGATCAGGATCGCGCCGAGTTCGAGGTCCGACACGCGCGCATCGAGCATCGCGCGATAGAGCTCGAACGTGTCCTCGGCGGACAGGGCGCGCGCGCCGTTCGGGCCGCGGCCGATTTCCTTGATGAAGCGGGCGCAAGGGAACGGGGCGGCGGGATCGTGGGAAGCGGTCATCGGAACGTGGGGCGGGCGGCCGGCGTGGGGCCGCGCGGTGAGCGGTGAGGAATGCCCCGAGTATCGCACGGGCGCGGCCGCGCATCGCGCCGCGCTACACTCTGGTTCCCGGCGCCGCGCGCACCGGCTGCGCCGCGCCCGTGCCGCCGCCGGCCGAATACGACCAAAAGCGAGACATCCCATGAAGCTCTACAGCTATTTCCGCAGTTCCGCGTCGTACCGCGTGCGGATCGCCCTGAACCTGAAGCAGTTGCCGTTCGACTATGCGCCCGTGCACATGCTGCGCGACGGCGGCGAGCAACTGAAGGACGCGTACCGCGCGCTGAATCCGGATGCGGTCGTGCCGACGCTGATCGACGGCGACGCGACGCTGCAGCAGTCGCTCGCGATCATCGAATATCTCGACGAAACCCATCCCGAGCCCCCGTTGCTGCCGAAGCAGCCGGTCGATCGCGCGTACGTGCGCGCGGTCGCGCTGCAGATCGCGTGCGAGATTCATCCGCTCAACAACCTGCGCGTGCTGAAGTACCTGAAGCACACGCTGAAGGTGTCCGAGGACGCAAAGAACGCGTGGTACCGGCACTGGATCGAGGCGGGCTTCGACACACTGGAGACCCGTCTCGCGAACGATCCGCGCACCGGCAAGCTGTGCTTCGGCGACACGCCGACGCTCGCCGACGTGTGCCTCGTGCCGCAGGTGTTCAACGCGAACCGCTTCTCGATCGATACGACGCGTTTCCCGACGATCCAGCGGATCGTCGACCATGCGGCGACGATCGATGCGTTCAAGGCCGCCGAGCCGGGTGTGCAGCCCGACGCGGAATGAGCGCGACCGCATGAAAAAGGGCGCCCGAAGGCGCCCCGTGCGAGGCGAGCCGGCGGCGGTCAGCCGAGCAGCGCGTCCGCGAATTCCACCGCGCTGAACGGCTGCAGGTCCTCGACCTTCTCGCCGACGCCGATAAAGTAGACGGGCACCGGCCGTTGCCGCGCGATAGCGGCGAGAATCCCGCCCTTCGCGGTGCCGTCGAGCTTCGTGACGATCAGGCCGGTCAGGCCCAGCGCGTCGTCGAACGCCTTCACCTGCGTGAGCGCGTTCTGGCCCGTGTTCGCGTCGATCACCAGCAGCACCTCGTGCGGCGCGCCGTCGTGCGCCTTCGCGATCACGCGCTTCACCTTCTTCAGCTCTTCCATCAGGTGCAGCTGCGTCGGCAGGCGGCCGGCCGTGTCGGCCATCATCACGTCGATCTTGCGCGCGCGCGCGGCGCTGACCGCGTCGAAGATCACCGCGGCCGGATCGCCGCTTTCCTGCTGCACGACCGTCACGTTGTTGCGCTCGCCCCAGACCGCCAGCTGTTCGCGCGCCGCCGCGCGGAACGTGTCGCCGGCGGCCAGCAGCACCGACTGGTCGAAGCTCTGCAGATGCTTCGCGAGCTTGCCGATGCTGGTCGTCTTGCCCGCGCCGTTCACGCCGGCGATCATCATCACGAGCGGCTGCGCGCGGCCGAGCATCAGCGATTTCTCGAGCGGCGCCAGCAGCTCGACGAGCAGGTCGTGCAGCGCATCCTTCACCTGCTGCGGATCGGTCAGCCGGCCGGCGCGCACCTTCTCGCGCAGCGCGCCGAGCAGGTATTCGGTCGCGTCGACGCCCGCGTCCGACATCAGCAGCGCGGTTTCGAGCTCCTCGTACAGGTCCTCGTCGATCTTCGTGTTGACGAAGACGCCGGTGATGCTCGAGCCCGTCTTCGCGAGCCCCGTTTTCAGGCGTGCGAGCCACGACTTCTTCGCGGAGGCGTCCTGCTGCGGCGGCGGGACGATCTCGACCGTCTCGACGACTTCGTCGCGGCCGTCGTTGGTCGGCGTGACCGTCATCACGACGGCCGGCGCGGCCGGTTGGGCGCTCGCCTGCGGCAGCTCGGCCGCGGGTGGCGCGTCGGCGTCGGACGCTTCGTCCGCTTGCTGCGCGTCGGCCGATTGCGATTCCGCCGGATCGGGCTCCTGCGTTTTCTTGAATCGTTTGAAGAAACTGAACATGGTCTGGCGTCGGGAAGAGGGCGGGCCGCCGCCGGGGGCGGGGGCGCCGGACGGGCCGTTCTGCGTTCGCGTGGGCGCGGCGCTCGGCGGCCGAAACCGTGCATTTTATCAGTGCGGCGTGGCGCTCGCGTCAGCGCGCGTCGCCGCTGTGGTAACGTGCGCCTGTTTGGCGGCGCGCGGCTGCGCGCGTCCGGTCCCTCCGTTGTCGATATTCCCGAATGTCCCGTTCCTCTTCCGGCCGCTCAGCGGCCCCTTCCGGCCGCGGCAAGCCGCACACGATCCGCATCATCGGCGGCGACTGGAAACGCACGCCGCTCGCGGTGCTCGATCTCGACGGCCTGCGCCCGACGCCCGATCGCGTACGCGAGACGCTGTTCAACTGGCTCGGCCAGGATCTCGAAGGCTGGCGCTGCCTCGACCTGTTCGCGGGCACCGGCGCGCTCGGCTTCGAGGCAGCGTCGCGCGGCGCGGCGAGCGTCGTGATGGTCGAGCGCCATCCGCGCGCGGCGCACCAGCTGCGTGCGATCAAGGACAAGCTCGGCGCCCGTTCGGTCGAGATCGCCGAAGCCGATGCGCTGCGGCTCGCGGCCGGGCTCACGCCGGGCGCGTTCGACGTCGTGTTCCTCGATCCGCCGTTCGACGACCTGGCCGCGCTCGAGCGCGCGATCGCGCTGGCGGCGCCGCTCGTGGCGACGGACGGCGCGCTGTACGTCGAAACGGGGGCGGAACTCGATCCGGCCGCGCACGACGCGCTGGCTGGCTGGCAGGTGGTGAAGCGCGGCAAGGCCGGGGCGGTTCACTATCATTTGCTGCGGCGCGAAAATGATGAATAATGCGCGTTCCATACGAGGCGGCGCGCCGCAAAGGCGACGCATGCCCATCTCGGCAGCGGCGCGTGCATCGCACGGCTGCCATCCCGTTTGCGTGATGACAGGAGGAGCGACATGGTAGTCGCCGTGTATCCCGGTACGTTCGATCCGCTGACGCGCGGGCACGAAGACCTCGTGCGGCGCGCGTCGAGCATTTTTGATACGCTGGTGGTGGGCGTTGCCGACAGCCGCGCGAAAAAGCCGTTTTTCTCGCTCGAAGAACGTCTGACGATTGCGAACGAGGTGCTCGGCCATTACCCGAACGTGAAGGTGATGAGTTTCACAGGCCTCCTGAAGGATTTCGTCCGCGTCAACAATGCGCGCGTGATCGTGCGCGGGCTGCGCGCCGTGTCCGATTTCGAGTATGAGTTCCAGATGGCAGGGATGAACCGCTATCTGCTGCCCGACGTCGAGACGATGTTCATGACGCCGTCCGACCAGTACCAGTTCATCTCGGGAACGATCGTGCGTGAAATCGCGCAATTGGGCGGCGATGTCAGCAAATTCGTGTTTCCGTCCGTCGAGAAATGGTTGACCGAGAAAGTCGCCGCGATGGGAGGCCCCGCCGCGTGACGCGGCGTCGGCCGGTTTCGTTGCGAGGCCGGCCGACGGCCTGAAGAAGTGAGATCAGTATGGCTTTGATGATTACCGACGAGTGCATCAATTGCGACGTGTGCGAGCCCGAGTGCCCGAACGGCGCGATTTCGATGGGCCCGGACATCTACGTGATCGACCCGAACAAGTGCACCGAGTGCGTCGGCCATTTCGACGAACCGCAGTGCCAGCAGGTGTGTCCGGTCGAATGCATTCCGCGCGATCCGCAGCATGACGAATCGCATGCGCAATTGATGGAGAAGTATCACGCGCTGATCGCCGTGAAGGGCGACGACGCATCGTGATTCTGCGCTGACGCGCGCGCCTCGATTGGCCCGCGCGCCGCGCTTTCGGATCGGCGCCGCCCGGCGCCGATCTTTCCGTGTCAGGCCAGCAGCGCGCGCAACGCCGCGACGAGCGCATCGCATTCGGCATCGGTGCCGACGGTGATACGCAGGTGCTGGTCGATCCGCGGCAGCCGGAAGTGCCGCACGAAAATTTCCCGTTCCTTCAGCTTCGCCGCGATCGTGCCCGCATCGTGCGCGGGATGGCGCGCGAACACGAAATTCGCGGCCGACGGCACGATCTCGAAGCCGAGTGCGCCGAGCGCATGCGTGAGCCGCGCGCGGCTGTCGATCACGCGCCGGCAGGTGGCGTTGAAATGATCGGTGTCTTCATACGCGGCCTGTGCGGCAACCTGCGCGAGCCGGTCGAGCGGGTACGAGTTGAAGCTGTCCTTCACGCGGTTCAGCGCGTCGATCAGCGCCGCATCGCCGAACGCGAAGCCGACGCGCATGCCCGCGAGCGAGCGCGCCTTCGACGTCGTATGCACGACGAGCAGGTTCGGATGACGGTCGATCAGCGTAATCGCCGACTGCGCGCCGAAATCGACGTACGCTTCGTCGATCACGACGACCGACGACGGATTCGCGGCCGCGATCCGCTCGACGTCCGCGAGCGGCAGCGCGCGCCCGGTCGGCGCATTCGGGTTCGGAAACAGCACGCCGCCGGCGTCGTCGAGATAATCGTCGACGCGGATCGAGAAATCGTCCGCGAGCGGCACGACCGTGGTCTCGACGCCGTACAGGCGCGCGTAGGTCGGGTAGAAGCTGTACGTGATGTCGGGAAAGCGCAGCGGCCGGTCGTGCTTGAGCAGCGCCTGGAACGCATGCGCGAGCACCTCGTCGGAGCCGTTGCCGACGAACACCTGCCCGGGCTGGATGCGGTGATGGGCCGCGACCATCTCGCGCAGCGCGCGCGCGACCGGGTCCGGATAGCGGCGCAGCGTGTCGCCGGTGTCGCCGAGTTCGCGTGCGATCGCCGCGACGACGCGCGGCGACGGCGGATAGGGATTCTCGTTGGTGTTCAGCTTGACGGGGTGCGCGAGCGCGGGCTGTTCGCCCGGCACGTAAGGCACGAGTTGCTGAACGACGTCGCTCCAGTAACGGCTCACCGCTTGGCTCCTGTCGGGCAAAAACGTCCAGATTACCGCATGTGCGCGTCGCGGTGGGGCGGGCGAGGCCACCGGGTTGCGCCCGACGGCCGATGCACCGGGCCGCTGAGGCGGGCGATCAGTTGCGATGCAGTTGCATCGTCGCGCGGTCGAGTTCGCCCTTGACGACCATCGGCATCACGGCGAGCGCGCGTTCGATCGATGCGTCGATCACGTCCTGTTCCTCGCGGCGCGGCGGCTTCAGCACGAAATTCGCGACGTCGGGCTTCGCGCCGGCGCGCGCACTTTCCGGAATCAGGTCGCGCGGATGGCCGATGCCGATCCGCAGCCGCCAGTATTGCTGCGACGACAGATGCGCGGTGATGTCCTTCAGCCCGTTGTGGCCGCCGCTGCCGCCGCCGAGCTTCAGCTTCACGGTGCCGGGCGGCAGATCGAGCTCGTCGTGCGCGACGAGGATCTGGTCGGGCAGGATCTTGAAGAATTGCGCGAGCGCGACGACCGACTGGCCGGAGCGGTTCATGTAGGTCTGCGGCTCGAGCAGATGGACTTCCTCGCCGTGCAGGCGCGCTTTCGCGTAGAAGCCGTGGAAGCGGCGTTCGTCGCGCAGCATCGTGCCGGCTTCGCGGGCGAGCTGGTCGACCAGCCAGAAACCGGCGTTGTGGCGCGTCGCGGTGTATTCCGCCCCGGGATTGCCGAGGCCGACGATCAGTTTGATCATGACGTTTCGAAGGCGGCGGCGGCCGCCTGGGCGCAGAAAAAGAAAAACCCGCCGGGCAAGCCGCGGCGGGTTGCGTCGACCGTTTCGCGAAACGGATCGATGGGGCGCAGGCAGCCGCTCAGGCAGCCGGCGTTTCGCCTTCTGCTGCGTCCGACACGGCACCAGCCGGGATTGTCGCCGACGCGACAACCGGGTTTTCCGCGTCGACGTGCGCGACCAGCGTCACGCCCTTCGGCAGTGCGATGTCCTTCGCGTGCAGCGACTGACCGGCTTCGATCTTCGACAGGTCGACTTCGAGGAACTCCGGCAGGGCAGCCGGCAGGCACTCGACTTCGATTTCCGTCGCGACGTGCGAAACGACCGCGCTCGACAGCTTGACGGCCGGGCTGACTTCAGCGTTCAGGAAGTGCAGCGGCACCTTCGTGTGCAGCTTCTTCTTCGCGTCGACGCGCTGGAAGTCCACGTGCAGCACCAGTTGCTTGAACGGGTGGTATTGCACGTCGCGCAGCAGAACCTGTTGCGACTGGCCGGCCACTTCGAGATCGAGGATCGACGAGTGGAAAGCTTCCTTCTTCAGGGCGTGCCACAGGGCGTTGTGATCGAGTTCGATCTTTTGCGGGGCGGCTTCGCCACCGTAAACGATACCCGTGGTCTTACCGGCGTTGCGCAGGCGGCGGCTCGCACCCGTACCTTGCTGTTGGCGCTCGAAAGCGACGACTTTCATGTGATTCTCCAATGGCTGCCCGCGACCAGGCAGTAAAACGGGGCCATCAAATGGCGGCCCCCGATGAAACGGCCGGGGTTTCGTCTATCCCGTCCGATTGTGCAAAAAGCGAAGCGTTGCCGCTTCGCTTTCCGCGCATGCTTTGTTGCGTCGATTCGCGATCAGGATTCCGCGAACAGCGACATCACCGAATCGCCGCGGCGAATCCGCGAGAACGTCTCGGCCAGCAGGCTCGCGCTCGTCAGCGAGCGGATCTTCGAGCACGCCAGCGATTCGGCCGACAGCGGGATCGTATCGGTGACGACCAGCTCGTCGAGTGCCGATGCGGCGATGCGGTCCGCGGCGCCGCCCGACAGCACCGGGTGCGTCGCGTAGGCGAACACCTGCTTCGCGCCGCGGTCCTTCAGCACTTGCGCGGCCTTGCAGAGCGTGCCGGCCGTATCGACCATGTCGTCCATGATCACGCAGGTGCGGCCTTCGACTTCACCGATGATGTTCATCACTTCGGCGACGTTCGCCTTCGGGCGACGCTTGTCGATGATCGCGAGATCGCAGTTGAGCTGCTTCGCGAGCGCCCGGGCACGCACCACGCCGCCGACGTCCGGCGACACGACGAGCAGATCCGAGTAGTTCTGCTTGCGCAGGTCGCCCAGCAGGATCGGCGTCGCGTAGATGTTGTCGACCGGGATGTCGAAGAAGCCTTGAATCTGGTCGGCGTGCAGATCCATCGTGATGATCCGCTCGACGCCGGCGATTTCCAGCATGTTCGCGACGACCTTCGCCGAGATCGCGACGCGCGCCGAACGCGGGCGGCGATCCTGACGGGCATAGCCGAAGTAGGGGATGGCAGCGGTGATCCGGCCGGCGGATGCGCGCTTGAGCGCATCGACCATGATCATCAGTTCCATCAGGTTGTCGTTCGCCGGTGCGCACGTGGATTGCAGGACGAAGACATCCTTGCCGCGCACGTTTTCCTGGATCTCGACCTGGATCTCGCCGTCGGAGAAACGGCTGACCATTGCTTTGCCGAGGGGAATACCAAGGATACTGACGACTTCCTGGGCGAGCGCGGGATTCGCGTTGCCAGTAAAGACCATCAGGCCATCATGGCTGTGGCTGCTCATCGTGCACCTGCTTCAGGCTTGGGCGGGAAATGCGGGAAAATTTTTGGCAGGGGAGGAAGGACTCGAACCCTCGCATGCCGGAATCAAAATCCGGTGCCTTGACCAACTTGGCGACTCCCCTACACTTAACTGATAACTTCACCGAACATGTGTAGGCCGTTCGGCAAAGTAAAACTTCATGACGCGAAAGCGAAGAGCGGATGCTCGTTCAGGCTCTCGGCAACTGCGCCATTCCAACTGGCGGGCAGTTTGGCTTTCGCCGCTTCTGCCTCGTGCTTGCTGTGAAACGCTGCAAACACGCTTGCTCCGGAGCCGGTCATCCTCGCGGGGGTCACATCATACAACCATTTGACCACCTGCGCAACTTCCGCGTACTTCCTTGTTACAACTTCCTGCATATCGTTCCGGCCGAAGCTATCTGGCCATCCCGCATCGCTGGTTTGCTGTGCAAGAAAGTCAGCAATTGTGACGGGCTTCGTATCTCTTGTCAACAACTCATCTGAAAATATTTCAGCGGTCGGGACATGAACGCGTGGCGTCACAACCAGGAACCAGCGAGTCGGCAATTCTACCTCAGCTAATTCTTCTCCGATACCCTCCGCGAACGCATTTTTTCCGAAAATAAAAAACGGGACGTCGGCGCCGAGTTTGACCGCGAGCGACTGGAGTTCCGCGCGCGGCAGATCCAGTTGCCACAGGCGGTTCAGCGCGAGCAGCGTCGTCGCCGCGTCGGAGCTGCCGCCGCCGAGGCCGGCGCCCATCGGCAGGATCTTGTCGATCTCGATGTCGACGCCGTGCGCCGCGCCCGTATGCGCTTTCAGCAGATTGGCCGCGCGCACGACGAGATCGCTTTCCTCGGGCACGCCGGGCACGTCGGTGACGCGTGCGACGCGGCCGTCGTCGCGGCGCGTGAAGTGCAGCGTGTCGCCCCAGTTCAGCAGCTGGAATACGCTCTGCAGATCGTGATAGCCGTTCGGACGGCGGCCGGTGATGTGCAGGAACAGGTTGAGTTTCGCGGGCGCCAGGCAGTTGCGCAGCGAGCGGGTCGAATCGGTCATGCGGGTATCGAGGCTTAAGCGCGCGTGCTCACTGATCGAGCACGAGCTTGATGTCGAGCGGCGGCGTCGCGCGCACGAGGTTGACGCGTTTGACGCCCGTGGCCGGGGCATCCGCGTAGGCAAGGTAGTCGATCGTCCAGCCGTCCTGGCGGAGCTGCTTGATGCGCGCGCCGTCGGCCGGGTCGCGCACCGTTTCCGCGGGCGTCGCCGGGGCGGCGGTCGGCAGCAGCCAGTAGCGCAGGCCCGCGAGCGGCAGCTCGAAGCCGAGCGCTTTCTGCATCAGGTCGCCGACGTCCGGCGCATATTGGGTCGGGCGGTTCGGCAATTCGAGCGACGCCGCGCGCGGCGTCGATTTCACGACCGCGAGCGTCTGGCCGAGCGGGCTGCGCAGTTCGAGCGACACGTCGTCGCCGTGCTCCTGCCAGTCGAAGTTGCCGTACACGTTCTGCGGGTTGCCGAGACGATCGTCGTACCGCACCGCGAAGCGGCCGTGGTACGCATGGGTTGCCGCCGTCTGCAGCGCGGCGCCCGTCGGCGCGTTGGCCGACGGCGGCGTGCTCGCGCAGCCGGCGAGCGCGAGCGCCGCGCCGGCCGCGGCCAGCGTGCGCTGCGCGCGCGAGGGCAGGGAAAACATCGGGAACATCCGCATCAAAGGTCGTTGATCTGCAGGCGTTTCAGCGTCTGCACGAGCGTTTCGTTGTCGGGTTCGAGCTTCCGAGCGGCACGCCACGCGTTGCGCGCGTCGTCCTGCGCGCCGCTCTTCCACAGCACTTCGCCGAGATGCGCGCCGATTTCGGCGTTCGGCTGCAGTTCGTATGCGCGCTGCAGCACCTTCGTCGCGCCGGCCGTGTCGCCCATCCGGTACTTCACCCAGCCGAGGCTGTCCATGATGTATGCGTCGTTCGGCGCGAGCGACATCGCCTTGTCGATCAGCTTGCTGGCCTCGGGCAGGCGCTGGTTGCGGTCGGCGAGCGAATAGCCGAGCGCGTTGTAGGCCTGCGGGTTGTCGGGCTGCGTACGGATCAGCTCGCGCAACTGCTTTTCCATCGTCGCGTAGTGGCCCGTCTTTTCGGCCGCCATCGCGTAGTCGTAGCGCAGGTCGGGATCGTCCGGGAAGTCCTGGACGGCCTGTCCGAGCCGCGCTTCCGCTTCCGGATAGCGCTTCGCGGTGAACAGGATCGACGCATCCGTGCGCGCCACCACGGCCGCGTCGCGCGGATCCGTGATCGGCAGGTTGTCGAGCACCTTGCGCGCCTCGTCGGTCTTGCCCTGTTTCTGCAGCAGTTGCGCGCGCGTGATCTGCGCGGGCAGGTAGTGCTGGCTCGTCTGGTCGACCTTGTCGAGCCATTGCGACGCCTGCGCGTCGTTGTTCTGGTCGATCGCGATCTGCGCGAGGTAGATGTAGCCCTGGCCGACGTCGAGGTTCGGCTGCTTGTCGCCGAGCTGCACGTACTGCTTCAGGTAGCCGGTCGCCTCGTCGAGTTTCTTCTGCTGGATCTTGATCAGCGCGAGCGCCATCAGCGGCGTCGGATCCTTCGCGTCGAGCTTGCGCATCGTCTCGAACTGCTTCTGCGCATCGTCGAGGCGGTCGTCGGCGAGATAGAGCTGCGACAGCGCGAGCCGTGCGTCGCGCGACTTCGGATTCTGCTGAACATACTTCTCGAACGACGCGATGCCCGCCGCGCGTTCCGCCGGCCCCATCTGCGACAGCATCAACGCAGCCGGCAGGTAGTCGGGGCGGATCTGCAGCGCCTGCTTCAGCGACTGCGCGGCGCCGTCCTTGTCGTCGACCGCGAGCTGCTGGCGTGCGATCGCGAGCTGCGCCTCGGGGCGGCTCATGTCGTTCTTCAGCATGTCCTTCAGCACCGCGAGGCCGCCGACGCGGTCGGGGCCGCGCACGAGCAGCGCCTGCAGCGCGAGGATCGCCGGGCCGCGCGTCTCGCCGGTCGCGCGGGCCAGCTCGCGCGCGAGCATCGGCTGCGCGTCGGCCGGCTTGCCGGCGAGCACCAGCAGCGCGGCGTCGACCTGCGACGCGCGGTTCGAATCCGGCGCGTACTGACGCCACAGATTCGCGGCGGACAGCGCGTCGGCCGGGCTCTGCGCGCCGAGCGCGATTTCGGTCGCGCGCTGCGCCATGCGCGGATCGCGCGTGTCGCGGGCAAGCGCGAGGTAGGTCTGGTAGGCCGGCGCCGGCTGGTTGCGCTGGAGCGCGACCTCGGCGGCGAGCACCTGGTAGACGATCTGGCTCGTCAGCGGCACGCCGGGGAGATTCTTCTGCTCGTCCGGCATCACATGCTCGAACGCACCCTGCGGCTGCGCGTCGTCCGATGCCGGATCCTGCGCGTGGGCCGGGAAGGCGGTGAGGGTCCAGGCGGCAAACAGCGCGGCGCCGAGTGCACGACGGACCGGGAAGGCGCGCGCGCCGCGCACGGCGGCGGGGCGCTTCTGAAGCAGCTTCGAGGGCAGAGTCATGGAAATCCGTTCGATGTTTCAACCGATTGTAACGCGCTCGCTACAATACACGCACGATCGTGATAGGGTCCGCTTGCCTGTGGAATCCCCATGCGAATGCCCGAAATCGCGCGCCTCGCGTGCTGCCGGGCGGGCGATTTCGGGCATTCCCGTGTTTCATTCGGGGGAGTCGCGAGAGCGGCCGCTCGCGCGGCGGCGCATGCGCGTTCCCCATGCAAGCAGACCGTAGCCTCAGACCCGCAAAACATGCCAGAGTTGCCAGAAGTCGAAGTCACGCGCCGGGGCATCGAGCCCTTTGTCGCGGGCCGCCGCGTCGAGCGTGTCGACGTCCGTACCGCGATGCTGCGCTGGCCCGTGCCGGCGGGGCTCGCCGAGCAGTTGCGCGCGCGCGAGGTGCTCGCCGTCGAGCGCCGCGGCAAGTACCTGCTGTTCGAAGTCGATGCCGGCTGGTTCATCGTCCATCTCGGGATGACCGGCACGCTGCGTGTGCTGCCCGCGGCCGGCGTGCCGGTCGCCGCGAAGCACGACCACATCGACTGGATCTTCGACGAGTTCGTGCTGCGGTTTCGCGACCCGCGCCGTTTCGGCGCCGTGTTGTGGCACCCGCGCGAAGCAGGCGACGTGCATGCGCATCCGCTCCTCGCGAGCCTCGGCGTCGAGCCGTTCTCGCCGGCGTTCACCGGCGCGCTGCTGCACGCGCGCACGCGCGGCCGCACGGTATCGGTCAAGCAGGCGCTGCTCGCGGGCGACATGGTCGTCGGCGTCGGGAACATCTATGCGTCGGAGAGCCTGTTTCGCGCGGGCATCCGGCCGACGACGGCCGCCGGCAAGGTTTCGCTGGCGCGCTACGAGCGGCTGGCCGACGCGGTGCGCGCGACGCTCGCCGACGCGATCGAGCGCGGCGGCAGCACGTTGCGCGACTTCGTCGGCAGCAACGGCGAAAGCGGCTACTTCCAGCTCGACTGCTTCGTCTATGATCGTGCGGGCCAGCCGTGCCGCGTCTGCGGCACGTCGGTTCGCCAGATCGTGCAGGGCCAGCGGTCGACCTATTTCTGCCCGACGTGCCAGCGTTGAAACCCTTTTCCACGATCAGACAACTTGAAGCCGCCCCGCATCGCCCCCGCTCCGTTCCCCGTCACGCCGCTGCATCGCACGTTCGCCACGCGTCTCGTCGCGTGGCAGCGCGAGCATGGCCGCCATGACCTGCCGTGGCAGAACACCCGCGATCCGTACCGGATCTGGCTGTCGGAAATCATGCTGCAGCAGACCCAGGTGTCGACCGTCATTCCGTATTACACGCGCTTTCTCGACCGCTACCCCGACGTCGCCGCGCTCGCGGCCGCGCCGAGCGACGACGTGATGGCGCTGTGGGCGGGGCTCGGCTACTACTCGCGCGCGCGCAACCTCCACCGCTGCGCGCAGGTCGTCGTCGCCGAGCACGGCGGCGCGTTTCCGGCGACGCCCGACGCGCTGGCCGAACTGCCGGGCATCGGCCGCTCGACGGCCGCCGCGATCGCGTCGTTCGCGTACGGCGCGCGCGCGACGATCCTCGACGGCAACGTGAAGCGCGTGCTTGCGCGGGTATTCGGCGTCGAGGGCTTTCCGGGGGAGAAGCGTGTCGAGAACGACATGTGGGCGCTCGCCGAATCGCTGCTGCCCGATGCCGCGAACGCGGCCGACGTGAGCGCGTATACGCAGGGGCTGATGGATCTGGGTGCGACGCTGTGCGTGCGCGGCAAGCCCGACTGCGCGCGCTGCCCGTTCGCGGGCGACTGCGTCGCGCAATCGACCGGCCGCCAGCGCGAACTGCCGGCCGCGCGGCCGAAGAAGGCCGTGCCGACGCGCAAGACCTGGATGCTCGTGCTGCGCGACGGCGACGCCGTGCTGCTGGAGCGACGGCCGCCGACCGGCATCTGGGGCGGGCTGTGGAGCCTGCCGCAAGCGGACGGCGATGCCGCGCTGGCCGATCTCGCGCGCGGCTTCGGCGGCGGCGGCACGGTGCCGCTCGCGCCGCTCACGCACACGTTCACGCATTTCCGGCTCGAGATCGAGCCGCGGCTGAGCGATGTGGCGGACGGCGGCGGCCTGCCGTCGCAGGCGCGGGACGCGGACACCGCGTGGGTGCCGCTGAGCCGGCTCGACGCGTACGGCGTGCCGGCGCCCGTGCGCAAGCTGCTCGACGCGCTGAGCGGGCCGCTGCTGTAACGAACGGGAAGGGCGCGGCGCGGGCCGCGTGCGGGAAGGCGCCGGGTGGCCGCGCGCAGGAGAGGTTTTCGGGCGGGCGCGACGCGCGATGCGCGACGGAGCGGGCGCGGGCGCTACAGCCAGCCGTGCCGGTCGAGCACGTGGTGCACGGCGTCGATGCGCGCGCCGACGTCCGGAAACTCCATCAGCTTCTGCCGTGCGCGCAGGTCGAGCGGCAGCAGTTCCGCGAGGCGGTTCGATACCCAGCTCGGATCGTCGAGGCGGAACGGCTCGCCGAACGGCATTTTCTCCGGATCGGACTTCTTCAGCGCGTCGATGATGCGCTCGAGCACCTCGGCGCACGAGCCGAACTGCGCGAGCGCCTGTTCGCCTTCGAGCGGGATGTCGTCGGGCAGCGGCTCCGCGATGCCGACCAGCAGCCCGTTGCCTTCGACGCGATACGACAGCAGCTCGAAACGCTGCGTGCCGACCGCCTGCAGATACAGCATCCCGAATTCGCCGGTATCGCACTCGGTGATGCGCGCCATGCAGCCGATGGTCTCGGGCACCGACACCGCGCCGTCCTGCGCGACTTCGGGCCCGCTCTTGAGCAGGCACACGCCGAACGGTGCGTCGTCGCGCAGGCAGGCGCGCGACATGTCGAGATAGCGCGCCTCGAACACCTTGAGCGGGAGCAGCCCTCCCGGAAACAGCACCGTGTGCAGCGGAAACAGCGGCAGGTCGATCAGGGTGGTCGATAGGGAGGACATGGCGCGCGGGCGTGGGGGCGGGTGTCGCTAGGGTCGGTCGACCTCGGAGACGAGCCGCGACGACGCGTCGACATCCACCGGCGCGTCACGATGCCGCACGATCACGTTCGCCTCGCGCGCCAGGCGCGCGGCGAGCGTTTCCGCGATGAACACCGAGCGATGCTGGCCGCCCGTGCAGCCGATGGCGACGGTCAGGTAGCTGCGGTTGTCATCGCGAAAGTGCGGCAGCCATTTCATCAGGAACGCATGGATGTCGTCGATCATCTGGTGGACGATCGGCAGTGCGTCGAGAAAGGCGATGACCGGCTGGTCGAGCCCGGTGAGCGGGCGCAACTCGTGGTCGTAGTACGGATTCGGCAGCGCGCGCACGTCGAACATCAGGTCGGCGTCGAGCGGCACACCGCGCTTGAAGCCGAACGATTCGAACATCACCATCAGGTCGTTGTTCTTCTGCTCGATGAAGCGCTTGACCCAGGTGCGCAGCACATTCGCGCGCAGCGTGCTGGTGTCGACCTGGTGGCCGAATTCGGCGAGCGGCGCGACCAGCTCGCGCTCGCGCTCGATCGCTTCCTCGAGCGACGACAGCAGGCCGACGTCCGCGTCGTGCGACAGCGAGCCGGACAGCGGATGGCGGCGGCGCGTTTCGGAGAAGCGCTGGATCAGCGCCTGCGTGCTCGCGTTGAGGAACAGCACGCGCACGTCGTGCTCGCGGGACAGCTCGCGGATCAGGCCGGGCATTTCGTCGAGCGACGCGCTCGAGCGCGCGTCGATCGCGACCGCGAGCCGGCGCTGGCCGTCCTGCGCAAGGTAGCGGGCGAGTTCGGGGAGCACGTGCGGCGGCAGGTTGTCGACGCAGTAATAGCCTGCGTCCTCGAGCGCGTTCAGCGCGACGGACTTGCCTGAGCCGGAGATGCCGGTGATGAGGACGATGCGCATGGGAACAGAGAATCCTGACGTTTCATCATAGCACCGGCTCGACGCGTCGGCGTTGCGCGGCCGGCGCGTGCGGGTTACACCAGTTTGCCGGGGAACTGACTGTCGGGATCTTGCATCGCGAGTCGTTGCCGATCCATGAAATCGCGCAACGTGTCGATTCCGCGCAACTGCAGGATCGTGTTCCGGACGGCCGCCTCGACGAGCACCGCGAGGTTGCGGCCGGCCGCGACCTGGATCGTGACCTTGCTGATCGGCAAGCCGAGCACGTCGACGGTCTGGCTTTCGAGCGGCAGGCGCTGGAATTCGCCGTCGGGGCGCCGCACGAGCTGGACGATCAGCTTCAGCTTCATTTTCCGCCGCACCGCGGTTTCACCGAAGATCGTCTTGATGTCGAGCAGGCCGAGGCCGCGCACTTCGAGCAGGTTCTGCAGCAGCGGCGGGCAGCGCCCTTCAACGAAATCGGGGCCAAGACGGACGAAATCGACCGCGTCGTCGGCGACGAGGCCGTGGCCGCGGCTGATCAGCTCGAGGCCGAGCTCGCTCTTGCCGAGGCCCGAATCGCCGGTCAGCAGCACGCCCATCCCGAGGATGTCGAGGAACACGCCGTGCAGCGTCGCGCGCGGCGCGAGGATGCGCGACATGTAGAGCCGCAGGCTGTCGATCACCGCGGCGGCCGACATCGGCGTCGTGAACAGCGGCGTGGACGAGCGCGTGCAGCGCAGCACCAGTTCGGGCGGCGCCGCCGCGCCGCCGGCGACGACGAGGAACGGCGGCTCGAGCGCGATCAGCTCGGCCATGTGGCGCGAGCGGTCTTCGTCGGTCTGGCGCTGGTAGTAGTCGATTTCGGCTTCGCCGAGCACCTGGATCCGGTTCGGGTGGATCAGGTTCAGGTGGCCGACGAGGTCGGCGCTCGATGTCGCGTTGCCGACCGTGTCGGCCGAAAAGCCGCGTTCCCAGCCTTCATGCCCCGTCAGCCAGCTCAGTTTCAGCGTGGCTGCGTTGTCGTCGAAGATGCTCTGGGCGTTGATGCTGGACGTATCCATGACTCTCGTCACTCCAATGGGCCGGTGCGGGCGCGCGGCGACGGACGTCGCCATGCCGGGCCGGCGCCGGGCGGCCCTGGACGGCGGCATGCGCCGCCTCGTACGGGGAAATATTCCGCCCGGAACAACTCAAGGTTGCCACTGAGTGAGCAGGCGATGCAACTCGGCGATATCCGTTTCGTTGTGCAGACGCTCGCGCGCGTCGCGATCGGACAGCAGTTGCGCGATCTCCGACAGGATCTCGAGGTGCTGCTGCGTGGCTTGCTCGGGGACGAGCAGGAAGATCAGGAGGCTGACCGGCTGGCCGTCGGGCGCTTCGAACGGGATCGCATCGGCGAGGCGGACGAACGCGGCGAGCGGATGCTTGAGGCCCTTGATGCGGCCGTGCGGAATCGCGACACCTTCGCCGAGCCCGGTCGAACCGAGGCGCTCGCGCGCGAACAGGTTGTCCGTGACGGTGCTGCGGCCGATGCCGTTCTGATTCTCGAACATCAGCCCGGCTTGTTCGAAGACGCGTTTCTTGCTGGTGACCGAGAGGTCGATGACGACGTTCTCTATGGGCAGGATTTTGGCTAGGCGATTCATGTTGGCAGGCGATTGGGCGGCCTGGGGTCTCCTTGCGGCGGCGGACTGATTTTCCATGTTCGGCGATATCAAGGCATGTGGCATGGCAACCTGCAACGCCGCTACCGCATCCAACACCCCCCGGCGATAACCGGGACATTATAGAGCACAGCCGCGCGCGTGGCGCAGCACGGTCGGACCGGTTGCACCTGCGCTCGGAGTGGCAAAAAAAACGCCCGGCGAACCGGGCGGCGTGCGTGTTGCGGTGACGATTACTGCGGCGGCAGTTCGATCTGGTCGATCGACGGTTGAAGCTTGATTGGGTCGTGCGCGTGCGTTTGCAGGCGCTCCATGTGCTTGACGACCTGGCGATCCAGCTTGTCGATCAGCAGATCGATCGCGGCGTACAGGTTGCCGTTCGCGCTTTCGACGAAGATGTCCTTGCCCTTCAGGTGCAGGTTGATTTCCGCGCGCTGCTGCTTGTCCTTTTCCTTGTGGTTGTCGACCGAGAGGATCACAGTGCCATCGATCACCTGATCGCTATGCCGTAGCACCCGGTCCAGCTTGGTGATCACGTATTCGCGAATTGCAGGCGTGACTTCGAGATGATGTCCACTGATCTTCAGGTTCATAGTGCTTCTCCAAGCGAGTGACCACCCGGCCGCATCGAGGCGGCGCTCCGGTCGACTTGCCCGTGCCGCACGAAGGCGGCGTATCGCGGACAGGTCGCCCGGCCTGTTCCCCGTGTGCGCGGTGGTCGGGACACGCCTGCCGCCGGGCAGGCAGCAGGCTTAAAGAGACTTGCGCAGATTCACTGCCGGGATCTTGAGGGCTTCGCGATATTTCGCAACCGTGCGGCGCGCGACCACGAAACCCTGTTCTGCCAGCAGCTCGGCAATGCGGCTGTCCGAAAGTGGCGATTTTGGGTCTTCAGCTCCTATCAGTTGCTTGATGAGGGCTCGGATGGCGGTCGACGAGGCGGCGCCACCGGTGTCGGTCGAGACGTGAGATCCGAAGAAGTACTTAAATTCAAGCGTCCCGAACGGGGTCAGCATGTACTTCCCGGTTGTCACACGGCTGACAGTCGACTCGTGTAGGCCCAGCGTATCAGCTATTTCCCGCAAAACCAAGGGGCGCATGGCAATTTCACCGTGCGCGAAGAAATTCTTCTGACGCTCGACAATAGCCTGAGCGACACGCAGGATCGTGTCGAAACGCTGCTGGATGTTCTTGATCAGCCAGCGCGCTTCCTGGAGCTGCTGTTTCAACGATCCGGCCGACGGGTCGCCGCGGCTGTTGCGCAGGATGTTCGCGTACAGGTTGTTGATCCGCAGGCGCGGCACGACCTCCGGATTGAGCTCCGCGAGCCAGCCCTGGCCGGCCTTCTTCACGATGATGTCGGGCACGACGTAGTCGGCCTCGGCCTTCCCGTATGCGGCGCCGGGGAACGGCTCCAGCGAGCGGATCAGCGCGTGCGCGTCGCGCAGCGCGTCGTCGGTCGCCTTCAGGTGCTTGCGCAACCGTGTGAAGTCGCGCGCGGCGAGCAGTTCGAGATGCTGCGACACGATCTCGAGCGCGAGCGTGCGCGTGGGGGACGGATCGAGACGCAGCAACTGCAGCTTCAGGCATTCGGAGGCCGAGCGCGCGCCGACGCCGGCCGGGTCGAAGCTGTGCAGCAGCGCGAGCGCCGCGTTCAGTTCGTCGCAGTCGATTTCCAGCTCGGGCGGCAGATCGGCGAGCACTTCGTCGAGCGTGGCGGTCAGATAGCCGTCGTCGTCGAGCGATTCGATCAGGAACATCACGAGCGCGCGATCGCGCGGGCCGGCCTGCGTGACGCGCAACTGCGCGGACAGGTGGTCGCGCAGCGACGTCGCGGCTTCCTGCACCTGCAGCGGCGGCAGATCGTCGTCGTCGGACGCGCCGCTCGAGCGGCCGTATTCGTCGAGATTCCACTGCGGGCCGTCGCTGCCGTCGCCGGACGCATAGCCGTCGTATTCGTCGGCGCCTGCCGGCTCGTCGCGTTCCGCGCGATCGCTGGACGTACTGGTGCCGTTGGCCGCGGCGGGTTCGGTGTTCGATGCGGGTGGCGTCTGCGCGATCAGCGATCCGTCCGCGGCGACGCGCAGCGGGCTCGCGATCCATTCGTCGTCGTTCTCGAGCAGCGGGTTCTGCGCGACGGCCATCGCGACTTCCTGCTGCAATTCGAGCGTCGACAACTGCAGGAGCCGGATCGACTGCTGCAGCTGGGGCGTCAGCGCAAGATGTTGCGACAGGCGGAGTTGAAGGCTGGCTTTCATGGCAAGGAGGGAGTCATACCGGCAGTTTGCCACGACCCAGGCGCGTTGAGCCATCCGCGATTACGCGTGGCGCGCCGCCCGGCCGCGGGCATGCCCGCGGGCGTGGATGCAAAGCGGGGCGCAGCCCCGCGCGGCGCTGCCGGGCGGGGTGCAGCCAGCCACGAGGAGGACGTTACATGCGGAAGTGCTCGCCGAGGTACACGCGGCGCACGCTTTCGTTTTCGATGATTTCGCTCGGCGCGCCGGCGGCCAGCACCGAACCGTCGCTGATGATGTAAGCGTGGTCGCAGATGCCGAGCGTTTCGCGGACGTTGTGGTCCGTGATCAGCACGCCGATGTTGCGCTGTTTCAGGAACTTGACGATCTTCTGGATCTCGAGCACGGCGATCGGGTCGACGCCGGCGAACGGTTCGTCGAGCAGGATGAAGCTCGGGTTGGTCGCGAGCGCGCGCGCGATTTCGACGCGGCGCCGTTCGCCGCCCGACAGCGACAGCGCGGGGTTCTCGCGCAGGTGGCCGATCTGCAGCTCGTCGAGCAGCGCTTCGGTGCGCGCCGAGATCGCATCCTTCGACAGCCGCTTGCCGTCTTCGCCGTGCTGCAGCTCGAGCACCGCGCGGATGTTTTCCTCGACGGTCAGCTTGCGGAACACGGACGCTTCCTGCGGCAGGTACGACAGGCCGAGCGACGCGCGCTTGTGGATCGGCAGCAGGCCGATCGAGCTGCCGTTCAGCGAGATTTCGCCCGCGTCCGTCGGCACGAGGCCGACGATCATGTAGAACGACGTGGTCTTGCCGGCGCCGTTCGGGCCGAGCAGGCCGACGACCTCGCCGCTCTTCACGTCGAGCGACACGTCCTTGACGACCGTGCGCGAGCCGTAGCGCTTCTTCAGGTTGCGGACGACGAGCGAGCTCGTGGTGCCGGCCGGCTGGCGGTTGGGGAGCGCGTTCATTGGCCCGGCGCTCCCTGGATCGTGGTCGACGGCGACAGCTTGGCCGGCGCCCCGTTCAGCGGCGCGGGGCCGCCGTTCTTCGGCGACAGCATCGCGCGCACGCGGCCGTTCGGGTTGCCCGGCGCGGCGACGTCCTTGCCGCCCTTCGCGGTGTAGAAGTCGCGCTGGCCGTCGTACGTGATCACGCTGCCGTGCACGGTGTCGGCGACCGTCGACGTGCCCTGCAGGCGGCGCACGGTCGCGGCGGTGGTCAGCGTGGTCAGGTCCTGCTTGCCGTCGTAGTCGATGCGTTCGGCGTCGCCGTCGATGTACTCGTCGAGGCCTTCGCGCTTCTGGCGGAACGTCGCGTGCTTCTTGCCGCTGCCGAACGACGTCGCGTACTGATAGCCTTCCGGGTCCTGGCGCACTTCGACGCGATCGCCCTTGATGATGATCGTGCCCTTCGTGATCACGACGTTGCCGGTCGCGACCGTGACCTGCTTCAGATCGTCATAGGTCAGGTTGTCGGCCTCGACGTTGATCGGCTTGTTCTGGTCGGCCTTCTCGGCACGGGCGAGCGGCGCCAGCCCGACGAGCGGGAGCGCCACGAGCGTCGCGGCGAGCGCGGCGCGGACGGCGCGCGCAGCGCCGCCGGAAATCTGTCGAGGGAACGGTTCGTTCATGCAGTCACGTGAGGGATGCGTCACTTGGGTTGACCTTTCGAGCCGCCGGACGTGTCCGCCGCGGCGATCGTGCCGCGCACGTTGCCGTAAAGCTCGATGACCCGGGTGACGTTGTTGTACTTCATGCCGTCGGTCGCGTTGACGAGCGACAGGCCGCGCTGAAGTTTAACCGGCTTTTCGGTCTGGATCACATCGTCATTGACGAAGATCCGGAAATGCTGGGAATCGGCCTGCATCTGCGGATCGCCGCCGCCGGCCGCGCGCAGGATGCGCGCGTCGTCGTACAAGTCGACGATCGACACGTCGCCGTTGACGGTGCCGCGCTTCGCGGTGGTCGTCACGACCGGCTTGCCGGGCTGGAACGCGCGCATGGCCGGATCGGTCAGGTCGCTGCTTTCGGTATCTTCGTAATGGACCAGCTTCGCGGCCGTCAGCCGGTACTGGGTCGTGCCGGACTGGTCGAGCTCGGTGACCGAGAAGTTGTCCGCGAAATAGTCGGGCGTGTGGCGCTTCGGCTGCGCGGCGCCCTCGCCGGGCGGCGGCAGCGTGGCCTGCAGCAGCCACCACGTGACGCCCGCGAGCGCGGCGACCGCGGCGAGCGGCAGCATCTGGGTCCAGCGGAAATGCGTGCTCATCGGTCAGGCTCCGCAGGCGGCGGCGAGCAGCGCGTCGTAGCGGCGCTGCGCGCGCAGGACCGCGTCGCAGACTTCGCGCACCGCGCCGTGGCCGCCACGGGCCTCGGCGACCCAGTGCGCGCGGGCGATCACCTCGGGGTGCGCGTTCGCGGGGGCCGCGGCGAAGCCGCAGCGCAGCATCACCGGCAGGTCGGGCCAGTCGTCGCCCATGTAGCCGCATGCGTCGGCCGTCAGGCCGAGCGATGCGATCAGGTCGGCGAACACGGCGAGCTTGTTCTCGACGCCCTGGAACAGGTGCGCGATCTTCATTTCCTTCGCGCGCGCCGCGACGATGTCCGAGCGGCGGCCCGTGATGATCGCGGTCGCGATGCCGGCTTCGCCGAGCAGCTTCACGCCGTGGCCGTCGAGCGAATTGAACGACTTCATCGTGTCGCCGGCCGCGGTAAACAGCAGGCCGCCGTCGGTCAGTACGCCGTCGACGTCGAAAATCATCAGCTTCACGCGGCTCGCGCGTTCGGCCGCAGTCAGCGCTGCGCTCATCAGATCACCTTCTTCGAAAACAGGTCGTGCATGTTCAGCGCGCCGATCAGCGCGCCGTCGGCATCGACGACCAGCATCTGGTTGATCCGGTGGCGCTCCATCAGTTCAACGGCCTCGACCGCCAGGTGATCCGGCGCGATCGTGCGCGGCTCGCGCGTCATGACTTCGGTGATCGGCAGCGTGCGGAAATCGCCGTCGCGCGCGAGCACGCGGCGCAGGTCGCCGTCCGTGAAGATGCCGGCGACCTTGCCGTCGGCGTCGACCACGGCCGTCATGCCGAGGCGCTTCGCGGTGATCTGGAACAGCGCGTCCGATAGCGTCGCGTCGAGCCCGACGGCCGGGACGTCGTCGCCCGAGCGCATCACGTCGCGCACGTAGGTGAGCAGGCGCCGGCCGAGCGCGCCGCCCGGATGCGAGCGCGCGAAATCTTCCGAGCCGAAGCCGCGCGCGTCGAGCACGGCGACGGCGAGCGCGTCGCCGAGCGCGAGCGCGGCGGTCGTGCTCGCGGTGGGCGCGAGGTTCAGCGGGCACGCTTCCTTCGAGACCGCGGCGTTCAGGTTCACGTCGGCGAGCGTGCCGAGGCTCGACTCCGCGCGGCCCGTGATCGCGATCAGCTTCGCGCCGATCCGCTTCACGAGCGGCAGGATCGCGACGAGTTCTTCCGATTCGCCGGAATAGGAGATGCCGATGAAGACGTCGTCGGAGGTGACCATCCCGAGGTCGCCGTGGCTGGCCTCGGCAGGGTGGACGAAGAAGGCCGGCGTGCCGGTGCTGGCCAGCGTGGCCGCGATCTTGCGGGCGATATGCCCCGATTTGCCGATGCCCGAGACCACGACGCGGCCGCGGCAGCCGAGCAGCAGCGCCACGGCCTGGACGAAGCCGCCGTCGAGCTGGTCGCGCAGCGCGCGCACGGCGTCCGCCTCGATGTCGAGCACGTCGCGGGCGAGCGCGAGCGCCCGGTCATCATTGATTTTCGCTATCATGCGCGGAGTATAGCAAAGGCGTTTGTTCGCCGCGCCGCGCCTTCGGACTCGTCCGATGTCGCGTGTCCACCGCCACCACCCGCGCCCGCATTGCCGTGGCCCCGACGAACGAGGACGCTTCGCCCGTGATTTCCCCGCTCGAAATGACCCTGCTGCTGCTGCTGGCCTCGGTGGTGGGCGTCGTCGTATTCCGCTCGTTGAACCTGCCGCCGATGCTCGGCTACCTGACCGTCGGCATCCTGGTCGGCCCGCACGCATTCGGCGTCGCGGCGGATCTCGAACGGGCCGAGCACCTCGCGGAGTTCGGCGTGGTGTTCCTGATGTTCTCGATCGGCCTCGAATTCTCGCTGGCGAAGCTGAGGGCGATGCAGCGGCTCGTGTTCGGGCTCGGCCTGCTGCAGGTCGTCGCGACCCTCCTGCTCGCGCTCGTGCTCGGCGCGCTGTTCGAGCACTGGGTGCACATCACGTGGCAGGGCAGCATCGCGCTCGGCGGCGCGCTCGCGATGTCGTCGACGGCGATCGTGTCGAAGATGCTCGCCGAGCGGCTCGAGATCGAGACGGAGCACGGCCGCAACATCTTCGGCGTGCTGCTGTTCCAGGATCTCGCGGTCGTGCCGCTGCTGATCGTGATCGCCGCGTTCGGCGCCGAATCGTCGAAGGATCTCGCGCTCACGCTCGGCTTCGCGGCGGTCAAGATCGTGATCGCGCTCGCGCTGCTGCTGGTCATCGGCCAGCGCTTCATGACGCGCTGGCTCAACGTGGTCGCGCGGCGCCGCTCGCAGGAGCTGTTCGTGCTGAACCTGCTGCTCGTCACGCTCGGCGCGGCGTTCATCACCGACCGCTTCGGGCTGTCGCTCGCGCTCGGCGCGTTCATCGCCGGGATGCTCATTTCCGAGACGCCGTTCCGCCATCAGGTGGAGGAGGACATCAAGCCGTTTCGCGACGTGCTGCTCGGGCTGTTCTTCGTGACGACGGGGATGCTGCTCGATCCACGCGTGATCTGGGAGCATCCGTTGATCGTGCTCGGCTTCTTCGTCGGGCAGATCCTGTTCAAGGCGACGATGATCGCCGGGCTCGCGCGGCTGTTCGGCGCGACGCCGGGCGTCGCGATGCGCACGGGCATCGGCCTCGCGCAGGCCGGCGAATTCGGCTTCGTGCTGCTGAACCTGATTCTCGACCGGCATCTCGTCGACTCGACGCTGCTGCAGGCGATCCTCGCGTCGATGCTGCTGTCGATGCTCGCCGCGCCGTTCCTGATCCAGAACGCCGACCGCATCGTGATGCGGCTGTCGTCGACCGAATGGATGCAGCAGTCGCTGCAGATGACGCGGATCGCGACGCAAAGCCTCAAGCAGCGCGGCCACGTGATCATCTGCGGCTACGGCCGCGCCGGGCAGAACCTCGCGCGCATGCTCGAGCAGGAAGGCATTTCGTACGTCGCGCTCGACCTCGACCCCGATCGCGTGAGCGCGGCCGCGACGGCCGGCGAATCGGTCGTGTTCGGCGACGCCGCGCGCCGCGAGTCGCTGGTCGCGGCCGGTATCCACCGGGCGGCGGCCGTCGCGATCACCTACGCGAACACGCCGTCCGCGCTGCGCGTGCTGCATCACGTGCACGAGCTGGAGCCGACGCTGCCGGCGATCGTGCGCACCGTCGACGATGCCGATCTCGAAAAGCTGCTGGCGGCCGGCGCGACCGAGGTGATTCCGGAGATCGTCGAGGGCAGCCTGATGCTCGCGTCGCACACGCTGGTGCTGGTCGGCGTGCCGATGCGCAAGGTCGTGCGGCGCGTCGAGGAGATGCGCGACGAGCGCTACAGCCTGCTGCGCGGCTATTTCCGCGGCGCCGATGACGCGGACGACGACGATCACGAGCAGGTGCGGCTACAATCGGTGCCGGTCGATGCGCGCGCGGACGCGGTCGGGCGGTCGCTGGAAGAACTCGGGCTGTACGCGCTCGGGCTCGAGGTCACGGCGATCCGCCGCCACGGCATCCGCGGCGTCGAACCCGATCCGCAGACCAAGCTGCGCGCGAGCGACATCGTGGTGCTGCGCGGGCTGCCCGAGGCGCTCGCGCTCGCGGAGGAGCGGTTGTCGCGCCATCGGCGCGATCCGCCGGCCGCGGCTGCGTGAGCCGCGATTCGCAACCTGACCCGTATTGATCAGAAACGGTGCCCGATCTTCGCGCACCGTTTTTTTCGGAGAGTTTCATGCCGCATTCGTCGCCGGGCGCACCGCTCGATCCGGTCGCCTTCATCCACAGCCAGATCCGCACGGTGCCGGACTGGCCGCAGCCGGGTGTGCAGTTCCGCGACATCACGACGCTGCTGCAGAGCCCGAAGGCGCTGCGCATCCTCGTCGACCTGTTCGTCGAACGCTATGTCGACGCGAAGCTCGACTACGTCGCGGGCCTCGACGCGCGCGGCTTCATCATCGCGCCGATCGTCGCGTACGAGCTGAGCGTCGGTTTCGTGCCGATCCGCAAGGTCGGCAAGCTGCCGTACAAGACGCGTTCGGAATCGTACGATCTCGAATACGGCAGCGCGACGGTCGAGATCCACGAAGATGCGTGCCGCCCCGGCGACCGCGTGATCATCATGGACGACCTGATCGCGACCGGCGGCACGATGATGGCGGGACGCAACCTGCTGCAGCGGCTCGGCGCGGTGGTCGTCGAAGGTGCGTCGATCATCGATCTGCCCGATCTCGGCGGCTCGGCGCTGCTGCGCAACGCCGGGTTGCCCGTCTATACCGTTACCGAATTCTCCGGCCACTGAACGCCGGTCCGTCGGGGCCCGCCGCCCCGGTTTGCGCTGGTTCGCGCCTGGTTCACCTTCCGCAGCGAGGTTCACGATGCCCAACTTCATGCTGTTTCTCGCCACGTCGATCGCGATCACGTTCGCGCCGGGTCCCGACAACCTGCAGGTGCTCGCACGCGGCATCTCGCAGGGCCGCGCGGCCGGCTTCGTCGCCGCGCTCGGCTTCACGGCGGGGATCCTGTTCCACACGACGCTCGCGGCGCTCGGCGTCGCGGCCGTGCTGCGTTCGTCGCCGGTCGCGTTCCAGATCCTGAAGCTCGCGGGCGCCGCGTACCTCGTGTGGATCGGCATCAAGGCGCTGCGCAGCCAGGGCCTCGCGAACGCGCATGCGCGCCCGCCGCAGCCGCTCGGCACGATCTTCCGGCAGAGCGTGATCGGCAACCTGATGAACCCGAAGGTCACGCTGTTCTTCGTCGTGTTCCTGCCGCAGTTCGTCGATCCGCACGGCGCGCAGGGCGTGACGCTGCAGATGTTCGAGCTCGGCGCGCTGTTCATGCTGCAGACGGCCGCGGTCTTCTCGCTGTTCGGCGTCGGCGCGGGCATGATCGGCGCATGGCTGAAGCGCCGCCCGAAGGCCGGCGTGTGGCTCGACCGGATCGCCGGCGCGACGTTCATCGCGATCGGCATCCGCGTCGCGCTGAAGGATTGAGCGCGATGACGTTTCCGTGCATCGCGGCCGCGCGCCGCTTCGATCCGGCCGCGCACCTGCGTTTCGAGATCGCCGGCCAGGCGGTGGGCTGGGTGCGCCGCCAGGACGTCGCGAAGCTCGCGCGCTGGCCCGACGTGTTCGAGCTGACCGGCGAGCGCGTCGTGCTGTCGGCGCGCTACGATTCGGTCGATGCGCGCAGCATGGCGCTGGCCGGCGCGATCGGCGCGCTCGCGGCGGAAGGCGCGATTCCCGGCTGGCGCGACGAGATCTACGCGATCCGCAACCGCTTCGACGATCCGCCGCTCGCGTACATCGAGCGCGCGGCGTCGCGCTTCTTCGGCACGCAGACCTATGCGGTGCACGTGAACGGCATCGTAGAATATGCGGTTACGCCCGGCGAGCCCGCCGCGGCCGCGCCGAAGATGTGGCTCGGCCGCCGCAGCGAGACCAAGGCCACCGACCCCGGCATGCTCGACAACGTCGTCGCGGGCGGGATCGGCTGGGGGCTGGGCGTTCACGAGACGCTCGCGAAGGAGTGCTGGGAAGAAGCCGGCATTCCGGTCGACCTGGCGGCGCGCGCGATCGCGGGCCGCACGGTGCAGGTGCTGAACTCGCTGCCGGAAGGCACGCAGTCGGAGCTGATCTTCGTGTACGACCTGCCGCTGCCGCACGACTTCGCGCCGCGCAACCAGGACGGCGAAGTGGCCGAGCACCTGCTGGCCGGCGTGCCCGAGGTGATCGGCTGGCTGCGCGAAGGCCGCGCGACGATGGATGCGAGCCTCGCGACGCTCGACACGCTGCTGCGCCACCGCTGGCTTGCGGCGGCCGACGCGGCCGGCATCGACGCGCTGTTCGTGCCGGGCGCATGACGCGCGCCGCGCGCGGCCTGGCGGCGCGAACGGGCAATTTGACGAATACGGAAACAATGGGAGTCGCGGTCATGCCGACCGATCACAGCTTTATCTTGAAACTGTCGTGCCCCGACCGGCACGGCATCGTCCATGCGGTCTCGGGCTTCCTGTTCGAGCGCAGCAACAACATCCTCGATTCCGCGCAGTTCGGCGACAGCCGCACCGGCGAGTTCTTCATGCGCGTGCACTTCGAGCAGGACGGCGGCGGCGTGGATGCCGCGTCGGCGCTCGACACGCTTCGCAACGAATTCGCGCCGCTCGCCGAGCAGTTCTCGATGCGCTGGGAGCTGCACGATGCGGCCGTGAAGCCGCGCGTCGTGATCATGGTGTCGAAGATCGGCCACTGCCTGAACGACCTGCTGTTCCGCTATCGCACCGGCCAGTTGCCGATCGAGATCCCGGCGATCGTGTCGAACCACAAGGAGTTCTACCAGCTCGCCGCGAGCTACAACATTCCGTTCCATCACTTCCCGCTCGTCGGCGGTTCGTCCGATGCCGCGAAGGCCGCGCAGGAAGCACGCGTGCTGGAAGTGATCGACGAGCACCAGGCCGATCTCGTCGTGCTCGCGCGCTACATGCAGATCCTGTCGCCGAACATGTGCGAGCAGCTCGCCGGGCGCGCGATCAACATCCACCATTCGTTCCTGCCGAGCTTCAAGGGCGCGAAGCCTTACTACCAGGCATTCGACCGCGGCGTGAAGCTGATCGGCGCGACCGCGCACTACGTGACGACCGATCTCGACGAAGGCCCGATCATCGAGCAGGAAGTCGAGCGCGTCGACCACAGCATGACGCCCGACCAGCTGACCGCGATCGGCCGCGACGTCGAATGCGTGACGCTCGCGCGGGCGGTGAAGTGGCACGTCGAGCACCGGATCGTGCTGAACGGGACGAAGACGGTCGTGTTCCGCTGATCCGTCGGTCGCGGAAGGCTGGCTCCACAAGCGAAAACGCCGCGCCCTTCACGGGGCGCGGCGTTTTCGTTTGCCGTTGGCGAGCGGGCGGCGTCAGATCAGCCGCAGCAGGTACAGCTCGCGTTTCAGGTACGCATAGAAGATCGGTGCGGCGATCACGCCCGGCAGCCCGAACGCGGCTTCCATGATCAGCATCGCAAGCAGCAGCTCCCACGCGCGCGACTCGATCTGGCCGCCGATGATCTTCGCGTTCAGGAAGTATTCGAGCTTGTGGATGACCACGAGAAACGCGAGCGATGCGATCGCGGTGCCCATGCTGACCGACAGCGACACCGCGACGATCAGCGTGTTCGAGATCAGATTGCCGATCACCGGCAGCAGGCCGACGATGAACGTGATGAGCACGAGGGTTTTCGACAGCGGCAGCCGCTGGTGGAAGATCGGCAGCGCGACGAGCAGGTAGATGCCGGTGAAGGCCGCATTGATCGCCGAGATCTTGATCTGCGCGAACACGATCCGGCGGAACGCATCGGCGAAGCGCGACACGCGCGTGACGAGCGCGGTCGACAGCGGCCGGCGCACCTTGCCCTGCTCGACGCCGATCGCGATCATCGCGCCGATGATCATCCCGAACAGCACGTGGCCGAAGCCGCGCGCGACGCTCTTGCCGCTTTGCTGGAGCTGGTCCATGTGCGAATGCATCAGCACGGCCGCCTTCGTCTTCATCTGTTCGACGTCGACGGGCAGCAGGTTCGCGATCCAGGCCGGCGTGCGCGCGCGGGTTTGCTCGACGATCTGCATCAGCTGGCCGAGCAGGCTCTGCAGGTTCGGCACCGTGTGCTCGAAATGCTCGATGATGCCGAGCGTCAGGCCGGTGAGCGCGCCGACGATCGCGATCGACAGCAGCACGACGGCGACCCAGCGCGCGCGCATGCTGGTGGTATGGCGTTCGATCACGGGCGCGATCGTGTGGATCAGCTGATAGACGAGCAGGCCGGCCAGCATCCCGCCGAGCAGCCGCAGCTCGAGGACGAGCCACATCATGACGAGCGCGAAGAGATAGCTGCCGATCTCGAGTGCCGACAGTTTCGGCAGGCTCAAGTCGCTGGTCAGCCGCACGCTGCGCAGGTGCGGCTCGCGGTTCTGCGTGTCGCGCGACTCTTGTTGCTTCTCCATCGTGGATTCCTGTCGTCCGTGTGTCGTGCCGCGGAGCGCGCGGCAGAGCGCGGGCCGCCCGGCGCCGCACCGGATTGGTGCGGATGGCGAACCTTACGACCGTAAAGTATAGCTGCCATTATGGTCCGCAAACGGCCCGTTTGGCGCGTGGTGTAAACGCAGAAGGGAAAACGAGGGGGCGCGCGGCCGGGCGGCCGCGCGCGGGAACGGCGGAACGGGGCGTCAGCCGGCCGCGACCTTGCGGGTGGGACGCTTCAGCAGCGGCGCGAGGTACTTGCCGGTGAAGCTCGCCTTCGTCTTCGCGACCTGCTCGGGCGAGCCCTGCGCGATGATCTGGCCGCCGCCGGCGCCGCCTTCGGGGCCGAGGTCGATCACCCAGTCGGCGGTCTTGATCACGTCGAGGTTGTGCTCGATGATCACGACCGTGTTGCCCTGGTCGCGCAGCCGGTGAATCACTTCCAGCAGCAGCGCGATGTCGTGGAAGTGCAGGCCGGTGGTCGGTTCGTCGAGGATGTACAGCGTGCGGCCGGTGTCGCGCTTCGACAGCTCCAGCGACAGCTTCACGCGCTGCGCCTCGCCGCCCGACAGCGTCGTGGCCGACTGGCCGAGGCGGATGTAGCCGAGGCCGACGTCGAGCAGCGTCTTCAGCTTGCGCGCGATGACGGGCACCGCGCTGAAGAACTCGTACGCGTGCTCGACCGTCATGTCGAGCACTTCGCTGATGTTCTTGCCCTTGTACTGCACTTCGAGCGTTTCGCGGTTGTAGCGCTTGCCGTGGCACACGTCGCACGGCACGTAGACGTCCGGCAAAAAGTGCATCTCGACCTTCAGCACGCCGTCGCCCTGGCACGATTCGCAGCGGCCGCCCTTCACGTTGAACGAGAAGCGGCCCGGATCGTAGCCGCGCTCCTTCGACGTCGGCACGCCCGAGAACAGCTCGCGGATCGGCGTGAACAGGCCCGTGTAGGTGGCCGGGTTCGAGCGCGGCGTGCGGCCGATCGGCGACTGGTCGACGTTGATCACCTTGTCGAAGTGCTCGAGGCCCTCGATCGCCTCGTGCGGCGCCGGCTCGGCGGCCGAGCCGTACAGGTGGCGCGCGACCGCGTGATACAGCGTGTCGTTGATCAGCGTCGACTTGCCGGAGCCCGATACGCCGGTGATGCAGGTCAGGAGGCCGACCGGCAGATCGAGATCGACGTGCTTCAGGTTGTTGCCGTGCGCGTCGACGATGCGCAGCATCCGCTCCGGATCGGGCGCGAGCCGCTCGTCCGGGTACTCGATCACGCGCTTGCCGACGAGGTACTGGCCCGTCAGCGACTGCGGGTTCGACTGCACCTGCTTCGGCGTGCCTTCGGCGACCACCACGCCGCCGTGCTCGCCGGCGCCGGGGCCCATGTCGACGACGTAGTCGGCCGTGCGGATCATGTCCTCGTCGTGCTCGACGACGATCACCGAGTTGCCGAGGTCGCGCAGATGCTTGAGCGTCGCGATCAGGCGGTCGTTGTCGCGCTGGTGCAGGCCGATCGACGGCTCGTCGAGCACGTACATCACGCCCGTGAGGCCCGAGCCGATCTGCGACGCGAGCCGGATGCGCTGCGCCTCGCCGCCCGACAAGGTCTCGGCGCTGCGCTCGAGCGACAGGTAGTCGAGCCCGACGTTGTTCAGGAACGTCAGGCGCGCGACGATTTCCTTGATCACCTTGTCGGCGATCTCGCGCTTCGCGCCGTCGAGCGTCAGCCCGTCGAAATAGCCGAGCGCGTCGCGCAGCGGCCAGCCGCTGATCTCATAGATGCCGCGCGCATGGTCGCCGGTGCCGATCCGCACGTGGCGCGCCTCGCGGCGCAGGCGCGTGCCGTCGCACGACGGGCACGGCTGGTTGTTCTGGTACTTCGACAGCTCTTCGCGCACCGCGACCGAATCGGTCTCGCGGTAGCGGCGCTCGAGGTTCGGGATGATCCCTTCGAACACGTGCTCGCGGATCGTCGTGCGGCCGCGCTCGTTGATGTACGAGAACGGGATCGTCTGCTTGCCCGAGCCGAACAGCAGCACCTTGCGGATCTTTTCGGGAAGATCCTCGAACGCGGCGTCGATGTCGAATTCGTAGAACGCCGCGAGGCTCTGCAGCATCTGGAAGTAGAACTGGTTGCGGCGGTCCCAGCCCTTCACCGCGCCGGCGGCAAGCGACAGCGACGGGTGCGCGACGACCCGCTTCGGGTCGAAGAACGTGATCTGGCCGAGGCCGTCGCATTCCGGGCACGCGCCCATCGGGTTGTTGAACGAGAACAGGCGCGGCTCGAGTTCCTGCAGCGAGTACGAGCAGATCGGGCACGCGAACTTCGAGCTGAACAGGTGCTCCTTGTCGGTATCCATCTCGAGCGCGATCGCGCGGCCGTCGGCGAGGCGCAGCGCGGTTTCGAACGATTCGGCGAGCCGCTGCTTCATGTCCGGGCGCACCTTCAGGCGATCGACGACGACGTCGATCGTGTGCTTGTCGTTCTTCTTCAGCTTCGGCAGCGACTCGACCTCGTAGATCTTCGCGGCGCCTTCGTTCGCGGCGCCGCCGCCCGAGCGCACGCGAAAGCGCACGAAGCCCTGCGCCTGCATGTCCTCGAACAGCTCGACATGCTCGCCCTTGCGATCCGCGACGACGGGCGCGAGGATCATCAGCTTGGTTTCCTCGGGCAGCGCGAGCGCCGCGTCGACCATCTGCGACACGCTCTGCGCCTCGAGCGGGATGTCGTGATCGGGGCAGTACGGTGTACCGACACGTGCGTACAAAAGTCGCAGGTAGTCGTGGATTTCCGTGACCGTGCCGACGGTCGAACGCGGGTTGTGGGACGTCGCCTTCTGCTCGATCGAGATCGCCGGCGACAGCCCCTCGATCAGGTCGACGTCGGGTTTCTCCATCAGCTGCAGGAACTGGCGGGCATAGGCGGACAGGCTCTCGACGTAGCGGCGCTGGCCCTCGGCATAAAGGGTGTCGAACGCGAGCGACGACTTGCCCGACCCGGACAACCCGGTAATCACGACCAGCTTGTGGCGCGGCAGGTCGAGATTGACGTTTTTCAGGTTGTGGGTGCGTGCCCCACGGATACGGATCTGTTCCATGAACCTGGCGAAAATGGAGGAAACCAAACCTGCTACTATAACGGCTTTTCGAGACCGTCGTTTACGGCCCCCAGCCCTTGCGGCAGGTGGCAGCAAGGCGACACCTGCGCCGGGGAAAGCGGTCGCGCCGCACGGTTCCGGGCGGCCCGCAGGCCATCCGCATCCGGCCCCGACGTGTCGCCCGAAAGGCCGCCAGGCCGCCGGCCCTGATCTTCCGCCGCCCGCTGCCGGGCGGACATTCCGATCATTCGAAATTCATTCCCGATGTCCAATCCGTCTGCCACGTCTTCCCGCATGACTGCGCCCGAACTGCGCGCGACCACGTCGCTCGCGGCGATCTTCGCGTTGCGCATGCTCGGCCTGTTCATGATCATGCCGGTGTTTTCGGTCTACGCGAAAACCATCCCGGGCGGCGACAACGTGCTGCTCGTCGGGATCGCGCTCGGGGCCTACGGCGTCACGCAGTCGCTGTTCTACATCTTCTACGGCTGGGCGTCCGACAAGTTCGGCCGCAAGCCGGTGATCGCCGCGGGCCTCGTGATCTTCGCGCTCGGCAGCTTCGTCGCCGCGTTCGCGCACGACATCACGTGGATCATCGTCGGCCGCGTGATCCAGGGCATGGGCGCCGTGTCGTCGGCGGTGCTCGCGTTCATCGCCGACCTGACCTCCGAGCAGAACCGCACGAAGGCGATGGCGATGGTCGGCGGCTCGATCGGCGTGTCGTTCGCGGTCGCGATCGTCGGCGCGCCGATCGTGTTCCACTGGGTCGGGATGAGCGGGCTGTTCGCGATCGTCGGCGTGCTGTCGATCCTCGCGATCGGCGTCGTGCTGTGGATCGTGCCCGATGCGGCGAAGCCCGTGCACGTGCCGGCGCCGTTCGCCGAGGTGCTGCACAACGTCGAGCTGCTGCGCCTGAACTTCGGCGTGCTGGTGCTGCATGCGACGCAGACGGCGCTGTTCCTCGTCGTGCCGCGCCTGCTGGTCGACGGCGGGCTGCCGGTCGCCGCGCACTGGAAGGTGTACCTGCCGGTGATGGGGCTCGCGTTCGTGATGATGGTGCCGGCGATCATCGTCGCGGAAAAACGGGGCAAGATGAAGCCGGTGCTGCTCGGCGGCATTCTGGCTATCCTCATCGGTCAATTGCTGCTGGGCAGCGCGCCGCATACCATCCTGATTGTGGCGGCGATTCTTTTCGTCTACTTCCTCGGGTTCAACATCCTGGAAGCGTCGCAGCCGTCGCTCGTGTCGAAGCTCGCGCCGGGTTCGCGCAAGGGCGCGGCCACGGGCGTCTACAACACCACGCAGTCGATCGGGCTCGCGCTCGGCGGCATCGTGGGCGGCTGGCTGCTGAAGCACGGCGGCGCGAACACCGTGTTCTACACGTGTTCGGGGCTCGTGGCCGCGTGGCTTATAATCGCGGCCAATATGAAAGCGCCGCCGCGCAAGGCCGGAACCTGATTGTCGGGTGGGCGCCGGCGGCGTTCGCCGGCTCCCCCCGGCGGGCTGCTCCGACGGCTGTCGCGGGCGGCCCGGCATCGAATTTACTGGAGAAACACATGGCATCCGTCAACAAGGTCATCCTCGTCGGCAACCTCGGCGCCGATCCTGAAGTCCGTTACCTGCCGAGCGGCGACGCGGTTGCGAACATCCGCCTCGCGACGACCGACCGCTACAAGGACAAGGCAAGCGGCGATTTCAAGGAAATGACCGAGTGGCATCGCGTCGCGTTCTTTGGCCGTCTGGCGGAAATCGTCAGCGAATACCTGAAGAAGGGGTCGTCGGTCTATATCGAAGGCCGCATCCGCACGCGCAAGTGGCAGGGCCAGGACGGCCAGGACCGTTACTCGACCGAAATCGTCGCCGAACAGATGCAGATGCTCGGCGGCCGCGGCGGTTCGGGCGGCGGCGGTGGCGGCGGTGACGAAGGCGGTTATGGCGGCGGCTACGGCGGTGGCGGCGGCGGTCGCGGCGAGCAGATGGAGCGCGGCGGTGGCGGCGGCGGTCGTGCCGGCGGCGCGGCGCGCGGCGGTGCAAGTGGCGGCGGCCAGAGCCGTCCGAGCGCGCCGGCAGGCGGCGGCTTCGACGAGATGGACGACGATATTCCGTTCTGAGATCTCGCAACCAAACGCTGTAAAGATCGACCCCGCCTTTTGGCGGGGTTTTTTTTAGCCTTTTTAGCCCATGGCGGATCAAATCTGATTCGATTTTCTGCGGCGATTTTTATTTTGCTTCGGGAACATTCGCCCCGAATAGCGGCGGCAGGTAGCGCTTTCGCGCTGGGCCACGTCTCCGGCTGATCAATTGTCCGGACGGCCTGTACGCGGTCCGCATTCCTTCACTTTCGCATGCCCGATCGACGCTAGAGGACCTTGTTGCGCCAGTATCGTTAGGACACCGTCTGATTCCGACGGCCGGGGCGGACATGTCGGTGATGGAATCGGGCGGCGGCAGTCGACAAGAAAGCCGAATGATGTGCAGTTTTTTCGGGGAGTATTAGGAATTTATCGAAGGATTTCGTTTTTATAGAAATAAATCGTACTTGTATTATTTATCTTGATAGGACTGAAAATTATGATTCGGTAGCGAATGCAAATGGTGGTTTACCGAATTGATAATGGATCGTTACGGCCGAGGCTTCTGGTATTTTCTTGCGACCCGGCATCCAGGCGTCACGCATCATCGAGACGCACGGCCAGCGGTGGTGCGCGCGCCCGTTGCCGGCCTCGGCGGCGGTGTTCCATACGCGCTGGGCTGTTGCGCGGCGATGGGGCTGTTCCTGCCCGGTGTCGCGTTTTCGCAGTTGCCGAACGCGGGCCAGTCGATGCGCGAAATCGAATCCGTGCGCCCGGCGCTCCCGGCCGCGTCGGCGCCCGAGTTGAGCATCGAGCGTACGGAGCAGGCCGCACCCGCGCCTGAGGGCGTCGATGCGGGGCCGCGCGTGACGGTCCGCGCGTTCGCGATCGGCGGCAATCGGGTGTTCACGTCGGCGCAGCTCGAGCCGCTCCTCCAGGACCTGACCGGGCGGGAGCTGAGTTTTGGCGAGTTGCAGGCGGCTGCGGCTCGCATCACTTCCTACTACCGCGAGCATGGCTACGTGCTCGCGCGCGCCTATCTGCCGCGTCAGGACATCGACGACGGCGTCGTCCGGATCGACGTGCTGGAAGGCCGCTACGATCGGATCGAACTCCATAACCGCTCGCGCGTGCTGGACGGCGTGGTGCGCCAGCCGCTGTCCGCGCTGCGTCCGGGCGAGGCGGTGCGCGGCGCCGATCTGGCGCGCAGCCTGCTGCTCGTCGGTGACCTGCCCGGCGTCGACGCCAAGGGCACGTTGCGCTCGGGGCGCACGCAGGGCTCGACCGATCTGGTGATCGACGCCGATCCGGGGCCGATCGCGACGGGAACGCTGGAGGCGGACAACTACGGCAACCTGTCGACGGGGCGCTACCGGCTTACCGGCAGCATCGCGGTCAATTCGCCGCTGCGCATCGGCGATCGGCTCACGTTGCGCGGCATGGGAAGCGACACGCTGCAGCGCTACTACAGCGCGTCGTACCAGTTGCCGGTCGGGCCGTGGTCGACGCGCGTCGGCGTCGGCTACTCGAATCTGCATTCGAAGGTCGGCGAAGGCTTCGAGGAACTCGATCTTCACAGCCGCGCCAACATCCAGAGCGCATTTGTCGTTCAGCCGCTGCTGCGCGGCCGCGCGTTCAACCTGAACGCGCAACTCCAATACGAGAACAAGAACCTTCACGACGACTATCGCGCGTTCCAGATACAGGACGACAAGAACGTCGGTCTATGGACTTTCACGCTGAGCGGCAACGGCGACGACGCATTGCTCGGCGGCGGCACCACCGCCTTCTCCGTTTCGGCCGGCGCGGGCCGCCTGCGCACGGCCGACGTGCTTGGCGCGCAGGGGTTCGTCAAGACGCGCGGCACCTTCAAGAAACTC
Organism: Burkholderia semiarida; assembly: GCF_029268935.1. NCBI lineage: Bacteria > Pseudomonadati > Pseudomonadota > Betaproteobacteria > Burkholderiales > Burkholderiaceae > Burkholderia > Burkholderia semiarida. Next base: position 192,443 of record NZ_JAHLCL010000003.1, on the reverse strand, counting down.
GGCGTCAGCGTGATGCGCCTGCAGGCGCTTGGCTCGCGTTTCCAGTTCTACACACAGTTCAGCGGCCAACTGTCGTCGGGCAATCTCGACGCGTCCGAGCAGTTCAGCCTCGGCGGCCCGTACGGCGTGCGCGCCTACACGCTCGGCTCGGGCAGCGGCGATCAGGGGTGGCAGGCGAGCGCGGAATTGCGGTATGCGGTGGCGCCCGGCTGGCGGGTCAGCACGTTCGTCGACGCCGGCCGGGTCGGCATCAACAAGCATCGCGTGTTCAAGGACACCAACATCATCCGCATGCAGGCCGCGGGATTCGGCGCGGGCTGGTACGGGAAGGGGCATCAAGTCACGGTGGCGGCCGCCTGGCCGTTCGCCTCAAGCGAAGGGCTGGCGTCGTCCGCCGGCTCGCCGCGAATCTGGTTTCAGGCGACTCAGTATTTCTGAGCGTCTGGACGAGCGCCTGCATGACGCAGGGTTTGGCAGTCAATACAACAAGGAAACCAAAGATGAACAAGGCTTATGCATTGGTCTGGAATCAAGCGAACGGATGCTGGAGCGTGGCGGGCGAGAACGCGCGTCGGCGCGGCAAGGCGGGCGGCCGCCGTGTAATCGCGGCGGCCGTGTCGCTGCTGGGCTTCGCGGCGTCGAGCGCATATGCGCTGCCCACGGGCGCCGAGATCGTGTCGGGCAAGGGCGACTTCGCGACGTCGGCCGACAACAAGACGATGTCGATCAACCAGCATACGGACAAGCTGATCACGAACTGGCAGGACTTCAGCGTCGCCGGCGGCGAGCGCGTGTCGTTCAATCAGCCGACGAGCCAGTCGCTGGCGCTGAACCGGGTGGTCGGTGCGAACGGCAGCAACATCGAAGGCCGCATCGATGCGAACGGCAAGGTGTTCCTGGTGAACCCGAACGGGGTGCTGTTCGGATCGGGCGCGCAAGTGAACGTCGGTGGCCTCGTGGCGTCGACGCGCGACATCTCGGACAAGGATTTCCTGAACGGCAACTTCCGCTTCAACGGTAAGTCGGCAGGCCAGGTGGTGAACCAGGGCACGATCACGGCGGCGGACGGCGGCGGTGTCGCGCTGCTGGGCGCGCAGGTAACGAACAACGGCGTGATCCGGGCGCAGATGGGCACGGTCGCGCTGGGCGCGGGCAATGACGTGAAGGTGAACTTCGACGGCAGCAAGCTGCTGAGCCTCGAGGTGAACGGCGCGGCGGTGGACGCGCTGGTGAGCAACGGCGGCCTGCTGAAGGCCGACGGCGGCCAGGTGCTGATGTCGGCACGGTCGGCGAACAGCCTGCTGGGCACGGTGGTGAACAACAGCGGGACGATCGAGGCGAAGGGGCTGAACAACGTCGCGGGCCGGATCACGCTGGACGGTGGCGACGGCGCGGTGCACGTGGCCGGGACGCTGGACGCGAGCACGCTGGCGGGCGCGGAAGGTCACGGCGCCGTGGTGACGAAGGGTGCCGCGGTGCGCGTGGCGGACACGACGACGGTCGACACGCGCGGGCACGATGGTGTGGCGGGCAAGTGGACGATCGAGTCGGCGAATGCCGGCGTGGGTCGGAGCGCCGCGTCGCGCGCGCTCGTGATCGGCGGCCAGCAGGTCGGCGGTTCGGGCGGTTCGGATGCCGCGATCGGCGCGGATACGCTGGCGCGCAATCTCGGCACGACCAACGTCGAACTCGCTCGCACGACCGGCACGCTGAAGGTGGACGCGCCGGTTACCTGGAGCAGCGACAACGGGCTGACGCTGACGTCGCGTCAAGGCGACGTGGAACTGCACGGGCCGGTGACGGCGACGGGCGACGACGCGGGCGTCACGGTGAACGCGGCGAAGCAGATTCGCGTGAACGACAAGCTGACGCTCGATGGCCGCAACGCGAAGCTGGAACTGAATCCGGGTAGCGGTCTCGCGGTGAACGGCGACGGCGTCGTCACGCTGTCGGGTGCGAATGCGTCGTACCGTTCGAACGGCGACGCGTATCGCGTGATCAACAGCGTCGATCAACTGCGTTCGATCGACAACGACCTGTCGGGCCGCTACGTGCTCGGCAGCGCAATCGACGGCGGTGGCCGCCAGTTCCGGAGCATCGGCAACGACCGCACGTTCTTCGGCAAGTTCGACGGCCTGGGCAACACGATCAGCAACGTATCGGTGTACGGCACCGGCCCGTTCATCGGCCTGTTCTCGGTGAACGCCGGCTACATCGGCAACCTGAAGCTCGCGTCGGTGAACGTGACGGGCGCGCGATCGTACACGGGCAACGGGCCGGCGATGATCGGCAGCCTCGCGGGCGTGAATACGGACACCGGCGTCATCTCCAACGTGAAGGCGACGAACGTGGTCGTGAACGGCGGGACGTCGCGCATGCAGGTGCTGGGCGGTCTCGTCGGCACGAACCTGGGCGGCGACATCGATCGGTCGTCGGTCACCGGGCGCATTGCAGGCAGCTGGGCCACGTTGTCGATGGGCGGGCTCGTCGGCGAAAACTACACGATCCTGGGCCGTCCGGACAAGCTCGGCACGATCAGCAACAGCTCGGCCAATACGACCATTTCGGGCGGGATCGCGGATCAGAGCTGGTTCTACGGCGGCGTGGGCGGTCTGGCCGGCATCAACCGCGGCGGCGTGATCTCGAATTCGAGCAGCACGGGAAGCATCACGCTGGCGCAGACCAATGCGAAGGTGGGCGGTCTGGTCGGCGTGAACAGCGTGAACGGTGACGTCGGCACGGGTGCGATCCAGAATTCGTCGTCGAGCGTCAACGTTGCCGTCAGCGGCCGTAACAGCAGCATCGGTGGCCTGGTGGGCGACAACGACGTCGGCACGAGCATCGCGAACTCGTCGGCGAGCGGCACCGTTCGCGGCGCCGGTAATTCCGCGATCGGTGGTCTCATCGGCGTGAACCGCGGTTCGCTCGCGAATGTGTCGGCGAGCGGCGCGGTCAACGGCACCGCGTCCGGTTCCACGATCGGCGGCCTCATCGGCCGGCATCTTCTCGGCACGGTCGCCAATGGAACGGCGACGGGCAATGTCTCGGGCGTCGGCTCGGCCGCGATCGGCGGTCTCGTCGGCGTGAACGAAAGCGTCCTCACGAACGGGACGGCAACGGGCAACGTGACCGACAAGTCGGCTGCCCTTATCGGTGGCCTCGTGGGTCAAAACAAGGGGCAAATCACGGTGGGGATCGCCCGCGGCGACGTCACCAGCGGCGGAGCCAGCCATGTCGGTGGTCTGGTCGGCAATAACGACAAGGGCACGATTTCCGGTTCGGAGGCTTACGGCCAGGTGACGGGCGGCGCTTTCAGCCTCGCGGGCGGCCTCGTCGGCATCAACGGCGGCACCATCGCAAATAGCAAGGCGTCAGGCAAGGTGGTGGCGGGCGCTTCCGCGAGCGTCGGCGGTCTGGTCGGCAAGAACGCGAACGGTGACATTTCGAACAGCAAGGCGATCGGCGTGGTGGAGGGCGGCAACTCCGCTTACGCCGGCGGCCTGGTCGGCCACAACGACGGTCGAGTGTCGAACTCGGAAGCGTCCGGCGCGGTGACTGCCGGCACGAGTAGCGCCGTAGGCGGTCTCGTCGGAATGGGCAATGTGGCGGGTAGCGTTGCGAATAGCAAGGCGACCGGCGACGTGACGGGCGGCGATTATGCGAGCGTCGGCGGTCTGGTCGGCACTAACGGCCACCTCGTGTCGAGCTCGGAATCGTCGGGTACGGTGAGTGGCGGTAGGGGTGCGCGTCTCGGCGGTCTCGTCGGCTATAACGTGGCCACGGTGAAGGGCTCGACGACGAGCAGCCGCATCAACTATGTGTCCGGGTATGACCAGGCTTACGGTGGTCTGGCGGGCTTGAACTACGGACATATCGAGTCGAGCGTGGCAACCGGCGCGGCAGCCGCGGTGCAACAGATCGGTGCTGGCCGTCGCGTCATCGCGTCCCGGTAAGCGCACCGGTCTCGATGCGGGGGGCGGGCTTTTCGCCAGCCACCCGCGAAGCTGACCGTCGCTTGTCGTAGTCACTGAAGGCGGGGCATCGGAGTGATCCGGTGCCCCGCCTTCGTCGTTCATCGGCGCGACTCAATCGGGCCGGCGTGGCCGCGTGCCCGCCCGTCTGTGTGGGTCGTGCAACCATCGGGGGCGGGTGGCAGCGGATGCGTCCGCGGCCGGCGCACATCGATGCACGCAGGGGGCTCGGCGATTCGCCGCACCATCCCGATGCACGTCGCGATACGGCAGCCAACCTGTCTCGGGTATGCTGGTGTCTTCCGTTGGCTTCGATCGAGAGGGGACTATGCGGCGTGTCGTGTTCAACCAGAAGGGCGGCGTGGGCAAATCGACGATCGTCTGCAACCTGGCGGCGATCAGCGCGAGCGAAGGGTTGCGCACGCTCGTCATCGATCTCGATGCGCAGGCGAACTCGACGCGCTACCTGCTCGGCGACGCCGCGGCCGATGCGCAACCGGGCGTCGCCGGCTTCTTCGAAACCGCGCTGACCTTCAACTTCCGTCCGATCGACGTCGCGTCGTTCATCCACGCGACCCCGTTCGACGGGCTCGACGTGATGCCCGCGCATCCGGATCTCGACACGCTGCACGGCAAGCTCGAATCGCGCTACAAGATCTACAAGCTGCGCGACGCGCTGAACGAGCTCGACATGTACGACGCCGTATACATCGACACGCCGCCCGCGCTGAATTTCTATACGCGCTCGGCGCTGATCGCGGTCGAGCGCTGCCTGATCCCGTTCGACTGCGACGATTTCTCGCGCCGCGCGCTGTACACGCTGCTCGAGAACGTGAAGGAAATCCAGCAGGACCACAACGCGGCGCTCGAGGTTGAGGGGATCGTCATCAACCAGTTCCAGCCGCGCGCGAGCCTGCCGCAACGGCTGGTCGACGAACTCGTCGACGAAGGGCTGCCGGTGCTCGCGTCGCGGCTGTCCGCATCGGTGAAGATCCGCGAGTCGCATCAGCAGTCGATGCCGGTGATCCATCTCGAGCCGACGCACAAGCTCGCGCAGGAGTTCCGCGCGCTGCATCGCGAACTGGCCGGCTGATCTCGCGCGTGACCGCATCGACCGAGGCCGCTTCGAGCGGCCTTTTTTTGTCGCGACCGGCAATTCGTCCGATTATTTATTTCGTCATTAATAATCAAGAAAACGATTTCACAAGAAATCCAGAAAAAATATGACATAAATGGTTGCTCCATTTTCAATGGTGCCCGGTTTTCTAATAAGCGGAATAATGAATTGGCAAATATTGCGCCACGTCATGATGCGCTATGCTGCAAAAGGTAAAAATGCGTCGCCGGCCGGTGAGGAGCGCTGTCTTGTCTGAGATTTCGGCGCGCCCGCAGCTTCGGCGGACGGTTCAAAGGGTAATAAGGGTTTACACCTATCATTAATGCCATTTAATTGACAATTAATCGATCTAGAATGACTTCCCTCTACCGCCCGTTCCCAAACAGGTGACGGGTTTCAATAAGGAAGCAGCTGTTTACCCGAGCTTCCATTTTTCTTTACGTCGTCTCTCGCATAGCCAACAGGAGCGTGCCCGATGTCCGTATTTGCCCCCGAAAAACTCACCGCCGATTATCAGTCCGGTATCGCCGCGTGGTTTGCAATCGCCCGTCCGGCGATCCACGGTTTCGAGGCTGTCGTCGAACTCAACCTGCAAGCGGCCCGGACGGCGCTCGAGGACTACGAGGACAAGCTGAAGAACGCGTTCACCGGCAGCAACCCGGCCGCGGGCTTCGCGCAGCAGGTCGCCGCGCCGCAGGAAGCGGCCGGCAAGGTCGCGTCGTACGGCCGCCATCTGTTCGAGATCGCGGTGTCGACGCAGTCCGAATGGGCGAAGGTCGCCCAGGCGCAGTACGAGCAGAACGACAAGCGCCTGAAGGACGTGCTCGGCGAGCTGTCGAAGCATGCGCCGGCCGGCTCGGCGCCGGTGGTGGCCGCGCTGAATTCGGCGCTGTCCGCGGCGAGCGCCGCGGCCGACTCCGTGCGTGAAGCCACGGGGCAGGCGATCGAAGCGGCGAAGAGCGGCTTCGATGTGGTCAGCGAAACGGCCACGCGCGGCGCGAAGCAGACGGCGGCCGCCGCACGCAAGGACGCAGCGGCCGCGCGCGAATCGGCTGCGTGACGGCCCGAACGGGCCCGAACGAGCACGAACGCGCATGAATGCGTGTCGCGCGCAGGCGCGACACGATTGATTGGCGCCGGCGCCGCGTGTGCCACGCGGGGCTGGCGAGCTTCGGCTCGCCGCAAGACGCCCGTGCACGGTTGCCCGTGTCACGGTGCGAACGGATGTCGCCCGCCGTATGGCGTACGGCGGCGTGTGGCCGCGATCGCGCCGGATGGCCCGACACGCGTCATCGCCGTGTACAGCACGCCTCGAGCGGGCGTCAGAACGACACACTGATTTCGATGCAGGAACTGAACATGACGGACGTAGTGATCGTATCGGCCGCGCGGACCGCGGTCGGCAAATTCGGCGGCTCGCTGGCGAAGGTGGCCGCGCCTGAACTGGGCGCGACGGTGATCCGCGCGGTGCTGGAGCGTGCGGGCGTGAAGCCCGAGCAGGTCAGCGAAGTGATCATGGGCCAGGTGCTGACGGCCGGCTCCGGGCAGAACCCGGCGCGGCAGTCGCTGATCAAGGCGGGGCTGCCGAGCGCCGTGCCGGGCATGACGATCAACAAGGTGTGCGGCTCGGGCCTGAAGGCCGTGATGCTGGCGGCGAACGCGATCGTCGCGGGCGACGCGGACATCGTGATCGCGGGTGGCCAGGAGAACATGAGCGCGGCGCCGCACGTGCTGCCGGGCTCGCGCGACGGCTTCCGGATGGGCGACGCGAAGCTGGTCGACACGATGATCGTCGACGGCCTGTGGGATGTGTACAACCAGTACCACATGGGCATCACGGCGGAGAACGTCGCGAAGGAATACGGGATCACGCGCGAGGAGCAGGACGCATTCGCGGCGCTGTCGCAGAACAAGGCGGAAGCCGCGCAGAAGGCCGGGCGCTTCGACGACGAGATCGTGCCGGTGTCGATCCCGCAACGCAAGGGCGAGCCGCTGCAGTTCGCGACCGACGAATTCGTGCGTCACGGCGTGACGGCCGAATCGCTGGCCGGGCTGAAGCCGGCGTTCGCGAAGGACGGCTCGGTGACGGCGGCGAACGCGTCGGGGCTGAACGACGGCGCGGCGGCCGTGCTGGTGATGTCGGCGCAGAAGGCGGCGGCGCTGGGCCTGACGCCGCTGGCGCGGATCAAGGCGTACGCGAACGCGGGCGTGGATCCGAGCGTGATGGGCATGGGTCCGGTGCCGGCCTCGCGCCGGTGCTTGGAGCGTGCGGGGTGGACGCCGGGCGACCTGGACCTGATGGAGATCAACGAGGCGTTCGCGGCGCAGGCGCTGGCGGTGCACAAGCAGATGGGCTGGGACACGTCGAAGGTGAACGTGAACGGCGGGGCGATCGCGATCGGCCACCCGATCGGCGCGTCGGGCTGCCGGATCCTGGTGACGCTGCTGCACGAGATGGCCAAGCGCGATGCGAAGCGCGGGCTGGCGTCGCTGTGCATCGGCGGCGGGATGGGCGTCGCGCTCGCGGTCGAGCGTGTCTGAGTGGTGATTGACGGCACGGTTCGCTCGCGGCGCGCGCCAGCGCCGCGGGTGAGCCGCGCGGGTTTCGCGCAAGACGGGAAATCGACAATAAGCGCGAGGTACCGATGCGTGCCGCGCCGCGACGCGGGGCGGCCGTGCATCGAAGCGGTGGGGCGGCAGCAGGTGCGAGGCCGTCGCCCCGTCTTTCATCGATTACTTTTTTGTCGGTAATTCATAGTATGACTAAGCGAATCGCAGTTGTGACAGGTGGGATGGGCGGTCTCGGCGAAGCGGTCAGCATCCGGTTGAACGACGCGGGCCACCGGGTCGTCGTCACGTATTCGCCGAACAACGCCGGCGCGGACCGCTGGCTGACCGAGATGCATGCGGCCGGTCGCACGTTCCTTGCGTACCCGGTGGACGTGGCCGATCACGACTCGTGCCGGGAATGCATCGAGACGATCGTGCGGGACGTCGGCCCGGTCGACATTCTCGTGAACAACGCGGGCATCACGCGCGACATGACGCTGCGCAAGCTCGACAAGGTCAACTGGGATGCGGTGATCCGCACGAACCTCGACTCCGTGTTCAACATGACGAAGCCGGTCTGCGACGGCATGGTCGAGCGCGGCTGGGGCCGCATCGTCAACATCTCGTCGGTGAACGGCTCGAAGGGTTCGGTCGGCCAGACCAACTACGCGGCCGCGAAGGCCGGCATGCACGGCTTCACGAAATCGCTCGCGCTCGAGGTCGCGCGCAAGGGCGTGACGGTGAACACGGTGTCGCCGGGCTACCTCGCGACGAAGATGGTCACCGCGATCCCGCAGGACATCCTCGACGCGAAGATCCTCCCGCAGATTCCGGTGGGTCGGCTCGGCAAGCCCGAGGAAGTCGCGGCGCTGGTGGCGTACCTGTGCTCGGAGGAGGCCGGCTTCGTGACGGGCTCCAACATCGCGATCAACGGCGGTCAGCACATGCACTGACGCGCGGCGGCCCGCACGGCGTTCGCGCGCGTGGGGGCAGCGTTGCGCGCCATCCCGTGCCGGAGCGACGGCAGGCGCGCCGCTTCGGCCTCGCATTCCGGAGGACGCATGGGAGACACCTGGATGGGACTCGTGATCGGCGGCTCGGCACTGGCCGTCGCGCTGACGATGGCGATTTCGCTCTACCGGCTCGAGCGGCGCCGCGCGCGGCTGTTGCGGAATTTCGATCATCGCGATTGCGGGCTCGCGGCGTACGGCAAGTGCTTCGCGCGCAGGCCGGCCAGGCCGCTGCGCCGCGCACGTTGGCCGTCGCGCCGACGCGTTGCGATCGATGATCGATGAGCGGTCGATCGGCGGTCACGTCCCGCGCGCATGCCGTCCGCGACGCGTGGGCGCGGGATCAGTCGTTCCTTTCGCCCTTCCCGGCCGATTCGCCCGAGTCGTTCTTGTGGAAGATCCGCTTCGTCGTGCGCTTGGTGGCTTCCCAGCCTTCGCGCGACGCATGGGCGACGCCGTGTCCGACCGCCTTCGCGGCGCTCGCGGTCGCGTGGCCGAAGCTGCGCGCCGCTTCGCCGGTCTTGTGCGCGGCTTCCTTCGAATCGCGCTTGATGTCCTGCTTCACTTCCGACAGGTCCGCGTGGGCGAGCGGGCTGAGCAGCGCCAGAACGAGCGCGGCGCCAATGAACTGACGAACTTTCACGACCGGGTTCCTTGAGGTAAGCCTCGTCATCGAGGATTCGGGTTGCCGGCAGGCGCCGGTTGAAACGCGCCGGTGGCCGATGCGTCGAGCATCACCGCCGCGCGGCCGGACAGCAGCACGCGCTCGCCGCAGCGCAGCGCGAAGCCGTACAGCACCGAGCGGCCGTCGCCGCTCAAGCGTTGCGCGTCCACGGTGAGCGGCTGCGCGAAGATGTCGAGCCGGTCGACGAACGCGTCGACGTTGCGCACGCTTGCGAGATAGCCGGCGCGCGGGCGTGCATCGTGTGCACCGAGCAGCGCGCCATGCACGGCCATCGCCTGCGCCGCGTATTCGATGCCGCAGACCGACGCGAGCCGCCCATGCGCGCGCAGCGGGTTGTGCGGATCGCGGTGGCTCGTCGCGGTGCAGCGGATGCGTTCGGCATCCCACGCATCGACCGAATCGAGCACGCACATCGCGCCGGCGTGCGGAATGTGCGCGGCAATCCACGCGTGGTCGAGCGGCGGGGCCGGTGCGGCGTTTGCGTTCATCGCGCGCGCTCCGCGAAGGTCCCGGGCATCGCGACGTCGACCTGCACGCGCGTATCGTCCAGATAGTCGAGCACGACGCGCGTCGTACGTTGCGTGGCGAGCGCCTCGAGCAGCGGCAGCACGCGCGCGGCCGGATTGCCGGTGCGCAGTGCGTCGAGCCCGGCGTGCGCGAGCGCCGTGGCGGGTGCGTCGGTGAGTTGGACGTCGATACGGGCGAGCGCGCGCTCGCTGGCTTCCGGCGCCAACACGAGCGCGACGCCGAACGCGTCGCCGATCGGCCGCACCGCGCGCAGCGGTTCCGGATAGTCGGTGTCGTACGCGATCAGCAGGCTCGGCACGCGATCGACGACGACCTGGCACAGGCTTTCGAGCAGGCCGGCGGCAAAGCTGCCGTCGTGCGCGCACAGCACGTTCGACGTCGCCATCGCGCGGGTCGCGATGCTCCAGTAGCCGGCCGGCGCGTTGTGCACCGAGTTGTGGAAGCGGGTCGGCGACAACTGGCGATCGTCGCCGGCCAGCGTTTCGCAGATCGCGTGGCAGTTCTGGCCGTCGCCGCCGGATGCGCTGAACACGGTCGCGAGCGTCGCGGCGTCGCGGCCGCTCGCGGCCACCGCTTCGTGGCCGACCGCGAGCGCGGCGCGCACGACGGGGCCCGTGCGACGCCGCTCGGCAGACGGCAGGCCGGCGGGCGGCGGCAGCTCGGTGCGGGCAGGCACGTAGGACGCGCGGCCCGCGAGCACGTCGGCCGCGTGCGGCCAGCCGTTCAATCCCGGGCCGACGAGGCCGATGCTTTCGATGAAGGCGGTGAGCGTCATGGCGGGCCTCAACGGCGGTCGTGATCGGCGCGGCCGAGGATCAGGCTGCAGTTCGTGCCGCCGAAGCCGAACGAATTGGAGAGGACGGCGCGCACGCGCGTGTCGCGGCTCGCGAGCACGTAATCGGCGACGAGCGCCGGGTCGGGCTGCGTCGTGTTGACGCCGGCCGGCACGAATTGCTCGCGCAGCGCGAGCGCGGCGACGATCGCTTCCAGCGCGCCGGCCGCGCCGAGCGTGTGGCCGGTCGCGCCCTTCGTCGAGCTGCACGGCGTGCGCGTGAACAACGCGCCGACCGCGCGGCTTTCCGCTGCGTCGTTGCTTGGCGTCGCGGTGCCGTGCAGGTTCACGTAGTCGATATCGTGCGCGCCGAGGCCGGCGGACGCGAGCGCCTGTTCGATCGCGGCGCGCGCGCCGAGCCCTTCCGGATGCGGCGACGACATATGGTGCGCGTCGCTCGATTCGCCGATGCCGAGCAGCAGGATCGCGTCGCCGTCGAGCGCGGCAGGCGCGGCCGGGGCGCGTTCGACGAGCGCGAACGCGGCGGCCTCACCGATCGAGATGCCGTCGCGCGCGACGTCGAACGGCCGGCACGGCTGGCGCGACAGCAGTTCCAGCGAATTGAAGCCGTACAGCGTGGTCAGGCACAGCGAATCGACGCCGCCGACGACGGCCGCGTCGATCAGCCCGGCCTCGATCATGCGGCGCGCGGAGCCGAACACCTTCGCGCCCGACGAGCACGCGGACGAGATCGCCATCGCCGGCCCGCGCAGCGCGAAATACGCGCGCACGAACGCGGCCGGCGAATACGGGTTGTGCGTGTGCGCATAGCGGAAGTCGGCCGGCAACGCGCCGCTCGTCGGGTCGCGGCGCCGGTACGCGCGTTCGGTTTCGAGGATGCCGGCCGTGCTCGTGCCGACGAACACGCCCACGCGTGCGGCGCCGTAGCGCGCGACCGCCGCCGCGACGCGCGCATCGAAGCCGTCCTGCGTCAGGCCGAGTTGCGCGAGGCGGTTGTTGCGGCACTCGAAGTCGGCGAGATCGGCGCGTACGGGCCGCGCATCGACGCCGTCCACCGCGCCGATCCACGTGTCGAGATCCGCACGCTCGAAGTTGCACGGCACGAGCCCGCCGCGGGCGTGGCGCAGTGCATCGAGGGTCGCGTCGAGGCCGCGGCCGATGCAGCTGGTGGCGGTGAAGTGCGAGAGCAGGAGAGGGTTCACGAGAGTCGCATCCGGTGGCCGGAACGGGCGCTGCAGCAGGGCTGGCACGCGCGCCGTTCGAGGTCAGATCTTATCAAACGGGGGTGCCGGAACGCCCGGCTGGCCGGGCGGTTCGGGCGCGAGCGCCGCGCGCAAGGTGGTCCAGTGCAGTTGCGCGTTGGCGGCTACGCGCAGCACCGCGGGCAGCACGTCGAGCACGACCGGTTCGCCGCGCGCATCGCGCGCCGCGTGACCGTCGTGCACGAGCAGGATGTCGCGCGCATCGAGCCCGTGCAGCAGGCGGCGCGTGACGGTCGCGGCGTCGCGCGCACGCGTGTCGAAGCCGCGCCGCGTCCAGCTCGCGAGTTGCAGGCCGAATTCGCACAGCACGGGTTCGAGAAACGGATTGCGCAGGCCGGCCGGCGCGCGGAAGAACAGCGGGCGCGTGCCGGCGATGTCGGTCAGCGTCTGCTGCGCGGCGGCGATTTCGCGCCGCAGCGCAGCCGGCCCCGATAGCGAGAAGGTATGGCGGTGCCGCTGGCTGTGGTTCTCCACCGCATGGCCGCGCGCGACGATCGCCTCGATCCACCGCGGATGACGGCGCGCGAGATCGCCGATGCAGAAGAACGTCGCGCGCGCGTCGTAACGGTCGAGCAGGTCGAGCACGCGCGGCGTGACGTCCGGGTCCGGGCCGTCGTCGATCGTCAGCGCGATGCGGCGGCCCGCGCCGGCCGGCAGGCGCGTCCAGTTCGGGCCGAGCAGCGTGCTGCGCGGCCACAGGCCGGCCGCGGTCAGCGCGAGATGCGACGCGGCCACGCCGCCGACGGCCCACGGCCACGCGGCTGGTTGCGCGATCATGGCGGCGGCCGCGCCCGCGTGCAGCGCGGCGGCGCCCGCGATCAGCGGCGTCGGCTTCCAGCGGCGCGCGTCGCCGGTATCGCGCGGGGGGATGAAAGGCGGCACGTTCATGCGCGGCCTCCTTGCTGGTGATTGCCGACCACCGCCGCGGCGCGCGGCGCGAGAATCGCCGCGAACGCGAGCGCGAGCATCGCGCCGGGGCCGACGGTCAGCCCGAAGGTTTCGAGCAGCGGCACGCGCGACAGCGCGAGCAGCCCGAAGCCGGCGACCGTCGCGAGGTTCGCGATCAGCAGCGACACCAGCGTGTACGGCGTGACGGGCTGCGTGTCGCCGCGCCGGCAGAAGAACAGCGCGTAGTTCGAGCCGACCGCGACGATCAGCAGCATCCCGACGAGGTGCAGGATCGTCAGTTGCACGCCGGCGAGCGCGAAACCGGCCGTCACGACCAGCACGGCCGCGACGAGCGGGGCGAGGGCGCGCGCGGCGAGCCGGGGCGAGCGCAGCGCGATCAGCAGCAGCACGGCGATCGCGGCGAATCCCGCGAGCGACAGCCGGACGTCTTCCTGCACGTAGCTCACGTACAGCCGATCGGCTTCGGCCTTCATGTCGACGAACAGCGCATCGGGCACGCCCGCGCGCGCGACGGCGGCGCGAATCCGCGCGGTGTCGACGCTCGGCGCCGGCTGCGCGGTGCGCGCGGCGTCCGGCGCACGCAGCGGCAGCATCGCGCTCCAGCGGCCGTCGCGTTCGGTCAGCAGCGCGTCGACGGCGAGCGCCATCGACGTGCCGCGCAGGTCCGCGCGCGTCAACGGCGGCGCGCGACGCGCGGCGTCGACGTCGGCGACGAACGGCGCGAACAGGTCGGGTTTCACCGCGATCGGCTGGTTCGAGACGGCAACGCGCATCCGTTCGGCGAGTACGTTCGCATCCGGCAGGCTCGCCTGGCGTGCGCGCTGCGCGGCGTCGCTCGGCAGGTAGCGTGCAGGGTTGTCGAAACCGCCGAGCGTGCCGCGGTCGACGAGCGGCTGCAATTGCGCGGCCACTTTTTCCGCGCGTTCGAGTGCGGCCTGTTCGGTCGGCGCGGCAATCACGACGAGGTAGCGCACGTCGGGCGCGCCGACGTCGGCGCGCAGCCGTGCGTCAAGCGCCTGCGCCTGTGCCGGCACGGGGCTGAGCGCGGCGAGCTCGCGGCTCCACAGGCTGCCGCGATGCAGCGCGAGGGTCGCGCACGCGGCGACCACGAGCGCCGCGAGCGGCCAGCGCAGCCGCGGCGCGGCGTCGGCCGCGCGCGCGAGCACGGCGCCGACGCGCGATACGTCGCGAATCGCGACATGCTCGCCGCGCAGGTGCGGCAGCACGAAGCGCGTGACGAGCGCGGCGGCCGTCAGCCCGACGATCGAATAGAGCCCGAGTTGCACGAGGCCCGGGAATCCGGAGAACAGCATCGACGCGAACCCGCACACCGACGTCAGCACGCCGAGCCGGATCGTCGGCCAGTACGCGGCGACCCACGCGCGCGTAGCGTCGGCCGGGCGCGCGGCGCCGCGCGTGCCGACCGGTGCCGATTGCACGAACAGGTAGATCGAATAGTCGACGGCTTCGCCGATCAGCGTCGTGCCGAACCCGAGCGTCAGCCCGTGGACCGTGCCGAACGCGACGCTGACCGCCGCGATTCCGGCCGCGACGCCCGTCAGCACCGGCAGCAAGCCGAGCGCGAGCGTGCGCGGCGAACGGTAGAGCGTGAGCAGCAGCGCGACGATCAGCACGACGCTCGCCGTCGACAGCCGCTCGACGTCGTGCCGGATCGTGTCGCGCGTGTCGACCGAGAACACGCTGGGGCCCGTCATCGCGAGCGTCGCCGCGTTCGCATTCGGCACGGCCCGCGTCGCGGCCGCAAACGCGCGGCGCACGGCGTCGATCGCGCGGGCCTGCGCATCGGTATCGGAGCCGGCGGCGGCCGTCTGCACGACCAGTACCGCGCGCGTGCCGTCGCGCGACGCCCACACGCCGTCGCGGCTCGCGGGCTCGGCCGCGCCGTCGAGGCCGTCGACGAGCGCGGCGACTTCGCCGGTCGGATCGCGCGGCAGCATCGCCTTCGCGACGAGGCCGGCCGACGAACTCAGCAGGTCGAGGCTGTCGCCGAGCGCCTGGTGCAGGCCGTCGGCGCTGAAGCGCTGCGGCGTGACGGCCGGGCTCAGCAGATAGCGGTGATCGAAGATGAACTGCCGGTCGCGCGCGTCGTTCGCGGCTTCGCCGTTGTGAACGGCCGCGAACCGCGGATCGGCGCGCAGCGTGCCGGCGACGCGCCGCGACAGCGCGGCGCGCGTGGCCGCATCGCCGCCGTCGATCGCGACGAGGATCAGGCGCGACACGATGCCGTCGCGCAACTGGTCGACGAGCACGCGCTGCCCGGCGCTCGGCGCGTTCGGCAGGAACGCGGACAGGTCGGCCGTGAAGTGCGCGCGCCCGATCGCGACGCCGCACGCGACGAGCGCGAGCAGCCACACGAGCACCGCGCGCTGCCGCCATGCGGGCACGCGGCGGGCGACGGGGGAGGGGCGCATGCGATCGTCCATCAGTTCGCGTTCGCCGCGGCGGGTTGCAAGCGCATCACCGAACGATCGCCGTCGGCCTGCCGGATCGTGACGCCGCGCAACGTGTCGCGCGTGCCGTCGAGCGTGATCGTGCTGACGACCTTCAGCATCCGCGAGTCGAGCGGCGTGAGCGTCATCGTCCAGTCGTCGCCGCGCCCGGACAGCGCGACCTTGTACACCCGTTCGAGCGCGAAGCGGTTGCCGGCGAGCGTCGCGCGGATGCTGTCGATGAACGCGCCGAGCTCCGGATAGCGCGCGAGCGCGAGCGTGTACTTGCGGTCGTTGCGCTCGACGGTGAGCATGTCGCCGTCGACGACGAGGTGCTCGGGCTTCGGGCTCAGCGTGTGCTTTTCCAGATGATCGGGCGCGACGAACACCAGTTCACCCGACGATTCGACCGGCTGCGTGGCGATCGACAGGTGCTTCGTCTCGGTAAAGGTCGCGCGGCCCGACTTGTGCTGCGCGAGCGTCGACATCAGCCGGTCGAGGGTCCAGGCCGAACCGGCATCGGCCGCGTGCGCAGGCACGGCCAGCGCGGTCGCGGCGGCGCTGGCGGCGAGCACGCGGGCGATGCGCGCGGCCATGGGCAACGAGAACGGGAACAGGCAGCGGCGAGCGGCGGTCATGCGTCGGAATCCCTCGTGGCGGGCAGGTCGACGCCGGCGCGCACCGGCTCGCGGCGCGCCGGCGCGGCGTCGCCGCCTTGCCAGAAATCGAAATAGTTGAACCAGTTGTACGGCGCCGCGCGGCAGTACCTGTCGAGCAGCGCGACGTAGCGCGCGAGCGCCGCGTCGACCGCCGCCGCGCGCGTATCGCGCCGCACGTTGGAAAAATCGGCGAGCGTCTCGAAGTGCACGTCGTAGCGGTTGCCGTCGCGATAGAGGCCCGTCATGAAGATCACCGGGCGCTTGAGCATCGCGGCCATGTAAAGCGGGCCGAGCGGGAACGCGGCCGGCGCGCCGAGCAGCGGCAGGCGCCGCAGCGACGCGGCCGCATCGTCGAGCAGCGTGCGGTCGGCGAGCATGCCGACCATGCAATTCGCGTCGAGGCGCTCGCGCACCTTCAGCATCGAGTCGACCTGCCCGAGCGGAATCACTTCCGGCTGCGCGGCCGGGTTCACCGCCGCGAGCGTCGCGTTGATCTTGCGCGCGTTCTGCTCGTACATCGTGACGACCACGCGCAGGTCCGGGCGCGTGCGGCCGATCGCGCGCACGACCTCGAAGCTGCCGAGGTGCGCGCCCATCAGGAACGCGCCGCGTCCGCCCGCGAGCGCAGCGTCGACGAGCGTTTCGCCGTGCAGCCGGATGTCGAACAGGTCGAAGCGCCCGTTCATCAGGTACACGCGATCGTGGATCGTCGCCGCGAACGTGAACACGTGCCGGTACACGTCGCGCCAGCGCACGGGGCGGCCGAGCACGCGGCGCAGGTAGTCGCGCGACGCCGCGCACGCGGCCGGCGAGAACAGCACGAAATACGTCGCGATCAGGTGCAGCACGATGCGCGCGCGCCGCCGGCCGAAGCGCAGCGAGATCCACGTCATCGCGCGCAGCAAGCCCGCGTTGCTGCGCTCCTGACGCTCGGCCCACGCGGTGCGCTTCATGGCTGCGCGCCATCCCGCGCGGCCGGTGGCGCGGACAGCACGCCGGTCGCGACCTCGCGCGACCCGGCGCGCACCGTGAAGCGGATCGCGCCGCCGGCCGCGGCGTCGTACGCGAGATCGAGCGGTTCGCCGGGCGCGACCGGGCTCAGGAATTTCGCGGCGCCGAGCCGCCACGCGTGCAGCGGACGGTTCAGCGCCGCGCCGATCGCATGGATCGCGTGATCGAGCAGCACGACGCCCGGCACGACCGGATGGCCGGGAAAGTGGCCGGGCAGTGCGGGATGGTCGGCGGCAATCGTGAACGCGAGCGAGGGCGACGGCGTGCCGGCCGGGTCGCCCTCGGCCGGCGGACCGACCGTCGTGGCCGTCGCGGCCGCGGCGCGCGCATGGTGCGCGACGAGCGCGGCCAGCACGTCGCGCGGCAGCTTGCCCGTTTCGTTGCGCGGCAGCGCATCGACGAACACGAGCGGGCGCGGCATGAACGCGGGGTCGATTCGCTCGCGCAGCGCGCGTTGCAGATCGGCGGCCGCGAGCGTCGGCGCGACGACCAGCGCGACGAGCCGCGTGACCGGTTCGAGCGCCGTGTCGCCACGCGCGGGCGCGGCTTCGTCGGGCATGAAGAACACGCCGTCGACCACTTGGGGGATCGCGTTGAGCTGATGATTTAGATATGCGAGCGACGTGCGCTTGCCGGCGATGTTGACGAGGTCGGCCTTGCGGCCGTGCAGCAGGAACCGGCCGTCGCCGAGCAGCTCGAGCGCGTCGCCCATCGGCACGGGCGCCTCGACGTGCCCGCCCGATACCCAGACCGTCGGCCCGCTGTCGCCGCCGGCCGGATCGTCGCGTGCGTCGCGCGCGTCGAGCCGGATGCCCGGGAACGGGTCCCACGCCGCGCCTTGCGACGTGCGACGGGTCGCGATCTGGCCCGTCTCGGTGCTGCCGTAGATCTCGACGAGCGGCGCGTCGAGCGCGGCCTCGGCTTCGCTCGCGAGCTTTTCCGACAGCGGCGCGGTGGCCGACAGCACCAGCGCCGCGCGCGGCAGCCCATGACCGGCCGCCAGCAGCGCACGCAGGTGGATCGGCGACGTGACGAGCACGCGCGGCTGCGGGATCGCGTCGAGCTCGTCGCGAATGTCGCCCGGGTAGAACGGCTGGCGGTTGCTGAACGCGAGGCCGCCGATCAACGCGAGCAGCACCGTCGACTCGAAGCCGTACATGTGCTGCGCGGGCACCGTGCCGATCAGCGTGGCCGCGCGGCCGTCGAGCAGCCCGAGGCGCTCGGCCGCCGCGCGCACGCAGCCGACCAGGAAGCCCCAGGTCTTGCGGTGCGGCACCGGCGCGCCGGTCGAGCCGGACGTGAACACGTAGGCCATGATCCGCGCCGCGTCGATCTGCGGCACGGCGAACGGCGCGTCGCTCGTGCATTCGCCGGGCGCGGCGTCGGGATACGCGAAGCGCGGCAGGTCGATCGCGCAGTCGGGCGCATCGTGCAGGCAGAACGCGTCGGGCGCGAACGACGCGAGCTGGCGGACCATTTCCGGCGTATGCGTCGACGGCAGCAGGCTGATCCTGCCGGCGACGAGCGCCGCGCACAGGCTGACCGCGAAGCGATAGCGGTCGCGGCACACGTTGAACACGTGGCCGCCGGCGGGCAGCGCGGCGGCCACGCGCGCGACGTCGGCGACGAAGGCGCGCACGGCGACGGGCGAGCCGTCGCGCCAGGCGATCGTCTGGTCGGGCGAGGCATGGAATACCAGCGGGTGAGTCGGCATAAATCGGTCATGACGGGAACGAAGGCCGGCGCGGCCGTGAAGCCGCGCCGGCCATGAATTCATCGCGAGGCCTGCGACGCGTGGGTCGACGCGCGATACGCGCGCACCGCGTCGACCATCCGCGGCCGCGGCTCGTGCGGCAGCGCGAAACGCCGGCATGCATGCTCGGCGGCGAACATCACGGCGACGAGCGGCAGCGACAGATAGTTCGCGAACGTCGACCACGTGACGATCGGCGCGGTCGCGAACAGCAGCGTCGACACGGCGGCGGTCGCGACGAAGAACAGCGTCCACGCGAGCGTGATCCGCCGCGTGTAGCGCGCGACGGCCGGCGTGACGGCGCCGTGGATCATCGCCGCGAAGCGCGTGCACAGCGGCACCTGGCCGGCCACGAGCGTGCGGCCGAACAGCAGCGCCATCGCGACGTTGAAGCTCGCGTGTTCCAGATACAGGCCCCATTCGAAGTGCCGCGCGAGCGGCGCGCGCGCGACCCACAGCGCGGCGGCGGCCAGCAGCCATGCCGGCACGAGCCATGCGCGCCGCGGCGAGCGCAGCGCCGCGCCCAGCGCGAGCAGCAGCGGCGGCACGAGCGCCATCGCGAGGCCGAAGCCGTGCGCGCCGGGTGTCGCGCTCGCGTAGTGCGCGCCCACCTGGTAGGCGGCCACGGCCCCGGCCGCCGCAATGCCGCGCACGACGGGCAGCAGGCGGCTCATCGGCGGCCTCCGCGCGCGCCGGGTGTGCACCGGCCGGCGGCCGGATGGCGGCGGCGGACGGGCGGGCGAACCGGAACGGGGCACAAGAGCGGACGCGGCATGACTGGAGACATCGGGTGGATCGTCGGCGGACGCGCGGTCGGGCCGTCAAACATCGTATGAATGGCGGCCGGGACGCGGGTCCGGGCCGGTGGTCGGGCACGCCCATTTTAGGGCCGCGGCAGCGCCGGTTCGGGGCGGCCGCGACCGGCTTTTGTAACCGATTGTATGGCGCGGGACGAATGGTTTCGCGGGGTCGGTGCATTTCCATCCAAAGCGGCTCAAGCGTCTCGTGCATTCGCGGCCGAAACGGGCCGCGGCGGCGGCTCGCCAGTCTTGTAACCATTCGCGGTATACGCCCCGATACCCTTCGTCTAGAATCCGCGTAACTTTTACAAACGATCCCCAAACGACGCAGGCGGGGAAGCCGGCAGAGGCCGGAGGGACGGAGATTCGCACGCGCCGGGCGTGCACGACGGTTGCCGTTTCCGGGCGCCTCCCGCTGCCATGGGCCGCCTGCACGCACGCATGATGAACGCACTGGAACAAGAGCTCGCCACGCTGATCATCGGCGAACTGAATCTCGAAGACGTCTCGCTCGATACAGTGACGGCCGACACGCCGCTGTATGGCGAAGGTTTCGGGCTCGACTCCATCGACATTCTGGAAATCGCGCTGCTGATTTCGAAGCAATACGGCTTCGAGCTGCGCTCGGACAATCCGGACAACCAAAAGATCTTTGCGACGCTCGGCGCGCTGGCGGCCTACGTCGCCGCGCATCGCACGAAGTGACGGTGTCGCGCAGCGGAGTAGCGAACGGACGTAGCGCAGCGCGCGGCGCAACGATGAAGACGGCACGCGGCGGCGCTCGGCGGACGATGCGCGGCTGCGTCGATCGAGGTGAAAACGCGATGAACGGAGCCATTCGATGCGGGCGCTCGTGACGGGCGGCAGCGGCGCGCTCGGGCAGGCGATCTGCACGGCGCTCGCGCAGGCGGGCCATGAAGTGTGGGTGCATGCGAACCGCCATCTCGCGCACGCGCAGGCGGTCGCGCAGCAGATCGTCGCGGCCGGCGGCGCCGCGCACGCGATCGCGTTCGACGTGACCGATGCCGACGCGACGCTCGCCGCGCTGAAGCCGTTCATCGACGAGGCGCCGGTGCAGATCCTCGTCAACAACGCGGGCATCCACGACGACGCGCCGATGGCCGGCATGTCGCGCCAGCAGTGGCGCAGCGTGATCGACGTGACGCTCAACGGCTTTTTCAACGTCACGCAGCCGCTGCTGCTGCCGATGATCCGCACGCGGCACGGACGGATCGTCAACATCGCATCGGTGGCCGGCGTGACCGGCAATCGCGGGCAGGCCAACTACGCGGCGGCGAAGGCGGGGCTGATCGGCGCGACGAAGTCGCTGTCGCTGGAGCTCGCGTCGCGCGGCATCACCGTGAACGCGGTGGCGCCCGGCATCATCGCGTCGCCGATGGCCGAACAGGCGTTTCCCGCCGAACGCATCAAGCAGCTCGTGCCCGCGCAGCGCGCGGGCCGGCCCGACGAAGTCGCGGCGATGGTCGCGTATCTGGTATCCGACGCCGCGGCTTATGTGACGGGGCAGGTGTTGTCCGTCAACGGCGGGCTCGCATGACGCGGCGTGTCGCGTTGGCCTGACCGCATTGGTCTGACGTAATGCACCGCGGTGCAGGGCCGCGTCGTCGTTCGGCCTGCGCCCCCCATAGTGAGGAAATCGAAGTGTCCGTGCAACCAGTCGACGCCGAACGGCACCCGTGTTCGCCGTCCCCCGCCGCCGCGCCGTTCGCGCACGGCGGCGACCGCGCGCTGCGGCTCGTCCAGATGAGCGATGCGCGGCTCGTCGCGCTGCTGCACGATGCGCGCGGCCGTGGCGACGCACTCGATCGCGTGTTTCCCGGCGCGCTGGGCGCGGTATGCATCGGCGCGGCGGGCACACCGGACGAATCGTGCGCGCAGGCGCTGGCGCGGATGCTGACCGATGTTGCGCCCGGCTTGCCGGTCGCGCCGGTGCAGATGGCGCTGCTCGGCGCCGAAGTCGCGCCGGGCGATGCCGTCTGCGAACTCTGGCAATGCGACGCGCACGACCTGCGCAGCGAACGGCGCGGTGCGCTGCACTACCGCTACAGCGAAGCGGCTGGGCTCGTGTTCGGCAGCCTCGTCGTGCACGAGACGGACGCGGCGTACGACGCGCCGCGCGACGGCGGCACGCCGCTCGAACGCGCGACGTTCGATGCGTACCGCGCGCTGTTCGGCCTGCTCGATACGCTCGGCATGCCGCATCCGCTGCGGATCTGGAACACGGTGCCGGCGATCAATGCGGTGCAGTTCGGGATCGAGCGCTATCGTCAGTTCAATATCGGCCGTCAGCACGCGTTCGATGCGTGCCGGCGCGCATTGACGGGCGGCGTGCCGGCCGCATGCGCGCTCGGCTCGGTCGTGCCGGTCGCGGGCGATGCGCCGCCGGCCGCGCCGCTCGCGATTCATTTCCTCGCGAGCCGTACGCCGGCCGATGCCGTCGAGAATCCGCGCCAGGTCAGCGCGTATCACTATCCGGCGCAGTACGGCCCGCGTGCGCCGACGTTCGCACGCGCCGCCGCATGGGCCGATGGCGATGCGGCGCCGGTGCTGTTCGTATCGGGCACCGCGAGCATCGTCGGGCATCGCACCGTGCATCGCGGCGACGTCGTCGCGCAGACGCGCGAGACGGTCGCGAATCTCGCGGCGGTGCTCGAGCAGGCCGCGCGGCAGGGGCACGGCCCGTACTCGCTCGCCGACCTCGGCTATCGCGTCTACGTGCGCGACGCCGGCGACACCGCGGCGCTGGCCGAGATCGACCGCGTGCTGCGCGATGCGGCCGGTTCTCACGTGCGGCCGCTGTTCGTGCATGCGCACGTGTGTCGCGACGACCTGCTGGTCGAGATCGAGGCCAGCGCCGGTCATGCGATGGAGTGGCTGCCATGAAGCGCGAGAGCCTCGCGATCCGGCAACCGGCCCGGCCTGCAACCGAGGTCGACGACGCGTGCGAGCGTTCGTCGGCAAGTCATACACTTTTGTCCGGATCCCCGTCTTCGTCATCGGCTGTTCCCATGTCCAGGCTGCACGCGTCGTCCACCCATCTCGTCCTGATTCCGAGCTACAACCCGGGCGCCAAGGTCGACACGACCGTGCGCAATGCACGCGCGCAGTGGAACCCGGTGTGGGTCGTCGTCGACGGCAGCACCGACGGCAGCGCCGAACGGCTGCAGGCGATGGCCGAGCGCGATCCCGGCTTGCGCGTGATCGTACTGCCGGAGAATCGCGGCAAGGGCGCCGCGGTGCTCGCGGGCCTCGACGCGGCGGCCGCGAGCGGCTTCACGCACGTGCTGACGATGGATTCCGACGGCCAGCATCCGGCCGACCTGATTCCCGCTTTCATGGCGGCATCGCAGGCCGCGCCCGACGCGATGGTGCTCGGCGTGCCGAAGTTCGACGCGAGCGCGCCGCAGTTGCGCGTGCAGGGGCGCCGGCTGTCGAACGCGTGGGCCGACCTCGAGACGCTTTGGGCCGGCATCGGCGATTCGCTGTACGGCTTTCGCGTGTATCCGGTCGCGCCGCTGGCGGCGATCATGCGGCGCCAGCCGTGGATGCGCGGCTTCGACTTCGATCCCGAAGCGGCCGTGCGGCTGTGCTGGGCCGGCGTGCGTCCGATCCGCATCGACGCGCCGGTGCGCTATTTCGGCCGGCACGAAGGCGGCGTGTCGCACTTTCACTACGGTCGCGACAACGCGCTGCTCGCGTGGATGCACTTGCGTCTTTTCACCGGCTTCGCGGTGAGGCTGCCGATGCTGGTCGCCCGCCGCCTGACGCGCCGCCGCGGCCAGACGGCCTGAGCGACACCGTTTCCGGCTTCCGTTCCGGCCGTCGCCCGAGCGCGACGATTGCGGCGCTTTTTGTCGTCAATTCGACCATGTTTTGACACTTATTTTCAATCTACCGAGTAATCGACATGTCATGTGATGTAAACATCTGGTAATTTTCCGCCGGATTATGCAAAATCGCCGCTCCCAAATACAACTATCGAGGGATTCCGGGATGCAACTCAAGAAAGCGGTGGCGGCGTGTGGCGTGGCGTTTCTGTTGAGCGCGTGCGGCGGGGTACAGAACCTTGACGCGAACAGCCTGACGTCGGCGGGGACCAATCTCTACAAGGCGGCGACGCTGTCGGACAGCGACATCGCCGCGCTGTCGAACGAGTCGTGCAAAGCGAGCGACGCCGAATCGAAGATCGCGCCGCCGAACAGCGCGTACGCGAAGCGCCTGACGAAGGTGATGAAGGGCTTCGGTGACATGACGCTGAACGGCCAGAAGATCAACTACAAGGTCTACCTGACCAAGGACGTCAACGCGTGGGCGATGGGCAACGGCTGCGTGCGCGTGTACAGCGGCCTGATGGACATGATGAACGACGACGAGCTGCGCGGCGTGATCGGCCATGAAATGGGCCACGTCGCACTCGGCCACTCGAAGAAGGCGATGCAGACGGCGTATGCGGTGAGCGCGGCGCGTACCGCGGCCGGCGCGGCTTCGCCGGGCGTGGCGGCGCTGACGAGCTCGCAGCTCGGCGACATCACCGAGAAGTTCATCAACGCGCAGTTCTCGCAGTCGCAGGAAAGCGCGGCCGACGACTACTCGTTCGACCTGATGAAGCAGAAGAACATGAGCCAGAAGGGCCTCGTCACCGCGTTCCAGAAGCTCGCGAAGCTCGACGGCGGCCAGAGCTCGATGATGAGCTCGCACCCGTCTTCGTCGAGCCGTGCGCAGCACATCGAGGATCGCATCGCGAAAGGTAGCTGATTCCGCAGCCGATCGCGCGGCGGATCGCCGGCCGTCCGCGCCGGCGATCGGCAAGCGACATGAAAAACCCCACGCTCGTTGTTCGGGCGTGGGGTTTTGTTTTTTCGGCCTGGCTGCCGCCGCTTGCGCGCTCGAAACCGCGCACGCGAACGGCGACGCGGCCGTCGCAGCCGCGACCGACGCGAAGCTGCACGAGGCGATCGCGCTCGCGTCGCGCAACACGATGTGCGTGCATCGACATACGGGCGTGGCGCGCATGCTGCGCGAGCACGTCGGATCGACATGGCCGGGATGACGATGGAGGACGAGCAGGCACCCGGGTTGCTGTCATTGCGGCACCCGGTCGTGTGCGGGGCGATTCGCACGCGCCGGCTCCAAGAGGCGCGCACCCGCGATGCAGACCATATCGACTACGTACGCAGCCATTTCGAACCGTGCGATGCACCGTCAGATGGGATGGAGCAACGGCGCGGCATGCTCGGTCCGCCCAATTGACCGGTTCGTCGGGCGCCCACTAGAATCGATCGGGACCGCCTGTCAGCCGCGCGCCGCGGCAATGACGTGCCCATTGATCCGACTGTCGAGGAAGCTTCCGTGCTCACGTCCTTGATCCGGCGCGCACCGGCCGCGCTGCCGTGGCGCGCCGCATGCCGCCAGGCCCGCGCGCTGATCGTCTGTGCGCTGCTGCCGCTCGCCGCGTGCGCGACGCATCCGCCCGCCACTTCGCTCGATCGCCCCGTCTCCCACGCGTTGCCGGCCGCTACCGCGACGCCGTTGCGCGATGCGCTGGCCGCGCCGGAGGCCGCGCATCCGGGGCAGTCGGGCTTCCGGCTGCTGGCCGACGGCGCCACCGCGTTGCAGATGCGCATCGCGCTCGCGCGTGCGGCGACGAAGACGCTCGACATGCAGTACTACATCGCGACCGAGGATACGACCGGCAAGCTGCTGCTCGGCGCGGCGCTGTACGCGGCCGATCGCGGCGTGCGCGTGCGGATGCTGGTCGACGACCTGAACTTCGACGATATCGACCGCGTGATGGCCGCGCTGAATACGCATTCGAACATCGAGATCCGCGTGTTCAACCCGTTCGGCGCATCGCAGCGCGGCATGGTCGAGCGTACGGCCAACTTCTTCACGCGGATCGACAGCTTCACGCGGCGGATGCACAACAAGGCGATGATCGCGGACAACCAGCTCGCGATCGTCGGCGGCCGCAATCTCGGCGACGAATACTTCAGTGCGAGCCCGACGCTGCAGTTCCGCGATCTCGACGTGCTGGCGGCCGGCCCCGTGACGCACGACATCTCGACGAGCTTCGACGAGTACTGGGCGAGCGCGAGCAGCTATCCGCTGCGCGTGCTCAATCATCAGACCTTCGATCCGAAGGATCTCGACGCGATGCGCGACGAACTGCGCGAGCACTGGCGCAAGAATGCCGATCCGTACAACGCGAAGCCGCTGAACGCGACGCCGCTCGCCCGGCAGATCGCGCGCGACGAACTCGAACTCGTGTGGGCGCCGGCCGAATTCAAGGTCGATGCGCCGACCAAGGTCGCGCGGCCGACCGGCACGTACGTGAGCCCGCCGATGCAGCGCCTGGCCGAGCTCACGCGCGGCGCGCGCAAGGAATTCCTCGCGTTCTCGCCGTACTTCGTGCCGCACGACGCCGGCGTGAAGATCCTCGGCGAGACGGCCGCGCGCGGCGTGCGCGTCGCGATCGTCACGAATTCGCTCGCGGCGACCGACGCGGTCGCGGTGCAGGCCGGCTATGCGCCGTATCGCGTGCCGTTGCTGCGGCGCGGCGTCGAGCTGTACGAATTCAAGTCGCAGCCGGATCAGCAGGCAGCGCGGCTGTTCGGCTCGCGCTCGCGTGCGAGCCTGCATGCGAAGGCATACGTGATCGACCGGCAGATTCTCGTGATCGGCTCGCTGAACCTCGACCCGCGCTCCGCGTACCTGAACACCGAGCTCGCGCTCGTGATCCACAGCCCGGTGCTCGCGCAGCAGGCCGCGGCGATTTTCGCGCGCGTGACGCAGCCGGACGAAAGCTACCGCGTCACGCTCGCGAAGGGGGCCGACGGCAGCCCGCCCGCGCTCGAATGGACGGGCACCGAGGGCGGCCGGACCACCACCTATCACGTCGACCCGCATGCGGGGCTGCTGCGCAACGTGATGACGGGCATCTTCACGCTGCTGCCGGTCGACGATCAGTTGTAAGGGCGGGAACGGCTCCGGCAAAACCCGCGATACCGGCGCGCGGGGAAAGATGATATGGTTGTGTGCGCAACGATATGTGAATCGTGAAGGGCGCCGGACCGCTCGCGCAATGCGGGCCGGAACGGTGCCGAACGACGTGCCGCCGCCCGTGCGGGATGCGCACCCTGCGCGGCGCCGGCAGACGATGGACGACGCGCACCGCCACTCGCGCGGGGCTGCGCGCCCCGCGCAACCGGAGTTCCCCCATGCAACGTGTACCGAGCCAGCCGTTCACGCGCCCCGCGCGCTTTTCCGAAGCCGAATGGCAGGCGCGGGTGCAGCTCGCGGCTGCCTACCGCATCTTCGACCACCTCGGCTGGACCGAGCTCATCTACAACCATATCTCGCTGCGCGTGCCGGGCGAGGACGGGCATTTCCTGATCAATCCGTTCGGGCTCCATTACCGCGAGGTGTGCGCATCGAACCTCGTGAAGATCGACATCGACGGCAATGTGATCGGTCATTCCGACTGGCCGATCAATCCGGCCGGGTTCACGTTCCACAGTGCGATCCATGCGGCGCTCCCCGATGCGCACTGCGTGATGCACGTGCACACGACGCCGACGATGGCCGTGTGCTGTTCGCGCGACGGGCTGTCGTTCTCGAATTTCTATGCCGCGCAGTTGTACGGTAAGGTCGCGTATCACGACTTCGAAGGCATCACCGTGCATCTCGAGGAAGGCCGGCGCATCGTCGACAGCGCGCTCGGGCGGCCCGTGCTGCTGCTGCGCAACCATGGGCCCGTGACGATCGGCGCGACGCTCGCGCAGACGTTTTCGCTGATGTGGCTGCTCAACCGCGCGTGCGAGGTGCAGGTCGCGACGCATGCGATCGGCGATGCGCTGCCGATTGCGCCGCCCGTGCTCGAAGGGTGCGTGCGCGATTCGCTGAATTTCGATCCGAAGCATGGCGCGGGGCAGGACGCGTTCGACGCGCTGCAGCGCATCGTCGACCGGATCGATCCGGGCTACCGCGCGTGACGGGGGCGGCGCGCGCGGCGAGTGCGCCCGCCTAGAACCGGTAGCCGAGGCCGGCCTGGATCACGTCGGTGTCGCGGTCGTAGCGCGTGACCACGCGGTTCCACGTGACGCGGGTGAGCCAGCGCTCGGAGATCCGGTAACTGGCCGAGATCGACACGATGCCGGAGAGGCGGCCGTCGCCGGGGCCCGGCTGGCCTTCGCGGTTGCGCTGGTTGACGGTGAAATAGGCGCCGGCGCCGGCCGCCAGCGTGACCTTGTCGTTCAGGAACGCGCGCGTGAGCCACAGCTGGGTGGCGACGCCGTTGCGTCGGACGGCCTGCTTCGCGCCTTCGTACATCCACGTCGCGCTCCAGTCGATCGAACGCGTGAGGCCGCGCCGGTATTCGAGGCTGCCGCCGAGCGTCGACGGCGACGAGCGGCTGTTGAGAATCGTCTCGCCGAGCATCGCCGTGATTTCGTTGTGCGTGACCCGGCCCGCGCGCGGCAGCGCGGTGTCGCGCGGGCCCGGCGTGTCGGGCGCATCGAGCTGATAGCCGACGCCGAACATCACCGCCGTCGTGTCGGGCCCGCCGAACACCTGCGCGCGGTTGACCTGAAGCTGCGCGATCCAGCGGTGCGACGTGTAGTACGCGGCGCGCACGCTCATCAGCACGCCCCAGCCGTGCGTATTCGAGTAACCGCGGCCTTCGGCGGCCGGCACCGTGTCGAAGTAGCGATACGGGCCCGCGCCGGCCGACAGCACCAGCCGGCGGCGATCGAGCGGCATGCGGCCCCAGAACTGCACGGCCTGGCCATCGCGGTGGTGATTCGGGATGTGCCCTTCGTTGTACCACGTGAAGCCGAGCGCGGTATGCGGGCTCAAGCCTTCCTGGTAATCGAACGCCCACGAATACGTGCGTTGGCCGCCGCCCCACAGCGGGCCGGTGAACAGCGAGAATTCCTGCGCGTCGGCGGGCGCGCCGTAGAGGGCGGCAGCGGAGCAGAGTCCCGCCAGCAGCGGGCGGGCGCGAACGGGGCGGGTCGGGCGGGGCATCGGGAGACGGGCCGGCACGGTCAACTTTCCAGTCACGACAACACGCGATCATTTTCCTGCGCGGGAAAACACGTGTCGACCCGGCTTCGCGCAATAACGTATTACACGTATCGTGACAACATGCGGGGTACGCGGTCGGGTCCCGGCGCGCGTCGGCATGCGCTTCGATCGCGGCGTTCGCGAGATGAAAAGCGATTCGTGATGCTTCGTATTCCGGAAAAAGACGTTCGTGTGCGGCATGTCGCGTGCCGGTCGATACACGCAAAAAAAACGCGGCCGGGCGGCCGCGTGAATACTCGCAGACTCCTTCGGACGAAGGAAACAAGCAACTGTGAAACGAAGTGTAGCGAAAGGCCGCGTCGCGATTCAGGGGGCCTGCTGCAAAGGTCTCTTCCACGTTTCGGCAGGCTGCCCGGATCGACCGCAATCGACTACCATCGTATCTGCCGCCCCTGTCCGGGCGGCGTCCACGTCGTACAAGGAGAATCCATGCTCAAGCTGCGTTTGCTCCAGGTCGCGTTGTTCGCGGGCGTGCTGGCCGCCGGCGGCGCCGCTGCCGAAACGGTGCGCCTGTCCGCCAGTCTGCAGCCGTCGAGCGAAGTGCCGCCGACGGCGACCAAGGGGTCGGGCGCCGTCGCCGCCACCTACGATACGGCCACCCGCATGCTGCAGTGGACGGTCACCTACGAACACCTCACGGGGCCGGCCACGGCCGCGCATTTCCACGGGCCCGCGCCGGTCGGCCAGAACGCCGGCGTGCAGGTGCCGATTCCGAAGGACGAGCTGACGAGCCCGATCAAGGGTTCGAAGGAACTCACCGACGCGCAGGTCACCGACCTGATGAGCGGCAAGTGGTACTTCAACATTCATACGAAGGAACACCCGTCCGGCGAGATCCGCGGCCAGGTGATGCCGGCGAACTGAGCGCCGGCGTTTGAGGTAGAGGCACCTGTCGAGCGACGCGGGCACGTTCGCCCGTACCATCGTCACATTGCGATGACGGAGTGCGTCCGATGAGTTGGCAAAGCAAGTTCGCCTGCTGGCTGCTGCGCTGGCAGTTTCGTCCCGAAACCACGCGCGAGGTGCTCGACCCCGCGCGTGCCCGGCGCTTTACCGAACTGCGGATGATCGTGCCGCGCCGCCCGCCGTCGGGCTACCGGCTGCGCCCGTGCTTCGGCGCCGGCGACGCGCCGCTGCGCGGCGAATGGCTCGAGCGCACCGACACCGCCACGGGCCGCGGGTCCGGCCGCACGCTGCTGTATTTCCACGGCGGCGGCTACTACTTCTGTTCGACGAAGACGCACCGGCCGCTGGTGTTCGGGCTGACGAAGCGCGCGGGTGTGCGCGCGTTCTCGCTCGACTATCGGCTCGCGCCCGAAAACCGCTTCCCGGCCGCGCTCGACGATGCGCTCGCCGCATACCGGCAATTGCTGGCGCTCGGCACGCCGCCCGAGTCGATCGTGCTCGGCGGCGATTCGGCGGGCGGCGGCCTCGCGCTCGCGACGCTCGTCGCGCTGCGCGATCGCGGCGAGCCGCTGCCGGCCGGCGCGATCCTGTTCTCGCCGTGGACGGATCTGGCCGGCACCGGCGACACGATGCGCAGCAACGACGGCCGCGACCCGATGTTCGCGGCCGCGGCGCTGCCGAAGGCCGCGAAGCTGTATCTCGGCGACACGCCGGCGACGCATCCGTACGCATCGCCGCTCCACGCCGATTTCACCGGCCTGCCGCCGCTGTACATCCAGGTCGGCAGCACCGAGGTGCTGCTCGACGATTCGCGCCGCGTCGCGGACAAGGCGAAGGCGGCCGGCGTGGCGGTGGAGATCGAGGTGTGGCCCGACATGCCGCACGTGTGGCAGCTGTATGCGCCGATGGTGCCGGAGGCGCGCGACGCGCTCGACCGCGCGGCCGCGTTCCTGCGCCGCGTCGCGCTCGAGCGCGCGGCTCAGCGCGCGGGCGAGGCGTCGATTGCCTGATAGGCGGCCTGGACGGCCACCGGGCCGTACTTGCGTTCAAGCCGGCGCACGGTGAAGTGGCCGTGCGCCATCTGCTGGAAGTGGTCGATGAACAGCGTGTTGACGGTCGCGCCGAGCACGGCGCCGATCGCCGGGATCGACTTCGCGGCCATCTGTTCGGTCACCTGCACCGAGAAGCGCGAGGCCACCGTCTGCACGAGCTTGAACACGGCCGCCGAGCTGTGCGCGGCGATGCCTTTGGCCGTGATGTCCGACGACGCCTTCGAGATCGCCTGCGCGAGCGCGCCGCGCAGCACGAAATAGCCGAGATCGGCGTCCTCCTCCTGCTTGTCCGGGTGGCCGCCCATCCCGAGCACGGCGAGGCACTGCAGCTGCGTATCGACCGACGTCAGATCCTCCCCCTCGCTGCGCGCGATGTCGCACACCGAGCGGAAGATCAGCGTGGTCGTCACCGGCAGCTCGACCGGCAGCGCGAGAAAGCCGAATGCGCCGCCCGCCGCGCCGGTCGTCGCGACCGCGAGCTTGTGCAGCAGATTGCTGGGCTTGTCGGGCTCGGCGTCCGGCGCCTGCGGCTTGCCGAGCGTGCGCAGCGCGATGTTCAGGCACTTGCGCAGCGCGAGCTGCGTCGCATCGTTGATCTTGCCGGTCGCGAAGTCCGGCAGCCGCGCGATCATCTTCTCGACCGGCGCGCCGAGCACGCCCGTCAGCTTCATCGTCAGCGACGGGCTTTCCAGCACCTGCTTCGCGCGCCGCAGCGCGTCCCGGTCCTCCGGCGACAGCGTCGTCGCGGGGTTGATTGAAATCGGTTCCATCTTTCTCCTTGGCCTGAACGGCCCTGAACCATCGCCAGCCTAGATTACTCCGGCATGCTAGAATTTTGAGATTATTTGACCCGGCAAAAGTTGCATCGACAAAAAATGGCCGTCCATACTGCCGCCCACCATTCGAGCGGGCAAGTCCTGCCGTTCCGCGAATCGCTGCTCGCGATGATCGGGATCTCGTTCGTCACCATGCTGGTCGCGCTGGACCAGACGGTCGTCGGCACCGCGCTGCCGACCATCGTCGCCGAACTGCGCGGCTTCGATCTGTACGCGTGGGTCGCGACCTCGTACCTGCTCAGCTCCGTGATCACCGTGCCGATTTTCGGCCGGCTCGGCGATTACTATGGGCGCAAGCCGTTCGTGATCGCGTCGATCGTCGTGTTCACCGGCGCGTCCGTGCTCTGCGGGATGGCCAACGACATGCTGACCCTCGTGCTCGCGCGCGGGTTGCAGGGCATCGGCGGCGGGATGCTGGTCGGCACCGCGTTCGCATGCATTCCCGATCTGTTTCCCGATTCCGTCGTGCGGCTGCGCTGGCAGGTGCTGATGAGCTCAGCGTTCGGCATCGCGAATGCGGTCGGGCCGTCGCTCGGCGGGTTCCTGACCCAATCGTTCGGCTGGCGCTCGGTGTTCTACGTGAACCTGCCGATCGGCATCCTGTCGCTGTTCTTCGTGTGGCGCTACCTGCCGCACCTGCGCCACGTCGAGCACGATCGCAAGATGCGGCTCGACTGGCCCGGCGCGCTCCTGATCGCGCTGTCGCTCGGCGCGCTGCAACTGTTCGTCGAATGGCTGCCGAAGTACGGCGTCATGAGCTGGGCGTCGCTGCTGCTCGTCGTCGCGGTCGCGGCGGGCGCCGGCTTGTGGCACTGGGAGAAGCGCTGCGCGCAGCCGATCCTGCCGTTCGACATGTTCGCCAACCGCGCGCTGTCCGCGCTGTTCGTGCTCGCGATCCTCGCCGGTTTCTCGATGTTCTCGTTGCTGTTCTACGCGCCGCTGCTGTTCCAGGGCGGCTTCGGGATGTCGCCGAAGGAGGCGGGGCTCGTGATCACGCCGCTCGTCGTGTTCATCACGATCGGCAGCATCATGAACGGCCGCGTCATCACGCGCATCCGCAACCCGAACGCGATGCTGCACGTCGGCTTCGTGCTGTTCGCGGTCGCCTGTGCGGGCGTCGTCGTGGCGACCCACGCGACGCCGGCCTGGATGCTGATGGCGCTGATGGTCGCGGGCGGCATCGGGCTCGGCTTCGTGCTGCCGAACCTCACCGTGTTCGCGCAGCAGACGGCCGGCCGCGAGCATCTCGGCATCGCGACGGCGCTGCTGCAGTCGCTGCGCATGGTCGGCGGGATGCTCGGTACCGCGCTCACGGGCACGCTCGTCAACCAGATGTATTCGGGCGGCGTGCGCAGCGCGCTGTCGGCCGATCACGCGATGCAGTGGCACGCGCGGCTCGCCGATC
The DNA here is from genome assembly GCF_029268935.1 of Burkholderia semiarida. Classification (NCBI taxonomy): domain Bacteria; kingdom Pseudomonadati; phylum Pseudomonadota; class Betaproteobacteria; order Burkholderiales; family Burkholderiaceae; genus Burkholderia; species Burkholderia semiarida. Next base: position 159,641 of record NZ_JAHLCL010000003.1, on the reverse strand, counting down.
CGCAGATCCTGATCGATCGCGCGGCGCAGGGCGGTCTCGTCGCGGAGTTGACGCGTGCCGGGCATAATGGCGCGCTGCTGCTGGAAGCGGCCCGCGAATCGCTGGTCGGCGCGATCCACCTCGGTGTCGCGATGGCGGCCGTCGTCGCCGTGGTGTCGGTGTGGCAGTGCCGTCGCGTGCCGCCGATCGCGCTGCGGCGCAAGATCGAACCGCACGTCGCGGCCGATTGATCGATTGAACGAACAGAACTGAGCGCATGGAAGAACAGGACCGCGTCGCGATCTTGCAGCAATTCGGACGCACGTATCGTGCGTTCATGACCGCATTCGAAACGCACGTCGGGCAGCCGATGCCGCGCTGGCGCATCATGGTCGCGCTGCACACGATGGACGGGCATGCGTCGCAGAAGAAGCTCGTCGAGGTGCTGCGCATCGATCCGGGCGCGCTCACGCGCCAGTTGAAGTCGCTCGACGCGCTCGGCTGGATCGAGCGCGCGTCCGATGCACGCGACAACCGCGTGACCAACGTCACGCTGACCGCCGACGGCCGCGCCGCGTTCGAAGCGTGCCTGCCGCGCCGCAAGGCGTTCATCGACCAGACGATGGCGCAATTGCCGGACGACGTGCTGACCGCGCTGTCGGGCGCGCTCGCGATGCTGGAGTCGCGGATCGCGGACGTCGGCTCGACGCCGGCGCCGCACTGAAGGGCAGGCCGCGGCGGGGCGCCCCCCGTCGGCCGATCGTGGCCGGCGCGGCCGAGCGCACGTACGCACCCGCTGCCGGCCGGCGTTTCACTTCACATCATTTCGATTCATTCCCGCGTCGTTCACAGCTCGATGCGCGTGCCGAGCAGCGCGAGGAACTGCGCGAGCCAGGCCGGATGCGCGGGCCATGCGGGCGCGGTGACGAACGGCGCGTCGGTCACGGCCGCGTCGACCGGGATGTCCGCGTATTCGCCGCCCGCGAGCTTCACCTCCGGCGCACAGGCCGGGTACGCCGAAATGCGCTTGCCGCGGATCACGTCGGCGGCCGCGAGCAGTTGCGCCGCGTGGCAGATCGCCGCGATCGGCTTGCCGGCTTCGGCGAACGCGCGCACGAGCGAGATCACCTTCGGATCGAGTCGCAGATATTCGGGCGCACGGCCGCCCGCGATCGCGAGCGCGTCGTAGCGCGCCGCATCGACGTCGTCGAACGCCGCATTCAGCGTGAAGTTGTGGCCGGGCTTCTCGGTGTAGGTCTGGTCGCCCTCGAAATCGTGGATCGCGGTCTTGATCTTGTCGCCCGCGCGCTTGCCCGGGCAGACTGCGTCGACGTGATGGCCGACGGCCTGCAGCGCCTGGAACGGCACCATCGTTTCGTAGTCTTCGGCGAAATCGCCGGTCAGGAACAGGATCTTCTTCGCGGCCATGGCTTTCTCCAGAGAAGCAGCGTTGAAGGCCCGATCGCGCCGTGCATGACGGCCGCGACGGGCCCGAGGGCGAAAGCGCAGTGTACTCCGGCAGATTGAAGCGCGCGTGACGGCCGCCCCGCGCGAGCGGCAGGGCGGCGCCGCGCGCTGCATGCGTCAGAAGAACGTTTCGACGACTTCCGTCACGCGGAACTGCGGATCGAGCACGAGCACCTGGCGCCACTTGTCGAACGTCAGGCACGGGTGCGAGATGTCGAACGCGACCATGTCGCCGACCTTCACGTCCGCGCCCGGCGGGATCTGCAGGTACGCGTGCTGGTCCATCATCCCGGTGACGGCCCAGCCTTCGGCGGCGGCGACGTCGCGCGGCGCGGTGTCGCGGCCCGGGCGGAAGTGGCGCGCCGGCTCGGGCAGGCCCGCGTCGAACGCCGCATCGCGCTTGCCGAGCGCGACGATCGCACGGTCGGCCTCCGGCACCGACTGCACGTACGCCCACAGCTGCAGCGCCGGCAGCAGCCCTTCGCCCATCGAGCGGGCGATCGGGTTGCGCGCGAACACGTCGGTCTGCGCCTTCTTGTAGATGCCGACGTCGTGCGTCAGGTAGCAGCCCGGACGCAGCACGACTTCCGCGAAGCCCGCATCGGACGCCTTCCTGAATTCTTCGGCGACCACGTCGTACCACGCCGAACCGGCGCCGGACAGGATCGCGGGCGTGCGCGCGAAGCGGCCGGCTTCGGCCAGCTCGCGCGTGAGCGCGACCGCCTGCTGCAGGAACGCGCGGATCTCGCCTTCCTCCTTCAGCACGCCTTCATAGAGTTCGATGCCGGCCAGCTTCAGCGTGTCCGGATAGCGCGCGATCGCGGCGAGCACGGCCTCGCGCTGCGCGGCATCGCGCACGCCCGCGCGGCCGCCCGGCACGCCGAGTTCGATCAGCACGTTCAGCGATTTTTTCGCGTCGCCGAAGAAGCGGCCGAGCTGGTCGACGCTCTCCGCGGAATCGACGAGACAGAAGAATTCGAAATCGGGATCGGACAGCAGCCCCGCGATGATCGTCATGTTCTGGCGGCCGACCAGCTGGTTCGCGAGCAGCACGCGCCGCACGCCGCCGTGATACGCGGCCTGCGTCTGGTGCGCGGTCGCGAGCGTGATGCCCCACGCGCCGGCGTCGAGCTGGCGGCGGAACAGTTGCGGCGCCATCGTCGTCTTGCCGTGCGGCGCGAACTTGACGCCGTATTTCTGCACGAACGCCTGCATCCAGTTCAGGTTGTGCTCGACGCGATCCTCGTAAAGCACGGCGGCCGGCAGGCTGACGTCTTCCGCGAGCAGGTTCCATTCGAGCCGGCCGGCGTCGCCGAGCGGCACGCTCGCGCTCGGCAGATTGCCCAGGCCCTTGCCGAACGGATCGATCGTCGCTTCCTGATAGTTTGTAACTTTCATGTCATCCCGCTCCATCATCACTATGCATTGCACTGAAGTTGACATGCAGATGGTACAGAAAGTAGCATCGGCGCGGTGATGTTATTTAATAACATCCCGCTTCACCCCTTTTCCGCCGATGAATACGCCCGCTTCCCCGTCCGCTTCGCCCGCGGCCGAGCCGCATCCGGCTCAGGCCGCTCCGCCGGTCCTCGACATCGTCGCGCGGATCGCCGAATGCGCGCCCGAGCTGCGCGAAGCCGAGCGCAAGGTCGCCGCGTTCATCCTCGCCGATCTGGCGCGTGCCGCGCATGCGAGCATCGGCGCGCTCGCGCGCGACGCGGAGGTCAGCGTCGCCACGGTCACGCGTTTCGCGAAGGCCGTCGGCTGCCGCGACGTGCGCGAGCTGAAGGTGCTCGTCGCGCAGGCGGCGGCCGTCGGCCAGCGCTTCCTGGTGCCGTCCGACGACGCGCCGGCCGACGACACGAACCCCGCGTCGATCGTCTACGACGAGATCCGCGTGGCGCTCGCGCACAACCACCAGCTGCTGCGCAACACGTCGTTCGACGCGGCGGCCGATCTGCTGGCCGGCGCGAAGATGACCTACGTGTACGGGCAGGGCGGCGGCTCGACCGCGCTCGCCGACGAGCTGCGCTTCCGGCTCGTGCGCTTCGGCCGGCCGGTCGCGAGCTACCAGGACAGCCTGCTGCAGCGGATGGTGGCCGCGACGCTGTCGGGCGACACCGTCGTCGTCGCGTTGTCGGTGAGCGGACGCGTGCCCGAGCTGCTCGAGAGCTGCCGGCTCGCGAAGCGTTACGGCGCGAAGCTGATCGCGATCACCGCGCCGGCATCGCCGCTCGCGAAGCTCGCCGACCACCTGATCCCCGTCGTCGCATTCGAAACCGATTTCATTTACAAGCCTTCGACATCGCGCTACGCGATGATGATGGCGATCGACGTGCTCGTCACCGGCGTCGCATTGCGGCTCGGCGATGCGGGCCGGGAATCGCTGCGCCGTATCAAGCACGCGCTCGACGCGCACCGCGGCGGCGGAGACCGTCAACCGGTAGGAGACTGACCATGCATTCGCACCCCGAAGCCGCCGATACGCTGATCGTCGGCGCGCAGTTGTACGACGGCACCGGCGCGCCGCCCGTCACGCGCGACGTCGCGATCCGCAACGGCCTGATCGCGGCGATCGGCAACCTGTCGAACTGGCTCGCCGAGAACGTCGTCGACGCGAACGGCCGCGCGCTCGCGCCGGGTTTCGTCGACGTGCACACCCACGACGACACGCACGTGATCCGCGCGCCGCAGATGATCCCGAAGATCTCGCAGGGCGTGACGACCGTGATCGTCGGCAACTGCGGGATCAGCGCATCGCCGGTGACGCTCGCGGGCGACCCGCCCGATCCGATGAACCTGCTCGGCGAGCGCGGCGCGTTCCAGTACCCGACCTTCGCCGCCTACGTCGCGGCCGTGAACGATGCGCGCCCGGCCGTGAACGTTGCGGCGCTCGTCGGCCATACGGCGCTGCGCAACAACCAGATGGACCGCCTCGACCGCGCGGCGACCGACGGCGAGATCGCCGGCATGCGCGCGCAACTCGAGGAGGCGCTCGCGAACGGTGCGCTCGGCCTGTCGTCGGGGCTCGCATACGGCTCGGCGTTCGCGGCGCCGACCGAGGAAGTGATGGCGCTCGCCGAACCGCTCGCCCAAGCCGGCGCGCTGTATACGACGCACATGCGCACCGAGTTCGACGCGATCCTCGACGCGATGGAAGAGGCGTACCAGGTCGGCCGTCATGCACGCGTGCCGGTCGTGATCTCGCACCTGAAGTGCGCGGGCCCGTCGAACTGGGGGCGCAGCACCGAGGTGCTCGCGTCGCTCGAAGGCGCGCGCCGCTACCAGCCGGTCGGCTGCGACTGCTATCCGTACAGCCGCAGCTCGTCGACGCTCGATCTGAAGCAGGTGACGGGCGACATCGACATCACGATCACGTGGTCGGAACCGCATCCGGAAGTCGCGGGCAAGCTGCTGAAGGCGATCGCGGCCGACTGGGGCGTGACCGAGCAGGAGGCCGCGCAGCGCATTCGCCCGGCCGGCGCCGTGTACCACAACATGTCCGAGGACGACGTGCGCCGGATCCTGTCGCATCCGGCGACGATGGTCGGCTCCGACGGCCTGCCGAACGATCCGCTGCCGCATCCGCGGCTGTGGGGCGCGTTCCCGCGCGTGCTCGGCCACTACGTGCGCGACACCAGCCTGCTGCCGCTCGAGGAGGCGATCCGCAAGATGACGTCGCTGTCCGCGCGCCGCTTCGGGCTCGCTCGGCGCGGCGAGGTGCACGTCGGCTATCACGCCGATCTCGTGCTGTTCGATCCGGCGAGCGTGATCGACGCCGCGACGTTCGAGAAGCCGCAGCAGCCCGCGCACGGGATCGATGCCGTGTGGGTGAACGGTGTGCTGACTTACGAAAACGGCCAGCCGACCGGCGAGCGCGCCGGCGGTTTCGTCGCGCGCGGCGAACGCGTGTCGGCCAGTGCCGATGCGGCGTTCTGAACGCGCGCATTCCGATCTTCCGCGCGCCGCAGCAGCCGGCGCGCGTACCCGCAACCGTGCGTTGCATGGGCAGGAGCAGGCGCTGAAGCGCCGGCTCGGGCCGACAACACGAGGAGTGAAACGATGAAGCGATATGGCGTAGGCGAAGCGAAGGGGACCGGCGGCCAGGTGATGCCGTTCGCGCGGGCGGTCGAGGCCGACGGCTGGCTGTACGTGTCGGGCCAGACGCCGATGGTGAACGGCGAGGTCGTCGAAGGCGGGATCGTCACGCAGTCGAAGCAGGCGATCGAGAACGTGATCGCGATCCTGAAGGAAGCCGGCTACGGCCTCGAGCACGTCGTGCGCTGCGGCGTGTGGCTCGACGATGCGCGCGATTTCGCGTCGTTCAACAAGGTGTTCGTGTCGTACTTCGGCGAGAACCCGCCGGCACGCGCGTGCGTGCAATCGAGCATGGTGATCGACTGCAAGGTCGAGGTCGACTGCATCGCGTACAAGCCGCCGGTGAAGTAACGCGCGAGGGCGGAAGCTGTACGACAAGGCCGGTGCATGGACGTGCACCGGCCTTGTTGCATTTGGCACTGAATTTTTACACTTTGAATAGAATCCTGTCGATGAGAGCGCGAGACGATAGGTCCGTCTGGCGGGTGACAACAGTGATGGACGCGTAATTGGCAACGGGCATCATGAAATTCGAACGAGCAGACTAAGTGGATTGCTGGGTATGGTCGTCTTCCCGATCAACGATTTCGTGAAGTCGCCCCATGACCAGCAATACATACCGCTACGGCGTTCATTCGGATCTCACACCCGCCGAGCTTTTCTTTTTCGTCGCTGTAGAAGAGACGTGTGCACGGGCCGGGATCGACGATGTCGAAGCTGTGATCCTGATTCTGGCGGGCTGGCCGGTATTGCCGACGCGGCAGAAATTCGGCGGCGCGACGAAAGGAACGTCCGTCGCATCCGTGATGGCTCGATCGATTTTCCGCCACCAGTTGAACAGGAAGGTTTTACCAACCGTGACGCTGCAGAGTATCAAGTCGTTTCGGATCATCCTGACCCGAAAACTCAGCGTGTTCGTCGGACGTGCCGTGCCTGGCGTGGGTTGGGCGCTGCTTGCGCGTGACGTGTTCGCGATCGTTCACGGAACGACCTCCCGGTACAACGGCCTCGTCAGAAACGAGGACAGGGTGTTTTGATGCAAAACGTGAGTTGGGACGAGATCGAAGCTTTTGTGAGGTCGGAGGTGGGGCTCGGTCCATCGAAGCCGCTCGCTGCTCATACCCGGCTCTGGGAAGACCTGGGTCAAACCGGCGACGAAGCCAATGACTTCATGTGGCGCTTTTTTGAGCGGTTTGCCGTCGATACCGGCGACTTCGATTTCCATCGATATTTTTTGATGGAAGGCGAGGGGTTGCTCTATTCGCTGTTTCGGCGATGGGTGCTTCGAAAACCGCACCACCTCGAGCGTGAACCAATTACGCTCGCGATGCTGCATCGTGCGGCGGTCGGGAGGAAATGGGATGCCGAGCGATTGGTCGAAGTGCAGCGAAAGGCAGGATGAACGTGCCAGCCGTAGATGATGCTGCAATGAACATGAGTGATCAGCGGCAAGGTCGCGGCGACATGGCCATCCCGTTGCTGATGGGCGAATGGGCCGTGCTGATGGAAACGATCCGCTTGCGACTCGACCAGATCGAGTGCATGGATCCGGATTCGCTCGATGAGGATGCGCTCGCAGATCGGTACGAAGACCAGGAAACGCTCACACGTTTGCTGGCCCATATCGAGAGCAACTTTGCACGCACCTTCGGCGGTTTGCCGGCGTAGCCGAAATGACGGTCGCATTGGGCACTCGGGGAAGCGCCACGCAGCGGCGAGCAAGCGTGCAATGGTGATGCGGATCGCAAGTCTGATGTTGCTGCTCGTGCTCGACCGCACTGCCGTTGCGAGCACGTTGTCCGACAAGACGCCGCTGCGAGGAGTAGTGCTTCATGTTGCGCCGAGGTCTGTCGAAATCGTCAGCAACGGGGCGTGGTCGGCCGACATCAGCGGAGGCGAAACCGCGGATATGTGCCGCCAGTTCATTCTTCGGCAGACGGATGTCAGCGCGTTTTTCAAGCGTGCGAACCGCGTAACGGAACGGGCGTACAGTCATGACTTGGATGCCGCGAGTTGCTATGCCGAAGGCGTAGCGCGTCTAGCGGGTGGTGGCGCGGCGAAATGGAGGATAGACCAGGCAAGGCGAGGCTTCATTTCCATGCACGATGGTCGAACAATCTACCTGTATTGTCCGAAGTGCCGGGCCGCCATGTTCGCGCCGAATTAGAGAGACGCACCCTTCCGCAAGCTGGGAGGGTTGGCGGACCGCAAGATGCCGCCAACAGACTCATTTACTGCCGCGCCGTCCGCGCGTTATCGGGCATCGGCTGGTTGTAATTCGTGCGGAACGGGTTGATGTCGAGCCCGCCGCGCCGCGTATACCGTGCATACACCGCCAGCTTCACCGGTTTGCACGCATGCAGGATGTCGAGGAAGATCCGCTCGACGCACTGCTCGTGAAAGCCCGTGTGATTGCGGAACGAGATGATGTAGCGCAGCAGGCCCGCATGGTCGATCTGCGGCCCGACGTAGTGGATCTGCACGCTGCCCCAGTCGGGCTGGCCGGTGACCGGGCAGTTCGAGCGCAGCAGGTCGGACACGAGCGTCTCCTCGACCGGCGCCTCGTTCTCGCCGTCGGCGGCCGACAGCAGCGACGGATCGGGTTCGTACACGTCGGTGTCGAGGTCGAGCCGGTCGAGCGACAGCCCGTCGAGCTCGTCCATCTCGAGCTTGCCGAAATCGTGCGGCGACACCAGCTGCACCGACACGCTCGCGCCGCACGCGGCCGACACGTCGCGCTTGAGCACGTCGCGCACCGCGTCGACCGAGTCGAACTTGGATTGCGCGAACGAGCCGAGATACAGCTTGAACGACTTCGATTCGACGATGTTCGGCGATTCGGCCGGCACGTAGAACGTCGCGATCGCGAGCTGCGGCTTGCCGCGCGCGTTGAGCCACGACAGTTCGTATGCGTTCCAGATGTCGGTGCCGAAGAACGGCAGCGCCGACGTGATGCCGAGCTGCTCGCGCGCGCCGGCGCGCGGGATCGGGAACAGCAGCGACGCATCGTACTGCGCCGCGTAGACAGTGGCCTTGCCGAGCGGGGAATGTTCGGGATTCATTGCACGAAGCCTTTACGACAGGAAGAGGCGGTAAGCCGGGTTGGCGCTCTCTTCGACGTACGGATAGCCGAGCGCCGCGAGGAAGCGTTCGAATTCGGCGCGATCGGCCGGCGGCACCTGCAGCCCGACGAGGATCGAGCTGTAGTCCGCGCCCTGGTTGCGGTAGTGGAACAGGCTGATGTTCCAGTCCGGCGCCATCGACGACAGGAACTTCATCAGCGCGCCCGGCCGTTCCGGGAATTCGAAGCGGAACAGGCGCTCGTCGAGCGCGAGCGGCGAGCGGCCGCCGACCATGTAGCGGATGTGTTCCTTCGACAGCTCGTCGTGCGTCAGGTCGACGCTGTTGAAACCGTGCGACTCGAAGTTCGCGGCGATCTCCGCCGATTCGCCGCGGCGCTTGATCTGCACGCCGACGAAGATGTGCGCGGACTGCGCATCGGCGATCCGGTAGTTGAACTCGGTGACGTTGCGATCGCCGACGAGCGAGCAGAAGCGCTTGAAGCTGCCGCGCTCCTCGGGGATCGTGACCGCGAACACGGCCTCGCGCGCCTCGCCGACCTCGGCGCGCTCGGCGACGAAGCGCATCCGGTCGAAGTTCATGTTCGCGCCGGACGTGACCGCGACGAGCGTCTGGTTCTCGATGCCTTCGCGTTCCGCGTACAGCTTCGCGCCCGCGACCGCGAGCGCGCCGGACGGCTCGAGCACGCTGCGCGTGTCCTGGAACACGTCCTTGATCGCCGCGCACAGCGCGTCGGTGTTGACCGTCACGACGCCGTCGAGGAATTCGCGGCACAGCCGGAAGGTTTCCTCGCCGACGAGCTTTACCGCGGTGCCGTCCGCGAACAGGCCGACCTCGCTCAGCTCGATGCGCTCGCCCGCGTCCAGCGACTGCGCCATCGCGCACGAATCCTCGGCCTGCACGCCGATCACCTTGATCTCGGGGCGCACCGCCTTCACGTACGCGGCGACGCCGGACGCGAGCCCGCCGCCGCCGATCGGCACGAAGATCGCGTGGATCGGGCCCTGGTGCTGGCGCAGGATTTCCATCGCGATCGTGCCCTGGCCGGCGATCACGTACGGATCGTCGAACGGGTGGACGAACGTGAGGTCGCGCTCCTGCTGGACCTTGACCGCGTGCGCGTACGCATCGCTGTACGATTCGCCCGCCTGGATCACCTCGACGCTCGGGCCGCCGTGCGCGCGCACCGCATCGACCTTCACCTGCGGCGTCGTGACCGGCACGACGATCACGGCCTTGATGCCCATCCGCGCCGCCGAGAACGCGACGCCCTGCGCGTGGTTGCCGGCCGACGCGGTAATCACGCCGCGCGCGAGCGCGTCCGCCGGAATGTGCGCCATCTTGTTGTACGCGCCGCGCAGCTTGAACGAGAACACCGGCTGGTTGTCCTCGCGCTTCAGGTAAACGGCGTTGCGCAGCCGGGTCGACAGATTGCGGGCCGGTTCGAGTTCCGTCTCGATCGCGACGTCGTAGACGCGCGCGGTGAGGATTTTCTTCAGGTAATCGTGGGATGCCATGGGCGCTCGCGTGCAGTGCGGATGCAGACGGTAAAGGGTCAATGATAGCGCCAAGGGTCGGCCCGCACGCAAGCGGCATGCCGGGCGGGCGGTCGTGGCGGTGACCTGCGCATACGGGCGGGGCGCCGCGCGCCGCTTTTTACCGGTTTAACCGCATGGTTACCGACCGGACGGACGGCGAATGGTCGCACGAAATCGTGCCGAACCCCGCCCGGCGCGGCTCGTGGCGATAGCCCCACGACCTGTCCGGCGTGTCACGGGCGGCGCGATCATGGGTTAGAATTCCGTTTTGAATCAAGGATTCGGAAGATGCAGAGGCACCCTCGGATCGCACCGTTGAAGCCGACGCCGCGCGCAGCCAGCCCCGCGGCCGAACGGCATGCGCGCCGCGCGCGATCGTGCTGATGGTCCCGAGTGCCGCCAGGCCCTGTCGCCGGCCAGGAGGGGCGAGTCGCCCGCTCCGGCCCCATGAAGGACAGCCGCGCGCCTGGTAACAGAACAGATTTCCCCAAGATTGCGCCCACGCGCTTGCCGACGCCCGTGCACGGGATATCGGCCCTCCGAGTCGTCCGAACATGAACGCACCACAAGTTTTCGATCCGCATGGCGCGGCCGCCGCCGTCGCCGCCGACCCCGCGCCCCGCTTGCGCGAGATCCCCTACAACTACACGTCCTTCTCGGATCGCGAGATCGTGATCCGCCTGCTCGGCGAAGAGGCGTGGTCGGTGCTCGACGAACTGCGTGCGGAACGCCGCACGGGCCGTTCCGCACGGATGCTGTACGAAGTGCTCGGCGACATCTGGGTCGTGCGTCGCAACCCGTACTTGCAGGACGACCTGCTCGACAACCCGAAGCGCCGCGCGCTGCTGATCGAGGCGCTGAACCACCGCCTGACCGAAATCGGCAAGCGCCGTAGCGCCGATCTCACCGAGCACCGCGACGCCGCCGGCCGCGAACGCGCATCGCGCGTCGAGATGCTGGAAGCGGCAGCGCAGCGCGCGGTCGACGAATTCGCCGACGAATTCGACAAGATGGCCGAGCTGCGTCGCCGCGCGACCAAGGCGCTTGGCCGCTGCACGCAGAAGGACAACATCCGCTTCGACGGGCTGTCGCGCGTGTCGCACGTGACCGACGCGACCGACTGGCGCGTCGAATACCCGTTCGTCGTGCTGACGCCCGACACCGAAGCCGAGATCGCCGCGCTGATCAAGGCGTGCTTCGAGCTCGGCCTGACCGTGATCCCGCGCGGCGGCGGCACCGGCTACACGGGCGGCGCGGTGCCGCTCACGCCGTTCTCCGCGGTGATCAACACCGAGAAGCTCGAACAGCTCGGCGCGGTCGAGCTCACCGAGCTGCCGGGCGTCGCGCACAAGGTGCCGACGATCTTCTCCGGCGCGGGCGTCGTCACGCGCCGCGTGACCGAAGCGGCGGAAGCGGCCGGCTACGTGTTCGCGGTCGATCCGACCTCGCTCGACGCCTCGTGCATCGGCGGCAACGTCGCGATGAACGCGGGCGGCAAGAAGGCCGTGCTGTGGGGCACCGCGCTCGACAACCTGGCGTGGTGGCGGATGGTCGACCCGGACGGCAACTGGCTCGAAGTCACGCGCCACGAGCACAATCAGGGCAAGATCCACGACATCGCGGTCGCGCGCTTCGAGCTGAAGTGGTTCGACGGCGCGTATGCGCCGGGCGAGAAGCTGCTGAAGACCGAGATGCTCGAGATCGAAGGCCGGCGCTTTCGCAAGGAAGGGCTCGGCAAGGACGTCACCGACAAGTTCCTCGCCGGCCTGCCGGGCGTGCAGAAGGAAGGCTGCGACGGGCTGATCACGTCCGCGCGCTGGGTGCTGCACAAGATGCCCGCGCACACGCGCACCGTCTGCCTCGAATTCTTCGGCCAGGCGCGCGAGGCGATCCCGAGCATCGTCGAGATCAAGGACTACCTGTTCGAGACGTCGAAGCAGGGCGGCGCGATCCTCGCGGGCCTCGAGCACCTCGACGAGCGCTACCTGCGCGCGGTCGGCTACGCGACCAAGAGCAAGCGCAATGCGTTCCCGAAGATGGTGCTGATCGGCGACATCGTCGGCGACGACGCCGACGCGGTCGCGCACGCGACGTCCGAAGTGATCCGGATGGCGAACGGCAAGAGCGGCGAAGGCTTCGTCGCGGTCAGCGCGGAGGCGCGCAAGCGCTTCTGGCTGGACCGCAGCCGCACGGCGGCGATCGCGAAGCACACGAACGCGTTCAAGATCAACGAGGACGTCGTGATCCCGCTGAACCGGATGGGCGAGTACACCGACGGCATCGAGCGGATCAACATCGAGCTGTCGCTGAAGAACAAGCTGCAGCTGGTCGACGCGCTCGAGGCGTTCTTCCGTGGCGGCAACCTGCCGCTCGGCAAGACCGACGACGCGAACGAGATCCCGAGCGCGGAACTGCTGGAGGACCGCGTGCAGCAGGCGCTGGAGCTGCTCAAGCGCGTGCGCGCGCGCTGGGAATTCGTGCGCGACCGGCTCGACCAGCCGCTGCGCGAGGCGCAGCACTACCTGGTGCAGCTCGGCTACGAG
>NZ_JAHLCL010000003.1:146469-146835 GCF_029268935.1 Burkholderia semiarida | reverse complement strand
TCGAGCTCACCGAGCTGCCGGGCGTCGCGCACAAGGTGCCGACGATCTTCTCCGGCGCGGGCGTCGTCACGCGCCGCGTGACCGAAGCGGCCGAAGCGGCCGGCTACGTGTTCGCGGTCGATCCGACCTCGCTCGACGCCTCGTGCATCGGCGGCAACGTCGCGATGAACGCGGGCGGCAAGATGCTGTGGGGCACCGCGCTCGACAACCTGGCGTGGTGGCGGATGGTCGACCCGGACGGCAACTGGCTCGAAGTCACGCGCCACGAGCACAACCAGGGCAAGATCCACGACATCGCGGTCGCGCGCTTCGAGCTGAAGTGGTTCGACGGCGCGTATGCGCCGGGCGAGAAGCTGCTGAAGACCG
>NZ_JAHLCL010000003.1:146186-146369 GCF_029268935.1 Burkholderia semiarida | reverse complement strand
GCGCGTATGCGCCGGGCGAGAAGCTGCTGAAGACCGAGATGCTCGAGATCGAAGGCCGGCGCTTTCGCAAGGAAGGGCTCGGCAAGGACGTGACCGACAAGTTCCTCGCCGGCCTGCCGGGCGTGCAGAAGGAAGGCTGCGACGGGCTGATCACGTCCGCGCGCTGGGTGCTGCACAAGATGC
>NZ_JAHLCL010000003.1:145575-146086 GCF_029268935.1 Burkholderia semiarida | reverse complement strand
GACGAGCGCTACCTGCGCGCGGTCGGCTACGCGACCAAGAGCAAGCGCAATGCGTTCCCGAAGATGGTGCTGATCGGCGACATCGTCGGCGCCGACGCCGACGCGGTCGCGCACGCGACGTCCGAAGTGATCCGGATGGCGAACGGCAAGAGCGGCGAGGGCTTCGTCGCGGTCAGCGCGGAGGCGCGCAAGCGCTTCTGGCTGGACCGCAGCCGCACGGCGGCGATCGCGAAGCACACGAACGCGTTCAACTCCGACAACTACGAGATGCTGCAGGACGCGCACGCGGCCGTCGCGCGGATCATGACGCTCGCGCGCTCGCTCGACGGCGTGATTTCCGGCGAGCACGGGATCGGCATCACGAAGCTCGAGTTCCTGACCGAGGACGAGATCGCCGAATTCCGCGCGTACAAGCAGCGTGTGGACCCGAACGGCCGCTTCAACAAGGGCAAGCTGCTCGAGGGCGCCGATCTGCGCAATGCGTACACGCCGAGCTTCGGGCTGATGGGCT
>NZ_JAHLCL010000003.1:144162-145475 GCF_029268935.1 Burkholderia semiarida | reverse complement strand
GCGCGTGCGCGCGCGCTGGGAATTCGTGCGCGACCGGCTCGACCAGCCGCTGCGCGAGGCGCAGCACTACCTGGTGCAGCTCGGCTACGAGGCGCTCGCGGAGAAGTTCGCCGACCGCGCGGACGAGCAGCCGGGCGCGACCGTGTTCCACGTCACGCAGGACCGCACGGTGCGCATCTCGTGGAAGCAGGAGATCCGCGCGGAACTGCGCGCGATCTTCAACGGCGGCGCGTTCAAGCCGATCCTCGACGAAGCGCAGGCGATCCACAAGCGCGTGCTGCGCGCGCGCGTGTTCGTCGCGCTGCACATGCACGCGGGCGACGGCAACGTGCACACGAACATCCCGGTCAACTCCGACAACTACGAGATGCTGCAGGACGCGCACGCGGCCGTCGCGCGGATCATGACGCTCGCGCGCTCGCTCGACGGCGTGATTTCCGGACTCCGACAACTACGAGATGCTGCAGGACGCGCACGCGGCCGTCGCGCGGATCATGACGCTCGCGCGCTCGCTCGACGGCGTGATTTCCGGGGAACACGGGATCGGCATCACGAAGCTCGAGTTCCTGACCGAGGACGAGATCGCCGAATTCCGCGCGTACAAGCAGCGCGTGGACCCGAACGGCCGCTTCAACAAGGGCAAGCTGCTCGAGGGCGCCGATCTGCGCAATGCGTACACGCCGAGCTTCGGGCTGATGGGCTGTGGACCCGAACGGCCGCTTCAACAAGGGCAAGCTGCTCGAGGGCGCCGATCTGCGCAATGCGTACACGCCGAGCTTCGGGCTGATGGGCTACGAGTCGCTGATCATGCAGCAGTCCGACATCGGCGCGATCGCCGATTCGGTGAAGGACTGCCTGCGCTGCGGCAAGTGCAAGCCGGTGTGCGCGACGCACGTGCCGCGCGCGAACCTGCTGTACAGCCCGCGCAACAAGATCCTCGCGACGTCGCTGCTGGTCGAGGCGTTCCTGTACGAGGAGCAGACGCGCCGCGGCGTGTCGATCAAGCACTGGGACGAGTTCAACGACGTGGCCGACCACTGCACGGTGTGCCACAAGTGCGCGACGCCGTGCCCGGTGAAGATCGACTTCGGCGACGTGACGATGAACATGCGCAACCTGTTGCGCAAGATGGGCAAGAAGAAGTTCAACGCGGGCAACGCGGCGGGCATGTTCTTCCTGAACGCGACCAATCCGCAGACGATCAACGTCGCGCGCGGCGTGATGATGGGGGTGGGCTACAAGGTGCAGCGCTTCGCGAACGACATGCTCAAGAAGGTCGTGACGAAGCAGACGCAGCACCCGCCGGCGACGAC
>NZ_JAHLCL010000003.1:143085-144062 GCF_029268935.1 Burkholderia semiarida | reverse complement strand
GCGGTGTTCTACTTCCCGGGCTGCGGCTCCGAGCGGCTGTTCTCGCAGGTGGGGCTGGCGACGCAGGCGATGCTGTGGGAGGCGGGCGTGCAGACGGTGCTGCCGCCGGGCTACCTGTGCTGCGGCTATCCGCAGCGCGGCTCGGGCCAGTACGACAAGGCCGAGAAGATCGTGACGGACAACCGCGTGCTGTTCCACCGGGTGGCGAACACGCTGAACTACCTGGACATCAAGACGGTGGTGGTGTCGTGCGGCACGTGCTACGACCAGCTCGCGGGCTACGAATTCGACAAGATCTTCCCGGGCTGCCGGATCATCGACATCCACGAGTTCCTGCTGGAGAAGGGGATGAAGCTCGACGGCGTGACGGGCACGCGCTACATGTACCACGACCCGTGCCACACGCCGATCAAGACGATGGACCCGGTGAAGCTGGTCAACGAGCTGATGGGTTCGGAGAAGGACGGCTACAAGATCGAGAAGAACGATCGCTGCTGCGGCGAATCGGGCACGCTGGCGGTCACGCGGCCGGACATCTCGACGCAGGTGCGCTTCCGCAAGGAAGAGGAGATCCGCAAGGGCGCGGCGAAGCTGCGTGCGATTCCGGTGGTGGCGGGCGACGCGGCGGCGCCGGCGGCTGATGGGGGTGGGCTACAAGGTGCAGCGCTTCGCGAACGACATGCTCAAGAAGGTCGTGACGAAGCAGACGCAGCACCCGCCGGCGACGACCGGCAAGCCGCCGGCGGTCGAGCAGGTGATCCACTTCGTGAACAAGAAGATGCCGGGCAACCTGCCGAAGAAGACGGCGCGCGCGCTGCTGGACATCGAGGACAACAAGATCGTGCCGATCATCCGCAACCCGAAATCGACGACTGTCGATTCGGAAGCGGTGTTCTACTTCCCGGGCTGCGGCTCCGAGCGGCTGTTCTCGCAGGTGGGGCTGGCGACGCAGGCGATGCTGTGGGAGGCGGGCGTGC